>NZ_FNPF01000062.1 GCF_900107235.1 Citreimonas salinaria
TGGCGGTCCAGATCCCGTACCGCCTTGCCGACGGTCCCCTGAACCTCCTCGTGGACAGCACCGGCATCAAGTTCCTGGGCGATGGTGAGTGGCAGGCTCGCAAGCACGGCGTGCAGGGTCGGCGCCAATGGCGCAAGGTCCACCTGGCGATGGATACCGCCACTTCGGACATCCGGGCAGTCGAGTTCACCCCCAGCAGCGACGGCGACAGTCCGATCCTGCCCGAATTGCTCGGCCAGATCCCCGAGGACGAGCAGATAGGCTCCGTGACCGCGGATGGTGCTTACGACACCCGCCGCTGCCATGCCTCCATCATCGACCGGCAAGCCACGCCGATCATTCCGATCCGGAAGAACGGGCGCCCCTGGAAGGAAGACAGCCCTGCAGCAAAGGCTCGGAACGAGACGCTACGCGCCACGAAACACTACGGCCGGGCGTTCTGGAAGCACTGGACCGGATACCACGCCAGGAGCCGCGTGGAGGCGAAGATGCGATGCCTCAAGGCATTCGGCGAGCGCATCGCCGCAAGAGATCCCGACCGCCAAACCGCCGAAATCCACATCCGCGTCGCACTCATGAACCGCTTCTCAGCCCTCGGCGCCGCCGAGATCGTTCGCGTGGCATGACATCAGCGGGGAAAGGGGAAGTCACGCCTTAGGCGTGAGTTACGCAACAATGCCGCGGTGCATGAGCAAGCCTCCTCCCGCCCGCTATCGCACCACGAACTGGTCCAGCTACAACGCATCACTGCGGAAGCGGGGATCGCTGTTGATCTGGGTCGATAAGGACATGACGTGGCGCGCGCCGCATGACGGTCGGCCGGGACGCCCGCCAGTGTTTTCCGATGCGGCCATACAACTCTGCCTGTCTATCAAGATCCTGTTCAAGCTGCCGCTTC
This sequence comes from Citreimonas salinaria, assembly GCF_900107235.1. Taxonomy (GTDB): domain Bacteria; phylum Pseudomonadota; class Alphaproteobacteria; order Rhodobacterales; family Rhodobacteraceae; genus Citreimonas; species Citreimonas salinaria. The sequence continues at coordinate 899 of NZ_FNPF01000062.1, forward strand.
GCCAGACCGCCGGGATGGTGGCGAGCCTGCTGAAACTGGCGGGGCTGGATTGGCCCGTTCCGGACTTCTCCACCCTGTGCCGGAGGCAGAAGACCTTGGCCGTTCAGGTCCCCTATCGCCGCGCCGACGGGCCGCTG
>NZ_FNPF01000059.1 GCF_900107235.1 Citreimonas salinaria
AGGGCGGCCGAGCCGACCTTCATGCGGCGCCAGCCAGGCCATTTCCTCTACCCAGATCAGCATCGAGCCGCGCTTGCGCAACGCGGCGTTATAGCTGGACCAGTTCGTCGTGCGGTAGCGGGCGGGAGGAGGCTTGCTCATGCGACCCGTCTAACCGCATGGATTCGCGATGTGAATCGCCCGCAGTCAGAGTTACGCAACAACGCCGCGGGGAGGCGAAGCCTGATCCACACAAGTTGCCGATCGAACTCAAGGTGGCCCTGGATGCGCTCTATGGTCACTACGAGAAGACATTCGCCCTGTGGGAAAAAGAGCAGGTCGGCGTCCCGCCGGTATTCATCGTAGTCTGCAACAACACGACGAACTCCGAAGCGGTTCGCGACTATATTGCCGGTTTCACCTGGACCGATGACGAGGATCGGGAAACGGTCAAGCAGGGGCATTTCGAGCTCTTCCGGAACTACGACGATCACGACCAGCGCCTCGAGAAACCGCGCACGATCCTGATCGATTCCGCCGCCCTGGAAAGCGGTGCCGAGATCGACAGTGGGTTCCGCGAGGCACATGCAACCGAGATCGAGGCCTTCCGTCGGGAGCGGGCCAGTCGCGGCCAGGGTGTCGAGGATGTCTCCGACGCCGAGATCCTGCGTGAAGTGATGAACACAGTCGGACAAGCCGGGCGGCTCGGAGGACAGGTTCGCTGCGTGGTGTCGGTTTCGATGCTTACTGAGGGCTGGGATGCCAACAACGTGACGCACATCATGGGACTGCGCGCCTTCGGCTCGCGGCTTATTTGCGAGCAAGTGATCGGTCGCGCCTTGAGGCGCCTATCTTACGATGTGTCGCCAGATCCCGACCCCGTCACTGGGCAGCATCTCTTCCGGACCGAATACGCCGACATCATGGGGATCGACGGTCTAAACTTCGCAGACCAGCCGAAGCCAGCGGCGCCGCAGAAGCCGTGGTCTTGCCCCCGTTTCGCCGGACACTCAGGCAGTTGCGGTTTGAGCTGCGATGAAGTCGCGTGGCGAGCGCATCTTCAGCCCTGAGTGCGGG
>NZ_FNPF01000058.1 GCF_900107235.1 Citreimonas salinaria
TGAACTGGCCCCCGTTTCGACCGGACACTCGGGCATAACCATGGAGGCTTAGGCATATGCCTAAGCACGTGCTTATGTCTGACTATGAGATCATTACCGATGGCGGCCGTCGGCGCCGCTGGCCTGCTGCTGAGAAGATGCGGATCGTCGAGGAGACGTTGGAGGACGGCGCCAGCATCTCGGTCGTCGCTCGCCGGAATGGCGTTGCTCCGAACCTTCTGTATCGTTGGCGTCGCCTGATGCTGGATGGGGGTGCCGTAGCCGTGTCTGAAGATGACGACGTGACCAGCAATCGAGCGGTTCGCCAGATGGAGGATCGCGTCCGCGAGCTGGAGCGGCAGCTCGGGCGCAAGACGCTCGAGGTCGAGATCCTCAAGGAGGCTCTGGACAAAGCGCGCTCAAAAAAACGGACGTGGCTTGCGCAGTCGCAGCCGAAGGACGGTTTCCGGTGAAGGTCGTGGCCGAGACTTTGGGCGTCTCCCGATCCAACCTCCATGCTCGCCTGACCGGGAGCGCAAAGCCGCGTCGGCGCTATCATAAAGCGCAAGACGCGGCGGTCCTGCCGCTGATCACAGCGCTGGTCGCGGCGCGCCCGACCTACGGCTACCGCCGCATCACGGCGCTCCTGAACCGCCAGCTCCGGGCGGAGGGCGCCGCGCCCATCAACCATAAGCGCGTCTACCGCATCATGCAGGCACACAGCCTTCTGCTGGCTCGCAGATATACCGAGCGGCCGGAGCTGACCCATGAAGGCAAGGTCGTGACGATGCGCTCGAACATACGCTGGTGCTCGGATGGATTCGAGTTCACCTGCTGGAACCGCGAGATCGTCCGGGGCGCGTTCATCGTCGATGCCCACGATCGAGAGATCATCTCCTGGCGAGCTGTAGTGAATGCAGGCATCAGTGGCTCGGACATCCGCGACATGATGCTGGAGGCGGTCGAGCAGCGGTTCGGAACCTACAGGGCGCCTCATCCGGTCGAAATACTGAGCGACAACGGCTCGCCTTACATCGCGAAGGAGACACGCATCTTCGCCCGCCAGCTCGGCCTGAAGCCCTGCTTCACACCGGTGAAGAGCCCGCAGAGCAATGGCATCTCGGAAGCTTTCGTGAAGACGCTGAAGCGGGACTACGTCCATGTGACGCCGCTACCGGATGCCGCTACAGTCCTCGAATTGATCGCTGGGTGGTTCGAGGACTACAACGACAACCACCCGCACTCAGGGCTGAAGATGCGCTCGCCACGCGACTTCATCGCAGCTCAAACCGCAACTGCCTGAGTGTCCGGCGAAACGGGGGCAAGACCA
>NZ_FNPF01000056.1 GCF_900107235.1 Citreimonas salinaria
TGCCGCAGGACCTGCCGGTGGACATACCGGAAAGCGCGACGCAGACCATCCTGACCATCGTCGCGACCAGCATGCTTACCGTGGCGACCTTCGCCTTGGCGACGATGGTCACCGCATTCTTCGGCGCCTCCCAGACGACCACGCCGCGCGTCGTGCGCCTGATATCCCAAGACCGCGCCGCACAGGCGCCGATCTCGATCTTCATCGGGGCGTTCATGTTCAGCATCGTCGGCATCATCGCCCTTTCAAGCGGATTCTTCACCGCCTCGGGCCGCCTGATCCTGTTCAGCGTCACACTCCTCGTCGTGATCCTGGTGGTCGGCGCGCTCATTCGCTGGATCAGCAAGATCTCGTCCATAGGACAGGTCGGCGAAACTATCCAGCGGATGGAACTGACCACGTCTGCCGCCTTCCGCGAGATCGCCGAACGACCGTTGTTCGGCTGCCGGCAAAGCACCCGCGCGGCGGATCACGGACGCCCGTTGCACGCGACCCGGCTGGGCTTCGTCCAAAATATCGAAACCGGCCGCCTTCAGAAGGTCGCCGAGACGCACGATCTTTTCATACATGTGGTCGCCCGGCCCGGTGCTTACGTGACAGCGGCGCGGCCGCTTGTGCTCGTGTCGGGCACGATTGACGAAGACGCCGTTAACGGCATCCGCGAAGCCATCGTGCTTGGCCGCGAGCGGACCTTCGACCACGATCCGCGCTTCGGCCTCATCGTGCTGAACGAGATCGCCGCGCGCGCGCTGTCTACCGGGGTGAACGATCCGGGCACCGCCATCAACGTCATCCAGACGGATGTTCGCATCCTGTCGGAATGGTTCGCGCGAATGGAGCAGACGCACCCCGAACCCGGACATGACCGGGTGTCGATGGTCGCTATTTCGCCCCAGGACATCTTGGACGATGCGTTCCGGCCGATCGCCCGGGACGGTGCCGGCACGATCGAGGTCTGCGTGAAGCTGTTCGAGGCGCTCGAAACGATACAGGTCGTCGCTCCGGACGGGTTCCGCGCGCCGGTCGACCGCTTTGCGGAGGAGCTGATGGAGCGCGCCCGCGCGGCGATGTCCCACCCGGCGGATATCGAGGTCGTGGAGCAGGCTGCAAGCCGCGTGACCGGCGGCGGCGGCGCGCAGCAACGCTGATCAGGCGTCCGCTACGGGCGTGGGATCGTTTCCCGCGCCCTGATCGTTGACCAGCATGAGCCTGAACACGAACCCCTCCGCGTCGCCTCTCAACGTTGTCCGAAGGGGCACGGGAAAGCCCCTGCTCCTGTTGCACGGCCTGGGCGGCAACATCGCTTCGTGGGGCGATCTGATCGACGCCCTGGCGACGACGAACGCGGTCATCGCCGTGGACCTTCCGGGACACGGCGCCTCGCCCGTGACGCCAGACGCCGGCACGTTCCGGGGCATCGCCGACGCGATCGCAGACTTCATCCACGCCGAGGAGATCGTCGGAATCGATTGCGTCGGCCACTCGGTCGGCGGGCGGGTTGCGCTGGAAATGGCGCGTCGCGACCTTGTCGGGGCGACGGTCGCGCTGGCGCCGGGCGGGTTCTGGAGCGCCGGGGAAAGCCGGTTCCTGAAGGTGTCGCTGCTGGCCAGCGGCCGGTTCGCGCGGCTGTCCCGCCCGGCCTTGCCGACGCTGACGCGCCACGCCGCCGGCCGCGCGGCGCTTCTGGCCCAGATCTCGGCCCGACCGGCGCAGGTCCCACCCGAGATGGCGCTGCGCGAGCTTCGGTCTTTCGCGGCGACCCCCACCTTCGATGCACTGACGCGCGATCTGGCCGACGGGCCCGTTCAAAAGGGCACCGAGAAGACGCGCGGCCCCGTCACGATCGTCTGGGGGCGCAAGGACCGCCTGCTGCTGCCGCGGCAGGCCGGCCGGGCGGCCGCAGCGTTTCCCCAGGCGCGACTGCACTGGATCGCAGATGCCGGCCACTACATCCCTTGGGACGCGCCGGACGAGACGCTAAGCCTGATCCGGCAGGAGATCGGGCCGCAAGAGGTCGAGCCGGAACGCGGTGCGCGCACCTGAAATTGCTCGCCGAAGGCGCATGGGACAGTCTTGAATTTCGCCACTGCTGTGAGCCGTATTGGAACAAGGGGGGAGCCAGCCAGTTTGACCCG
>NZ_FNPF01000055.1 GCF_900107235.1 Citreimonas salinaria
CTTGTAGCTCGGCGGGATTGGTCTGCTCATGCAGGCCAGCTACCACGCTGGATTCACAAGATGAATCCCTCACCTCGCCTTTGCGCAACAAAGCCTATCAGAGGCACAAATTCGGTGGTTCTGTTGCGGTGGCATTTTGATGGGTGGGCGCCGCTGTTTTGGCCTGAAGCTCGTCCATCTGTTCCGTCCAGTTGAGTGGGAAGGGCTCAAGCACCCGCGCAAGCGTCAGCTCCGGCCCTTGCTTCCCGTTCAGGATCGCCTCGACGACGTGGGGCGCGAGCAGCGACAGGCGCATCAGCCGCGCCATGTAGGTGAAAGCGATGCCCTCTCGCTCAGCCAGTTCGGCGATGGTGGCGAATTCACCGGATTCGAGCATCCGTTTCCACCGGAACGCGCGGGCCAGCGCCTTTACCAGCGTGTTGTCGGTCAGCCGCGATTGCGTGGCGCATTCCGGCAACTGCATCTCCTTCCTACCGCCGCGTTTCACGACGCGGAACGGGACGTGGAGCGTCACTGTGTCAGGTATTGGCGCCCCGCGTGTCACGCTGCGGCCTCGATGCCGCCGGCCAGCATCTCGCGCGCGAGGCCGCTGAGGCCGTCGACGCGAAGTCGGACATTGAGCCCGTCCGTGCCGATATCCACGCGCTCCACCAGCAGTGCCAGGATGCGTGCCTGCTCGGCAGGAAACAGCTCGTCCCACAGCGGGTCGATCTGCTGCATGGCCGCGCGGGCGTCGGCGTCGGAGATGTCGTCGGCGTGAGCACGCGCCGCCTTCCAGGTCCCCGCAACAATCTCCGGCTGGCGGAACACGGTGCGGAGTTGGTCGATGACGGTCGCCTCGATCTCGCCAGCGGGCACCCGGCCAACCGGGCACGATCCCGCGCCGTGCTTCAGCACGGTCTGGCTTACATAGTAGCGGTAGAGTCTGTCGCCCTTGCGGGTGTGCGTCGACGAGAACGCGGCACCGTCCGGCCCGAACAGCAGTCCCTTCAGCAGCGCCGGCGTTTCTGCCCGGGTGCGCGCGGCGCGTTTGCGCGGGCTCTCCTGCAGGATGGCATGCACCCGGTCCCACGTTTCGCGGTCGATGATGGCGTCGTGCTCGCCGGGATAGCTCTCGCCCTTGTGGACCGCCTCGCCGATATAGGCGCGGTTGCTAAGCATCCGGTAGATGTATTTCTTGTCGATCCGGTTGCCGCGCGGCGTGCGGATGCCGCGCGCGCCGACCTCCCGCGCCAGTTCGGTGCAGGACCCGATCTCGAGGAAGCGTGCGAAGATCCAGCGCACATGCGCGGCGGTTTCTTCGGCTACCACCAGCTTCCGGTCCTCGACGCAGTAGCCGTAGGGCGGGACCCCGCCCATCCACATGCCCTTGCGCCGAGAGGCCGCGACCTTGTCGCGGATCCGCTCCGCCGTCACCTCGCGCTCGAACTGGGCGAAGGACAGCAGGATGTTCAGCGTCAGCCGCCCCATGGAGGTGGTGGTATTGAACGACTGCGTGACTGAGACGAACGTCACGCCGTTCCGGTCGAACACCTCGACCAGCTTGGCGAAGTCGGCGAGCGAGCGGCTGAGCCGGTCGATCTTGTAGACCACCACCACGTCGACCAGCCCGTCCTCGATATCCTCCAGCAGCCGCTGCAGGCCGGGCCGTTCCAGCGTGCTGCCAGAGATGCCGCCGTCGTCATACTGATCGCGGACCAGCACCCAGCCCTCGGAACGCTGGCTGGCGATGTACGCCTCGCAGGCCTCCCGCTGGGCGTGGAGGCTGTTGAACTCCTGCTCCAACCCTTCCTCGGAAGATTTCCGGGTGTAGACCGCGCATCGCAGCTTCCGGACGACCTTCGATTTTTCCGGCGGCTTCGTCATGACCGCCCCCTGTGGTTCTTCAGCCCGAAGAAGGTCCACCCGTTCCAACGCGTGCCCGTGATCGCCCGAGCGATAGCGGAAAGCGACTTGTAGGGTCGCCCCTGCCATTCGAAGCCGTCGGCGGTGACGGTGACCACGTGCTCGACGCCCTGCCATTCGCGCAGGAGGCGCGTGCCGGTGACCCGCAAGCACGGCGTGCAGGGTCGGCGCCAATGGCGCAAGGTCCACCTGGCGATGGATACCGCCACTTCGGACATCCGGGCAGTCGAGTTCACCCCCAGCAGCGACGGCGACAGTCCGATCCTGCC
>NZ_FNPF01000054.1 GCF_900107235.1 Citreimonas salinaria
AAGATCAACCCGCTGCACGTCTGGGACCGCAACGACCCGATGTTCGCCGAGGCGCGGGCGCGGGCCGAGGCGGACGGGATCGACCTGGAGAACGCGGCCGACGTGATCCGCGACGGCAACAAGGTCAGGGTCTACATGTACTCGGTGGCGCCGGCCTTCAGCCTCACCGAGTTCCGCGTTCAGGAAGGTGACGAGGTCACGGTCACCATCACCAACCTCGACGAGGTCGAGGACGTGAGTCACGGCTTCTGCATCACCAACTACGGCATCAACTTCGAGGTCAGCCCGCAGCAGACGTCGTCCGTGACCTTCACGGCCGGACGGCCCGGCGTCTACTGGTACTACTGCCCGTGGTTCTGCCACGCGCTCCACATGGAGATGAAGGGCCGCATGATCGTCGAGCCTCGGGCAACCTGATGCGGACGATGCGACACATCTGTGTCCTGGTGCTGGCGCTTTGCGCCGGCACCGCCTTCGCGGCCGAGCACTCGGTTGCGCCGGGCGAGCCGGTGCAGCCGCTGCTCGACGCGGCGGCCGAGGGCGACGTGATCCGGCTGGAGCCGGGCGTCCACGCGGGGCCGCTGGCCGTTGCCACGCCCGTGACGCTGGAAGGCGCCGACGGCGCGGTGGTCGAGGGGCCGGGCGAGGGCAGCGTCATCACCGTCACGGCGCCCGACGCGGTGGTGCGCGGGCTGACCGTGCGCGGCTCGGGCACCGTCCTGTCCGAGGAGGATTCCGGCATTTTCGTCGAGCAGACGGCCGAGCGCGCGCTGATCGAGGACAACCGGGTCGAGGGCAACCTCTTCGGCATCTACCTGATGGGGCCGCCCGACGCGGTCGCGCGCGGCAATACTGTCATCGGAAGGAACGACCGGCGCTTCTCCGAACTCGGCAGCGGCATATCGGTCTGGAACGCGCCCGGCGCGGTGGTCGAGGACAACGACATCAGTCTCGGCCGCGACGGCATCTTCGTGAACACCAGCAAGAACAACGTCTATCGCAACAACCGCATGCGCGACCTGCGCTTCGCGATCCATTACATGTACGCCAACGATAGCGAGGTCACCGGCAACCTGTCGGTCGGCAACACGGTCGGCTACGCGCTCATGTTCTCGCACCGGCTGAAGGTCAGCGGCAACGTCTCGGAAGGGGACACGGATCACGGGTTCCTGTTCAACTACGCCAACTATTCGCAGGTCGAGGACAACACCGTCCGCGAGGGTGGCGAGAAGTGCGTGTTCATCTACAACGCCAACTTCAACGAATTCCGCCGCAACCGCTTCGAGGGCTGCGGCATCGGCATCCACTTCACCGCCGGGTCCGAGCAGAACACGCTGTCGGGCAATGCCTTCATCGGCAACCGCAGCCAGGTGAAGTATGTCGGCACCCGGCACCTCGACTGGTCCGAGGGGGGCCAGGGCAACTACTGGAGCGACAACGCGGCCTTCGATCTGGACGGCGACGGCATCGCAGACCAGCCTTACCGCCCGAACGACGTCATCGACCAGGTGCTGTGGCGCAACCCGATGGCCAAGGTGCTGGTCACCAGCCCGGCCGTCCAGACGATCCGCTGGGCGCAGTCGCAGCTGCCCGCGCTGCAACCCGGCGGCGTCATCGACAGCGCGCCGCTGATGAAACCCATTACGGAGCCCGCAGATGGCTGACCCCACCGTCGCCCTGTCGGGCGTCACCGGCGCTTCGGGCGCCACACCGCGGTCGAGGACGTGTCGTTCTCACTCGCGCCGGGACAGACGGTGGCCCTTGTCGGGCACAACGGCGCCGGCAAGACCACGCTGATGAAGCTGATGCTGGGCCTGATCCGGCCGAGCGCCGGCACCCTGGCGGTCCTTGGACAGGATCCCGGCCGCAGCTTCGGCGCGCGGCGCGAGATCGGCTTCCTGCCCGAGAACGTGGCCTTCAACCCGTCGCTCACCGCGTACGAGCTGCTGAAGTTCTACGCGCGCCTCAAGGGCGTGCGCGGCAATCTGCGCGACGTGCTGGCGCAGGTCGGTCTGGCCGACGCGGCCGACCGGCGCCTGGGCACCTATTCCAAGGGCATGCGCCAGCGGCTGGGCCTTGCACAGGCGCTGCTTGGCGAACCCCGCCTTCTGCTTCTGGACGAGCCGACCACCGGGCTCGACCCCTCGCTTAGGCTCAGCTTCTACGACACGGTTCAGACCCTGCGCGGCCGCGGCGCCACGGTGCTGCTGTCGTCCCACGCTTTGGGAGAGCTCGAACAGCGGGCCGAACGGGTGCTGATCATGCATCGCGGACGCCTGCTGGCCGACGGGACGATCGCCGAGCTTCGCCGGCTGGCCGAATTGCCGGTGCGTCTGCGCCTGCGCGTGAACGGCGGCTGGCCCGACGTGGCGGCAGCGCTGCCGCCCGGCACACAGGTGGCGCACGGAGCGGATGCGATCGACCTGACCTGTTCGGAAACACGCAAGATGGAGGTCATCCGCAGCCTGGCAGCCGCCGGGCCTGCGGTCGAGGACATGGAAATCACACCACCGTCGCTGGACGACCTCTACGCCCA
>NZ_FNPF01000060.1 GCF_900107235.1 Citreimonas salinaria
TAGAGCGGATCGCGTTTAATTGGTTCTGTATCCTGCTGCTTTGAAGAAGTTGTAGCATTCTTCATCACTGAACAGGTCGCACACGTGACCGACCGCCTGCCAAAGCTCATGGTAGTTTCGCGCCGCAGCCTTTCTGATCAGCGCCTTCAACTTTGAGAAGGCCATCTCGATGGGGTTCAAATCGCGGCTGTAGGGCGGCAGGAACAGGAACCATGCGCCGATGTCGCGTAGGGCCTGGGCCGGACCGGGACTTTTGTGGCTGGACAGGTTATCGAGGATGACAACGTCCCCTTTTCGCAGCGTCGGCACCAATTGAGTGGTGACATAGAGATCAAACATCTCGCCATTCATGGCTCCATCGATGACCCATGGGGCGTCCATCCGGTCGTGGCGCAAGGCTCCGATGAAGGTCTGCGTGCGCCAATGTCCGAAGGGTGCATGATCGACCAAGCGCTGGCCGCGCGGGGCCCAGCCGGTGGTCTTGACCATGTTTGTCTTGACCGATGTCTCGTCGATGAAGGCCAGCCTTTCCAGATGGCTGGCCATAAAAGGCTGGCGTTTTGTGATCCAGACGTGGCGTAGGTCGGCCACATCTCCGCGTTTCTGCTCAAGCGCCTGCAGATCTTTTTTTGTGTGACAATCCCAGCCGGAGCAGCAGTCGTCCGATCGATGAACGATGCACCTTCAGCCCGTGCTCCCCGGCCACCTTCGCTGTCAGTTCGTCGATCGTTAGATCAGGTTGCGCCGCGATCTGGTCCCGCACCCAGTCCTTGACGCGTGTCAGCTTGCCACGCCCAGGATTGCCCTGCAGCTTCGGCGCGAGTTCACCGGTCTCGCGCTTAAGCCGCACCATGTCGTTCACGAACTTGATCGAAACACACAGTCGCCGCGCCGCTTCGGTGTGCGTGTTGCCCTGCTCGACAAGCGCAACCGCGCGTGCGCGCAATTCAACAGGATGCGGTTTACCCATCTCTGCCCCCCATATCTGCCATATCGGCAGGGAATCACAGAAAGAACGCCTTGAGAATCCCGAATCCAATCAAGGGCGATACG
>NZ_FNPF01000053.1 GCF_900107235.1 Citreimonas salinaria
AAGATCAACCCGCTGCACGTCTGGGACCGCAACGACCCGATGTTCGCCGAGGCGCGGGCGCGGGCCGAGGCGGACGGGATCGACCTGGAGAACGCCGCCGACGTGATCCGCGACGGCAACAAGGTGCGGATCTACATGTACTCGGTCGCGCCGGCCTTCAGCATGACCGAGTTCCGCGTGCAGGAAGGTGACGAGGTGACGATCACCATCACCAACCTCGACGAGGTCGAGGACGTGAGCCACGGCTTCTGCATCACCAACTACGGCATCAACTTCGAGGTCAGCCCGAAGCAGACGGCGTCGGTGACCTTCACGGCCGGGCGGCCCGGCGTCTACTGGTACTACTGCCCGTGGTTCTGCCACGCGCTCCACATGGAGATGAAGGGCCGCATGATCGTCGAGCCGCGGGCAACCTGATGCGGACGATGCGACACATCTGTGTCCTGGTGCTGGCGCTTTACGCCGGCACCGCCTTCGCGGCCGAGCGGTCGGTTGCGCCGGGCGAACCGGTGCAGCCGATCCTCGACTCGGCCGCCGAGGGTGACGTGATCCGGCTGGAGCCGGGCGTCCACGCCGGGCCGCTGACCATCGCAACACCCCTGGCGCTGCACGGCGCCGACGGTGCCGTGGTCGAGGGCACGGGCGAGGGCAGCGTCATCACCGTCACGGCACCCGACGCGGTGGTGCGCGGGCTGACGGTGCGCGGCTCGGGCACCGTTCTGGCGGAAGAGGATTCCGGCATCTTCGTCGAGCAGACGGCCGAGCGCGCGCTGATCGAGGACAACGTGGTCGAGGGCAACCTCTTCGGAATCTACCTGATGGGGCCGCCCGACGCGGTCGCGCGGGGCAACACCGTCATCGGACGGGACGACCGGCGCTTCTCCGAACTCGGCAGCGGCATCTCGGTCTGGAACGCCCCCGGCGCGGTGGTCGAGGACAACGACATCAGCCTGGGCCGCGACGGCATCTTCGTGAACACCAGCAAGAACAACGCCTTCCGAAACAACCGCATCCGCAACGTGCGCTTCGCGATCCATTACATGTATGCCAACGACAGCGAGGTCACCGGTAACCTGTCGGTCGGCAACACGGTCGGCTACGCGATCATGTTCTCGCACCGCCTGAAGGTCAGCGGCAACGTCTCGGAAGGGGACGAGGATCACGGGTTCCTCTTCAACTACGCCAATTATTCGCAGGTCGAGGGCAACACCGTCCGCGAGGGTGGCGAGAAGTGCGTGTTCATCTACAATGCCAACTTCAACGAGTTCCGCCGCAACCGCTTCGAGGGTTGCGGTATCGGCATCCACTTCACCGCCGGGTCCGAGCAGAACACGCTGTCGGGCAACGCCTTCATCGGCAACCGCAGCCAGGTGAAGTACGTGGGCACCCGGCACCTCGACTGGTCCGAGGAGGGGCAGGGCAACTACTGGAGCGACAACGCCGCCTTCGATCTGGACGGCGACGGCATCGCAGACCAGCCCTACCGCCCGAACGATGTCATCGACCAGGTGCTGTGGCGCAACCCGATGGCCAAGGTGCTGGTCACCAGCCCGGCCGTCCAGACGATCCGCTGGGCGCAGTCGCAGCTGCCCGCGCTGCAGCCCGGCGGCGTCATCGACAGCGCGCCGCTGATGCAACCTCTGACGGAGCCCGCAGATGGCTGACCCCACCGTCGCCCTCTCGGGCGTTACCCGGCGCTTCGGGCGCCACACCGCGGTCGAGGACGTGACGTTCTCGCTCGCGCCCGGACAGACCGTGGCCCTTGTCGGGCACAACGGCGCCGGCAAGACTACGTTGATGAAGCTGATGCTGGGCCTGATCCGGCCAAGCGCCGGAACGCTGGCGGTCCTCGGACAGGACCCCGGCCGCAGCTTCGGCGCGCGGCGCGAGATCGGTTTCCTGCCCGAGAACGTGGCCTTCAACCCGTCGCTAACCGCGTACGAGCTGCTGAAGTTCTACGCGCGCCTCAAGGGCGTGCGCGGCGATCTGCGCGACGTGCTGGCGCAGGTTGGTCTGGCCGACGCGGCCGACCGGCGCGTGGGCACCTATTCCAAGGGCATGCGCCAGCGGCTCGGCCTTGCACAGGCGCTGCTGGGCGAGCCCCGCCTTCTGCTTCTGGACGAGCCCACCACCGGCCTCGACCCGTCGCTGAGACTCAGCTTCTACGAGACGGTCCAGACCCTGCGCGGTCGCGGCGCCACGGTGCTGCTGTCGTCCCACGCGCTGGGAGAGCTGGAACAGCGGGCCGAACGGGTGCTGATCATGCATCGCGGGAAACTGCTGGCAGACGGAACAATTGCCGAGCTTCGGCGGCTTGCGGAACTGCCGGTGCGCATGCGCCTGCGCGTGAACGGCGGCTGGCCCGAGGTCGAGGCGGCGCTGCCGCCCGACACGCAGGTGTCGCGCGGGGCGGATGCAATCGACCTGACCTGTTCGGAGACGCGCAAGATGGAGGTCATCCGCAGCCTGGCAGCCGCCGGGCCTGCGGTCGAGGACATGGAAATCACGCCGCCGTCGCTCGACGATCTCTACGCGCA
>NZ_FNPF01000050.1 GCF_900107235.1 Citreimonas salinaria
GGAAGACGAGCAGATCGGAACGGTCACCGCCGACGGCGCCTACGACACGCGCCGGTGCCACAAAGCCATCACCGACCGGCAGGGCACCGCGATCATCCCCATCCCCATCCGCAGGAACGGATTTGTGCAACAACGACATCGAAAAGCGCCCGCAGGCAAACCTGCGGGCGCTCGTGGATCCACCGTATTTGATCCAGAAGGGACGGCAACTTGTATTGACCTGATGGCCAAATGCCATGCTACTTGGTGCAAGTGCTCAACTATTCTGAAGTTCCGGACGGGTTGAACCATGGCTGCCAAGGATGCTCATCGCATCGCTCAGGACTTCCTGAACCGACAGGGCCAGGCATCGATCCGCGGCGATGTCGCCGCTGCCATGGCCTCGCTCGACATCCCATTCACGCTCGAGAGCATGGAGGGACGAACCGTGGCGACGAGCGAGGCGGAGGTGAAGGCCATCTGCGTTGCCTTCATCGAAGGCCTGCAGGAAAACCGCCTGACAGAAATGGTACGCCGCTGCCTCGATGCTTCCTTCATGGATGACCACACGGTCTGCGCAACCTACGAGACCCGCTATGTCGGCGACCATAACCAGCTCGCCGGCGATCCGTATTTGGGATTCATCGTTCTTCGGGAGAAGGACGACGGCTGGAAAGCCAGCAACATCCAACTCGCCGTCAACAAGAAGAGCACGGCCAATGTAGCACTTCGGGACTGGACCCGCGGTAGCGTCGCGAGTTCCGAGGAAACCAACGTGAGCGTTCCAAAGCTGTCGCGCGCTTCATGACGGCCTTGGCGTGAAAAACCTCATCCGCGCTCTGTCGGAGATCAGGGCGAGCGCGCAACAATCACGGTGACGTGCTGTTAGGGCGCACCTCTACGGGATCCTCGGCAGGACGTCAGAGAAGCCCGTCTGGAAGTCCGAAAGTTCAAGGCTTACCGGCTGCAGCAAACCGAATGACTTGGTCAATCTGATCATAAGCCTGAGCTTCGGTGGCTTCGGCGATAAGGCTTGCAGCGACCACGCGCGCCTCGCCCCAGCGGAAAGAGGCAATATTTGCGTAGACAAGCTTGCGCATCATACGGCAACGGAAGCCTCGATTGCAGTCCGAGGTCAGCATTCCCAATCCTTCCGCTATGTGGCGCCGTGCCAGCCATGGATTGCGCCGAAGTTCAGACCATCCCAGTTCGCTCGTAAGAAATCCGATGTGGTTCGGATCGCCGCCGTGGTCGGCGAGGCGCAGGGCGTCACGGGGCGTCTGCCGAGCCTCGCTACGAAGTCCGAGGCGAAGTTCTACCGCACCGCGTAGAGGCAGAAGCGATTCGCGTTCGTCGTCGCCCCGGGCTTCGAGACCTGCGCGGACATAGGCCGCGCAGCGCTCGTAGAACGCACGACCCATTGCGCGGGGCAACAGCCCGGCAATGCTGTAGTTCGCGCTGCCGAGTGCATCGTAGAGATCGCGGGCGCCTTCGTCAGCGCGTACGAATTGACTGAGACCAAGTCGCTGATTCATCGCAGCCCGAGCCCCGGACGCCGCTAAGGATCCGAGAAAGAGATGGCCGTGCAGCCCGCGCCAAGCTGCGGCACGTGACCAGTTTGCTAGCGCACGGTCCCAAAGCGCGACGAACTTGGGATCTGTGGTCGTAGAATAGTGTTCTAGCATCATCGCGCGCATTGCGATCCAAGTTCGCGAAAGCATGTAGTTCATTCCGGTCTGTTCGTCGGCCCGGTCGAGATACCACGCTGCGACCTCCGCATCGCGTTGCCCGTCCACGTCACCTGCCGTCATGCCCTTGAGCAGGATTGGTTCCTCGAAGAGCCGCTCGTTCTTCCAGTCCTTGTGCCGTTCAGTGGCAAGAGCCTGAACGGCCCGGTTTCTGCCCAGAGCATCGATCGAAGCGGCGGACCCTGAACCGAAGATTGCCTCGAGTATCAACGTTTCCGCATGTACGAGATCACGCGCAGGCCGGATGTCCGGCTCATCTTGCGCAACCTGGCGCATGAACCGAGCTAGCGGTGACGACGTCATGGCTGCTTGGCCCACGGTGATGAGGGTGATCGGCTTGCATAGGGTAGCGGCTTGGAAGAGCTCGAGTTCGAGAAACGACGATGCAGAACTGCCTATCGGCAGTTCCAGCCGCGTTCCGTACTGTCCGTTGTCAAGGAGCACGAAGCGGTTGGATGCTTCAAAAGCATCGAGACAGGCATCTATGATCTCGAGGTCGTCCTTCCCCCTGTGCTCTCCCAAATGGGGTGCATCCTTCTCCGCGACCCAGATCGGGCTTGGGGCATCTGGATTTGTGATGCCACGGCGTCCCGTAGACCAGACCACGCCCCGCAAACGGCGGATACGTGCGTCCGCCCAGGTCGAAGCGAAGAACGCGCGGTGCCTAATCGGGGCTTCAGCCCGCATCACTGCTGCCTCCAGCTAGAATGCGAGGTTCCGACGGATCGATATCAAGAAGCCTGTAGAGCCAGTACGTGAAGTCAGTCCTAGTGCTCATCTCGTCAGGCAGATTACCGACGCGCTCAAAAAGCTCACGCGATACGCCCCCAGGTGCGGGGATCGGAACGAGCCGAGCGTTAGGAGCCGCATTGCGTAGTAGGTCGAACTCATCAATTACGCCTTCCATGCCGCCAACAAAAACGGCTGCATGAAAGGCGTAATCCCGAAACATTGCCCTGCGCATTACCTCAAGGCTGGCATCCATATCACCTTCGACTGGCATTGTTGCGTAACTCACGCTTAGAGCGGATCGCGTTTAATTGGTTCTGTATCCTGCTGCTTTGAAGAAGTTGTAGCATTCTTCATCACTGAACAGGTCGCACACGTGACCGACCG
>NZ_FNPF01000051.1 GCF_900107235.1 Citreimonas salinaria
CGGTAGCGGGCGGGAGGAGGCTTGCTCATGCGACCAGTCTAACCGCATGGATTCGCGATGTGAATCGCCCGCAGTCAGAGTTACGCAACAACGCCCAGCCACGGCATCAGCGGGGCCCCGACACGAGACCGCGAAGCTCAATCCAGCGCATATGCGGGGCTTCCCGAATTATCGCGCGCGCATCAGTTTGTAGGCGAGCGACGGTGCCAACCGGTGGATGACACGCAGGGCCTTCGCTTTTTCGATCCAGACCTCCTCACTCCCCCGCTCCACCCCACGAACAAGGTCCGAAGCGGCACGGTCGGGCGGATACTTCCGGATCGAGAGCCTGGCGGTGAGATCGGTGTCCACCAGCGTCATGACGACATCGGTGACCTGGACAGAAAAGCCGGCATGGCGGCACTGGTCCCGAAGCGCGCGCGTGAAGCTGCGGAGGCCTGCCTTGGTGGCGCAATAAACGGCGGCATCCCGGCGCGGCGCGATGGCAAGGCCGGACGTGACGTTGACGATGGCAGCGCTCGATTGCCGGGACAGTGTCGGCAGCAGCGCCGTGGCAAGGCACAGGGGTGCCCGGAGGTTGACTGCGATCTCTTCGGCAACAGACGCCAGCTTTTCCCACGGCGCATCGGTCAAGGGGCCGTGGTGCATTACCGCAGCATTGTTGATCAGCACGCTGGTGTCGCGGTGCCGGTCTTCCACCCAGTCCGCGATTTCCAGATGCACTTCGGGTTCGCACAGATCGACCGCCAGACCGTCAACGACCGCGGGGCAGGTCGCCACCAGCTTGGCCACCGCGTCGCTGTCTTTCGCCACGGCCAAGACATGAGCTCCGTGTTCGCCCAATTCGTCGACGAGGGCGCGTCCTATCCCCCGTGTCGCGCCCGTAACCAGCACCTTCTGTCCCCTGAACTCGAAACCTTTTCTCATGTCTCACCTGTCGTTGTCTTCATGCCATCACGGGCATAATGTGAGCGGATGCTTGCATTTGGCCACTCGCATCCGAACGCCATGAAGAACTTGCCACTCAACCCCAGGAAGGTCCCCCGCCAAGCCAGGTCACGGGCCACCTGCGACGCGATCCTCGCGGCAGCGGCTCGCATTCTGGAGCGGCAGGGAGATGAGGCGCTGAACACGAATCGGGTTGCCGAGGTGGCCGGCGTTTCGATCGGCTCACTCTACCAATACTATCCGACGAAAGAGGCGATCCTGGCCGAACTGATCCGCGCGATGCGCCAGCAGATGCACGACGATATGGCCGCCGCCGCCCGGGTCGCGGCGGGCAGTGGACTGGAACAAGAGGTCGACGCACTCGTCGCGGCCACCCTGCGCCATCACCTGCGTAACCCGGAACTGGCTTACGCTCTGGAAATCGTCGAGGAGCGCCTGCCGCTCGATGCCGAGACCGCGGCGCTGAAACAGGGCATGCGGACACTCGTCGTCGACATGCTCGAACGCAACGGGATCACGGATGCGCCGGCCATCGCCTTCGACCTGATCGCCATCGGGCATGGTCTTGCGGACGCGGCCATCGCGGCCGGGGAACGCGATTTCGACGGTTTGCATCGACGCATCCGGCGCGCTGTTCTGGGGTACCTGGGAAGGCCGCGGCTTTAGAGCGCACCAGGTCGGCGGCGGCTGCCCAGGACCCGCCAGACCTGCAGCACGATCAGGGGGCCCGCGACCACAAGCGGCTCTACCGTGTCTTCCCATCCGTTAAGGCTCAACGCGTGAAGAAGGCCCAACAGGGCCGCGGCATAGGTCCAGCGTTGCAGCGGCTTCCACCCTCGCCCCAGCCTCCGGACGGCCGCATCCGACGAGGTTGCGGCCAGAGGCACGAGGATCATCAACGAGAGCCAGCCGGTCCAGATGTCGAGCCGCGGAAGATCGGCGATGACGCTTCTGGCGGACCCGGCGTCGACGATGTAGAACAGCGTGTGCCACAGCGCATAGCCGAAGCTCGCAACGCCCAGATAGCGCCGGTTGCGCAGCAACCAGCGCGTGACGCCGGCTCGCGGCCAGACGCGACGCAGTGGCGTGGCAAGCAGCGCGAAGATCAGCAGGACGGCGGACAGCGCCCCGGACGGATTCACGGCATCCTCAGCCATGGCAGCGCCCTGCCGCGACAAGTGGATCGTCCATGCCACCGCCGGAGCCGCGAGAAGAGCCCAGACGAATTGATGTCTGCCCCTCTTTCCTCGATAGTCTTGGCGATGGTTGCCGCCGCTGCCCTCCCGCGCGGAGACTTCGAGCGTGCGACCGTGGTCTGCCTCGGGTTCGGGCATGGCGCAATTCCAACTATTTATTGGTGTTGCGAAAAGCCTACCCGATAGCGGCGTTTTCGCTACTCGCATTGCAAATCCCGTCATCTGTCCGTGAGAACCAGATGAAGTTCAGTTCCGCGACCGTCGCGCAGAGATGGATCACTCGTATTCCTCAACGATGACGCCCAGATCCTCAGCCCGTGCTGTCGAGCAACTGGATCGAGGCTCTGCCAGAGGTGAAGTTGGCTTGGGCCTGTGCGTTTTACTCGTGGTGAGGACCGGCAATGCACCCCCAAGGAAGGCATCGCGCCCCCTGTGCAGACACGTTCAGCGACCGCTGTAAGCTGGACTAAAGGGCCGAGTGACGTCGCGGTATAGAATGTCCCCACCACCAGGCTTGTCGCTGGCCATTCCGACGTTTCTCGCGCGGCCGGTGGCTCTCGCTCCGGAAGACCGGGATACCGTCGAGAGGCTTGAGCCGGTGAGCCTCGTCGAGATACGCGCAGACAGGGCGGCTCAGGTCGTGCCGTGGCTGCGCGTAT
>NZ_FNPF01000049.1 GCF_900107235.1 Citreimonas salinaria
TGTAGCTCGGCGGGATTGGTCTGCTCATGCAGGCCAGCTACCACGCTGGATTCACAAGATGAATCCCTCACCTCGCCTTTGCGCAACAAAGCCCTTGTGGACCCAGATCAACAGCGATCCCCGCTTCCGCAGTGATGCGTTGTAGCTGGACCAGTTCGTGGTGCGATAGCGGGCGGGAGGAGGCTTCCTCATGCACCGCGTCTAACGCCATGGATTCGCAAAGTGAATCCTTCGCCGTCTGACTTGTGCAACAACGCCGGTCGGGAGTGATCGCGATGCCGATCCTCGCTCGCCTCGGCGCCAGAACCTTTTCGCGCGAAGAAGATCGTAACCATTTTCTTGCAAGTCTTCCGGGCCACTCCGTTTCCGCCTTATCGAGACCTGCCCTGCATGACCAGCTTCAACGTCCTCAGACTGATCGTTCTGTACCTCTCTGCCGCCACGATTGCTTTCCCATCGGAAGCCGCGGTTCAGCGCAGCCATGACCCCTTCGTTATCACTTCGGATTGGGGTGGTAAGATCAGGAGCTATATAGAGCAACTCGCGGAGATCGACCGCACGGGCCGACGCGTCGAAATCCGCGGCACCTGCGCCTCTTCGTGCACGTTGTTTCTCGCGGCGCGGGATGTCTGCGTGACGCCTGACGCCCGCCTCGGCTTCCATGGCCCCCGATACCTCCGAAAGAAAATGCCGAAGCACGTATTCGAGTTCTATAGCGTACTGATGTCAAACCATTATCCGCCGGCGATATCCGAATGGTTCATGTCGGACGCGCGCTTCAAGATCAGAGGCCTGAAAGTTGTGCGTGGAGCCAACATGATGCAGCACGGAATTCGGGCCTGCTGATCGCTCGCCTCAGAAAGAAGGGTGGGTCCTTGTCATGTCGTCGGGCTGAGGTCTTCAGCCACTTGAGCCGCACGCCGCAAGCGGCTTCGACTTACCGCACGTTCTTCAGCGTAAGCAGCGCGTGAAGTGTTGCGAGTTCACGCCGAAGCCGCGCAGTCGGGCGATCTGCCTCTGCCACATCGGCAATCAGGGAAAGCGTCCGCTGCAGGGCAGGGGGGCCACCGAGCAGGAGGGCGGCGTTCTGGACGGCTTCTCCATGGTCGTGGAAGAAGCACTTGAGGGCCGCCAGTGGCGGCTGAACAAAGTCAAACATGCTTTGTCTCCTTGGGTAGGGCCCGGCAGGATTGCCAGGAACAAGAGACCGCCTCCTCCTTTCATTGGTGCGGTGGTTTCTCGGAGCCGCCCGACGTATCTTCTGCATGTCCCGAATTGTTTCGGCTGCGGTGCGAAGCGGATCCTCGCAAGGAAGGATCCGCTACGTGTCGCAGCCCGAAAGAAAGAAACCCGCCCTACTGTCACCTGGCGCAGCCGGGTCGTGGCTTGGTGCGCCCCGGCCAGGCCACAGTGGCCTTCAAGCGCGATTGGTCTCAGGAGCTGACGCCGATATATTGGCTCTGGGAGCGCGTCGGTCTTGTCAGGAAGGCGTCGCATGGACTGGACAGCGATGGCTGAGCCTTGGCTGAAATCCGAAGGGCCGAACGAGGCCGCACTCGCCCCGGCGCGTGCGGCACTCATGGGGCGCGCGCAGCTTCGGCCGGGACAGCACGTCCTCGATGTCGGCCCCGGTCCCGGGGCCTCGCTTCTCGATGCGGCCGACGCGGTCACGCCGGCTGGGCGCGTTACTGGCATTGAGGTCGCGCCGCCCCTGGCTGACCGAGCGCGTGCCCGGGTGCCGGAGAACGTCGACGTTGAACTGGGCGATGCAGTAACACATCCTTTTGGCGCCAAGCGCTTCGACGCCGTCGTGTCCTCGTTCGGCGTGATGTTCTTCGCCAATCCTGTCGCTGCGTTCGCGCATATCCAGACGGCCTGCCGACCGCGATCGGCGATGACATTCGTCTGCTGGGGACGGCGCCACAAGAATCCATGGTTCACGTAACCCGCCCATGTGGCAGAGGCCGTGCTGGGACCTGGCCTTGAATCCGAACCTGATGCGCCCGGACCGTTCGCCTTGGCAGACAGCAGCAGGATCGCCGAAATTTTGGAGGCTTCAGGCTGGACTTTGATCGGGGCGGATGCCGGGATCGACACTCTTTCGGTCGACCTTACGCCATCCGAGGGACCCGACGCAGTTGCGGATCTTCACATGAACATCGGCGCAGCCCGCGCGCGCATGCGGGAGGCCGAGGAGGCGGGAACGCTCACACAAGTTCAGCGGGATGAGGTCCGCGAAGGTCTCCGTGAATTGTTCGCGAACTATGTGCAAGGCGCGCAAGTTCGTGTGCCGGCAGAGGTGCATGTGGTGCGGGCTGTAACCCGCGGCGAGAACTGACGGCCACCGAAGTCAAGGCAATGCCCGATTACTGTTGTCACGACTGAGCATCATCTTTTTTGCTGTGTTCGACGTCAGGTGTTCCCGCCGACAAAGCTGCCTGAAGCGATCGCACAGGTGTTCGAACCTTGTGACGCTCTTTCAGGGTGACGGAGCGGGGTGGCGGAGGCTGATGCGCAGCCCACCGCCGGCTTTGTCTCGTTTCACGTCGCCGCCGCCCATGGGCGCCAGTTCCTGCGTCAGGACAACTTGATGAGACGTGTGGGCTGGCCGTTGCGGCAGATGCACGCTTAACGCGCCATCAAAGGCACAGACGCTCAACAATTGATCGGAATGAAAATTTCATTTTATCTTTGCAAAACTGAAAAAGATGCGTCACGCTCCTGCTAACCGGTCGGCTGTCCTTCGCCCAATTCCTGTTTGCGCGCGTCTGCTGCGGCCATGCGCTCTGTATAGAACTGGCAGTTCGGTTGGGGAGTGAGGGTATCATGCCCACACAATGTGTTCGATCTGCTTCTGAGCTGCTCGTCATTCAGGTGTTAGCGCTCTGCCGGACCTCCCGGAAGTTGGTTGCGCTCATGCTGCACGGGGCTTCATGACCGCGCCGGCGAGAAATGCACTCAAAGTGTTTGCTGACATTGGGCGGGAGAAGTAATAGCCCTGAAACACATCGCAATTAACTGATGCCAAGAAGCGGACGCAGGATTCCGTCTCGACGCCCTCCGCTATAACTCTCAGGCCGAGTGTGTGGGCCAAGGCAATGATTGAGGCGATCGATTTGCCTTCAGGATCGGATGGGTATTGTTGCGTAACTCACGCCTAAGGCGTGACTTCCCCTTTCCCCGCTGATGTCATGCCACGCGAACGATCTCGGCGGTGCCGAGGGCTGAGAAGC
>NZ_FNPF01000048.1 GCF_900107235.1 Citreimonas salinaria
GGAAGACGAGCAGATCGGAACGGTCACCGCCGACGGCGCCTACGACACGCGCCGGTGCCACAAAGCCATCACCGACCGGCAGGGCACCGCGATCATCCCCATCCCCATCCGCAGGAACGGACGTCTTTGGAAAGAAGACTGCCCGGCTGCACGCGCCAGAAACGACACCCTGCGCGCCACCCGATATTACGGACGGGCATTCTGGAAAGGCTGGACGGGATACCACGCCCGCAGCCGGATCGAGGCGAAGATGCGATGCCTGAAATCCTTCGGCGATCGCATCATGGCCAGGGACCCCGACCGACAGACTGCCGAAACCCACATCCGCATCGCCCTTATGAACCGCTTCACCGCCCTCGGCACCGCCGATATCGTCCGCGCGGCATGACGTCAGTGGGGTAAGGGGCAGTCACGCCTCAGGCGAGATTTGTGTAACAACGCCCTCCCGACCATCCAACTCGCCCTGACCGGCGGGCTTTCTCTTGGGCTGCGTCTGGGATTCTTTCCCCCGCATTGCTCGCACCGCCTGGTAAAGTCCCTTGCGCCTTTCGGCTCTTGCGCCGACGTCGAGCATCGGCAGCGTCACGAGACGCCGCGCCGCAGTATTTCGTGCCCCTGCGCAGTGCGTGCCACATGGATGCCATGGAATAGATCATGGCTTGCGCGCACTTCGAAGGGGTGCGGACCGACAATCTGGTCAAGCAGGTCAAGTGGACTGCCAAGGAAATAATGCGTCGCCTCGCCCACGAAGAGGACAAGGATCGCCTGCCCCGAGGCCGGGGATCAAGCGACCGTCGGCCGCATCCCAGACAGCGAACTCGATGTACGTGTTCTCGTCCTCCGGCTCGATCCATTCCAGATCCGCCCGCGTGGGGACCCACATTGCCTTCGGCTTCCTCGACGGCGTAGGGACGAGATACTCTTCCGACTGCGCGCCCTGCCCGTCATGGGCGACTTGGTTGGTCATGTGGCGCAGCGTGCGAGTCAGGGCCTCGCGTGAGGAGCCAGAGGCGGAGGATCTTCCGCGTCATGCCGCCGCTTTCCGACTTGAACGCCGCCGCTAAGGGATCGAAGAAGTTCTCCCTGAAGACCCCTGCTCTGGCCAAGATCAGGAACGGGAGACCGACGCTGAAGGCACGTGCGCCGATTAACTCCGAGAGTTCGCCGAGGGACGGTTGGGGGGTCGAAGAATATCGCGGCGGAATTCGGCTGCTCGCTGAACACCGCAAGGCGTTGGCTGGCGGCGGGGGCCTCGCTGATGTTGCGATGGCCGGTGTTGCGAGCCGCAGCGAATGGCCGCTTTTCGGACCTGCGCTACCGCATGTAGCTCCGGACAAAGGGCCGGTATGGGGCCGGTCGCAACAGACGGTTTTTCTGCTGGTGCAAAGCTTTCCGGTACGGCTTCCGGCGCGAAGCTGCCGCTCCGCTCACCATGGAAGCTTGATCCAGCAGATGCTTTTTATCGGCGGCAATGGCTGCTTGGGGGGCGGCTCGGAATTGCCAATCTGTCAGCGCGGTCCCGTCGCTCGGATCGGCAGGCGGGGCACCTGTGATCAGGCGCCGAGTGGAAGGCGGGCCGCTACTGCGGCCGCGCACAAGGCTTGTGCATTCGTTGCGGTTGAGATCGGAAGCCGGAGTGGCGAATTACGGCGCTCGTTCATTGAAACCTGGAGGCCTCCATGCCCGAACCCGTTCGCATTGCCCTGATCGTCGGCTCGACCCGCGACACCCGCTTCGCCGACAAGCCAGCGGAATGGCTGCGCGAGGTCGCTACCGAACGCGACGACCTGACGCTCGAGACGCTCGACCTGCGCGACTTCGACCTGCCGTTCTTCAACGAGGCCGCATCTGAGCTGTGGATGGAGAGCAGCGAGCCCAAGGCCCGCGCCTGGCAGGATGCGGTTTCGGGTTACGACGGCTACGTCTTCCTGACGGCCGAATACAACCACTCAATCACCGGCGCGCTGAAGAACGCGCTGGACCAGGCCTACAAGGGCTGGGTCCGCAAGCCCATGAGCGCGATGGGCTATGGCGGCGTCGGTGGCGCCCGCGCCGTCGAGCACCTGCGCACAATCGCAGTCGAGTTGCAGATGGCGCCGATCCGCCACGCGGTGCACCTGGGCGGCGGCGAGCTCATGAAGGTCAGCCCGCTGGGCGAGAACGGCCCGATGAGCGCTGTGGACGCGGTGCTGCGCCCCTCGGCCACGGCGATGTTCGACGACCTAGTCTGGTGGGCACAGGCGCTGAAGTCGGCACGGGCAAGGTAAGCTTCCGATCGAATGAGTGGCTGGCGCCGGCAGCGCCAGCCGCATTTTTTTGCGGGGTCCTGTTGAGGCCGCGATGAACGGTAGGAACAGACAGGACATGTACCAGCAGAGCTGCCTCGGCTGCGTAGGGCCTTTCCGCCGGCGATCTGCGCGGTCACGCAGACTTCCTGATTGGCAATCACGACATAGAAGGCTTTCGCCCTCATGGTAGGTGATGCAAGCTGCCGCATCGCAACAAGGCGTGTTCCTGCGAAACTCCGCTATTCTTGCGAGACGCAGCGAACGACAGCTTCCCGCTCCGTCTTCTAGCCCGTCTTGAACGGACCAGACCTGCCATGCGCGGGATTAATGAGGCCGCAGTGCGGCGTTGCCATTCCTGCCTTTCGTACTTCTTTCCGCATTCTCAACGAGCGGATGACCAGCAGTGCGGGCCTTTCTGCAGTTAGATGCCGGTGGAGCATGCTCCCACCTGATCGGCGACAATGGCAGGAAGCGAGCTTTGCGAAATGTCGAATACGCCCCCCGTGCAACCCGCGTGGCCGGAGGTTCATGCGCGGCTGGAAACCATAGAAAAGATTGTGGGTTCCAGAGAGAGACGAAGCGGCGGACGTCATGTTTGTCGAAATCTACGGCGACGCCGTGCCCACCTGTATGACGACCACGGAAGCCATCGATCGCATGACGGCGATGGGCTAAACCAACGTCCATGACCTGGATGTCGAGTGGGGCCGCCACGAGGTGGAGGCCTACGCGCCCGACGGCAATGAGGTCGAGATCGAGTTCGACCCGGTCACCGGTGCCATTATGGATATTTTCGCCTACTGGTTCTGAACGGGACGGGCGTTGTTGCCCAAATCTCGCCCGAGGCGTGACTGCCCCTTACCCCACTGACGTCATGCCGCGCAGACGATATCGGCGGTGCCGAGGGCGGTGAAGCGGTTCATAAGGGCGATGCGGATGTGGGTTTCGGCGGTCTGTCGGTCGGGGTCCCTGGCCATGATGCGATCGCCGAAGGATTTCAGGAATCGCATCTTCGCCTCGATCCGGCTGCGGGCGTGGTATCCCGTCCAGCCTTTCCAGAATGCCCGTCCGTAATATCGGGTGGCGCGCAGGGTGTCGTTTCTGGCGCGTGCAGCCGGGCAGTCTTCTTTCCAAAGACGTCCGTTCCTGCGGATGGGGATGGGGATGATCGCGGTGCCCTGCCGGTCGGTGATGGCTTTGTGGCACCGGCGCGTGTCGTAGGCGCCGTCGGCGGTGACCGTTCCGATCTGCTCGTCTTCC
>NZ_FNPF01000047.1 GCF_900107235.1 Citreimonas salinaria
ATCATGGTCACGATCACCATGCGTCGGCGGCGAAACAGCCAGAGCCGGGCAAGGCAATAGATCCGGTCTGCGGCATGTCCGTCACCATGGAGACGGCGAAACACACCGCCGAGCACGAGGGCCAGACCTACTTCTTCTGCTCCGCCGGCTGCCGCGCGAAGTTCGAGACCAGGCCGGAAATCTACCTCGATCCCGCATTGAAGGCGGCGCCGAAGCCGGAGGCGTCGGACACGATCTACACCTGCCCGATGCACCCCGAGATCGAGCAGAAGGGTCCCGGCACGTGCCCGATCTGCGGCATGGCGCTCGAGCCGAAGGGCGTGCCCCTTCTGACGGACGAGCCGTCCGAGGAATATGTCGACTTCCGTCGCCGCTTGGTGATCGGCGCCGTGCTGACGGTCCCGCTTTTCATCGTCGCGATGGGACGGCACTTCCTGCCGCAGTTCTTCATGGCCATTCCGGCCGCGTGGCTGGACTGGGCCGAGCTGATCCTTGCCACGCCCGTCGTGCTGTGGGCCGGGGCACCCTTCTTCGTCCGCGGCTGGGCGTCGATCCGGACGTGGAACCTCAACATGTTCACGCTGATCGCGATCGGCACCGGAACCGCGTGGATTTATTCGGTCGTGGCGACCGTTGCCCCGGGGATATTCCCGTCGCAGTTCCGCGGGCACGAGGGCGAGGTGGGTGTCTACTTCGAGGCGGCCGCCGTTATCGTGGTGCTGGTCCTGCTGGGGCAGCTTCTGGAGCTGCGTGCGCGGGAACAGACCGGCGGCGCGATCCGCGCCCTGCTGGACCTCGCGCCCAAGACCGCTCGGCTGGTGGATGCGAAGGGCGAGCGCGACATCCCGCTCGACATGGTGCGGACCGGCGATCGCCTGCGCGTCAGACCGGGCGAAGGCGTGCCTGTGGATGGCACCGTGGTCGAAGGCGGATCGTCCGTGGACGAAAGCATGATCACCGGCGAACCGATCCCGGTCGAGAAGCGGCCTGGCGACGCGGTGACCGGCGGCTCGATCAACCAGACCGGCAGCCTCGTGATGGAGGCGACACGCGTCGGGTCGGAGACGATGCTCAACCGCATCGTCGCGATGGTGGCCGAGGCGCAGCGCAGCCGCGCGCCGATCCAGAAGCTGGCCGATCAGGTGGCGGGCTGGTTCGTCCCCATCGTGGTCCTCGTGGCGGTTCTGGCGTTCATCGCATGGTCCGCGTTCGGACCTGCCCCCGCGATGGCGCTGGGGCTGATCGCTGCGGTGTCGGTGCTGATCATCGCCTGCCCCTGCGCCCTTGGCCTTGCCACACCGATGTCGATCATGGTCGGAGTCGGCAAGGGCGCGGGCAAGGGCGTGCTGATCAAGAACGCCGAGGCGCTGGAGCGGCTTGCCGCCGTGGACACGCTGGTGGTCGACAAGACCGGCACCCTGACCGAAGGGCGCCCCACGCTGGTCGGTGTCAGCGCCCGTGACATGCCCGAGGACGAGGTCCTGCGCCTTGCGGCTGCGCTCGAGGCCGCGTCCGAGCACCCGCTGGCGCGCGCCATCGTCGAGGGCGCGCAGGAGCGCGGCATCGACGTGCCCGCCACGCGCGACTTCGACAGCGTGACCGGCAAGGGCGTTAGGGGCACGGTCGACGGACGCCGCGTGGCCATCGGCAACGCCGCGATGATGGAAGCCGAGGGCGCGGATGCCGCCGCCTTGCGCGACATCGCCGCTGCCGAACGGGCCGAGGGCCGCACAGCGATGTTCGTCTCGGTGGACGGCGCGGCTGCAGGCGTCCTTTCGGTCGCCGACCGCGTGAAGGAGACGACGCCGGCGGCGATCCGGGCGCTGCACGACGAGGGGCTGCGCATCGTCATGCTGACGGGCGACGCCGAGGCGACGGCGCGCGCGGTGGCGCGCGATCTCGGCATCGACGAGGTGATCGCCGAGGTCCTGCCCGAGGACAAGCACGACGCGATCCGCAGGCTTCAGGGCGAGGGCCGGACCGTCGCCATGGCGGGCGACGGCGTCAACGACGCCCCCGCGCTCGCCGCGGCGGATGTCGGCATCGCCATGGGCACCGGGGCGGACGTGGCGGTGGAAAGCGCCGGCGTCACGCTGGTCAGGGGCGATCTGTCGGCACTGGTGTCCGCGCGGCGGCTGTCCCGGGCCACGGTGCGGAACATCAAGCAGAACCTGCTGTTCGCCTTTCTCTACAATGGCCTCGGCGTACCGGTCGCGGCGGGGGTCCTGTATCCGGCCTTCGGCCTTCTGCTGTCGCCGATGATCGCCGCGCTCGCCATGAGCCTGTCGTCGGTGTCGGTCATCGCGAACGCGCTCCGGCTCAGGACCAAGACGATATGACCCGGCGGAAATCGCAACCAAGGAGAAAGTCATGGGACCCAAGGCCATAGGCGCTGCTCTCGGTGTCGTCGCGACGCTTCTCGTCGCTATCGCCGTCTGGCTGACGGTGGCCTACACCGGCGCCTACAACGTCGCCGCGACCGACACGCACGCGGACGCTGTCCGATGGACGCTGGACACCACGATGCGCCGCTCCGTCGCCAGCCGGGCGGAAGACATCCTCCTGCCCGGAACGGTTCCGCAGGACATGCTCGCCGAAGGGGCGCAGCATTATGCTGCAAGCTGTGCGCACTGCCATGGCGGTCCGGGGGTGGAGCCGTCGGAATGGTCGCGGGGCATGCGACCAGAGCCGCCCCACCTGGTCGAGGCCGCGGCCGAGTGGGAGCCGAAGGAAATCTATTGGATCGCCGAGAACGGCATCAAGATGAGCGGCATGCCCGCCTTCGGCCGCCACCACGGGCCCGAGGAACTGCTGACGATCGCCGCGTTCGTGTCGCAACTGCCCGGGATGTCGCCCGAGGACTACGCGACGATCACCTCCGGTGACGATGGACACGGCGGCAACGTCGCCGGTTCGGAATAACTCCAGAAACGAGGGAACACACACATGTCCTACATCCGCTTCGGCCTCATGATCCTCACCTCGACGGTGGTGATGTTCATCCTGATGTATCTCAACACCTACGCGTGGGAGCACGTCTTCTATTCCGAGACGCGCACCTACATGGCGATCATGATGGGCGCGACCATGGCGGTGATCATGCTCGGATACATGCTGAGCATGTATTCGAACAAGATGCTCAACGTCGCCATCTTCACAGGCTCGGTAATCGTCTTCGCCCTGACGCTCTGGCTCGTCCGGAGCCAGGTCACGGTGTCCGGCGAAAGCTACATGCGGGCGATGATCCCGCACCACTCGATCGCGATCATGACCTCCGAACGCGCACAGATCCGCGATCCCCGCGTCCAGAAGCTGGCCCACGAGATCATCGTGGCGCAACGGCGCGAGATTTCCGAGATGCGCTATCTGATCGAAGAGGTCTCGGAAGGCGACATCGTCCAGTCAATCTATCAGGACCCGCCCGCTGAGGTTGGAACGATCGAGGCGGCGCTGAACAATACCCTGATCTCCACGCTCGATCCCTCGACGATGCCGGAGGCGGAGGCGGACCAGATCCTCGATCCCGGCCCCCGCTGCTCGTTCAACCGGACCCCCGAGGAGCACCCCATCCTGTGGGTGGGGCAGGATAGCGGGACGGCCGCGATCAAGCTGAACGGTGTGCTGGTGCCGCTCGAAGCAGCGGGAGAGACCGAGACCGCCGGCACCGTCTTCGCGGCAGAGGGCACACGCGTGGCCGTCGCGCCTCTCGGCGAAGAGGCAGACTGGCGCTCCAACGCAGAAATGATCTTTGAGCTGGAGCAAGGGCTGACCGTCGGATACCGCGGCTTCTGGTCGTGTGCA
>NZ_FNPF01000004.1 GCF_900107235.1 Citreimonas salinaria
TCCTCGACCGTCTCGTCGATGGTGAACAGCGGCGCGATCTCGACCGCGCCGCCGATGCTGCCGGCGACGATGATCGCGCCGGCCAGGCCCAGCGAATAGCGCTCGAGCTTGTATTGGCCGGCAAAGAGCCCGTGGAAGAACTTGCGGAACGGGGCGAGGAGGGTTCTGAACATCGCTTATTCCCCCGGAACCGCGGCATCGCCGGCCGCGCCGTCGGCCGACACGGGATGATCCTGAACCATCGTGGTTCCGGGCGCCTGCCGGATCGTCATCCACAGGTTGTAACAGCCCAGCGCCGTGCCCACGAAGAACATCGTCCCACCGACCGCGCGGGCCACGTAGTAGGGGTTCATCGCCAGAACGGTGGTGATGAACGGGTATTGCAGCGTGCCGGCGTCGGTGTAGGTGCGCCACATCAGGCCCTGCAGGATGCCCGAGTTCCACATCGCCAGCACGTAGACCACCGTGCCCAGCACGGCGAGCCAGAAGTGCCACTCGATCAGCCTGTTGGACCACATCCGCTCGACCCGCCAGATCACCGGGACGGCGGCGTAGACCACGCCGAAGATCAGGATCGCGTTCCAGCCCAGTGCGCCGGCATGGACGTGGGCGACGGTCCAGTCGGTGTAATGCGACAGCGCGTTGACGCCGCGGATCGCCAGGAACGAGCCTTCGAAGGTGGTCAGGCCGTAGAAGATCGCCGCCACCATCATGAAGCGCAGCGTCGCGTCGTCGCGCACCTTGTGCCACGCGCCGTTCAACGTCAGCAGCGCGTTCGCGGCCGTGGCCCAGGACGGCACCAGAAGCATCACCGAGAAGGTCATGCCCAGCGTCTGCACCCAGTGCGGCAGGGCGGTGTAGTGCAGGTGGTGCGAGCCCGCCCAGACGTAGAAGAACACGATGCCCCAGAAGGACAGGATCGACAGCCGGTAGGAATAGATCGGCCGCTCGGCCCGCTTGGGCAGGTAGTAGTAGAGCATCCCCAGGAAGCCCGCGGTCAGGAAGAAGGCGACCGCGTTGTGGCCGTACCACCACTGCATCATCGCGTCCTGCACGCCCGACCAGACGATGTAGCTGCGCGAGCCCGTCCACGACACCGGGAGCGCCACGTTGTTGAAGATGTGCAGGATGGCCACGATCAGGATGAAGGCCATGTAGTACCAGTTCGCCACGTAGATGTGCGGCTCGTTCCGGCGTGCGAGGGTGCGCATGTAGAGCACGAAATACGTGATCCAGACGACGACCAGCCACAGGTCGGCGTACCACTCGGCCTCGGCGTACTCCTTCGACTGGTTGATGCCCATCAGGTAGCCGCTGACCGCGAGGATCACGAAAAGCTGGTAGCCGAACAGCACGAACCACGGGCTGAACTGCCCGGCCAGCCGCGCCCGGCTGGTGCGCTGCATGACGTGGAAGGACGTGGCGATCAGCGCGGTGCCGCCGAAGCCGAAGATCACGCCGGTGGTGTGCGCGGGGCGCAGGCGGCCGAAGCTGGCCCAGGGCGCGTCGAAGGTCAGGTCGGGCCAGGCCAGCAGGTAGGCAACCCACAGGCCGAAAAACATCCCTATGATGGCCCATACCATCGCCAGGATGATCCCGACCTTGATCGGGTCGTCGTAATAGCTGCGGTGGGCATCGGGCGACGGCTGCGGATCGTCGAGGTGCTGCAGCACCAGAACGAAGAGAGCCGCGCAGAACAGCAGCACGATGACGCCGTGCGACGCGAAGGCCTCGTCCGCCCCTGTGGCGGCCATCAGCAGGCCGACCAGCCCGCCGATGCCCAGCAGGATAAGCGCCGCCTGACGCTCGCCCACGGTCAGATTGGCAATCATAAATTCCCCCGAACCGCCTGTGCTTTGCAATTCAGCTTGGCAGATCGCGGCCCGGTTGTGAACCGGGCGCGGAAATGATCTCGCCCCGCGCTCGAAACCGCGTGTTGCGGCGGCGTTCGCCGGCGGCGCATCTTGCATCCGGGCCCGTGGCGCCGCCGGGAACGGTGGTTGATGTGCCGCGTCGCAGGCCCGATGTAAGGGACGAAACGGCGTCGACGCGGCGAGGGCCGGCAGCAACCGAAGAGCGTGCTTCCCGCACGGCGGCGCTTGCCGGGATCTCGGCGCAGCTCGGCCGGGTGGCCGCTGCCCGCGGCGACGCGAACGAACAGGACGGATGGAACAATGGCATCTCTATCGATTCTCGAGCTGGGCAGGGTACGGCAGGGCAGCGACCGGCGCACCGCGCTGGACGAGGCGCGCGCGCTGGCCCGCCACGCCGAAGGCCTGGGCTACCAGCGGTTCTGGGTCGCCGAGCATCACAACATGCCCACCGTCACCACGGCCGCGACCGCGCTGGTGATCCAGCATATCGCCGCGGGAACGACTTCGATCCGTGTCGGCGCGGGCGGCATCATGCTGCCCAACCACGCGCCGTACATCATCGCCGAGCAGTTCGGCACGCTGGCCACCCTGTTTCCGGGGCGCATCGACCTGGGGCTGGGGCGGGCGCCGGGCACCGACCAGATGACCTTGCAGGCGCTGCGTCGCGATCCGCGGAACGCGCACAATTTCCCGCAGGACGTGCTCGAGCTGCAGGCCTACCTGCGCCCTGTCCAGCCCGGCCAGGCGATCGAGGCCGTTCCCGGCTCGGGCACTAACGTGCCGCTGTGGATTCTGGGGTCGAGCACCTTCGGCGCGCAGCTGGCCGCCGAGTTGGGCCTGCCCTACGGGTTCGCCTCGCATTTCGCGCCGCAGGCGCTGGACGTGGCGCTGGAAATATACCGCGAGCGGTTCAAGCCGTCCGAGCAACTGGACGCACCGCACGCGCTGGTGGGCGTGAACGTGATCGCAGCCGACACGGACGAGGAGGCGCGCCGGCTGGCGACCTCGCAGCAGATGTCCTTCGTGGGCATGGTGCGCGGCAAGCGCGAGCTGATGCAGCCGCCGATCGACGACATAGACAGCTATTGGACCCCGCACGAGAAGGCGCAGGCGTCGCAGATGCTGGCCTGCAGCGTCGTTGGCAGCCCGGAAACGGTGCGCGCGGGCCTGCGCGACCTGGTGGACAGGACGCAGGCGGACGAGCTGATGATCGTGTCGGACGTGTTCGACCCGGAGAAGCGGCGGAGATCCTTCGAGATCATCGTCGACGTCGCGTCCTGAACCTCAGTCGGCGCGCGCGGCCTTCTTCGCCCGGCGCAGCAGCATGTCACGCTTCACCTTTCCCAGCCGGTCGAAATACATCCGGCCGTCCAGGTGGTCGATCTGGTGCTGCACGCTGGTCGCCCACAACCCGACGAAGTCCTTCTCGACCTCGGCGCCGTGTTCGTCGAGATAGGTGACCGTCACGGCGCCGGGCCGCTCGATCACCGCCGACACGCCCGGCAGGTTGGGCGAGGCTTCCTCGTGGCTGCGGGGCTGCACGCTGGCATGCAGCACGTGCGGATTGGCCATGCGGATCGCCTGGCCGCGCGTGTCGGACGCATCGACCACGGCCAGCCGCAGCGCCACGCCGATCTGCGGTGCGGCAAGGCCGACACCCGGCATCGCCTCCATCGTGTCGATCATGTCGTCCCAGATCGCGCGGATCTCGTCGGTGATCGTATGAACCGGCGTGGCTGGCGTGCGCAGGCGCCTGTCGGGCCGGGGATGCAGCGTCGGACGGTCATGGCCCTACCGGCGCGCGGATTCGTATTCCGACAGCAGCCCGTCGCGCGCCTGCGGCGACAGGTGGTCGAAATGCATCCGCCCGTCGAGATGATCCATCTCGTGAAGGGCGACGCGCGCCTCGGCACCCGTCAGGGCGACGCGCTGGTTCTGCCCGTTCTCGTCGGCATAGCCGATATTCACGCTCGTGGGGCGCGACACGCGCGCCTCGACGCCGGGTACGGACAGGCAGCCTTCGGCGCCGGTGGCCTGCGTGTCGGCGGTCGACAAGATGTGCGGATTGATACAGGCGCGCGGCGTGGGCGTGCCGTCCTTCCAGCCCGCATCCATCACGAAGACGCGCTTCAGCGCTCCGACCTGAGGACCGGCAAGACCGCGGCCCGGCGCATCGTACATCGTGTCGAACATGTCGGCGATCAGCGCGCGCAGGTCCTCGTCGTCCTTCACCGGAGCGCAGGGTTGCGACAGACGCGGGTCGGGCCACAGGAGGATCGGCAGAATGCTCATGCGCGGGCCATTTCCTTCTTCAGCTTGACCATCTTGCGGGTGATCATCTGGCGCTTCATCGGCTTGAGGTAGTCGATGAACAGCTTGCCGTCGAGGTGGTCGATCTCGTGCTGGACGCAGGTCGCCCACAGCCCGCCGAAGCCCTCGCGCTGCAGATTTCCGTTCCGGTCCAGCCACTCGACTTCGACCTCGGCGGGGCGTTCGACATCGGCGTACTGCTCGGGGATCGACAGGCAGCCTTCCTCGTAGACGTTGCGCTCGTCGGAAGCGGACAGGATGCGCGGGTTGACCATGACCAGCGGGCGCGGCTCGGCCGCGCCGTCCTTGACGCAATCCAGCACGATCATGCGGGTCATCATGCCCACCTGCGGCGCGGCCAGCCCGATGCCCGGCGCGTCGTACATGGTTTCCAGCATGTCGTCGGCCAGCACGCGCAGGTCGTCCGTCACGTCGCTCACGGGCGGGCAGACCTTCTTGAGCCGCGGATCGGGGTGGATGAGAATGGGCCTGATCATGCGGTGTCACTTAGGCGAAGCCATGCGCCCGCGCAAGTTCGCGGGCTTGCACCTGACGGTCAGCCGGTTAGCCTGCGCGCGCAGGCAGCGCACGAGGACCCCATGAGCCCCTTCGACGAAGAAATCGACCGCCACGGCACGCATTCCATGAAGTGGGACATGATGGAGCCGATCTACGGCGTGCCCGCCGATGACGGGTTGTCGATGTGGGTCGCGGACATGGATTTCCGCCCGCCCGATTGCGTGCAGGACGCGCTGGAGCGGATGGTCGCGCACGGCGTCTACGGCTATTTCGGCGACGACGCCGCCTACAAGGACGCGATCCGCTGGTGGATGGCCGAGCGCCACGGCTGGAAGGTCGAGGCCGACTGGATCCTGACCACCAACGGGCTGGTCAACGGCACCGGGCTGTGCGTCGACGCGTTCACGGAGCCCGGTGATGGCGTGGTGCTGATGACGCCGGTCTACCACGCCTTCGCGCGCGTCATCGAGGCGGCGGGCCGGCAGGTGATTGAATGCCCGCTGGCGCTGGAGGACGGCCGCTACGCGATGGATTTCGACGCGTGGGAGACGATGCTGCCCGAGAGCGCGAAGATGCTGATCCTGTGTTCGCCGCACAACCCCGGTGGCCGGGTCTGGAGTGCGGACGAGTTGCGCGGCGTCGCCGAGTTCTGCCGCCGCCACGACATGATCCTGGTCTCGGACGAGATCCACCACGACCTGGTGATGCCGGGCCGCAGCCATGTGCCGATGCCGCTTGCCGCGCCTGACATTACCGACCGGCTGGTGATGATGACCGCCACGACCAAGACCTTCAACATCGCCGGCGCGCATGTGGGCAACGTGATCATTCCCGACGAGGCCCTGCGCAAACGGTTCGCTCGGCGCATGATGGCGCTGGGCATCTCGCCAAACGCGTTCGGGCTGCACATGGCCGGCGCCGCCTATTCGCCCGAGGGCGCGGCCTGGGTCGACGACCTGTGCACCTATCTTGACGGCAATCGGAAGGTCTTCGACGCAGCGATCGATTCCGTGCCGGGGCTGCGGTCGATGCCGCTCGAGGCGACTTATCTGGCATGGGTCGATTTCTCGGGCACCGGGATGGAACCGCAGGAATTCACCCGCCGCGTCGAGCGTGACGCGCGAATCGCGGTCAACCACGGCGAGACCTTCGGCAAGGGCGGCGAAAGCTTCCTTCGGTTCAATCTCGCCACCCCGCGCGCCAAGGTCGAGGAGGCGGCGCGTCGCGTCCAGAACGCCTTCAGGGACCTGCAATAGGGCCGCCGCCATGCGCGTGATCTTCATGGGCAGCCCGGATTTCTCGGTCCCGGTGCTCGATGCGCTGGTCGAGGCGGGGCACCACATCGCCTGCGTCTATTGCCAGCCGCCCCGTCCGGCCGGGCGCGGCAAGAAGGAGCGGCCGACCCCCGTGCAGGCGCAAGCCGAGGCGCTTGGGCTTCCGGTTCGCCACCCCCGGTCGCTGAAAGGCATCGGCGAACAGGCCGAATTCATCGCGCTGGAGGCAGACGTGGCAGTGGTCGTGGCCTACGGGCTGATCCTGCCGCAGGCGGTTCTGGACGCGCCGCGCCACGGCTGCCTGAACATCCACGCCTCGCTGCTGCCGCGCTGGCGCGGGGCGGCGCCGATCCATCGCGCGGTAATGGCCGGCGACGCGGAAACCGGAATCTGCATCATGCGGATGGAGGCTGGGCTGGACACCGGCCCGGTCCTGCTGCGCGAGGCGACGCCGATTACCGAGGCCGACACCACCGGCGCGCTGCACGACCGCCTGTCGCAGATGGGCGCTCGGCTGATCGTCGACGCGCTGGACCGGCTGGAGAACCTGCACCCCGAACCGCAGCCGGACGAGGGCGTGCTTTACGCGGACAAGATCGACAAGGCCGAGGCCGCGATCGACTGGACATGCCCCGCGACCCGGATCGCCCGCCAGATCCGCGGATTGTCGCCCTTTCCCGGCGCGTGGACCACGCATGGCGTGACTCGGATCAAGCTTCTCGACGCCCGCGCGGTCGAGGGGCAGGGCGCGCCGGGCACAGTGCTCGACGGCCTGACCGTCGCCTGCGACGATGGCGCCGTCCGGGTGCTGCGCGCGCAGCGCGCCGGCAAGGGTCCCCAGGACGCGGAAACCTTTCTTCTGGGCTACCCGTTAACGGCCGGAGAGAAGCTGGGCTGACCTCACGTGCAGGAATGCACATGAGCCGCGCGACCGGCGGCATTTTCTGCATCCACGCAGAAGGCTATGTCAGGTCCAGCAAGCGCAGGAGGCACCCAATGGGCCAGCTCATCGACGGCATCTGGCACGACCAGTGGTACGACACCAAGTCGACCGGCGGCAAATTCGTCCGCTCGACCTCGAAATTCCGCAACTGGATCACCGCCGACGGCGCGCCGGGCCCCACGGGCGAGGGCGGGTTCGAGGCCGAGCCGGGCCGCTACCATCTTTACGTGGCGCTCGCCTGCCCTTGGGCGCACCGCACGCTGGTCTTCCGCGCGCTCAAGGGGCTGGAGGACATGATCGACGTCAGCGTCGTGCATCCCGACATGCTGGGCGACGGCTGGACCTTCGCGACCGACTACCCCGGCGCCACGGGCGACCGGCTGTACGACCTGCCGTTCCTGCGCGACATCTACACCAAGGCCGATCCGCAGGTCTCGGGCCGGGTCACGGTGCCGGTGCTGTGGGACAAGCAGCGCGAGACCATCGTCAGCAACGAAAGCGCCGAGATCATCCGCATGTTCAACGGCGCCTTCGACCACCTGACCGGGAACAGGGCCGACTACTGGCCAAAAGCGCTGCGCGACGCGATCGAGCCGGTGAACGTTCGGATCTACGACACGGTGAACAACGGCGTCTACAAGGCCGGTTTCGCCACATCGCAAAAGGCATACGACGAGGCGGTGGTCCCGCTGTTCGACACGCTCGACTGGATCGAGGACCGGCTGGCCACCCGGCGCTACCTAATGGGCGATACGCTGGCCGAGGCCGACTGGCGCCTGTTCACCACGCTGATCCGGTTCGACAAGGTCTATCACGGGCACTTCAAGTGCAACCGCGCGCGGATCGTCGACTACCCGAACATGTGGGGATACCTGCGCGAACTCTACCAGCGGCCGGGCGTGGCCGGGACGGTGAACTTCGACCATATCGTCCGGCACTACCACTACAGCCACGAGACGGTGAACCCGCACCGCATCATCCCCATCGGCCCCGAGCTTGACCTCAACGCACCGCACGGGCGCGAGAGGCTGCGGGCGGCCTGACTTTTCAGGCTGCCGCGAGGGTCAGGTGGGCGCGCCGTGGCGCTGGCCGTAATGATCGACCATCGCCGCAAGGTCTTCGGGCTCGGTGCCGCTGGGCAGGAAAGCGCAGGCATTCGCGCTCATCCGGAAGATCGAGCCATCCGAAAAGAAGCTCGAGCTCGTGACGAAGATGACCCGCGCCTCCGGCCGGCGCACCGCGGCGTAGTCGGAAACCGACATGGCGCCACCGTCGTCGAGTTCGAGGTCCAGCACGATCACGCGCACGTCGCAGACGCTGATGACGTCGATCGCCTGTTCGCCGGTTTGGGCGATGCGTACCTCGAATCCCATGCGTTCCATGTGGCGGCGCCACAGATCCGCCAGCCTGCGGTCACTCTCGGCAATCAGAACCGTGTGCATCGTACCCCCCGCCCGACTGCACTGCGCTTCAGGCAAGCCTGCAAGACGCTGCGCTGTGACCGGACCAACATAGTCGGATTTGCTTCATGTTCGTGAACAAATGATTAAGCCACCGCCCCACGGGCCGGAATAGCGGCGGGGTTCCGCCGGCGTCGGCTTGCAACGGAATGCCCGGTTGATACGGTGCGCCGACGCCAGACTTAATCCTGATCGGAGATGCCATGCGGTACCTGACTTGCGCCTTCGCGGCGATGACGATGATGGTCAACGGCGCGAACGCGCAGTCCGTTCCCTGCGGAGGGGAATTCGATACCTTCGTCAGCGAACTCCGGGCCGAGGCCGAGCGCCAAGGTTTCGCGCCGCAGGTCGCGGCCGATTTTCTTTCCGGCGTCAGGCAGGACCCGGACGTGCTGGCGGCCGACCGCAGACAGGGCATCTTTCAGGATCCGTTCATCACCTTCTCGCGC
Source organism: Citreimonas salinaria (assembly GCF_900107235.1). Classification (GTDB taxonomy): domain Bacteria; phylum Pseudomonadota; class Alphaproteobacteria; order Rhodobacterales; family Rhodobacteraceae; genus Citreimonas; species Citreimonas salinaria. The sequence goes on from NZ_FNPF01000004.1 coordinate 8,830, forward strand.
AAGCTGATCAGCCAGTCGCGGCTGGATCGGGGTCGCGAGATGGCCGACCGCTACGATGCGGTCTTCGACGAGATCGAGCGCCGCTACGGAATCTCGCGCGGCGTGCTGCTGGCCTTCTGGGCGTTCGAGACCGATTTCGGCGCGGTGCAGGGCGACTACAACACGCTGAACGCGCTGGTCACGATGGCGCATGATTGCCGCCGCCCCGAGATATTCCGCCCGCAGATCTTTGCCGCGCTGGCGCTTCACGAACGCGGCGATTTCGATCCCGATACCACGACCGGCGCCTGGGCGGGCGAGATCGGGCAGGTTCAGATGCTGCCGAAGGACATCCTCGAAAACGGGCAGGACGCGGACGGCGACGGGCGCGTCACGCTCAAGACCTCGGCCCCCGACGCGCTCATGTCGGGCGCGGCGATGCTGTCCGACCTCGGGTGGCGTCACGGCGAGCCTTGGCTGCAGGAAGTCGTCCTTCCCGAGGATTTCAACTGGTACGACACCGGCGTGCATACCACCAAGACGGTGGCCGAGTGGGAGCGGTTGGGCGTGCGCGCGCGCAACGGGCGGCTGGATGACGGACGGCTGGAGGCCTCGATCGTCATTCCGCAAGGCAGGAACGGGCCGGCCTTCATCGCCTATCCGAACTTCAAGGTGTTCTTCGAGTGGAACGAAAGCTTCACCTACGTGCTGACCGCCGCCTACTTCGCCACGCGACTCGAGGGGGCGCCGGTCTACGACGCGGGGGACCCGGCGCCGGGCCTGTCTGGCGAGCAGATGAAGGCGTTGCAGAGCAAGCTGGCCGACCGCGGCTACGACGTGGGCGGGATCGATGGCATCCTCGGCGCCGGTACCCGCAACTCGGTGCGCGAGGTGCAGCGCGAGCTGGGCCTGCCGGCCGACGCATGGCCGACGCCGGACCTGCTGAACCGTCTTTGACGCGGCGGTTTCCAAAAGGAGCGCCTGCGGCGCGCAGATGCCTCGTCGCCCGCCTCCGGCAGGCGGCTCAGGCGCGCCCGGCCGCAGGCGCAGCGCGCCGCACGGCCCGGGTCACCCGCCGCCGATGATCTCGAACCGGGTCACGTCGACCATGCCGCGGTCGGTGATCTTCAGCGCGGGGATCACCGGCAGGGCCAGGAAGGCGAGCTGAAGGAACGGCTCGTCCAGCGTCACCCCCAGCGATCGGGCGGCGGCGCGCAGGTCGACGAGCGCGTCGCGCACAACCTCGAACGGCTCGAGGCTCATAAGGCCCGCGACCGGCAGGGCAAGCTCGGCCAGCACCGTTCCGTCGCGCACCACGACGAAGCCGCCCTCGATCTGGCCCAGCCGGGTCGCGGCCAGCGCCATGTCGGCGTAGTCGACGCCGACGCAGGCGATATTGTGGTGGTCGTGGCAGACGGTCGAGGCGATGGCGCCCGCCTTCAGGCCGAAGCCTCGCACGAAGCCGCAGGCGATGTTGCCGTTCTTCCCGTGCCGCTCGATCACGGCGATGCGAGCGAGGTCGCGCGCCGAGTCCGGGCGCTTGTCACCGTCCTCGATGGCGATGTCCTCGTGTAGGTGGTCCGTCAGGATCTGGCCGGGTCGGATGCCGATCACGTCGGTCTGGGTCCGGTTGCCGGCGGCGCGGAAGGTCTCGGCCGTCACCGTGGGTGCATGAACGGAGGAGCGCGCGACCGGCTCCACGTGCCCGCGCGCGGCGAAGGCCGCTTCGTCGACCACGCGCCCGCCGGCGATGACCAGCTGCGCGTCGCACTCGTCCAGGCTGCCGAGCGCGACGATGTCGGCGCGCAACCCCGGCGCGATCAGCCCGCGATCCTTCAGGCCGAAGGCCTCGGCCGCGGACAGGCTCGCCGCGCGGTAGGCAGCCAGCGGCGGCGTGCCCAGCGCGATTAGCGTGCGGATCATGTAGTCGAGATGCCCGTGCTCGGCGATGTCGAGCGGGTTCCGGTCGTCGGTGCAGAGCGCCATGTAGGGCGCGGTCGTGTCGGTCAGCAGCGGGGCGAGCGCGTGCATGTCCTTGCTGACCGAACCTTCGCGGATCATCACGCGCATACCTTTCTGCAGCTTCTCGCGGGCCTCGGCCTCGGAGGTCGCCTCGTGCTCGGTTCGTATCCCGGCGGCGATGTAGGCGTTGAGGTCGCGCCCCGACAGAAGCGGCGCGTGGCCGTCGATGTGGCCGCCCTCGAACAGCCGCAGCTTGGCCATGGCGCCGGGATCGCGGTGGATCACGCCGGGGTAGTTCATGAACTCGGCCAGCCCCAGCCCCGACGGATCGTCCATCAGGCCGGCCAGGTCCTCGGCCGACAGGGCCGCGCCGGCGGTCTCCATGTCCGTCGACGGCACGCAGGACGACAGCTGCACCCTGATGTCCATCAGCGTGTGCGCGGCCGCCCGCTGGAAGTAGCGGATGCCTTCGGCGCCCACGACGTTTGCGATCTCGTGCGGGTCGCAGATCGCGGTGGTGACGCCGCGCGGAGTGACGCAGCGGTCGAATTCGAACGGGGTGATCAGCGACGATTCGATGTGCAAATGCGTGTCGATGAAACCCGGCACCAGCACCAGCCCGGTCACGTCGATCACCTGCGCGGCCTCGTACGAATCGCAGGTGCCGACGATGCGATCGCCGGCGATGGCGACGTCGCCGTCCAGCATGGCGCCGGTCATCAGGTCGAACACCCGCCCGCCGCGCAGCACGATGTCGGCGGGCGCCTCTCCGCGCGCCAGCGCAATGCGTTTCTCCAAGGAGTCCATAAGCTTTGCCCCGTCCTGTGTGGCGCGCAGCATGGCACGGCGCGCCGCCCGCCGCGAGGGGGCGCACGGGCTTTGGTTGCAAAAGGGCCCGCAGGGGCAATAGTTACCCCAACCATAACCGACACGGGAGACGACACGATGCTGCGACTGACCACTTCCGCCTGCGCGCTGGGCCTGTCCGCGACCGCCGCAATGGCCGATTGCGAGACCATCACCTTCGCCGACGTGGGCTGGACCGACATCACCGCGACGACCGCCACGACGACGCTGGTGCTCGAGGCGCTGGGCTACGACACCGAGACCAAGGTGCTGTCTGTGCCGGTGACCTACACCTCGCTCGCCGCGGGCGACATCGACGTGTTCCTGGGCAACTGGATGCCCACGATGGAGGCCGACATCGCCCCCTACACCGAGGCCGGCACCGTCGACACCGTGCGCGCGAACCTCGAGGGCGCGAAATACACGCTGGCCACCAACGCCGCCGGCGCCGAGCTGGGCATCGAAAGCTTCGAGGACATCTCGGAGCACGCCGAGGCGCTGGACGAGACCATCTACGGCATCGAGCCGGGCAATGACGGCAACCGACTGATCCTCGACATGATCGAGGCCGACGCCTTCGGTCTGGGCGATTTCGACATCCGCGAAAGCTCTGAACAGGGGATGCTGGCGCAGGTCGGACGCGCCTCGAACCGCGACGAGCCGATCGTGTTCCTCGCGTGGGAGCCGCACCCGATGAACGCGAATTACGACCTGACCTACCTGACCGGCGGCGACGACTGGTTCGGCCCGGACCTGGGCGGTGCGACGGTCTACACCAACACCTCGGCCGGCTTCGTCGAGGAGTGCCCCAACGTCGGCCAGCTGCTGCAGAACCTCGAATTCAGCCTCGAGATGGAGAACCAGATCATGGCGTCGATCCTCGACGACGGCATGGAGCCCCGGGCCGCGGCGCGGGACTGGCTGGCGGACAACCAAGGCGTGCTGGAAACCTGGCTCGACGGCGTGACCGCGAAGGATGGCGGCGACGCGATGCAAGCGGTCACTTCCGCGATCAAGAGCGAGTGACGACAAACCCGTCAACAGCGAACGCGCCCCGGCGGGCGCGATAACGCCTGCGGCGCGGCCTTGCGGGGCCGCGCCTTCGTTTGGCGCCTTGCGGCCGCGCCCGCGACGGGCTTGCCCGCAGCAGAATGAAAGGTCCTTGCCCGCATGAACTGGCTGACGGACAACAAGATACCCGTGGACGACGTGGCCGAGGCGGTCTTCGGCTGGCTGCAGATCAACGCGGCTTGGTTCTTCGACGGGCTCGCGGTTGCAATGGAATGGCTGATCGAGGCCGTGCTGTGGCTGCTGCAGACGCCGCACCCGCTGATCGTGGTGGCGATCCTGACGGCGGCAGTCTGGGCGTTGCACCGGTCGTGGAAAGTGCCGGCCTTCGTGGCCGTGGGCTTTCTGTTCATCCTCAACCAGGGCTACTGGGAAGAGACGACGGAAAGCCTGACGCTGGTGCTGGCAGCCTGCGTGGTCTGCATGGGCCTGGGTGTCCCCATCGGCATCGCCGCCGCGCACCGGCCGCGCCTCTACGCATGGTTGCGCCCGGTGCTGGACCTGATGCAGACGCTGCCGACCTTCGTCTACCTGATCCCGGCGATCGTCTTCTTCGGCATCGGCATGGTGCCCGGCCTGATCGCCACGGTGATCTTCGTGGTCCCGGCGCCGATCCGCCTGACGCATCTGGGCATCGCGTCCACACCCACCGCGCTGGTCGAGGCGGCGGATGCCTTTGGTGCGACGCCGCGCCAGAAGCTGTGGAAGGTCGAGCTTCCATCGGCCCTGCCGCAGATCATGGCGGGGCTGAACCAGACGATCATGCTGTCGCTGTCGATGGTGGTGATCGCGGCGCTGGTGGGCGCCGACGGCCTAGGCGTGCCCGTGGTGCGCGCGCTCAACCGGGTGGATACGGGCCTCGGGTTCGAGGCCGGGCTGATCATCGTCGTGGTGGCGATCATGCTGGACCGTGCGCTGAGGGTGGACCTGAAATGAGCGAGCGCAACACAGTCGTCGCCTTCGACAACGTCTCGATCGTGTTCGGGGACGATCCGCAAAAGGCGTTGCCGCTGGCCGACGATGGGCAGCAGCGAGGCGAGATCCAGGAAACCACCGGACAGGTGCTGGGTGTGCACGACGCCAGCATCGACGTGAAGGCGGGCGAGATCCTGGTGCTGATGGGTCTGTCGGGCTCGGGCAAGTCGACGCTGCTGCGCGCGGTCAACGGGCTGAACCCGGTGGCACGTGGTTCGGTCCGCGTCAGCGACGGCGAAAGCATGATCGACGTCACGACCTGCGACGCCAAGACCCTGCGCGACCTGCGCCAGCGCCGCGTCGCGATGGTGTTCCAGCAATTCGGGCTGCTGCCCTGGCGCAGCGTGGCCGAGAACGTGGGCCTGGGCCTGGAGCTCGCGGGCGAGCCGGCGGCGAAGCGGCGCGAGATCGTCACGCGCCAGCTGGAGCTGGTGGGCCTGGACGCTTGGGCCGACCACCGGGTGGCCGAGCTTTCGGGCGGGATGCAGCAGCGCGTGGGCTTGGCCCGCGCCTTCGCCACCGACGCGCCGATCCTTCTGATGGACGAGCCCTTCAGCGCACTCGACCCGCTGATCCGGTCGCGGTTGCAGGACGAACTGCTGGAGCTGCAGCGCGACCTGCAGCGCACCATCATCTTCGTCAGTCACGATCTCGACGAGGCGTTCAAGATCGGCAACCGCATCGCCATCATGGAAGGCGGGCGCATCGTGCAGCTCGGCACCCCGCGCGAGATCTTCTCGAACCCGGCATCCGAGTACGTCGCCGATTTCGTCGCCAACATGAACCCGTTGGGCGTGCTGACCGCGCGCGACGTGATGAAGCCGGCCGCCGGCGGTTCCGCCAGCGAAGAGACGATCGACGTCGAGACACCCATCCGGGACATCCTGCCGCTTCTGCGCAACGGTCCGTTGACGGTGACCGAAGACGGCGCCCCGCTGGGCAGCGTCAGCGCGGAAAGCGTCGTGGCTCGGTTGTCGGCGTAACCGCCTAACCGCCGTGCCCGCAAGGGGCGGCGCCTTGTCCCTCAGGTCAGGCGTCGGTGGATCAGTGCCTTGATCGCCTGCGCGTGGGCGCCGTCGGCGCGCAGCACGTCGGCGGCAAGGCCGCGCGCGGCGTCCAGCACGTCACCCTCGACGATACGGTCGATCAGGCCCCAGAACAGCGCCTCGTCGGTGGCGATCTTCTGGCCGGCCATCAGGATCATCTTGGCCCGCGCCGACCCGACGAGCGCGGCCAAGCGGGCAGGGTCGGAAGGTTGCGGCAGGTAGCCGAGCTTCATGACCGGGTAGAACAGCTTTGCCCCGGGAACGGCGATCCGCAGGTCGCAGGCCAGCGCCATGCCCATCGCGCCGCCCGCCACCGTGCCGTTGAGCGCGCAGATCGTCAGCGCGGGATGGCGGACGATGGCGCCAGAGAGCCGCTCCCACAGGGGCGTCTTCGCCAGCCCGGCCTTCGCGGCCTCCAGGTCGGCCCCGGCCGAGAAGACCTTGCCCGTCCCGGTCAGCACGAGCGCGCGGACGCCCTGCGCCGCCTCGGCGGCCTCGCACAGCGCGCGCAGCATGTCTTCGGTCAGCGCATTGGCCTTGTCCGGACGGTCGATGCGGATGACGCGCAGCGCGTCGCCTTCGACGTGGATCATCCCAGGCCGATCCGGGCGCGCAGATCGTCGTCGCGCAGCGACACCTCGTCGCCCAGGTAATCGTCGGCATCCGTGCCGCACATCCAGACCAGCGCGCGGGCCGGCCAGTCGGGCGGAATATGCGCCGACCAGTCCAGCCGGCTGATCTCGTTGATGCCGCTGGCTTTGATGTCGCGCTGCATCTGCGTCGCCACGGTGCCGGGTGACAGCGACAGCGCACGGATGCCGGCCGCGCGGTATTCGAGGTCCAGCATCCGCGTCAGCATGAAGGCCCCGGCCTTGGACGCACAATAGGCCGACCATGCCTCGGTCGGGCGGTGCGCCGCGCCCGAGCCGATGGTCAGGATCGTGCCGCCGCCCGCGTTCAGCATCATCGGAAGCGCCGCGCGCATGCCGTTGAAGACACCCTTCAGGTTGATGTCGATGACGTCGCCCCAGCGGTCGGGGTCGATCTCGGCCATGCGGCCGATCGGTTCGATCGCGCCGGCGTTGTTGACCAGGATGTCCAGCCCGCCATGCGCCGCAACGCAGGTCTGCACCGCCTTCTCGACTTCCCAGTAGCGGGTGACGTCGCAGGGAATTGCGACCGCACTCTGCCCGATCTCGCCCGCGAGTTCCGCCGTCGCGTCGGCCGAGCGTGCGACCAGTGCCACCTTGGCGCCCGCCTGCGCGAAGGCGCGCGCGGTCTCGGCGCCGATGCCGCGGCTGGCCCCGGTGATCAGCGCCGTCTTGCCCGTCAGATCCATCGAAAAATCCCTTCAAGCCCGCGCCGCGGTGGTAACGCGGGCAGGGTCCGGAATCCAGTCCCTTGACCGGCCCGCCATGCGCCACGACACTGCACCAAACTCGGATCGGAACGGGAGACTCGCGATGAGCAGGCTTGCAGGAGGAACGGCGCTGGCGCTTTGTGCGCTGGCCACATCCGCACTGGCAGATGTCACACCGCAGCAGGTCTGGGACGACCTGGCGCGCTACATGCGCGATTTCGGCTATACAGTTCAGGCGGATCAAAGCTCCAGCGGCGACACGCTGACGGTCTCGAATGTCACGCTGAGCATGGAGTTCGACAGCGGCGACGGCCCGGAAGGAGAAGCCGGCGGCGGCACGGTGGCCGTGCGCATGGACGAGATCGTGCTGCGCGATCGCGGCGACGGCTCGGTCGCTGTCGAGTTTCCGGCCTCGATGCCCATCGACATGGCCTTCAACGACGGCGAGGACGTTGTCGAGTTGACGGTCGACTACACTCACGACGGGCTGGAAATGGTGGTTTCGGGCGTGCCCGACGCCCTCGTCTACGACTACACCGCCGACAGCCTCAAGCTGGAGATGACCGATCTGCGCGTCGCCGGCGACGCGATCGGGCGCGACATGGGGCGTCTGTCCGTCGACATGGGACAGGTCAGCGGCCAGAGCACGATTACGCGCACCGAGGCGCTGACCTCGGCTGCGCAGGATATGACGCTGGGCGAGGTGCGCTACGACTTGGCCTTCGACGATCCCGAAGACGATACTGCGGGCGAATACTCGGGCACCCTTACGGGCGTCGAAATCACGGGGACCAGCGACATCCCCCGCGGCGTGAATCTCGAGGACATGGCCGCCGCGATCGCGGCTGGCTTCGGTGGCACGGCGCGGCTGTCGCACGACGGCTCCGAGAACCGCTTCTCGGTCACGGAAGAGGGCGCCGAGACAACCGGACAGACCGGATCGGACGAGGGCGCGTTCGAGTTCGAGATATCCGGCGACCGGATGCGCTATTCGGCGACGACCAGGGGCGGCCGCATCGCGCTGGCCGGCGACGAGATGCCGTTGCCGGTGACCGCCTCGCTGGGCGAGATGGAATTCTCGATGAGCGTGCCGATGCAACCCTCCGAGACGCCGCAGGACGCCTCGCTGACCCTGAACCTGAACGAACTGAGCGTGTCCGAGGTGATCTGGAACGCCTTCGACCCGTCGGGCCGCCTGCCGCGCACGCCGGCCAGCTTCGTGCTGGACATCGGCGCGCAGGTCACGCCCCGCGTCAGCCTGTTCGACGCGGACGCGATCGAGGCCCTCGACGAACAGCCGCCGGGCGAGCTCAACACGGTGACGCTCCGCGACCTCACGCTGCAGGCCGGCGGCGGCGAGTTGACCGGCGTGGGCGCGTTCACCTTCGACAACGACGACCTGGAAACCTTCAACGGCATGCCGCGTCCGGAAGGCACGCTCGAACTGACCGTGTCGGGCGCGAACGCGCTGATCGACAATCTGATTGCCATGGGCCTGATGACCGACGAGGACGCGATGGGTGCGCGCATGATGCTGTCGATGTTCACCGTGCCGGGATCCGAGCCGGACACCGCGACCTCGACGATCCAGATCAACGAGCGCGGTCACATCTCGGCCAACGGGCAGCGCATCCAGTAGGCGCCGCCCACCGTTCATGCGAATGGCGGCCGGCCGCGATGCGGCCGGTCAGTCGCGCAGCGCGGGCAGGCCAACGCCCGTCGATTCGAACCCGCCATCGGCGGCCAGGATCTGGCCGGTGACGTAGGACGCCTTTTCCGACAGCAGGAAGGCGACGACCTCGGCGATCTCGCGTTCCGTGCCGTAGCGGTTCAGCGGGATAGCGTCGTGATAGGCGTCGATGATCTCCTGCGTGTGCACGGCCATCGCCAGCTTGGTCCGGACGGGGCCGGGGCAGACGCAGTTCACGCGGATGCCGTATTCGCCAAGCTCGGCGGCGTGCTGCCTGCTCAGGTGAACGACGCCGGCCTTTGACGTGCCGTAGGCCACGCGCAGGGTCGAGGCGCGCAACCCGCTGATCGAGGCGATGTTGACCACCGCACCGCATGTCTCCTTCAGCGCGGGAAGGGCCGCCTGCGTGCACAGGAACGGCCCGTCGAGATTGGTCGACATAATCTCGCGCCAGGTCTCGAAGCTGGTCTGCTCGACCGGGGCGAAATTCGCAACACCGGCATTGTTGACCAGCCCGTCCAGCCGCCCGGCCCAGCCGGTCGTGCGGTCCACCATGCGGCGCACGTCGTCGGGGTCGGAGACGTCCACCGTGATCGCCAGCACGCCGTCGCGGGCGGCGGCTGCGTCTTCGAGTTCCTCGGTATCGATGTCGGCCATGGCGATGCGCCAGCCCATTTCCAGCAGGACGTCCGTCGTGGCCAGCCCGATGCCGCGCGCGGCACCCGTCACGATCGCGCATTTCCCCTGCATGCCGGTACTCCTGCCGTGGTGTCTCTCAAGACGTGGCACAGCCGGCGACGCCGGGGAAGGGGTCAGCCGCGCATCAGGTCGGGAAGGTCACCGGAAAGCCCCGCCGCCTCGCGGATGAAGGCGCGGCGCATGCCGGGCACGGCGTTCAGCGCCGCCATGCCCAGGTCGCGGCCGGCACGCAGCAGCGCGTTGTCGTTCGAGAACAGCCGGTTGAACGTGTCAGTGGCCAGCGCAAGCGTCGCGGTATCGAAGCGTCGCCACCCCTGGTAACGGGCCAGCACCGGCGCGCTGGCGATATCCTCGCCCCGCCGGCGGGCGTGGTCCAGCACGTGCGCCAGCGCGGCCACGTCGCGCAGTCCCGCGTTCAGGCCCTGGCCCGCGATCGGGTGCACCCCGTGCGCCGCATCGCCCACCAGCGCCAGGCGCGGCGCCACAAAGGCGTTCGCCAGGCTCAGGCCCAGCGGGTAGGTGTAGCGCTTGCCCGCCAGCGCAATGTCGCCCAGGAAATTGCCGAAGCGCGGGCGCAGCACGGTCAGGTAATCCTCGTCGCTCAGCGCGTCGATGGCGCGGGCCTGGGCGTCCGCCTCGGTCCACACGATCGAGGACCGGTCGCCCGGCAGGGGCAGGATCGCCAGCGGCCCCGACGGCAGGAAAAGTTGGTGCGCGATGCCGCCATGCGGTTTCTCGTGCCCGATGGCGCAGACCAGCGCGCGCTGGCGGTAGGTCCAGCCGGTGCGCTTGATGCCGGCGCGGGTCGCGGTGCCGCTTTGTCGCCCGTCGGCGCCGATCAGCAGCAGCCCGGACAAACGGTGGCCGTCCTGAAGCGTCACCGTCACGCCACGCGGGCTCGCATCCTGAGCGGTGACGCGGGCCTTGGACAGCGGGGTGATGCGCGGCTCGGCATCCATCGCGTCCAGCAAAGCGCGCCGCAGGAACCGGTCCTCGAGCATGTGGCCCATCGGGCCTTCCTCGATCTCGGCGCTGGCGAAATCCATCCCCAGAAAGACCGAGGCGTCGCCCACGCGGCCGTCGCTGACGCGGATGCCGTTCATCGGCTGGGCGTCGTCGGCCAGCCCCTCCCACAGGCCCAGCGCGCGCAGCAGGCGCACCGATCCGTTCGCCAGCGCGTAGGACCGGCCGTCGAAGTCCGGCGTCGCGCAGGTGTCGCGCGGCAGCGCGTCGATAACGGTGCTGGTCAGCCCGGCGCGCGCGGCGGCCAGCGCCAGGGTGGCGCCGTTCAGCCCGCCGCCGATGATGAGAAGATCGGTGTCCATCCCTCGACATATGGGCGCGGGGGCGGGATTGTCCATCCGCGATCCCGCCGCTACCGTGCCGCGAAAACCGGAGGGGCCGATGATCGACTGGACCAAATGCAGCGCCGCGACGCTGGGGCGCGGCATCGCCGCGGGAGACATCGACCCGGTCGACCTCACGGGCCATTTCCTCGACGCGATCGCGGCAAGCCCGGTGGCCGATCGCATATATGCGCGCACGACGCCCGGCCGCGCCATGTCCGAGGCCCGCGCCGCGCGCGCCCGCGCGCAGGATGGCCGCAGGTTGTCGCCGCTGGACGGCGTTCCGATCAACTGGAAGGACCTGTTCGACACCGCCGGCATCGCGACCGAGGCAGGCTCGGCCATGCTGTCGGGGCGCGTCCCCGAGACCGACGCGCCGGTGATGCGCACCGCGACGGCTATGGGCACGGTGTGCCTGGGCAAGACGCACATGTCCGAACTCGCCTTTTCCGGGCTGGGGCTGAACCCGGTCACGGCCACGCCGCCCTGCATCAACGACGGCGGCGCGGTGCCCGGCGGCTCGTCCTCGGGCGCGGCCGCGTCGGTGGCGTTCGGGTTGGCCGCGGCGGCGGTGGGCAGCGACACCGGCGGCTCGGTCCGCATCCCCGCGGCGTGGAACGACCTCGTCGGCCTCAAGACCACGCATGGGCGGATCAGCCTCGACGGCGTGGTGCCGCTGGCCGCGTGGTTCGACACGGTCGGGCCGCTGACCCGCAGCGTCGAGGATGCCGCCCTGATGCTGGGCGTGCTGGAGGGGCGTCCAGCACCCGACCTGACCGCACCGGCCTCGCTGAAGGGCCGCCGTTTCGCCGTGCTACGCACCATCGTCACCGACGACCTGCGCGACGAACCCGCCCGCGCGCACGAGGATGCGCTTAAGCGGCTCGAGATCGCCGGCTCCACGCTGGTCGAGTTCGACGCGCCCGAGATCGAGGGGCCGATGGGCGATTCGGCCATTCTCTACACCACCGAGGCCTGGGCGCACTGGCGCCACCTGATCGAGGAGAAGGGCGACGCGATGTTCGGCCCTATCCGCGATCGCTTCGCGTCGGGCCAGGTCCATTCCGGTGCCGATTACGCCGTCGCGTGGCAGGGGATGCTGGCCGCGCGTCGGATCTGGGCCGAACGCACCGCGGGCTTCGACGCGGTGCTGGCGCCCACCGCAGCCAACATACCGCCGCAGGTCGACCGGCTGATGGAGCAGGGCGATTACTACGTGACCGAGAACCTGCTGACCCTGCGCAACACCCGCGTCGGCAACCTGATGGGCGTCTGCGGGATCACGCTGCCCACCGGGCATCCCAGCTGCGGGCTGATGATGCTGGGCCGCGCCATGGGCGAGGACCGCCTGCTGCGGGTCGCCGCCGCGGCCGAGCGCGCGCTGGCATAGGGGGTGTGGCGGGCACGCAGTCGCCAAGCGCAGCGCCGCCGCGCGTTAAGGATTTCGAATCCCTGAGGCTTTCGCGCCACAGACCGGCCCCGCGGCTGTTGCATTCTGGACAGCACGCCCCCGGATTCCGTATCCTGAGGGGAAACGGGGCGCCAACGACCCCGGAACCCGAGGCAATCGATGCAGTACCCTGACCGGTTCTCGAACCTGCCGGACTATGCGTTCCCGCGTCTGCGGGCGCTTCTCGACGCGCATGCGCCGGGTGGCCCGGTGCGTCACATGACCATCGGAGAGCCGCGGCACGCCTTTCCGCCCTGGATCACCGACGTCATCGCCCGCCACGCGGACGAGTTCGGCCGCTACCCGCCCAACGACGGCACGCCCGAACTGCGCGGCGCCATCGGCGACTGGCTGGCGCGGCGCTACGGCGTGCGCGTCGATCCCGAGACGCAGGTCACGGCGCTGAACGGCACGCGCGAAGGGCTGTACAACGCGGCGATGGCGCTGTGCCCCGAGACGAAGGGCGGCGCCGTGCCCACGGTGCTGATGCCCAACCCGTTCTACCAGGTCTACATGATCGCGGCACTGTCCGTCGCGGCCGAGCCGGTCTTCGTCCCCGCCACCGACGCGACCGGTCACCTGCCGGATTTCGCCGCGCTTCCCGGCGACGTGCTGGACCGTACCGCGCTGTGCTACATCTGCTCGCCCGCCAACCCGCAGGGCGCCGTGGCCGACGAAGGCTACTGGTCCGACCTGCTGGCGCTGGCCGAGAAACACGATTTCCGCATCCTCGCCGACGAGTGCTATTCCGAGATCTGGCGCGATGCGCCGCCGCCGGGCGCGCTTCAGCTGGCCGCCGCCACCGGCGCCGATCCGGAACGCGTCGTCGCCTTCCACTCGCTGTCGAAGCGGTCGAACCTGCCGGGCCTGCGCTCTGGCTTCGCCGCTGGCGGGCCGCAGACGATCGCGCGCATGAAGCAGTTGCGCAATTATTCCGGCGCACCCCTGCCGCTGCCGCTGCAGCGGGTGGCCGAGGCGCTCTGGGCCGACGAGGCGCATGTCGAGGAAAGCCGCGCGCAATACGTGCGGAAGTTCGCGATCGCCGACCGGGTGCTGGGCAACGTGCCGGGCTACCGGGCTCCGCAGGCGGGATTCTTCCTGTGGCTGCCGGTCGAGGATGGCGAGGAAGCGGCGCTGCGCCTGTGGCGCGAAACCGGCGTGCGGGTCCTGCCGGGCGCCTACCTGACGCGCGACACAGGCAAGGCCAGCCCCGGAGCGGGCTACATCCGCGTCGCACTGGTGGCGCCCGAGGACGAGACGGAACAGGCCCTGACCGCGATCAGGGACTGCCTTTACGGCTGACGAAAAGATCAACGCGAAGAGGCACGTCATGGCATATCAGACACGGGGCCGCGATCCCCTGTTCGACACCGACACCGCGGCGACGCTGGAACGCCGGGGCCGAGAGCTGTGCGGGATCGTGCTGCTGGGGCTGGGGCTGCTGGCCGGCGCGATGATCGCGTCCTATGCGCCGGACGATCCAAGCTGGCTGTCGGCGACCGACGCGCCGGTGCAGAACTGGACCGGGCGTCCGGGTGCGGCGATCGCGGCACCGCTGTTCATGATCATCGGCTGGGGCGCCTGGGCCTTTGCCGCCGTGCCGCTGGTCTGGGGCCTGCGCCTTGTCGCGCACCAGGGCGAAGGGCGGCTGATCGGCCGGATCGTCTTCGCGCCGATCTGGGTCGCGCTGTGCTCGGTCTATGCCTCGGGGCTGGCTGCGGGCGAAAGCTGGACCCACAGCTTCGGGCTGGGCGGGCTCTTCGGCGACATGATGATGGGGTCGATCCTGACCGCGCTGCCGGTGGCGCCGGGGCTGGGCCTGAAGCTGATGCAGGCCGTCGCGGGGCTTGCCATCGTGGGCTTCGGCGCCTTCGTGCTGGGCTTCACCCGGACCGAGCTGCGCTCGATCGCGCACTTCCTGGCGCTGGGCGTGGTGATGTCCTACGCCACGCTGATGCGCTTGCTGGGTGTCGGTGCCGCCGGCGCCGTCGCCGGTGCGCAGCGCCTGCACGCGGCGCAGGCCGACCGCCGCGCCCGCCGGGGCGAACCCGGGCGTGGCGCCGCCTACGACCCGCGCGACGCCTATGGCAACGACGACGCGCCCGAACCCGAGCCGCGCAGCGGCTTCCTGTCGCGCATGCCCGGCCTAGTCCGCCGACCCGCATTGGCCGACGAGATGCCCGAGCCCGAGCTGATCGAGCGCGACATGGACGACGTCGAGATCGACGAGCCGGGCGAGGAGCGCGTGCGCGCGCGCATCTCGGACGCGATCCGCACGCGGCTGAACGGCGTGACCCGCGGCACGATGCGCCCGGATCCCAGCAAGCCGCTGACCGGCGGGCGCGGGCGCGGCCCGCAGCCCCTGATCGTATCGCCGCGGGTGGTGGCCGAGCCGCCGCTGACCGCGGGCGCCGTGCCGCCTCCGCCGCCGCCCGCCGAGGGAAACGCGACCTGGACCGACGATGCGGCCTGGGACGCCATGCCGGACGAGTACGCCGATCCCTACGGCGACGAGGACGAGGCCGAGCTTCTGACCGACGACCGGCCCGCGCCGGTCTCGCCGCGCCGTCCGGTGACGCTCGACCGGAAGGTCGTCCAGCAGCCTGCGCGCACGCCGATCCAGCCCTCGCGTCGGGCGCAGGAAGAGGCGCAGCCGAGCCTGCAATTCGACGACGGCTCCACCGCGTTCGAACTGCCGCCGCTGTCGCTGCTGATGAACCCCGAGAAGATCGAGCGCCACATACTGTCCGACGAGGCGCTCGAGGAAAACGCGCGGATGCTGGAAACCGTGCTGGACGATTACGGCGTGAAGGGCGAGATCGTCAGCGTCCGGCCCGGCCCGGTCGTCACCATGTACGAACTCGAACCCGCGCCGGGCCTCAAGGCGTCCCGCGTGATCGGGCTGGCCGACGACATCGCGCGCAGCATGTCGGCGCTGTCGGCGCGCGTGTCCACCGTTCCGGGCCGCAGCGTGATCGGCATCGAACTGCCGAACGAGAAGCGCGAGATGGTCGGCTTCCGCGAGATCCTGGCCTCCCGCGACTACGGCGACGGCAAGCACGGCCTGCCGCTGGCGCTGGGCAAGAACATCGGCGGAGAGCCGATGGTCGCGAACCTCGCCAAGATGCCCCACCTTCTGATCGCGGGCACCACCGGTTCGGGCAAGTCGGTGGCGATCAACACGATGATCCTGTCGCTGCTATACAAGCTGACGCCGGACGAGCTGCGGCTGGTGATGATCGACCCCAAGATGCTGGAACTCAGCGTCTACGACGGCATCCCGCACCTGCTGTCGCCCGTTGTTACCGACCCAAAGAAGGCCGTCGTCGCCCTGAAATGGGTCGTGGGCGAGATGGAGGACCGCTATCGCAAGATGTCGAAGATGGGCGTCCGCAACATCGACGGCTACAATTCCCGCGTCGCCGATGCGCTGGGCCGGGGTGAGATGTTCAGCCGCACGGTTCAGACGGGCTTCGACGACGAGACCGGCGAACCAGTGTTCGAGACGGAGGAGTTCGAGCCCAAGAAGATGCCCTACATCGTCGTGATCGTCGACGAGATGGCCGACCTCATGATGGTCGCCGGAAAGGAGATCGAGGCCTGCATCCAGCGCCTCGCGCAGATGGCGCGGGCCTCGGGCATCCACCTGATCATGGCGACGCAGCGCCCGTCGGTGGACGTGATCACCGGCACGATCAAGGCGAACTTCCCGACGCGCATCAGCTTCCAGGTAACGTCGAAGATCGATTCGCGCACCATCCTGGGCGAGATGGGGGCCGAGCAGCTTCTGGGCATGGGCGACATGCTCTACATGGCCGGCGGCGCGCGCATCACCCGCTGCCACGGGCCCTTCGTCAGCGACGAAGAGGTCGAGGAAATCGTGAACCACCTCAAGTCCTTCGGCGCGCCGGACTACGTCGGCGGCGTGGTCGAGGGCCCGGACGACGACAAGTCGTCGGACATCGACGCGGTGCTGGGGCTGAACACCGGCGGGAATACCGGCGGTGAGGACGCGCTCTACGACCAGGCGGTGGCGATCGTCATCAAGGACCGCAAGTGCTCGACCTCGTACATCCAGCGCAAGCTGGGCATCGGCTACAACAAGGCGGCGCGCCTGGTCGAGCAGATGGAGGACCAGAGCGTGGTCAGCTCTGCCAACCACGTCGGCAAACGCGAAATCTTGGTGCCCGAGCAATAGGCGCGAAAAAAGCGGGGGACGTCGGACGTCCCCCGCTTCCGCAGAACGCTTCCGGCGCTGTCAGACGCCCCGGCCACGCGGGCGCGACACGCGCAGGCGTTCAGTTCAGCTGGAAGTGAAGCTCGTAGCTGCCGTCGACGAAGGCGCCGAACAGGTCGGGGATGTCGGGGTGATCCACCGGCTCGCCCGAATAGTCGGCGACCAGGTTCTGTTCCGACACGTAGGCCACGTAGAAGCTTTGCTCGTTCTCGGCCAGCAGGTGGTAGAACGGCTGCTCCTTGGCCGGCCGCGCCTCTTCGGGAATGGATTCGTACCATTCGTCGGTATTCGCGAATTCGGGGTCCACGTCGAAGACCACCCCCCGGAAGGGATGCTTGCGGTGGCGCACCACCTGGCCCAGATTGTATTTCGCGCGCTGTTTATGCATGTCGTGCCTCTGCAACTAATCTAGTCCTCTTCACATCAAGTGTCCAATCGATCGCTGGAAATGGCGGGAAACACACTGTGATCCAGCGTCATACAGTGCTTGCCATACGCATTGCCGGCGGCGCCCCGCCGAAAACGTGATCGCTCCCACGCCCTTGGCCATTTCGCCGCAGTCTCACATCGTCTATGCTTTCAGAAAAAAGACGACCAGAGCATGAGGCAACATGAGCAGATGGCTTCGCGCGTTGGTGATCGTCCTTCTGGCGGCGTCCTGTGGCGGCGGCGGATCGGGGGTGGCACCGCGCAATCTCGATGACGCGTGTGCCATCCTGGGCGAACGCCCGGGATATTACCGCGCCTTCCGCAACGCCGAGCGACGCTGGGGCGTTCCCGTCCCGGTCCAGATGGCGACGATCTACCAGGAAAGCAAGTTCATCTCGGACGCGCGCACGCCGCTGCGCTACACGCTGGGGGTCATCCCCGTGGGCCGGCAAAGCTCGGCCTTCGGCTACAGCCAGGCGCTCGACGGCACATGGGACGAGTATGTCCAGCAGCAAGGCAGCCGCCGGGCGCGCCGGGACGACATCCGCGACGCGACCGACTTCATGGGCTGGTACATGACCGCCTCGACGCGCGAACTCGGCATCCCGCTGACGGATGCGCGGCGCCAGTATCTGGCCTACCACGAGGGCCGCGGCGGCTATCGCAGCGGTTCGTACAATGCCAAGAGCTGGCTGCTGCGCGTGGCCGACGAGGTCGGCCGCCGCGCTGTCGTCTACGACGTGCAGTTGCAGAACTGCCGCCACGCGCGCTGATCGCTAGTTCACCCGCTGGGGGTCGAACACGCTGTTGGGGATGTTGGCGGTCTTGCGCAGGCCGCCCAGGGCGACGGTGGTGGTGCCGTTGCCGTCCTCGATCACCCACTGGCGCAACTCGACCGGGTTGTCGGTGAACTTCAGCCGGATCCGGCCGTATTCGGGCCGCTGGGGATCCTGCGCCGTGACGATGGTCGCGGTGCCGTCGTATTCGTGGCCGACGACCATGCCCGCGCGGGTCAGGTCGACGTTGCGGTCCAGAATGATGGACAGCGGGGTCTGGCTCAGCGGGTAGGTGTTCGGCTGCCCGCCAGCCTTGCGGTCCATCACGTAGACCGCCCCGGCCGAGGCCAGCACCAGCGCCTGTTCCGGCGGATCGTAGTCGAAGCGCACCTTGCCCGGGCGCTTGATCGCGAGATCGCCGGTCGAGATCGTGCCGTCGCCGTTGATCTGGGTGAATTCCGCCTCGGCCGATTTGATCGAGTTCAGATAGGCCGAAATCTCGCCCAGCGAGAGCTGGTCGGCGCGCGCCGCGCCCGTCAAGGCAAGCACGGAGGCGATGGCGGTCAGGATGAGTCGCTGCATGAATGGTCCTTCCTGCGGGTTCGGCGCTGTCTTGGCACGGCGATTGCGGTCATGCGATAACAGCGCCTTTCAGTCGGATATCGGTACCCTGTTACACGCGATCAAGCCCGGCGCGTCCGCGCGGGTTCCCTGACGCGGCAGGAAGACCGCGCCGCCGCACCTTCGTTGCGGAAAAATAACCGCGGCAACGCTCCGCAGGCGTGGGGCGCAGAGACCCGACCGCCGCGTCACATATGCCGCTTCAGCGCCGCCAGCAGCGCGTCGACGGCGCCTTGGCCGGTCGACCAGTCGCAGACGAAGCGCCCGGGGATCAGCCCGTCCTCTTCGTCGAAGGTATGATAGACCGCGCCCTCGGCGTGCAGCGCGTCATGCAGGCGGGCCGGCAGGTGCGCGAACAGCATGTTGGCGTGGGTGTCGTTCTCGATCTTCACGCCCTGCGCCTCCAACCCGGCGCGCAGCATGTCGCAGGCGGCGTTGGCGCGCTTGGCCAGCTCGTGCCACAGGTCGCCCTCGAGGTAGGCCTTCATCTGCGCCGCCAGCATCCGGTGCTTGGAAAACAGGTGCCCGCCGCGCTTGCGTCGCTCGGCGAAGCCGCGCGCCAGGCCCGGGTCGAAGAAGATTACCGCCTCGGCGCCCAGCAACCCGTTCTTGGTGCCGCCGAACACCGCCACGTCGACGCCGGCCTTCCACGACATCTCGGCCGGGGTGCAGCCCAGCTTGACGCAGGCATTGGCGAAGCGCGCGCCGTCCAGGTGGACCGGCAGGCCAGCCTCCTTGGCGACGGCG
The DNA here is from genome assembly GCF_900107235.1 of Citreimonas salinaria. GTDB lineage: Bacteria > Pseudomonadota > Alphaproteobacteria > Rhodobacterales > Rhodobacteraceae > Citreimonas > Citreimonas salinaria. The sequence continues at coordinate 28,061 of NZ_FNPF01000004.1, forward strand.
GACAGGCTCGCGATCTCGTCGATCGACAGGACATTGCCGCCCTCGGTCACGCTGGTGATCGACACCGCGCCGCCGACCGGACCGTGGATGCCGTTCGCCTTCGACGCCGCGATCGCGGCGCGTAGCGTCTCCGGCGTCATCCGGTCGCCGTGCGGCACCGGCCACAGCTTAGCCCCGCCGGTGTAGAATTCCGGCGCGTTGCATTCGTCGACATGGATATGCGCATGCTCGGCGCAGAAGATCGACCGGTAGGGCTCGCACAGGCAGGCCAGCGCAAGGCTGTTCGCCGCCGTGCCCGTGGGCACTAGGAACACGTCTGCCTCGGGCGCCTCGAAAAGGGCGCGCAGCTTGTCCCTGACCTCGGCCGACAGGGCGTCGTTGCCGTAGCCCATCGCGTAGCCGTCATTGGCCTCGGCCAGCGCCTCGAGCACGGATGCGTGGGCCGGGCCGCTGTTGTCGGATGCGAAATGCATGGGGGGCGTCCTCTCAATCGTCGATGATGTGATCTTCCCAGTCCTCGTCCGCCACCTCGAACTCGGACACCGTGCGGTGCTGCATGCTGATGCCGGCCTCGTGCACGCTGTCGGTGCGCCCCGAGATCAGCGGGTGCCACGGCTCCAGCGGGCGGCCCTGCCATAGCCGCTTGTAGCCGCAGGTGTCGGGCAGCCAATAGGCATGATCGCCGATGTTGCGGGGCGTCATAACGATGCATTCCGGTACGAACTGGTGGCGGATCGGGTATTGCGAACACCGGCAGGTGGAATCGTCGAACAGCCGGCAGGCCACCCGGGTCAGCGCGACCTCACCCGTGTCCTCGTCCTCGAGCTTGTTGAGGCAGCACTTGCCGCAGCCATCGCACAGCGCCTCCCACTCGGCGCGGTTCATCTGGTCCAGCCGCTTGCGCTCCCAGAAGCGCGGGGAGAGCGTGCCGTCGCTCACAGCGCCTCCAGCAGGGTGCGGGCGCGGGCGCAGTCGGCGTCCATCTGCGTGATCAGGGTACCGACCCCGTCGAACCGCGCCTCGGGGCGCAGGAACTCGACCAGCGCGACCGACAGCGTGGCATCGTACAGGTCGCCGGCGAAGTCGAACAGGTAGGTCTCGATGTTGGGGCGGTTCTCGCCGAACATCGGCCGCACTCCGACCGAGGCCGCGCCGCGATAGCTGCCCGCGTGCGGGCCGTCGCGCACGTCGACCAGCACCGCGTAGACGCCGAAGCGCGGCGGATGCAGACCGTCGATGCTCATGTTCGCGGTGGGATAGCCCAACTCGCGCCCGCGCCGTTCCCCGCCCAGCACCGGTCCCTCGATCCGGTGCCAGTGGCCCAGCAGCGTTGCGGCGTCGCGCGGGCGGCCTTCGGTCAGTGCGGCGCGGATCGCGGTCGACGATACCTGTTCGTCGCCGTTGTGCAGCAGCGGCGCCACGGTCACGCCGAACCCCATCTCGGCGCCGAAGGCGGTCAGCGCCTCGGCGTCTCCCGCGCGGCCCTTGCCGAAGCGGAAGTCGCCACCCACCACGGCATGGCGCAGGCCCAGCCCGTCGCGCAGCACGCGGGCGGCGAAGTCGCGCGGGCTCAGTGCGGCCAGGTCGGCATCGAACGGGATCTCGTATAGCCGCTCGACCCCCAGCTTCGCCAGCCTGGAGGCGCGCGCCTCGCGGCCCATCAGGCGGAAGGGGGCCGAGTCGGGCGCGAAGAACTGGCGGGGATGCGGCTCGAATGTGACCACGCCCAGCGGCGCGTCGGGGCACGCCTTGCGCGCCAGTCCGATCACCGCCTGGTGGCCCCGGTGCACGCCGTCGAAATTGCCGATCGCGGCGCTGGCGCCACGATCCTCGGGGGGTACTTCGCGATGATCCCGACAGATGCGCATGGGCGCGGCTTAGCGGCCCGTGGGGGCGCATGCAAGCGCGGGCAGGGGCAGGCCGCGCGCGACGCGGCGGCGCACCGGTCAGCCGTAGTCGCGCTCGCCGAAGATGGCCGAGCCGACGCGCACATGGGTCGCACCAAGGGCGATCGCTTCCTCGAAATCGGCGCTCATGCCCATCGACAGGCCGGCCAGTCCGTTGCGCGCGGCAACCTTCGCCAGCAGCGCGAAATGCAGGCTCGGCGTCTCGTCGACAGGCGGAATGCACATCAGTCCGCGCACCGGAAGGTCCAGATCGCGGCACTCGGCGATGAAGGCGTCGGCCTGGTCGGGCAGCACGCCGGCCTTCTGGTCCTCTTCGCCGGTGTTGACCTGGACGAACAGGTCGGGGCAGTGGCCGATCTCCTGCGCGATGCGGGCGATCGTGTTGGCGATCTTCGGCCGGTCGACCGAGTGGATCGCGTCGAACAGCTCCATCGCCTGCCGGGTCTTGTTCGATTGCAATGGCCCGACCAGGTGCAGCTTGATCCCGTCGAAGCGTGCGCGGAAATCCGGCCACTTGCCGGCGGCCTCCTGGACCTTGTTCTCGCCAAAGACGCGGTGACCCTGCTCCAGCACCGCCTCGACGCGGTCCAGCGGCTGGACCTTGGACACGGCGACCAGCGTGACCTCGGACGGGTCGCGGCCGGCCTCGGCGCAGGCCCGTGCTACGCGGTCGGTGATGTCGGTCAGTCCCATGGTTGGTCTCCCCAGGCGTCAATGAAGGGCTGCATCTCGGATTCGTACTTGCGCCAGGCCTGCCGGCGCCCGGCATGGATGGGCTGACGCACCTGTGCCACGCTCAGGGTGCGCACGCTGCCCGATCCCGCCGCCGGGTCCAGGCACGCATCCTCCCACTCGAGCCCGGCCGCCGCGACCAGCGCGCGGGTCTGCGCTTCGGGATCGGCGACGAGATCCTCGTACCGGATCTCGTGCAGGGCCTCGGGCATCCGTGCGCGCCAGTGGGCGATCGCTGCGCGGAAGGCCTTGATCGCGTCGGCGATGTCCGTCAGCGCGTTGGCGTAGCGGTGCTGGCCCAGGCGGAACTGGTTTCGATAGATCGACAGCGCGATGTCGCGCGGGTCGCGGTGCACCACGATGATCCGCGCGCCGGGCATGCCGCGCCGGATCAGGCCCAGGATCTGCTCGGTCATCATCGCCTTGTCGGTCACCACGCCCGACGCGGCGCCGGTGTCGCGCGTCGCCAGCCGCGCCCAGTCGGCGGCCCAGTCGACCAGCGCGTCGTCGGGAATGTCGGCCAGCGGCGTCATCGCCTCGGGCGGGCCGAAGCGCAGGCGCGCGCGGCGCAGCGCGTGCCCCATCTCGCCCCCTGCGGTGGCGCCGCTGTGACGCGCGATGATCCGTTCCACCAGCGTGGTCCCGGACCGCGGCATCCCGACGATGAAGACCGGGCGCGGCTGCATCCGCGGCCCGCGCGGCGTCAGGTCGGCCCCCTCCTGCGCGGCCAGTGTCGCGGCGGCCTGCTGCGCGCGGGCCTCGGAATCGTCGGGCGCCAGCCGCGCCTGCGCGGCGTTGGCCGCGTCGAGATAGGCAAAGACGCGGCGCGGCTCGTCCAGTTGCTCCATCGCCGTGGCCAGCGCGAAGCCGAGGTTCATCCGCCCGGTATCGTTCAGCCGCTTGTCCTTCCACAGCGCCAGCATCTGGCGCAGGACCGGGTCGTTGCGCGTCACGCGGTGCGCGGTCATCAGCATGCGGTAGAGGTCGGTATCGGCCGGGCTGCGCCTGAGCAGCTTGATGAGCGCGCGCTCGGCGGCGTCGAACTCGCCCAGCGATTGCTGCAGGTGCGCCTTCTCGGCGCGCAGCTTCACCGATTTCGGATCGCAGGCGATGGCGGCGTCGCAGGCGCTCAGCGCCTCGTCGGTCAGGCCGAAATGCCGCAGCCGTGCCGCGAGCGTCGACCATGCGCGCGGATCGTCGGGCAGCAGCCGGGTCACTTCGCGCAGTTCCGACAGGCAGGCGTCGCGGTCCCCTTGGTCGAAGGCGTTGGTCGACAGGTGGATGCGCGCCTCGGCGAAGCCGGGATTGGCATCCCGCAGCGCGCGCCAGGCTTGCGCGGCCTCGTCCAGCCGGCCCTGCGCCTGAAGCGCGCGGGCCTGCGCGATGGTCCCGTTCCTGTCGATCGGTCGCGTGCCGTTCGTGCTGTCTGCAGGCATCTTGCGCCCCTGTCTGTCCGCGATGTGCTTACGAAAGGGGGGCACAAAAGAAAAGAGCGGGCGCAAGGCCCGCTCTTCCCCTAGCCAATGGCTGGTGTCCTTAGAAGGACATTGCCAGACCCAGCGAGTAGTTGTCGCCGGTTTCGTCGACGCCGCCAGCGTCAACGTCGCTTTCGGCGTAGCCGGCCTGCACGACGAGACCGCCGCCGAGGTCGTAGTTCATCGACACTGCGTAGCCGCTGGTTTCGTCGCCGTCGACGCCGTTGACGTCGTCATAGACACCGTAGTTCACGCCGAGCGACAGGGCGTTCATGGTGTATGCCACGCCGATCGCCGAGTGAGTCATGGTCTCGTCCCAGTTCTCCTGGTTGTACTCGGAGTAGTTCAGGACGACCTGGATGCCGGCATCGGTGGTGGCCGACAGGCTTGCACCGGTGACGCTGTAGTCGCCGTCCGAGCCCGGAACCAGGACGTTGCGGAACGAATTGTTGTCGATCTCGGTCTGCTGGTGACCGATGCCGAAGCCCAGGTTCACGCCGGCCAGGTCGGCAGCATACGAGAAGCCGATGCCGTAGACCGCTGCGTCTTCGCCGGTGTCGTCGATCTCGACCGACACGTGGCCGGTGAAGGCGTCGTACGAATACGAGAAGCGTGCGATCTGCCCATCATAGAAGCCGTCGAGGCCCGCATTGCCGTTGTAGCCGGCATGCGCGGTCTCGGTGTCGTCGATGGTGCCGACCAGGCCGACTTCGGTCATTGCCGCGTCGAACGCGCCGTCGGTGTCGCCCATGTCGAGGCGTGCACCGCCGAAGGCCAGGAACCAGGTCGCGCCGTCATCGTCGGTTCCGTGCGGACCGGGGGCTTCGTCGAGCTGGACCGACGCGCCGAAGGTCAGGCCGTTGTCGGCTTCGCCGGTCATGGTGAAGGTGACTTCGACGTCGGTCCACAGCTGGTCGACGTTGTCGTTGTCGTAGCCCAGGATCGGGTCGGCCGCGTCATAGCGGTCGCCGCCAACAATACCGACTTCCGCGGTGCCCGAGACTTCGACGCCCTGAGCGGACGCGATGCCTGCGGAGGCAACCAGTGCAGTGGTCGCAAACAGGATCTTTTTCATGGTTTCCCTCATGTGTTCTAAGGCACGTACCAAACCGGGTTGCCCGTCTTGATGAGGGTTCTATGCGCCCTGCGGACGCGGCTTCGCAACCCTTGGACAAACCGTGTCGGCAACGAGCCGTTTTGTGATGCGCAATTGCCACAAGGTCGCCAATCGCGCGGTGCGGCGCCGGCAACGGGGTCCGCACGGGCCCGGATAACAACCGCTTGTCGCGCGGCGCCTCTCTCTGTAGGAAGATTCAGGGTTCAATGGCGATCGGGGGCCAAATGCGGCGCATGCGAAACGCTTTCGGCATCGGAATTGCGGCGGCTCTGCTGCTGTCGGGATGCGGAATGTTCACCGGAGACCGGTCGCGCGCGCCGGTCGACACGCCGCCGGCCGACGAGATCATGGACGATATCGTCTATGAAGATTACGGCCCGCCCAGCTCGACCATCTGGGACCTGTTCCGCGAACGCGGCGACCAGGGGCAGGTGGGGGCGGTCAACCGCTACATCTGGAATGCCGCGCTGCAGACGCTGGATTTCCTGCCGGTGCAGTCGATCGATCCGTTCACCGGGGTCATCGTCACCGGCTTCGGCACCCCTCCGGGCGGCGGGCAGGCCTATCGCGCGACGATCCACGTCGACGATCCGGCGCTGGACGCGCGCTCGCTGAACGTGGCGCTGCAGACGCGGTGGGGACCCGTGGCGCCCGAGACCGTGCGCGCGATCGAGGATGCGATCCTGACCCGCGCCCGCCAGCTGCGCCAGCAGGACAGCCGGCTCTAGCGGGGCGCGGCGGGGCATGGGGGGCACCGCCCCCGGCCCGCCGCCGAGATGCTCGCGACAGGAAGAATCGGCGCGCGTGAAGCCGTGCGGGCTCAGTCCCGCGGCGGGCGCGGGTCGAGCGTTTCCAGGTGCTCGACCCAGGCCATCTGCGCCGGCAGGCACACCGTTTCCAGGTCGTAGTGCTTCAGCACGTGCTGCCGCGCCGCCCGGCCCAGCCGCGCGCGCCTGTCGGGATCGTCCAGCAATTCGCCAAGGCGCGCGACCAGCGTCTCGCGGTCGAAGAAGTCCGTCAGCACGCCGGTCTCGCCGTCGGAGATCGCCTCGCGTACCGGGGCGGTGTCGCTGGCGAGGATCGCGCATTCGGCGGCCATCGCCTCGAGCAGCGACCACGACAGCACGAAGGGGTAGGTCAGGTAGACGTGGACGCTGCTGGCCTGCAGCATCGACAGGTAGCGGTCGTAGGGCACGCGGCCCAGGAAGTGCACGCGCGCCATGTCCGCTTCTGGGATGCGGGGACGCACCTCATCGAGGAAGATCTGCTTCCACGTCTGCCCCTTCGGCGGCGCCGAGCCGTAGCTCGTCCCCTCGGCGCCGATCAGCACCACGTGGGCGCGGGGGCGTGTGCGCAGGATCTCGGGGAGGGCTCGCATGAAGACGTGGTAGCCGCGATAGGGCTCGAGGTTGCGGTTGATGAAGGTCACGACCTCGTCGTCGGGGGTCAGCGTCACGGTGTCCGTCACCGGCAGGCGCGCGCCCGGATCCGGACGCACCACGCCCGTGTCCACGCCGTCATGCGCCACGGTGATCCGCTCGCGCACCGGGTCCGGATAGGTGCCCGCCTGGAAATGCGTCGGCGACAGGCCGGCATCCATGACCTCGGCGTGCAGCCGGTTGTTGAGGTTCTTCAGCCGCAGCCGCAGCGCGTCGGTGGCCGGGTCGCGGGGCGGGAACTCCGGGTCGAAGGTGGTGAAGTCCGGCGTGCTCAGGTGGTAGAGCTCGCAATAGAGCCCCAGTCGCGCCTCCGGCCAGACATCCTTGAGGAACAGGCTCTCGCCCCAGCCGTGATGCGCGCAGATGACATCCGGCGCGTAGCCCTGCGCCTTCAGCGCGGCCGCCGCCGCGTGGCAGGAATGGCCGCGCAGGACCTTGGTTTCGAAATCCGCAAGCCACGGATGGATCTCGCGGGTGCTGGCGCCGCGGATGGCGTAGGGCAGGATGCGCACGCCGTGCCAGGTCTGTGCCTCCTTCACCCGGCAGGTCAGCGCCGTCACCCGGTGCCCCGCCCGCGCCAGCGCCGGGGCGAGGTGCTTGAACTGCCCGGGGAAGTTCTGGTGGATCAGCAGGATGTCCATGCGGCCGGGCCCGTTGCGTCGCGTCACGCCCTTGTGGCACGCGCTCGGCGCGCCGCCAATGCCGCCGGCCGCGCGCGGGAATTTCCGCAGCCCCCGCGCCACAGGCTGGACCCCGCGCCCGCATCCGCCTATCACCCGGCGGCACGCACCGCCCGCCAAAGGATACCCGCATGTCGCGCTACGACCCCGCCTCGATCGAGCCGAAATGGCAGGCCGCCTGGGAGCAGGCCGGAACCTTCCGCGCCGAGATCGTGCCCGACCGGCCGAAATACTACGTGCTCGAGATGTTCCCCTATCCCTCGGGGCGCATCCATATCGGTCACGTGCGCAACTACACGATGGGCGACGTCATCGCGCGCCACCGCAAGGCCAACGGCTTCAACGTGCTGCACCCGATGGGCTTCGACGCCTTCGGCATGCCGGCCGAGAACGCCGCGATGGCTTCGGGCGGGCACCCGAAGGACTGGACCTACGGCAACATCGACACGATGGTCGGCCAGATGAAGCCGCTGGGCTTCGGCCTCGACTGGTCGCGCATGTTCGCCACCTGCGACGAGGACTATTACGGCCAGCAGCAGGCGCTGTTCCTCGACTTCCTCGAGAAAGGCCTGGTCTACCGCAAGAACGCGGTTGTCAACTGGGACCCGGTCGACATGACGGTGCTTGCGAACGAGCAGGTGATCGACGGCAAGGGCTGGCGTTCGGGCGCGCCGGTCGAGCGGCGGGAACTCACGCAGTGGTTCTTCCGCATCTCGGACTATTCCGAGGAATTGCTGTCCGCGCTCGACGCGCTCGACGACTGGCCGGCCAAGGTCAAGCTGATGCAGGCCAACTGGATCGGCAAGTCGCGCGGGCTCCAGATGGCCTTCGGCCTGATCGACGGACCCGAAGGCCACGACCGCGTCGACATCTACACCACCCGCCCCGACACGCTGACGGGCGCCAGCTTCGTCGGCATCTCGCCCGACCACCCGCTGGCCCGCCGGCTGGAGAAGGACGACGTCGAGCTGGCCGAGTTCAACGCCGAATGCCGCCGCATGGGCACCTCCGAGGAAGAGATGGAGAAGGCCGAGAAGCGCGGCTACGACACCGGGCTGCGGGTGCGCCACCCCTTCGACACCGCGTGGGAGCTGCCGGTCTTCGTGGCCAACTTCATCCTGATGGATTACGGAACCGGCGCGATCTTCGGCTGCCCCGCGCACGACCAGCGCGACCTGGACTTCGCGCGCAAGTACGACCTGCCGGTGAGATCCGTCTTCGTCCCAGCCATGGGCGAGGAAGGCACCTTCATCCTGCCCGAGGACGGCGGCCCCGCCTACGTGCCCCCCAAGCCCGAAACCGTGCGCTACGTCGCCGGGTTCGCCGGCGAAGAGGCCCAGACCGGCGACGCGGCGATCGACGCCGCCATCGACTTCTGCGAGGAGAACGCCGTCGGGCAGGGCGTGACCAAGTTCCGCCTGCGCGACTGGGGCCTGTCGCGCCAGCGCTACTGGGGCTGCCCGATCCCGGTGGTGCATTGCGACACCTGCGGCGTCGTCCCCGAGAAGAAGGAAAACCTGCCCGTCGCCCTCCCCTACGACGAGGACGGCAAGCCCATCGACTTCTCGATCCCGGGCAATCCGCTCGACCGGCACCCGACGTGGCGCGACTGCGCCTGCCCCGCCTGCGGCGCCCCCGCGCGGCGCGAGACCGACACGATGGACACCTTCGTCGATTCGTCGTGGTACTACGCCCGCTTCACCGCGCCGGACGCCGGCACGCCAACCGACCTGAAGGCCGCCGAATACTGGATGAACGTCGACCAGTATATCGGCGGGATCGAACACGCGATCCTGCACCTGCTCTATTCGCGCTTCTTCGCCCGCGCGATGCAGATGACCGGCCACCTGCCCGACAAGTGCATTGAACCGTTCGACGCGTTGTTCACGCAAGGAATGGTCACGCACGCGATCTACCAGACCCGCGACCCTCAGGGCCGCCCGGTCTACCACTACCCCGAGGACGTGACCCTGCGCGAGGGCCGCGGCTATCTCGCCGACGGCACCGAGGTCGAGATCATCCCCTCGGCCAAGATGTCGAAGTCCAAGAACAACGTGGTCGACCCGGTGGCGATCATCGGCACCTACGGCGCCGACACCGCGCGCTGGTTCGTGCTGTCCGACAGCCCGCCCGAGCGCGACGTGGAATGGACCGCCGCCGGCGCCGAGGCCGCCCACAAGCACCTGTCGCGGGTGCACCGCATGGCATCGGAAATCGCCGGCTCCGACGCGCCCGAGACCGCCGAGGACGAACCGCTTCTGCGCGAGATGCACAAGGCGATCCGTGACGTTTCGCTGGGGGTCGAATCCTTCGGCTTCAACGCAGCCATCGCGCGGCTCTACGCCTTCACCAACGCGCTGGGCAAATCCCGAGCGGGCGCCGGCGTGAAACGGCAGGCGGCGCGCGCGCTGGCGCAGCTGATGGCGCCGATGACCCCCCACCTGGCCGAGGAGATGTGGCAGTTGCTGGGCGGAGAGGGCCTCGTGGCCGACGCGCCCTGGCCCGTGGCCGACGAGTCCATGCTGGTCGAGGACACCGTCACCCTGCCGATCCAGGTCAACGGCAAGCGCCGGGGCGAGATCACCGTGCCGAACGACGCGCCCAAGGAAGAGGTTGAAAAGGCCGTCCTCGCGCACGAAGCTGTGGTGCGCGCGCTGGAGGGCGGCGCGCCCAAAAAGCTGATCGTGGTGCCGGGGCGGATCGTGAATGTGGTCGTGTAGCGAACGGAAGAACGGGACGGCGGGCAGGGCGGCAGGCGGACGCTTCGGCCGACGCGCTTTCTGCCTGGGAATGGGCTCCGGCGCAGCCGCCCTGTCGCTGGCGGGCTGCGGCTTCGCGCCGGTCTACGGCGCGGGCGGCGCCGGCGGCAAGCTGCTGGGCGAGGTCGCCTTGCCCGAACCCGCCGGCCCGATCGGCTACGTCTTCAACCGCCGGTTCGAGGAACGGCTTGGCCGCGCCGGGCCGGATGCGTCTTACGCCTTACGCCTGGCCCTCGCCACCGACGAAGAGGCGCTGGGCGGCACCTCGGCCGGCGCCACCACGCGCTACCGCCTGGCGGGCGAGGTGCGCTTCACGCTGGTCGACGCGGTGACCGAGCGCATCCTGGTCAGCGACGCGACGCAGGCCTTCACCGGCTATTCCGCCACCGGCTCGACCGTGGCGACGCTGGCGGCCAGACGAGACGCCGAGCAACGGCTCGCAGTGCTGCTGGCCGACCAGATGGTCGACCTGCTGCTTCTGACCGCGCCGGAACTGCCCCGGTGACGGCCCGGCCGAGCACGCCATGAAACTCTCCGCCCGCGACGCCGCCGCCTTCTTCCGCGCGCCCGACCGCGACGCCGCCGGCCTGCTGATCTTCGGCGAGGACACGATGCGCGTCGCGCTGCGCCGGCAAGAGGTGGTCGCCCACCTGATCGGCCCCGAGGGCGAGGCCGAGATGCGTCTGGCCCGCATGACCGGCGCCGACCTGCGCAAGGACGGCGCGGCGCTGCTGGACGCGATCAAGGCGCAGGGCTTCTTTCCCGGCCCGCGCGTGGCATTGGTCGAAGAGGCGACCGACGGGCTGGCGCCGCTCTTCGCCACCGCGCTGGCCGAGTGGCGCCCGGGCGACGCATTCATCGTCGCGACCGCGGGCTCGCTGACCGCGAAGTCCGCGCTGCGCAAGGCGTTCGAGGGCCACAGGGCCGCCTATGCCGCCGGCATCTACGACGACCCGATGGGCCGGGCCGAGATCGAGGACGCGCTGAAGCAGGCCGGCCTGCGCGACGTGCCCCGCGACCCGATGTCCGCGCTGGAATCGCTGGCGCGCACGCTGGGCCCTGGCGATTTCCGCCAGACGCTCGAGAAGGTCGCGCTCTACAAGCTGGGCGACGACACGCCCCTGACCGCCGACGAGGTGGCGCTGATGGCCCCCGGCTCGACCGAGGCCGATATCGACGAGATCTTTCACGTGCTGGCCGAGGGGCGCACCGGCGACATCGCGCCGGTGATGCGGACCTTGTGGGCGCAGGGTGTCGCGCCCGTGACGCTGATGATCTTCGGGATGCGGCATTTCCGGACGCTCTATGCGCTCGCCAGCGCGCCGGGCGGCCCGAACCAGGGCATCGGCCGCCTGCGCCCGCCGGTCTTCGGCCCCCGCCGCGACCGGCTGCTGAGGCAATCGTCGAAATGGTCCGCCGAGCGGCTCGAGGCCGCGCTGGCCGCGCTGATGGATACCGACCTTGCCCTGCGCAGCGCCGGCCAGCGCGCGCCGGCCGGCGCGCTGGTCGAGCGCGTCTTCGTCCGGCTGGCGCATCTCGCCAACCGGTAGAGTCGCGGCGCGGGCGGAGTGATTGCCCCCGGGCGCGGCCTTTCGTAACGTCGCTCCAAGGACCGGCAGGGGAGGGGAGACGGCATGCAGAATTCGGAGCTGGCGCAACGCGGCCTGGTGTTGATGGGATGCGGCAAGATGGGCTCGGCCATGCTGGAAGGCTGGCTGGCGCGCGGTCTTCCGTCCTCGTCGGTGTGGATCAGCGACCCCAACCCCTCGGACTGGGTGAAGGCGCAGGGCACGCATCTCAATGCGCCGCTGCCGCCCGATCCGGCCGTGGTGATCGTCGCCGTCAAGCCGCAGAAGATGGTCGAGGCGCTGCCCGCGCTGCGGGCGCTGGGCAACGGCGACACGCTGTTCGTCTCGGTCGCCGCCGGCACCACGATCGCCACGCTCGAGGCCGCGCTGGGCGAGCGCAGCCCGATCGTCCGCGCCATGCCCAACACGCCCGCCGCGATCGGGCAGGGGATCACCGCGATCGTCGGCAACGCGCATGTGTCCGGGGCGCAGATGGACGCGGCCGAGGCGCTGCTGTCGGCGGTGGGCGACGTCGTGCGGCTCGAGACCGAGGCGCAGATCGACGCGGTCACCGGCGTCAGCGGGTCCGGGCCGGCCTACGTCTTCCACCTGATCGAATGCATGGCCGCCGCCGCCGAGGCGGAGGGGCTGTCGCCGGAACTGGCGCTGCAACTGGCCCGCGCGACCGTGGCGGGCGCCGGTGCCTTGGCGGTGCGGACCGGCGAGGACCCGGCACAGCTTCGGCGAAACGTGACTTCGCCCAACGGCACGACGCAGGCCGGGCTGGACGTGCTGATGGACACCGATACCGGCCTGCCGCCGCTGATCCGACGCACTGTGGCCGCGGCCTCGGCCCGCTCGCGCGAGCTGGCCCGTGGCTGACGCGGCACCGCAGATCACGTCCGACGACTTCCTGTCCGTCGACATCCGCGCCGGCACCGTCACGCGCGCCGAGCCGTTCCCCGAGGCGCGCAAGCCCGCGATCAGGCTGTGGATCGATTTCGGCCCCGAGCTGGGCGAGAAGAAGAGTTCGGCCCAGATCACCGAGCATTACACGCCCGAGGCGCTGGTCGGCCGGCAGGTGCTGGCCGTCGTGAACTTCCCGCCCCGCCAGATCGGCCCCGTCCGGTCCGAGGTGTTGGTGCTGGGCATACACGACGACAGCGGCGCCGTGGTGCTGGCCGTGCCCGACAAGCCCGCGCCGGACGGTGCCCGGCTGTGTTGAAACTCCGCCGCTCCGCAAAGGACACGTCCATGAAGCTCCTGATCGCCCGTCCGCTGCCCGAGCTCGTCGTCGCCACCGCGCAAAGCCGCTTCGACGTGACCGTGCGCGACAAGACCACGCCGATGGACCGCGACGAGATGATCGCCGCCCTGCGCGACCACGACGCGGTGATCCCGACGCTGGGCGACGCCTTCTCGGCCGGGATATTCGCCGCGGCGGGCGACATCCGCTGCCGGCTGCTGGCGAATTTCGGCGTGGGCTACAACCACATCGACGTGGCCGCCGCGCGGGACGCGGGCGTCGCGGTGACCAACACGCCGGGCACCGTGACCGACGCCACCGCCGACATCGCGCTGACGCTGATGCTGATGTCGACCCGCCGCGCCGCCGAGGGCGAGCGGATGGTGCGCGCCGGCCAGTGGAAGGGCTGGCACCCGACGCAGATGTTGGGGATGCACCTGACCGGAAAGCGGCTGGGAATCGTCGGCATGGGCCGGATCGGGCAGGCCATCGCCAAGCGCTGCCATTTCGGCTTCGGCATGTCCGTGGGCTACGTCGCGCGATCGGACAAGGAGTTGGAGTTTCCCGCCAGGCGCCACGCCGACGCGGCCGCGCTGGCGGCGGCATCCGACGTGCTGGCGATCGCCGTGCCGGGCGGGGCCGAGACGCGGCACCTGGTCGACGCAAAGGTGCTCGCCGCGATGCCGTCGCACGCCCACCTGGTCAACATCGCCCGCGGCGACGTGATCGACGAATCCGCGCTGATCGACGCGCTCGAGGCAGGGCGCATCGGTGGCGCGGGCCTCGACGTCTACGAAAAAGAGCCCGAGGTTCCCGACCGCCTGCGCGCACTCGACAATGCGGTGCTGCTGCCGCACCTCGGCACCGCCGCGCTGGAAGTGCGCGAGGCGATGGGCCTGATGGCGGTCGAGAACGCCATCGCCCTGCTCGACGGCAAGGACCTGCCCAACCCGGTCTGAACCGCGCGAAACCCTGCGTCACGCGCGCGCCCGTGAACGGCGCGCCGCTTGACCGCGCGCGTCGCAACGGTTTCCTTGCGCGCCAGTCCTTGGAGAAAGCCATGCACCAGCCCGCCATCACCGGACACGGGGTCTTCACCCCGCACCAGACGATCACCAACGACGAGTTGGTCGTGGCCTTCAACGCCTATGCCGACCGCTGGAACGAGGAACACGCCGCCGCCATCGCCGCCGGCGAGGTCGAGCCGATGGCCCATTCCAGCGCCGAGTTCATCACCTCGGCCAGCGGGATCGAGCAGCGCTACGTGCTGGACAAGGCCGGCATCCTCGACCCGGCGCGCATGTATCCCAGGCTGCAGCCGCGCGCCGACGACGAGCCGTCGATCATGGCCGAGATCGGGCTCGATGCCGCGCGGAAGGCGCTGGCGCGCGCGGGGCGCGAGGGGGCCGAGATCGACCTTGTGATCTGCGCCGCGTCGAATCACGAACGCGCCTATCCGGCGATGGCGATCGAGATCCAGAACCTGCTGGGCGCGCGGGGCTTCGCCTTCGACATGAACGTGGCATGCTCCTCGGCCACGTTCGGCATCCAGGCGGCCGCCGACATGGTGCGCACCGGCAGCGTGCGCCGCGCGCTGGTGGTGAACCCGGAAATCTGCTCGGGCCACCTGGAATGGCGCGACCGCGACTGTCACTTCATCTTCGGCGACGTGGCCACCGCCGTGGTGATCGAACGCGCAGACGAGGCGCAGGGCGATCACTTCGTCATCCACGGCAGCCGCTGCGCGACCGAATTCAGCAACAACATCCGCAACAACGACGGCTTCCTGCGCCGCGCCCACGACCAGATGGAGGACCGGCGCGACATGCAGTTCATGCAGAACGGCCGCAAGGTCTTCAAGGAGGTGCTGCCGATGGTGTCGGCCCACATCCTGTCCAACATGGAGGAGAACGGCTGGCGCGCGGACGACCTCAAGCGCCTGTGGCTGCACCAGGCCAACAAGACGATGAACGACTTCATCGGCCGCAAGGTGCTGGGACGTGTTCCCGACGCCGATGAACAACCCAACATCCTGCAGGACTATGCCAACACCTCGTCGGCCGGCTCGATCATCGCCTTCTCGCAGAACTGCGAGGACCTGTCGCCGGGGGACCGCGGCGTGATCTGTTCCTTCGGCGCGGGCTATTCCGTGGGATCCGTGCTGGTCGAGCGCGCCTAGCCCTCTGCTCTTTGCCGGTGGCGCGATTCGTGGCACGCTGCCTCCTGAAGGCCAACGAACAGGAGGCATGCATGGATCGCGACGCAATGGTGGAACAGGCCAAGAAGCAGCTCGACGACTGGAACGCCCAGATCGACCGTCTGCAGGCCCAGATGGCCAAGCAGAACGAGGAAGTCCGCGCGAAGCAGGAGGAAAGCCTGCGCGAGATGCAGGCCAACCGCGACCGGGCGGAAAAGCGCATCGACGAGCTCAACGAGGCCGGCAAGGCCGCGTGGGACGACGTCAGCGCGGCGCTCGAGCGGGCGTGGAAGGACCTTTCGGAAAGCTTCGACAAGGCGCGCAAGCGGTTCTGATGGATCGGGCTAGCCGGGGCGCGCGGCGGGCCGGTCGCCCATCGCCTCGCGCCAGTGGCGGCGGCACAGGCTGACATAGGTCTCGTTGCCGCCGATCTGCACCTGCGCGCCCTCGCGCATCGGGCGGCCTGTCGCGTCCTGCCGCACGACCATGGTCGCCATACGCCCGCAATGGCAGATCGTGCGCACCTCGCGCATCACGTCGGCCAGCGCCAGCAGCGCGGCCGAGCCCGGAAACAGCTGCCCGCGGAAATCGACGCGCAGCCCGTAGGCCATGACCGGCAGGTCCAGGTCGTCCACCACGCGGGCCAGTTGCCAGACCTGGGCCTCGGTCAGGAACTGCGCCTCGTCGAGGAACGCGCAGGCGATCGTCCCTTTCGCCATCCGCGCTTCGATCAGCGCGAACAGGTCGGTGTCCGAGGCGAAGGTGTCGGCCTCCTGGCCCACCCCGATCCGCGACGCGATGCGCCCCCGCCCCGCGCGGTCGTCCAGCGCGGCGGTCAGCAGGTAGGTCTCCATCCCGCGTTCGTTGTAGTTGTGCGACGCCTGCAGCAGCAGCGTCGACTTGCCGGCGTTCATCGTCGAGTAGTGGAAATGCAGCTTGGCCATGCGCTGCCTCTTGCCGCAGAACGCGCGCGCTTTGCAAACGCTAAACGGCGGCTCCGCCGCCGGGCGCCGATGCGGTCCAGCGATCGCCGAACACGGTGCGCGCCGCTTCCGTCAACGCCGTCTTCTGTGCCGGCGTCGCCTGGGCCACGCAGAGGTCGGCGACCTTTTCGAACGCCGCGCGGCGCGCATCCGCATCCTTCGCGCGCGTTGCGTCCTCGAGCGCGCGAAGGCGCAGGATCGTGTTGCAATGCGACCCGAAGGCCGCCCGCTCCTCGACCTCGTCCAGCTTCGACGGTGCCCTGAATCGCGAGAAGACCCACCAGTGGACGGGGTTGTTGATCTCGATGCTGTACGACACCAGCCGCCGCATCAGGTCATGGATGCGGTCCACCGCCTCGGGCCGGGCCAGCGCCACCAGTCCCGCGGCCTTGACCGTGTTGCTGGTGCTGTTGAACAGGTAGGGCGTCATCCGCCGAAGGTTCAGCGTCTCGACCTCGTGCATCACCCAGTCGCCCAGGCGCGTCGCATGGCGCGCGCCGGTCAGCAGGTCGAGGTTCAGCGCCACGTTCTGCGCCGAGAACACCAGGTGCGTGCGATCGCGGCGCAGCCCGTAGGCGATCGGCATCGCCCGGATCTGCGCCTCGGCATCGAGCAGCCGGTCGAGCCAGTGATGCGCGTCCTCGACCAGAACCTCCTCGCACACCTTGTGCGATCCGGCGATCAGGGCATAGAGCCGGTCGAAATCGGTCAGGGCTGGTTCGTCGCGCAGCGCATCCAGAAGGTTGATCTGCTCGCGCAGGCCTGCGGGCCTGCGGTTCTTCTTGTAGATCAAGGTCCGCGCACCGTCGCGCCGCGCCCGCGCCGGCAGCCGGCCAAGATGCGCAAGGCAGGTCGCGGCATCCATCGCCCGGAAATCCTGACGCTCAGCCTTGGCCATGAAGCCGCCCCCACAGGTCGTATTCGCCCGCCTCGTCGACCTCGACCGTGACGATGTCACCGGGCTCCAGCCCCTCGGCGCCCTCGTCGATGAACAGGTTGCCGTCGATCTCGGGGGCATCCGCCCGTGTGCGGGTGGTGGCGATGCCGTCCTCGTCCACGTCGTCGACGATCACCTGCTGCAGCGTGCCCACCTTCGCGGCCAGCTTCGCCTCCGAGATCGCCTGCGCCTTCTCCATGAACCGGTCCCAGCGCTCCTGCTTGACCGCCGCGTCGACGTGGTCGGGCAGCGCGTTCGACCGGGCGCCGGCGACGTCCTCGTACTGGAAGCAGCCCACGCGATCCAGCTTCGCCTCGTCCAGCCAGTCCAGCAGGGTCTGGAACTCGTCCTCGGTCTCGCCCGGATAGCCCACGATGAAGGTCGAGCGCAGGGCGATGTCCGGGCACTCGGCCCGCCAGGCGGCGATCTCGTCCAGCGTGCGCTCGGCCGCGGCGGGGCGCGCCATGCGCTTCAGCGTGTCGGGATGCGCGTGCTGGAACGGGATGTCGAGATAGGGCAGGATGCCCGACTCCATCCCCCGCGCCATCATCGGGATCAGGTCGCGCACATGCGGGTAGGGATAGACGTAGTGCATCCGCACCCACGCCCCTAAGGTGCCCAGATCGCGCGCGAGATCGAGGAAGGGAAACTTCGTCGCGCGGTCCTTCCAGTCGGTGCCGTAGGCCGATGTATCCTGCGAGATCACCAGCAGCTCGCGCACCCCGGCCTCGGCCAGCTTTTCCGCCTCGCGCATCACCGCCGTGTGCGGACGGCTGACCAGCTTCCCGCGCATGTCGGGGATGATGCAGAACTTGCACTTGTGGTTACAGCCTTCGGCTATCTTGAGGTAGCTGTAATGCCGCGGCGTCAGGCTGACGTTCTGCGCCGGCAGCAGGTCCACGAACGGATCGGGCTTGGGCGGGACGGCCATGTGCACCGCGTCCAGCACCTGTTCGTACTGGTGCGGCCCGGTCACGGCCAGCACCTTGGGATGCGCACCGGTGATGTAGTCGGGCTCGGCCCCGAGACAGCCGGTGACGATCACGCGGCCGTTCTCGGCCAGCGCCTCGCCGATGGCGTCCAGGCTTTCGGCCTTGGCGCTGTCGAGGAACCCGCAGGTGTTCACGATCACCGCATCGGCGCCGGAATAATCCGCCGAGATGCCGTACCCCTCGGCCCGCAGGCGGGTCAGGATGCGTTCGCTGTCGACCAGCGCCTTGGGACAGCCAAGGCTGACCATGCCGATTGTGGGCTGGCCGGGGCGGCGCGTCTCGGTCAGCCGCGCGCGCGACAGGTCGGGGCGAAGATCGGGGGGATTCTGCATGGCGGGCATATAGACACATCCCGGCGCCCGCGAAAGGGCGTCGTCGCATCCCCGTACGCTCAGCCGTCCCCGGTCACCAGCCCGACGCCGAACAGCACCGCCAGCGCGATCGGCGCGATCCGCACCAGCCAGCCCAGCGTCAGCGCCGCACGGTCCCGCAGCCCGAACTGGCGGCTCAGCCGGTCCGGGGAAAACCGCCAGCCCAGAACCGCAGATGACACGATCCCCATGACGATCGTGCCGTTGGACCCCACGATCCGGTCGACCGCGTCCAGCACCGGCCTGTCGCCGATCGTCCATTCCGGCGCCGCGTAGGACAGCGCCGAAGGCACCCCCAGCGCCACGATCGCGGCGATGCCGATCAAGACGCCAGAGACCTGCCCGATGCGCCGCCACTGCTCGCGCAGCGCGGCGGTCACCACCTTGGCCCCGCCCAGGCAGGACGACAGCGCGGCAAGGAACAGCAACCAGAAGAACACCGGCGCGAGGAACGCGCCCCCGCCCATCTGCTCGAACGCGCGCGGCAGCGTCTCGAACGCCAGCTCGGACCCGGCACCGGGGTCCAGCCCGGCGGCAAAGACCAGCGGGAAGATCGCAAGCCCCGCAAGGATCGCGACGCTGGAATTGATCGCCGCGATCACGGCGACGGATCGCGGCACGTTCACCCGCAGCGGCAGGTAGCTGCCATAGGTGATCAGGTAGCCCTGTCCGATGGTCAGTGAAAAGAAGGCCTGCCCGAAGGCGGATCGCCAGACCTCGGCATCGGTCAGGCGGGACGGATCGGGCGAGAACAGGAACGACAGCGCCTCGGTGGCCGCGCCGTTGCTCAGGCCGTAGATCGCGATGCCGACAAGCGCCAGCAGCAGCACCGGCATCAGGAATTGCGCCGCGCGCTCGATGCCGGACAGCCCGAAAGCCAGGATCGCGGCCACCAGCGCCCCCACGGCACACAGCCACCAGACCGAGGCATAGCCGGCCGTGAAATCCTCGAAACCGGGGGCGGGGCCCAGCGTCGCCTCGACCGCGAAGCCCAGCGTCCAGCCGGTGATGACGAAGTAGTAGCTGTCGATCACCAGCGTCAGCAGGACGATGGCCACGCCCACCGGCACGAAGCGGCGCCCGAGGCTGCGGAAGCTGGCGATGACCGAGCCGTGGGCCGCGCGCCCGACGGCGATTTCCAGCGCCGCAAAGGGGATCGCGAAGGCGATGACCGCCACGGCGTAGGCAAGCAGGAACACGCCGCCGCCATTCTCGCCGACCAGCGTCGGAAACCGCCACAGGTTGCCCAGCCCCACGCCCGCGGCCGCGGTGGACAGGATGAACATCCGCTCGGACGACCACAGCGCGTAGGGCTGTTCGGCGCGTTCGGCGGCCTCGCGCGAGACATCCGTCAGTCCCGCCGCGGCCTGCCCGCTTTCCTCTCGCGGGTGGCGGGTGAGTTCGCGCTTCCCGGCGGCGGGCCGGCCGTTGTCGTCGGGCGTGTCCGCGGCGGGATTATCGCCGGACGTGTCGCCGTCCTTCCGCGCCCGCGCCGCGTCGCGCCGGTCGTCTTCGTCCTGCGCTCGCCTGCTCATGCGGCCTCGCGTCTCGTCTCAGGGTTTCTTGCAAGCACGAGACGGAACGAGAGGGCGGCGGGCCCGGTTCCCCCACGCGTCGACAGCGCACAGGGCCGGGACCGCTGCGGGTCCGGTCGCCCGCCGCCTGCGCCAGGTAGAGGCCAAAGGTTGACAGAGTCTGAATCGGTCTCCGCAAGCCATTGATTTCTCTGGGGCTCGATCGTGTCCCACCGTGGGACACCCTTTCCGGCGGGCAATTTTTGCCGCTGGACCCCGGCGTGGCGCGACCCTACCGTGCCGCCATGCTGGCCTACGCCGTCAAACGCCTGATCTCGCTCGCGATCAGCCTTCTGGTCGCCTCGGCGGTCATTTTCGCCGTGGTTGAGATCGCCCCCGGCGACCCGGCCCGGTTCATGCTGGGGATCAACGCCCAGCCCGACACCGTCGCCGCCCTGCGGGCCGAGCTTGGCCTCGACGTGCCGAAATGGCAGCGATACCTGAACTGGCTGGGCGGCATGATCACGGGTGATTTCGGCACCTCCTACACCTACCGCACGCCCGTCGCGCAGATGGTCGCCGACCGGCTCTGGGTCTCGCTTCCCCTGGCGCTCTACGCGCTGACCCTGTCGACCGCGATCGCATTCCCCGCCGCCCTGATCGCCGCCGCCCGCCGCGGCCGCGGCCCCGACGTGGCGGTGATGGGCGCGACCCAGCTGGGCGTGGCGGTGCCGAACTTTTGGTTCGCCATGCTCCTCGTGCTGCTCTTCGCCATCAACCTCGGCTGGTTCAGCGCGGGCGGCTTTCCGGGGTGGTCCGATCCCTTGGCCGCGCTCAAGGCGCTGACCCTGCCGGCGATCGCGCTGGCCCTGCCGCAGGCGGCAATCCTCGCACGGGTCATGCGGTCGTCCCTGATCGACGTGCTGGGCGAGGATTTCATCCGCACCGCGCGCGCCAAGGGGCTGAGCATGCGCCAGGCCCTGTGGCGCCACGGGGTCCGTAACGCGCTGATCCCGGTGCTGACCATCCTCGGCCTGCAATTCGCCTTCCTGCTGGCCGGCGCGATCATCATAGAGCAGGTGTTCTACCTGCCTGGCCTAGGGCGGCTGATCTTCCAGGCGATCACGCAGCGCGATCTCGTGGTGGTCGAATCCGTGGTCATGCTGCTGGTCTTCGCGGTCATCATGGTGAACTTCGCCGTAGACCTGGCCTATGCCGCCGTCGATCCCCGCCTGAGGCGCCGGGCATGAGCCGTGCGCTGATTGCCGGGGCCGCGCTGACCGCGCTGTTCGTCCTTGCGGCCGCGCTGTCCTTCGCCTGGACGCCCGGCGACGTCGCCGCGATGAACATCGCCGAACGCCTGCAGCCACCCTCGGCCGAGCACTGGCTGGGTACCGACCATTTCGGCCGCGACATGCTCAGCATGATCATGATCGGCGCGCGCACTTCGATCGCGGTGGCGCTGGTGGCGGTGGGCATCGGCATGGGCCTTGGCGTGCCGCTGGGCCTCGCCGCCGCCGCCAATCGCGGCGGCTGGCTGGACGAGGTCATCTCGCGCGGGTCGGACCTCGTCTTCGCCTTTCCGTCCCTGGTCATCGCCATCCTGATCACCGCGATCTTCGGGCCGGGTGCCGTCAACGCGATCCTCGCCATCGGCATCTTCAACATCCCCGTCTTCGCCCGCCTGACCCGCGGCGCCGCCATGGCGCTTTGGAGTCGCGAGTTCATCATGGCCGCCCGCGTGGCCGGCAAGCGCGGCCCCCGCATCAGCGTCGAGCATGTCCTGCCCAACTTGGCGAACCTGCTGATCGTGCAGGGCACGATCCAGTTCAGCCTCGGCATCCTGGCCGAGGCCGGGCTAAGCTACGTCGGCCTGGGCGCGCAGCCGCCGATCCCCAGCTGGGGCCGGATGCTGGCCGACGCGCAGACCATGGTCAGCCTCGCTCCGCACGTGGCGATCATCCCGGGCCTGGCAATCGTGCTGATGGTGCTGGGCCTGAACCTGCTGGGCGACGGGCTGCGCGACCGGCTCGACCCCCGGCTGAACGCGGTGCGGGCATGACCCGGCTCGCTTCTTCATTCTGGCGCAAATCCCCCGGGGCGCGCGAGGGGCAGCGCCGATCCCCCCCGTCACCCGACACGGGCGCGGCCCTTCTGGAACTCGACGACCTGTCGGTCGCCATCGCCGGCAAGCCCGTCCTGCGGAAGGTCCGGCTTGCCATCGCACCGGGCGAGATTGTCGCCCTGACCGGCGAATCCGGCTCGGGCAAGTCGATGACCGCGCTGGCGGCGATGGGTCTGTTGCCCCCCGGCGCCCGGACCGAAGGCGCCATCAGGCTGGCAGGTCGCGATCTGATCACGCTGGGCGATCGCGCGCTGTGCGCCGTGCGAGGTGCGGAGATCGGCATGATCTTCCAAGAGCCGATGACCGCGCTGAACCCGGTGCAGCGCATCGGCGACCAGGTGGCCGAGACGATCCGCATTCATGCGCCACGCACCCCGCGCGCCGAGGTCCTTTCGCAGGCGGCACGAACGCTTGCCCGCGTCGGCCTGCCCGCAGAGCGCGTTCCGCCCACGCGCTACCCGCACGAACTCTCGGGCGGGCAGCGCCAGCGCGTGGGCATTGCCATGGCCATCGCCCTGCGCCCCCGCATGCTGATCGCGGACGAGCCGACGACGGCGCTGGACGTCACCACACAGGCGCGCATCCTCGGGCTGCTGCGCCGGCTGGTCCAGGAAGACGGCATGGCGCTGATGATGATCACCCACGACCTTGCCGTGGTCGCCGACATGGCCGACCGCATCGCCGTGATGAACGAGGGGCGGATCGTCGAGGAGGCGCCCACCACGCGCCTGTTCCGCGAGATGCGCCACCCCTATACCCGCGCGCTGTTCGAGGCGTCGCGCCACCGCGCGAGCCTGCCGCCGCGCCCGGCCGGAGAGCCGCTTCTGCAGGTCCACGATGCATATCGCAGCTATGCCCTGCCGCGCACCCGCCTGCTGGGCTCAGCACCCCGGCACGAGGCCGTGCGCGGCGTCAGCTTCGACATCGGGTTGGGCGAACGCGTGGGGCTGGTCGGGGAATCCGGCTGCGGCAAGTCCACGCTGACCCGCGCGATCCTGGGGCTCGAGCCGCTTCAACGCGGTTCGATCACGCTGGACGGACGCGACGTGGCAACCGATCCGGCGGCGCGGCGCCGCATGCAGGTGGTGTTCCAGGACCCCTATGGCAGTTTCAACCCGCGCCACCGCGTGCGCCGCCTGATCACCGAGCCGTTCCACCTGCTTGACGATCCCCCGAAGGGCGCCGCGCGCGACGATGCCGTGGCCGAGGCGCTGGAGGCGGTCGGCCTCGACCCGTCGGTCGCCGACCGCACGATCCACGCCTTCTCGGGCGGTCAGCGCCAGCGTCTGGCCATTGCACGGGCGCTGATCATACGGCCAGACCTGCTGATCTTCGACGAGGCGGTCTCGGCGCTGGATGTGCGCGTGCGGGCGCGGATCCTCGACCTAGTGGCCGACCTGAGCACGCGGTTCGGGTTGGCCTACCTGTTCATCAGCCACGACCTCAGCGTCGTTCGCGGCATCACCGACCGCGTCATGGTCATGCAGGCCGGCGAGATCGTCGAGCGTGGACCCACGGACGCGGTCTTCGATGCGCCGCGGCATGCCTACACGCAGACGCTGATGGCCGCCGCGCCACGGCTGCCCGAGATCGGGCAAGACGAACCGGTGGCCTGAGCCGCGCCCGAAACGCAAACGGCGCCCGATGGGGCGCCGTCATGATGAAGAACTTTCTTTCTAGGCGCGACCGTAGGCCTCGGCGATGGCGATCTGAAGCGCCTGGTCCGGCGTCTTGTCGGTCCAGCACATCAGCTGGAAGGCGGGGTAGTACCGCTCGGCGTTGGCGACGGCGAGGGTGATCATGCGGTCGATCTGGTCGGCCGAGGCGACGGTGTCGCGCGACAGCAGCAGACCGTACTTGAACACCATCAGCTGTTCCTTGCCCCAGTAGCTGAAGCTGCCGGCCCAGCACTGGTCGTTGATCGCGTTCAGGCCCTCGTGCAGCACCCCCATGCGGTCCAGCGGCGGCTCCATCTCGAAGGTGCAGACGATGCGCAGCATGTCGTCGTGATCCGACCAGGCGAGCGTGATCGAATAGGTGCGCCACTGGCCCTCGACGGCCATGGCGATCTGGTCTTCGCCGATGCGGTCGAATTCCCAGTCGTGATGCTCGGCCAGGTGTTCGACGATGTCGATCGGGTGCAGGTCTTCGCTTGCGAAATGCTCGGACAGGGCCATGCCGCTACCTCGTTGGTTGGTGCGCGGGGTTCTTTGCGCCCCAGCGCTCGGTGCCTGTTCAAGGGCCAGCGGGCGGTGCCCCGACCCTTACCACATATGGTGCCTGTGTCGCTCAGGGGCTGTAAAGCGAAATAACGGTGACACCCGCAATAAGTTGTGGACGACCCGGGCGTCATCGCAGGATGTGGGTAGGCTCGATTGGCGGACGATCAGTCGCTCACGAGGTGAACTCGGCCGCGAAGCACGTCTCGGCCACCGCCGGCGCGGCGGACAGGTCCGTCACCGCGAAAAGCTGCACGGCCAACACGGTTCCGTCGGCGGCGAGGATCCGGAAGGTCCACTCGCCTTTCACCGCCTCGTAGGGGTATTCGAACGTGAACAGGTTCAGTGAGGGATCGCCGGGCACGTAGTCCCATCCCTGCTGCGTGATGCCCTGCACCCCCATCGGCGGGTGCGTCACCTCGACTCGCGCGGCCCAAAGCGCGGGAGCCGTGCCGCCGGTGCGGATGCCGAAGCTGATGCCCGGCTCAGCCGGCACGACGTTGGTCAGCACGTCGAAGGTCCGCCCCTGCGGCACCACGTTGACCACGCCGCTTTCGGTGTCGGGCGCGATCCGTTGGCCTTCGGTTTCGATCTGGCAGATCACGCCGTAGCCGTCGAAGGTCAGGCCGTATTCGACGTCGCCCTGCGCTTGCAAGACGACGTCGCCGCCCGCGGCGGAAACCGGGGCGGCGAGCGTCAGGGCAAGGGCGAGGATTGCGCGCATCAGCCGAGCGCGGCGGCCTTCACGTCCTCGTCGATGTAGGGGATGTACTGCGCGAAGTTGTCGGCGAACATCTGAACCAGCTTCTCGGCCTGCGCATCGTAGGCGGCCTTGTCCTCCCACGTCTTGCGCGGGTCCAGCAGCAGGTCGGGCACGCCCTCGACCGACATCGGCACCTCGAACCCGAAATTCACGTCCTTGCGGTACTCGGCGTCGTTCAGCTCGCCGCTGAGCGCGGCGGTCAGCAGGGCGCGCGTCGCCTTGATCGGCATCCGCTGGCCGGTGCCGTAGGCGCCGCCGGTCCAGCCGGTGTTGACCAGCCAGCAGGTGGCGCCGTGCTTGGCGATCTTGTCGCGCAGCAGGTTGCCGTAGACCTCGGGGCGGCGGGGCATGAACGGCGCGCCGAAGCAGGTCGAGAAGGTCGGCTGCGGTTCGGTCACGCCGCGCTCGGTCCCCGCGACCTTGGCGGTGAAGCCCGACAGGAAGTGGTACATCGCCTGCGCCGGCGTCAGACGCGCGATCGGCGGCAGCACTCCGAAGGCGTCGCAGGTCAGCATGATGATGTTCTTCGGATGCCCGCCCAGCGCCGTCTTGGACGCGTTGGAGATATAGTGCAGCGGATAGGCGCAGCGCATGTTGGCGGTCAGGCTGTCGTCGTCGAAGTCGAGGTCGAAGGTCTCCTCGTCGAAGACCATGTTCTCGATCACGGTGCCGAACTTCTCGGTCGTTGCGTAGATCTCGGGCTCGGCCTCGGCCGATAGGTTGATCGTCTTGGCATAGCAGCCGCCCTCGAAGTTGAACGTGCCGCGGTCGGACCAGCCGTGTTCGTCGTCGCCGATCAGCGTACGTTCCGGATCGGCCGACAGGGTGGTCTTGCCGGTACCCGACAGGCCGAAGAAGACGGCCGTGTCGACCGGGTTGCCGGTGGCGTGGTTGGCCGAGCAGTGCATCGGCATGATGCCCTTTTCCGGCAGGATGTAGTTCAGCAGCGTGAAGACGGACTTCTTGTTCTCGCCCGCGTACTCGGTGTTGGCGATCAGGATCATCTTCTTGTCGAAGTTCATCGAGATCACGGTCTCGGAGCGGCAATCGTGCTTTTCCGGAATTGCCTTGAAGCTGGGGCAGTTGATGATCGTCCAGTCGGCGACGAAGCTGTCCAGGTCCTCGCGGTCGGGGCGGCGCAGCATGTGGCGGATGAACAGGTTGTGCCAGGCGAGTTCCGTGATGACGCGCACGTCGATGGCGTTGGCCGGGTCGGCGCCGCCGATCAGGTCCTGCACGAAATAGTCGCGGCCCTTCATGTGCTCGAGCATGTCGGCCAGCAGCGCGTCGAAGCCCTCGGGGCTTTGGGCGGCATTGTTTTCCCACCAGATGTCGTTCTCGACGCTGGGGGTCCTGACCACGTGCTTGTCCTGCGGCGAACGACCGGTGAACTTGCCGGTAGTGACCAGGAACGCTCCGCCCTTGCCCAGCCGGCCTTCGCCGTGGGTCAGCGCCTGCTCGATCAGCGCCGGTTCCATCAGGTTGTAGTGGACTGTGCCCAGCCCCGTGATGCCCTGATCCTCGAGCCGGAAATTCGGGTTCACCCGTCCTGATGTCATGATACCGTTCCCTCCGCCGCGCCGGACTGGCGCGCTAAAGCCACAGACGTGGCGTCGCTTGCACGAAAGCAGCGCTGCAGGCTGCCCAAGGGTTCCTTAGCATGGGGTTTTCCGGGGTGAACAGGACGCAAACACCCGGTTAGCGCAATCAGCCGCGGTTTAGCGTTAGCATCCTTCGCGGCCTGACATCGGGTGAGGCATTTTAGTCATTCGTTGGGGAAATTGCGTCAACCCTATGGCGGACGAGGGGTCTGATTCGGCGTTTTGCGTTGTTGTAAAGAGAAAATGGCCGCATACTGGCGAAAAAGTTATTGGCAACGAGAGCAGAATAGGAAAAACCCATGTCCAAGATCGCCCTGGTGGACGACGACAGGAACATCCTGACATCCGTGTCCATCACGCTCGAGGCCGAAGGCTTCGAGGTCGAAACCTATCATGACGGGCAGGCCGCGCTTGATGCATTCAACAAACGGATGCCCGACATGGCGGTCTTCGACATCAAGATGCCCCGCATGGACGGCATGGACCTGCTGCAGCGCGTGCGGCAGAAGTCGCAGATGCCGGTGATCTTCCTGACGTCGAAGGACGACGAGATCGACGAGGTGCTGGGCCTGCGCATGGGCGCCGACGATTACGTGAAGAAGCCCTTCTCGCAGCGCCTGCTGGTCGAGCGGATCCGTGCCCTGCTGCGCCGGCAGGAAGCCGTGGCCGGCGACGAGGCCGGCGAGAGCGAAGAGGCCAGGCTTATGGTGCGCGGCGCGCTGACCATGGACCCGCTGCGCCACGCGGTCACCTGGAAGGACCGCGACGTGTCGCTGACGGTGACGGAATTCCTGCTGCTGCAGGCGCTTGCCCAGCGGCCGGGCTTCGTCAAGTCGCGCGACCAGCTGATGGACGTCGCCTATGACGACCAGGTCTATGTCGACGACCGGACCATCGACAGCCACATCAAGCGGCTGCGCAAGAAGATGCGCGCGGTGGACCCGGACTTCTCGGCGATCGAGACGCTTTACGGCATCGGGTACCGCTACAACGAAGAGTGATTTATGGCCTTGGCCGAGCAAATCGATACGCGCGACGATCGACGGGATCGGCCGGACGCCGAGATCGTGCTCGGCGATGACTGGATCGCACCAGACACAACGGTGGAAAAGGAACTGCGCGACACCCGCGCGCGCCGGTCGCGGCTGACGCTGAACCGCTCTCCGCTGACGCGCAAGATCATCACCTTCAACCTGATCGCGCTCAACATCCTGGCGGCGGGCATCCTCTGGCTCGACGGGTCGCGGGATTCGCTCGCGGTGCAGAAGGTCAATGCGCTGCAGACCGAGGTGGCGCTGGTCGCCGCCGTGATCGAGGCGGCGTTGCCGGACGATGCCACGGAACTGGTGTCGGCGGACGGCCCCGAGGTCGCCGCGATGCTTGAGGGCCTGACGCTGCGCGAGGGCACCGCGGTTCTGGTCTACGATGCCGAACGCTTCCTCGTCGGCGAAACGACCGGCACGACCGATCCGCTGGTGCCAGTCACGGACGGCGAGGGGCAACCAACGTTCATCTCCGACTTCCTGGACCGGGTCTGGCGCGCTGCGTCGGGCACGTTGTCGTGGTTCGCGGGAGCGCCCGAGCTGGTGCTGGAGGACCGGCTGCGCCGCATGCTCGAGGACGGCGATCCCGGCGTCACGCGGGTCGAGGCTGCCGGCACCGCCGGCGGCGCGCGATACTACGCCTTCAGCCCGATCCGGCAGGAAGGCGCGCTTCTGGGTTCCGTGGCGCTGGTTTCGCCCGCGCACGAGATCGACGCCGCCGTCAGTGCCGAGCGAGAGCGCGTGCTGCAGATGTTCGTCATCGCGACGTTGGTGTCCATCGGGCTCAGTCTCGTGCTGGCTTCGACCATCGCAAACCCGATCTCGGACCTTGCCGACGCCGCCGAACTGGGACGCGACCGCAACCGGAAGGCGCGCGCCGCCGGCCGCATCCGCATCCCCGACCTGACCGCGCGCCCCGACGAGATCGGGCGCCTGTCGGGCGCGCTGCGCGGCATGGTGGCGGCGCTGTACGACCGGATCGACGGCAACGAGCAGTTCGCGGCCGACGTCGCCCACGAGATCAAGAACCCGCTGGCCAGCCTGCGCTCGGCCGTGGGGTCCCTGCGCATGGTCAAGAAGGAGGAGCACCGCACCCGCCTTCTGGACGTGATCGAGCACGACGTGCGCCGGCTCGACCGGCTGGTCAGCGACATCTCGAACGCATCGCGGCTGGATGCCGAACTGGTCAAGGAGGAAGAGCAAGAGTTCAACCTGCTGGAAATGCTCGGCAACATCACGGATTTCCTAGGCCACGACGCCGAGACCAAGGGGATCGAGTTCATCACCGACCTGCCGCCGCGCCCCATCGCGATCCAAGGGCTCGAGGCGCGGCTGGCACAGGTCTTCGTCAACCTCATCTCGAACGCGATCAGCTTCTGCGAGGATGGCGACGCCATCCGCGTCTGGGTCCGTCGGCGTGAGGATCGCGTTCTGATCGTCGTCGAGGATACCGGTCCCGGCATCCCCGAAGACAGCCTGACCAAGATCTTCAAGCGCTTCTACACGTCCCGCCCGCAGGCCGAGTTCGGCAACAATTCTGGCCTTGGCTTGGCCATCTCGAAGCAGATCGTCGAGGCGCATGGCGGCGTCATCTGGGCCGAGAACATCCGCCCGACCGAGGCCGACGTCACTTCCGAGCCGCTGGGCGCGCGCTTCGTCGTCGGCTTGCCGCTCTGACGATGGCCGACGCGCAGCCCGCCATCCTGCACGCCAGTGCCGTCGCCCTGAAAGGGCGCGGCCTGCTGATCCGGGGCGCGTCGGGCAGCGGCAAGTCCGGCCTAGCCCTGCAACTGATGGCGCTCGGCGCGAGCCTGGTGGCGGACGATCGCGTCGTGGTCACCCGCGACGGCGCGCAGGTGCGGCTGGGCGCGCCCGACACGATCCGGGGCCGGATCGAGGCGCGCGGTGTCGGCATTCTGCACGCCGACACCGCACGCGATGCCGCGCTTGCGGCGGTCGTCGACCTGGACACGGTCGAGTCCGACCGGCTGCCGCCGCACCGCGTGACCGATATCCTCGGCGTTGCCGTAGCGCTCATTCACAACTGCGCGCACCCCTCTTTTCCGGCGGCGCTGCGTCAATATCTGATCGCCGGAAGGGAAACGTGAAAATGGCGGTTCAGGATAAGTTGCGCGTCGTGCTGGTCACCGGCCCGTCGGGCGCCGGCCGCGCGACGGCGATCAACGCGCTGGAGGATTTCGGATATGAGGCGATCGACAACATCCCGCTGACGCTGATCCCGCGGCTGGTCGAAGGGCCGTTCCAGGCGCTGCGGCCCCTGGCGCTGGGCATCGACACGCGCAACCGCGATTTCAGCGCCGAAGGCGTTCTGGCGCTGCATCGCCAGTTGTCGTCCTCGGCGGGTATCCAGGTGGATCTGCTGTACTTGGATTGCGGCGCCGACATCCTCGAACGGCGGTACTCCGAGACGCGGCGCAGGCACCCGATGGCGCCGGAGGGCACCCCGCGCGAAGGCATCCTGCGCGAGTTCGCGCTGTTCGAGACGGTCCGCCCCAACGCCGACATCATCGTCGACACGACGCACCTGACCCCGCACGACCTGCGCTCGACGCTCGAACCGTGGTTCGCGGCGTCGGCTGGGCTGGGCATGGCGATCTCGCTGGAATCGTTTTCGTACAAGCGCGGCCTGCCGCAGGGGCTGGACATGGCGTTCGACTGCCGGTTCCTGCGCAATCCGCACTGGCAGCCGGATCTCCGTGCCCTGACGGGTCTGGACGATGCGGTCGCGGCGCACGTGGATGGCGATCCGCGGCATGCGGCCTTCGCGTCGCATCTGCTGGGACTGATCCGCTTCGTCCTCCCCGAGGCTCAGGCCGAGGGAAAGGCGCATCTGACGCTCGGTTTCGGCTGCACGGGTGGCAAGCACCGATCGGTGGCGATGACCGAGACCGTCGCGCGCGCCCTTTCAGCGGACGGTTGGCGGGTATCGACGCGGCACCGTGAACTCGAGCGGCGTGGTCTTCTCTCCTCCGGGGCGGGCGCTCCGGACGAACAGGAAAAGGTACTTCCGTGATCGGGATCGTGATCGTCGCCCACGGAGGCCTTGCGCGCGAGTATCTCGCGGCGGTCGAGCACGTGATGGGTCCACAGACTGCCATGCAGGCAATCTCCATCGAGGCCGATTGCGACCGCGCCCGAAAGCAGGACGAGATCTGCGCCGCCGCGGATGCCGTCGATGCGGGCCACGGCGTGGTCATCGTGACCGACATGTTCGGAGGGTCTCCGTCGAACCTGAGCTTGCGGGCCTGCGTACCGGAAAACCGCCGCATCCTGTATGGCGCGAACCTGCCGCTGCTGATCAAGCTGGCGCGGTCGCGGCGCAAGTCGGTCAACGACGCGGTGGGCGCGGCCCTGGAGGCGGGCCGGAAGTACATTGACAGCCAAGACATTACGCCGGAATTTCCTTAGGCTTCGGGCCGGGGCCAGAGGAGGGCCGTCGATGACTCAGAGCGCGCGCCGCGCCTTGCGGATCGTGAACGAGAAGGGGCTGCATGCCCGCGCGTCGGCGAAACTGGTCGAGGTCGTCGAGATGTACGAGGCCTCGGCCGAGGTCGGGCGCGACGGCGTGCAGGCCTCGGGGGACAGCATCATGGGGCTTCTCATGCTGGCAGCCGCCAAGGGAACGACCATCGAGGTGCAGACGCGCGGGCCGGACGCCGAAGCGCTGGCGGAGGCGATCGAGAGGCTGGTCGCGAACCGCTTCGGGGAAGAGTGCTGAACGCGATCTGATCGCATCGCGGAGCGCAGGACAGAGACTGGCTTGAGGTCGGAAACGGCTGACGCCGCCTTTGGGGTGCCGTGCCTGCGCCTGATCCCTGGCCTGATCCCTGCCGGTCCGGAGGCTGACGCTCGTCCCGTTCGGGGACCTCGCCCCACCCACCGTCCCTTGGGCGCCGTGCTAGCGGGTCGGCACCGGGGTCTCGCCGCGGTAATCGTAGAAACCGCGCCCGGTCTTGCGGCCCAGCCAACCGGCCTCGACATACTTGGTCAGAAGGGGGCAGGGACGGTACTTGGTATCGGCCAGGCCGTCGTGAAGGACGTTCATGATCGCGAGGCACGTGTCCAGCCCGATAAAATCCGCCAATTCGAGCGGACCCATCGGATGGTTCGCGCCCAGCTTCATCGACTGGTCGATCGAGTTCACGTTGCCGACGCCTTCGTAGAGCGTGTAGACGGCCTCGTTGATCATCGGCATCAAGATGCGGTTGACGATGAAGGCCGGAAAATCCTCGGCGCTGGCGGCCGTCTTTCCCAGCTTCTCGACCACGGCGAGGCAGGCCTTGTAGGTCTCGTGGTCGGTGGCGATGCCGCGGATCAGCTCGACCAGCTGCATCACCGGCACCGGGTTCATGAAGTGGAAGCCCATGAACTTCTCGGGCCGGTCCGTGCGCGAGGCGAGCCGCGTGATCGAGATCGACGAGGTGTTCGACGTCAGGATCGTGTGCTCGGCCAGCGCGGGCTTCAGCGTTTCGAAGATCTGGTTCTTGACGTCTTCGCGTTCGGTCGCGGCCTCGATGATCAGGTCGCTGCGGCCCAGATCGGTCAGGGTCAGCGTCGTGCTGATGCGGGCCAGTGCCGTGTCGCGCTCGGCTTGGGTGATCTTGTCGCGGCTGACTTGCCGATCGAGATTTTTCGTGATGATCGACAGGCCCTTGTCGAGCGCATCCTGGCTGATATCGCTGAGCATCACGTCGTAGCCGGCAAGCGACATCACGTGCGCGATGCCGTTGCCCATCTGGCCGGCGCCGACGACGCCGATGCTCTTGATCTCCATGACGCACCCCTTCGTGTTCGCGGCGCACCATAGGCCCGGCCGGCGGGCGGCTGCAAGGCGCTGGCGCGCCGGAAGACGCGCATTTTCGGTTTCATCCTTTGTTCGGGTTTTGCTTCGATGCTGGTGCAGTGAAGCTTGGGCCGGGGGTGGCGGCGATGGGTGTGATGGGATCGGGTGGTTCCGCGCTCGATTACGATTTTTGCCGATATGGCGAAAGCCGGGTGCGCTTTCGCGGGCCGGCGCGCGATCTGGACGGCGACTACGTTGCCTTCGCGGGCGGCACGGATACGTTCGGATTGTTCGTGCCCGTGCCGTTTCCCGACCTGATCGAGGAGGAGATCGGGCTGGCTTGCGTGAATCTGGGTGTGGTCAACGCCGGACCGGGCCTGTTCCTGAACGACCCGGCCGCTCGGGCGAGCGTGCGGGAAGCAAAGGCAACGGTTTTGCAGATGATGGGCGCGCAGAACCTGACGAACGCCCATTACAGCGTGCATCCCCGGCGAAACGACCGCTTCCTGCGCGCGTCGGACGCGCTGGTATCGCTCTTTCCCGAGATCGACTTCACCGAGTTCCACTACACGCGTCACATGCTCTCGGCTCTGGAATACGTGTCGCCCCATCGCTTCCGCATGGTGCTGCACGATCTGCGCAGCACGTGGGAGCAGCACATGACGCGCCTGATCGCCGCTGCGGGTGGTCCGGTTATCCTCTTGCGGTTCGCGACCGGCGAATCCCCGGGCGAAACAGATGACGCCCTGGCTCGCGATCCCGGGCTGGTCGACGGACCCATGGTGGCGCGGCTGGCGCAAAAGGCATTCGCTCTGGTCGACGTCGAAGACCTGCGCGACCGGGACACGACCTGGGGTAAAGTGCA
Organism: Citreimonas salinaria; assembly: GCF_900107235.1. Taxonomy (GTDB): domain Bacteria; phylum Pseudomonadota; class Alphaproteobacteria; order Rhodobacterales; family Rhodobacteraceae; genus Citreimonas; species Citreimonas salinaria. Next base: position 61,398 of record NZ_FNPF01000004.1, read on the forward strand.
TCGCGCGCACGAGGTTGCCGCCGCGCGGGAATGCCTGGGCCCGGAGGCGCATGAACGCGCCGCCGAAGCGCTGGTTGGTCCGCTGCGTGCTGCGCTGGCACGGTGACGGACAGCGCCGCGGAGCAACAAGAAAGGCCCGCCGAAGGGGCGGGCCTTCAACAGCGGGTCGATCCTCGTCAGAGCTTCTCGGTCAGTTCCGGCACGGCTTCGAACAGGTCCGCCACCAGGCCGTAATCGGCGACTTGGAAAATCGGCGCCTCTTCGTCCTTGTTGATCGCCACGATGACCTTGCTGTCCTTCATGCCCGCGAGGTGCTGGATCGCCCCCGAGATGCCAAGCGCGATGTACAGATCGGGTGCGACCACCTTGCCGGTCTGGCCGACCTGCCAGTCATTCGGCGCGAAGCCGGAATCGACCGCCGCGCGCGACGCGCCCACGGCTGCGCCGAGCTTGTCCGCCAGCTTCTCGACGATGGCGAAGTTCTCTTCCGAGCCGATGCCGCGCCCGCCCGACACGACGATCCCGGCCGAGGTCAGCTCGGGGCGGTCGCTCTCGGCCAGCTTGTCCTCGACCCATTCCGACAGGCCCGGATCGCCGGCGGCGGCGACGTCCTCGACGCTGGCCGAGCCATCCATAGCGACGGCGTCGTAGGTCGAGGTCCGCACCGACATCACCTTGGTCGCGTCGGCGGACTTCACCGTCTGAATGGCGTTTCCGGCATAGACGGGGCGCTCGAACGTGTCGGCGTCGATCACCTTGGTGACGTCGGTGATGACCATCACGTCAAGCAGGGCGGCGACGCGCGGCAGGATGTTCTTCGCGTCGGTGGTGGCGGGGGCAACGATGTGGCTGTAGTCGCCCGCCATGCTCACGATCAGGTCGGCTACGGGCTCGGCCAGCCGGTGGCCGTACAGCGCATCCTCGGCCACGAGGACCTTTGCCGCGCCGGACAGCTTGGCCGCCTCGGCGGCGGCATCCTTCGCCTTCGCCGCGGCGCAGAGCACGGTCACGTCGCCCAGATGAGCCGCGGCTTTCATCGCCTTGGCGGTCGCGTCGACGGACAGGACGCCATCGGAAATCTCTGCTATCAGAAGTACGGCCATCACACAGCTCCCGTTTCTTTGAGCTTCGCCACCAGTTCGTCGACCGAGCCGACCATGATGCCGGCCGCGCGCCCGGCGGGTTCGGCGGTCTCGACCACGGTCAGGCGCGGGGTCACGTCGACGCCAAGATCGGCGGCGGTCTTCTCGTCCAGCGGTTTCTTCTTCGCCTTCATGATGTTCGGCAGCGAGGCGTAGCGCGGCTCGTTCAGGCGCAGGTCCGTGGTGATGACGGTGGGCATCTTCACCTTGATGGTCTGCAGGCCGCCATCGACCTCGCGTGTGACCACGGCGTTCTCGCCGTCGATGTCGACCTTGTTGGCATAGGTCGCCTGGCTCCAGCCCAGCAGGGCCGAGAGCATCTGGCCGGTCGCGCCCAGGTCGTTGTCGATCGCCTGCTTGCCGCAGATCACCAGGCCGGGCTTCTCGTCCTCGATCACCTTGGCGAGGATCTTGGCCACCGCCAGCGGCTCGATGTCGGTGTGCACGTCGTCGGCGGCCACGATCAGGATCGCGCGGTCGGCACCCATGGCCAGCGCGGTGCGCAGTGTCTCCTGCGCCTGCTTGACGCCGATCGAGACGGCGACCACCTCGTCGGCCTTGCCGGCCTCCTTGAGGCGGATGGCTTCCTCGACGGCGATCTCGTCGAACGGGTTCATCGACATCTTGACGTTGGCGAGATCGACCCCCGAGCCGTCCGCCTTCACGCGGACCTTCACGTTGTAGTCGATCACGCGCTTGACAGGTACCAGTACCTTCATTGGCTTCCTCTTCCCTTGTCCGGCGCGGCCCGGCCGCGCGATGCGTCTGGGGGCGTTGATAGCGCGCGTGGAACCGGGGAAACAGGGCAAAATCGACGCGGCTTGCGCATCGGACGCGGCGTTCGCGGCTATTGACGCCGTCAGATCCGGTCAGTCGGCCGACACCTTGATATAGGCTTGGCGGGCGCCGATCAGGGTATCGTCCCGCGTCAGCCGCGCATCACCGCGATATGCGCCGGGCGGCCAACCCGTGTCCGGAGCGCGCCGGCCGAACGCGCGGAACAGCTGCGCGCGGCTCTCGTCGATGCGGATTCTTCGGTCGAAGATCTCTCCCTCGGGGCCTTCGGCGCGCAGATGCAGGACGTCGCCCGGCTCGGCGAGGAAAACAAAGCCGTATAGGACCAGCGCGTCATCCGGCCGTGCGCTGCTTGCGCGGGCCGAGCCGTCGCGCACCGCGGCCATGTCGGGCAGAGCGGTGGCGAAACCCGCGGTGTGGAAGCCGGTCGGGACATAGGCGGGCGGATCGGTCCAGTATCCGGCTGCGGACGGGCCGCAATCTTTCTCTGCGGCGAAGGGATCGATTGCCGTGCCGTCGCCCTGCAGCAACGCGAAATGCAGGTGGGGAAAGGTCGTCTGCCCCGACAGCCCGACCATGCCCAAAGCGTCGCCGGCCTCGACCGAGGTGCCCGAAGCAACCGCGACGGAGCCTTCGCGCAGGTGGCAGTAGAGCGTCTTGAGCCCGTTCGCATGGCCGATCCGGACGGCGTTGCCGCACTCGATCTCGGCGATGGTGCCCGCGGTCTCGGCCGTCATCACGCGGTCGGGTACACCGTCACGCACCGCCTCGACGCCTCCCGGAGCGGCGGCGAGCACCGGAACGCCGGAATTCATCGCGGCCATGTCGGGAAGCGCGAGATCCGTCCCGCGATGTCCCTCGCGCGCCTTCAGCCCGCAGGTGTAATCGCGGGTGCCGGGTGTGGGATCGGTGTCGACATAATCCTCGATAAAACACGTCGTGCCGACCTCGCAGGCAATCGGCAGGCCCAGAAACGGCTCCGCCGCGAGAGTTCCCGCGGCGGAGATCAACATGGTCAGGGCAAGCGACCTCATGGCCAAGGGCTCACTCGGCGGTGAGCAGCGGCGGTTTCTTCGACGACAGCCGCGCGCGATCGGGGCCTTCGAGGTTGAGCTTGAGCTCGCCGTCCTCGACCGTGACGCGGACAACGCCTCCCTTGGTCAGCTTGCCGAACAGAAGTTCCTCGGCCAGCGGCTTCTTGATGTGCTCCTGGATCACGCGGCCCAGCGGGCGCGCGCCCATCTTGTCGTCATAGCCCTTGTCGGCGAGCCATTCGGCGGCCGGGCGCGACAGCTCGATGGTCACGTTGCGATCCATCAGCTGCGCCTCGAGTTGCAGCACGAACTTCTCGACAACCGACAGGATGACCTCTTTCGGCAGCGGCTTGAAGCTGATGACCGCGTCTAGGCGGTTGCGGAATTCCGGCGTGAAGGTGCGCTCAATCGCGGCCGTATCCTCGCCCTCGCGACGGTCGCGGCCGAAGCCGATTGCCGCCTTGGCCTGCTCGGTGGCACCGGCGTTCGAGGTCATGATCAGGATCACGTTGCGGAAGTCGACCGTCCGGCCGTTGTGGTCGGTCAGCGCGCCGTGGTCCATCACCTGCAGCAGGATGTTGTAGACATCCGGGTGCGCCTTCTCGATCTCGTCGAGCAGCAGCACACAATGGGGGTGCTGGTCGACGCCGTCGGTCAGCTGACCGCCCTGGTCGAAGCCGACATAGCCCGGAGGCGCGCCGATCAGGCGGCTGACCGCGTGTTTCTCCATGTATTCCGACATGTCGAAGCGCAACAGTTCCACGCCCAGCGAATCCGCCAGCTGCTTGGCCACCTCGGTCTTGCCCACGCCCGTGGGACCGGCGAAGAGATAGTTGCCGATGGGCTTTTCGGGCTCGCGCAGGCCTGCCCGGGCCAGCTTGATCGCCGAGGACAGCGCAACGATGGCGTCGTCCTGACCGAAGACCACGCGCTTGAGCGTCGCCTCGAGATCCTTGAGCACCTCGGCGTCGTCCTTTGACACGTTCTTCGGCGGGATGCGGGCGATCTTGGCGACGACGGCCTCGATCTCCTTGGTGCCGATGGACTTGCGCCGCTTGGACTGCGCGACCAGGTGCTGCGCCGCGCCGGCCTCGTCGATCACGTCGATCGCCTTGTCGGGCAGCTTGCGGTCGTTGATGTAGCGCGCGGACAGTTCCACCGCCGTCTTGATCGCGTCGCCGGTGTATTTGACGCTGTGATGCTCCTCGAAATAGGGCTTGAGGCCCTTGAGGATCTTCACCGTGTCGTCGACCGAAGGCTCGTTCACGTCGATTTTCTGGAACCGGCGGCTCAGTGCGCGGTCTTTCTCGAAGTGCTGGCGGAACTCCTTGTAGGTGGTCGAGCCCATGGTGCGGAGCTTGCCGCCCTGTAATGCGGGCTTCAGAAGGTTGGACGCGTCCATAGCGCCGCCGGACGTGGCGCCGGCGCCGATCACCGTGTGGATCTCGTCGATGAACAGCACTGCGTCGGGGTGCTCCTCGAGTTCGTTCACGACGGCCTTCAGCCGCTCCTCGAAGTCGCCGCGATAGCGCGTGCCGGCCAGCAGCGCGCCCATGTCGAGCGAGAAGATGGTGGTCTTCGAAAGCACCTCGGGGGTTTCGCCGCTGACGATCTTGCGCGCCAGCCCCTCGGCGATGGCGGTCTTGCCCACGCCCGGATCACCCACCAGCAGCGGGTTGTTCTTGCGGCGGCGGCACAGCACCTGGATGCAGCGCTCGACCTCCGACTCGCGGCCGATCAGCGGGTCGATGTCGCCTTCGCGCGACTTGGCGTTCAGGTCGACGCAGTATTTGCCCAGCGCCGACTCCTTGTCCGAGGCGGGCTGCGACGGCGCCTCGGTCGCGGCTTCCTCCTCGGCCTCGGTGGCGCCCTGTACTGGGCGCGCCTCGCCGTAGGCGGGGTTCTTGGCGACGCCATGCGCGATGAAGTTCACGGCGTCGTAGCGGGTCATGTCCTGCTCCTGCAGGAAATAGGCCGCATTGCTTTCGCGCTCGGCAAAGATGGCGACCAGAACGTTGGCGCCGGTGACCTCGGTCCGGCCCGAGGACTGGACGTGGATCGCTGCGCGCTGGATGACGCGCTGGAAGGCCGCCGTCGGCACCGCTTCGGAGCCTTCGATGTCGGTCACGAGGTTTGCCAGGTCCTCGTCGATGAACTCGACGAGGGTGGTGCGCAATTCCTCGGTGTCGACCGAACACGCCTTCATCACGCGGGACGCATCGGGTTCGTCGACCAGCGCAAGCAGAAGGTGTTCGAGCGTGGCGAATTCGTGGCTGCGCGAGTTCGCCAGGGCGAGCGCAGAGTGAATTGCCTGCTCAAGGGTCGTCGAGAATGAAGGCACGGGCGTGCTCCTCTTGTCTGCGCCAATCGTGGGATCAGCATTGCCTCGTAACATTAAAGTTTGGTCGATAGCCCCCGTTCTTCAAGTTTTTTCTTGCGTCACCCGATCACATCGACGTTCTGCGCCTGTTCGACTGGCGTGATCCGAGGCTCGCGGTCAGAACCTGTCCTTGCGGCCGCGGATCTCGGCGAAAACCTCTGCATCGCTGGCGCCCGCCATACCCAGCGTCTCTTTCATCGCCGGATCGCCCGCGCGCAGGAACGGGTTGGTCTCCAGCTCCAGCGACAGCGGCACCTGCGCGGTCGGCTCGCCGGCCTGACGGGCTGCCTCGATGTCGCGGGCGCGGGCGTGAAGCGCGGCATTGTCGGGATCGACGCTCAGCGCGAAGCGGGCATTGGCGGCGGTGTACTCGTGACCCGAGTATACCATCGTCTCGGGCGGCAGCGCCATCAGCTTCGACAGGCTGTGCCACATCATTTCGGGCGTGCCCTCGAACACGCGACCGCATCCAAGCGCCATCAGGCTGTCGGCGGTGAACACGGCGCCCGCCTTGTCAAAGTGGAACGCCACGTGGCCCAGCGTGTGGCCCGGCACCTCGATCACGCGGAACTCCAGCTCGCCGGTGCCGCCGGTGTCGCCGTCGACCCAGCCGGTGGCGATCGGCGGCAGCTTGGACTGCTCGGATCGCGGCCCGGTCACGGTGCAGCCGTAGCGCTCGACCAGGTCGGCGACGCCGCCCACGTGGTCGTGGTGGTGGTGCGTGATCAGGATGGTGTCGAGGCTCCAGCCGCGTTCGTCCAGCGCGCCCGCGATTGGCGCGGCCTCGGGGGCGTCGACCAGGTAGGTCGTGTTGCCGTCGCTGACCAGGTAGGCGTAGTTGTCGCTCAGGCAGGGCACGGTCACGATGTCGATGGGCATGGTCAATCCTTCCCGGCTTTGTCTAAGGTCGTCCCGACACTGACTGATCGGGCGGAGCGCCGCAATGCATCTGGACGTCGGCACCCTGCGCAACTTCTACTATCGCAGCGCCCTCGGCCGCGCGGCGCAGAAGGTCATCCGCGACCAGGTGCTGGAGTGGTGGCCGGACACGCAGCGCATGACCGTCGTGGGCTATGGTTTTGCCGTGCCGTTGCTGCGCCCCTACCTCGACAACTCGCGCCGGGTGATCGGCCTGATGCCGGCGCCGCAGGGCGTGATGCCGTGGCCGGCCGGCATGCCGAACGTCAGCGTGCTGTGCGAGGAGACGCGCTGGCCGATGGAGACCGGGCACGTCGACCGGCTGATCCTGATGCACGGGCTGGAGACGTCCGAAAGCCCGTCCGAGTTGCTGGACGAGGCCTATCGCGTGCTGGGCCCGGGCGGCGAGGCGATGTTCATCCTTCCCAACCGCTCGGGGTTGTGGGCGCGATCGGACGCCACGCCGTTCGGCTACGGCCGGCCCTATTCTCTGACGCAGCTGGAAAGCCAGCTCAAGCGCCACGATTTCGTGCCGGGCGACCACGTGTCGGTCCTGTACCAGCCGCCGTCGACGCGGCGCTTCTGGATGAAGACCGCCGGGTTCTGGGAGCGCACCGGCCGCGCGGTGCCCGCCGTGACGGCCGGCGGCGTGATGATGGTGCGCGCGTCCAAGCGCCACCCGCCGCGCCGGCGCGGCGTGGGCGAGACGGCGCGGATCCTCAACCCGCTCGAGGTGCTGCAGCCGAAGCCGGGCAAGGCGGCCAAGCCGGCCTGAGCCGGCGGCGGCGGCGATTCCCGCACGCGACCGCGCGTCGTCATCGGCCGCCCCGGCGCTGCAGGCAGGGGTCGTCTCGCAACTGGGCGATCGCGCGGGGGATTGAACTGGCCGCGCCGTGGGCGCTAACGTCGCATCCGGACGGTGCGCGATCCGCGCTTTTCCAATGGAAAGATCCGCTTTTCGACCCGCGCGGGCTGCCAGCGCGGCACAGTGCCCCTGATTGACGTAAGCATGTTGCGGGGTCGAGACGGCTCTGCTACATCCCGCCGCGATCCATACGCCTTGCGGTGAGACAAGGTGAACCACGCCTCCATGCGCCCGGACATCCCGGTGCGCAGCGGGGGCATGATTATCGGAAGGGTGGACGTGTCTGAATCAGCTTCGATTTCCTCCGGCATCGCCGCGCGCTATGCCGCCGCCGTGTTCGAGATCGTCCGGGAAGAGGGTGCGCTCGACACGCTCGAATCCAACCTCGACGATCTCACCACGGCGCTGAACGAAAGCGCCGACCTGCGTGATCTGCTTGCCTCGCCGGTCTATTCGCGCGACCAGCAGCGGGCCGCGATCACCGCCATCGCCGAGAAGATGGGGTTGATGACGCCGCTGAAGAACGTGCTGGGCCTGATGGCCGCCAAGCGCCGGCTGTTCGTCGTGCCGCACTTGGTGACCCGCCTGCGCGCGATGATCGCCGACGAGAAGGGCGAAGTGACCGCGGACGTGACCAGCGCCACACCGCTGTCGGCCGATCAGGCCGCAAAGCTTTCCGAGACGCTCAAGGCCAAGGTGGGCCGCGACGTCAAGATCAATGCGACCGTGGATGAGCGTCTCATCGGCGGTCTTGTCGTCAAGGTGGGCTCGAAGATGATCGATACCTCGATCCGCGCGAAGCTCAATTCCCTCCAGAATGCAATGAAAGAGGTCGGATAATGGGTATCCAAGCAGCCGAGATTTCTGCGATCCTGAAGGAGCAGATCAAGAACTTCGGCCAGGAGGCCGAGGTCGCCGAAGTGGGTCGCGTCCTGTCCGTCGGCGACGGCATCGCCCGTGTCTTCGGCCTCGACAACATCCAGGCCGGCGAGATGGTCGAGTTCCCCGGCGGCATCCAGGGGATGGCGCTGAACCTCGAGACCGACAACGTCGGTATCGTGATCTTCGGCTCGGACCGGGACATCAAGGAAGGCGACGTCGTCAAGCGCACGAACTCCATCGTGGACGTGCCGGCGGGTGACGCCCTTCTGGGCCGGGTCGTGGACGGCCTGGGCAACCCGCTGGACGGCAAGGGTCCGATCGAGACCACCGAGCGCCGCGTCGCCGACGTCAAGGCGCCGGGCATCATTCCGCGCAAGTCGGTTCACGAGCCCATGGCGACCGGCCTGAAGGCGATCGACGCGATGATCCCGATCGGCCGCGGCCAGCGCGAACTGATCATCGGCGACCGCCAGACCGGCAAGTCGGCCGTCGCCCTCGACGCGATCCTGAACCAGAAGTCGTACAACGACGCCGCCGGCGACGACAAGACGCAAAAGCTGTACTGCGTCTACGTGGCGATCGGCCAGAAGCGCTCGACGGTGGCTCAGCTGGTGAAGAAGCTGGAAGAAACCGGCGCGATGGAATACTCGATCGTGGTCGCCGCGACCGCGTCGGACCCCGCGCCGATGCAGTTCCTGGCGCCCTACGCCGCGACCGCGATGGCGGAATACTTCCGCGACAACGGCCGCCATGCGCTGATCGTCTACGACGACCTGTCCAAGCAGGCCGTGTCCTACCGCCAGATGTCGCTGCTGCTGCGCCGCCCGCCGGGCCGCGAAGCCTATCCGGGCGACGTGTTCTACCTCCACTCGCGCCTGCTGGAACGTTCGGCCAAGCTGAACGAGGACAACGGCGCGGGCTCGCTGACGGCGCTGCCGATCATCGAGACGCAGGGCGGCGACGTGTCGGCCTTCATCCCGACCAACGTGATCTCGATCACCGACGGCCAGATCTTCCTCGAGACCGAGCTGTTCTACCAGGGCATCCGCCCGGCGGTGAACACCGGCCTGTCGGTGTCGCGCGTGGGGTCGTCCGCCCAGACCAACGCGATGAAGTCCGTCGCCGGCCCGATCAAGCTGTCGCTCGCCCAGTACCGCGAGATGGCCGCCTTCGCGCAGTTCGGTTCCGACCTCGACGCCTCGACCCAGCGCCTGCTGAACCGTGGCGCGCGCCTGACCGAGCTGATGAAGCAGCCGCAATACTCGCCGCTCACCAACGCCGAGATCGTCGTGGTGATCTGCGCCGGCACGCTGGGGTACCTCGACAAGATCAAGGTTTCCGACGTGGGCCGGTTCGAGCAGGGCCTGCTGACCTTCGTGCGCTCGAAGCACCGCGACCTGCTCGACTGGATCACCAACGAGGATCCGAAGATCAAGGGTGACAACGAGGCCAAGATCAAAGCGGTTCTCGACGCGTACGCCGCCGACTTCTCGTAAGGGGGAAAGGCATTGGCCAATCTCAAGGACCTGAAAAACCGGATCGCGTCGGTCAAGTCGACCCGCAAGATCACCAAGGCCATGCAGATGGTGGCCGCCGCGAAACTGCGGCGGGCACAGGACGCTGCCGAACAGGCCCGGCCCTACGCCGAGCGCTTCAACGCCGTGATGGCGTCGCTGGCCGCATCGGTCGGCGACAGCAGCACTGCGCCGAAGCTGCTGGCCGGCACCGGCAAGGACGACGTCCACCTGCTCGTCGTGATGACCTCGGAACGCGGGCTTTGCGGTGGTTTCAACAGCTCGATCGTCAAGCTGGCGCGCACGCATATCCAGCGGCTGCGCGGCGAGGGCAAGACGGTCAAGATCCTGACCGTCGGCAAGAAGGGCCGCGAGCAGCTCAAGCGCGACCATTCCGACAAGTTCGTCGGCCACGTCGACTTCACCGAGGTGAAGCGCATCGGCTATGCCGACGCGCAGGGCGTGGCGCAGGACGTGCTGGACCGCTTCGACGCCGAGGAATTCGACGTGGCGACGATCTTCTTCGCCAAGTTCAACTCGGTCATCAGCCAGGACCCGACGGCGCAGCAGATCATCCCCGCCAAGTTCGAGGCGGCCGAGGATGCGGACGACAGCGCGGCCCTGTACGACTACGAGCCTGACGAGGAGACGATCCTGGCCGATCTGCTGCCGCGCAGCATCGCGATCCAGATCTTCACTGCCCTGCTGGAAAATGGCGCGTCCGAACAGGGCGCCCGGATGAGCGCGATGGACAACGCCACCCGCAACGCGGGCGAGATGATCGACAAGCTGACGATCGAGTACAACCGCTCGCGCCAGGCCGTCATCACCAACGAGCTGATCGAAATCATTTCGGGCGCCGAGGCGCTCTAACGAACCCGGAGACACAAAATGGCTAACGCAAAAGGCAAGATCACCCAGGTGATTGGCGCCGTTGTCGACGTTCAGTTCGGCGACCACCTGCCCGAAATCCTGAACGCGCTGATCACCGACAACAACGGCAAGCGGCTGGTTCTCGAGGTGGCACAGCACCTCGGCGAGAACACCGTGCGCTGCATCGCGATGGACGCCACCGAAGGCCTCGTGCGCGGTCAGGAAGTGACCGACACCGACGGCCCGATCTCGGTGCCCGTGGGCAACGCCACGCTGGGCCGCATCCTCAACGTCGTGGGCGAGCCCGTGGACGAGGGCGAGCCGATCAACGCCGACGAATACCGCCCGATCCACGCGCCTGCGCCGGAATTCGTGGAGCAGTCGACCGAGTCGGAAATCCTGGTCACCGGCATCAAGGTCATCGACCTGCTGGCGCCCTACTCCAAGGGCGGCAAGATCGGCCTGTTCGGCGGCGCCGGCGTGGGCAAGACGGTTCTGATCATGGAACTGATCAACAACATCGCCAAGGTGCACTCGGGCTACTCGGTGTTCGCCGGCGTGGGTGAGCGTACCCGCGAAGGCAACGACCTCTACCACGAGATGATCGAATCCAACGTCATCAAGCCCGACAACCTGTCGGAAAGCCAGGTGGCGCTGGTCTACGGCCAGATGAACGAGCCTCCGGGCGCGCGTGCCCGCGTCGCCCTGACCGGCCTCACGCTGGCCGAGCAGTTCCGCGACCAGTCCGGTACCGACGTCCTGTTCTTCGTCGACAACATCTTCCGCTTCACGCAGGCGGGTTCCGAAGTGTCGGCGCTTCTGGGCCGGATTCCCTCGGCCGTGGGCTACCAGCCGACGCTGGCCACCGACATGGGCCAGATGCAGGAACGCATCACCTCGACCAAGTCGGGCTCGATCACCTCGATCCAGGCCGTCTACGTTCCCGCGGACGACCTCACCGACCCCGCGCCGGCCACGACCTTCGCGCACCTCGACGCGACGACGGTTCTCAACCGCGCGATCTCGGAGCTCGGCATCTACCCGGCCGTGGACCCGCTCGACTCGACCTCGCGCCTGATGGACCCGGGCATCGTCGGCGAAGAGCACTACAAGGTGGCGCGCGACGTGCAGGGCATCCTGCAGCGCTACAAGTCGCTTCAGGACATCATTGCCATCCTCGGGATGGACGAACTGTCGGAAGAGGACAAGCTGACGGTGGCCCGCGCGCGCAAGATCCAGCGCTTCCTGTCGCAGCCCTTCGACGTGGCGAAGGTCTTCACCGGCTCGGACGGCGTGCAGGTCCCGCTCGAGGACACGATCAAGTCGTTCAAGGCGGTCGTGGCCGGTGAGTACGACCACCTGCCCGAAGGCGCCTTCTACATGGTCGGCGGCATTGAGGAAGTGAAGGCCAAGGCCGAGAAGATGGCCTCGGAAGCGGCATAAGCGGTAGCGCGGCCCGTCCTTTCGGGGGTGGGCCCCATCGACAGCGAGACGAAGGAGCCAGACATGGCTGAGACAATGCAGTTCGACCTCGTCAGCCCGGAGCGGCTGCTGCTGTCGACGCAGGTCACCGCGGTGCGCATCCCCGCCACCGATGGCGACATGACGGCGATGCCGAACCACGCGCCGACGATCACCACGCTGCGCCCCGGCATCCTCTTGGTCGAAACCGAAAGCGGCCGCCAGGAATTCGTGGTCACCGGCGGCTTCGCCGAGATCGGCGAGACGCTGTCGGTTCTGGCCGAACGCGCGCTGGCGCGCGAGGACGTCGACCAGGCGACCTATGATTCGCTCGTGGCCGAGGCCAGAAGCGCCTACGAGAAGACCAAGGAAACCTTCAAGAACGAGCCCGGCCCGGTCGACGACGCGGCCAAGCTGCTCAGCGACATGGTCGCCGTGGGCACGCATATCGGGCTGGACCCGAAGCAGCCGGCGATCTGAGCGGCCGCCCGGCGCAACGTTCCGGCCCTGCCTTTCGGCGGGGCCTTTTTCTTTTTGGGGCGCGGCCCGGTGCCCGGATGTGGAGAAAGGCGATGCAGAGGTTCCCGCGCGGCCAACTGGCGATTGATCAGGGCGAGACCGAGGTCTTCTCGGAATACGAGGAGGGCGGCCCGATGTGGACCGGAAGCGGGTCGCGTGAACGCCGCCGGACCGTGACCTTCGCCACGCCGTTCCTCGCCCCGCCTGTGGTACAGGCGACCGTCTCGCTTTGGGATACGGACCAGAGCACCAACCTGCGCGCCGATATCACCGCGGAACACGTGACGCCCGAGGGCTGCGAGCTGGTCTTCCGGACTTGGGGCGACACGCGCATCGCGCGCATCCGCATGCGCTGGATTGCGATCGGCGCCGTGGCGTCCGAGGATGACTGGCCGGTCTAGCGGGCGCCGTCTCAGTCTGATTGTTGGCCGAGGATGCCCTCGTAGATCGGGCCCAGCGTGTCGGTCTCGAACAGGGACGAGACGCTGGTGCCGTTCCAGATGTTCAGGATCGCCTGCGCGAATAGCGGCGCGGTGGGCAGAACGCGGATGTTCGGCGCGGCCTTGATCGCGTCGGTCGGCTGGATCGAATCCGTCAGCACCAGCGACTTCATCACTGATTTGCTCACCCGCTCGACAGCCGGGCCGGACATGACCCCGTGGCTGATATAGGCGTGCACTTCGGTCGCGCCGTGCTCCATCAGCACCTCGGCGGCCTTGCACAGCGTGCCCGCGGTATCGCAGATGTCGTCAACGATCACGCATTTCTTGCCGCTGACGTCACCGATCACGGTCATCTCGGCGACTTCGCCGGCGCGCTCGCGGCGCTTGTCGACGATCGACAGCGGCGCGCCGATGCGCTTGGCCAGTTCGCGCGCGCGAGCCACGCCGCCGACGTCCGGGCTGACGACCATGAGTTCTTCGGCGGGGTTGTCGAATTGCTGCAGGATGTCCAGTCCGAAGATCGGGCTGGCATAGAGGTTGTCGACCGGGATGTCGAAGAAGCCCTGGATCTGCGCCGCGTGCAGGTCCAGCGTCAGCACCCGCTCGATCCCGGCGCTGGTGATCATGTTCGACACCAGCTTGGCGGTGATCGGCGTGCGCGCCTTGGTGCGGCGATCCTGACGGGCATAGCCGAAATAGGGGATCACGGCCGTGATCCGCGCCGCCGACGACCGGCGTAGCGCGTCCGCCATGATCAGCAGCTCCATCAGGTTGTCGTTCGCGGGATTCGAGGTCGATTGCAGGATGAACATGTCCTCGCCGCGGACGTTCTCGTAGACTTCGACGAAGATCTCCTGGTCGTTGAACCGCTCGATCCGGGCATCGACCAGCCCGACGCTCATCCCCCGATACAGCGACATGCGCCGCGCGATGGCCTTGGCCAGCGGCAGGTTGGCGTTACCGGAAATAAGCTTGGGTTCTACGACGGCTGGCATGGGCGAAGGCTCCGAAGATGGCGGATTCGTGACGTTGCGGACCGCTTAGCATGCGCCTACCCTGCCCGCCAGCAACAGCGGACGGGGGATGCCGGATGGCTCATATCGACTATTTTTTCGCGACTTTGTCGCCCTACGCCTACCTCGCCGGCACCCGGCTCGAGGACATTGCCAAGCGGCACAGCGCGACCTTGACCTACAAGCCGCTGGACGTGATCGCGCTGTTCTCGCGCACAGGGGGGACGCCGCCCAAGGACCGGCATCCGAACCGGCAGGAATACCGCGCGCAGGACCTGGCGCGGCAGGCCAAGAAGCACGGCATGCCGATCAACCTGAAGCCAGCGCACTGGCCGACGAACCCGGCGCCCTCGTCCTACGCGATCATCGCCGCGCAGAAGGCCGGCGGCGGCGACATGGGCAAGCTAGTCCACGGCTTCTTGCGCGCCTGCTGGGCCGAAGAGCGCGACATCGCCGAGGATGCGGTGATACGCGAGTGCCTTCTCGCGGCGGGCTTCGACCCCAAGGTGGCCGATCGCGGGCTGCTGGAAGGGGCCGAGACCTATTCCCGCAACCTCGACGAGGCGGTCGATCGTGGCGTCTTCGGCGCGCCGTTCTACATCACAGACGGTGACCAGCGGTTCTGGGGCAACGATCGGCTGGAGGATCTCGATCTGCACCTGTCGGGCCGGCTTTGACGGCCGCGTCCGGTAGCGCCGAGGTGCTGCACATCCACGTCCGCGAGTTCGGCGCCGGGCATACGCCCGCTTTGCTGCTGCATTGCGGGCAGGGCCGGGGCGGCATGTGGCGCGGCGTGGCGCAGCATCTGCACGATCGCTACGCGATGACAGCACCCGATTTCCCCGGCCATGGCCGCAGCGATCCCTGGCCTGCGGGGCAGGACGTGCACGACGTGGCCACCGATGCGGTCGAGCCCTTCGTGCGCGACGGCGCGCACGTGATCGGCCACAGCTTCGGCGCCACGGTGGCGCTGCGCCTCGCGCTGCGGCGGCCGGATCGCGTCGCGCGGCTGGTGCTGATCGAGCCGGTGCTGTTCGCAGCCGCCCGCAACAGCCCCGAAGCCGCGCTCCAGCAACAGGCCGACGCCGCGTTCACCGCCGCCTGCAAGGCCGGCGACATGGCCGCCGCCGCGCGCGCTTTCAACCGGCAATGGGGCGCGGGCCAGCGCTGGGACGACCTGCGCGACGACACCCGCGCCGCGATGGCGCGGTCGATCCCGTTCATCCTCGCCTCGGAACCGGCCCTGCGTGACGACCGCGCCCGCCTGCTCGCGCCCGGCGGGTTGGAATTGCTGCCGATGCCGGTCACGCTGGTCCGCGGGGCGCGGACGCAGCCGGTGGTCGCGGCCATCCATCGCGCGCTGGCCAAGCGTATCCCCGACGCCTCGGAAACGGTGATTCCGGGAGCGGGTCACATGGTGCCGATCACGCATCCTGACGCGGTCGCGAAGGCGATCGTGGGTTGAGCTTAAGTCAAGGCTTCAGAGCTTCCGGCGCAGGGTCGGCTCGGTGCCGGCGCGCAGCCGCTCGATGTTCTGCCGGTGCCGCCAGAAGATAACGCCGGTCATGATAAGCCCCACCGGCACCAGGTTGGGATAGTCCAGCACCCACATCCAGATCGGCGTGGCCGCCGCGGCCGCCAGCGCTCCCAGGGACGAGATCCGCACCACGCCCACCACCGCGAGCCATGTCGCACAGGCGGCCAGTCCGACTGGCCAGGCCAGCGCCAGCACGGTGCCCAGGAAGGTCGCCACGCCCTTTCCGCCGTGAAAGCGCAGCCAGACCGGGAAGCAGTGCCCAACGAAAGCCGCCAAGCCCGCCCAATGCGCGATCTGCGGACCGGACATCACGTGCACGATCCCGACCGCGATCGCGCCCTTGCCGGCGTCCAGGATCAGCGTCGCGGCGGCGGCGGGCTTGTTCCCGGTGCGCAGGACGTTCGTCGCGCCGATATTGCCCGAGCCGATCTTGCGCAGGTCGCCCAGCCCCAGTGCGCGCGTGATGACAAGGCCGAACGGGACGGACCCCAGCAGGTAGCCCAACGCGATCCACAGAGCCGACGTGATCATTTCGGGATCTCCCTCAGCCTTCGTGCACGCGCCGGCCACCGACCCAGGTGCCCAGCACCCGGCCCTGCAGGCGCGCGCCGTCGAACGGCGTGTTCTTCGACTTCGACCGCAGCTTGAACCGGTCCAGCACAAGCGGCTTTTCCGGGTCGAACAGCACTAGGTCGGCGGGCGCGCCCTCGGCCATGCGGCCGCATTCCAGCCCCAGCAGTCGCGCCGGGTTCAGCGACAGCGCGCGGAACAGCGCCGGCAGGGTCAGATCCTCGGCGTGGTACAGCCGCAGCAGCACCGGCAGCATGGTTTCCAGCCCGACGGCGCCGCTGGCGGCTTCCTCGAAGGGCAGGCGCTTGGATTCCTCGTCCTGCGGCGTGTGGAAGCTGCCGATCACGTCGATCAGCCCGTCCCGCAGCGCCTCGATGATCGCCTGCCGGTCGTCCTCCGAGCGCAGCGGCGGCTTGACCTTGAAGAAGGTTCGGTAATCCGCGACGTCCATCTCGTTCAGCGTGAGGTGGTGCATCGAGGTGCCGGCGGTCATGCGCAGACCGTTGCGCTTGGCGCGCTCCAGCGCGGGCAGGGCGCGGGCGGTGGTAATCTGGTCGGCGTGGTAGCGCACGCCCGTCATCTCGACCAGCGCGATGTCGCGGTCCAGCCCCATCCGCTCGGCCATGGGGGACACCGAGGGCAGGCCCCGCAAGCTCGCGAACTTGCCCGAGGTGGCAGCGGCCCCGCGCGACAGGCCCGGGTCCTGCGGGTGGCCCATGACAAGCGCGCCGAGGCCCGCCGCGTAGGTCATGGCGCGCGCGGCGACGCGGGTATCGGCGATCACCGCGTCGCAATCGGTGAACGCCACCGCGCCCGCATCCATGAGAAAGCCGATCTCGGTCATCTCGCGGCCCTGCCGGCCCTTGGTCAGCGCCGCCATCGGCAGCACGTTCACCGGCGCCGCGGTCACCGCGCGGCGGCGGATGAATTCCAGCGCCTCGGGCGTGTCGATGCATTGCTCGGTGTCGGGCCGGGTGACGATCGTCGTCACGCCCCCTGCCGCCGCGGCCGCGCCGGCGGTGCCATAGCTTTCCTTGTGTCGCTCGCCCGGCTCGCCCACCTTGACGCCGATATCGACGATGCCGGGGGCAAGGCAGCGACCGCGCGCCTCGACCAGCCGATGTTCGCCAAGCCCGGCGACGATCTCGGCCACCGACTGCCCGGCGCCGTGGATCGCGGCGATGCGGCCGTCGCGGATCACCACGTGGCCCGCACGTTCCTCGCCGGCATCGGGGTCGATCAGACGGGCGTCCGCGATTACCGTGGCAACCGGCGACGCGCCGCCCGCGCGCGGGTCTTCGCCGTCGCTCATGCGGCGATCCAGACCATCACACCGACCAGCACGAACAGCACCAGCAGGGCGATGGCGGCGATGCGGCCGCTCATCGCCGCGTCCGAGGGCTTCGTGCCGCTGACGGTTCCGCGTGCCGCCTCGCTGTGCAGCGGGGCGCCGGCGGGCTCGGCGCGTTCCTCGCCGAAGGTGCCGATCCAGCGCAGCGGCGCGCGCACCTCCAGCGTCTGGGTCGTGCCGTCGAAGGCCTGCGACGGCAGCGCCACGACGACTCCTTCCAGCGCATCGACCCGGTCGCGCAGGCCGGCCAGCGACTCCTCGGTCACGCCGTGCGCCTCGCGCAGGTAGCGCGACAGGGGCATGTCGCCCAGATCCGCCACCCGCACCAGATCGACGAAGTCGGTGCGCAGCCGGTCCGCGCCCAGCGCGTCCCGCAACGGCCACGTATAGCCCTTCTGCGTGACGAAGCCCTCGGCCTCGTCCTCGGGCAGGTCGAGCGCGAAGAGCCGCAGCACGTCGCGTTCGGTTCCGCTGATCCGCATCTTGGTCATGCCATCACCTCCGAAGGTCGGGCGCGCAGGTTGCGCGCCAGCAGGTCCATTGCCGCCATCCGCACCGCGACGCCCATTTCCACCTGGTCCTGGATGACCGAGCGGTTGATGTCGTCAGCCAGCGTGCCGTCGATCTCGACCCCGCGGTTCATCGGGCCGGGATGCATCACGATGGCGTCGGGCGCGGCGTGGCTCAGTTTCTCGGCGTCCAGCCCGAAGCGGTGGTAGTATTCCCGCTCGGACGGGATGAAGCCGCCGTCCATCCGCTCCTTCTGCAGCCGAAGCATCATCACCACGTCGGCGCCCTTCAACCCCTCGCGCATGTCGGCGAAGACCTCGGCGCCGAAATCCTCGATCCCCGTGGGCATCAGCGTCTCGGGGCCGATCAGGCGGATGCGGTTCTCCATCTTGTGCAGCAGCAGCAGGTTCGACCGCGCCACGCGGCTATGCGCGATGTCGCCGCAGATCGCGATGGTCAGCCGGTGCAGCCGGCCCTTGGCGCGGCGGATCGTCAGCGCGTCCAGCAGCGCCTGCGTCGGGTGTTCGTGCCGTCCGTCGCCGGCGTTCAGCACGGCACAGTTCACCTTCTGCGCCAGCAGGTCCACCGCCCCGGAATGCGGATGCCGCACCACCAGAAGATCTGGGTGCATGGCGTTCAGCGTCAGCGCCGTGTCGATCAGCGTCTCGCCCTTCTTCACCGACGACGCCTGCATCGACATGTTCATCACGTCCGCGCCCAGCCGCTTGCCCGCCAGCTCGAAGCTCGCCTGCGTGCGGGTCGAGTTCTCGAAGAACATGTTGATCTGCGTCAGCCCGGCCAACGCGTTGGCGTGCTTGTCGCGGCCGCGGTTGAACCGCACGTATTGCTCGGCCAGGTCGAGGATCGTGGTGATCTCGTCCGGCCTCAGGGGTTCGATCCCAAGCAGGTGGCGGTGGTCGAAGCGCATGCGTCTCTCGCTCGTCGCGGTCCATCCGCTTGTAGGAAGCGCGCGCCGCCGGGGCAAGGCCGGTTCCCGCCGCCCGCGCGGCCGGATAGGATGGGCGCATGGATTCGGCACTGGATTGGCACGCCGCCCGCGCGGCGCTTGAATGGCAGCTCGAGATGGGCGTGGACGAGGCGTTGGCCGACGCGCCGGTCGACCGCTTCGCGGCCGAATCCGCGCGCGTGGCCGCACAGGCGCAGGCGGCCCCGACCACCGCCACCGCGCCCGCCGCACCGATGCGCGCCGAGGCCGTCGATCCCGTGGCCGAGGCCGAGGAAGCCGCCGCCGCCGCGCCCGACCTGGATGCGCTGCGCGACGCGATGGGCGCGTTCGACCACTGCGCGCTCAAGCGCGGCGCGCGCAACCTGGTGTTCTGCGACGGCACCCCCGGCGCCCGCGTGATGATCGTGGGCGAAGCGCCGGGCCGCGAAGAGGACATGCAGGGCAGGCCCTTCGTCGGGCAGGCTGGCCAGTTCCTCGACCGGATGCTCGCCGCCATCGGCCTGTCGCGCGCGGAATCCGTCTACATCACCAACGTGATGCCGTGGCGCCCGCCGCAGAACCGCGACCCCAAGCCCGACGAGATCGCCATGATGCAGCCCTTCCTGCGCCGCCACATCGCGCTGGCGAACCCGGACGTGCTGGTGATCATGGGCAACATCTCGGCCCAGGCGCTGCTGGGCAAGCGCGGCATCCTGCGCCTGCGCGGCCAGTGGGCCGAGGCCGAGGGCCGCCCGGCCCTGCCGATGACCCACCCCGCGTACCTGCTGCGCACCCCCGCCGCCAAGCGCGAGGCCTGGGCCGACCTGCTGTCGCTGCAGGCGAAGCTGCGCGAAACCGCCAACCAAGGATAGACCATGTCGAAGATTGACGAGAGCCGCGATTCCATCCCTGTGCGCATCGCTGTGCTGACGGTCTCGGACACGCGTACCGCCGGCAAAGACCGCTCCGGCGACACGCTGGTCGAGCGGCTGGAAGCGGCGGGCCACAGCCTCGCCGCGCGCGCCATCCTGCCTGACGAGCGCGATTTGATCGCGGGCAAGCTGCGCGAATGGATCGCCTCGCACGAGGTCGACGTGGTGATCTCGACCGGCGGCACCGGCCTTACGGGGCGTGACGTGACCGTCGAGGCGCACAGGGACGTCTACGAGAAGGAGATCGACGCCTTCGGCACGGTCTTCACGATGATCAGCTACGAGAAGATCGGCACCTCGGCCGTGCAAAGCCGGGCGACCGGCGGTGTGGCGGGCGGCACATACCTGTTCGCGCTGCCCGGCAGTCCGTCGGCCTGCCGCGACGCATGGGACCAGATCCTGGCGAAACAACTCGATTATCGCCACCGGCCCTGCAACTTCGTCGAGATCATGCCCCGCCTGGACGAACACCAGCGCCGCAAGTAGTCGCACCCGTCACGGCCTTGTGGCTTGGCACCGGGTGACGGGTCTATATCTGGGGAAGGGGCGGTCCGGATGCCGCCGCCACCGGAGACGTGGATGCGCTTTCTCGGCAAAAGCCTGCTGGGCCTCTTCCTGCTGTCCCTCACGCTGGGCCTGATCGTCTTCGCCGGCGTGCTGGTGCGCGACGCGGTGCAGGTGCGGTTGGCCGACGAACGCCCCGCGCCAGAGCCGAGCGAGCGGGTCTTCGCGGTCTCGGCCGTGACCGTGACGCCATCGACCGAAACCCCGGTCCTGACGGCCTTCGGCGACGTGCAGAGCCGCCGCACGCTGGAACTGCGCAGCGCCGCGCCCGGTCGGATCATCGAACTGGCGCCCGACTTCGTCGAGGGCGGCCGCGTCGCCGAAGGACAGCTTTTGGCCCGCATCGACCCCACCGAGTCCGAGGCCGCGCTGGCCCGCTCCGAAAGCGACCTGATCGACGCCCGCGCCGAACTGCGCGAGGCCGAGCGCGCGATCGAGCTGGCCCGTGACGAGCTGACCTTCGCCCGCGACCAGGTGGGCCTGCGCGAGGCGGCGCTGCAGCGCCAGCGTGACCTGATCGAGCGCAACGTCGGCACCGCCGCCGCGCTGGAAGCCGCCGAACTGGCGCTGTCCACGGCGCAGCAGGCGGTGCTGTCGCGCCGGCAGGCCGTCGCCTCGGCCGAGGCGCGCATCGATCAGGCGACGACCGCGCTTTCTCGGGCAGAGATCGCCCGCGACGAGACCGCGCGCGGCGTGGCCGACACCGAAATCCGCGCCGCCTTCGCCGGCCGCCTGTCCGATGTCTCGGTGGTCGAGGGGCGGCTGGCTTCCGCGAACGAGCAGCTGGCCCGGCTGGTCGACCCCGACGCGCTCGAGGTCGCGTTCCAGGTTTCGACCACGCAATATTTGCGGCTGCTGGACGATGGCGGCCTGCGGCAGGCCGACGCCACCGTGACGCTGGGCACGGGCGAGGACGCCGTGACCACGGCCGCCCGCCTAACGCGCGAGGGCGCTGCGGTGGGCGAAGGCCAGGTTGGCCGGCGGCTGTTCGCCGAGCTGCGCGACGCGCAGGGCTTTCGCCCCGGCGACTTCGTGATGGTCACCGTGTCCGAACCGCCGCTGGAGGGCGTCGCGCGCCTGCCCGCCACTGCGATCGACGCAGCCGGAACCGTGCTGGTGGTGTCCGACGATGACCGCCTGCGCCCCGTCCCGGTGACCGTCCTGCGCCGGCAGGGCGACGACGTGCTGATCGCGGCAGGCGACCTTGCGGGCGCACAGGTGGTGGCGCAACGCACGCCGCTGCTGGGCGAGGGCATCAAGGTCCGGATCATGCAGGGCCCGGACGCGCGCGCCACCGGCGACGGCATGGTGGCGCTGGACGATACCCGTCGTGCCGACCTGCGCGCGATCGTCGAGATGGACACCGCGCTGCCCGACGCGGCACGGGAGCGAATCCTGGCACAGCTTGACGCGCCGCAGGTGCCCGCCGCCGTAATCGCCCGTATCGAAGCGCGGGCCGACGGCTGATGGCGCGCGCGATCCCCGAAAACGCGCGCGGCATCCTGGGCTACTTCGTCCGCCACCGGACACTGGCCAACCTGCTGCTGGTCCTGCTGGTCGCCGCCGGCTTGTTCGCCGCGCCGAACATGCGCGCGCAATTCTTCCCCGACGTGATCGTGGACGAGATCGACGTGTCCGTCCGCTGGGACGGCGCAGGCGCCGAGGACGTGGATGCCGCCATCGTGCAGGTGCTGGAACCTGCGCTGCTTGCGGTGGACGGCGTCGAGGCGACGCAGGCGCGATCGCGCGAAGGCTCGGCCAGCATCGAGCTGGAGTTCGAACCGGGCTGGGACATGGCCCGCGCCGAGGCCGACGTGCAGGCCGCCGTCGACGGCGTCACCAACCTGCCCGACGAGGCCGAGGAGCCGTCGGTCCGGCGCAGCTACTGGCGCGACCGGGTGACCGACGTGGTCATCACCGGCCCGGTGGGCACCGACCAGCTGGCGCGCTTCGCCGACGAGTTCACAGCGAGATTGTTCGCCGAGGGCGTCACCCGCACCACGATCCGCGGCCTTGCGGCGCCCCGCATCATGGTCGAGGCCCCGGTGGCCAGCCTGATCGAACACGACGTGACTCTGCGCGAGATCGCCATCGCCATCGCGGCGCAGGTCGACGCCGATCCGGCCGGCGACGTGGCGGGCGCCGACGCCCGCGTCCGCACCGGGGTCGAAAGGCGCAGCGCGCAGGAAATCTCCGCCATCGCGCTGCGCTCGGACCCCGACGGGACGACGCTGACCGTGGGCGACGTGGCGACCATCACCACCGAAGGCGTCGACCGCGAACGCAGCTACTTCGTCGGAGACAATCCGGCCATGTCGGTCCGCGTCGACCGCTCCGACCAGGGCGACGCCATCGCCATCCAGAAACAGGTTCAATCCGTCGCCGCCGACTTCGCCACCACCTTGCCCGTGGGCGTGTCGGTCGAGTTGATCCGCACGCGCGCCGACGCGATCTCGGCCCGGCTCGAGATCCTGCTGGACAACGGGTTGATGGGGCTGGGGCTGGTGCTGGCGCTGCTGTTCCTTTTCCTGAACGCGCGCACCGCCTTCTGGGTGGCGGCCGGCATCCCCACGGCGATGCTGGCCGCGATCGCGTTGATGTACCTGGGCGGGCTCACCTTCAACATGATCTCGCTCTTCGCATTGATCATCACGCTGGGCATCGTGGTGGACGACGCCATCGTCGTGGGCGAACACACCGACGCGCTGGCGCGCCGCGGGTTGTCGCCCTTCGAGGCGGCCGAGGGCGCGGCCCACCGCATGGCGCTGCCGGTCTTCTCGGCCACGCTGACCACCGTGATCGCCTTCTTCGGGCTGGTCATCATCGGCGGGCAGTTCGGCACGCTGATCGCCGACATCCCCTTCACGGTGATTGCGGTGCTGCTGGCCAGCCTGGTGGAATGCTTCCTGATCCTGCCCAACCACATGGCACACGCGGTGGCCAGTTCCGCCAGGGCGCGCTGGTACGACGCGCCGTCGCGCGCGGTGAACCGCGGCTTCGAATGGGTGCGCGACCGGCTGTTCCGGCCGATGATGGCCGGTGTGATCGCGGCGCGCTACGTGGTGCTGGCGGCCGTTCTGGTGGCGCTGGCCAGCCAGGTCGCGCTGCTGGTGCGCGGCGACGTGCAATGGCGGTTCTTCAACGCGCCCGAACAGGCCTCGGTCTCGGGCAATTTCGCGATGGCGCCGGGCGCCACGCGCGCCGACACGCTGGCGCAGATGCGCCTGCTGCAGAAGGCGACGGACGAACTGGCGGCGGAATACGAGGCCGAGCACGGCACCAACCCGCTGGTTCACGTCATGGCCGAGATCGGCGGCAATTCAGGCCGTGGCCTGTCGGGCACCGACGGCAAGGACCCCGACCAGCTGGGTGCCATCTCGATCGAGCTGATCGGCTCGGACGAGCGGCCCTATTCCAGCTTCGCCTTCGTCGGCGACTTGCAGGACCGGGTCGAACGTCACCCGATGGCCGAGACGATCAGCTTCCGCGGCTGGCGGTCCGGGCCCGGCGGCGATGCGCTGGACGTGCAGTTCCACGGCGCCGACGCGGCCACGCTGAAGGCCGCGTCGCTCGACCTGCAGGCCGCGCTTTCGCGCTTCCCAGAGATCTCGGCGCTCGAGGACACGCTGGCCTACGACAAGGAGGAGCTGATCCTCGACCTGACGCCGCGCGGCCTGGCGCTGGGCTTCGACATCGACGGGCTGGGCGCCGTGCTGCGCGACCGCCTGGGCGGGATCGAGGCGGCCAGCTTCCCCGTCGGTCCGCGCTCGGCCACCATCCGCGTGGCTCTGCCCGAGGGCGCGCTGACCGCCGACTTCCTCGAGCGGATGCAGCTGCGCACACCCCAGGGCGTCTACGTCCCGCTGGCCGACATCGTCAGCGTCGAAAGCCGCACCGGCTTTTCCACCGTCCGGCGCGAGAACGGCATCCGGACGGTCTCGGTGCTGGGCGACCTGTCCGAGGACGACCCCGCCCGCGCGGCCGAGATCATGCAGGCGCTGGAAACCGACATCCTGCCCGCCATCGCCGCCGAACGTCAGGTCGAGTACCGCCTCGCCGGCCTGTCCGAGCAGGAGGACGCGTTCCTGTCCGACGCCCTCAACGGCCTGATCCTGGTGCTGCTGGGCATCTACCTCGTGCTGGCCTGGGTCTTTGCCAGCTGGTCGCGGCCGCTGGTGGTGATGGCGATCATCCCCTTCGGCCTCGTGGGCACGATCTGGGGCCACGCGCTGTGGGAGGTGCCGCTGTCGATGTTCACGGTGGTCGGCCTGCTGGGCATGACCGGGATCATCATCAACGACTCGATCGTGCTGGTGACGCAGATCGACGAATACGCGGCCGAGCGAGGGTTGATCCCGTCGATCATCGACGGGGCGGCCGATAGGCTGCGGGCGGTGTTCCTGACCACGGCCACGACCGTGCTGGGGCTCGCGCCGCTGCTCTACGAAGGCTCGGCCGACGCGCAGTTCCTCAAGCCCACGGTGATCACGCTGGTCTACGGGCTGGGCTTCGGCATGGTGCTGGTGTTGCTGGTGGTGCCCGCGCTGGTGGCGGTCCAGCACGACGTGTCGTCGCGCCTGCGCGCCCTGCGGCGGGGCCTGCGCTTCCGCCGGGGCGGAATGCGCGCGCTGCTGCTGGGTGGCGTGGCAGCGATGCTGGGTTGGCTGGGCCTCACGATGGGCCACGTGGCGATCACCGGCGCGCTGCCCGCCGTGCTGGCCGCGATCGTGCCCGCCGAGCTGTCGCCGCTGCCCGCGTCCTTCGCGCTGTTCGCCGGCGGCGTGGCCGTCGCGATGGTGCCGCTTTACGCGCTGGGCGCCACGATCCTGTGGGTCGGGCACCGCGCCGCGCGGCAAGCCTGATCCGGCGTCAGCCCGAGCAGCCCATCACGTCGATCGCCTGCCCGTCGCGCAGCACGGTGATGCGCACGGCCGAGCGGTCGACCGCGAACGCGCCGCCGTCGATGTGGCGCATCTCGGCTTCGGCCACCAGCGCACCGTCTTCCCACCGGCTCTCGGGCTCGGCGACCCACACTTCGGGGTCGGCGGTCTCGATCACCGTCTCGACCGCGCCGCCGGGACGCGGCACGTCCAGCGTCGCGCGCAGCGCGATGCCCCCGCGCACAGGCGCCACGCTGCACCGCACCTGGCGAACGCCGGCCTCGGCATGGGTCAGCGGCTGGTCGGCCAGCGCCGCGGCGATGCGTGGATCCGGGGCGCGCGCCGCCGCCGGCAGGGTGGCCGAGACGCGAACCTCGTGCGGCATGCAGATGTCCTTGCAGATGCCCAGCTCGACCGTGCCCGCAAGCTGCGCATCGGCGTCGGCGTCGCGCAGCCGCACCCGCAGAGGCAGGACGACCTCGTTCCTGTAGCCGACCGAGCGCAGGCCCGACTGGTGGAACACGTAAGGCGTGGGCCAGATCACCGACACGCCCGCGACCTCGGGGCCCGAGCCGGACCAGCGGAACAGCGGCGGGATGCCGGCGGCCCCGGGGCTGCGCCAGTAGGTCTTCCACCCGGGCGCGAGGCGAAGATGCAGCGCGGCCATGTGGCTGCCGTCGGGCAGCCGCCAGCCGGGCCGCAATTCGGCCGAAACCACGGAATCCAGCGACTCCGCCCGAAGCGGCAGGGCGGTCAGGGCAAGGCACAGGGCAAGGGAGATGAGGCGAAGCATGGTCCCCAGATGCAGGCGGGGGATTGAAATGAAAAGTCACTTTGCAGCGATGAGGCAAAGCGCGGCCTGGCCGCGGCGTCATGGCGACACCCCCTTGCACAGCCCCCCCGGCGTCGCCATTCTTTTTCCGATGACCCAACCCGAAGCCACCAAAAAGGGCGCCGAGCCCGCCATGCTGACCGGGCGGATGCTGATCGCCATGCCGGGCATGGGCGATCCGCGTTTCGAACACGCGGTCGTGCTGCTCTGCGAACATTCGGCCGAGGGCGCGATGGGCCTTATGGTCAACAAGGCCAACATCGATCTCGACATGCCGACGCTGCTGGCGCAGCTCGACATCGACGCCTCGGCAGACCTGTCCAGCCGCCCGGTGCATTTCGGCGGCCCGGTCGAGCTGGGCCGTGGATTCGTGCTGCATTCGGCGGATTATGCGACCGAAAGCGCGACGCTCGAGGTCACGGGCGATCTGCACATGACCGCCACGCTGGACGTGCTGGAAGATATCGGTCATGGGCGCGGGCCATCGGCCTGGATGATGGCGCTGGGCTATGCCGGATGGGGGCCGGGCCAGCTCGAGGCCGAGCTGATGCAGAACGCCTGGCTGGTCTGCGACGGCTCGAACCGGCTGATCTTCGATCTGCCGAACGCCGAGAAGTGGGAAGCCGCGCTCGAGACGCTGGGGGTCGCGGCGCTGGCGCTGTCGTCCGAGGGCGGGCGCGCTTAGACTCTTCCGAGGGCGAACGCGCCTGGAATCTACCGAGGGCGGACGCGCGTACAGGCTAACGGGAGCGTACGCGTGCAGGATTCTCCGGAGGGCAGGCGCACAGGTCCGAAGGCGCGCCTACCTGTCGGCGGCGGCGCGGCTCAGCCGGTCGTTGATTGCCACGCCCAGCCCCAGGTGCGGGATCGGCGAGATCGCGATGACGTCGGGATTCTCCACGTCCAGCCGGTGCAGGTACTCGAACAGGTTCGCCGCCGCCTCGGTCAGGTCGCCGTTTGGCGAAAGGTTCAGGTCGCTTTCCACGTCGCCGAAGCCCAGCCGCGCCTCGCCCGCGTGCCACTCGGCCGCGTTCAGGCGCACCCGCGCGCCCGGCGCGTAATGCGACCGCAACTGACCGGGGGCCGAGATCGCCTCGCCCTTGCGCGCGGCGGGGCGCCGGCCCAGCACCTCGGCCAGTGCGTCCTCGGTGATGCCTCCGGGGCGCAGCAGGGTCGGCCGGCCCGCCAGCCCCAGGATCGTCGATTCGACGCCCACGGTGCAGCGCCCGCCGTCGATCACCGCCGCCACGCGGTTTCCCAGCCCCCGCACCACGTGCTCGGCCGAGGTGGGGCTCATTTTGCCCGAGGGGTTGGCCGAGGGCGCCGCGATCGGCCGGCCGGCCGCGCGCAGCACGTCGCGCGCCACGGGGGCTGCGGGCACCCGCACCGCCAGCGTGTCCAGCCCCGCGGTCGCCAGCTTTGAGATCCGCGCCTCGGGCCGCATCGGCAGGACCAGCGTCAGCGGGCCGGGCCAGAACGCCTCGGCCACGGCCTGCGCCACGCCGGACCATTCCACCAGCGCCTGCACCGCCTCGATGTCCGGCAGGTGCACGATCAGCGGGTTGAAGCGTGGCCGCCCCTTGGCGTCGAAGATCGACGCCACCGCCCGGTCGTTGCCGGCATCGGCGCCAAGCCCGTAGACGGTCTCTGTCGGGAAGGCGACAAGCTGCCCGGCGCGCAGCATCCGGCCGGCCTCGGCAAGGCCGGCCTCGTCGGCACACAGGATCTGGGTGACGGGTCCGGCCAAGGGCGCGCTCCGGTTTTCGTGACGCCGCGTTTTGTTTGCAGGCGGGCGACGTCGTCATAGCATTGCAATGCCGTGCTTTGCTATCAATCCGGTCAAGTCTTGCCAAGACGATGGAGCCTCTATGCCCTACCGCGCGCCGCTCGAGTCCTTCCAGCTGATCCTCGACCACGTCGTCGGCTACGACGATGTCGCCCGCACCGGCCGCTTCGCCGAGGCGGGCTCCGAGACCGTGCAGGCCGTCATGGCCGAGGCCGGCCGCCTGTGCGAGGACGTGATCGCGCCCACCAACCGCGTGGGCGACCAGAACCCGGCGGTGCTGGAAAACGGCGTCGTGCGCACGGCGCCGGGGTTCAAGGATGCCTACCGCGCCATCGCCGAGGGCGGCTGGGTCAGCTCGTCCGCCGATCCGGCGCATGGCGGCATGGGCCTGCCGATCACGCTGACGACGGCGGTGAACGAGATGATGAGCGCCGCCAACATGTCCTTGCAGACCGGCACGCTGATGACGCAGGGCCAGATCGAGGCACTTGAGCATCACGCCTCCGACGCGATCAAGGACCTGTACCTGCCCAGGCTGATCTCGGGCGAGTGGGCCGGCACGATGAACCTGACCGAACCGCAGGCGGGCTCGGACGTGGGCGCGCTCAGCACCAGGGCCGAAGACAACGGCGACGGCACCTACGCCATCACCGGCCAAAAGATCTACATCACCTGGGGCGACCACGACATGGCGGACAATGTCTGCCACCTAGTGCTGGCGCGCATCCCCGGCGCGCCCGCGGGCACCAAGGGCATCAGCCTGTTCCTCGTCCCGAAGTTCATTCCCGACGCCGACGGCAACCCGGGTACGCGCAACGATCTGCGCGTCGTCAGCCTGGAAAAGAAGATGGGCACCCATGGCTGCCCCACCTGCGTCATGAGCTATGAGGGCGCGACTGGTTGGCTGGTCGGGCCGGAACAGGGCGGCATGCGCGCCATGTTCACCATGATGAACAACGCGCGGCTCGGCGTCGGCGCGCAGGGCGTCGGCGTGGCCGAGGCCGCGGCGCAGGCCGCCATCGCCTGGGCGGCCGAGCGCAAGCAGGGCAAGTCGCCCACCGGCACGATCGACGGGCACGCCGACGTGCGCCGCATGCTGGCCGAGATGCGGGCCGAGACCTTCACCGCCCGCTCGATCGCGTTGGCCTGCGCCGTCGCCATCGACATGCAGACCGCCACCGGCGATGCGGAATGGGCCGCGCGCGCGGCGCTGCTGACGCCCATCGCCAAGGCCTTCGGCACCGACACCGGCATCGCCGTCAGCCAGCTGGGCATCCAGGTGCACGGCGGCATGGGCTATATCGAGGAGACCGGCGCGGCCCAGTTCCTGCGCGACGTGCGCGTCACCGCGATCTACGAGGGCACCAACGGCATCCAGGCGATGGACCTCGTCGGCCGCAAGCTGGCCGACGGGGGCGAGGCCGCCTTCGCCCTGCTGGACGAGATCGAGGCCTGCGCCGAATCGGTGCGCCACGACCACCCGACGCTGGCCGAACCCGTCTGGCAGGCGGCCGAAACCCTGCGCGAGACGACCGAGGCGCTGGTCGCCCGCGATGCCGCCGACCGGCAGGCCGGTGCGGTGGCCTACCTGCGCGCCTTCGCCCGCGTGCTGGGGGGATACTTCCATCTCAAGGCCGCGATGGCGCGCCCCGACGGCCCCGAGGCGCGGCTCGCCGCCTTCTACATCACCCGCATGCTGCCCGAGCACACCGGCCTCTGCGCCCAGGCGCGCGCCGCGTCCGACACGGTCATGGCCCTGTCGCCCGACGATCTCGCCGCATGATGGACGGCGGCACCGTTCCGATCCGCTACCCGTGGGACACGCCGCCCGCCGAGGGCGAGGCGGTCGAGGTCGCGCCGGGTGTGCTGTGGCTGCGCCTGCCGCTGCCGATGAAGCTGGACCACGTCAACGTCTACGCGCTGGACGAGGGTGACAGCTGGACCATCGTCGACACCGGCTTTTCCACCCGCCGCAGCCGCGCGATCTGGGACAGGCTCCTGTCCGGCCCGCTGGCGGGCAAGCCCGTGGGCCGGGTGATCGTCACCCATCACCATCCCGACCACGTCGGCCTTGCCGGCTGGTTCCAGTCCGAGCACGGCGCCGAGCTTGTCACCACGCGCACCGCGTGGCTGTTCGCGCGGATGCTGACGCTGGACGCGCAGGACCGCCCCGCGCCCGAAACCGTCGCCTTCTGGAAGCGCTGCGGCATGGACGCCGGTATCCTCGCGCAACGGCTCGACGAGCGGCCCTTCAACTTCGCCGACGTCGTCTGGCCGATGCCGCTGGGCTTCTCGCGCATCCGGCAGGGCGACACGATCCGCATGGGCGGGCGCACATGGGACGTGCACATGGGCAATGGCCACGCCCCCGAACACGCCACGTTCTGGAGCCGCGACTGCAATCTCGTCCTTGCGGGCGACCAGATGCTGCCCTCGATCAGTTCCAACATCGGCGTCTACGCGACCGAGCCCGAGGCCGATCCGGTGGCCGACTGGCTGGAAGCGTGCGAGCGGCTGGCCACGCTCGCGCGCGACGACCAGCTTGTGCTGGGCGGGCACAAGCTGCCCTTCACCGGCCTGCCCGCGCGCATGGGCCAGTTGATCGACAACCACCACGGCGCGCTCGCCCGCCTGCACGCGCACCTGTCGCAGCCGCGCACCGCCGGCGAGTGCTTCGCCCCGCTGTTCAAGCGCCGCATCGGCGCGGCCGAGTACGGGCTGGCGATGGTCGAAGCCGTCGCGCATTGCCTGCACCTGTGGCACGAGGGCCGCGCCCGCCGCACCGAGGGCGCGGACGGCGCCTGGCTGTTCGAGGCGATCTGATGGCACGCCGGCCACAGGGCGCGCCGACCGCGACAATTCTGCGCTATTGCCGGCGGTGACAGCGCGTGACAAATGCGCTAGCACGCCTCGACACGTAACGAACGGGAACACCGACATGGCCGAACACAAGCACGGTTCGATGGACATCACGCAGCATCAGAAGACCTTCGAAGGGTTCATGCGCTACGTGGTGCGCACCTCGATCGCGATCATCGTCGTGCTGCTCTTCCTGGCCCTCTTCGGGGCCTGAT
Source organism: Citreimonas salinaria (assembly GCF_900107235.1). GTDB lineage: Bacteria > Pseudomonadota > Alphaproteobacteria > Rhodobacterales > Rhodobacteraceae > Citreimonas > Citreimonas salinaria. Next base: position 92,219 of record NZ_FNPF01000004.1, read on the forward strand.
GGTCCTGCCCGTGCAGGCGCCGATGACGGCGCTCCGCGTCGCGGCGGCGGTGTGCCTGCTTGCCGCGCTCGGAGCCTGCGCCAACATCGACAGCGGCCCCAACCACTCGCCCGAGGAAGTGGCCCGCGCGGCCTATCGCGATGACGGCCCGGCCGAGCTGACGCTCTACACGATGGTCGACAACAACACGGGCAGCGGCGCGCATACCTCGCTGCTGATCAACGCTCCTTCGCAGCGGGTGATCTTCGACCCCTCGGGGTCGGTCGACATGCCGTCCGCGCCGGAAATCGACGACGTGCTGTACGGCATCACGCCCAAGGTGCGCGAGATCTACGAAAGCGCCCATGCCCGCAACACCTACCGCGTGCGCATCCAGACGGTGTTGGTGCCCTCCGGCGTGGCCGACCGCGCCATGCGCCTGGCTCAGGCGAACGGACCCGTCGGCGCCACGCAATGCACCAGCGCCACCGCGCGCATCCTGCGCCAGTTGCCGGGCTTCGAGAGCGTCGGCAGCACGCTGTTCCCCAACACGCTCGCCAACCGCTTCGCCCGCCTGCCGGGCGTGCAGGAACGCGTGCTGCGCGAGGACGATTCCGACGACAAGGCGCGCGCCATCGCCGCGCTGGAAGCGGCTCAGCCGAACCAGTAGCTTCCGGCCACCAGGATCAACGCGCCCGACGCCATTCCCGCCAGGACGTTCTTCCAGACATAGGCCACGCCCAGCGTGACGAAGGCGGCGGCCAGCCGCACCGGGTCGGGCTCGCCGCCCGTGGCGCGCGGCCACAGCACCAGCGGCGCGACCAGCGCCGGCAGCACCGACACCGCGGTGTAGCGCAGGTGGCGCAGCAGCCAGTCGGGCAGCGGCCGGTCGCCGATCAGCCCCAGGAAGACGAAGCGCAGCCCGAACGACCCCGCTCCCAGCGCCAGGATCACGAACCACAGCGTGGCCGTGTCGATGCCCGTCCCGGTGCTCATTCGAAATACCCCCGGCGCTCGGCCTCGGCGCCCGCCATCATGCCCAGCAGCGCCGAGACGATGAGGCCCAGGTTGTACGGCATCCAGGCCAGCGACAGCGCGGCCACGATGGCCACCAGCGCCGCGATCCGGTGCGCGGTGGTGCGCAGCGCCGGGCCGATCATCGCCAGGAAGGCGATCGGCAGCACGAAGTCGAGGCCCATGTTCGTCGGGATGGATTCCCCCGCCAGGGCGCCCACCACCGTCGCGACGTACCACGGCAGGCAGATCGGCGTCAGCACGCCCAGGAAATAGGCCCACTTCTCGGTCAGGCTCTGATCGGGCCGCGCCTCGTAATCGATGAGCGAGGCGGCATAGGTCTGGTCGACCAGGAAGTAGGCGACCACGATCCGCTTCCACAGCGGCAGGCGGCCCAAATGTGGCGTGATCGAGGCGGAATACATCGCCATTCGCAGGTTCACCGCCAGCGCCGAGGCCAGCACCACGATCACCGGCGCGTTGTCGGTCATCAGCTGCAGCGCTGTGAACTGCGCCGCACCGGCGATCACCACGACCGAGAAGGACAGCGTCTCGAACACGTTCAGCCCGGCCTCGGTCGCCAGCACGCCGAACAGCATGGCGAAGGGAACCACCACGGCCAGGAACGGCAACCCGTCCCGCACGCCCCGGGCGAAGCCGGTCTTCACTTCCTGCGATGCCATCTGTAGACCCGATCCTGCGCCCGGTTTCCGGCCGGATGTCCACCCGGTGCGCGATCCGTAGGCCAGCCCGGGGGAAAGTGCAAATGTCCGTGACCGCCCCGCGCCGCAGCCACCGCCGATGATCCCGCCGGCCGGCCTCGTGCTGGACGCGGCGGGCGACGTCGATGCCGTCTGCGCGGCGCTCGCGCCACAGGTCAGCGTGCTCGCGGTCCATTCGAACGCGGACGTGGACACGACGCTTCCGGTGCTGCGCGACCTTTACCCCGAACGTCCGGGCCTTCTGGCCGGCGTGCTGGCCGGGCTCGAATGGGCCGCCGCGCAAGGGTTCGAGCAGCTGGTCACCGTTCCCGCCGATGCGCAGGTGCCGCCCGATCTCGTGGCACGGCTTCAGGACGCGGCGGCGCAGGCCGGCCCGGTGCCAATCGTCGCCTCGACCGGGGCAGGGCGCGTGGTCGCGATCGCGCTCTGGCCGGTGATCCGCACCGAACGCATCCGCAGCGCGCTTGCCACGGGCCAGCGGGATGCATCGGCGGTGATCGACGCGCTGGGCGGGGTCGAGCTTGCCCTTGGGGACCTGCCGCCTGCGCCGGAGGCCTAGTCGAAGGTTCCGGCCACCCGGCCCAGCAGCATGAAGGCGCGCGCGGTTCGCGTGGCGGCAAAGTCGTTGATCTCGGAATCGCTGGCCTGCGGCTCGAACGCGGCGAAGGTCTTGTCGAAGCGGCGCAGGAAGTGATGAACCGCGTCGCGGAAGATCGGGTCCTGCTTCATCCGGCCGGCCGTCATCGCCAGCGCAGCGCGGTCATGGACGCCCCCCAGCGCCGCGACGGCACGCCCGCGCGCGCCCTGGCCGAAGGCGCGCCACGTCTCGGGGCGCGCCATGTCGGGGCGCAGGTCGTCCATGTAGATGCCGTCCTGGCTCAGCAGGGTCAGCACGTCCTGCGCGGCCTGGATCAGGTGCGCCGCCTGCCGGTCGCGCAGCGCGCGGCGCAGCGCGGCGAAGCCCTCGGTATCCTCGGCCGTCTCGGGGAAATGCAGCGCGCGGATGAAATCGGCGTTCGACAGGCGCGACTGCGCCTCGGGCGGGGTGCCAAGCGACAGCGCCTGCTGGTCGTCGTCCGCCGCCTCCGGCTCGGCCACCGGGTCCAGCGCCAGCCCGCCCTCGGCGATATGGGCCGAGGCGAACAGCGTCAGCCGCGCGTCCATCGCGGCCTGCGCGCGGGCGATCTCGTCCAGCCGCTTCGCCAGCGCGGGGTTCAGCGCTTCGGTCCGGCCGGTCTGCTGCTGCACCACGTAGGCCTGCCGCAGCGCGTCGATCGCGGCCCCCAGGCGGGCGCTTTCGGTCCGCACCGTGCGCGCCGCGCGCGCCGCCAGCACCGAGACCCAGATCAGCGCCACCGGCAGCACGATCACCATCAGCCCCAGCACGAAGCCGGCGGCGCCGGGGATGCCGGTTCCGACCATCAGCACGTAACCCGCCGACAGCGCCACCCACAGCGCCGATGCGACCGCGCCGACCACCTCGATCCCCGTCACGCCCTGCGGCGGCGCGGGATCGTAAAGGCCGGGCGCGCGGCCGCGGGACCGGTCGCCGTTCTGGGGCTTGTCGGACATGGCCAGCCCTACTTGTATTCGATCGACAGGATCTCGTAGCTCTTCTCGCCGCCCGGGGTGCGCACCTCGACGCTGTCGCCCTCGTCCTTGCCGATCAGCGCGCGGGCGATGGGCGACTTCACGTTCAGCTTGCCCTTGTCGATGTTGGCCTCGTACTCGCCGACGATCTGCCAGGTCTTTTCCTCGTCGGTGTCCTCGTCCACGACGCGGACGGTGGCGCCGAACTTGACCGGGCCGGACAGCTTCGTGGGGTCGATCACGTCCGCAAGGCTCAGCACGCCTTCCAGCTCCTTGATGCGCCCCTCGATGAAGCCCTGCTTCTCGCGGGCCGAGTGATACTCGGCGTTCTCCTTCAGGTCGCCCAGCTCGCGCGCCTCGGCGATGGCCTGGATCACCGAGGGCCGTTCCACGGACTTGAGGTGCTTCAACTCGGCTTCGAGCGCGGCGAACCCGGCACGCGTCATCGGCATCTTTTCCATCGGACTCCGCTCCCGTCGTCGTAAACGCACGAAACCCGCGGCCGGAGGTCCGGCGCGGTTTGGCCGGACTCTGTTCACAAGGCCCGGGCGGTTGCAAGGGCACAAGCGCGGCCGGCAAGGCCCTGCCGCGCATGCCGTAACGCCGTGTCGCGATTGCTCCCAGCGCGCGCCCGCGCTACCTACGCATATCAAGTGGATCACAAACGCCGGGAGGCTGCGGATGAGCGCACCGACACGTGAATCGATGGAATACGACGTGGTGATCGTCGGCGGCGGGCCGGCCGGCCTGTCGGCGGCGATCAGGCTCAAGCAGCTGGACCCCGACCTGTCCGTCGTCCTGCTGGAAAAAGGCTCCGAGATCGGCGCGCACATCTTCTCGGGCGCGGTGCTGGATCCCTGCGGGCTGGATGCGCTGATCCCCGACTGGAAGGAAAAGGGTGCGCCGCTGACCGTGCCCGTGACCGACGACAGCTTCTACATGCTGGGCGAGGGCGGCAAGATGCGCATCCCCAACTGGCCGATGCCGAAGCTGATGAACAACCACGGCAACTACGTGGTCTCGATGGGCAACGTCTGCCGCTGGATGGCCGAGCAGGCCGAGGCGCTGGGCGTCGAGGTCTTCGCCGGCATGTCGTGTTCCGAACTGGTCTATGACGGCGACCGGGTGAAGGGCGTCGTCGCCGGCGAATTCGGCCGCAACGCCGACGGCACCGAGGGGCCGGGCTACGAGCCGGGCATGGAGCTGCACGGCAAGTACGTCTTCCTCGGCGAGGGCGTGCGCGGCAGCCTGACGAAAGAGGTCATGGCGAAATACGACCTGTCCAAGGGGCACGAGCCGCAGAAATTCGGCCTCGGGATGAAGGAGCTGTGGGAGATCGACCCCGACAAGCACAAGCCCGGCAGCGTCACCCACACGATGGGCTGGCCGCTGAACGGCAATGCCGGCGGCGGGTCGTTCATCTACCACCTGGACAACAACCAGGTCTACGTGGGCTTCGTGGTGCACCTGAACTACGAGAACCCGCACCTCTATCCCTACATGGAATTCCAGCGCTTCAAGCACCACCCGCTGGTGGCCGAGCTGCTGAAGGGCGGCAAGCGCATCGCCTACGGCGCCCGCGCCATTTCCGAAGGCGGCTACCAGTCGATGCCCAAGATGGTGGCACCCGGCGTGGCGATCCTCGGCTGCGGCGTGGGCATGGTCAACGTGCCGCGCATCAAGGGCAACCACAACGCCATGCTGTCGGGCAAGGCCGCGGCCGAGGCCGCCCATGCCGCGCTGAGCGCGGGCCGCGAGGGCGACGAGCTGAGCGATTACGAGACCGAGGTGCGCAACGGCGCCATCGGCCAGGACCTCAAGCGCGTCCGCAACGTGAAACCGCTCTGGTCGAAATACGGCCTGACCGCGTCGCTGGCGCTGGGCGGCCTCGACATGTGGACCAACTCGCTGTTCAACGGGTCGCTCTTCGGCACGATGAAGCACGGCAAGACCGACGCCGAATCCACCGGCAAGGCGGCCGACTTCAAGCCGATCGACTACCCCAAGCCCGACGGCACGCTGTCCTTCGACCGCCTGACCAACGTCAGCTATTCCTTCACCAACCACGAGGAAAGCCAGCCGGCGCACCTCAAGCTGAAGGACCCGGACCTGCCGGTGGCGGTAAACCTGCCGGAGTATGGCGGACCCTCGGCCCGCTACTGCCCGGCCGGCGTCTACGAGTTTGTCACCGAAGAGGGCAAGGATCCGCGCTTCGTGATCAACTTCCAGAACTGCGTGCACTGCAAGACCTGCGACATCAAGGACCCGCGCCAGAACATCGTCTGGACGGTCCCGCAGGGCGGCGACGGGCCGAACTACCCGAACATGTGACCGCAGCGTGCGGCCCGGCGCGATTGTCAAGCGGCGGCCGCGCGCATACGATCGCGCACGCGACACCAAGCGCAGGAGGACACGCGTGCCAACCATGAGACAGACGATCCGGGCGGGGCTTCTGGCGTTCTGCGCGCTGGGCGCGATCGGACCCGCCGCGGCGGCGGCCAACGGTCTGGCCGGCGATTACCTCGCCGCGCGGCAGGCCAGCTTCACCGGCGACCTCGCGGCGGCGGCCGAATATTACGGCCGTGCCGTGGACAACGACCCGTCGAACCTGTCGCTGCTGGAACGCGCGGTGCTGGCCAACGTCTCGCTCGGCCGCTTCGACGCGGCGGCGGAACGGGCCGACCAGCTGACCGGACAGGGCGGGCAAAGCCAGCTGGCGCAGATGGCGCAGGTCGCGCGCGACGCCCAGTCCGAGAATTACAGCGCCGTCCTGATGGCCATCGATGAGGGCCGCGGCTTGGGCCCGCTGGCCGACGGTCTGATCGAGGCCTGGGCGCAGCTGGGCCAGGGCGACATGTCGGCGGCGCTGGTGGCGTTCGACGACGTCTCGGCCCAGCAGGGCCTGTCGGCCTTCGCGGGCTACCACAAGGCGCTCGCGCTGGCATCGGTCGGCGATTTCGAAAGCGCCGAGGCGATCTTCGGCGCCGGCGGCGCGGGCGGCATGGCCAACACCCGGCGCGGCATCATGGCCCGGTCCGAGATCCTGTCGCAGCTCGACCGGTTCGACCAGGCGCTGGGCCTCATAGACGAGACCTTCGAGGGCGATCTGGATCCCGCGCTGGCCGAGATGCGTGCGCGCCTGGCCGCGAAGGAGAAGATTCCCTTCACGCATGTCCGCTCTGCCCGCGACGGCATGGCCGAGGTGTTCTACACGCTCGCCGGCGCGCTCGCCGGCGAGGAGAACGCCGACCTGACCCTGATCTACGCGCGTGTCGCCAACCACCTGCGCCCCGATCACGTCGACGCCATGCTGCTGGCGGCCGAGCTGCTGGAAAGCCTCGGCCAGTACGATCTCGCGATCGAGACCTACGCCGCCGTGCCGCCCGACCACCCGGTCTTCCACGCGGCCGAGCTTGGTCGCGCCGAGGCGCTGCGCCGGCAGGGCAGCATCGACGAGGCTATCGCCGTGCTCGACGCGCTGCGCGAAAGCCATGACGACATGGCGGTGGTGCATTCCACGCTGGCCGATCTCTACCGCGAGCAGGAGCGCTTCGTCTTGGCCTCCGACGCCTATACCGCAGCAATCGACCGGATCGACGAGATCGGCGAACGGCAGTGGTTCCTGTTCTACGCCCGCGCCATCTCCTACGAGCGTCAGGACATGTGGGAACAGGCCGAGGCCGATTTCCGCCGCGCGCTGGAACTCAACCCCGAGCAGCCGCAGGTGCTGAACTACCTCGGCTATTCGCTGGTCGAGAAGCAGCAGAAGCTGGACGAGGCGCTGGACATGATCGAACGGGCCGTCGCCGCGCGGCCCGACAGCGGCTACATCGTCGACAGCCTCGGCTGGGTGCTCTACCGCCTCGGCCGCTATGACGAGGCCGTGGGCCACATGGAGCGCGCGGCCGAGCTGATGCCCGTCGACCCGGTGGTCAACGACCACCTAGGCGACGTCTACTGGGCCGTTGGCCGCGAACTCGAGGCGGAATTCCAGTGGAAGCGCGCGCTGTCCTTCGTCGACTGGGAGGATGCCGCCGAAGAGGTCGATGCCGAGCGCATCCGCCGCAAGCTCGAGGTCGGGCTGGACCAGGTGCTGGTCGAAGAGGGCGCGCCGCCCCTGCGCATGGCGGGCGACGCGACCGGCGGCGACGCGGGCGAGGATGCCAACTGAGGCCTTCGCGCCGGCCAAGGTCAACCTGGCGCTGCACGTCACGGGCCGGCGGGACGACGGCTACCACCTGCTCGACTCGCTGGTGGCCTTCGCCGACATCGGCGACCGGATCGCCGTCGCCCACGCGCCCGAAACGCGCCTGACGGTCACCGGCCCCCGCGCGGGCGGCGTGCCGGCGGATGCGCGCAACCTGTGCTGGCGCGCGGCCGAACTGCACGGCACGCACGCCCACATCACGCTGGAAAAGCACCTGCCGGCGGCGGCCGGCATCGGCGGCGGATCGTCCGACGCCGCCGCCACGCTGCGCGCGCTCGAGGCCCTGACCGGCCGAGGTACGGATTTCGACCCGCTCGTCCTCGGCGCCGACCTGCCGGTCTGCCTGTACGCCCGCGCCGCCCGCATGCAGGGCATCGGCGAGGCGCTGACCCCGCTGGACCTGCCGCCGCTGCCGGCGGTGCTGGTCAACCCCGGCGTCGAGGTGCCCACCGGCCCGGTCTTCGCTGCGCTGCCGTCGCGGGAAAACCCGCCGATGACCGACATGCCGGTCGCGCGCGACCGGCAGACGTTCCTCGGCTGGCTCGCCGCGCAGCGCAACGATCTGCAGGCCCCTGCCATCGGCCTGCAGCCGGTCATCGCGCAGGTGATCGACGCGCTGCGCGACGCCGATCTCGCGCGGATGTCCGGCTCGGGCGCCACCTGTTTCGGCCTTTATCCGGTCCAAGGCGCCGCCGAGCGCGCAGCCGGCCGCATCGCCGCCCGCCATCCCGGTTGGTGGACTGCCGCCTGCACCCTGGGCTAGGGCGTCTTCCGTTCCAGGGTTGCCTGGGGCTGGATCGCTCCGCACGCGCGAGAGCAGCAGAGCTCACCGCAACGCTTAACGGTGCGTCTCGGTGCAAGCCCGACCACGCCCCGGATGGTCAGTGGACGCGCGCGACCACGTAATCGGCCAGGTCGATCAGCAGGTCCCGGATCTCGCCCTCGGGCAGGCGGCCCATCGCCTCCTTGGCGCGCGCCGACCAGCTCAGCGCCTCGGCCCGCGTCGCTTCCAGCGCGCCGTGCTTGTCCATCAGCGCGATCGCGTGGGGCAGGTCGTCGTCGCGCTGCTCGCCCTTCTCGATCACCCGCACCCAGAACGCGCGCTCGGTCTCGTCGGCATGGGCCACGGCCTTGATCACCGGCAGGGTCAGCTTGCGCTCGCGGAAATCGTCGCCGACGTTCTTGCCCGTCGCGTCCGAGCCCCAGTAATCCAGCAGGTCGTCGACGATCTGGAAGGCGATCCCCAGCGCGTCGCCGTAGTCGAACAGCGTGCGCACCTCGTCCTCGGGGCGGTCGGCGATCACGCCGCCCACTTCCGTCGCGGCCGAGAACAGCGCCGCCGTCTTGCCGCGCACCACCTGACGGTAGATGTCCTCGGTCGTGGACAGGTTCTGCGCCGCCGTCAGCTGCAGCACCTCGCCCTCGGCGATCGTGGCCGCCGCGTCCGACAGGATGCGCAGCACGCGCAGGTTGCCGGTCTCGGTCATCAGCTGGAAGCTGCGCGCGAACAGGTAGTCGCCCACCAGCACGCTCGACTTGTTGTCCCACAGCAGGTTCGCCGTCGGCCGCCCGCGCCGCTGGCCGCTTTCGTCCACCACGTCGTCGTGCAGCAGCGTCGCGGTGTGGATAAACTCGACCGTCGCGGCGAGATGCACGTGGTACGGCCCCTCGTAGCCGCACAGCCGCGCCGCCGCCAGCGTCAGCATCGGGCGCAGCCGCTTGCCGCCGGCCTCGACCAGGTGCGCCGTCACCTCGGGGATGCGCGGCGCGTGGCGCGAGGCCATGCGCTCGCGGATTACCGCGTTCACGGCGGTCATCTCGGTGTCCAGCAGTGCTGCCAGGCGGTCATGCGGCTTTGCGCGCGGGTCGTCCAAACTCATCCTGCCCCCCAACGAAGGCTCGACAATCGCCGGGCCCTGATCCTACATCCAACCCATGGAAGAGCTCTTGCGCACCAACGACATAACGCTGATCCCGTACGCCAGAAGCCTTCTGGACGCCGAGGGTATAGACAGCTTCGAGTTCGACGTAAACATGAGCGTCCTCGAAGGGTCGATCGGCATATTGCCGCGCAGGCTGATGGTGCGGCGCGACCAGATCGACGGCGCCCGCCGCGTGCTGCGGCAGGCGGGCGTGCAGTTTGAGGCATGAACCCTTCGCCGACGAGGACCTGACCCGCGACGCGTTCCTGGGCGGGCGACTTCACATCCGCCAGCCGCGCGCCGGCTACCGCGCCGGGATCGACCCGGTGCTGCTGGCCGCCGCCATCCCCGCGCGGTCGGGCGAGACCGCGCTGGAGCTTGGCTGCGGCGCAGCACCCGCCCTGTGCTGCCTCGGGATCCGCGTGCCGGGCCTGACGCTGGCGGGCCTGGAACTACAGCCCGGTTATGCCCACCTCGCCCGCCGCAACCTGGCCGAAAACGCCCTCGTCGGCACGATCCTCACCGGCGACGTCACCGATCCGCCGGCAGACCTGCGCGCCATCGCCGCCGATCACGTCCTGATCAACCCGCCCTATTTCGAACCCGGCACCCGCAGCCCCGCCCCCGATCCGGGGCGCGAGATCGCGCTGGCCGGGCCCGCGCCGCTGGCCGCCTGGATCGACACCGCCGCGCGGCGGCTGAAGCCCGGCGGCACCTGCCATGTCGTGCTGCGGGCCGAGCGTCTGCCCGAGGCGCTGGCCGCCCTGGCCGCGCGCCTGGGCTCGATAGAGGCGCTGCCGCTGCTTCCGCGCGCAGGCCTGGCCCCGCGGCTGGTCCTGCTGCGCGCGCGCAAGGGCGGGCGCGCCGCGTTCCGCCTTCACGCCGGCCTCGTTCTGCACGAGGGCGATTCGCACGCGCGGGACGGCGACGATTACGCGCCCGCCGTCTCGGCCGTGCTGCGCAACGCTGAGGCGCTCAAATTTCCGGCGTGACACGGTAGGGTTGTCATCAATTCGCAGCAATCTTCCGCCGCATGATGCAGGCGCAGCGTGACAGAAACGGTTTCCTGTGGTGCACTGAAGATCTCGACACCATATGGAGGATACCATGAGCCTTAGTTCGCATGTCCAGGAACTGAAGCGGAAGCACCATTCGCTTTCGATGGCCGTGGAAGAGGCGCAGCGCGCGCCCAGTGTTGACGATTTGCATCTGTCCGACCTCAAGAAGCGCAAGTTGCGCCTGAAAGAGGAGATCACGCGGCTCACGCCTTCGGCGTGACAGGATCGCTGACGCCGAAGGCGTGATCGGGCCGGCCCGCATACGGGTCGCGCAGTATTGCCCCTGAGACGGGGGCCCCACGGGCCTTCAAAGGCCCCTCTCCCTCAGAAAGCGGTCGGACCGCGTCACGCTCGGCGCGGCCGACACGCCTTCCACCGGACAAGGCGGCGGCGCCTCAGCCCGCCATGAACCGCGCCAGCGCGTCGATTTCCGGCTGGGCGATCTCGTGCCCGCCCGGATGCCATTGCGCCGACACCTCGGATTCCTGCGCATCGAACCAGTCGATCAGTTCCTGCGTTTGCGGCGCCGGGCAGATCGGGTCGCGCTGCCCCGCCGTGATCAGCACCCGCGTGCCCTTCAGCCCCGGCTGCGGGTCCGGCGTCCACGGGATCAGCGCGTGCAGCAGCGCCATGTCCGTGAACAGCTCCGGGTGCCGGAACGCAACCGAGGCCATGATGTTCGCGCCGTTGGAATAGCCCAGCCCGATGACACGATCGGCCCCCACGCGCGCCTTGTGCGCGGCGATGAAGCCCGCCATGCGCGTCGTGCGCGTGGCCAGGTCCTCCATGTCGTAGATGCCTTCCGCCTTGCGGCGGAAGTAGCGCAGCGCGCCCATCTCCGACACATCGCCACGGACCGAGATCACGTGCGCCCCCGGCAGGACCTGCCGGGGAAAGTCGTGGAACTGCCGCTCGGACCCACCTGTGCCGTGGAAGGTGAAGACCAGCGGCGCGCCGGGCTCGCCTTTCGTTTCGGCGAAGGTGTAGTTCTGCAACTCAGTCATGGATCGGCTCCAGGTGCTGTTCCAGCGCCTCGCGCAGGTGTTCGTGCTGCCGGGGCAGGCGCAGCGCCTCGCCCAGATGCGCGGTATCCTCGTCGCGGTCGAAGCCGGGCTCGTTCGTGGCCACCTCGAACAGCACGCCGCCAGGCGTCTGGAAGTAGATCGCCCAGAAATAGTCTCGGTCGATCACCGGCGTCACTTGGTAGCCCGTGTCCATCAGCGCCTTGCGCACCTCCAGCTGTTTCTCGCGGTTGTCCACGCTGAAGGCCACGTGGTGCACGCTGCCCGCGCCCTGGCTGCCCGCGGGCGCGTCCACCTCGCTGATGTCGATCACCTGCGCGGCGTTCCCGTTCGGCACGCGGAACCGGGTGACGTTGCCTTGCGAATCCTCGCGTTCGTAGCCCATGAAGCCCAGCAGTTCCGCCGTGCCCGCCGCGCCCCGCGCGTTCAGCCGCATGTCGGTCGAGTGAAAGCCGCGAATCGCGGCCTCCTCCGGAACGCCGTTTCCGGTCCAGCCGGGCCGGTCGTCGTCCGTCTCCACCAGCGCGAAGCCGTCCCCATCGGGGCCGCGAAAGGCCAGAAAGTTCTCGCCAAAGCGGGTGCCTGTCTCGATTCCCGGCACTTCGAAGGTCGCCAGCCGCGCCTGCCAGTATGGCAGGGCGCCCTTAGGCACGATGAACGCGGTGGTCGACACCTCGCCCGCTCCCGACCGGCCGCGGCGCGCGCCGGTGAACGGGAAGTAGGTCATGACGGTGCCGGGCGTGCCCTGCTCGTCGCCGTAATAGAGGTGATAGACGTCGGGCGCGTCGAAGTTGACGGTCTTCTTGACCCGCCGCATCCCGAGCGTTTTCGTGAAGAAGTCGTTGTTGCCCTGCGCCCCGCTCGCGATCGAGGTCACGTGGTGCAGGCCGTTGATCTGTTTCAGCATGGCGCGTCTCCTATCCGTTGCAATGGATATAGAGCGCGCGCTGACGCAGAGAAACTGGTGCCCGCGCGCGGAATTGGTGCGCGCGTGCACAACTTCTCGGAGGCCGCCGCGCGGGCAAGGGTTACCAAGTCGTGAATCCGTCTCTGTAACCCATTGATTTCTCGTGCCCGCGGCCGTGTCCCATCGTGGGACACCCGATCAGGCGAAGAACTGCGCCCCGTTGGCCGAGATCGTCGACCCATTGATGAAGCCCGCATCGTCCGAGGCCAGGAAGGCCACGCAGCGGGCGATCTCCTCGGGCTCGCCCAGCCGCCCGGCCGGGATCTGGGCGATGATCGACTCGCGGACCTTCTCGGGCACCGCCATGACCATCTCGGTCGCGATGTAGCCCGGACAGATCGCGTTCGCCGTGATCCCCGCGCGCGCGCCCTCCTGGGCCAGGCTGCGCACGATGCCCAGATCGCCCGCCTTCGTCGCGGCATAATTGACCTGCGCGAACTGCCCCTTCTGCCCGTTGATCGACGAGATCACGATGACCCGCCCGAACTTCCGCTCGCGCATGCCCGGCCAGATCGGGTGAATCGTGTTGAAGACGCCCGTCAGGTTGGTGTCGATCACCTCTTTCCACTGCTCGGGCGTCATCTTGTGGAACGGCGCGTCGCGGGTGATGCCCGCGTTGGCGACGACAACCTCGATCGGCCCCAGATCCGCCTCGACCTTGGCGATCCCCTCTTTCGAGGCGTCGTAATCGGCCACGTTCCACTTGTAGGTCTTGATCCCGGTCTCTTCGGTGAATGCGGCGGCTTTTTCGTCGTTGCCGGCATAGGTCGCCGCGATCTGGTAGCCGTCCTCCTTCAGCCGCCTGGAAATCGCTTCGCCGATACCGCGGCTGCCGCCGGTGACAAGTGCAACACGTGCCATGTACTGTTCCTCCTCAGGTCATTGAAAACATTGCTAACGGTATTGCGTGTGTGGCGCAACAATGTTGCGCTGCAGCATTTGCGCGAGGCAAGGAAAAAGGGCGCCGAAGCGCCCTTTCATGCCGTGCAGTGCGATTGGGTTACGGGCGCTCCACGCAGAGCGCGACGCCCATCCCGCCGCCGATGCAAAGGGTGGCAAGGCCCTTTTTCGCGCCGCGGCGCTTCATTTCGAACAGCAAGGTGTTGAGAATCCGCGCGCCGGATGCGCCGATCGGATGGCCGATGGCGATGGCGCCGCCGTTCACGTTCACGATGGACGGATCCCAGCCCATGTCCTTGTTGACCGCGCAGGCCTGCGCGGCGAAGGCCTCGTTCGCCTCGACGAGGTCGAGATCCTCGACCTTCCAGCCAGCCTTTTCCAAAGCCTTGCGCGAGGCGTGGATCGGGCCGACGCCCATGATCGCCGGGTCGAGGCCCGCAGTCGCGTAGGAAGCGATGCGCGCGAGCGGCTCGATGCCGCGCTTCTCGGCCTCTTCGGCGGACATCAGCAGGGCGCCGGCGGCGCCGTCGTTGAGGCCGCTGGCGTTGGCGGCGGTCACGCTGCCGTCCTTGGCGAAGGCGGGGCGCAGTTTCTGCATGCCCTCAATGGTGGCGCCGTGACGGATGTATTCGTCCTTGTCGACGGTGATGTCGCCCTTGCGGGTCTTGACGACGAAGGGAACGATCTCGTCGTCGAAGCGGCCGGCCGTCTGCGCGGCCTCGGCCTTGTTCTGCGAGGCCAGCGCGAACTCGTCCTGCTGATCGCGGCTGATCTGCCATTGCTGGGCCACGTTCTCGGCGGTGTTGCCCATGTGGTAGCCGTTGAAGGCGTCCCACAACCCGTCGCGGATCATCGTGTCGATATATGTGACGTCGCCCATCTTGTGGCCGGCACGCAGATGCGCGGCGTGGGGCGACAGGGTCATGCTTTCCTGGCCGCCGGCGCAGACGATCTGCGCGTCGCCCAGCATGATGTGCTGCGCACCCAGTGCCACGGCCCGCAGGCCCGAGCCGCAGACCTGGTTGATGCCCCAGGCGGCCGATTCCTTGGGCAGGCCGGCGTTGATATGCGCCTGGCGCGCGGGGTTCTGGCCCTGTGCGGCGGTCAGCACCTGGCCCAGAATCGTCTCGGAAACGTCCGCCTTGTCGATGCCGGCGCGGGCGACCAGCTCTTCGAGCACGGCGGCGCCGAGGTCATGGGCGGGGGTGGTCGCGAAGGCGCCCCCGAAACTGCCCACGGCGGTCCGTGCGGCGCTTGCGATTACCACGTTCGTCATGCTGATCCCTCCAACGGTCGAGACACTTTGGTCGGCCTCGCCAGCAGGCGCAAGCGGCCGTCTCGGCCCGTGGGGTATCGCAGGCCGTGCCGACGCGACAAGAGGCGATGTGTCTCACCGTTCTCAGGCGGTCTGAAGGGCCTCCGATTCCCGCCATGGCGGCGTCACCCTGGGCGCGCCGTAGTGGAAGCCCTGAAGACAGGTCAGCCCCAGTTCCCGCAACACGATCGCATCCTCATGGCTTTCCACCGATTCGGCGACGGTGAACATGTCGAACTGGTCGGCGATGGAGACGATCGCCGCCACGAGAACCTGATTGTCGGGATCCCGGGCGATGTCGCGGGTAAATTGTCCGTCGATCTTCAACAGATCAAAGTAGAAGTCCTTGAAATGCCGCAGCGCGGTGTAGCCCGAGCCGAAATCGTCCATCGCGAAGGACACGCCCCGGCATTGCGTGGCGTTCATGAAGTCGATCAGAAGTTCCGGCACGATGATGGCCGAATGCTCGGTCACCTCGAGGATCAGCCGCTCCCCCACGGTCGGGTCGGCGTCCAGCCCCTGCTCCAGCGTCTCACGCCACTTCGAATAGCCGATCGACCGCGCCGACATGTTGATCGAAAGGCGCAGCGAGGGTTCGCGTCGCAGCTCGGACAATCCCTTTTGCAGCGCGATGCAGTCCAGTTGCCGGCCCAGTTCGGTGGTTTCGACCTCGTGAATGAAGTCGCGGGCCGGAATCACGCGGCCCGTTTCGTCCAGCACGCGCACTAGGCCTTCGTAGAAGGCGACCTTGTCCGGCGCCTGCGCCTGGACCACCGGCTGGAAGGCAAGCAGGACTTCGCGATACTCGATGGCGCGGCGCACCATGGCAAGGACGCCGGCATCCCGCCGGCTGACCGCGTAGTCGAGCGCGCTGTTCATTTCGGCCGGCACGTCCGCGCTGTGCATCAAAGAAACTCCCATACTTTCACCGTCACTGCGCGACAGTGCCATGCCCGGCTTAATGCGCGATTAAGCGCAGCGGGTCTGGCGGCAACTGCCCGCGCGCACTTGACTCGGGCAGGCTGCCGGGGCAAACGCCGCGCACTGGTGTTGGTGGCCCCCGCAAGGGGAAGCCTGTCAGTCCGGGTCGCCGGTTCTCCGGTCCGGGCAGAGGACAACGCCCTTCAACTCATGGTCGCCCCGCGCGGCCGCATCACGAAGGAGATCAGACGGTGACCAAACGCACCTCTGCCAAGTACAAGATCGACCGCCGCATGGGCGAGAACATCTGGGGCCGCCCCAAGTCGCCGGTCAACCGCCGCGAATACGGCCCCGGCCAGCACGGCCAGCGCCGCAAGGGCAAGCTGTCCGACTTCGGCATCCAGCTGCGCGCCAAGCAGAAGCTGAAGGGCCATTACGGCGACCTGACCGAAAAGCAGTTCCGCCGCATCTTCGCCGAGGCTGAGCGTGTGCGTGGCGATACCGGCGAGATCCTCATCGGTCTGCTCGAGAGCCGGCTTGACGCGGTGGTCTACCGCGCGAAGTTCGTCGCCACGATCTTCGCCGCGCGCCAGTTCGTGAACCACGGCCACATCCTGGTGAACGGCCAGCGCGTCAACATTCCGTCCTACCGCGTCAAGGAAGGCGACGTCATCGAAGTGCGCGAGAAGTCCAAGCAGATCGCCGCGGTGCTCGAGGCGACGCAACTGGCCGAGCGTGACGTGCCCGATTACCTCGAGGTCGACCACAACAAGATGACCGCGACCTTCACCCGCACCCCCGCGCTTTCGGACGTGCCCTACGCGGTGGTGATGGAACCGAACCTGGTCATCGAATTCTACGCCCAAAACTGATCCGGTCGCAGAAAGACCCGAAAGAAACGAGAAAGGGCCGTCCCGCCGGGGCGGCCTTTTTCATGGCCGGTGGCGCACGAATGGCGGGTTCTCATCACGAATCTCGGCCGCAAAAAGAAAAAGGCCGCGCCCGAAACGGATGCGGCCCTAGCGACGGCGCCACCGGCGCCGCGATCGGATCCTTGGATCAGACGTAGTACATGTCGCGGAACACGTGGCGCGCAATGTCTTCGCGCTTCAGACCGATGCGCGCCAGTTCGGCGTCGCTCATCGCGTTCAGGCGCTCGGCTTCGCGCATGCGCGAGTTGGACTCGGCGATCGCGGTCAAGAAGCTCAGGATCCTGTTGCCGAGACCGTGGAAGAAGCCGGCGGCGGAATGCGGTGCGGTGGTCGTAATGTGGGCCATGGTGCTGTCCTTGCTCTGTCTGCGTTGACGGACAGATATGCCGCAGTGCAGCGAAGCAGTAGGCCCATGCCCGAATACCCGCCTTTCGTCAGACGCATGGCGCCCGAACGGGCGCAAGCGTGGCGGTCAGGAGGCTTGCGCGGCCCGGTGCAGGCGCCGGACCTCGCTCGAAGCCAATCAGGATCGGGAATCGATGCCCCTAGCGCCGTTTCAGCGTGTCGCCGTAGGTGATCCGCGGGGTCAGCTCGACCACCTTTTCGATCGGGCTGTCGGGCTCTTCCACGCGCTGGGCGATGATCTGCGCCGCCTTGGTGCCGATCTCGGTCCGGCAGGCATCCATGGTGGCAATGGCGCGGGGAAGGCCGTCCAGCAATTCGACGCCGTTGAACCCCGCGAGGCCGATCCGGCCGGGGATGTCGATGCCTTGGTCCAGCAGTTCCAGAAGGCCACCGGCGGCGATCATGTCGTTGGAATAATACAGGAAGTCCAGCTCGGGCTCGCGTTTCAACATGGCGCGCGTCATCTCGCGCCCCTTGGCCAGCGCAGAACCGCCCGAGTAGAATTCCTGGTCGATCACCTCGACGCCCTCCTTGGCCAGCGCCTCGGTAAAACCCTCGAAGCGTTTGCGGGCGCGGTGGTCCAGCGGCATCTTCGTGCCCATGAAGCCGATGTTTCGGTAGCCCTGCTTGAGGATCGCGCGCGCCATCTCGCGCCCGGCGCGGCGATGGCTGATGCCCACCGCGCAGTCGATCGGCGTGCCGTCGGTGTCCATGATCTCGACCACCGGAATGCCGCTGGAGCGCAGCATCGCCTTGGACGCGTCGGAGTGTTCGAGCCCCGCGATGATGACGCCGGACGGGCGCCAGGACAGCATCTCGTACAGCACCCGCTCTTCCTTTTCCGGAAGGTAATCGGTGACGCCGACGACGGGCTGCAGGTCGGTCTGTTCCAGCACCGACGAGATGCCCGACATGACCTCGGGGAAGACCATGTTGCGCAGGCTGGGTATGACGACCGCCACCAGATTCACCCGCTGGCTTGCCAGCGCGCCGGCGATCTTGTTGGGCACGTAGCCGAGCGCCTTCGCCGCCTCGAGCACCTTCTCGCGCGTGGCGTCGCTGACATCGCCGCGATTGCGCAGCACGCGCGACACCGTCATCTCGGACACGCCGGACGCCTCGGAAACGTCGCGCAGGGTCAGCGGGCGGGGTTCATCAATGGACAACCGGGCATTCCTTTCTGGTTTGCGGCGATGTTATCGCAATCGACGGGACGCTCAAGCACGGCGCAGCGTCCGTTCCGCACGTGCAAGGGTGACAAGACCTTGCCGTCGCGCTAAGGACCGATCCAGTGGTCCCGTGGCTCAACTGGATAGAGCAGCCCCCTCCTAAGGGGCAGGTTGCAGGTTCGAATCCTGCCGGGATCGCCAATGCTCCATTATTTCCCTTTCTTTTCATGCTGTTGCATGGTGGTTTTGCCCAACCAATCGGATAGGTTGGACACATTCTGCGAGCCGTGGGCGAGCTTCATGCCCGCGGCCGCCAGTCTCCGACGCTGCGCCGCCTGCACGTACCGCAGAGCCTCGCGGGTGCTGCGGTGGGCGAGGAAGGCCATGATCTGGAGCTCGTTTGCACCCTTCTCGGCCAGGATCGTCGCGCCGCGCTTCCGAAGGCCGTGCGCGCGGCACTTGGCGGGAAGGCCGGCTGCCGTGCACTGGTCCGCAAACCAGTTGCCGAAGCTCTCCGGGGTGTAGGGCTTGCCGTCGCTGTGGGTCAGAAAGAGGCTCGACCCATGCGGTAGCTGGACGATCTCCGCGACCAATTCCGCCATGTAGATCAGCGGCAATTCTGTCTCTTGGCCCGTCTTGCCGCGCCGGTAGTAGATGTGATCGCCCTTGATGTTGTGCCGGCCCATGGCGCAAGCGTCCTGGCGGGCGGCTCCCGTCGCCAGCATCAGCTCGAACGCCAGCCGGGGCTTGGAACCAGTGGGATGCGCGTCCCGGAACTTCTGCACCTCGTCGTCGGTCCAGGTGTGGAAGCCGCCCTTGCGGGTTTTGTGCGGCTCCACCCCGCCCGTCGGGTTCGGGACGTTGTAGCCCAGCTTCTTCGCAGCGTAGTCGAAGATCTCCGAGATCTCCTTCAGCAGCCGATTGGCGGCGTCCGGCCCGCCCTTGCGGTCCATCAGGTTCTCTAGGTGGCGCGCTTCGAAGCTCGACAGACGGGCGGCGCCGATTAGTGAACGTATCCAGTCTAGGCGCTTGCCCTTGGCGTAGCGGGTTGAGGCGGAGAGGTCCTCCCGCCACTTCCGGCTGCCCTTCATGTGCGTGATGACGTGGTCGAAGGTGCCCCAATCGCCTGCGGTCTTTGGCGCTTCAGGAGCCGGGTTCAGCGCGGCCTCATAGGCGGCGCGAAACTCTGCGGAGCCGTAGCGGCCCGAAAGGTAGGTATCGATCTTGCGGCCCTTGATGCGCTTCCGGAGCCGCCAGTGCACTTTTCCGTGGCGGTCAACGTGGCGCGAGACGCCGGGGAAAGGGTTCTTGCGCGTCACTTGGAGATCCCCAGCATCTTGTCGAGGTCAGCCCCGTCTTGGACCGCGGCAGCTTCGAGCGTGTAGACGATGATCTTGCCGGTCGCCGGTTCGATCTCCGCACGCGCCACCGGAAGACCTGCCGCCATCATGCCCTTGCAGGCGCGGGTGAGATCGACTTGCTTAAAGGCGGTGCGGCGCTTGTTCATCTTCTGTCTCTTTGTCAGCTCGCCGTGGTGATAAGGTGCTCAGGTTTCACTCAGTTAAAAATTCGTTGCCGGTCAGGGGGCCGTCACCTCGACATCGAAGCGGATGATCGGCAGGGGGGAGAGCTTCGCGATCCGATGGGCGAGCAAGTCGTGGGCCAAAGCGATCCCGTAGAAATTGCCGCTCATGCCCATGATCCGCTCGCCATCCGCCAGATTGCGGAGTCGAGCCGCGCTCGCGCCTTCCTCGTCTTCGGGCAGCGCCACGAAGGTGAACTGCTCATCGCCAGATGCGCCCCTGACGTGGGCGCCCCTGATCCGCTCCATCTGCTCGGCGGATAGCTGATCGCCGGTGAAGACCGCCACGCCGTCCCAGCGCACCAGTTCGTCGATGACGGGCAACACCGCTAGGTTGGAAACAGACTCAGCGGTTTCGAGGGAAATGCCGCTCTGGGTAAACGCGCGCATCACGGTCATGCGGATCACGTCAGAAAGGTCGTACTTATTCCAGCCGTCCGTGCGACCCTTGATAACGTCACGCCGTCGCCAGTCCCGTTGCAGCGAAGTCGAGACGCCGGAAACGCGTGCGACTTCGCTCGGGGAGTATTCGTGCTCGATAGTCCTGACGGAATATTTCATCGCTTTCGCCTCCTGCCTTACCGTGTGAGATACCACGGAAAGCAGAGCGTGGCAAGACACACGGTTCAGACGAGGCGCCGGCCCGTAGGTGTTGCCATGACGGCAACACCCTCCGGTTGGTGGCGATGAGGCAGGCGGCGTAGCCAGACGCACTATGCCGCCTCTTTCTGCGCTGCCTTCTCATTCAACTCGATGCTGTCGATCACCGAGGCCATCAGTTCCCCGGCGAGGCCCAGCACCGTTGCCGTGCCTGTCCAGTCTACGCCGCTTGTCTCGTTCTCTTCGGCCAGCATGGCGCAGCGCAGCAGCGCGTAGACCTGATAGGCGCGGTGGCTGGGGTCGTTCATCTTCTCATTCATGCCGCGTCCTTTCGCGCCTGATCTGCAGCTTCGACCACCGGCAGAAGATCAATCAGGATGTGGATGACGTGTTCGATGCCGGAATCCTGGCAATAGGATTGACCGAAGATCTTCTCCGCATTCAGGGCGGTGTCGCCGGCTAGGTAGTGAGCCTGCAGGATGCCGATCGCAGCGAAGAGGCGGTCCTGCGATGTTTCGTCTTCAAGCGCCATGGTGAAACCCCTTCATCTCCATCTTGTCGAGTTCGCCGTTGATCCGATTTGCTTCCGCGATGATCCGCTCGAACATCGGCGGCATTGCGTTTGCGGCCCGGCGCGCTACCGGGTTGTCGGAGCGCACCAAGCCTCCGTCGACAGTGTCGGACAGGACGGACGCTCCTTCGATCAGACCGACCAGCATCGTCATGTCATGCGACAGGGCGTAGATGCGGGAGCGCAAGTCAGGGGCGCAGGTGGCGGTCGGCTTCATCGCTTCGGCGGGCATGGCGGGATCGTTCCCGCAAACGGGTTCATTAAGCATTGTGCTTCCTCTGGTTTCAGGTGGCGGCTTGATCTTCGATGCGCTCCATGCGGTCGCGGACCGCCCGGATCACTTCGCTGTTCTGCGAGCTGCCGTTCTTCTGTGACTGCGCCTTGATCCAGGCTTTCATCTCTGGCGGCAGGCGGAGCTGCATTGGTTTTCGGTCCAGCATCATCGTCTCCCAAGTCACCGTGACACCATATGTCACCGTGACGCCATTGTGGTCAAGCGAAACTTGCTGTCACCGTGCTATAAAAATTGGAGGCATCATGGCAGGCACTACTGGAAGAGACAGCGACAAGTTCATGTTGCGCCTCCCAGCGGGTATGCGCGAGCGCATCAAGGCCTCTGCTGAAGAGAACAACCGGTCGATGAACGCCGAGATCGTCCACGCGCTGGATTTCTATTTTGCTTTCGACAACCTTGGCCCGTCAGATGAGAACGGAACGGCGCCACTTGATCCACCTCAGGCTGTGAGAACCTCTGACGATGCGTCGAAAGTCGCTGCCGCGATGGCGAGGCGATACCAGCGCGACCTAGAGTTGGCGATGATCCGGATGCTACGCGAAGAGGCCGATGAATGAGGCCCTAGTAGAATTCATCCTGGAAGTTGGTGGCGAAGCTGTCTCGCAGATGACGCGGCGCCCGCGCTAAGCGAAACGATTATCGCTACCTGTCCCCCCGTTACTACCTAAAGAAGTATCAAAAACCTCAAACCGTGTATCGCTTTTGTGGAACCCACATTTTCGATACTGAACTCGATATTTTCGTTACATCGAAACCGTCTCGCCGCAAGGTGCGACGATCGAAAATAAGAATCAGAGGGACAGAATGAAGAGTGTTGTTTTCGCGGGACTGCTCGCAATGGTAACCGCGGGTTGCGCGGGCAGAGTGATTGAAACCACCGTGCCGTTCAATCCGAACGAGGTTGCCTTCATCAATCAGCGCGGTGCGGCGGATATCGAGGGTCAGGCCTTCTTTCGGCAGCAGGGCGGCGGCGTCGTCACCTGCGCAGGGGAAGAGGTCACCCTTGTCCCGGCCGGGCAATACGCGACACAGCGTATGTCGCAGATCTATGGAAACGTGAATGGTGGCCGCATCAACGTGTTCCAGGGCGCGAGCCAAGAAGGCCTTCCGCCTCAATACGTCTCGATGGTGCGCTCATCGATGTGCGACGCTGAGGGCGACTTCAGGTTCGCGGACGTCGCCAACGGTGACTATTACGTCACCACCAGGGTTCTTTGGACCGTCGGGAATAGCATCATTCCAGAGGGTGGCGCGCTTGCGCAGCGCGTGTCCATCCGCAACGGTCAGGATGCGAGAGTACTCCTGAACTAACCCAGCACGGCATCGAACGCAGCGGGCGACAGCGTACCCGATACGCGCTGTCGCTCCTCGCGCCGGTAGGCGTGCTCCATCCAGACTCGATCCATCGCCGTCAGCGCCTCGACGTGGTGCGGGTCCAGCGGCATCCGCATCAGCGACGACCAGGCGGCGATCTCCGGGAAGCCGATCGGGTTCGGCCCCACGGGTCCGCTGGAGCGCACGCGGCTGAGCTGCATGAAGGCGTTCCAGAGGATGGCGGCACCCTCGGGCGGCCTGACATGCTGGCCTTCCAGCTGGGCGCGCAGGGCGGCGCAGAGGCGGTCTGACAGGCGGCTCATGTCATCGTCCCCCGCTGCTGGAAGCGTTGCGACTGAGATCCGTGAGCGCGGGTCTGAGCGCGTGCGGTCTGGACCGAGACCTGCACGGCTTGCTGATGGCTTTCCGCCCGGATGGCCGGCTTGAAGAACGGCCCCTCCTGTCCCTCGACGATCAGCTTGACCGTCGTCGGACCGCCGCCGCCGGCCCCTGCCGCTCCTCTAAGCGCGGCCTGCGCTTGGGGCACGTTCAGAACGCCGCCGGACTGGCTGGGCACGAACACCTCGGACCGCGGCGTGCGCTCGTTGACCAGGTAAGCGGAACCCGCACGCACCGGGCCGCCAGTGGCGCGACCGCCTGACAGCAGGCCACCCAGGGCCGCGACGAATCCGCCGCCTGCGCCGCTATCTGCGAGACCCAGAAAGGCCTTTTGGATCTGGACGCGGGCAAGCTCCATCAGCAGCTGCGCGAGCGCCTCCTTTGCGTCCATGCTGCCATCCATGATGCTCATGAAGAGGTCGGTCATCCGGTCCGCGCCGCGCTGCGCGTTCTCCTCCATCTCCAGCAGGTGATCCGCCGCGTCATCGGCCGCCACCCCGGCTTGCGTGTAGGCCGCTGCCAGCTGGTCGATCTCAGCCTTCAGCTCGGGCGTTATCGCCTTGCCTTCCTTCTGAGCCGCCATCAGCAGCTCGGCACGGGTGCGGGCGTATTCGACGGCATCGCCGTAGTCCTGGCCACCCGCCGCGACCGCCGCCAGGGCAACCGCCTCAGCCTCCAGCCTCGCCGTCTTCTCGCGGATCGCCTCGATCTCGCGCTGGTAATCGTCGGCGGTCTGGCGCGAGCCTCCGCCGCCGCCGCCGCCGGTCTCCTCGGGGTCGGGCACGCCGAAGCTGTGATTGACGCTGGGCAGCCGGGGACGTGGGGAATCTCCGGGTGCCAGCGCGCCGCTGCGCCCGCCCTGGAAGATGCGCGGGTCGCTACCCCGCCCGCTGTAGACCTTCGTCGGCGTGTCCGGCGTGGGCAGGCTGTCGCGCAGTGTGGCAGCGTTTGCCGCCGCCGTGGCCAAGGCCTTCGCCATCCCTCCGATGGCCTCGACAACGTTCCCGAACCGCTGTGCGTCTACGGCGTCCAGTTCCGCGATCAGATCCTGCGCCTCTCCGATCAGGTCTCCGACCTTCTCCTCGAACTCACCCGCGCTGGTGGCCCCCGTCTGGAAGGCGCGCATTTCTCTGTCGATGTCCTGCAGGATGCCGGCCAGCTCGTGCGCCTCGTCGACGTCGGCCACGTCCATCAGCCGCAATCCGTCCGGCCCGGTGGCCGCGTTGATCGCGCGGAACAGCCCCTCATACGTCGTCTGCAGATCTTCGACCGTGTCGATCTGCTCCTCAGTGGCGTCGTCAGCGTCCTTCATCGCCCGGTAGGCTTCGCCGCCCATCATGGCGATGGCCCGCTCGGCCGATCCGAAGATCTCGTCGACGTCGATCGTCAGCGCGTCCTCGATCGCGCCGGCCACGTTGACCACGATGGACTTGCCCAGGGCCGACACGCGCGAGGCGATCTCGGCGAACTTGCGGTCGAGTTCCGCCGCCTTGGCGATGGCCTCCTCGTCCAGCACGAGGCCCAGCTCGTTGGCGCGGTCCATCAGCTTGCGGATGCCCTCGTCGCCTTGGCTCAGAAGCTCGACGAACCGTTCCCCGCCCGTGCCGCCGAACACCTCGTCGGCGATCCGGATCTGCGCAGCGCGGTCGAGGTCTTCGAGGCGATCCACGATGTCGAGGAACAGCTCCTCGGGTTCCTCCAGGCGGCGCGCCAGGTCGCGCGCGTCATAGCCCAGCCGCTTGAACGCGTCGGCACCCGCGCCCTTGCCGGTCACGATGAACTCGTCCGCGCGCAACTGCAGCTCCTTCAGGCCGTCGACCATGTTGTCGATACCGATCCGGCTCTGCTCCGAGACGAACTGCAGCTGCTGAAAGGCCTGTACGCTGAGGCCGGCGCGGTCGGCCTGTTGCTTGATCTCGGCCATGGAGCGGATCGCCTGCACCGCGCCGGTGGTGATCGCGCCGATGCCTGCCGCTACCGCCGTTGCCGCGAAGGCCTTGCCGAAGGCGCCGATGCGGCTGGATGTCGAGGCGAGGGCCTGGTTGATCCGGCTGGTCGAGCGGATCATGTCCCGCTCCATCGCCGTCGTGGTCGTGCGTGAGCCGCGGCGCAGGCGCTGATAGCTGTTCGTGCCCTGCCGCTCGGCCTTGGCCATGTTGCGCTCGAAGTCCCGGATGCGGGCCTCCAGAGCGACGATCAGGCGTTCTTCGTCCATTGCGGCCTCCTATGCCGTCCAAAGGTCGTCGGTGAACCAATCGGCCGCCGTGACCATGCCGTTCTCGTCAGCGGCAGCACGTGCCACGGCCATTGCCGCCGCGACCGCGCCGTCGATCTTGTCGCCGCTCTTGCCCTTGTGGAAACTGCGGTTGCCCGCCGGATCGACGCGCAGCTGGATGTTCGAGAAGTTCCAGCGCAGCACCGGGTGGCCACCGTGCTTGAACCGCCCGGCGAGGATGGCCCGCTCGAGTTCCTTCACCGCCGGCGCCATCGTCACCCAGCCCTGCCGAAACTCGGTGACCGGGAAGCCGTCGTCGTTCAGGCTGGCCATCATGTGGCGGCCGTAGGTCGGGTCGAACGCGATCTCGCGCACGGAATGGCGGGCGCACAGTTCGCGAATGTGGTCCTCGACCGCGGCGAGATCGACCACGTTGCCGGGCGTGGGGATGATGAATCCCTCCTCCGCCCAGGTGACGTAATCCACGCCGTGCAGCTCGCCCCGCTTGCGCAGGTTGTCCTCGGGGCAGAAGAAGTACGGCTTGACCTGATAGCCCTCGTCGCCGTCCCGCCAGCACGCCACCACGGCCGTGAGGTCTTCGTTCTTCGACAGGTCGACCCCGATCCAGCATGGCTCCTGCACCATCTCCAGCTCGTCCTCGTCCACCTCGTGCGCGCCCTCGTCATAGGTGCGCATCTCGACGAACGGCGAGGTCGACTGGTCGAGCCAGCGATTGAGGTTGAACTGAAGGAAGCTGTCCCGCTCGAACGGGCTGTGTTCGGCCTTCTGCGCCTTGTCCCGGAAGCCCATGATGTCGGGGTATCCGTGGCGCAGGCCGGGGTTCACCTTGAACCAGAGATCCTCGTCGGACCAGTCGTCGCCCGGCTCGGCCATGAAGATCACGGGCAGCGTGGCCGGATCGTCGATCTCGCCCTTCTGCACCTTGATCGCGTACTCGACCTGGTTCCACGCGAGGTTTTCCTGCCCGCGCCCCGAGGTGCTGGCGATGATCATCAGCGTACCGGGCACCTTCACCAGCGCGGAATCCAGCGCCTCCCATTGGCGCAGGCCTGCGCGGCCCTCCCATGCGTGCAGCTCGTCGGCGATCACCACGTTCGGCGTCTTGCCGTGCTGAACCTTGCCGTCCGAGGCCACGGCCACGTAGCGCGCGCCGATGCTCTTGAAGGCGATGCGCGAGACGTATTCGCGGACGCTGAGATGCTTCGACAGCCGCCGGTCGTGCTGGATGATCATCGCGGCCTCCTGGAACAGCTCCATCGCCTGCTCACGCGCGGACGCCGCCGACAGGGTAAGCCCGCCGGGGATGCGCTCAGGGCCGATCAGGTGCAGAAGCGTCAGGCCGGCGGCGAGGCTGGTCTTGCGGTTGCCCCTTGGCAGCAGCAACACGACACGGCGCACGACGCGCGTGCCGTCCTCGTGGCGCGGGCCATAGATCCGGCGCACGATCCGCTCCTGCCATGGGTCGAGCTGGAACGGGTGGCCAGGCGCCGGGTTCTTCGGATGCTTCAGGCGGCGCAGCCATTTGACCGCGCGTTCGCCATAGCCCAGCGGGTCCTCGATCTCCGATCCGTCATCAATCCAAGTCGGCGAGATCATCCTCGTCCTCCTCGTCTCGGATGGCGGGACGGGAGCGGGAGACGGGCGTCAGCCCCAGCTCGGCCGCCAGGAGCCGCGCGCGGGTCATCGCGTCGGACTGGATGCCTACGGCCGGGTTGCGCTTCATCTTGCCTTCGATGTCCTGCATGACGTGGCCGTGCTCCTGCAGGTGCGCTTCCATCTCGCGCACCGTGCCTATGGCGATGCAGTAGTTCTCCAGGCCTCCGAGGTCCGCGTCGGTCAGGATGCGGCGTTCGGTCAGGATCGGCATCACCCGATCCCATTCGGCCCGCGCGTGCATGGACAGCCATCCCGGCGCGGCAAGGTTAGCCACGGCCTCGGGGTCCGGACTCATGTGCGGCTTCGTGCCTCTCATGGCTCCACCCGGGTGCAGTGGAACTCCAGCCCGCGCCGCCGGCCGATGTGGACGATCTTGTCGATGTCGTACGCTTCCCCGTCGAAGCTGATCCGGTCGTTGTCGGTGATGTCTGGGGCGAACCGGGTGCAGAACACGATGGCGGTGACGGTGGTCTCGCCCGCATTGCGCAGGAACTCTTCGGCGCTTTCCTCGACCACCTCGGCGCGCAGCGTGGCAACCTTCGACCACGTGCTGGTGGGCGTGCCGGCGTCGTTGACCACCACGGCCGCGCGCTGGACCTCGATCACGTGTGCGAGCTTGCCGGACTTCATGCGACCTCCTCGACCAGTACGTCGACCACGAGGACTGCATGGGCGCTTTCGCCATCGGGATCGGACATCGCGCGGATGCTGGACACGCGCCAATCGGCGCAGTGATATCCGGCGCCAAGGTCGAGGCGGCCGGCATGAATGGCGCTGCGGACGGCCCCGGCAATGGTCTTCACGCCCTCCCGCGAGACTTCGGTCTTCCAGACGTGCAGCGTGTGATAGACGCGGGACCGGGTGCGCGCGATGCTGTCGCCCTGATCGACCACCTGCGCCTCGCCCAGGATGATGCTCGGGCGCGGCGCAGGGCGGCCATTCGTGTCGATGATGCTTGTGGCGGGCACGAGGGCTGTGACGGTAGATGTGGCCGCCAGGCGGGCGCGGATCGCCTTCTGCACGGCAAGGTCAACGCTCATCAGCGCGCCTCCTTGATGGCCTTCGAGATGGCCCGCTTGATCCGGTTCTCGGCCTTCTTCCGCGCCAGTCGGAAGCCGGGCCAGAAGAAGGGCTGCGCGGTCGCGTGAATGGTCCCGTATTCCACGAGGTGGGGATAGCGCACGTCAGTGTTGCCGACCGTCACCGCGACCTGGTTCTCGGGCACGAAGTGGGCGCCGCCGGGCATGGAATAGGGCGGCGTGCTGCGACCGGGCAGCGTGACTTCGATCGAGCCGACCAAGTCGCCCGTGTCTTCAGGCGCGAGCATCTCCATGGCCTCGGCGATCTCATAGCCGCCCTGCACAAGAGCCGGCTCGACAGCCTTGCGGGCCGCCTCGGGGATCGCCCTCATGCGCCGCTGGAAGCGTTTCAGGCCGCCGTCGTTCGCCATCAGAACGTGAACTCCCGGTACTCGGTGATCATCTCGCGCACGCCGAAAGGCGCCTCACGGGATGCCTCCCCCGCTGTCTCGCGGTTCTCGTACCACCACGCGGCAAGCTGGCTGACCGCCTCGACCAGGAGCGGCGGGATCGGGTCCTGGTCTACGCCGCCGAACGTCTCCTCGATCTTGAAGCCGAGAAGCCGCTCGACGTGGTTCTGCGCCGCGTGGATCTTCCGATCCAGAAGCGCGTCGTCCACCGACCCGATGTCGTCGGTGAACGAAAGCTGCTCCTTGATCTCCTGGAGGGTGACGATCGCCATGGATCAGCCTCAGACGGCCGGCTCGGCCGCGGCCACGCGCACGATGTTGCTGTTCACCCAGAGCGAGATATTCAGCTTCATCACGTTGTTGGCGGTGTCGAGTTGCTCGGTCACCGCGCCGACCTGGGCGACGAAGTACCGCTCGGACGGCGTGCCGCCGGTGGGCGCATCGTCGAAGGTGATCTTGAACGCGTATTCCTTGTCGGTCTTCTCGGCCGCGATGGCGGCGAGTTGACCGGCGTCGGCGTAGTCCATGCCGCACACGATCTCCATCGTACCGGCGCTCCGAAGGCCCTTCATCCGGCGGGTGCGGGAATAGCCGAGGCTCTCGAACGGGACTTCCTGTGCTGTGTCGCCGAACGATCCGAGGCTCTCGACCTCCATGATCTCGGTCCAGGTGACGCCGGAGAAGTCCGCGACCGCGAAGTCGGCGGATTGTGCGGCCAGTTCCCCACCGATGTGGATCTTTGCGCCAGCCGTAGCGAATACGGGCATGCTAGTTACCTCGCGAGGTTGCGGCGCTCTTCACGTTGCTTGGCGCCGGAGTGACAGGGTTTGCAGAGGGATTGCAGATTGGTCGGATCAAGCCGCCGCTCGGGCGCCTTGGATCGTGGGATGATGTGGTCGACCTCGGCCGCCTGGGCACCGCACCGGATGCACCACGGGTGATGCTTGAGGTGATCGAGGCGCAGGCGCCGCCAGTCGGCCCCCAGCCCGCGCGCGGATGCGCTGGGACGGGTCTTGTCGAACCGGGCCTTGCGAGCGGCGTCCCGTGCCATCTCACAAGCGCACCGCGTCCCTGCAGCGACACGATGGCCGCAGGCGCAGAGGCGTGGTGACTTGCCGGGCACGGGATCATCCTCAGCTCACGGGCGCGTCAGCCGGGTTGCCCTTCACGATCACCGCGCCGGCAGCGATCGAGGTGCCGCCGTTCTTGGTGATGACCGTGCGGACGTACCGCTTGTGGCCGATGTAACCGACCTTCACGACGCTGTCGGCGGCGAGGCTGGCGGGGAACGTGCCCACCAGGTGAGCCGCCGCCACGTCGGTGAAGTCGCCCGCCGTGGTCGTGTCGCTCTCCTGCAGCTTGGCAGTGAAGTCGCCGGCCGAGACGATGGCGCCGGTGTTGATCACCAGCGCAGCGCTGTTGAAGCCGAGAAGGTCGATCGCGGCGGAGGTGTTGGCGGCGCTCAGAACCTGCGGTGCGACCGCCTGAACCGGGCCGATATTGGATGCGATGTCACGCATGGGTCATTCTCCTCAGCTGGTCGACATCTTGAGTTTGCGGAAGCGTGCGGCCTGTAGGACGCGGCCACCGACGCGGCGGGTGGCGTGCATCCGGGTCACGCCCTTGCGCGCCTGGGTGTACGGGTCGGACAGGATCGACATCGCGAGGCGATCCACGATCCGGTAGGCCGAGAAGTCGCCGAAGATGATCGGGAACGTGCCGGATGCCACGTCGGGCATGTCGACGATCTCGATCACCGGGCGGCCCAGGATCGTCTCGGGCTGGCCCGCTGCATAGCTGGGCTGCCAGAGGAACCGGCCGTCGGCATCCTTCAGCTTGCGGATCGTGGCGAGCGTGGTGCCGTTCAGGCCCCAGGTGCCCGCGTTCCGGTACATCGCCGGCAGCGCGTACATCAGGTCGATCAGCTTGTCGGGGTCGATCGCGCTGGTCGAGCCGTTGACCGTCGCGGCGATCTCGGCGTTCGTCATCAGGCCCTCGGGCTGTCCTGCGCCGGTGCCGTTGACGAAGGCGGTGCCTTCCTTC
This sequence comes from Citreimonas salinaria, assembly GCF_900107235.1. GTDB lineage: Bacteria > Pseudomonadota > Alphaproteobacteria > Rhodobacterales > Rhodobacteraceae > Citreimonas > Citreimonas salinaria. Next base: position 122,527 of record NZ_FNPF01000004.1, read on the forward strand.
TTGCCGAAGTCTTCAGCCAGCGCGAGCCGCACCTCTGCCTCGGCCGCGCCGCCGCTATCGGACAGCAGCTCGTTCGAGATGTCGGTGAAGGTGGTCAGCTTGTGCGGGATCACTTCGAGCTGCCCGAAGCTGGGCGCGCTCTCTTCCGATTCCTCGGCCTCGCCTTCCCACTGCGCATTCGTGATGCCGGTGCGCTTGGGATATTTCACCGACGAGCTGGTGATGCCGCGCACGCTGGCCACGGACCGGATCGGGGAGACCTCGACCAGGTCGCGGACGAACTCCGTCGACATCTCGGCCGGCGCCAGATAGCCCGCCTGCGGATCGCTCGACACGGTCAGCGCCTTGATCTCGTCGGGCGGGGTCTGGTTGCCCAGGCGCAGATAGGTGCCGAACGCCTTGCGCTCGACCTGGGCCGACTCGTCGGCATCGCCGTCGCCGCCATCCTTCGCGCGGTTGGCCTTGGCTTCGATCTTGTCGAGGCGGTCTTCGAGCTTGGACGTGTCGGCCTTCTTCTCGATCTCTTCCAGCCGCTCGTTCACGGTCTTGGTCAGATCTCCGATGGCCTTGGTGACGATGTCGTTGGGATCGTCCTCGCCGCCGTCCTTGAGGGTCAGGGCCGTGCTGCCGCGCAGCTCGGTCGTCTTCAGATGTCGCATGGGTTACCTCTTTGCGAGCTGCGCCGCGGCGCGTTGCAGTTGGGCGGCGAGGCTGAGCGCCTGTACCGCTGTCTTGGCCGACGTCACGCGGGCGCCGGGATGCATGGGAATGGTCACGAGGCTGGCCTCGAGAAGTTCGAGCTGCGAGATCGAGCGACCACCGCGCGGCCGTTTCGCCGCCTTGATGGTACGGAAGCCGATCGAGATGCCGCGCACGGCGCCGGAGCGGACCAGGGCGGCCACCTCTCGGGCGCGCGGGACGTCATCCACCAGCAGGCGGCCCTTGACGTGCAGGCCGTCGTCACGCTCGTCTGCGGTGTCCCACGTGCCGATCGGGTCGTTCTGGTCATGGCCGAAGAGCATGGGCAGCGGCATCGCCGTGCCGGTGAAGGCACCCTTGACGATCATGTCGCCGATGCGGTCGGGCTCTGCATACTTCCACGCCAGCCCCTCGACGGTGCCGTCGTCGGACGCGTGGATCTTTGTTTCGAGAAAGACGCGGTCCATCAGTCGGCCCTCCGGAAGGCTGCGCGGTCCGAGGCGAAGGCGTCGATCTGCGCCTGCACCCAGCTTGCGGCCTTCAGCAGGCGCACGGCGTTTGCGTGGGTGAACGAGACCGGGTTGCCGTCTTCGCGGACTTCCCAGTCGAGGATGCAGCGCGCGAGGCTGTCGATCCGGGCCGCTTCGCGCTGCTCTGCCGTCACGCGGCCCTCGGCATCGGCCACCGCGGACAGGTCGTCGGCGAGCTGCAGGCGGGCCTTGTTCTGGGTCACGCTGTCAGGCCCGGCCAGCTTCACCCGGATGCCGGTCGCCTTGCCCGTCACAGGGTCGGCCAGATCGAACCAATGGCCGCGCTCCTGGTCGGCAGAGAAGGCGCGGATCTCGTCAAGCTGCATCGTCGGCCTCCCCGCCGCTGGTCGTGATGTTCGGGTTCAGGAACTGGTCGCCGCCGGTGCGGGGCGTCAGGCCCAGCCACGCGCGGGCTTCGTTCGGGTTGATGACCTGCGAGGCGATCAGGCTGTTGATCACCGTCGAGCGGGTCGAGAGGTCGGCCCGGGTCAGGTCGTCACGGTCGAAGCGGATCACGTACTCGGCCCGCTCCTCGTCGGTGAACAGCGCCCGGCGCAGGGCGCCCTCGGTCGCGCGCAGCCAAGGCTCCAGCGTGTAGGACAGGAACTCGCGGCCCATCTGCTCGGTGTTGCTCCAGGTCGCGCGGTCGTGGTCGTAGAGCATCGAAGGCGGCACGCGGAACACGCGGGCGATTTCGAGGATCTGGAACTTGCGGTTTTCGAGGAACTGCGCGTCGGTCGAGCTGAAGGTGAACGGCACGAAGTCGGCGTCGTCGAACAGGATTGCCGTCTGCCCGTTCGCATCGGTGCCTTCGTGGGTGGCCCGCCAGGCGGCGCGTGCGGCTTTCACCGCGGCCTCGCCCATGCCCTTCGGGAACTTGAGCGCACCAGACGGTCGGGCGCCGCGTCCGAAGAGCTGCGCCGCGTGCCTGTCCAGCGACAGGGCAACCCCGATGGCTTCGCGTGCGAGGCTCAGGGGTGCGCGTCCGAACGGGCTGCGAAGATGGATCATCGATGTCGACGGCACCGCCCGCGTGTCGATCTTGTAGCGCGGCTCGCCGGTCGTCTCGTCGAACTGCACGTCGATCACGCCGCGGCGGTAGCGGATCAGCTCGGCGATGCGGCCCGCACCCACGCGGTTGACGTAGACGGTGCCGCCCTTGTCGTCGCTCAGCGCGTCGATCACGAGGTCGCGGATCAGGCTGAAGCCGTCCGTCCAGTCGTTCGCCTGGTCGCGCAGGAGCGTGCGCACCGGGTGATCGGGAACGTCGATCTCGGTGCCGTCCTCGGTCACGCGCTTGACGTGGATGTCGAGCGTGGCCACCGCCTCAGAGATAACGCGGATCGCGGACCCGACAGCCGGGACGCGCAGGGCCGCGTCGGGCGTGACGGTGACGCCGCCGGTCGAGGTCGGGGTGATGCCGAAGATCGCATAGAGGTCGTCGCCGGGTTCGGCGAGCCCCTTCGTCTCGGTCGCGGGCTGGGCTTTGGGTTTGAACGGCCACATGCCGCCAAGTATCCAGCACGCGCGCCGCTACGGGTAGATTGCAGACCGCAGGTAACCGTTGGAAATCGTAGGTAATCGTGAGGGCGGATTGCCTATTTCATGCAAATCTCGCGCCGTGTTCCCCGCGCCGGTCCCCAAGGGCGGCCCAAAGTTCAGGACCACCCCCGGGTCGGGTTATGCGACAGCGATCAGATCAGAACAAGCTTTCCAGCGCCGCGACGACAAAGCGCTTTTCGGGAGCGGTGAGAACCTTGGTATCACGAGCAAATGCAGCCAGAACCCCCGCGACATCGCCAGAGATCTTGCCTACTTTCTCCGCTTTGAAGAGCTTAAGCTTATCCTCACCGATACGGGTAATGTTGGTGAACGAGACGATGGACTCTGACGTCCGTGACTCTGGCAGGCCCGGTATTTCGCCATCTTCGAAAACGCAGTCGCCTCGATATCCAGTCTCAGAGTTTACGAACAGGAACGCAAGCCGTGGCCCGCCATGCTCGTCGTAGCCCACGCAAAGATGGTACTTTGGCTTCCCGACGGTGGAACTGTGGAAGCGGACGACATCGCCCACTTCAAACATAGGCAGACTGTTCCGCTAGAAGCTGTGCCCGGTCGAAGTTGGGCTCATCGAACAACAAGCCGAGCTTCATATCATAGGCGGCACGCCCACCATCTTCACGCCAAGCATCTACATACGCAGGATCTTCATGCGTAAGCCTTCGAACTTGCCCAAAACCCAACCGCAACACCGTGGTCAGCGCATCATCAAGGGCTTCAGTATCGCTCTCCGACAGCCATTCTTCGACATCTATCGCGCCCCGCCTGGGGGTGTAGAACTTCTTGCCTTTCTTCCCCTGCGTCCACGTCCAAGGCAGAGATCCAAACCCGTGCTCACGTACTGCCCTCTCATTCCCCTTCAGGAAGTCGTAAGCTAAGCTGGGCACGGGACCATGCTCCATAGCCTTGTAGTTATCGTACGTGATCGGACGACCCCACTCATTCAAATGAGATCGGTCAGCAAGGAACAACGTCTTGACGAGGTCGTACTGCGTCAGGGGAAGACGACGACGACGTTCAGCCGCAAGCAGCGAATGATAGATCGCTGCCCTGATCCGCCCCGCGTTTGGCGTCATGATGTCGACGTGATCGGTCATAATGCTCTCCATACACGGTTCAGATATTCGCTGAACGTCACTATAGCAATAAGAACGCGCGAAAGTGAGTTCCTTTCCGCCTGTCCTAAGAGCACCTACTTAGCGCGGGCCGTCGTGGTTACTGTCTGCCGTCTTACGTCCTCCAGTGTCACGCCATCGCGTCCATCTCGGCCAGCCCTTCGCGCACCGCATTCATGGCAGCTTCGATGATGACCGGCTTGGCCGCACTGATGAAGCTGAAGTCCCGCGATGGGCACCAGACCTTGATCTCGCCCTGGTGCTTCACGAGGCGCACGTTCTGAACCCGGATCGGATAGGCCAGCACTGTGAACGTGGCGAGGAGCTGCGCGTTCGATGCCTCCATCTTCATCGGCGGCACGTTGATGGACAGGTTGGCGATGCGCGGGTTCAGGGCGGGCATCTCGTGGGTGTTCGTGTCGGTCATGGTCATTTGCTCCTTAGCCATGCGTTTAGTTCTCCCCGGAAGGCGAAGTAGCTCCCGCCGTCGGGTCGGTAGATCGGGCAGTCCGGCAGCCGCGCCAGCCGCCGTGCTTTGTCGATCGAGATGCCAAGCGCCGCAGCGATGGCGGGCAGGCCCCAGAGTTTCTCCGGGCCGGCTGCGATGGCGTCGAAGCGCCAGGGGTCGAGGGGTGGATGTGTCGCTGTCCGTGTCACTGCTCGTCTCCTTCTTCGCTTATAGGTCAATACTATTTACCTTTACCATATAGGCGCACTCCTCCACCCGCTCCTTCCCCCCGCCTATGCGAACAGGTTCTTGACCTGCTCAGGGGAAAGGCCCTGCGCCTCCTCGATCCGTATCCACGCGATGCCCGTGTCGTGGGCCAGTCGCTTCCCCCTGAGGTTCTCACTCAGCCCGCCCTTCGCAGCTCTGCGCCGGTGCGGTCCCCGATCGGATCATCTCGCGATGAACAGGGCCGAAGCCCCCGCCGGTGGGATTTAGTTGTCGCGCTTCTGAGCGTCCTGACAGGGGCCGGTGTCGCTCGGGTCGGGTGATGTCCCCGGATCGTCATTGCCCGCCGATCTCGCTCGACGGTCAAAGGCGCGGATGGAGCGAAGCCCCTGACGTGATGTGCCCCGTGGTCGGGTATGCTCGTCGTCAGGAGGCTCCAAGTGACTACCTGCCGTGCCGGAGCCATCCGACAGCGGCACGACAGGCCATCACTCGATGACGGAAAGGTCCTCCCCGTGGTCGGCACCGTAAGCGAACAGGTCGGACACCAGGTCGCGCATGATGTGCAGTTGCTTGGGAGACGGACGCCAGCCGCGGCGGCGGGACTGGCGAACGATGGAAAGGGCGAAGGACTTGGCCCAGCCGGTCGACGCGCTCTCGGCAACAACCGGCATGTGGAAGACCAGACGCTCCAGCTCTTCCTGACGGATCGGGGGGCGATGCATGTTCATATCAGCACCTCCCCAGCGCTGACGCCGAAGACGGCCATGCTCGCGATGCGGTAGGCGTGGTCCTCTTCCAAGCCGAGGAGCGCAGCGTAGGCGATGCTCGCGCGCTCTTCTTCGCTCAGGCGAGCGGCAAGGATGATGGCGAGACCGACTGCACGTTCCCCGGACACGCCCAGCGTCAGGAAGTTCCGGATTGCATTTGCGACCCGGTTGCGGCTATCTTTGGCGGGACGATTTGCGTTGTCATCTGCACAGTCAGCCCCGGTTGCGCCCGCCAGCGCGCCGGGGTTTTGCTTTGCCGGAACCCCGTCCGACCAGTTGGGCAAACGTAGATTTTCCCCAACGATCTCAATGGGGGGATTAGTGCAGGTCGGGCAATCTACTGCGCTGATATGGTTGGCAGTATTCGCGTCCTGCCGGGATCGCCATATTCAGGAAATGCTTCATTTCAAATGCCTTGCTGAGTAGTGATCACTGTTGGGTGGTGCATGGGACGCCACAGAGGGACTCCACCGAAGAGTATCTTGCCATACATCGAACAGTTGATGGGAGCGGGCACTGCCTACCGGCTCCGTATGAAAACCCCGAAGAGCCTCAGTGGGCCGCCAAACCCATTGACGAAGGGCAGCTGTTCGGTGCGCGGATTACCAGGTCCATGGTCGGCGAAAGGCACCTGCCGACAGCTAGGAAGCTCCAAGACATCTACATGGCGGAGGTCCGCAAGCCGAGAACGAGTATCACGCCCGTCAACTTTACAGCTTGGATCGAGCCGCGCTAAAGCCAAAAGCCGTGAGGACGGAGGAAGACTGGATCTTCGTTCGCGATCTCGTCTACGCGGAAGCTGAGAGGGCACCGTAGGAAAATTGCAAGGCGTTCGTGAAGGTGGCCACGGCAACGACCCTGCCTTTATCGAAGGCGCTGGCTGGCACAGTATCTGGACGCGGGCTGCCGGTCTTGAGGCGCAAGAACGCGACTTGACGGCGGCAGGCTGCTCGCAAACCGTGCGCGCGCAGGTTTCCTCCGACGATAGGGGCCGCCGGAACACTTGGCAGGGGCGCTAGACTGGCTGCGCGAGGGAGACACATTGGTCGCGGCGAGGCTCGACCGTCTCGCCGTTCGGTTGCCCATCTGGTCGAGATCCTGGACCAGATGGAGGCCAAGGGGCATCCCTTCGCATCTCGCTATGGGTATCGACACGGGCACGCCTACGGCCATCTGATGCTGGCCATTCCAGGCGGTGCTGCCGAGTTCGAGCGTGCCATCATGCTTGAGCGGCATCGTGAGGGAATTGCCAAGGCGAAGGCGGAAAGGCGGTACAACGGTCGCAAGCCGACTGCGCGTGCCAAGGCTGACGAAGTGCTATCCTCGCACGCCAAGGGGGTACGAGCGACCGAGATCGCGCGCCGCGTCGGTACTGGCCGCGCCAGTGTCTACCCGCATTCTCGACGGCACCAAGGCCTCTGCGGGCGCGCAGTGAGCCTTGAAGCGGGCGTCAGATGGGTCCTTGCGGATCGACTTGAACGAGTGTTGAGGCTAAGCACAAGCTCACGGTAACAGCGCTGGGGTTTTTCTTCCTGCAGCCATGCGTGATCTGGCTTCCTGCTGCTCTTGTTCCGCGAATTATGGAGTGCTGTGTGGTGTTCATTCAAGTTATCAACCTCGACCGAAGCGAGGAACGCATGGCGGCCATCGGCGCGGCGCTTGAGCGCGAGGGGGTCGCGTATTCGCGCCTTCCAGCGACCGATGGACGGTCCTTGTCAGCGTCCGACCGAATACTTTATTCCGCCTCCCGGTCAATACTCTACACGGGCCGACGTCTGAAGGACTCGGAAATCGGCTGCTACATTTCTCACGTTCGTGCGGCCAATGCGTTCTTGGCGAGTGGCGACAACCTGGGGCTGGTGCTGGAGGACGATGTCAAGCTGCCGAGCGACTTCTCTTCGCGATTGCAGCGCCTCCGCGAAATAGTTGACGAGATGGAGGCGGGGAGTTGGGAAGTCGGAAACCTCGGAAAAGCCCCCACGCCGAAATACCGCAAGCATGTCGGTACCCTCGACGCGGAACACGAAGTCGTCAGGGCCTACAGGTTCCCGATCAGGGCGAGCGCCGTCCTGTGGACGCGTCAGGGAGCGGCCCGATTTGTTGCGGAGGCCTACCCGATCGCAGCGCCGGTCGATGTGAAGATCCAGGTGCTGGCGACTCTGAGCGGAAAAGGCGTGGCCACCGTTCCTGAGTTGATTCCGACCAGCGGTGCGGTGAGCGATATCGACCCGACAGGCGGTCCCCGGAAGGGGCAAACCCGAACCGGTCTCTCTCTACCGGCGGCGGCGATGAAGATTAGGCAAGGTGTCTTACGCCGAGTGGCGCGCCGGAACATGCGGAAAGCGGGCACGGCGTAGAGGAAGGATAGGCCTTCCTGCTCGAACGCTGCTGCGCGAACCAAAGCGGGGGCTAGTGAAGCGCTGACTGCGTCCATGAGTATGCCGGTTCGCAGCTGGGTTCCGGTGCGAAAACAGCGCCGAGAGAACGTCAGGAGGCCTTGCTGTGGCGACTGTCAAAAAGCAGGATGGCGCGCCCTGCGGACGGAAACCATTCGCAAGGCACGCACACGGAAGCCCGTGCTGGCAAGAAGTTCTCGAAATGCCCCCCACGCCACGTCGACGGACCACCATCTGCCATGGATCGTGCATTATTGTGATCATTGGTTTGCATTTGCGGTCTGAGAGAAGAACCCCCCTCCTGCCGGCGTCGCCACCGCGGTGGTTGACCTTCGTGCCCAGCCGCAAGCGCCAGCGCGGCCAGCGGGTCCTCACTTGAGCGGTACGCGGAGCTGGTAGATCACGCCGTCCGGATGGTAGTCGAGCTCGGCTTCGCCGTCCATTTCGCGGCCCACGACGCGTTGCAGCAGGAGCGATCCGAAGCCGCTGCGATCGGGCCGTCTGACCTCGGGGCCGCCGAACTCCTGCCAGCGCACGATCAGGCGGGGCTGGTCGGCGTCGCCCTGGATGCTCCAATCCAGCTCGACATGGCCCTCCTTTACCGTCAGTGCGCCGTGTTTCGCCGCATTCGTGGCAAGTTCGTGCAGCGCCAGACCGAACATCCGGCCCTGGCGGGCGCTCATCCGCACGTCCGGCCCTTTGATGACGATCGTCTGCGATCGGCTGCTTCGGTGTGGTGCGAGGATGTCCTCGGCGATTCTGCGCGGATCGGCGGCGTCGGCGCGTACATCGAAGATAAGGCTTTCAGCCTTCGACAGCGCTTGCAGGCGGCCCAGGAAAGCGCTCCGGTAATCCTGCGCCGACCGGTTCTCCACGCTGGTTTGAGAAGCCAGTGCCTGCACGAGGCTCAGAACATTCTTGACCCGATGGCCCAGTTCGCGCGCGAGTAGCGTTTGCTCGCGGGCCCGAAGTTCGAGTTCGTCGTGCCGGCGCATCCGTTCAACCGCCATGGCGAGCAGGTTCGCATACGTGCGCAGAAAGGCGATCTCGTCCTCGTCGAAATCCCGTTCATGCTGGGCATCCACCTCGAGGACGCCGAATGGCTGCTCCTCGCCGGCGATGATGACGTTCACGACGCTCCGCACGCCGTGACGCAGGAGGAGGTCGTTGATCTGGAACCGGTCTTCCGCGGCGATGTTCCGTGACACTACCGGCTTGCCGGTAAGCAAAGCGTACCCGGCAGGCGATTCTTCATGGTCCGGCAAAGTCGCATGGCCGACGACCCCGGGCGCCCAGTTGACCCCGGCTCGCAGCAGGAAGTCTTGGCGCTCGGGCCGGTGCTCCAGAACCTTGACCAGATCCACCTCAAGGGCTTCGGACACGAGCGCTGCCGCACGGGTCAGAAGCGTGTCGAGATCGCTGCACTGGAAGGCGAACAGGCTGAAGTCGGCAAGCGCAGTACGCTGTGCACGTAGGTCGTAGGACACTGGTAGGCTTCCTGCGCATAGCGCCGCCATGGGGCAATCGCCGCCAAGGCTATCGCATGTCGCAGGTATAGACTACCGGGTCGCCTCCGGTTTCTCTCCGGGCATTCTGCCCGCTCGGTGGGACACTGCAACACGCCCATCAAGGCGGCCCGCGGCGATAATGCGGCCCGGCTTCCCACGCCGCCCCGGGAAATACTGCCGGAGCGGTCAGTAGTTTCCGGGCGGGTCGCTGGCCGGAAAGCTCTCGTCGACAAACTCGTCCACCCGATCCCACGTTCGCGGCGGATCACGCATTTCCTCCGGCCCGGCGTCGCGGACTCTATTGCAGTCGGTTCCGGGCGGCGCGCCAAAGCCATCGCGCTGCCGCGCAAGGATTGCGCCCAAGGCAAAGGCGGCCCCGGTCGCCGCCAGCAACATGGCCCAGCCATTCGCTCTCATCATGGTCTCCCTCACGGTTGAGTCGACCTTACAACCCGGCGCCAAGCCGTGCTGTTCCCGCGCCGCAACGCACCTGGGAGACACGACGAGGGTGGCACGGCCGCCTTTCGGCGGCGCAGGTAGTCCGGTTCTCGATATGGCCAGTTTGAATTCAACGCCGCCGGCGGGCCGCAGGTATCGAGGGTCGACACGATCCGGGATATCGCGAGATCGCGCGCACGGCCGCACTGCGGCGCCGGGGCCGCGCCTGAGGCCTGCCACGAGCCGTCTTTCAGTCGAGCTCGAGGCGCATCGTCGCCATGCCGCCGCGGCGCGACAGTTCCTCGTACCCGGCCGCCCGGTAGGCGTTGAGCGCCGGCAGGTTCTCGAGTTCGCATTTCAGCGTCACCGTCAACGCCCCCAAGCTGCGCGCCGCCTGCTCGACCAGTTCCGCCATCCGCGCGCCGGCGCCGCCGCGCGCCTCCGGCTGCAGGAAGAGATAGGTCAGGTGCCGCACCTCGGGGCCGACGCCGACGCGCAGGGCGAAGAAGCCCACGTCGCGCCCGTCTTCGTCGGTGACGTAGAACGACGCGTCATCGGGCTCGGCCAGCCACTTGTCCTGCCATTCCAGCGGATCGAACGGGTGCTTGGCGTTAGGGTTGACCAGCGTCAGGTCGTCGGGGTCGGTCAGCATCACTGACAGCGGGGCAAGGTCGAAGGGCGCATTGGCGCGGATGACGAGCGGGGGCATGGGCGTCTCCTGTGGCGTCTTCCGGGGAAGCTTCGGGCGTCTCAAGGCACCGGTTTCTGCCATCCACGCGCGCGTCGTGCAACCAATCGGGGTCAGAGGACCTCGATCACGCCCTTGTCGACCGCCAGCACATAGCCCTTGCGCGTGATGTTCTTGACCAGCAGCGCGCTGACCATCTGGTTGCCCAGCCCGTCGCGCAGCCGCTTGATCCGCACGGCGCCCGATGCCTCGTCGCAATCGGATTCCGGGCGGCCCGAAATCATCGCCTCGATCTGGGCGCCGGTCAGCGTTTCGCCGTCCAGACGCGCCTCGGCCAGCACCGACAGCGTTTCCATCAGCGACTCGGTCAGCTTGAAGCCCATCGTGTTGAGGTAGACCGTACTTTCGTCACGGGCGATGACCAGCGAATTGACCTCGATCCCCGAGCGTTCGATCTGCGCCATGCGCCGGTTCAGCCCAACCAGCATCACGAGGAAGACCAGCGCCGCGACCAGCATCGCCGCCGCGAACACCAGCAGCACGAGGATGACCATCCGGTAGCCTGCAAGCACGTCGGAAAAGGCCGTCCCGGACTGAGCGAGGATCTCCAGCAGGCGGATCTCGGTCGGTCCGGACAGGTCTTCGCTTTCGACGAACAGTCGCTCGACGCGCGCGTTGAACGCGCCTGCGTCGGGCAGCGTCAGCAGCAGCCAGGCACCCGCCGCGACCAGAAGGGCGACGATCGCGGCGATCCCCGCCGCGACGATCCGTGTGCCCGAGCGGCGGCTTTCAGTAACGAAGGTAGAATTGTCCGGCATCGGCCTTCCTGTCGTCGCCCGGTTCCGTTTCGGACAGGCCGACAACGTCTAGCAAGGTCCACCCGGCGGCGTCCAGTCGGGCGCGCGCTGCGTCGGTCGCGACATCGGGCGCCGGGCAATCGCCGTCGAGTTTCAGCACGCCGAAATGCAGCCGCAGGGGATCGTCCTGCTTGGCCTTGTAGGCGGCGAAGCAGTCGGCCCGTGCCGAGGCGGGCAGCAAGGCCAGGCCGACGGCGATGGCCAAGGGGGCAAGCAGGGGGGCGAGGGTGGCTTTCATGCGGTCAATCTGCGCCCGCCGATCCCGACATTCAATAACATGCGCACGAATGACGCGCGGATATCGGATAGCGCGCCCCCGTCATTGTCCGCGCGAGTCGACCCGGCGCATTACCGCCCTGCGGCCCCTGTCAGCCCGCCACATCCGCAGAAAGGAAACGATCATGTCCAGGCGCTTCATCATCGGAACTCTGACGACGGCAGTTCTCATCACCGCAATCTCTGCTGCGGCACCCGTGCGCGCCTCGGGCTTTCCCGCGCTCGAGCGGTTCTTTGGCGCGGCGGCCGGGCTGTTCGCCATCAGCCATATCCTCGGCTTCTCCGATGGTGCCGAGGCGAGCAGCGGGGACATCGCCACGGCGCCCGCGGCGTCGGAGCATAACTCGGTCAACCCGCACCGTCGCGCCGGGCCCTACTGGGCGCCGGAGCAGACCACGTGGCGTGAGGCGCGCGGCTGACGCCGGGCTCAAGCCTCGAGGATCGTCACCGGTTCGGGCAGCGGATGCTCGACCAGGTTCGGCGTCGACCCGATGCGGTCGATCACAGCGAATAGTCCCGGCGCGTGCAGCGGCGTCAGCACGCCATGCCACGTGCCCCGCAACAGGTTCACGCCTTGGCCCGGCGCCGCCCGGAAGGCATGGATGCGGCCGGGCGCCTCTCCGGGCTCGGCGACGATGACCAGCCACGGTTTCGAGTGCATCGGGATGAAGGCCTGACTGCCGTCCGGGTGGTGTTCCAGCAGGTCGAGCCGGTAGGGCAGGGCGCGCGGCTGCGCGTCGAACAAGCTGATCCCGGCACGGCCGCCCGGCCCGAAGTCAAGCCGCGCGCGGTCGTGGAAGCGCCCGCACAGGCCGGCGTTGATGATCTTGTCCGGATCTCCGCGCGTATCCAGAACGTCGCCGAATGGCGCGAATTCCTCGGGGTCGAGCGGGCGGAGCGGGATCGTGGGTCTGCCTGTCATGGCCCGGCTACCGCAGGCTCAGCGCCGGGTGGCGGTTCACGTCCTTGTAGAGCAGGTAGCGGAACGGCTCTGTCCCGGTGGCGATGCAGGCCTGGGGGCAGAAGGCGCGCAGCCACATGAAGTCGCCCGGTCCCACCTCGACCCAATCGGTGTTCAGCAGGTAGCGCGCCGTGCCCTGCAAGACGTAGAGCCCGTGCTCCATCACGTGTGTCTCGGCGAAGGGAATGCGGCCGCCGGGGGCGAAGGAGACGATGTTGACGTGAAAATCGTAGCGGATGTCGGCCGGGTCGAGGAATCGCTGGGTCTCCCACACGCCCTCGCACCCCGGCATCGCGTTGCGCGGCGCGTCGGCTTCGTGAAGCACGACGGGCGCGAGCGGATCGCCTGCGCCGATGGGTTCGAAGCGCTTGCGGACCCAGTGAAAACAGGCCGGCGCATCGCTGGTGTTGCAGATCTCCCACGCGGTGCCGGCGGGAACATATGCGAAATGGCCGGCCTTCAGGTCGTGCCGCGCTCCCGCGATCGTCAGGCGCAGCGCGCCGGACGCGACGAGGATTGCGGCCTGGCCGTTGGCGTCGGGTTCAGGCGTGGCGCTGCCGCCGCCAGGCGCCAGTTCCACCGCCAACTGGGCGAACGTCTCGGCGAAGCCCGAAAGCGGCCGGGCCAGGATCCAGGCTCGTGCGCCGTCCCATCCCGGCAGCAGCGAGGTGACGATGTCGCGCTGCGTGTTCGCCGGAAGGACCGCGTAGGCCTGCGTGAAGATGGCGCTGCCCGCGGGATCGGTGTCCTGCGGGGGCAGGCCGCCCGGCGGGAAGGCGTAGGTCGAGGCGATCTCGGGAAGGATCAAAGGATGGTCTCCAGTCTCAGGCGTGCGATGCGTTCGACCTGCCGGCAGGCGGTGGCGAACTCGGTCTCGGTGTCGTTGGCCACACGGGTTTCGAAGGCCTGCAGGATGCCCGCCTTGTCGTGGTCGCGCACCGCGATGATGAACGGGAAGCCGTGCTTGGCGGTGTAGGTGTCGTTGAGCGCGCTGAAGTGCGCGCGCTCGTCGTCGGTCAGCGCGTCGAGGCCGGCGCTGGCCTGTTCCGATGTGGACTCGGCCGTCAGGCGTTTCGCGGCCGCCAGCTTGCCGGCGAGGTCCGGGTGGGCGCGCAGCACGTCGAGGCGTTTCGCGGACGAGGCGCTGCGGAAGGCGCGGGCCAGCGCGTTCGCCAGACCGGCGGGGCGGTCGTGCGCGGGGCCGAGTTCCAGATCGAACGCGCGTTCGGCCACCCAAGGCGAGTGTTCATAGATCCCGCCGAACCGCGCGACGAAGGTGTCGCGGGCCATCTCCGACGGACGCTCGCTCCGGACGGGCGGGTGCGTGGCGGCCCAATGCTCGGCGATCTGCAGGCGGGTCGGCGTCCAGACGCCCTCGTGGGCCGCGATGTGGTCGAGGAAGCGGATCAGCCCTGCGATCTTGCCGGGGCGGCCGATCAGGCGGCAATGCAGGCCGACGCTCATCATCGCGGGACGGCCCTCGGCGCCCTCGGCCATCAGCACGTCGAAGGCGTCGCACAGGTACTGGCCGAAATCCTGCCCGGTCACCCAGCCGGGACTGCCGGCAAAGCGCATGTCGTTGGCTTCGAGCGTATAGGGGATGATCAGCTGGTCGCGCCCGTCCACCCGGATCCAGTGCGGCAGGTCGTCGTCGTATGCGTCCGAGATATAGGCGAACTGCCCGGTCTCGGCCGCCAGCCGCACTGTGTTCATGCTGCAGCGCCCGGTATACCAGCCGCTCGGCGGCTGGCCCACGACCTCGGTGTGCAGGCGGATCGCCTCGGCGATCTGGGCGCGTTCCTCGGCTTCGGGCATGTCGCGGTGCTCGACCCATTTCAGACCGTGGCTGGCGATCTCCCAGCCGGCGTCCTTCATCGCCTCGACCTGCTCGGGGCTGCGCGCCAGCGCGCTGGCCACGCCGTAGATCGTCAGCGGAATGCCGCGCCCGGTGAACAGGCGGTGCAGGCGCCAGAAGCCGGCCCGCGCGCCGTATTCGTAGATCGACTCCATGTTCCAGTGGCGCTGACCCTCCCACGGGGTGGCGCCGGGGATGTCGGACAGGAACGCCTCGGAGGCGGCGTCGCCGTGCAGCAGGTTGTTCTCGCCGCCCTCCTCGTAGTTCAGGACGAACTGGACCGCGATCCTGGCGCCTCCGGGCCACTGGGGGTCGGGGCGGTCGGGGCCGTGGCCGATCATGTCGCGGGGGTAGCGGGTCATCCGGGTCTCCTGGTCGTTCGGCGGGCACCATAGACCCTCGGGCCGGCGACCGGAACGGCGATTGCGACTTGCATCCCGGGCCGTGCCGGGTTCGGATGCCGGCGATTCAACGGAGGGCGCGATGGCCAAGGGATATCTGACGACGCACGTTCTGGACACGGCGCAGGGCTGCCCGGCGGCGGCGCTGGCGATCACGCTCTACCACCTCGAGGGCGACGACCGGACCGAGGTGGCGTCGATGCTGACCAACGAGGACGGGCGCACAGACGGGCCGATCCTGCCGCAGGAGCGTTTCGAAACAGGCACTTACGAGCTGGTCTTCCACGCGGGCGACTATCTGCGCAAGGCGGGGCTGGGGGCGGGCGATCCGCCGTTCCTGGACGTGGTGCCGATCCGCTTCGGGATGTCGGACCCGGACGCGCACTACCACGTGCCGCTGCTGCTGTCGCCCTACGGGTACTCGACCTACCGGGGCAGCTGAGGCGCTGCGGGGCCGCAAAATCGCCCCGCACGATCCATGCACCGCGCATGCACAACCCATGCGCATGGGCGTGCACGGGGGGACCACGCCGGCCGCGCCCCCCGTGGACACCGGCGCGCGCAGGGCTTATCTGGCGGACATGGCCAGCAAACCCGACGACAAGAACTACAAGGTGATCGCCGAGAACCGGCGCGCGCGCTTCGACTACGCGATCGAGGACGATCTCGAGGTCGGCATCGTGCTGATGGGGTCCGAGGTGAAATCCCTGCGGCTGAACAGCGCCAACATCGCCGAAAGCTACGCCGCCGTCGAGGACGGCGAGCTGTGGCTGGTCAACTCGTACATCGCCCCCTACGAGCAGGCCATGTTCGGCCACGAGGACCGCCGCCGCCGCAAGCTGCTGGCCAACCGGCGCGAGCTTGCCCGCATGTGGAACGAGACCCAGCGCAAGGGCATGACGCTGGTGCCGCTGGTGCTGTACTTCAACCACAAGGGCATCGCCAAGATGAAGATCGGCATCGCCAAGGGCAAGAAGACCGTCGACAAGCGCGAAACCGAGGCCAAGCGCGACTGGAACCGCCAGAAGCAGAGGTTGCTGAAGGAGCGGGGGTAGGCTAGTTGCTGTGCAAATTAGAATGTAGGTTTTGTTCTTTCTAGCATGTAGTTCGCTATCTGCCCGACTACTCGCTTAGCATCTATCATGTCTTCATCTTCGATGCTCTTCTCTAGCACCTGAGTCAGCCAAGCTGACTTGTTTCTGGGCAGTGATCGGCAAAGACTTTCCAATTCTCCGGTGGGATTTATGAAAAGCCCTAGCGAAGAACACTTCTGCTCGATTTCCTTGAAGGCGTTAACGGATGCGGCGTCCACAAATGCGGCATACCCGTCCTCCTTAATGCGCCCCCATGGCGAGCTGCGGCGAATGAGGTTTGATATTTCCTTCTGCATTGGCGCGCTCACGTTTTGGGCCTGCTTGTACTCCTGCTTTATTCGATCAAGCTCCGACCAAAAGTAGTGGGCGGAGATCTCAGCTTTTCTTTCAGAAGTTCTTTTTAGAATCAAATCGTGCTGCTTTCTCACGTCTGCGTAGTCTCCGCCGTGCGCCGTGAATAATTCGCAGAACACTGTCTTGTCGTTGAGTACGTCTATGTCGCAGAAGCTGAGAATGTTGGCCCCAATAGGCCTAATTGATGAGACAATTCTGCGCATTTTTTGTTTGCCGCCGCAGTGCGCGATAAAGTAATCAATATGAGAGTTTTCGGTCATTGTTTTGTCTAGCGCCCATCGGAGAAACCTCGCGTCCGTCTCGCCTTCGCAGACAATCGTAAATTGGTGAAATAGCGAAGAAAGTGCGTTGGATGTTCTAAGCAACGGGTCTGCCCACAGCTCGTTGACATCTGAGTTCTGGAGGGACCGAACGCTAGTTTCCCCTGCTGTGCGTGTTAGGCGAATAAAATTGAGGTCATGCGGTTGGTTGTCCAAAACTCCTTTAACAAAATCATCGCTATGGGTCGATATGATTAGCTGAGTGTTTTCTGGCTTTTCCTGCACCAGTTTTCTGGCTAACTGCCGTATTTGTGGCGGGTGTAAAAAGAGTTCTGGTTCGTCGATCAGTACAATACTGTGCTTGCGCACAAAGACCTCGATCAGCAGTCTCGCGAAGCTTCGCATCCCATCGCCCTGCTCTCGAAGCGGTAAAAGCTTTTCGACCCATTTTCTAAATTCAGGGGTCAGCCTTTGATCATGTGGCGGCAGTTCCTTTCTGTCGCACAGGTAGAAGCTGCCTTCCTTGCGCGTCCTGTCTAAGAATAGACCGATGCCAAACGAATCTTCAAAGATCTTGCTCAGTGCAATTTCGCCGGCCTCATTGGAAAAGAATGAGTCGGCCGCTGAATCGACTGAATCTTTGTATCCTGATCCTCCTAATCTCTCGTGCGCCGGAAGCCGAGCCTTGAATGAGGCTTCGACTGGTGCCGGAAGCTTACCTCGTGCCACAGACGCTTTTATCGTTGATCTCTTATAGATGTTTTTCGAGTAGCCGTTGGGTGCAGTAAAAATAAACGCTTCTCGCTCTGTGTCGTACTTTTCTGATTCCGTAAAGAAATCCAAAAAGTCCTTTTGCGAGCCAATCAGCTTGGAATCGATTCTTTTCGCTATCCTCCCGGAAAATTTCTTCCTTCCCCTATTGGGGTCGAAATTAGAGCTTATTTCTCGAAGGAAAGTGCTCTTCCCAGCGTTATTTGGTCCTGTGACGACGACAATAGATCCCGGCTTGAGTATTAACAAGCCTCCGTCGGGAAACTCTATTTCGTTTATGATTAGGGCTGGTTCCATGATCCGCCTGAACAGTTATCAATATTGCTTCAGCGTATAATGTTTTCGCTGTCCCGCAACCTTTTGGTGCGCAGTGGCGTTTCAGCGAAACTTGCATTGTGAGGCCTCCGACAGCCACCCTTGCCCTCCACCCCCCAAGCCTCTAAGCAAGCGCTGATCTCAGGGAGGGCCTCATGTCCGTCGACGATCCCCGCACGCTCGTCTCGACCGCGTGGCTGGCGCGGCACCTGCGCGACCCCGATCTGCGCGTGCTCGATGCCAGTTGGTACCTGCCCGACATGGGCCGCGATCCGCGGGCCGAGTACGAGGCCGCGCATATCCCCGGCGCCCGGTTCTTCGACATCGACGACGTGAGCGACCACCGCTCGGACCTGCCGCACATGGCGCCCCCGATCGAGAAGTTCATGAGCCGGATGCGCCGGATCGGCGTCGGCGACGGGCACCAGATCGTGGTCTATGACGGCGCGGGCATGTTCTCGGCCGCGCGGGTCTGGTGGCTGTTCCGGCTGATGGGCCACGAGGATGTCGCCGTGCTGGACGGGGGGCTGCCGAAATGGCAGGCCGAGGGGCGCGAGATCGAGGACATGGAGCCGATCATCCGCGACCGGCACATGACCGTGCGGCGGCAGGCGCACCTGGTGCGCGACGTGACGCAGGTCTCGGCCGCGAGCAAGCTGCGCGACGCCGAAATCGTCGATGCCCGCGCGCCCGAGCGGTTCCGCGGCGATGCGCCCGAGCCGCGGCCGGGCCTGCGCGCGGGGCACATCCCGGGCTCGAAGAACGTGCCGTACAAGGCGCTGCTGAACGGTGACGGCACGATGAAGGATACGGACGGGCTGCGTGCCGCGTTTCAAGCGGCGGGCGTGGACCTGGACAAGCCCGTGATCACCACCTGCGGGTCCGGCGTGACCGCCGCGATCCTGTCCCTCGCGCTCGAGCGCCTGGGTAAGACCGACCATTCCCTTTACGATGGCAGCTGGAGCGAGTGGGGGCAGTTCCCCACCCTTCCCGTCGCCACAGGAGACACCTGATGTTCGAATCCCTGACGGAACAACCGCCCGACAAGATCCTGATGCTGATGCAGGCCTACAAGGAGGACCCGCGCGAGCAGAAGATCGACCTGGGCGTCGGCGTGTACAAGGACGCCGAGGGGCGCACGCCGATCATGCGCGCGGTAAAGGCCGCGGAAAAGCAGCTGTGGGAGGTCGAGGAGACCAAGGCCTATACCGGGCTGGCGGGCGATCCGGCCTTCGGCGAGGCGCTGTCGCGGCTGGTGCTGGGCGATGCGGTGCCTGCGGGACACGTCGCGGCGGCGGCGACGCCCGGCGGGACCGGCGCGTGCCGGCAGGGCTTCGACATGATCCGGATGGCGAACCCGGATGCGAAGGTCTACGTCTCCGACCCGACGTGGCCGAACCACCTGTCGATCCTCAAGCACATGGGCATCCCCGTGGTGCCCTACCGCTATTTCGACGACGAGACGCGCGGCGTCGATTTCGACGGGATGATGGTGGATATCGGCCGCGCGGGTGCGGGCGACGTGGTGCTGCTGCACGGCTGCTGCCACAACCCGACCGGCGCGAACCTGAACCTGACGCAGTGGCAGGCGGTGGTCGACCTGCTGCTGAAGACAGGTGCTGTCCCGATGATCGACATCGCCTACCAGGGCTTCGGTGACGGGCTGGAGGCGGATGCCGAGGGCGTGCGGCTGGTGGCGTCGTCCGTGCCGGAATGCCTGATCGCGGCGAGCTGCTCGAAGAACTTCGGCATCTACCGCGAACGCACCGGGCTGCTGATGGCGGTGGCGAGCGACCCGTCGCGGCAGAAGCTGCACCAGCAGACGCTGAACTACCTCAACCGGCAGAACTTCTCGTTCCCGCCGGACCACGGCGCGCGGCTGGTGACGATGGTGCTGAACGACGACGCGCTGCGGGCCGACTGGCAGGCCGAGGTCGAGGCGATGCGCACCGGCATGCTGAAGCTGCGCGAGCAGCTGGCGCAGGAGCTGCGGCGGCTGTCGGGGTCGGACCGGTTCGGCTTCATCGCGCAGCATCGCGGGATGTTCTCGCGCCTCGGCGCGACGCCCGAGCAGGTCGAGACGATGCGCGAGCAGCACGGCATCTACATGGTGGGCGATTCGAGGCTCAACATCGCGGGGCTGAACGCGAAGTCGGTGCCGGTTCTGGCGCAGGCGATCATCGACGCCGGCGTCTGATTCGTCGGTTTCGAGGATGATTGGGCCGGGCTGGCGAAGCCCGGCCCATTTTCGTGTTGCGGACGTGACATGGGCCGGCCTTGCGGACGTGGCGTGATCCACCGGGCTCGCTGCACGAGGCACGATGCCTCGGCCCCTCCCTGTCCCTCCCCCGTGGCCGGGGGAGGGGACGCCGACGCGAGCGGTCCGCGCTCAGGCGCCGTGGGCCTCGACGCTGTCGGCGGGCGCCTGTTCGCGATCCGTCAGGGTGTAGTCGCGCAGGACGTGCGCCACGCGCAGGCGGTAATCGGCGAAGAGCCCGCCGCGGCCCTTCGCCTGCGCGCCGCGATGCTCGGCGAGCTTGCGCCAGCGGGCGACGGCATCCTCGTCCTCGAAGAAACTGACGGAGAGAAGCTTTTCGGGGTTGGTGAGGCTCTGGAAGCGTTCGACGCTTATGAAGCCCTCGACCTCGTGCACCATCGGGCGCATCTCGGCGGCGATGTCGAGGTATTCCTGCTTGCGGCCCTCCTTGGGCACAAGCTCGAAGATGATGGCGATCATGGGCTCTCCTCCGGTTCCGGCGGGCACTTTCGTCAAAGCCCCGCCGCAAGGCAAGCGTCAGTCCGTGTTCGCCCGGGTGGCCGGCACGCGGAAGCGCCTTGCGCCGTCGTTTCCTTGGTTCCGGGGCATCGCGGGGGAATCGTCTTGCGGCGAGGGAGGCGGAGCCGGGCCCCGCCCGCCGCCCATGCCCGGCGTCAGGCGATGGCGCAGCAGCGCCACGGGATGCGCGCGCAGGCTGAGCTGCATGGCGACGTAGTCCTCGACCACCTGTTCGCCGCCGGTCATCGCTGGCAGGTGGGCCGCGGGTTCCATGATCGCCTCGCCGTCCATGTCGCCGGCGAAAAGCGGCAGTTCGGGCCCCTTCGCGAGGGCCTTCGCCTCCCACAAGGCCTCGCGGCGGCTCAACCCCAGCCCGGCGAAGGCGTCGGCCTCGGCCAAGCGCGCGAGCACCGAAGGCGCGACGCCCGCCCGGCGCCAGACGTCGCGCAGCGCGGCGTAGCCGTTGCCGCGGGCATTGGCGATCCAGGTGGCGTCCTCGTCGCTCAGCCCGCGGATCTGGCGGAAGCCCAGCCGCAGGGCCAGACCGCCGACGCCGTCGGGCTCCATCACGTTGTTCCAGTAGCTGGCATTGATGTCGATGGGGCGCACCTCGACCCCGTGTTCGCGCGCGTCGCGCACGATCTGCGCCGGCGCGTAGAAGCCCATGGGCTGCGAATTGAGCAGCGCGCAGGCGAAGATGCCGGGGTGGTGCCGCTTGATCCAGGCGCTGGCATAGACCAGCAGCGCGAAGCTGGCCGCGTGGCTTTCGGGAAAGCCGTAGGAGCCGAAGCCCTCGATCTGGGAAAAGCACCGCTCGGCGAAGTCGGGATCATAGCCGTTGCGGGCCATGCCCTTGAGGAACCGGGTGCGGAATTCCGAAACGTTGCCGAGTTTCTTGAAGGTGGCGAGCGCGCGCCGCAGGCGGTCGGCCTCGGTGGGCGAGAAGCCCGCGCCGATGATGGCGATCTGCATCGCCTGTTCCTGGAACAGCGGCACGCCCAGCGTCTTGCCCAGCACCTGCCCCAGCGCATCCGAGGGGAAGCTGACCTGCTCCTCGCGGTTGCGCCGGCGCAGGTAGGGGTGGACCATGTCGCCCTGGATCGGGCCGGGGCGGATGATCGCCACCTCGATCACCAGGTCGTAGAAGCAGCGCGGCTTCATCCGCGGAAGAAAGTTCATCTGCGCGCGGGATTCGACCTGGAACACCCCGACCGCGTCGGCGCGGCAGAGCATGTCGTAGACCTTGGGATCCTCGGGGGGCAGGTCGGCCAGCGTGTAGCGCTGCCCGTGATGCGCCGCGATCAGGTCGAAGGCCTTGCGGATGCAGGTCAGCATGCCGAGGCTGAGGACGTCGACCTTGAGGATCCCCAGCGCGTCGATGTCGTCCTTGTCCCAGCAGATGACGGTGCGGCCCTCCATGCTGGCATTCTCGATCGGCACCAGCTCGTCCAGCCGGCCCTCGGTGATGATGAAGCCGCCCACGTGCTGCGACAGGTGGCGGGGAAAGCCGATGATCTCCTCGATCAGCTCCAGCGTCAGGCGCAGGCGGCGGTCGTCGGGATCGAGGCCGATCTCGCGCAGGCGCGCCTCCTCCATCCCGCTGGTCGAGAAGAACCCCCAGAGCTGAGAGGACATGGCCGCGATCGTGTCCTTCGACAGGCCCATCGCGGTGCCGACCTCGCGGATGGCGCGCTTGCCGCGGTAGTGGATCACGGTGGCGCAGAGGCCGGCCCGGTGGCGGCCGTAGCGTTCGTAGATGTGCTGGATCACCTCCTCGCGGCGCTCGTGCTCGAAATCCACGTCGATGTCGGGCGGCTCGTCCCGAGCTTCCGACACGAAGCGTTCGAAGACCATGGTGCCGATCTCGGGGGAGACCGAGGTGACGCCGAGGCAGTAGCAGACGACCGAGTTCGCCGCCGAGCCGCGCCCCTGGCACAGGATGCCGCGCGACCGGGCGAAGTGAACGATGTCGCGCACGGTCAGGAAGTAGGGTTCGTATTTCAGCTTGCCGATCAGGTCGAGCTCGTGCGCCATCAGCTTGCGCACGTGATCGGGCGCGCCTTCGGGATAGCGCCAGGCGAGGCCGTCATGCGCGAGGCGGGACAGGCGCTGCTGCGCGGTCTCGCCCTCGGCGATTTCCGAGGGGTATTCGTAGCGCAGGGTGCCGAGGTCGAAGCCGCAGCGGCGGGCAAGGGCGGCCGCGCGGTCCACCGCGTCCGCGTGCCGGCCCATCAGGCGGCGCATCTCGGTCTCGGACCGCAGGCGCTTTTCGGCGTTGGGCAGCGCCGCGCGGCCCAGATTGTCGACGCGCAGGCCCAGCCGGATCGCGGTCACCACGTCGGCCAGCCGGCGCCGCCGGCCGTGATGCAGGATGGGCCGCGCGGTGGCGATCGTGGGCAGGCCCAGGCTGAACGCCAGCCGGGCATGGGTGTCGAGGCGGCCGCGATCCTCGCCGTCGTAGCGCGGGGACAGCGCCAGGTGCAGGTGCCCGGCCAGCCGGTCGGCCAGCGCGCGGGCATGGCCGCGCCATGCGGCATCGGGGGTGTTCCGTGGCGGGTGCAGGATGAATTCCAGCCCGGCAATGTCCTTCAGGTCGGCCAGCGCGATGTCGCAATCGCCCTTCTGCGCGCGCGTCCGCCCGGTGGTGATCAGCCGGCAGAGCTGCGCCCAGCCATTGCGCGTGGCCGCCAGCGCGGTCATCTCGACCCCTTCGACGAACACCAGGTGCGCGGCGGGAATCAGGCGCGGGACGTTGCGGATCGCGGCGCCTTTCGGGGCATGACCGGACGGCGCGGGCGGTCCGATCGGCCCGTCGAGGGCCTCGGCCGCGTCGCGTTCGGCCACTTGGCGGGCGATTTCCTTTGCATGGGTGTGGGCGCGCACGATGCCGGCCACGGAATTGACGTCGGCGATGGCGATCGCCTCGAGTCCCATCAGGGCCGCGCGCTCCATGTATTCCTCGGGGTGCGAGGCCCCGGTGAGGAAGGTGAAGTTCGAGGTGATGCAGAGTTCGGCCGCCATGCAGGGAACATTAGTTCACGTTGTGTTCTCTTTCGAGTCCGCATTCGCCAAGCACCGTCGCGCCGTCGCGTCATGCCGGCCGGGGCGCCGCGCGCCGCCTTGAACGCGCGCCTTCCGCGTGCAAGATTGCCGGCCTGTCGGCAGGCATGGATTGCGCCCGTCGACGCGACGGGCGGCCAGGGAGAGCGGCATGGTCAAGACGGCGGGCAAGACGGCGATCCGCAGCGCGATCCAGGCGGCGCGGCCGCAGGATGACGCGACGCGGCAGCACGACGACGTGGCGCGCAACCCGGGAACCGCGCTCGACATGGACTGGGTGATGCGCGCGCGGGCCAACCGCTCGGCAGTGGAACGCCGCTGCGCCACGCTGCCCGGCCGGCGCAGCGTCAAGAAGGAATACCAGGCCGCGTGGCTGGCGCGGGCGATCTCCTGCATCGACCTGACGACGCTCGCGGGCGACGACACGCCGGGCCGGGTGCAGCGGCTCTGCGCCAAGGCGCGCCAGCCGGTGCGTGCCGACATCCTCGACGCGCTGGGCCTGCCCGACCTGACCGTCGGCGCGGTCTGCGTCTACCACGACATGATCGAACCGGCCGTCGCCGCGCTCAAGGGCAGCGGAATCCCCGTCGCCGCCGTGTCCACCGGCTTTCCGGCCGGCCTGTCGCCGATGCACCTGCGCGTGGCCGAGATCGAGGAAAGCGTGAAGGCCGGCGCCGCCGAAATCGACATCGTGATCTCGCGCCGCAAGGTGCTGACCGGCGACTGGCAGGGCCTCTACGACGAGATGCGTGCCTTCCGTCAGGCCTGCGGCGACGCGCACGTCAAGGCGATCCTCGCCACCGGCGAACTGGGGACGCTGCAGAACGTGGCGCGCGCGAGCCTCGTCTGCATGATGGCGGGTGCGGATTTCATCAAGACCTCGACGGGCAAGGAAAGCGTCAACGCCACGCTGCCCGTCAGCCTGGTGATGCTGCGCGCGATCCGCGAGTACCACGACCGCACGGGATATCGCGTCGGCTACAAGCCGGCGGGCGGGATTTCCAAGGCCAAGGATTCGCTGACCTACCTCGCGCTGATGAAGGACGAACTGGGCGACCGCTGGCTGCGCCCCGACCTGTTCCGCTTCGGCGCGTCCTCGCTGCTTGGCGATATCGAGCGGCAGCTGGAACACCACGTCACCGGCGCCTATTCGGCGTCGTGGCGCCACGCGCTGGCCTGATGGGCGGCTCGCCGACATATTCGCTGCTGGCGGTCTTCTTCTTCCTGGTGATCGGGTCGAGCGGCTGGCGCCGGTCGCGCATCCGCCGCGCGCGGCGCGACCTGCCCACCGCGATGCAGCGCCGGCTTGGACCCGACCCGATGTTCGACCCGCGCGCCGATCCGCCCGAGGGATTGCGCGCTTACACCGCGCTGCACCGCCGGACCGCGCGCATCCAGTATGCGGCCTGGGCCTTGGGCTTTGCGTGGCTCGTCTGGGTCGCTTATTTGCTTGTGAGCGCGGCTCCGGCCGGCGCAACTGAAGCCGATGATGTCTTTTTGCTTTTCCGCACCTCTCTCGTAGAAACTGCGGACAGGGAGCACGTCGCCACTTTCGATACGCGCTTTGGGTTGGACTACAACTTTCAGAATTGCTGGCAGGCGGCAGAACTCTTCCAATCGCAGGAAGGCGTCTCGACGCGCTTTTGGTGTGAGCCTGTGACGCAAAACATCAAGAAAGACACGCCATGACCGTCAGGGAAATATTCGAGAGCATGGAATACGGCCCCGCCCCCGAATCCGCCGCCGACGCGCTGGCCTGGATCGCCGACCGGGGCGCGCGCTTCGGGCACTTCATCGACGGCGCCTTCTCCGAGCCGGGCGAGACGTTCGAAACCCGCAACCCCGCCACCGGCGACGTGCTGGCCGAGATAACGCAGGGATCAAAGGCCGACGTGGACGCCGCCGTGGCGGCCGCCCGCGCGGCCCAGCCGGGCTGGGAGGCCTTGGGCGGTCCGGGCCGCGCCCGATTCCTGTATGCGCTGGCGCGGCTGGTGCAGAAGCACGCGCGCCTGCTGGCCGTGCTCGAGACGATGGACAACGGCAAGCCGATCCGGGAAAGCCGCGACATCGATATCCCGCTGGTCGCGCGCCATTTCTACCACCATGCCGGCCATGCCCAATTGATGCCGACCGAGATGCCTGACGCCCGCGCGCTGGGCGTCTGCGGGCAGATCGTGCCGTGGAATTTCCCGCTGCTGATGCTGGCGTGGAAGATCGCGCCGGCGCTGGCGATGGGCAACACGGTGGTGCTGAAACCGGCCGAGTGGACACCTCTGACCGCCTTGTGCTTCGCCGATCTGTGCCGTCAGGCCGGGTTGCCGAAGGGCGTCGTCAACATCGTCACCGGCGACGGTGCCGTGGGCGAGATGATCGTGGCCTCGGACGTCGACAAGATCGCCTTCACCGGGTCCACCGCCGTGGGCCGCCGCATCCGCGAGGCGACGGCGGGGCGGCGCATCTCGCTGACGCTCGAGCTGGGGGGCAAGTCGCCCTACATTGTGTTCGAGGATGCCGATCTGGATTCCGCGGTCGAGGGGCTGGTGGATGCCATCTGGTTCAACGGCGGGCAGGTCTGCTGCGCCGGGTCCCGCCTGCTGGTGCAGGAGGGCGTCGCGCCCGATTTCCACGCGCGGCTGCGCACACGGATGGACAAGCTGCGCGTCGGCGATCCGCTGGACAAGGCGATCGACGTGGGCGCCATCGTCGATGCGAAGCAACGCGACCGCATCGCCGCGCTGGTCGACGCGCATGGCGCCGAGGGCGACGTGCACCGCGCTGCCTGCAACCTGCCCGAGGGTTGCTTCTATCCGCCGACGCTGATCGCCGGGCTGTCGTCGGCCTCTCCGCTGATGCAGGAGGAGATCTTCGGCCCGGTGCTGGTCTCCACGACCTTCCGCACGCCCTCCGAGGCGGTGCAGATCGCCAACGACACGCGCTATGGCCTGGCGGCGAGCGTCTGGTCCGAGAACATCAACACCGCGCTGGACGTCGCGCCCAAGCTGGCCGCCGGCGTGGTCTGGGTCAACGGCAGCAACATGTTCGACGCGGCGGCGCCCTTCGGCGGGGTGCGCGAGTCGGGCTTCGGCCGCGAGGGCGGGCCGGAGGGGCTGACGGCCTATTCCCGCTCCGGGGGCGAGACGGACATGCTGAAGCCGGTCGCGCCGTTCGCCGGTGATAAGGCCGAACCGCAGCCGGTGGACCGGACCGCCAAGCTCTATATCGGCGGCAAGCAGGCGCGCCCGGACGGTGGCTATGCGCGCAACGTCTTCGACGCCAAGGGCGGGCTGATGGGGCAGGCGCCCATCGCCAACCGCAAGGACGTGCGCAACGCGGTCGAGGCCGCGCGCGGCGCAGCCGGCTGGTCGGGCGCCACGGCGCATAACCGTGCGCAGGTGATCTACTACATCGCCGAGAACCTCGCCGCGCGGGCGGAGGAGTTCGCCGCGCGGATCGACCGGATGACCGGCGGCACCGGTGGCGCGGCCGAGGTCACGGCGAGCGTCCAGCGCCTGTTCACCTACGGTGCCTGGGCCGACAAGGTCGACGGCCGTGCGGCGCAGGCCCCGGTGCGCGGCATCGCGCTGGCCCTGCGCGAATCCTGCGGCGTGATCGGCGCGCTCTGCCCGGACGAGGCGCCGCTGCTGGGGCTGATCTCGGTCGTGGGGCCGGCCATCGCGATGGGCAACCGCGTGGTCGCCGTCGCGTCCGAGCCGTTCCCGCTGGCGGCACTGGATTTCTACCAGGTGCTCGACACCTCGGACGTGCCGGGCGGCGTGGTCAACATCCTGACCGGCGACCATGCCGAGCTTGCCAAGACGCTGGCCGCGCATGCGGACGTCGACGCGGTCTGGTCGTTCTCGTCGTCCGACATCTCGGGCGCGGTCGAACGCGCGGCGGCGGGCAACCTGAAGCGGACCTGGGTGAACAACGGCCGGGCGCGCGACTGGACCGGCCCGGCAGGCGAGGGGCGCGCGTTCCTCGACGCCGCGACCGAGGTCAAGACGGTCTGGGTTCCCTATGGTGCCTGAGCGTCCCGCCCCCTTCGGGCGCGCCCTGCATGGGCGGCGGGCCGCCCGCCTGCGCCGGTTTGCCGCATGATCGTTGAGAATCCCGCGATCGGATGTTACCTTGGTGGCACGCCCGCGCCGGGGCGGTTGCCGGCGTTTGAATCCAGGAGGACGATGTCCTGTCTTCGACAGCACACGCGGCAGGTGCCGCACCCCACGGGCAGCCGATGACCGGCGACGCCCAGATGCACCCCCAGAGCGATGCGCTTCTCGACGCGATCCTCGAAACCCTTTCCGACAGCAAGGCAGAAGACGTCGTGCAGATCGACCTGCGCGGCAAGACCTCTGTCTGCGACTGGATGGTGGTCTGTTCCGGCCGGTCGACCCGGCAGGTCTCGGCCATGGCCGAACATGTCGAGGACATGCTCAAGCAAGAGCATGGCGTGCTTGCCAAGACCGAGGGCAAGGAAAGCGGCGACTGGGTGCTGATCGACGCGGGCGACGTGGTGGTCCACGTCTTCCGCCCCGAAGTGCGCGAGTTCTACCAGCTCGAGAAGATGTGGCAGCCAGCCGGCGGCAAGGTCTGACCGGCTGAATGCGCGTTCACCTTTGCGTCGTGGGCCGCCTGCGGGCGGGCCCTGAACGCGCGCTGATCGACGACTACCTGTCGCGGTTCGACAAGACCGGGCGCGCGCTGGGCCTTGGTCCCGCGCGCGTGGTCGAGGTCGAGGACAAGCGCGGCGGCGGCATGGCCGCCGAGGCGGCGCTGCTGCGCCGGGCGGTGCCCGACGGTTCCTACCTGTGCATCCTGGACGAACGCGGGCGCGTCATGGACAGCCCCACCTTCGCCGACGAGATCGCTGCGCGGCGCGACCAGGGCCGGGGCGACATGGCCTTCGTCATCGGCGGCGCGGACGGGATCGACCCCGCGCTGCGCGCCGAGGCCGACATGGCGCTATCGTTCGGCGCGATGGTCTGGCCACACATGCTGGCGCGCGTGATGCTGGCCGAACAGCTGTACCGCGCCGCGTCGATCCTGGCCGGAAGCCCCTATCACCGCGTCTGAGGGGCCGAGTCTTTCCGGAAAATCATCTCGAACCGCTCGCAATAGTTCGGGTTCGTCGCCTTCTGCACCATCGCTGCCCCCCGCCATAGAACATGCAGCGGGGTGAAGAAGGTGAAGTAGCCGGAGAAGTATATCTTGTTGACCTGGTCGACCGTGCCGCCCTGCGCCTCGATCATGGCGCTAACCTCATGCGGAGTGGTCCTGTCGTAGAAGGCGGGAAATCCATCCGTCTGCTTGGCGGGATAGAGCGCGAAAAGCAGCCGCCGCTTTGCGCTCTCCGGCATCAGGCGGTTGATGTAAGAGAATACCGAATTGCGCGACGGGACCACGAGGTAGCCGATGCCTCCGGGTGCAAGAAGGGACATCAGCCCCTTGATTGCTTTTTCGGTGTCCTTGACATGCTCAAGCGTCGAGCGGCAGATGAGCATGTCGAAATCGCCGTTGCCTCGATAGCGGGTGATGTCCGCCACGATGGTTTCGTCGTAGGTGCCGGCGGGCGCACGGGCGAGTTCTTCGGCGTCGAGATCGATTCCGCAATAGTGACGGATCGCCGGGGTCTTCTCGAAAAGAGGCTGCTTGCCGCCGCCGACATCGGCCACGCGCCCCTCCGGGACGAGTTCGTCGACGATCTCGGAGGCAGGAAAGAAACCGAGGGTGCGCTCGATCTTATGGGACAGACGCTTGTTCGCCTTTAGGAAACCCACCCGTCTTCCTCCGTTTTTGGAGGTTCAAGGGTGCTTGCTGGAGGCCGTGTGTCAAGTTTTTTGTCCCACGTTCTCCCGGAACGGCAGTCGTGAGGCGCGGCAGCGTCGGTTCAGGTATACGCGATCCACAGCAGCGCCGCCCCTAGGATCAGCCGGTAGATCACGTACGGCGTGAAGCTGACCGAACGCAGCAGCCGCATCATGAACGTCAGCGCAAGCAGCGCCGCGACGAAGGACAGCGCCGCCCCGATCGCGCCGTCCCGCGCCGCCTGCACGTTCGCGTCGGCCGCGACCTCGATCCCCAGCAGCGTGCCAGAGGCGATGATCGTCGGGATCGACATCAGCATCGACAGCCGCGCCGCGTCGTGGCGGGCATAGCCCAGGCGGCGCGCGGCGGTGATCGTGATGCCCGACCGCGACGTGCCCGGGATCAGCGCGACCGCCTGCCACAGGCCCATGATCCACGCGTCGCGCAGGCTCCAGCCCTCGGCGCGCTTGTGTTCGGCGCCCGTGTGGTCGGCCCAGTAGAGCACGATGCCGAAGATGATCATCGTCCAGCCGATCACCGCGGTCGAGCGCAGCAGGTCGTCGTAACCGGTCGCATTGAGGATGAAGCCCACGACGACCACCGGCACCGTGGCGATGACCAGGCACAGCGCGAGCAACGCGCCCGGCGTGTCGACCCGGCCGCGCAGAAGGCGCCCGGTTCCCAGCAGCGCGTCGCGCACGTCTGGCCAGAAATAAACGACCACGGCGCCCAGCGTGCCGATATGCACCGCCACGTCGATCACCTGTCCCTGGTCCGCCATGCCGCTGAGATTCGGCAGCAGGATCAGGTGCCCCGAGGACGAGATCGGAAGGAACTCGGTGATTCCCTGGATCAGTGCTATGATCGTGAGGTGAAAGAAGGTCATGCGGTGCGGTCCCGGCCCGAAGTCAGCGCCTGTATAAATGATTGAAAGCGTTCCTGAAGGCCTTTGTTGGGTCCGTTTCGGACCTGATATTGTGCGAATTTCCGCCCCTGCCGGCTGGATGCGGCGAAATATCCTCTATATAGGTCAGCACGACTGACTTTTCTTTCGCGCGCCCTCGGAGTAGACAGCGCGAACTCATTCGAGGAACGGAGACGAGCCGATGGCCAAGCAGCCGATGCTGAAATTCGTGGAGGTCGGGCGGGAGATGCCCGAAAAGCGCGAGGCCGGCGCCCGCCGTGCGGACTTCGACGAGATCTATGCCGAATTCGCGCGCGAGAAGGCCGCCGAGCAGGCCGCGCGGTGCAGCCAGTGCGGCGTGCCCTATTGCCAGAGCCATTGCCCGCTGCACAACAACATCCCCGACTGGCTTAAGCTGACGGCCTCGGGCCGCCTGCAGGAAGCCTACGAGATCAGCCAGGCCACCAACACCTTCCCCGAGATCTGCGGCCGCATCTGCCCGCAGGACCGCCTGTGCGAAGGCAATTGCGTGATCGAGCAGTCGGGCCACGGCACCGTGACCATCGGCGCGGTCGAGAAGTACATCACCGACACCGCCTGGGACGAGGGCTGGGTCGAGCCGATCAGGCCGGCCTCCGAGCGCCCTGAATCGGTGGGCATCATCGGCGCGGGCCCCGGCGGGCTGGCGGCGGCGGATTTCCTGCGCCGCGCCGGCGTGCAGGTCACCGTCTACGACCGTTACGACCGCGCGGGGGGGCTGATGATCTACGGCATTCCCGGCTTCAAGCTGGAGAAGCACGTGGTCACGCGCCGCAACGACCAGCTTGCCGCGGGCGGCGTGAAATTCGTGCTGGATTGCGAAGTCGGCCGCGACATCACCTTCAAGGAGATCCGCGAGCAGCATGACGCGGTGATCATCGCCACCGGCGTCTACAAGTCGCGCGACCTGCCCGGCCCGGGCGCCGGCGCCACCGGCATCGTGCGCGCCATCGACTACCTGACCGCGTCGAACCGCGCCGTGAACTTCGGCGACGACGTGCCCGAATTCACCAGCGGTGAGCTGAACGCCAAGGGCAAGCGCGTCGTCGTCATCGGCGGTGGCGACACCGCCATGGACTGCGTGCGCACGGCGATCCGGCAGGGCGCGACCTCGGTGAAGTGCCTGTATCGCCGCGACCGCACCAACATGCCTGGTTCGCAGCGCGAGGTCACCAACGCCGAGGAGGAAGGCGTGGAGTTCCAGTGGCTGACCGCGCCCAAGGGCTTCAAGGGCGACCCGGTCAGCGGCGTCATCGTGCAGCAGATCCGCCTGGGCCAGCCCGACGCGACCGGCCGCCAGGCGCCCGAGATCATCGAGGGCAGCGATTACGAGGAACCCGCCGATCTGGTGATCAAGGCGCTGGGCTTCGAGCCCGAGGAGCTGCCGACCCTGTGGAACCAGCCCGAGCTGGAAGTCACCCGCTGGGGTACCGTCAAGGCCGAGTTCACCACCGGCCGCACCGCGATGCCCGGCGTCTACGCCGTGGGTGACATCGTGCGCGGCGCCTCGCTGGTGGTCTGGGCGATCCGCGACGGCCGCGATACGGCGGCGGCGATCCTCGACGACCTGAAGACCGGCCGGGCCTCGGTCGTGGACGGCGCGAAACCCGCCGTCGCGGCCGAGTGACGCTGTGATGAGCAGGGCGATCGAAGGCCGCTGCCTGTGCGGCGCGGTGACGCTGACGGTGGGCCGGCACGAACCGACGGTCGGCGCCTGCCACTGCACCATGTGCCGCCGCTGGGCCGGCTCGGCGCTGTTCGTCTTCAAGGGCGAGGATGTGCAGGTCGAGGGGCCGGTGAAGGTCTACCGCAGCTCGTCCTTCGCCGAGCGCGCCTTCTGCGGCACCTGCGGGAGCCTGCTGTGGTTCAAGGACCGCAACGACGACGATTACGACGTGCAGGTCGGCCTGTTCGAGGCCGCCCGCGAGTTTCCGCTGACCAGCGAGATCTACATCGACCAGCGCCTTGCCTGCCTGCCGCTCGAAGGCGGCCACCGGCAGGAAACGCAGGCCGAATACGAAGCAAAGTACCCATCCGTGGATGAAGGGGACCTGACATGACCAAGTACGAAAACACCAGGTACGACAGTGCATGGGTCGCCGCCGAGGAGGCCAAGCGCCGCTGGCTGGCCGAGAACGGGCTTTACTCGGAATCCGAGGAGCATTCCTCGTGCGGCGTGGGCCTCGTGGTCAGCGTCGACGGCACGCGGTCGCGCAAGGTGGTCGCGGCGGGCATCGACGCGCTCAAGGCGGTCTGGCACCGCGGCGCGGTCGATGCCGACGGCAAGACCGGCGACGGCGCGGGCATCCACGTGCAGATCCCCGTCAGCTTCTTCTACGACCAGATCGACCGCACCGGGCACACGCCGCGCAAGGACGAGCTGATCGCCGTGGGGCAGGTCTTCCTGCCGCGCACCGATTTCAACGCGCAGGAGGCCTGCCGCACCATCGTCGAGACCGAGGTGCTGCGCATGGGCCATTACATCTATGGCTGGCGCCACGTGCCGGTGAACGTCGACTGCCTGGGCGAGAAGGCCAACGCGACGCGCCCCGAGATCGAGCAGATCCTGATCTCTAACGCCAAGCGCATCCCCGAGGAGGATTTCGAGCGCGAGCTCTACGTCATCCGCCGCCGGATCGAGAAGGCCGCCGCCGCCGCCGGGATCAACGGGCTGTACATCGCCTCGCTGTCCTGCCGGTCGATCATCTACAAGGGCATGATGCTGGCCGAGCAGGTGTCGGAGTTCTATCCCGACCTGCTGGACGAGCGTTTTGAATCCGCGTTCGCGATCTACCACCAGCGCTATTCGACCAACACCTTCCCGCAATGGTGGCTGGCCCAGCCCTTCCGCATGCTTGCCCATAACGGCGAGATCAACACGCTGAAGGGCAACACCAACTGGATGAAGTCCCACGAGATCCGCATGGCGTCCGGCACCTTCGGCGACATGGCCGAGGACATCAAGCCGATCATCGCGCACGGGGCGTCCGACTCGGCCGCGCTGGACGCGGTGTTCGAGGTGCTGGTCCGCGCCGGGCGTTCCGCGCCGATGGCCAAGACCATGCTGATCCCGGAATCCTGGTCCAGGCAGGCGCTGGAACTGCCCGACGCCTGGCGCGACATGTATTCCTACTGCAACTCGGTGATGGAGCCGTGGGACGGCCCCGCCGCGCTTGCCATGACCGACGGCCGCTGGGTCTGCGGCGGGCTGGACCGCAACGGTCTGCGCCCGATGCGCTACGTGCTGACGGGCGACAACCTGCTGATCGCGGGCTCCGAGGTGGGCATGGTCCCG
Organism: Citreimonas salinaria; assembly: GCF_900107235.1. GTDB lineage: Bacteria > Pseudomonadota > Alphaproteobacteria > Rhodobacterales > Rhodobacteraceae > Citreimonas > Citreimonas salinaria. The sequence continues at coordinate 155,927 of NZ_FNPF01000004.1, forward strand.
ACCGACGAGGCCACGGTGAAGGAGAAGGGCGCGCTTGGCCCGGGCCAGATGATCGCCGTCGACATGGAAGAGGGCAAGCTCTACCACGACGTCGAGATCAAGGACCGCCTCGCCGCCGCGCAGCCCTTCGGCGAATGGGTCGGCAAGATCAACGAGCTCGACGAGCCGCTGGCCGCCGTGACCGAGAAGCCGCTTTACGAGGGCGCCGAGCTGCGCCGCCGCCAGATCGCCGCCGGCTACACGATCGAGGAACTGGAAAGCATCCTCGCGCCGATGGCCGAGGACGGCAAGGAAGCGATCGCCAGCATGGGCGACGACACGCCGTCCGCGGTGCTGTCGAAGAAGTATCGCCCGCTGTCGCACTACTTCCGCCAGAACTTCAGCCAGGTGACCAACCCGCCGATCGACAGCTTGCGCGAATTCCGCGTGATGTCGCTCAAGACGCGGTTCGGCAACCTCAAGAACGTGCTGGACGAGGACAGCAGCCAGACCGAGATCCTGGTGCTGGACAGCCCCTTCGTGGGCAACGCCCAGTTCGCCGAGCTGCGCAGGCACTTCAACGCCCCCGAGGTCGAGATCGACTGCACCTTCGCCGCCGGCGGCAAGCGCGACGCGCTGCGCACGGCCCTGACCCGCATCCGGTCCGAGGCCGAGGACGCCGTGCGCTCGGGCGCCGGGCACATCGTGCTGACGGACGAGCATTCGGGCGAAGGCGCCATCGCGATGCCGATGATCCTGGCCACCAGCGCGGTGCACAGCCACCTGACGCGCAAGGGGCTGCGGACCTTCTGCTCGCTCAACGTGCGCTCGGCCGAGTGCATCGACCCGCACTACTTCGCCGTGCTGATCGGCGCCGGTGCCACGGTCGTGAACGCCTACCTCGCCGAGGACAGCCTCGCCGACCGCATCAGCCGCGGGCTGCTGGACGGCACCCTGACCGAGGCGGTGGCGCGCTACCGCAACGCCATCGACCAGGGCCTGCTCAAGATCATGTCGAAGATGGGCATCAGCGTCATCTCGTCCTATCGCGGCGGCCTGAACTTCGAGGCGGTGGGCCTGTCCCGCGCCATGTGCGCCGAGTACTTCCCCGGCCTGATCAGCCGCATCAGCGGCATCGGCCTCAACGGCCTTCAGCGCAAGGCCGAGGAGGTCCACACCCTAAGCTTCGGCGGCGGGCGCGACGTGCTGCCCATCGGCGGCTTCTACAAGGCGCGCAAGACCGGCGAGACGCATGCCTGGGGCGCGCAGAACATGCACATGATGCAGGCGGCCTGCAACAAGGCCTCCTACGAGATGTGGAAGACCTATTCCAAGGCGATGCAGTCCAACCCGCCGATCCACCTGCGCGACCTGCTGGCGATCAAGCCGCTGGGCACCGCGATCCCGCTGGAAGAGGTCGAAAGCATCACCGCGATCCGCAAGCGGTTCGTGACGCCCGGCATGTCGCTGGGGGCGCTGTCGCCCGAGGCGCACAAGACGCTGAACGTCGCGATGAACCGCATCGGCGCGAAATCCGACAGCGGCGAGGGCGGCGAGGATCCGGCGCACTTCGTGCCGGAACCCAACGGCGACAACCCGTCGGCGAAGATCAAGCAGGTGGCCTCGGGGCGCTTCGGCGTCACGGCCGAGTACCTCAACCACTGCGAGGAGCTCGAGATCAAGGTCGCGCAGGGCGCCAAGCCCGGCGAGGGCGGTCAGCTTCCGGGCATGAAGGTCACCGACCTGATCGCGCGGCTGCGGCACTCGACCAAGGGCGTGACGCTGATCTCGCCGCCGCCGCACCACGACATCTACTCGATCGAGGACCTCGCGCAGCTGATCTACGACCTCAAGCAGATCAACCCGCGCTGCAAGGTGACGGTCAAGCTGGTGGCATCGTCCGGCGTGGGCACGATCGCGGCCGGCGTGGCGAAGGCCAAGGCCGACGTGATCCTGATCTCGGGCCATAACGGCGGCACGGGCGCGTCCCCTGCGACCAGCATCAAGTATGCCGGCCTGCCGTGGGAAATGGGCCTGACCGAGGCGCACCAGGTGCTGTCGATGAACAACCTGCGCGGCCGCGTCACGCTGCGCACGGATGGCGGGCTTCGGACCGGCCGTGACATTGTCATGGCCGCCATGATGGGCGCCGAGGAATACGGCATCGGCACCGCCGCGCTGATTGCGATGGGCTGCATCATGGTCCGCCAGTGCCAGAGCAACACCTGCCCGGTGGGCGTCTGCACGCAGGACCCGGCGCTTCGCGAGAAGTTCACCGGCAACGCGGACAAGGTGGTGAACCTCATCACCTTCTACGCGCAGGAGGTGCGCGAGGTGCTGGCATCCATCGGCGCGCGCAGCCTCGACGAGGTGATCGGCCGGGCCGACCTGCTCAGCCAGGTCAGCCGCGGGTCCGAGCATCTGGACGACCTCGACCTCAACCCGCTGCTGATCCGCGTCGACGGGTCCGAGGACATCGTCTACGACCGCAACAAGCCGCGCAACGAGGTGCCCGACACGCTGGACGCCGAGATCGTGCGCGACGCCGCGCGGTTCCTGGAGGACGGCGAGAAGATGCAGCTGTCCTACGCGGTGATGAACACGCACCGCACCGTGGGCACGCGCGTGTCGTCGCACATCGTGCGCAAGTTCGGCATGCGCAACGCGCTGCAGCCCGACCACCTGCACGTCAAGCTGACGGGCAGCGCCGGGCAGTCGCTGGGCGCCTTCGCGGCCCCGGGGCTGAAGCTGGAAGTGTCCGGCGACGCCAACGACTATGTCGGCAAGGGCCTGTCCGGTGGCCTCATCGTGGTCCGCCCGCCGCAGGTCAGCCCGCTGACCGCGTCCGAGAACACGATCATCGGCAACACGGTGCTTTACGGCGCCACGGCGGGCCACCTGTTCGCTGCCGGCCGCGCGGGCGAACGCTTCGCCGTGCGCAACTCGGGCGCGCAGGTCGTGGTCGAAGGCTGCGGCTCGAACGGTTGCGAGTACATGACCGGCGGGGTCGCCGTGATCCTCGGGAGCATCGGCGCGAACTTCGGCGCCGGCATGACCGGCGGCATGGCGTACCTCTACGACCCCGACACCCTGGCCGAGGTCCTGCTGAACCGCGAAGGCCTCGTCACCTGCCCGGTCACCACCCCGGAATGGGAGGCGCAGCTGCGCGGCCTGATCGAACGCCACGCCGCCGAGACCGGCAGCCGCAAGGCGCGCGACATCCTGCAGCACTGGGATCTCGAACTGCCGAAGTTCCTGCAGGTCTGCCCGACCGAGATGCTGGACAAGATCAAGTATCCGCTGGGCATCGAGGACCAGCTGGCCGTTCCGGCCGAATGATCCGCCACCAGCGACGCGACAGCCCCGGGGGACGCACCCCCGGGCCTTTTTCATTGCGCGGGGCCGAATTTCCGCCTTGGCGTGCGCGGGAATTGTGCCGGTCCGAAGTCGCGGGCGGCGGAGGATCACCTATACCGGCCGGTAAAAGACCCCGCCACGGCGGGCCTTTCGTTAAAGCTTCCTGAATCGGTCTCTGTAACCCATTGAAAAGTCTTGGGCGGACTCGTGTCCCACCGTGGGACACCCGGTTTGCGCGCGCGCCTCCGCTCGGGAATGAGTTGCACCCTGCGCCGCCTTGACCCTATCTGCGCGGGCATCCACGGGGGCGGACATGGCCAAGAAACAGACCGGCACGTCGAAGCGAGACAAGGCGGCAAGGGCGCGCCGGCGCGCCCCGCTGCGCTGGCTGCGCCGGCAGGCGCTGCGCGCCGTGCTGGCCGTGGCCGCGCTCGCCCTGCTGCTGGTCCTCGTCTTCCGGTTCGTCGCCCCTCCCACGACCCACACGATGTGGGTCGAATCGCGCCGCCTCGGCGGGGTCGAGCGCGACTGGGTCCCGGTCGATCGCATCGCCCCGGTCATGCTGCGCAGCGCCGTCGCCGCCGAGGATGCGAATTTCTGCGCCCACTGGGGCTTCGACATGAACGCCATCCGCGACGCGATCGCCGACGGCGCCGCGCGGGGCGGCTCGACGATCAGCCAGCAGGTTGTGAAGAACGTCTTCCTCTGGCAGGGGCGGTCATGGCCCCGCAAGGCGCTCGAAGCCGGGCTGACTCCGCTGGTCGAGGCATTCTGGCCCAAGCGCCGCATCCTCGAGGTCTATCTGAACGTCGCCGAGTTCGACGAAGGCGTCTTCGGCGTCGAGGCCGCGGCACTCCACTATTTCGGCGTCGCCGCCGCCGATCTCAGCGACGCCGAGGCCGCGCGGCTGGCCGCGATCCTGCCCGCCCCCAAGAGCCGCAGCGCCGTCGATCCGACCGCCGCCACGCGCCGCCGCGCGGCGCAGATCGCCGACGGCGCCGTGGTCATCGCCCGCGACGGCCGCGCCGCCTGCTTCGAGGCGGAGTGACGCCGATCCCGGCTCCGTCAGCTTGAACTGGCCGCTCGTTAGGGACTAAGACAGGCGCGGTTTTCCCCAATTGCCGGACCCTTCATGGCCAAGCTCTATCACGTGCCTCTGTCTCCCTTCTGTCGCAAGGTTCGGCTGAGCCTTGCCGAGAAGAAGATCCAGTGCGAGCTGGTCGAGGAGCGATACTGGGAGAAGGACGCCGATTTCCTGCGCCGCAACCCGGCCGCGAAGGTGCCGGTGCTGAAGATCGACGGCAAGGTCATGGCCGAGTCCACGGCCATCTGCGAGTGGATCGAGGAGAAGTATCCCGAGCCGCCGCTGATGCCGCGCGCCGCCGACGCCCGCTACGAGGTGCGCCGCCTTGTGGGCTGGTTCGACGACAAGTTCCACAACGAGGTCACGTCCAAGCTGCTCTACGAGCGCGTGAACAAGAAGGTGATGAAGCAGGGCTTTCCGGATTCGACCAACGTCAAATCAGGCGCGAAGGCGATCAAGTACCACCTCGACTACATGGCGTGGCTGCTGGATCACCGCCGCTGGCTGGCGGGAGACGTGATGACCTTGGCCGACTTTGCCGCCGCGGCCCACCTGTCGGCGCTGGACTACATCTCGGACGTGGACTGGAACCGCAGCGCGGCGGTCAAGGACTGGTACGCGAAGATCAAGTCGCGCCCGGCCTTCCGGTCCATCCTGGCCGACCAGGTGCCGGGCTTCCCGCCGCCGCGGCATTACGCCGACCTGGATTTCTGAGGATGACGGTACGGCGCGCGCCTGCGGCGACGCCCCGCCCGCCATCCCGCAACGCACCGAACGACTGGAGGTGCCCATCGCCGACGCGGCCGATCTGAAGCAGCGCGTGTTTGCGCGCGCGCTGGAGGAGGGGTTCTCCTCCGCCCGCGTCTGCGCGCCGGACGCGGTGCCGCAGGTCATGGAGCGGCTGCAGGCGTATCTCGACGCGGGGTATCACGGGCAGATGGGGTGGATGGCGGACCGGGTGCACTGGCGCGGCGACCCGGCGGCGCTGTGGCCCGAGGCGCGTTCGGTCATCATGCTGGCCGAGAATTACGGCCCTGACCACGATCCGCTGGCGGTGCTCGAGACGCCCGAAAGCGCCGCGATCAGCGTCTATGCCCAGAACCGCGATTACCACGATGTCGCCAAGAAGCGGCTGAAGCGGCTGGGGCGCTGGCTGATCGACGAGGCGGGCGGCGAGATCAAGGTCTTCGTCGACACCGCCCCCGTGCCCGAGAAGGCGCTGGCGCAGGCGGCGGGGCTGGGCTGGCAGGGCAAGCACACGAACGTGGTCAGCCGCGAGCTGGGGTCGTGGTTCTTCCTTGGGTGTCTGTTCACGACGCTGGACCTGCCGAAGGATGCGGCCGAGGTGGATCATTGCGGGTCGTGCCGGCGCTGTCTTGACGTGTGCCCGACGGACGCGTTTCCGGCGCCCTACCGGCTGGATGCGCGGCGCTGCATTTCCTACCTGACGATCGAGCACAAGGGTCCGGTGGACGAGGCGCTGCGCCCGGCGCTGGGCAACCGGATCTATGGCTGCGACGACTGCCTGGCGGTTTGTCCCTGGAACAAGTTCGCGCAAGCCTCGGCCGAAGCGAAGTACCACGCGCGCGACGATCTGCTGGCGCCCGACCTTGCGGATCTGGCTGCGCTGGACGATGCGGCGTTCCGGGCGCTGTTCTCGGGCTCTCCGATCAAGCGGATCGGGCGCGACCGCTTCGTGCGCAACGTCTGCTACGCGATCGGCAACTCGGGCGCGGCGCGGCTGGTCCCGGCAGCGCAGGCGCTGTGCGACGATCCCGATCCGGCCGTCGCGGACGCGGCGCGCTGGGCGGTGGATCGGCTGCGTGGAGACTGAGACGGGACGGCGTCAACGAAAGAAGGCGCCAACCGGGTGACCGGCCGACGCCTTCTGGTCGTGCCTTGGGAGAGAAAGCCCAAGACCTCTCACTTAACGGTAGAGCGGCGGAAAGCAAGCCCGATCAGCTGCGCGTGTCCACAACAAGAGAGATTTCCGTCGCCGAGGATCCATAGGCGGCGATCACATCGCCGGGGGCATAGCCGGCCTCTTCCAGCGCGGCGCGTAAAGTGGAGTCGGATTCGATCCCGGCGCGGATGCGCCCGATCTTGCCGGAAGCATCGGACAGCGCGCTGTCGAGGCCTTCTGCGTCGCCCGACATGCTGTCCAGCGTGACGGTCTCGACCTCGGTCACCGACGAGACCGATTGCCAGGCGATCTCGGGCATGGTGTCTTCCTCTAGGTCCGAGATCAACGTGGCGATGTCTTCGGGTGCGCCTTCGGTCTCGGTCTCGTTCAGCGTGGTGGTGACGCCGAACATCGCCGCGCTGCCGGACGAGCCGAACGTGGCGACGCCGTCATCCTCCTGCGCCAGGGCGGGCACGGCGAAAAGCGCGCTCAGGGCGAGGCCGAACATGGCGCCCGGACCCGCGGCCGTCTTCTTGATCTGCGTGATGCGTGACATCTTCTTCGTCCTCCTGTCGGATTGTCGTCGTCGTTGTCGTGTGTCACGGGTAGCGAACGCCTGACGCTGGGGAAAGGTTCAACGCTCACACCAGCGCGACGGACGTTGCACCGGCCGGCACGCGGCCCACATAATGGGCAAGACAGTTCAGGAGGACGGCAATGGCCAAATATGAACGCCGCGCCGAAGTGATCGATTCGCTGACGCCCGAGCAATACCGGGTGACCCAGCAGAACGGCACCGAGCGGCCCGGAACGGGCGAATACCTCGAAAACAAGGAACCGGGGATCTACGTCGACGTCGTTTCGGGCGAGCCGCTTTTCGCTTCGGGTGACAAGTACGAGTCCGGCTGCGGCTGGCCCAGCTTCGTGAAGCCGATCGAGCCCGCGCACGTGACCGAGTTGCGCGATGCCAGCCTGGGGATGATCCGCACCGAGGTGCGCAGCGCCCACGGCGACAGCCATCTCGGCCACGTTTTCCCGGACGGGCCGCCGGACCGCGGCGGGCTGCGCTACTGCATCAACTCGGCCTCGCTGCGCTTCGTGCATCGCGACGACATGGAGGCCGAAGGCTACGGCGAGTATCTGGACCAGGTGGAGGAACGGGCATGAGCTTGGAACGCGCAGTGCTGGCCGGGGGATGCTTCTGGGGCATGCAGGACCTGATCCGCAAGCTCGACGGGGTCGAGAAGACCCGCGTGGGCTATACCGGCGGCGACGTGAAGAACGCGACCTACCGCGACCACGGGACGCACGCCGAGGGCATCGAGATCTGGTTCGACCCGGCGCGCATCAGCTATCGCCGGATCCTGGAGTTCTTCTTCCAGATCCACGACCCGACCACGCCGAACCGGCAGGGCAACGATCGCGGCATGAGCTATCGCAGCGCGATCTACTACGTGGACGACGCGCAGCGGCAGGAAGCGCTGGACACCATTGCCGATGTCGAGGCGTCGGGCATCTGGCCGGGTCGCGTCGTGACCGAGGTCGAGCCGGTGGGCGATTTCTGGGAGGCCGAACCCGAGCACCAAGATTACCTCGAGCGGTTCCCGGGTGGCTACACCTGTCACTTCCCGCGTCCCGATTGGGTTCTGCCGCGCCGCGACGCGGCAGAGTGAGGCACGGGGCCGCGTTCGCGGCCAGATGATCTGAAGATGGATTATGGGGCGGAGGCCGATGGGTCGCCGCCCTTTTTCGATTTGCTCGGCGCTGGTGCTGCGATGCCCCCGATCAACACCGGTGGCCCACCCGCTCACCGCGCCGGACCCGCTCTGACGTCACGTGTCGCGTGACAGGGTGCGCGCGATCATGTGAGGTTCCGCAAAACCGAAAGGCCCTTCGATGACCGCCTATCCGCACATGCTCGCCCCGCTCGACCTTGGCTTCACAACGCTGCCGAACCGGGTGCTGATGGGATCGATGCACACCAACCTCGAGGAAAAGGGCGACTGGAACCGCGTGGCCGAGTTCTACGCCGCCCGCGCGCGCGGCGGTGCGGGGCTGATGGTCACGGGCGGCATGGCGCCCAACGTCGAAGGCGGAGTGTTTCCGGGCGCGGCGGGTCTGTTCACGGCAGTCGATCTTGCCAATCATCGGATGGTGACGGACCGCGTGCACGATGCGGGCGGCAAGATCGCGATGCAGATCCTGCACGCCGGGCGCTATGCCTACGGGCCGAACTGCGTCGCACCATCGGCGATCAAGGCGCCGATCGCGCCCTTCAAGCCCATCGCGCTGGACGAGGCGGGGATCGAGAAGCAGATCGGCGACATCGTCACCGCCGCCGCCCGCGCGCGCGAGGCGGGCTATGACGGCGTCGAGGTGATGGGCTCGGAGGGATATTTCCTCAACCAGTTCCTGGTGACGCATACCAACAAGCGCACCGACCGCTGGGGCGGGCCCTACGAGAACCGGATGCGCCTTCCGGTCGAGGTGATGCGTCGCGTGCGCGCCGCCGTGGGCGACGATTTCATCGTGATCTTCCGGCTGTCGATGATCGATCTGGTGCCTGACGGCTCGACCCATGACGAGGTCGTGCAACTGGCGCAGGCGGTCGAGGCCGCGGGCGCCACGATCATCAACACCGGGATCGGCTGGCACGAAAGTCGGGTGCCGACCATCGCCACCTCGGTCCCCCGCGCGGCCTTCGCCTGGGTGACTAGGAAGCTGATGGGCAAGGTCGGCGTGCCACTGATCGCCTCGAACCGGATCAACACGCCCGAGGTGGCCGAGCAGGTGCTGGCCGACGGTTGCGCCGACATGGTCAGCATGGCGCGGCCCTGGCTGGCGGACGAGGCCTTCGTCAAGAAGGCGGCGACGGGCCGTGCGCACCTGATCGCGCCCTGCATCGCCTGCAACCAGGCGTGCCTGGACCATACCTTTCAGGGCAAGGTGTCGTCGTGCCTGGTGAACCCGCGTGCGGCGTTCGAGACCGAGATCGTGATCGAACCGGCGGCCGAGCCGAAGCGCGTCGCGGTCGTGGGCGCCGGGCCGGCGGGCCTGTCGGCGGCGATCACCGCGGCGCAGCGTGGCCACGCGGTGACGCTGTTCGATGCCGAGGGCCGCATCGGCGGACAGCTGAACATGGCGCGCGCGATCCCCGGGAAGGAGGAGTTCCACGGCCTTGTCCATTGGTTCGACGCGATGCTGGACGAGGTCGGCGTGACGCGCGCGCTGGGCCGCATGGTCGGGGTCGAGGATCTGGAGGAATTCGAAGAGGTGATCGTCGCCACCGGCGTCACTCCGCGCGACCCGCGGATCCCGGGACAGGACCACCCGATGGTGGTGGGCTACGCCGACGTGCTGCGCGGCCGCGTCACGCCCGGTCAGCGCGTCGCCGTGGTGGGCGCAGGTGGCATCGGCTTCGACGTGTCCGAGTTCCTCGTGACCGACGAAAGCCCGACGATGCACTTGCCGGACTGGATGCGCGAATGGGGCGTGACCGATCCCGAGACGCGGTCGGGGCTGGCGCCGGAAGGCCCACGCCCGGACCGGCCGGCGCGGCAGGTCGTGCTGCTGCAGCGCAAGGTGGAAAAGCCCGGGCGGCGGCTGGGCAAGACCACCGGCTGGATTCACCGGTCGAGCCTCAAGATGCGGGGGGTCGAGATGCGCTCGGGCGTGACCTACGAGCGCATTGATGACGCGGGTCTGCATGTCACCGTGGATGGCGAGAACGAACTGATCGCCTGCGACACGGTCGTGCTGTGCGCCGGGCAGGAAAGCGCCCGCGGCCTCGCCGATGCGTTGCAGGCGGCCGGACGCGACTGCCACGTGATCGGCGGAGCGGATGTGGCGGCGGAGCTGGACGCCAAGCGCGCGATCGACCAGGGCGTACGGCTGGCCGCGACGCTGTGACGAATGCCGCCGCGCGCTCACGCAGACGCGATCAGTGCGGTGGAACAGACCGCGGAGGGGTCCGGTTGGCGGGGTGACAGCAGCGACGCGCTGCCCGACACACGCAAAGGAGGTTTCCAATGACCGCCATCGCAAATGCACGCATCCTGATCATGGCCACCAACGGCTTCGAGCAGTCCGAACTGGAAGTGCCCCGCGACACGCTGCGCGACCACGGCGCAACGGTCGAGATCGCCAGCACCGACGGCAAGGCGATCAAGGGCTGGGACAAGACGGACTGGGGCCGCGAGGCCGAGGTCGACCTGAAGATCGAGGACGTGGACCCGAACCGCTACGACGCGCTGGTCCTGCCGGGCGGGCAGATCAACCCCGACATCCTGCGCACGCACGCGCCCGCCGTCGCCGCGATCAAGGCCTTCGCCAAGCAGGACAAGATCATCGCCGCGATCTGCCACGCCCCGTGGCTGCTTATCGAGGCAGAGCTGGTCGCCGGCCGCGAGCTGACGTCCTATCACTCGATCAAGAACGACGTCGTCAATGCCGGCGGCCGCTGGATGGACGAAGAGGTCGTTGCCGACCACGCGCTGATCACCTCGCGCAATCCCGGCGATCTGGAGGCGTTCTGCAACAAGATCGTCGAAGAGATCGAAAGCGGACACCACGCCCGCAAGGCCGCCTAAGCGCCTAGTGGGCAACGCGCCCGGCGCGGAACGATTGCCAGCCCCGCACGGCTTTCCGTGCGGGGCTTTCGCGTTGCAGGCCGGCTTTGCGGGCGCGCTGTGCGGCACTTCTGTTTCCCCGCCCGTGACAGCCCGGCAAACTCCCTTCAATTGTCTGCGTCGCGCCACGGTTCAGCCCGATTCCGCCGCCATACCAAACGCAACGACATGCATGGGGAGACGGGCATGGATCGCCTGACCGAGATGGAGGCTTTCGCGACGGTGGTGGACCAGGGGGGCTTCACCGACGCCGCAAAGAAGCTGGGCATCTCGAAATCCGCCGTGTCCAAGCACGTCTCGAGCCTCGAGGCGCGGCTGGGCGCGCGGCTGCTGAACCGCACCACGCGCCGCGTCAGCCCGACCGAGATCGGCCTTGCCTATTACGACCGCGCGCGCCGCGTGCTCAACGACGCCGGAGAGGCCGATGCGCTGGTCACCTCGATGCAGTCGGCGCCTTCGGGGCTGCTGCGGATCAGCGTGGCCACCGATTTCGGCGTCAACCACCTGTCGCCAATGCTCGGCGAATTCCTGTCCGAATTCCCCGACATCACGGTGAACATGGTCCTGAACAACCGCTACGTTGAGCTTATCAGCGAGGGTTTCGACATGGCGATCCGGATCGGCGATCTCGAGGACAGCACCCTGCGCGCGCGCAAGTTGACCGAGACGACCAAGCGGATGATCGCCGCGCCTTCCTATTTCGAAAGGTTTGGCCGTCCCGCCCGGATCGACGACCTGAACGAGCACAAGCTGCTGCACTACTCCAACCAGTCTTCGGGCAATGTCTGGAAGGTTACCGCGCCCTCGGGTGAAAAGCGCCAGGTGCGCACCGCCGGCTGGCTGTCGGTCAACGACGGGCAGTCGCTTCTGAACGCCTGCGTGGCGGGCCTGGGGATCGCCTACCTGCCGTCGTACCTGTACCACGACGCGATGCGCAAAGGTCTGGTCGAGGATGCGATGCCCGATCTGCCGGTCGAGACGCAGGGCATCTATGCGGTCTATCCTCCGGGCCGGTTCACGCAGCCCAAGGTGCGCGCCTTCATCGATTTCCTCGCGCACGCCTTCGCCGACAAGGGGCCGCAGGTCTGGTGATCGGCTACGCGACCTCGGCCCGTCACCGTCCCTGAAGCGGTGCTGACGGTCTCACTCGGCCGGAAGCAGCACCGCGTCTATGCGCCGGTTGGCCTGCCGTCCCGCCTCGATCAGGTTCGACGCGATGGGCGCGAGGTAGCCCGCCCCCTCGGCCGCGATCTGCCCCTGCGTGGTGGCGTGGCGGCTTCTGAGGTAGTCCACCGCCGCCAGCGCACGCTGCCGCGAGAGGGCGCGGTTGGCCTCCAGCGAGCCGGTCGCGTCGGTGTGGCCCACGAGCAGCACGCGGCGGTCGGGGTTCTCGTTCAGGTACTCTGCCAGCAGGTCGAGCGACTCGACCGCCCCCTCGCCCAGGCCGGCATCGCCACTTGCGAAGTCCAGGTCGCGCAGCGTGGCGCGGCCGTCGCGTTCGAGCCGCGTGATCAGGCCGGCCGCGTCGTCGGGCGCGGGACTTGCCTCGACGGCGACGGCGGGCGTTTCCTCGGTCGTGTCGGCGCGGATGATCTGCAGATAGCCTGCCCCGGGATCGACGCTGGCGAGGGCGGACACGCCGGACCCGTCCGGCGCCAGGGCTGACACGGCGCGAAAATCGCGCAGGTCCACGAACATCGCCGGAGCGGGAATGACCCGCGTGTTGAAGCGGAAATCAAAGCCGCCGCACTGCTCGGCCGCGCAATCCAGCACGATTGTCCAGCCGGCATCGCGCAGCGCCTCGCGAATGGGGCGGATGATCTGCTGCGGCGTCAGGCCCGGAGGCACGCGCCAAGCGGTTTCCTCCACGGTGCCCTCGATCACCTTGACGGGAATGCCTTCTTTTACGCTCCACGGTCCTACGGGCAGGGAGTAGCGACCGTCGGGCACGCTTTGCGTCTGCGTCAGGCTGGCCCCGCGCGGCAGCGGAAGGCTTTGCGCTACCGCCGCGCCCGCCCATGCCGCGGCCAGCGCCGCCGCGGCAAGCGCCCTAGCGGTCAAGTCCGTGATAGGCGTCGTTGGGACGCATGTCGGTGGCGCTGGCGACGCGGTTGGTCATGTTGAAGAAACCCGCCACGTTGGCGATGTCCCAGATATCCGCATCCGAAAAGCCCGCGTCGCGCAGCGCCTCGCGGTCGTATTCGGCGATCTGGGCCGAATTCAGGGTCATCTTCTCCGCGAAGGACAGCATCGCGCGCTGCCGGTGGTTCAGGTCGGCGACGCGCCAGTTCATCACCAGCATCTCGCCCAGCTTCGGGTCGCCCGACAGCGCCCGCACCGCCTGACCGTGCGCCGTCAGACAGTAGAAGCACCGGTTCACGGCCGAAACGACAACGGCGATCATCTCGCGCTCGAGCTTGCTCAGCCCGCTGTCGGCCAGCATCAGCTGGTTGTAGATCGCGCTGAAGGCGTTCAGCTTGTCGATGTCGTGGGCATGGGCCTTCAGCACATTGGGCACGAGGCCCAGCTTGTCCTGGCAGACGTCGAAGTACTTTTGCGTCTGCTCGGGCAGCGGATCGACCACGGGCAGGTCGAGCGCGGTGGGGTTGTCGTCGCTCATGGTCTTTCCTCCGCTGCGCCGTCGGTCATGCGCCGCCGGCGCACGAATGGTCACGCGTCTCCGGCGCGCTAACCGTCACATGCCTCCGGCGCGATGCGGTAATGGTAGCCGCCAGCAAGCTCCATCCGCAACCGATCATAGAGGGCGTTCGCGCCCGCATTGGCCTCGGTGCACAGGACCGCCATCCAATCAGCGCCATTGTCGCGCGCCCAGAAAGCCGCCTGCCGCATCATCCACGCACCCAGGCCCCGGCGGCGGAAGGGGGGTGCAATCTCCAGAGCGTGAACCATGGCGATGCCGTCATGGATCGCGCAGAACCCTGCGCCGGCGGGCTTGTCCAGCGCGCGCCCGAACAGGCCGGTCTTCGGGGAGGCTGCGCGCTCCATCACGCGCAGGCGCGCAGGGCCGATGCCACCCGCGGCCCAGATCTCGCGCATGATCGACAGCGGCTCCCAGACGCAGAAGGCGGTCAGGTACGGCACCGGCAGGTCGGTCAGCCGCTCGACCGGGCAGAGCCAGAGCGCCGTCAGATCGGCCACCGCGTAGCCGCGCGCCGCAAGCGCCGTGTCAAGCGTGTCCGCGCCCGCCGGCACCATGAACAGCGCGGGTTGCCCCGCCTCGCGCATCGCCGCCTCGACCCGCGCGATCGCGTCGGCAAGTCCACCTTCCGCCGTACCCGTTGCCGCGCCGTCCCACGTGGCGCAGGACACGCGTTTGCCGCCGCCATCGCCGTCGCGCAACGTGAAGCCGGCCACCGACCATGTCCGCGCCGCGGGCCATGTCGCGTGGATCGCCGCGAACAGCCGGCCCGTGTCGGGCGTCATTCGTCCATCAGCCGGGAAAGCCGCGTCATCGCGGCGTCGATACGCGCACCGTCGGTGCCGCGCACCACCACGTTCGCGCCGTAGACGCCGTTCTTCTGGAACGGGTACGAGCCGAATTGCAGATCGCCGAACTCGGCCGCAAGCGCGCCGAGCGGGCCGGCGATGTCGCCCTCGCCGCGCTCGATGCGTAGGGTCTGGGACAGCAGCGGCTCACCGCCCTTGAGCGTCGGCAGCACGGTGGCGACCATCGCTTGGAACACCGCCGGCACGCCCGCCATGACGTGCACGTTGCCGAGGGTGAAGCCCGGCGCGGCCGAGACGGGGTTGTCGATCAGCGTTGCCCCGTCGGGAATGCGTGCCATGCGCAGCCGCGCCTCGTTCATCTGGTTGCCCTGCCGGTCGTAATGCGCCTGCAGGATCGCACGGGCGTCTTCGCGCACGTCGATGCCCACGCCGAAGGCACGCGCGACGCAGTCGGCGGTGATGTCGTCATGCGTTGGCCCGATCCCGCCCGAGGTCACCACCGTGTCATGGGACGCGCGCAGGTCGTTCAGCGCCGCGACGATGGCGTCGGGATCGTCTGCAACGAAGCGCACCTCGCGCAGGTCAACGCCGGTACGGGTGAATTCCTGCGCCAGGAAATGCATGTTCGAGTCGCGGGTGCGCCCGGACAGGATCTCGTCTCCGATCACCAGCATGGCGGCGGTGGGGTTGGGCATGGGTCGCGCTCCTTGCGGGCTTCCGGCCTTCGGTATAGGCCGCGCGCCATGCGTTTTCAAACCCCGCTGATCCGCGCCCGGCTTGTCCGCCGCTACAAGCGGTTCCTGGCCGATTGCGTGCTGGAGGACGGCCGCGCGGTGGTGGCGCATGTGGCGAACCCTGGCGCGATGCTCGGCCTCGCCGACCCGGGACTGACCGTGTGGCTGGAGCCGAACGACGACCCCCGCAAGAAGCTGCGCTTCGCCATGCGGTTGGTTCAGGACGCGCGCGGCGCGCTGGTCGGCGTGGATACCGGCGCCGCGAACCGCATCCTGCGCCCTGCGCTTCAGGCCGGGGCAGTGCCCGGACTGAATGGCTACGACGCGGTGCGCCCGGAAGTCTGCTACGACGAAGGCAGCCGCGTCGATTTCCTGCTGACAGCCGAAGGCCGCCCCGACGCCTATGTCGAGGTCAAGTCGGTGACCCTGTCGCGGGCGCCGGGCCTGGCCGAGTTTCCCGATTGCGTCACCGCCCGCGGCACGCGGCATCTTGGCGCGCTGGCGCGCATGGTCGGGCAAGGGCACCGGGCGGTGATGCTGTACCTTGTGCAGCGCGACGACGCGCAGCGAATGGCGCTGGCGGCCGATCTGGACCCGGCCTATGCCGCCGCGTTCGATGCGGCCAGTGCCGCCGGAGTCGAGGCGGTGGCGCTGGGCTGCACGCTGGGACGCGAGGGCATAGCGCCCGCGGCGCCGCTGCCTTTCGTGGCCTGAGGATCGCGGCGTGCGACGCAATGCTGCACTGCCGCACTGGCAAAACGCCACAAGAGGCGCTAAATGAGGGACAAACGCAAGGGAATGCACGTCGTGAACCATGATACCGGTGGCCGTCTCACCCGGGACGGCATCCGCATTTACCAGAGGGACGACTTCGCCGGGATGCACCGGGCGGGCGAACTGGCCGCGCGCATCCTCGACGAGGTCGCCGAACTGGTCGAGGTCGGCCAGACCACCGGCGCGCTCGACGAGTTCATCCGCAAGCGGGTCGAGGAGGCAGGGGCCACCTCGGCCACGATCGGCTACAAGGGCTATCAGCACGCCAGCTGCATCAGCGTGAACCACGTGGTCTGCCACGGCATCCCCGGCGACAAGAAGCTCAAGGACGGCGATATCCTGAACATCGACGTGACGGTCATCGTCGACGGCTGGTTCGGCGATACCAGTCGGATGTACGTTGCGGGCAAGCTGCCCCGCAAGGCCGAGCGGCTGATGGACGTCACGCACGACGCGCTGATGCGCGGCATCGAGGCGGTCAAGCCGGGGAACACCTTCGGCGATATCGGCCACGCCATCCAGACCTACGTCGAGGCGCAGCGCATGTCGGTCGTGCGCGATTTCTGCGGCCACGGGCTGGGCCGCGTATTCCACGCGCCGCCCAACGTGCTGCATTACGGCCGCCCTGGCACCGGTCCGGTTCTCGAAGAGGGCATGTTCTTCACGATCGAGCCGATGGTGAACCTTGGCCGCCCCGAGACCAAGGTGCTGACCGACGAATGGACCGCCGTGACCCGTGACAAGTCGCTGTCGGCGCAGTTCGAGCACTCGGTCGGGGTGACAGCGGACGGTGCCGAGATTTTCACGCTTTCACCGGCGGGGCGCTTCCACCCGACCTATTGATGCGCGCGGGACCGGACGCGACGTCCCGTGCATGAGCGGGGCCGACGTCGCGCCCGATTGGGCGTCCGAGGCCGATCCTTTTCACGCTCGGACGCGCCGCGCGACCAGGCGGGCGGCAGCGCCTCCGCAGCGCTGCTTTTCCTGCTGGTCGGCCTCGGGTTCCAGATCCGGCGCCGTGCCCCCCTTACCAGCGCCAGAGCGCCGGAATGAAGCGGTAGGCGTCGCCCTCGGGCTTGACGTGGCCCACGCCGGGGAACGGGAAGTGGTAGCCTAGCACGGCCATCTCTTCTGTCGCTGCCATCTCCAGCAGCCGGCGCCGGGTTTCCACGGTCTGTGCGCCGTCCATGTCGAATTCGTTGTACCATTCGGGGTGAACGAAGTTCGTCCAGACGTGGCTCATGGCGTCACCCAGCGCCAGCAGGGGGCGGTCACCGGTGTCGACCAGCACCGACATGTGGCCCGGCGTATGGCCGGGTGTGTCGATGACGCGGATGCCGGGCGCGACCTCGTGGTCGTTCTCCATCAGGGTCCAGTCGGCGCCATCGACCTCGATGGAGTTCCTGGCCCCAAGCACGAATTGCTGCATCTCGGCCGGAACCTGGTCGACCAGCCCGTCCTGCATCCAGTAATTGCGCTCGGCGCGGCCAATGAAGTATTGCGCGCCGGGCACGATCGCTTCGTCGAAGCCGTCGCGCACGCCCCAGATATGGTCGGGATGCGCGTGGGTGATGATCACGTGCGTGATGCTGTCCCGGTCGATGCCGGCCGCCTCCATGTTCTCCCACAGGCGCCCTGCGGTGGGCAGGAACCGGTCGCCCGAGCCGACGTCGACCAGCACCTTGGCGTCGCCGCGTTCGATCAGCAGGTGGTTGGTGTGCGAATAATTCTGCTCGGTCGACAGGGCGTAGGAGCCAAGAAAGGCGCGCACTTCGTCGCGATCGGCATTTACCGCCAGGCCCGAGACCGGCAATTCCAGGTGCCCGTCCGAAATGACGGTCAGCGTGGCATCGCCCAGGGTGAACGAGAAGTGCGCCGGATTGCCGGCAGGCGGTGGCCCGAGTTGCGCCCGCGCGGCCACCGGAAGGGTCAGCGCGGGCATGGCGGCGGCCATCGACAACAGGTCACGGCGGGTCGGTCTGTAGATCACGGCATCCTCCCTGAATTCACGTATTCGCATAAGAGCGTAGCATCTGACGGGAAAAGCGCCACGCGAAATCTTGCGGACATGGGCGCCGGGCGGCGCCCTTACTCAGCGCGCAGAAGTGAAACCGTCGTGTCGCCGTAGCGCCGGGACTCGAGCGCCCGGAACCCCTCGGGCGCGATCTGCGGCACCGAATCCTCCCAGACGACCAGCGCCTCGGGCGCGATCCAGCCACGCGCGCGCGCCGCGGCAAGCGCCGGCGCGCCCAGACCCTTGCCATAGGGCGGGTCGAGGAAGATCAGCGTGCAAGGCGCATCCGCCGCGGGCAGGCGCGCGGCGTCGCGCGCGATCAGCTGCGTCTGTCCCGCCACGTCCAGCGTAGCGATGTTGTTGCCCAGCAGGCGGCCGGCGACGCGCCCGTCATCGACGAAGGTAACGTGCGCCGCGCCGCGCGACAGCGCCTCGAGCCCCAGCGCGCCGGTGCCGGCGAACAGGTCGAGGACGCGCGCGCCCGCGACCGGCTCTCCGAAGCGGCCGCCCTGCAGCATGTTGAACAGCGCCTCGCGCACGCGGTCGGTGGTGGGACGAAGATGCGCGGCGGCGTCGCCCTTGCCCAGGGCGGCTAGCTTGCGGCCCCGGTGCGTGCCGCCGACGATCCTCATGCCTTCAGCAGCGCCTTGAGGTCCGTGTCAGGGTCGGCCACGGCATCGGGATCGGGCGACTTTCCCGCCTCGATCAGCCGCTTTCCAACCATGTAGGCGCGGCTGTCGTTCATCGCGTCGATCGCCAGCAGCCTGTCGCCCGCGTAGTACCAGTGCGACCGGCCCGCGCCCTCGCGCACCACGACGCGGTCGTAGCCGGTGTTCAGGCCCGCGATCTGCAGCTTGACGTCGTACTGGTCCGACCAGAACCACGGCGCGGCGCGGTAGTCGCGCGCCTCACCCATGAGATTGTCGGCTACCAGTTCGCCCATGTCGATCGCGTTGCCCACCGATTCCAGCCGCATCGCACCGTCCGTGCCGGGGAAGGACGCGCAATCCCCCGCCGCCCAGACATGCGGATCGCTGGTGCGGCCCTGCGCGTCGACCGCGATGCCGTTCTCGACCCGCAGGCCGGCGGCTTCGGCCAGCGCGGTGCAGGGGGCGATGCCCACGCCGACCACGACGAAATCGACGTCCAGCGTTCTGCCGTCGCTCAGCAAGGCGCCCGAGACATGGCCATCACCGGTCAGGCGCGCCAGCCTGGTCCCCTCTCGGATGGTGACGCCGTGGGATTCGTGCAGGGCGCGGAACCAGGTGGCGGTCTCGGGGGAGGCGACGCGCGACAGGATGCGATCGGCGGCCTCGACCAGCGTGACCTCCAGGCCCAGTTTCGCGGCGACCGCCGCGGCTTCGAGCCCGATATAGCCGCCGCCGACGACCAGCACCCGGGCGCCCTTGGTGAAGCGCGGCGCCATCGCGTCCACATCGGCCAACGTGCGCACCACGTGTACGCCGTCCAGATCGCCGCCGATCTTGGCCGGCAACCGCCGCGGAGCCGAGCCCGTGCACAGGATGAGGTCGCCATACGGGACGGTGTCGCCGCCGGCGGTCACGGTTCGCGCTTGGGTGTCGATTGCCGTCACGGGTTCGCCCAGTTTCAACGTCACCGCGTTGTCGCGATAGAAGGCCTCCGGCCGCAGGAACAGGCGGTCCAGCGCCATGTCGCCCAGCAGGTAGGTCTTGGACAGGGGCGGGCGCTGGTAGGGCGGCACGGGTTCGTCGCCGATCAGCGTGATCGACCCGTCGAAGCCCTTCGCGCGCAGCCGCGCCACCGCCGAGGACGCCGCCTGTCCACCGCCCACGATCACCACATCCGCCATCGTTGCCTTCTTTCCCTTTGACAGGCAGACCCTATAATTTCGTGCCACAGAGTTGCAAACCAAAGGAACGGACCGGAATGAGCATTTCAGTGGGACAGGCGCTGCCGGAGGCGACGCTGGTGCGGATGGGTCCTGAAGGGCCCGAGCAGGTCAAGCTGGGCAGCTTGACCAAGGGCCGCAAGCTGGCGATCTTCGCGGTGCCTGGCGCCTTCACGGCGACCTGCTCGATGGCGCACGTCCCCAGCTTCATGCGCACGCGCGACCAGTTCATGCAGAAAGGCGTGGACGAGATCGTCTGCATCTCCGTCAACGATCCGTTCGTGCTGCAGGCCTGGGGCGAAAGCACAGGGGCTACGGATGCCGGCATCACGATGCTGGGCGATCCGGAATCGACCTTTACCACGGCGATCGGCATGGACTTCACCGCGCCGCCAGTGGGCCTGATCGCGCGGTCCAAGCGCTATGCCATGCTGGTCGAGGACAACGTGGTGAAGGTGCTGCACGTGGAGCAAAGCCCCGGCACCTGCGAGGCGACCGCGGGCGAGTCCCTGCTGGCGGAGGTCTGAAGGGCAGGCGGAGAGGAGGGGCTGCTCGTCCGCTCATCGGACGTCACGTGCGCCGTGCCGCCTCTCTGCCGCTCATGACTCCCCGGCAGCCTGCGCCTGTACCGCGTCGAGGGGAATCCGAAACGACACCTTCAGCCCCTCCGGTCCGAAATCCCGGTCGACGCTGCCGCCGAACTGCAGGTTGATCGATCGGTCGATCACAGTGCTGCCGAAGCCGCGGCGCGACGGTGGTCGAACCGGAGGGCCGCCGCTTTCGACCCAGTCGATCCAAAGAGAAGGCGGGGCTTCGCCGTTCTGTATCTTCCACGCGACCTTCAACTCGCCTTTGGCGCGACTGAGCGAGCCATAC
Organism: Citreimonas salinaria; assembly: GCF_900107235.1. Classification (GTDB taxonomy): domain Bacteria; phylum Pseudomonadota; class Alphaproteobacteria; order Rhodobacterales; family Rhodobacteraceae; genus Citreimonas; species Citreimonas salinaria. The sequence goes on from NZ_FNPF01000004.1 coordinate 176,614, forward strand.
TTGGCCGAATTCGTCGAGAGTTCATGGAACACCAGCCCCAGTGCAGTCGCGGCCTGCGGGGATAGCCGTACCACCTCTCCCTCAATGTCGACGCGGCTCCGCTCGGAGCCGGCATATGGCGTCAGTTCGGACCTCAGCAGTGACCGCAATCCGACCGAATGAAAGCCCTCCTTCATCAGAAGCGCGTGGTTCTGCGCCACCGCGGACAAGCGCGACTGCAGCGAGCTTTGCAAATCGTCGACGCTGTCACTGTGCGCGGCGCTCATCCGTACGAGCGACTGAGCGACCATCATGATGTTGCTGATCCGGTGACTCAGTTCCTTCGTCAGCAACTCGCGCTGTTGTTCTGCTTTCCAGCGGCGCGTCACGTCGAAGCTCACGCCGATGATCCTTTTGCCTCCGTTCCCGGCTTCGATTGCGGTCCCCGTCGAAAAAATCCGTTTCGTAGTCCCACCCACATCGAGGCCGAACTCGCACTCGAAGCTCGAAACCTTCTCGGAGCTGTCCGAAAGCGCGCGCTGCAGGCGCGGAAGATCTTCCGAACAGACAAGGTCGAACGCGCGTTCGACAGAAACTGAACCCTCGCTTTCGAAGTCGAACAGTCTGCGCGTTTCCGCGTCCATTGCCACCTCGTCTCGGTCGAGGTCCCACTCCCAAACGCCCATCCGCCCGCTTTCCAGCGCCAAGCGCATCCGCCGCTCGCTTTCCTCCAAGGCGCTAGACTTCTCCTCGAGTTGCCGTTCAAGAGCCCTGCGTTCAGAGATGTCTCGAACGACCGCCGTCAGGACCGTTTCCCCTTCGATTTGGCGACGCGAGAGCGACGCCTCGACCGGGAATTCTTCGCCATTTGCGCGGCGTCCCCAAACCTGGCTTCGATGCCCCATGAGTATGTGGGCCTCGCCCGCTTCGTCAGCGAAACCGGCGACAAGCGCGGCATGCCCGGCGCGGAACCGTTCGGGCAGGAGAATATCGAGCGTCTTTCCCACGATGTCTTGCGCCGCGTATCCGAACATGGCTTCGGCCGGCGGACTGAAGAAGACTATTCGCCCGGTTGCGTCGGCGCTGATGACCGCGTCAGCGGCAAGGGCCATGGCTTCGATGGCGCTGATTGTCGAAACAGAGTTGGGCAACTGCAGATCCGTAGACAAAGGTGCCGGCGGTAGAAGCCGCCACACATGACTGAGTACAACCGGAACCGGTGCCGGCAAATTTAAAGGCGGCGCCACGTGTCGGACGCCCCTGTCCTTTCGCTTGCGCCGTGGCACATGGCAAATTCATGCATGACACGGGCGTCATCGGTCAAGACCGGGTGCGTCGGAGACCCGCCTCAGCGGGCTTTCCGCGTCCCCGCCTGCCCGTATCGAACCCGTCCGGTGGTCGTTCCGCCTCTCGGCGAACTCTGCCAGCCGTGCGCCGGCCAGCACCGAGCCGACGGAAGGGGCCAGGGAGCGCCCCGCCAAAGACAGCGGGCCTAAAACCCGCCGACATCCGCGGACGCGAACATGACGCGGGCGCTGACGGCCCGAGTACAGCCGATCGCCAGCGCCCCCCTTTGCCAACGCCGTTGGTCAGCCCTTGTCGGTCACGTTCTCCTTGAACGCCTTCTGGAATGCCGCCTGCTGTTCAGGAGTGGCGTCAGCCTGGCTTTGCGCCTTCCACTGGTCGTAGGGCATGCCGTAGAAGATCTCGCGCGCGTCTTCCTTGCCCATCTCGATGCCGCGCTCGGCCGCGGCCTCCTGATACCAGCGCGACAGGCAGTTGCGGCAGAAGCCCGCCATGTTCATCAGGTCGATGTTCTGCACGTCGGGGCGGTCCTGCATCAGGTGCTGGCGCAGCCGGCGGAAGGCGGCGGCCTCGAGTTCGGTGCGGGTGGCGTCGTCCATGGGTGTCACTCCTTTGCGGGTGTCGGGTCTGCGATTGTCGGTGCGCGTTCCGGCGGTGCGCGGCCCGCGCCTGCTGGTCATATCGGGGCACTCGGACAGGATGTCGAGCAGCGGATTCCTATGCCGCGGCCCCTGTCGGGCCTCGCTTTCGAGGTGCTAGGCGGTGTATGTGACGGCATCTTCGTCCTTGGCCAGGCGGCATAGGACGTCGCCTCGGCAATGGGAATTGCGGTTATGGCGCTTGCCGTGCTACCGGGAAGCGAAGATCGTTAGCGTTAACGCGGCCAAGGAATGGGTTCGTTAGGTTGAAACCGGCGCAAAGCGAATGAAAATGGTGGCCAAGCGAACATCGTTGGCGACCGCTTGCGCCGTGCGAGGGCACCGGCGCGGTGCCGCGCGGTCGTCCGAAATGCCGGGCAAGGAGACAGGAACATGAAGCGCAACCGAAGAGTGAAGATCGTCGCCACGCTGGGGCCGGCATCCTCGACCTATGAAATGATCCGCCAACTGCACGAGACCGGGGCGGATGTGTTCCGCCTGAACATGAGCCACGGCACGCATGCCGAGATCGCCGAGCGTCACGCGATCATACGGCAGGTCGAGAAGGACCTCGACAGCCCGATCGCCATCCTCGCCGACCTGCAGGGCCCGAAGCTGCGGGTGGGCGAGTTCGCCAACGGCGCCGAGGAGCTGGAATGGGGCGCATCCTTCCGGCTGGACCTCGACCCGACGCCGGGCACGCAGGAGCGGGTCTGCCTGCCGCATCCCGAGATATTCGCCGCGCTGGAACCCGGCGCGCACCTGCTGGTCAACGACGGCAAGCTTCGCCTGCGGGTCGAGGAATGCGCCGAGGATCACGCCAACTGCACCGTGATCGCGGGGGGCACGATCTCGAACCGCAAGGGCGTGAACGTGCCCGACGTGGTGCTGCCGCTGGCGGCGCTGTCGGAAAAGGATCGCAAGGATCTGGAGTTCGTGGCGGGACTGGGCGTCGACTGGCTGGCACTGTCCTTCGTGCAGCGCGCCGCCGACGTCGAGGAGGCGCGAGAGCTGTGCGGCGGCCGCGCGGCCATCCTGTCGAAGATCGAGAAGCCCGCCGCCGTGAAGGCCTTTGAAGAGATCCTGGCCGCGTCGGATGGCATCATGGTCGCGCGCGGCGACTTGGGCGTCGAGCTGCCGGTGCAGAACGTGCCGCCGATCCAGAAGCGCCTGGTCCGCAAGTGCCGCGCCGCGGCCAAGCCGGTGATCGTGGCGACGCAGATGCTCGAGTCGATGATCGAGAGCCCGATGCCCACCCGCGCCGAGGTCAGCGACGTCGCCACCGCGATCTACGAGGGCACGGACGCCATAATGCTGTCGGCGGAATCCGCGGCCGGGAAGTACCCGATCGAAGCGGTGGCCACCATGGACAACGTCGCCCGCGAGGTCGAGAACGACCCGACTTATGCCGAGGTGATCGAGTCGAGCCGCATGGCCAACCGCGAATCGGTGGCCGACGGAATCGTCGCCGCCGCGCGGCAGATCGCCGAGGCGACCGACATCAAGGCGATCTGCTGCTTTACCTCGTCGGGCGGGACCGCAGCGCTGGTCGCGCGCGAACGGCCTTGGGTGCCGATCATCGCGCTGACCAGCCTGCGAGGCACCGCGCGGCGACTGTCGCTGACCTGGGGCACGCATTGCGTGATGACCGGCGAGCTGGAGCGCTTCAAGCAGGCGGTGGTCAACGCAGCTCGCGCCGCGCGCGCCGAGGGTTATGCCGACGTGCACGACCAGATCGTCGTCACCGCCGGGGTGCCCTTCAACACCAGCGGGACCACGAACATCCTGCGCGTCGCGCCCTGCGACGAGCGACTGATCTACCGCACCGATCCCGGTTGATCGGCCTTGGGGGGCAACTGGCCGAGGAATCGGGCCGTCCCCCGCTTGCCAAGCGCGCCGCATGTGCCTATACGGCGCCTCTGATCCGCGCGGCCGGCCGAAGTGGCATGCCGAGTCGCGCGATGCGGGTCGAACGAGAAGGAGACCGAAATGCCCAAGATGAAGACCAAGTCGAGCGCCAAGAAGCGCTTCAAGGTGAGCGCGACCGGCAAGGTCATCGCCGGCCAGGCCGGCAAGCGCCACGGCATGATCAAGCGCACCAAGAAATTCATCCGCGACGCGCGCGGGACGACTGTCCTGAGCGAACCCGACGCCAAGATCATCAAGGGCTTCATGCCCTACGACCGCTGAGAAGGAGGATAACAGATGTCCCGAGTCAAAGGCGGAACCGTCACCCACGCACGTCACAAGAAGGTCATCAAGGCGGCGAAAGGCTATTACGGCCGTCGCAAGAACACCTTCAAGGTCGCGGCCCAAGCGGTCGACAAGGCCAACCAGTACGCCACGCGCGACCGCAAGAACCGCAAGCGCAATTTCCGCGCGCTGTGGATCCAGCGGATCAACGCCGCCGTGCGCATGCATGACGAAAGCCTGACCTATTCGCGTTTCATCAACGGCCTGTCGCTGGCCGGGATCGAGGTGGACCGCAAGGTCCTCGCCGATCTCGCCGTGCACGAGCCCGAGGCGTTCAACGCGATCGTCGACCAGGCGAAGGGCGCGCTGGCGGCCTGAGCCGTTCAGCCCCTGTCGAATGAGATGGCCGCGCCTGCCGGGCGCGGCCTTTTTCGTGCGTGTTGCCAGAAGGGGCGGGGCTGCGCCCCGCGCCGGTTCAGCCCGTTTCCGCCTTCGGCGGAGTCCGGGCCGCTGGCGCCCGGCCGCGTGAGGTCTGCGCCACGGCGAGCGGCAGGCTTGCACCTTCCCGCCCGTATGGTAGCTAGCGCCCGACCGGGATGGAGCGTGCGATGGAAGACCTGCGGAAGAAGTATCTCGACCTGATCGGTGCCGCCTCGGACGAGGGCGCGCTGGAGTCGTTGCGCGTGCAGGCCGTCGGCAAGAAGGGCGAGATCAGCCTGAAGATGCGCGAACTTGGCAAGATGAGCCCCGAGGAGCGCCAGACGGCCGGCCCCTCGCTCAACGCGCTGAAGGACGAGATCAACACCGCCTTGGCCGCCAAGAAGGCCGCGCTGGGCGATGCCGCGCTGAACGAGCGGCTGCAGGCTGAATGGCTGGACGTGACGCTGCCGGGCCGGACCCGGCGTGCCGGCACGATCCACCCGATCAGCCAAGTGACCGAGGAGGTGACCGCGATCTTCGCCGACATGGGCTTCGCCGTGGCCGAAGGCCCGCAGATCGACAGCGACTGGTACAACTTCGACGCTTTGAACATTCCCGGCCACCACCCGGCGCGGGCCGAGATGGACACGTTCTACATGCACCGCGCCGAGGGCGACGCCCGCCCGCCGCACGTGCTGCGCACCCATACCTCCCCGGTGCAGATCCGGTCGATGGAGAAGCAGGGCGCGCCCATCCGCGTGATCGCGCCGGGCCGCGTCTACCGCGCCGACTACGACCAGACGCACACGCCGATGTTCAACCAGATCGAGGGGCTGGCGATCGACCGCGACATCTCGATGGCTAACCTCAAATGGGTGCTCGAGGAGTTCTTCTCGGCGTTCTTCGAGGTGGACGGGATCAAGACCCGGTTCCGCGCCTCGCATTTCCCGTTCACCGAACCCTCGGCCGAGGTCGACATCCAGTGTTCCTGGGTCGACGGCCAGCTGCGCATAGGCGAGGGCGACGACTGGATGGAGGTTCTCGGCTCGGGCATGGTGCACCCGAAGGTGCTGCAGGCGGCGGGCGTCGATCCATCGCAATGGCAGGGCTTCGCCTTCGGCATGGGGATCGACCGGATTGCGATGCTGAAATACGGCATTCCCGACCTGCGCGCCTTCTTCGACAGCGACCTGCGCTGGCTGCGGCACTACGGCTTCGCCTCGCTGGACGTGCCGACGCTGCATGGCGGGCTGAGCCGCTGAGTTTCGGGCCGACACGGCCCTGCCGATTGCCGCGGGCACGATGCGCCCGACCGACCTGATAGGACCCGACCGATGAAATTCACCCTTTCCTGGCTGAAGGACCACCTTGACACGACGGCAAGCGTGGACGAGATCACCGACGCGCTGACGGACCTGGGCCTTGAGGTCGAGGGCGTCGAGAACCCGGCCGAGCGGCTGTCGGCCTTCACCATCGGCAAGGTCCTGCGCGCGGAGAAGCATCCCGACGCGGACAAGCTGCGCGTCTGCACCGTGCAGACCGACACGGGCGAAAGCCAGATCATCTGCGGTGCGCCCAACGCGCGCGAGGGGATCACCGTCGTCGTGGCCAAGCCGGGGACCTACGTGCCCGGCATCGACACGACGATCCAGGTCGGCAAGATCCGCGGCATCGAGAGCCACGGCATGATGTGTTCCGAGCGCGAGATGGAGTTGTCCGAGGAGCATGACGGGATCATCGAGCTTCCCTCGGGCAAGATCGGCCAGCGCTTCACCGACTGGCTGGCGCAGAACGATCCGGCGAAGGTCGACCCGGTGATCGAGATCGCCATTACCCCGAATCGGCCCGATGCGCTGGGCGTGCACGGCATCGCGCGCGATCTGGCTGCGCGGGGGCTGGGCACGCTGAAGCCGCTGAAGGCTGAGAGCGTGCCGGGCACCTACCCGTGCCCGGTGGCGGTGACGATCGAGGATGACGCCAAGGACGGCTGCCACGTCTTCGCCGGCCGCCTACTTCGTGGCGTGAAGAACGGACCCAGCCCGAAATGGCTGCAGGACCGCCTGCGGGCGATCGGGCTGCGGCCGATCTCGGCGCTGGTCGATGTCACGAATTTCTTCACCTACGATCGCAACCGCCCCCTGCACGTCTTCGATGCGGACAAGGTGGCCGGCAGGTTGCGCATCCACCGTGCGCACGAGGGCGCCACGCTCACCGGCCTCGACGAGAAGGAATACGCCTTCCACGGTGGCGAGGTCGTGATCTCGGACGACAACGGGATCGAGAGCATCGCGGGCATCATGGGCGGGCTGGCCACTGGCTGCACCGAGGAGACGGTGAACGTCTTCCTCGAGGCCGCCGTCTGGGACCACGTGCAGATCGCGCATGCGGGCCGTGGGCTCAAGATCAACTCGGACGCGCGGTATCGCAACGAGCGTGGCATCGACCCGGCCTACAACCGCCAGGCGGTCGAGGATGCGGCGGCGATGATCCTCTCGCTGTGCGGCGGCGAGGCGTCCGAGGTCACGGTCGCGGGCGTAGCGCCCCACACCGACCGCGCCTACAGGCTGGACCCGGCGCGGGTTGTCAGCCTCGTCGGCATGGACATTCCCGAGGCCGAGCAGCGCGCCACTCTGGAGGCACTCGGCTTCCGGCTGGAGGGCGACATGGCGCATGTGCCGTCCTGGCGGCCCGATGTCATGGGCGAGGCGGACCTGGTCGAGGAGGTGGCGCGCATCGCCTCGCTGACCAAGCTGGAGGGCAAGCCGATGCCGCGCGCGCGGGCCGGCGTGCCGAAGCCGATCCTGTCGCCGATGCAGCGGCGCGAGCAGGCGGCGCGGCGGACCTCGGCGGCGCTGGGCTACAACGAATGCGTGACCTACAGCTTCATCGATGCCGAGGCGGCGGCGCTGTTCGGCGGCGGCGACGACGCGACGATGCTTGCCAACCCCATCAGTTCCGAGATGAGCCACATGCGCCCCGACCTGCTGCCGGGGCTGCTGCGGGCGGCGGCGCGCAACCAGGCGCGCGGGTTCATGGACCTGGCGCTGTTCGAGGTCGGCCAGGCCTTCTTCGGCGGCGAGCCGGGCGAGCAGCGCCTGCAGGTTGCAGGGCTTCTGGTCGGGCGAACCGGGCCGAAGGACGTGCATGGAGGATCGCGGCCGGTGGACCTGTTCGACGCCAAGGCGGATGCCGAGGCCGTGCTGGCCGCGATCGGCGCGCCGGCGAAGATGCAGGTGCTGCGCGAGGGCCCCGAATGGTGGCACCCCGGCCGGCACGGGCGCTTCTGCCTGGGACCGAAGAAGGTGCTGGGCGTCTTCGGAGAGTTGCACCCCAAGGTGCTGCGCGCGCTGGACGTGAAGGGGCCGGCAGTGGCCTTCACCCTGTTCCCCGAGGAGGTGCCACTGCCGCGCAAATCGGGCTCGACCCGGGCGGCGCTGACGCTGGCGGATCTTCAGCCGGTCGAGCGGGACTTCGCCTTCGTGGTCGATGCGGACGTGCAGGCGCTGGACGTGGTCAACGCGGCCGCGGGGGCGGACAAGGCGCTGATCGAGAGCGTGCGGATCTTCGACGAGTTCATCGGCGGCAGCGTCGGCGAGGGCAAGAAATCGCTGGCCGTGACGGTGCGGATGCAGCCCGTGGAAAAGACCCTGACCGAGAAGGACATCGAGGCCGTGGCCGCGAAGATCGTCGAGAAGGTCGGCAAGGCCACGGGCGGCACGCTGCGGGGGTGAAAGCGGGTGTCCCACGGTGGGACACCCTTGTGACCTAGCGAAATCAATGGCTTGCAGAGACGGATTCACCGCGCGTTAACGTTCCGGGATCCCGAGCCGCGCCGGCACCGGTCGCATCGCGCCTGCGCTTTTTGAGCGAGGGAACGGCGTGCAGACGTGTCGGCTCGGTCCGCCTTCGGCGGCAATGGTCGGTTTCGCCGTCGCGCGGGCGTTCCGCACGCGGGGCGGAAGGACGCGAAAGGCAGCGTGCAATCCTGCGCCGGTGCGTGTCGAACCCGACACAGGTCCGCGCCCGGCTTCGCGTTGCGCCTGACCAACAAGATTCGATTAACGTTTTGCGTGGTAACACTGGTTTAATGTCACTTTCATATATCCATGATGGGTTTGGAGCGTGACCGATGCGCCAGGAACGAATGAAGAGCGGCGCCTGCACGGACCCGCTGATCACGTCCATCATGCGTGCCGGCACTTCTTCATCGGCGCGACAGAGGATCACTGCCGTCAGTCAGCGCCTCTTGTCACTGCCGGGCATCGAGTCCGCCAGCGGGAATAGTCGATGAAGAGGCCTGACGGCACCGAACTCTCGAACGTCCCCGACGATCGCGCCAGGCAACCCGAGGGCGAGCCCTTCTGGGAAACCGCTGTCCTGAGTGCGAACCAGGCCGTCTGGGACCATGATTTCGAACTCAACCGGCACCATCTGTCAAAGACTTGGCGTGACCTGCGTGGCATGAGCGCCGACGATCATATTCACACCAACACAGAAGCCTGGTTGAAGACGGTTCACGAGCACGACGTTGCCCATATCGTCGAAGAGTGGCAGCGGATCGACAGCGGGGAAACCGATGTCATCAACTACAAGTTCCGTCAGCGGCACAAGGACGGGCACTGGGTCTGGTTCCTGAGCCGCGGACGGGTTGTGCGCCGGAATGCCGAAGGGTTGCCGGTGCGCATCGTCGGAACCGACACCGACATCACGGACATCAAGACGGTCGAGCTTGAAAGCCAGCGGATGGCGCAACGTCTGGACGTGGCCATGGGGGCTGCGGGTATGGGACGCTGGGAGTTGAACGTCGAAACCGGGCAGGCCTATTGGGACGACCGCATGCTGCAAATGCTGGCCATCAAGGACGGGATCCACAACAGGCCCGGAGACGATTGGCTGCAATTCGTTCATCCCGACGATCGCGCCGAAATATACCCGTACTTGAGTGACTGCGTCGCGAAACGACAGGATATCGCCCGGGATTACCGCGTGCTCACCGCCGAGAGAGAAACGATCCACATCAGGGCGCGGGCGAAATACGTCGACGATCTTGGATCGGGCCCGCATTACTATGGCGTGAATTTCGATATCACCCGCGACAAGCTGCAGGCCGAGGAGCTGGAAAGAGCGAGGGCGCTGCTCGAGCACGAAAGCCGTCACGATGCGCTGACGGGGCTCGCCAATCGCAGGAAGCTGGACGAGGTCTATCTGGAGAATGCCCGGCATAACAGCGGGGCCGTCGCCGTGCTGCATTTCGATATCGACCATTTCAAGCAGATCAATGACACGCTGGGGCACAATGCGGGCGATGCGACGCTTAGACATGCCGCGGATGTCCTGATGCGAAAGGCACCTGACAAGGCCCTCGTCTCCCGTGTCGGTGGGGATGAATTCGTCGTGCTGTTGTTCGATGCCCCGGACGATCAGGCCCTGCAACTTGTCGCGGAAGACTTCATCCTGGAGATGTCGCGCCCCTTCCACTATGGCGCGCAGAAATGCAGTATCGGCACGAGCATCGGGATCGCGAGATGCGCAAGCCCGCGCGACTTCGACGAAAACCTCTTCATCAACGCCGATCTCGCGCTCTACGAAGCCAAGAAGGCCGGTCGGGGGCGTTACCGCTTCTACTCGTCTTCGATGAAAGAGGAAGCGCGCAGGCGGAAGAGGTCGTTCGACGCGCTGACCGCCGGCGTCGAGAAAGGCGAGATCACCTGCCATTACCAACCGCAATTCGATGCCGTCACGCTGGAAGTCAGCGGCCTTGAGGCGCTCGTACGGTGGGAGAGCGAGAAATTCGGCCTGATGATGCCGCAGGAGTTCCTGCCTGTCGCGGAAGACATGGGGATCTTGCCGGAGTTCGACGATCTGGTGCTGCGCCGGGCCCTGCACGACATCCGGACGTGGCACAACGCCGGGCTTCACGTGCCGCCGGTCTCGGTGAACGTCTCGGCGACCAGGCTGAAAGACCCGATGCTTGGAGAGCAACTGGGCACCCTGGACCTGCCGCCGGGCATATTGTCGTTCGAATTGCTGGAATCCACGTTCCTGGATGCGCGGAACGAGGTGATCGAGAAAAACCTCGCCGCGATAAACGCACTGGGAATAAGCATCGAGATCGATGATTTCGGCAGCGGCCATGCGTCCATTGCCAGTCTTCTGGAGATCGCCCCGGCGAGGCTCAAGATCGATCGTGCTCTCATTCGACCGATCGTCGATTCCGAGCGTCAACGGGAGCTGGTGAGAACCATCATCGGGATCGGGCACATGCTCGGGATCAGGGTCGTCGCGGAGGGCGTGGAGACCGATCCGCATATCCAAATCCTGCAGGAGATGAACTGCTGTTTTCTGCAGGGCTTCGGGTTGGCGCGCCCGATGGACAGCGCGAATGTCGCGCATTTCCTGTCGAGGGCGGCGCCGAGCGCAAGAGCAGGTCGCGAAGCGTAGAGACGGACCGGGCTTCCTGGGAAGCAGGCCGGGCAGGGGGCGGGCGGGGCCGCGGCGCCCGCCCGGCCGAGGCTCTAGCGGGTCTTCTTCTCGCCCAGCGAGAGCGGTTTGACCGCGCCAGAATTGGCGGTCGCGAGGACCTTTGCCTTTTCCTGCTTCGGCTTCTTCACTTCCTTGTTTCCGCGCCTGTTGTTGCCTTTTCCCATCACGACCTCGCATGGTGAATCCGGTCCGGCGACATGCCGGACGGGCCGTATCCTCAGGAAAATCAGGGTTGCCTGGCGGGCCTGGTGCCCGTCGCCAGGGCGATGACTCTCGATGAGCCGCGCGCGGCGCCCGTCGGCGCCGTCGCGTCTGTCGAAAGTATGCCTGTCCGGGCGGCCCCGCAAGAGCCTGCACGGGCGCGCGGGGGCTGGACGCGAAATATTCGTGGCGCCTATCCCAGCAGGCGGCGGGCGATGACCTGGGCCTGGATCTCGGCGGCGCCCTCGAAGATGTTGAGGATGCGCGCGTCGCACAGGATGCGGCTGACCGGGTATTCCAGCGCGAAGCCGTTGCCGCCGTGGATCTGCAGCGCGTTGTCGGCCGCGGCCCAGGCGACGCGGGCGCCCAGCAGCTTGGCCATGCCGGCCTCGAGATCGCAGCGACGGCCGTGGTCCTTCTCCCACGCCGAGAAGTAGGTCAGCTGGCGCGCGATCATGATCTCGACGGCCATCATCGCCAGCTTGCCGGACACGCGCGGAAAGTCGATGAGATTGCGGCCGAACTGCTTGCGGTCGAGCGCGTATTGCATCCCGGCGTCCAGTGCCGATTGCGCGACGCCGATGGCGCGGGCGGCGGTCTGGATGCGGGCGCTCTCGAACGTCTCCATCAGCTGTTTGAAGCCGCGACCCTCGGTTTCGCCCAGCAGGTTGTCGCCGGCGACGCGGAAATCGTCGAAGTTGACGGTGTATTCCTTCATGCCGCGATAGCCGAGCACCTCGATCTCGCCGCCGGACAGGCCCGGATCGACGAAGGGTTCTTCGTCGGTGCCGGGGGTCTTTTCGGCCAAGAACATCGACAGGCCTTTGTAGTCGTCGGTGCCGGGCGCGGTGCGCGCGAGCACGGTCATCACGTGGGTGCGCGCGGCGTGCGTGATCCAGGTCTTGTTGCCGTTGAGCACCCAGTCGCCGTTGTCGTCACGCGTTGCCCTCGTACGCAGGCTGCCGAGGTCCGAGCCGGTGTTGGGTTCGGTGAAGACGGCGGTGGGCAGGATTTCCCCGGAGGCGAGGCCCGGCAGCCACTTTTCCTTCTGCGCCTGCGTGCCGCCGGCGATGACCAGCTCGGCCGCGATCTCGGACCGGGTGGCGAGGGAGCCGACGCCGATATAGCCGCGCGAGAGTTCCTCGGACACGACGCACATCGATGCCTTGGACAGGCCCAGGCCGCCGAATTCCTCGGGGATGGTCAGGCCGAAGACGCCCATTTCCGACAGCTCCTCGATGATCTCCATCGGGATGAGGTCGTCGTTGAGGTGCCAGTCGTGGGCGTGGGGGATCACGCGGTCGGTGGCGTAGCGGCGGAACTGCTCGCGGATCATGCCGAGTTCGTCGTCGAGACCGGTATGGCCGACGGTGATCTCGGCCATGCGGTCCTGCATCAGCGCCACGAGGCGCGTGCGGGCGGCCTGGCTGTTGGCTTCGGTCATCAGGCGCTTGACCGGATCGGTCACCAGCGCGGCGGATTTGTCCGCGTCGAGGCCGAGGTCGTGCAGGCGGACGATCTCGGCCTGGTTCATCTGGATGCCGCCGGCGATCTGCGACAGGTATTCGCCGAAGGCGATCTGGTGGATCAGCGCCTCGACCTCGCCGAATTTCCCCTGCTCGGTCAGGCGCTGCGCCCAGGCCTGCATCTGGCGCAGCGACTCGAGGTAGGTTGCCAGCCAGGCAAGCCCGTGGGCGGAGGTCTGCTCCGCCTCGATCAGCGCGCCCGAGACGCGGCCGCCTTCGGTGACGCGCGCGCGCACCGCGTCGCGGGCGGCGGCGAAGATGCCTTCCACCGCGGGCAGTGCCGCCGCGGTCAGCGACAGCAGGTCGGGCAGGATCGCGTCGGTTTCAGGGGTGTCGAGGCTTTGTCCGTCGGCCATGATCTCGTCCTTTTCCTGTCGGGTCCCGGCTTAGCGCCTTCGCAGGTGCAGCGCAACTTTTTTGCGAATGATGCCTCTTAATGTTCCGGTTCTTGCGTCGTAATTTTGCGGATGCGGCGGGCGAAGACGCAAGGTAAAGCGCAGGAATGGACCTGCCTTTTCCCGATCTGACGCCGCTTGCAATCGCACTTTCGCTGGGCATCACGCTGCTGGCGGGCGTGGTCAAGGGCGTCGTCGGCTTCGCGATGCCGATGATCATGATCTCGGGGCTGTCGAGCGTGCTGGCGCCCGAGGTGGCGCTGGCGGGCCTGATCCTGCCGACGCTGGTCACCAACGGGATGCAGGCGCTGCGGCAGGGGCCGCGGGCGGCCGCGGGCTCGATCACGCGGTTCCGGCTGTTCCTGCTGGTTGGACTGGTGGCGCTGCTGATCTCGTCGCAGCTGGTCGCCGTGCTGCGGACCGAGGTGATGCTGCTGGCGATCGGCGTGCCGGTGGCCGGCTTCGCCTGCCTGCAGTTGGCGGGCTGGCAGCCGCGCCTTGGCGGCCAGACGCGCGGGCTGGACATCGGCATTGGCGCCTTCGCCGGCTTCATCGGGGGGCTGTCGGGCGTCTGGGGGCCGCCGGTGGTGGCGTACCTGACCGCGATGGACACGGAAAAGCGCGAGCAGATGCGCATCCAGGGCGTGATCTATGGCCTAGGTGCGGTGGCGCTGACCTTCGCGCACATGCTGTCGGGGGTTTTCGACCGGGCCGGCGCGGTGTTCTCGGCCATGCTGATCGTGCCGGCCGTGCTGGGCATGTGGCTGGGCGGCAAGGTGCAGGACCGCATCGACCAGCGCGCATTCCGGCGCGCGACGCTGGTGGTGCTGCTGGTGGCGGCGGCGAACCTGATCCGGCGGGCCTTGTTCTAGGCGCGCGTGCGGGTCGAGCCAGGCGCGGATGGTCGTCCGGTGGCGCGAGTTGCCACGCCGATCTGAACGAACCTTTCCACGAGATGCCCTGCCTGCTCGGAGGCGCCGTGAGCGTCTAGGCGTCGGCGGCCTGCCGCGCGAAAACCGAATCGAGGATCGCCTGAAGCGCCGTCGCGTCGGCGGCGGTGAAGGCGGCGGGACGGTCGCTGTCGATGTCGAGCACGGCGATCAGGCGCTCGGCGCCATCGCGGACCGGCAGCACGATTTCCGACCGGGTCGAGGACGCGCAGGCGATGTGGTCGGGAAAGGCGTCGACATCGTCGACCAGCTGGACCTCGCCCGTGCGGGCGCAGGCGCCGCAGACACCGCGGTCGAACGGGATGACCAGGCAGCCATGCCCGCCCTGGTACGGCCCGATCTTCAGCAGGCCGGGCTCGGTCACGCGGTAGAACCCGGTCCAGTCGAAGCGGTCGTCCGCGTGGTGAAGCTCGCAGGCGAGGGTGGCCATGAGCGCCACCGCGTCGGTCTCGCCCTCGGTGAGGGCGGCGATGGTCTTGGTCAGGGTGGCGTAATCGGCTTGCATGGCGCGCCTCTTGTCTGCTGTGGGCGTGAGGGACCGGCCCCTCGCGCTCTGCGGGTTTTCGGCGGAGTGAGCGGGCGGGGCCGGCTCTGCGGGTGAGGATCAGGGGCGCTCGATCGCGATGGCGGTGCCTTCGCCGCCGCCGATGCAGATCGCCGCGATGCCGCGCTTCAGCCCGCGCGATTCCAGCGCGTGCAGCAGCGTGACCATGATCCGGGCGCCCGAGGCGCCGATCGGGTGACCCAGCGCGCAGGCGCCGCCGTGCACGTTCACCACATCGCGCGGCAGGCCCAGTTCGCGCATGAAGGCCATGGGCACCACGGCGAACGCCTCGTTGACCTCCCACAGGTCGACGTCCGAGACGCGCCAGCCCAGCCGGTCGAGCAGCTTGCGGGCCGCCGGCACCGGCGCGGTCGGGAAGTCCTTGGGCGCCTGCGCGTGGCTGGCATGGCCGAGGATGCGGGCGCGCACCTGCGCCTCGGCCCTGTCGGCGGCCTCGCGGGTGGACAGGATCAGCGCCGCCGCACCGTCCGAGATCGACGAGGAATTGGCCGCCGTCACCGTGCCGTCCTTGCGGAAGGCGGGCTTCAGCGTCGGGATCTTCTCGGGGCGGGCGCGGCCGGGCTGTTCGTCGGCGGTGATTACGTCCTCGCCGGTGCGGGAATGGATCGTGACGCCGGCGATCTCGGCCTTGAAGAGGCCCGTGCGCTCGGCCTCGAGCGCGTTCGACAGCGAGGCCAGCGCGTAGGTGTCCTGCGCCTCGCGGGTGAACTGGAACGCCTCGGCGCAATCCTCGGCGAAGGTGCCCATCAGGCGGCCCTTGTCGTAGGCGTCTTCCAGCCCGTCGAGGAACATGTGGTCGATGACCTGGCTATGCCCGATCCGCGCCCCGTCGCGCATCTTGGGCAGCAGGTAGGGGGCGTTGGTCATGCTTTCCATGCCTCCCGCGACGATGGTGTCGGCATGGCCCAGCGCCAGCCGGTCCCAGGCCATCATCGCGGCCTTCATCCCCGAGCCGCACATCTTGTTGAGCGTGGTGGCCGGCACCTCTTCGCTCAGGCCCGCCTTGAAGCCCGCCTGCCGCGCCGGGGCCTGACCCTGGCCCGCGGGCAGGACGCAGCCCATCAGGAGCTCGTCGATCGCCGGCGCGCCGGCGCCCTTCAGCGCGGCGCGGATCGCGACGCCGCCCAGTTCGGCGGCAGAGGCACCCGAAAGGGCGCCCTGAAAGCCACCCATCGGCGTTCTGGCGGCACCCGTGATCACGACGTCCTGCATGCGATGTCCTCCGGCTTGCTTGGGCACGACCCGGGCAGAGCCGCGCGCTGGCGCAAGAATACCGAAATGTAACCATTGGGGTCTAGGGTCCAAGTGGTATGAGTTGCGAGGTTGCGATGAAACTGAACGGGCGCCAGCTGGGCGATGCCTACCTCGTGACGGTCGACGTGCCGCGCATCGACGCCGCCGTGGCGATCCGCTTCCGCGAGGAGATGCGGGAACAGATCGAGGCGTCGACCGGGACGCTGATCCTGGATCTCGGGCCGGTCGGGTTCATCGATTCCAGCGGGCTGGGCGCGATCGTCGCGGCGATGAAGCTGATGCCGAACGGCCGCCGGATGGAACTGGCCGCGCTCGGTCCTGTCGTCGACAAGGTGTTTCGCATGACCCGGATGGATTCGATCTTCCGCATCCACGCCTCGGTCGACGAGGCGACGGCCGCGCACGGCTAGGCTTGCGGCGGGCGTGAAACCTCCTTCCGGCAAGCCCGACCACCACCACAGGGTCGCCGCGCGCCACGAGGCGGTGACCGCGTGCCTGATCGCGCTCCGCGACGAGATGGTGGACGCCCATCCCTTGGCGGCGCGAGACGATGCGTGGGAGATCGTGCTGGCCGAAGCCTGCACCAACATCGTCGAACATGCGCTTGCAGAGCGGCCGGGCGCGGCCTTCACCCTTTCCGCATGGCTGCGCGACGACGCGATGTATGTGCGCCTGCGCGATCGCGGTCTTCCGATGCCCACCGGTTATCCGCCCCCGCCATGCGCCGCGCCGCCGCGCGCCGACACGTTGCCCGAGGGCGGTTTCGGCTGGTCGATCATCGGCCGGCTGTGCCGCCGCGTCCGTTTCGCGCGGCGCGCGGGGGAAAATCGACTCGACCTGGTGATCCCCTTCTTTGCCGCCGCCCGCGCCCGAAAATGACCGACCGACGCCATCGCGGCGCCGGATTCGGACGCGATGTCAGGGGGTGTAGCTGTCATGGCTCGCCTCGGCGTCCCGCCGAAACTGCCCCCGCCGTGCGGGGCGCCGAGGAAATCGCGTTGCGCGCCGGCCGGTCCCTCCACACTCGTTTGACTAGCCCCCGCCGGTGCCTAAGATGCGCGCGACCGACAGGGGAGAGCAGATGCGCGATTTTCAACGACCGGGCCGTTCGGCCGTCCTGGCGAACAACGGGATGTGCGCGACGTCGCACCCGCTGGCCGCGGGGGCCGCGATCGACATTCTCAAGCAGGGCGGCAACGCGATCGACGCGGCGATCGCCGGCGCGGTGGTGCTGGGCGTGGCCGAGCCGCAGATGACGGGCATCGGCGGCGACTGCTTCGCGCTGATCTCGCCCGCCGGGGGCGACGACGTGATCGCGGTCAACGGCTCGGGGCGGGCGCCCGCCGCCGCCGACGCGGCAGCCCTGCGCGAGCAGGGGCACGACACCGTCCCGCTGCAATCGGCGCATGCGGTCACGATCCCCGGCGCGATCGACGCCTTCTGCGCGATGTCCGAACGCTGGGGCAAGCTGGGCCTTTCGGACAGCCTCGCGCCCGCGATGCGCTACATGGACGAGGGCGTGCCTGTCAGCCCGCGCGTCGCCTTCGACTGGGAGGACAGCGAAGACACGCTGTCCGAGAGCGGCCGGCGCCACTACATGCACGCCGACGGGTCGCGCCCGAAGGTGGGCGATGTCTTCCGCCTGCCCGGGCAGGCCGAGGTGCTGCGCCGGATCGCGCAGGACGGCCGCAAGGCGTTCTACGAGGGCGAGGTCGCTCAGGACATGCTGGCCACGCTGAACGCGCTGGGCGGCGTGCATACCGCGGACGACTTCGCCAACGTCGCCTGCACCATCGCCGACCCGATCACCGCGATGTACAAGGAACGCGAGCTGCTCGAGCATCCGCCCAACGGTCAAGGGGTGATCGCGCAGCTGATGCTGAACATGCTGGCGCAGTTCGACATCGGGTCGATGGACCCTTTCGGCGCACAGCGCGCCCATATCGAGGCCGAGACCGCGAAGCTCGCCTACGACGCGCGCAACCGCTTCCTGGCCGATCCCGAGCACATGGGCGGCCGGATCGAGCACCTTGCCGACCTCGAGACGGCAGAGAAGCTGGCCGCGCTGATCGACCCACGGCGCGCGATGGCCAAGTCGCCGACCGCTCTGTCCGAGGCCGTGCACAAGGACACGATCTACATCACCGTGGTTGATCGCGACCGGATGGCGGTGTCGCTGATCTATTCGATCTTCCACGGCTTCGGATCGGGGATCGCGTCCGACAAGTACGGCATCCTTTTCCAGAACCGCGGCGCGGGCTTCTCGCTGGCCGAGGGGCATCCGAACGAGCTGAAGGGCGGCAAGCGGCCGATGCACACGATCATCCCCGCCATGCTGCGCGAGGGCGGGCGCGTGACGATGCCGTTCGGCGTCATGGGCGGGCAGTACCAGCCCAACGGTCATGCGCGGGTGCTGTCGAACATGGTCGATTTCGGCATGGACCCGCAGGCGGCGATCGACGCACCGCGCAGCTTTGCCGAGAAGGGCAAGCTGCAGCTGGAACGCGGATATTCCGACGCGGTCCGTGCCGAGTTGGCCGACATGGGCCACGAGATCGAGACGCCCAAGGTCGCGATCGGCGGCGCGCAGGCGATCCGCATCCACGAGAACGGCGTGCTGGAAGGCGGGTCCGACCCGCGCAAGGACGGCTGCGCGCTGGGTTACTGACCGACGTGGGCGGCGTCCGCGCCGCCCGCCCGCACGGCCGTTCGTGCCATCGCGCACGGCGGACTGCGCGTTCCGCCAGAGCGCCGACGCCGTTTGCCACGGCGTCCGCTTCTTCGTTCGGGTTCAGGGTCTCCGGAAGAGTCCGCCGCAGGCGGGCGGGGGCAGCGCCCCGGCCGCCCGGTCAGTAGCTGTATTCGTCGTAGATGCGGCTCAGGTCGCCATTCCAGTCGCCGTGGTAGCGGCGCAGCAGCTCGTCGGCGGGCACTTCGCCGCTTTCCACGCTTTCCTTCAGCGCGTTGAGGAAATGCGTCTCGTCCGGAACCAGCCCGCCGGCGCCGGGACGGGCGCGGGCCTTCAGGCCGGCCTCGGCGATCTTCAGAACCTCGCGCGCCAGCGCGTGCATCGAGATGCCGTTCACCTCGGCCTGCAGCCCGTCGACCGATGCGGCGACGCGCAGCGCCTCGCGCGTCTCGGCGTCCCAGTTCTTGACCAGGTCCCAGGCCGCGTCCAGCGCGCCCTGGTCGTAGATCAGCCCGACCCAGAAGGCCGGCAGCGCGCAAAGCCGCCGCCACGGGCCGCCGTCGGCGCCGCGCATCTCGATGAACTTCTTCACGCGCGCCTCGGGGAAGACCGTGGTCAGATGGTCCGCCCAGTCCGACAGGGTCGGCTTCTCGCCCGGCAGAGCCGGCAGCTCGCCCTTCAGGAAATCGCGGAAGCTTTGCCCCAGCGCGTCGATATACTTGCCGTCGCGGTAGACGAAGTACATCGGCACATCCAGCACGTAGTCGACCCAGGCCTCGAACCCGAAGCCGTCGTCGAAGGCGAAGGGCAGCATGCCGGTGCGCGCCTCGTCGAGATGGCGCCAGACTCGCGCGCGCCAGCTTTTGTGGCCGTTCGGCTTGCCCTCGAAGAAGGGCGAATTGGCGAACAGCGCCGTCGCCACCGGCTGCAGCGCCAGCGCCACGCGCATCTTCTGCACCATGTCGGCCTCGGACGCGAAATCGAGGTTCACCTGCACCGTGCAGGTGCGCCGCATCATCGTGGTGCCGGCGGTGCCCACCTTCTGCATGTAGCCGTCCATCAGGGCATAGCGCCCCTTGGGCATCAGCGGCATGTCGTCGTGCGACCATTCCGGCGCGGCGCCCAGCCCGATGAAGCCCACGCCGATCTCGTCGGCGATGTCCTTCACGTCGGCCAGGTGCGCGTTCACCTCGTCGCAGGTCTGGTGGATCGTCTCGAGCGGCGCGCCCGACAGTTCCAGCTGCCCGCCGGGTTCCAGGCTGACGTTGGCGCCGTCCTTTTCTAGGCCGATGATCTTGCCGCCCTCGCGCACCTCGGACCAGCCGTGGCGGTCGCGCAGGCCCTCGAGCACCGCCTTGATCGAGCGGGCGCCGTCATAGGGCAGGGGGCGGTGGCTGTCCTTGCAATAGCCGAACTTCTCGTGCTCGGTGCCGATGCGCCACTGATCCTTCGGCTTGCAGCCCGCGGCGAGATATTCGGCCAGCTGCTCATGGCGTTCGATCGGCCCGCCGCCGGATTGAGGGATCGACATGTCTGGGCTGCTCCGGTGTTTCCTGCCGCAAAGGTCTGGATGGGCGCAAAGCCAGCCGGTGTCAATGTGGGCCCCGCGCTGGGTCGGTGCGCGGATTGCGGGACTTCGCGCGCATGCGCAGGGTTCGGCGGCCAAGCGCGCAAGACATGCAGCGGCGGCCGGGTGGCGCGAATCGGCAACGGATCGGAGGGGGGATGGTGGAGCCTAGGGGGATCGAACCCCTGACCTCTTGCATGCCATGCAAGCGCTCTCCCAGCTGAGCTAAGGCCCCATCGGTGCGCCTGTCAGCGCCCGTGTGGGCGGGTGACTAGGCGATGGCGCGGGCGGGATCAAGCGGAAAAATCACCGCCCCGCGCCGTTTTCTCAGGACTCGTCCTTCTCGTCGGACACGTCGGTGATGTCGTCGAGCGACACGTTGTCGTCGTCTTCGTCCTCGAGCACGGTATCGTCCTCGATATCCACGTCGACGTCATCATCGTCCAGCAGATCGACATCATCGTCGTCGTCCTTCTTGGACTTCGCCTTCGACGCCTTGTCGGCTTGGTCTGCGGCGATCATGCTGGCCTTGCCGGTCTGGAGGTTCACCACCTCGCCGGTATAGGGGCTGACGACGGGATCGCGGTTCAGGTCGTAGAACCGCTTGCCGGTCGTGGGGCACAGGCGCTTGGTGCCCCATTCTTCCTTGGGCATGGTGTCCCCTTCAACTGCTGGTCTTGGCACGATCCGCGTCCCCTGCCATAACGGTCGGAAGCTGTCAAAGCCTTAAACGCGGATGCCACGGAAGCCATTCATATGGGACAGATCCGCCTGCCCGGCAACCCCGACATCGACGTCATTCTTCGCCGCTCGGCCCGCGCGCGGCGGCTGTCGCTGCGCCTGTCGCAGCTGGACGGCCGGGTGACGCTGACGCTGCCCCGCGGCGTGACCGAGGCGGCGGGGCTGGCCTTCCTGCGCGACCGCGAGGATTGGCTGCGCGGGCATATCGACCGGCACGAGGGGATGGTCGACGTGACCCACGACAGCGTCCTGCCGATCGAGGGGGTCGAGCGGCGCGTCCAGCCGGGGGCGGGACGGTCGGTGCGGGTCGAGGGCGGCGCGCTGCTGGTGCCGGGTGCTGCGGCCGATGCGGGCGCGCGCCTGCGCGGCTGGCTGCGTGCCCGAGCACGCGACCGGCTGGCCGAGGCCTCAGACCGCCACGCGGCAGCACTTGGCCGCGGCTACGCGCGGCTGACGCTGCGCGACACGCGCTCGCGCTGGGGGTCGTGCACGGCCGATGGCGGGCTGATGTATTCATGGCGGCTGATCCTCGCCCCGCCCGAGGTGCTGGACTACGTCGCCGCGCACGAGGTGGCGCACCTGGCGCAGATGAACCACTCGCCGGCCTTCTGGGCGGTGGTCGAGCGGCTTTACGGCGACTGGCGCGCGCCCCGGCGCTGGCTGCACGACAACGGCGCGACGCTGCACCGCTACCGTTTCGACACCTGATCGGGCCGCGCGCGAAGCCGCATTGACGCCGCTCGCGGCTGTGATCACAGTCGCGCCATGCAGGTCCAGCCCCGTATCCCCGACTCGGCCCAATCGGCGCATGACAAGGTCTATCGCGGGCTGCGCACGCGCATCCTGCACGGCCAGATCGCGCCGGGGGCTGCCCTGACGCTGCGCGGCATCGGCCGCGAGTTCGGCGTCTCGATGACGCCCGCGCGCGAGGCGGTGCAGCGGCTGGTCGCCGAGGGCGCGCTGTCGATGTCGTCCTCGGGGCGGGTCGCCACGCCCGAACTGTCGAACGAGCGGATCGAGGAACTGGCCGCCCTGCGCGCCCTGATCGAGGTCGAGCTGGCGAGCCGCGCGCTGCCGCGCGCGCACATGGCGTTGATCGACCGGCTGCAGGCGATCGACCACCACATCGCCGACGTGGTCAGCAACCGCGACGCGGTGGGCTACATCCGCGCGAACCTCGAATTCCACCGCACGCTGTACCTGCGGGCGCAGGCGCCGGCGATGCTGGCCATGTGCGAGACGGTATGGCTGCAGCTGGGCCCGACGATGCGGGCGCTTTACGGGCGGCTGCGCCGGACCGAGCCGCCGCAATACCACCGGCTGATCGTCGCGGCGCTCAAGGCCGGGGACGAGCCCGGGTTGCGGCTGGCGGTGCGCTCGGACGTGACGCAGGGCCTGCGGATGCTGGCAAGCTGAGGCGCCTGCTCAGGCGGCCAGGCCCTTGTCGCCGATATGCAGGAACTTCTCGCGCCGCGCCTTGACCAGCGCCTTGGGGTCCAGCCCGTCGAGATCGGCCAGCATGGCGGCGATCGTCTCGCCCACATGCGCGATTGCGGTGGCCGCATCGCGGTGCGCGCCGCCCAGCGGCTCGGGAATCACCCGGTCGGCGACGCCCAGCTTGTGCAGGTCCTGCGCGGTCAGGCGCAGTGCCTCGGCCGCCTCGCGCATCTTGTCGGAATCCTTCCACAGGATCGACGCGCAGCCCTCGGGCGAGATCACCGAGTAGACGGAATGCTCCAGCATAGCCACGCGGTTCGCCGTGGCGAAGGCCACCGCGCCGCCCGAGCCGCCCTCGCCGATGATGACCGAGACCAGCGGCACGCCGATCTGCAGGCACTTCTCGGTCGCGCGGGCGATCGCCTCGGACTGGCCGCGTTCCTCGGCGCCCTTGCCGGGATAGGCGCCCGGCGTGTCGACCAAGGTCACCACCGGAAGGCCGAAGCGGTCGGCCATGTCCATCAGGCGCACCGCCTTGCGATACCCCTCGGGCCGGGCCATGCCGAAGTTGCGGTGGATGCGCGATTGCGTGTCGTTGCCCTTCTCGTGGCCGATGACCACCACTGGGCGGTCGTTGAGCCGCGCAAGGCCGCCCATCACCGCGGCGTCGTCGCCGAAGGCGCGGTCGCCGCACAGCGGAGTGTATTCGGTGAACAGCGCCTCGATGTAGTCGCGGCAATGGGGCCGGTCGGGGTGGCGCGCGACCTGGCATTTCCGCCAGGGCGTCAGTTTCTTGTAGAGGTCGACCAGCATGGCGTCGGCCTTGCGGTCCAGCGCCGCGGCTTCGGATTCGACGTCCATCTCGTCGTTGCCGCGGGCCATCGCGCGCAGTTCCTCGGCCTTGCCCTCGATCTCGGCCAGGGGTTTCTCGAAGTCGAGGTAATGCGTCATGCCCGTCTCTCCTGCGTTGCAGGGCTGTATGCCGCTTGGGCGGGGCGGATGCAACATCGCGCCCGCACCGGCTCAGCCCAGCAGGACGGGGATCATCGATGCGACCAGAAGCGCCGCCATCGTCCAGTTGAACGCGCGCAGGCGCATCGGGTTGGTCAGGATGCGGCGCACCTGCTGGCCCAGCACGATCCAGGTCGACGTTGAGACGACCGAGACCGCCACGTAGGTCGCCGCGACCCACAGCACCGCCGACAGGTCCCGTCCCGGCGCGTAGAGCGTGATCGCCCCCAGCGCCATCGACCACGCCTTGGGATTGACCCACTGGAACCCGGCGGCCTGGAGGAAGCTGAGCGGGCGGCCCGTCGCCTCGGCGCGTCCCGGCGGGGCGGCGTTGGCGATCTTCCAGGCGAGGTACAGCAGGTAGAGGATCGACACCGTCAGCAGGATCGTCTGCGCCATCGGCCAGACCTGGAAGACCCGCATCACGCCGACACCGACCAGCGCGACCATCGCCGGAAAGCCCAGGCCCACCCCCGCCATGTGCGGGATCGAGCGGACGAAGCCGAAATTCGCGCCCGATGCCATCAGCATCAGGTTGTTCGGCCCCGGCGAGATGACGGTGACGAAGGCGAAGGCGAGAAGGGCGGCGAACAGGTCAAGGGTCATTGCGCAATCATCGTAGCGTAGGCGCGGTCAGGAATTGCAAAGGTGCCTCGGGAAGTCGATAGTGCGCAACATATGACGAGCATGGACGACATGGACGCGCGGATATTGCAGGTGCTGTCGCGCGAAGGGCGGATCAGCAACCTTGCCCTGGCCGAGCGCGTGGGCCTTTCGGCCTCGGCCTGCCTGCGGCGGGTGGCGGCGCTCGAGAAGGCGGGCGTCATCAAGGGCTACCGCGCCGTGCTCAGCCCCGAGAAGACGGGCATTCGCTTCGTTGCCTATGTGACGGTGGGGCTGGGCCAGCATACCAAGGCGGCGCAGCAGGCCTTCGAGCGCGCGATGGAGGCCGCGCCGCAGGTGCGCGAGTGTCACAACATCACCGGCGCGGTCGAGTACCTGCTGCGGGTCGAGGCCGAAAGCCTGGCCGCCTACAAGCATTTCCACACCGACATCCTGGGCGCGCTGCCGCAGGTGAACACGCTACAGACCTTCGTGGTCATGGGCTCGCCCAAGGACTTGCGGGCCTAGAGCGTCGCGCGCAGCCGGCGCGGGACCGGCGGCATGCGGGCCCCGTCAAGCAGGAAGGCCGCCGGCGGCAGGACGAGCATGTTCAGCAGCACCAGCGGAAGCGCGGCCGTCAACACGCCGATGGCGGCTTGGGTCGGCAACAGCACGATTGTCCAGAGCCCCAGGCTGACCATCGCGGCAAGCTGCAGGTAGTCGCGCGCCGACCGTTCGGCGGGTCGGGTCTCCTGACTCCAGGCGAAGCCCGCGATCGCGCCGAACAACAGGGCCGCAATCCCGGCACCGGTTCCGATGCCACCGATCCACAGGCGCATCGCGATCGCCATGAACAGCGCCACGGCACCGCCCCGCAGCCCGAGGAACGCGGCCGCCAGCGCGACGGGGACGGCCCGCATGTCGACGATCACGCCGTCGGCGATGCGCAGCGGCATCGCCATGAGCAACACCGCGACCGCGCCGAACGCGCACCCCGCGCCAAGCTGCAATAGCCGCCGTTCGCCCGGGGCGCGCGCGTACCGGCCATAGCCCGCGGCCACCACGAACAGCGGCGCAAGCAGGCCCGCCCAGCCGGCAAGGAATGGATATTCGATCATGTCAGGCCCCCACCTGGTTCGGATCAGGGCCCATGGTGGCGATGCGGGGTTAACGAGTGCCTGTCATGTAAAGAGCGACTAGAATGCGCGGTATTAATTGTCGGCGGATGGACAATCCGGTCAACGCGCGGCGATCATCTCGGACTGCTTCACGATCACCTCGGCCTGCTTGATCGAGGCGATGTCGACCAACCGGCCCTTGTAGACGGTCGCGCCCTCGCCCCGTGCCTTGGCCTGCTCCATCGCGTCGAGAATCTCGCGCGCCTCGGCCACGGCCGTGTCCGAGGGGGTGAAGACCTCGTTGGCCAGCGCGACCTGTTTCGGGTGGATCGCCCACTTGCCGACCATGCCCAGCGTGGCCGAACGCAGCGCCTGCGCGCGAAACCCGTCGTCGTCCGAAAAGTCACCGAAGGGCCCGTCGACCGGCAGCACGCCGTGGGTGCGGCAGGCCGCGACGATCGCCGCCTGCGCCCAGTGCCAAGGGTCGGACCAGTGCTTCTGTCCCTCGTGCAGCATGTAGTAGTTTTCCTGCGTGCCGCCGATGCCGGTGGTGGCCATGCCCATCGAGGCGGCGAAATCCGCGGCGCCGAGGCTCATCGCCTGCAGGCGGGGCGAGGCGGCGGCGATCTCCTGGACATGGGCGATGCCGGCGGCGGATTCGATGATGACCTCGAAGGCGATGCGCTTCTTGCGTCCCTTCGCGGCCTCGACGGCCGTCACCAGCGCATCGACCGCGTACAGATCGGCGGCACAACCGACCTTGGGGATCATGATCTGGTCGAGCCTTTCGCCCGCCTGCTCCAGCAGGTCGATCACGTCGCGGTACCAGTAGGGCGTGTCCAGCCCGTTGATCCGCACGGACAGGGTCTTCGCGCCCCAGTCGATGTCTCCGATCGCCTGCACGATGTTCGCCCGCGCGCCCGGCTTGTCGTCTGGCGACACCGAATCCTCGAGATCAAGATTGATTACGTCGGCTTCGCTTTTCGCCATCTTCTCGAAGATCGCCGGGCGGGAACCGGGGCCGAACAGCTGGCAGCGATTCGGGCGGGCGGGAGGCTGGGGCTGGATGCGAAAGCTCATGAGAGGGCCTGTGCGTAAGGAAATTACGTATCGGTTATTTCACGGGTTATTAAATTGCCGAATGCTGCGCAAGCGAAAAGGGCGTCGTCCGGGTTCGCCCGCGATGCCCGCGCGGCGTGCAAGCATCTTCGGAGCGATGGGAAAAACCGGGCATGATCTTGCGCGCGACGGCGGAAAGCTGCGAAGGAAGCAAAGCATTTGTCCGCGCGCCGGCGCATCGTCGCGCGAAACCGTCGCGCCCCGATATGTTCGTGGACGCGTGCTGCTGGATGACCGCGCGCCGGAAGGCGCGCCCCGAAGATGTAGGAGACCGCGATGATCGAGACCCCGTACCTGCTGTTTCTGGGCGACGCGCCCGATTCCCTTGCCGCGAAGGTCGCGCAGGGCATCAAGGACTGGCGCCCCGGCAATTGCGTCGGGCAGTTCCGGCTGGAGGGCTGCAAGGCCGATCTGGGCCTGCCGGACATGGACTTGGCCGAGGCGCGCGAGGCCGGCGCCAAGACGCTGGTGATCGGCGTCGCCAACCGCGGCGGCGTGATCGGGCCCGCCTGGAAGAAGGTGCTGGTCAACGCGCTCGAGGAAGGCTTCGACCTTGCCTCGGGCCTGCACAACCTGCTGCGCGACGAGCCCGACCTGGTCGCGGTGGCCGAGGCGACCGGCCGCGCGCTGCATGACGTGCGCGTCCCGGAGGTCGAGTATCCGATCGCCGACGGCGTCAAGCGGTCCGGCAAGCGCGTGCTGGCGGTGGGCACCGATTGCTCGGTCGGAAAGATGTACACGACGCTGGCCGTCGATGCCGCGCTGCGCGAGAAGGGCGCCAAGAGCAGCTTCCGCGCCACCGGCCAGACCGGTATCCTGATCACCGGCGAGGGCGTGCCGCTGGACGCGGTCATCGCCGACTTCATGGCCGGGTCGATCGAGTGGCTGACGCCCGACAACGATCCCGACCACTGGGACGTGATCGAGGGGCAGGGCAGCCTGTACCACGTCAGCTATTCCGGCGTGACGCTGGCGCTGATCCACGGCGGCCAGCCCGACGCGCTGATCCTGTGCCACGAGCCGACGCGCACGCATCTGCGCGGGCTGCCGGGCTACGGCCTGTCCAGCCTCGAGGACCTGCGCGACCTGTCGCTGCAGATGGCGCGGATCGCGAACCCGGGCTGCCAGGTCGTGGGCGTGTCGATCAACACGCAGCACCTGTCCGAGGACGAGGCCCGCGCCTATTGCGCCGAGGTCGAGGGCCGGATGGGCTTGCCGACGGTCGATCCGTACCGCCACGGTGCGGATCGCCTGGCCGACGCGCTTCTGGCGATGTGACGGGCTGGCGGGACGGACGCTCGCGCGCTGGCGCGCGCATCGCCCCGCCCGCCATCCCGCAGACCCCACCCGACAGCAGGAGCAAAGCCATGACCATCACCGTCACCCGCGACGTGTTCCGCTTGGCGCAGGCGTTCACCATCAGCCGCGGCTCGCGCACCGAGGCGCGCGTGCTGACCGTGTCGATCACCCGCGACGGCGTGACCGGCCGGGGCGAATGCGTGCCCTACGCCCGCTACGGCGAGACGCTGGACAGCGTCGCCGCGCAGATCGAGGGGCTGGATGCCGGCATCGACCGCGCGGCACTGCAACAGGCGCTGCCGGCGGGCGCCGCGCGCAACGCCGTCGATTGCGCGCTGTGGGATCTCGAGGCGAAGGCCGCTGGCCGCCGCGTCTGGGAGCTGGCCGGGCTTCCCGCGCCGGGGCCGGAGATCACCGCCTATACGCTGTCGCTGGATGAACCCGACGCGATGGAGGCGCAGGCCCGCAAGCATGGCGACCGCCCGCTGCTGAAGGTCAAGCTGGGCACGCCTGACGACATGCCCCGGCTCGAGGCCGTCCGGCGCGGCGCGCCCGCAACGAAGATCATCGTCGACGCAAACGAGGGCTGGAGCGCCGAGATCTACAGCGAACTCGCGCCGCATCTCGCACGGCTGGGCGTGGCGCTGGTCGAACAGCCGCTGCCCGCCGGCGACGACGACGCGCTGATCGGCCTCGACCGGCCGGTGCCGCTTTGCGCCGACGAGAGCTGCCACGACCGGGCCTCGCTGCCCGAGCTCGAGGGCAAGTACGACGTGGTGAACATCAAACTCGACAAGACCGGCGGACTGACCGAGGCGCTGGCCCTGCGCGAGGACGCGCTTGCCCGCGGCTTCGACGTCATGGTCGGCTGCATGGTCGGATCGAGCCTGGCGATGGCGCCGGCGGTGCTGGTGGCGCAGGGCGCAATGGTGACCGATCTCGACGGGCCGCTGCTGCTGGCCGAGGATCGCGACCCGGCGCTGCTGTTCGACGAGAACGGCGTGTACCCGCCCGAAGCCGCCCTCTGGGGCTGATCGCGCCGCTGACGACCTTCCGGATCGCGTCCGATCCGCCCCTATGGAGACTGGAATGACCCGCACCGTCTATCTCAACGGAGAATACCTGCCCGAGCACGAGGCGAAGGTGTCGATCTTCGACCGCGCCTTCCTGATGGCCGACGGCGTCTACGAGGTGACCAGCGTGCTGGGCGGCAAGCTCATCGACTTTCCCGGCCACGCCGCGCGGCTGGACCGCTCGCTGACCGAACTGGGCATGCGCAACCCGGTGAGCACGGACGAATTGCTGGAGATCCACCGCGAGCTGGTCCGCGCGAACGACCTCGACGAGGGGCTGATCTACCTTCAGATCACCCGCGGCGCGCCCGGCGACCGCGACTTCGTCTTTCCCGACCCCGAGACGACCGAGCCGACGATCGTGCTGTTCACCCAGTCGAAGCCCGGCCTCGCCGACAGCCCGTCGGCGAAAAAGGGCCTGCACGTGATCTCGATCGCGGACGAGCGCTGGGGACGGCGGGACATCAAGACGGTGCAGCTGTTGTATCCCTCGATGGGCAAGATGATGGCGAAGAAGGCCGGCGCCGACGATGCTTGGATGGTGCAGGACGGCTTCGTGACAGAGGGGACCAGCAACAACGCCTATTTCATCAAGGGCAACCGGATCGTGACTCGGCCGCGGTCCTACGACATCCTGCACGGGATCACCCGCGCGGCGGTGCTGCGCTTCGCCGCCGAGGCGCAGATGGAGGTCGAGGAGCGGCCGTTCACCGTCGACGAGGCCAAGCAGGCGGACGAGGCGTTCATCACCTCGGCCTCGGCCTTCGTGACGCCGGTGGTGCGGATCGACGACACCCCCGTGGGCGACGGCACGCCGGGGCCGAAGGCGCTGCGGCTGCGGGAAATCTACCTCGAGGAAAGCCTCAAGGCGGCGATCTGAGACCGGTTCCGGGAGGTGTCCCACGGTGGGACACCTCCCGGCCCTATAGAAAACAATGGCTTGCAGAGGCGGATTAACGATTCGTCAGGAATTGCCCCACCGGGCGGCGTGACGGCCGGCCCACAGCCCGGTGGCCAGGCAGGCGTTCAGAAGGTAGCCGCCCGTCGGCGCCTCCCAGTTGATCATCTCGCCGGCGCAGAACACGCCCGGATGGTCCGCCAGCATCAACCCTTCGTCCAGCGCCGCCCACGACACGCCGCCGGCGGTCGAGATCGCCTCGTCCAGCGGGCGCAGGCCCGCATGCGACACGGGCAGCGCCTTGACCAGCGCCGCCAGCGCCTGAGGGTCGTCGGGCAGCGGGCGCGCGAATTCCGTCAGCAGCGCCTGCACCTGCGGCGGCAGGTTCAGCACGCGGCGGATGTGATTGCCGAGACTGCGCTTGCCGCGCGGTCGGGCCAGCCGCGCGGCCACGGCGTCGGCATCCACGTCGGGCATCAGGTCGAGCACCAGCGGCGCGCTGGCCCGCAGCGCGGGCGACAGCGGGTAGACGCCGCCGCCTTCCAGCCCGCGCGCCGAGATCACCGCCTCGCCGCGCGACGCGATGCCCCCCGCGCGGAACCCCACGTTCTTCAGCGGCGCACCGAAGTGCTGCCGCATGGGCGCGGACCAATTCACCCTGATGCCCGCGTTTGCCGGCGCGAAGGGCGCGACGTCCACGTCCGCGCGGCGCAACCGATCGGCCCATGCGCCGTCCGAGCCGAGCCGCGCCCAGCTTGCGCCGCCAAGGGCCAGCACGGCGACGCGCGGCAGCACCCTCACCGCGCCCTCGGGCGTGTCGAAGACGAAGCCGTCCTGCCAGCGGGTCCAGCGCCAGCGGGTGCGCCGGTCCAGCCCGGCCGCGTCCAGCCGCGTCAGCCACGCGCGCAGCAGCGGCGAAGCCTTCATCGCGGTGGGGAACAGCCGGCCGGTCGAGCCGGTGAAGGTGTCCTGCCCCAGCGCCTCGGCCCAGCCGCGCACATCCTCGGGGCCGAGCGCGTCCAGCATCGGGCGCAAGCGGTCCGCCGCGCCGCCGTAGGCCGCCAGCGTGGCGGCGCGGTTCTCGATCCTGGCGAGGTTGAGGCCCGACTTGCCCGCCATCAGGAATTTCCGCGCGACGGAGGGCTTC
Organism: Citreimonas salinaria; assembly: GCF_900107235.1. Taxonomy (GTDB): domain Bacteria; phylum Pseudomonadota; class Alphaproteobacteria; order Rhodobacterales; family Rhodobacteraceae; genus Citreimonas; species Citreimonas salinaria. The sequence goes on from NZ_FNPF01000004.1 coordinate 207,225, forward strand.
GCCTCGGCCAGCAGGACGCGGCGGCCCTCGGCCAGCAACGCCTCGGCCGCCATCAGCCCGGCCGGGCCGCCGCCGATCACCAGCGCGTCGTGTTCTTGAACCGCGTCCGTCATGGCCTAGCCTTCTGATCGGTCGAGGGAGCACGCACAAGCGCGATGGAACAGGATGATCCGGTCTGCCCGCTCTGCCTGCGTCCGATCCCGCCGCAGGCCAGACAAAGCCTGCACCACCTGACGCCCAAGCTGAAGGGTGGCAAGGGCGGGCCGGTCGTGCGCGTGCACCAGATCTGCCACAACGAGATCCACGCCACCCTGACCGAGGCCGAGCTGGCGCGCGAATACGACACGCCGGAAAAGCTGCGGGCGCATCCCCGGCTGGCGAAGTTCGCGGAATGGGTGCGCAAGCGGCCGCCGGGCTTCCACAGCCGCAGCGCCGGTGGACGGCGCAAGCACCGGACGCCTTGAAACGCGCGGCCGGGTCGGTAGGGTCGGCCCGACCAGGGAGGCCGCGCATGACCCATAGCTTTCCCGTCCGCGTCTACTACGAGGACACAGACATGGCGGGGATCGTCTACCACGCCAACTATCTGAAATACGTCGAGCGTGCGCGCTCGGACTGGGTGCGGGAACAGGGGCTGGACCAGAACGCGATGCGCGAGGCGGGCGTGGTCTTCGTCGTGCGGCGGATCGAGTGCGACTACCTCGCGCCCGCGCGCTACGACGACGCGCTGGAGGTGCGCACACAGGTCGAATCGATGACCCGCGTGCGGCTGGTGATGGTGCAGGAGGTGCTGCGCGGCGACGCGGTGCTGTTCCGCGCCCGCGTCACCGCCGCCTGCGCCACGATGGAAGGCAAGCCCACGCGCCTGCCCGCGGGGCTGGCGCCCTAGTCCGCGCGCGCGGCGGAATACTCGTCGTCGCTGACCTTCTCCATCCATTCGGCGGTCTGCCCGTCGACCGCCTGCTGGATCGCCAGGTGCACCATGGCGCAATCGGGTGCGGCGCCGTGCCAGTGCTTCTCTCCGGCCGGAAACCAGACGGTGTCGCCGGGGCGCAGCACCTCGACCGGCCCGCCCTCGCGCGCGCAGAGGCCGAGGCCCGAGACGATGTGCAGCGTCTGGCCGGCGGGGTGCGTGTGCCAAGCGGTGCGGGCGCCGGGTTCGAACGTGACCATCAGCGCCTTGACCGGCGAGGGATCGTCGCCGGACACGACCGGATCGAAGCGCACGGTGCCGGTGAAGTAGGCGGCGCTGGGGGATTGCGACGGGCGGGCGCCCGCACGGTGGATCTGCATGGGAAACCTCCGGTTGTCTGCGCGCAGCATGACCGGGGGCGTCCGCCGGGGGAAGCCGCGGCGCGGAAAAAAGCGTGGCTACCGGCCGGACAGGATCATGTCGGCGGCCTTCTCGCCGATCATCGTCGCGGGTGCGTGGGTGTTGCCCGACACGATCGTCGGCATGATCGAGCAATCCGCCACCCGCAGGCCCGACAGGCCGTGGACGCGCAGCCGGGAATCGACCACGGCCATGGCGTCGTCGCCCATCCGCGCGGTGCCGACGGGGTGGAAGATCGTGGTGCCGACCTGTCCCGCGGCCTCGACCAGCTCGGCGTCGGTGTCGCGTTCCGGTCCGGGCAGCACCTCCTGCGGCCGGTAGCGGCGCATCGTCTCGGTGTGCATCAGGCGGCGCGCGGCGCGCAGGCTTTCGACGGCGACGATGCGGTCGCCTTCGGTCGAAAGATAGCGGGGGCGGATCTCGGGCGCGCCCTTGGGGTCGCCCGCGCGCAGGTGCACGCTGCCGCGGCTTTCGGGGCGCAGGTTGCAGACCGACACGGTCATGCCGGGATAGCTGTGCAGCGGCGAGCCGAAGGCGTCGAGCGACAGCGGCTGGACGTGGAACTCGATGTTGGCGCTGTCCTCGCGGTCCGACGAGCGGCAGAAGATGCCCAGCTGGCTGGGCGCCATCGACATCGGCCCCGAGCGGCGCAGCATGTATTCCAGCCCGATCATGGCCTTGCCGTAAAGGCTGGCGACGCGGTCGTTGAGCGTCTTGGCGCCGGTGATCTTCCAGACGCTGCGCAGTTGCAGGTGGTCCTGCAGGTTCTCGCCCACACCGCGCAGGGCGTGGCGCGTCTCGATTCCGTGGTCGGCCAGCAGGGCGGGGTCGCCGATGCCGGACAGTTCCAGGATCTGCGGCGTGCCGATGGCGCCGGCGGAGAGCACCACCTCGCGCCCCGCGGACGCGCGGCCGGCCTCGCCCTGCACCGTGTAGGCGACGCCGGTGACGCGGGTGCCGTCCAGGATCAGCCGGTCGACATGGGCGTCCGTCTCGATCCGCAGGTTTGGGCGGCGCCGCGCAGGGTCGAGGAACGCCTTGCGCGCGTTCCAGCGGATGCCGCGGCGCTGGGTGACGGGGAAATAGCCCGAGCCCTCGTTGTCGCCGTCGTTGAAGTCTTTGGTGGGCGGGATGCCGATCTCCTCGGCGGCCTCGGCCACGTGGTCGAGGATCGGCCAGTTCAGGCGCTGCTGCTCGACGCGCAACTCGCCCTCGGTGCCGTGATTCTCGTCCGCCGGGCCGAAGTGGTGCTCGGACTTGCGGAAGTAGGGCAGGACGTCGTCCCAGCCCCAGCCCGCGTTGCCCATCTGGCGCCACTGGTCGTAGTCGCGGGCCTGCCCGCGCATGTAGATCATGCCGTTGATCGACGAACAGCCGCCCAGCAGCTTGCCGCGCGGGTAGTTCAATGCGCGGCCGCCGAGGCCTTCCTCGGATTCGGTGCGGAAGCACCAGTCCATCGACGGATTGCCCATGGCGTAGAGGTAGCCCATCGGCACGTGGACCCAGAACCGGTTGTCGCTGCCGCCCGCCTCGAGCAGCAGGACGCGGTTCTTCGGATCGGCGCTCAGCCGGTTGGCCAGCACGCAGCCGGCCGAGCCGGCGCCGACGACGATGTAGTCGTAGCTGCCCCGGTCGGTCCTGTCGCTCACGCCTTCGTCCGCACGCATTTCTGTTCCTGAACGCCCAACTTGTCGATTTCCAGGCGCATCACCTGCCCGTCCTGCAGCCAGACCTGCGGGCGCATCCCAAGCCCCACGCCCGGAGGCGTGCCGGTGGTCACCACATCCCCCGGCTCAAGCGTCATGAAGCCGCTGAGATAGCTGATCAGGTGAGGGATGCCGAAGATCAGCGTCCGGGTCGAGCCGTTCTGGCGGCTTTCGCCATCGACCGTGAGCCGCATGCCAAGATCGTGCGGGTCGCCGACTTCGTCCGCGGTCACCAGCCACGGGCCCATCGGCGCGAAGGTGTCGTGGCTCTTGCCCTTGGTCCACTGGCCCTGGCGTTCCGCCTGCCAGGACCGTTCCGAGACGTCGTTGAGGATGCAGTAACCGGCAACGTGCGACAGGGCGTCGGCCTCGGGCACGTTCTTGGCGCGGGTGCCGATGACGAAGGCTAGCTCGACCTCCCAATCGACCTTTTCGGCGCCGGCGGGCAGTTCGACATCATCGTTGGGGCCGCAGATCGCGCTGGTGGCCTTCATGAAGATGATCGGCTCGGGGGGCACGGCCATGCCGGCCTCGGCCGCGTGATCGGAATAGTTCAGACCGATGCAGATCAGCTTGCCCACGCGGCCGACGCAGGGGCCAAGGCGGGGGGTGCCGTCAACCTTTGGCAGCGCCGTCGAGTCGAGCGCGGCGAGCGCGCGCAGGCGGTGCGGTGCGAGGACGCTGCCGTCGATGTCGGACACCTCGCCCGACAGGTCGCGCAGCGTGCCGTCATTGTCGATCAGGCCGGGCCGCTCTTCTCCGCGGTTGCCGTAACGCACCAGTTTCATTCGGTCTGCCTTTCGCTTTTCGTGAAGTCTCGGGGCCGCCGGTTCCGAGGTCAAGAGACCGCGATCTGCGGGACGCGCGCTGGCGGAATGCCGACAGCTGTTCGCGGAGCGACCGGCGGGCGCGCCGGCGGCCCGCCCATGCAAAACGGGCGCGACCGAGGCCGCGCCCGTTCGGACAGGTCAGGCGATCAAAGCGCCGGGTAGATCGGGAAGCGCGCGCAGAGCGCCTCGACCTCGGCGCGGACCTTCGATTCCACCGCCTCGTTGCCGTCCTCGCCATTCTCGGCCAGCCCGTCGACCACCTCGATGATCCAGTCGGCGATCTGCCGGAACTCGGGCTCGCCGAAGCCGCGGGTGGTGCCGGCGGGGCTGCCCAGCCGGATGCCGCTGGTGACCGTCGGCTTTTCGGGATCGAAGGGCACGCCGTTCTTGTTGCAGGTGATGTGCGCGCGGCCCAGGGCCTTTTCGGTCGCGTTGCCCTTCACGCCCTTGGGGCGCAGGTCGACCAGCACGACGTGCGTGTCGGTGCCGTGGGTCACGGTGTCGAGCCCGCCCTTGATCAGCTGATCGGACAGCGCCTGCGCATTGCGGATCACGCTCGCCTGGTAGTCCTTGAACTCGGGGCGCAGCGCCTCGCCGAAGGCGACGGCCTTGGCGGCGATCACGTGCATCAGCGGACCGCCCTGGATGCCGGGGAAGATCGCGCTGTTGAGCTTTTTCGCCAGCGATTCGTCGTCGGTCAGGATCATGCCGCCGCGCGGGCCGCGCAGGGTCTTGTGCGTCGTGGTCGTCGCGACGTGCGCGTGCGGGAAGGGCGACGGGTAGAGCCCGGTCGCAACGAGGCCGGCGAAATGCGCCATGTCGACCAGCAGGTAGGCGCCCACGCTGTCGGCGATCTCGCGCATCTTCGCGAAGTCGATGATTCGCGGGATGGCAGAGCCGCCGGCGATGATCATCTTCGGCTGGTGCTCGGTCGCAAGCTGCGCGATCTGGTCGTAGTCGATCAGGTTGTCCTGCTGGCGCACGCCGTACTGGATGGCGTTGAACCACTTGCCCGACTGGTTCGGCTTGGCGCCGTGGGTCAGGTGGCCGCCGGCATCCAGGCTCATCCCCAGGATGGTGTCGCCGGGCTGCAGGAGCGCGGTGAAGACGCCCTGGTTGGCCTGCGATCCGGAGTTGGGCTGTACGTTGGCGTAGGCGACGCCGAACAGCTTGCAGGCGCGCTCGATGGCGAGGTTCTCGGCCACGTCGACCCAGTCGCAGCCGCCGTAGTAGCGCCGGCCGGGATAGCCCTCGGCGTACTTGTTGGTCATCACGCCGCCCTGCGCCTCCATCACGGCGGCCGAGACGATGTTCTCGGATGCGATCAACTCGATCTCGTCGCGCTGGCGGCCCAGTTCGCCGCGCATGGCGGCGGCGATCTCGGGGTCGCGGGTCTCGAGACGTTCGGTGAAGAAGCCGTCGTCGCGGTGCGGTGCGTTCATGGTCCTGCTCCTGTCGGATTCGCGTTGGGGGCGTGGATAGCGGAACACGGGCCGCAAACCCAGCACGTAAACCGCCGCAGGGGCGGGCGCGCTGGCGTTTCGCGGCGCGGCGTGGTTGGGTCGGGGACGAAACGCGCCTTTCGGAAACCGCAGGAACTCCAGGACCGCCCATGTCGCTTCGCATCGCCTTCTGCGCCTCGAACGCACCCACGGCGCAGGCCGCCCTTGCCGCGCTGACGCGGCGCTACGGCGACCACGCCGAGGACGGCGCCGACGTGATCGTCGCGCTGGGCGGCGACGGGTTCATGCTGGCCACGCTGCACCGCACGCAGGACAACCCCGCGCCGGTCTACGGCATGAACCGCGGCACCGTGGGCTTCCTGATGAACGGCTATTCCGAGCACGACCTGCCCGCCCGGCTGGAGGCGGCCGAGGAGGCGGTGATCAACCCGCTGGCGATGCGCGCCGCGCGGCTGGACGGCTCGGTCCACGAGGCGCTGGCGATCAACGAGGTGTCGCTGCTGCGCGCGGGACCGCAGGCCAGCCGGCTGCAGATCCACGTCGACGGCAAGGTGCGGATGGCCGAACTGGTCTGCGACGGCGCGCTGGTCGCGACGCCGGCGGGGTCGACGGCGTACAATTATTCCGCCCACGGGCCGATCCTGCCAATCGGATCGGACGTGCTGGCGCTGACGGCGATGTCGGCCTTCCGGCCGCGGCGCTGGCGCGGCGCGCTGCTGCCCAAGACCGCGCAGGTCACCTTCGAGGTGCTGGAGCCCGAAAAACGCCCCGTCATGGCCGAGGCCGACGCCCGCGCGGTGCGCGACGTGGTGCGCGTCGACATCCGGTCGGAACCGAGCGTCGCCCACCGGGTGATGTTCGATCCCGGTCACGGGCTGGAAGAACGGCTGATCCGCGAACAGTTCGTCTGAGGCAGGAGACCCTGATGGACCTTCTGGGCGTGCATCACCTGGCCATCATATGCGGCGACTACGACCGCAGCCGTGCCTTTTATACCGAGACGCTGGGCCTGCCGGTGATCGACGAGACGTTCCGCGAGGCGCGCGACAGCTGGAAACTGGACCTGGGCCTGCCGGACGGCACGCGGCTGGAGCTGTTCAGCTTTCCCGGCGCCCCCGAACGCCCCTCGCGCCCCGAGGCGCAGGGCCTGCGGCACCTGGCCTTCGCGGTGGCGGACGTGGATGCGGCGCGCGCCGCGTTGCAGGCGAAGGGCGTCGCGGTCGAGGATATCCGGGTGGACGCGCTGACCGGCCGGCGGTTCACCTTCTTCGCCGATCCCGACGGCCTGCCGCTGGAATTGTACGAAAGCGATCCGTCCGCGGACTAGATCGCGTTCCCGGTCAGGCCCCAAGCGAAGCCGATCCGGAAGCGATCACGCCATGGGATGGGCATGCACGGCAAGGCCCGCCGGGTCCAGCAGGACGAAGGATGCGCCGTCGCGCCGCAGGATGCCATCGGTTTCCCATCGGCGCAGGTGGCGGTTGACGGTTTCGCGCGTCAGCCCGCACATGTCGCCCAGGTCGGTCTGGGAAAAGCCCGCCTCCATGCGGATCTCGCCCGGCTTGTCCGGCTTTCCCCAGTCCACGAACAGCCGCTCGAGGCAGCGGGCCAGCCGCGGCCCGGCCTCGAGCGTGGTGCGGTCCGACAAGACCTCGACGGTCAGCCGCAGCCGGGCGCAGACCGCCTGCATGACGGCGATCGCGGCGCGCGGGCGGGTTTCGAGGAAGCGCAGCAGGTGCGCCCGGTCGACCAGCCGGCCGGTCACGTCGACCGCCGCCGTGGCGGTGGTGCTGCGCGGCCGCCCGTCCAGGGCCGCCATCTCTCCGACCACCGCGCCCGGGCCGAGCTGGGCCAGGATCCTGCGGCGCCCCTCGGCCGAGTTCAGGCTGATCTCGACGCGGCCGGTTTCGATGATCAACAGGTTCGAGTCCTCTTCGCCCTCGATGAAGAAGGTGCGCCGTGCCGGGAAGCGCACCGGCCGGCCCATCGTGCGCAGCGTCCGGGCATCGTCCTGCGACAGCGCCCCGAACAGCAGCCCGCCTTGGCCGGGCCCGGGACGCAGCGCCGGGTTCGCAGGGGCGGTCCAGTCCGTCATCTCGCACCTCGCACGCCTGAAACGCCTCGCGATGTGATCCCTGTCACAGCATGGTAACGCATTCGTGCCATGATCGGAATCGTGAGGTGGCCGGGACCATCACGCAAGTATAGTCATGTTTCCTTTTTTCCCCGGCCCCCTCCGTTGCGTAACGAGTGTGCACGGCGCCACAATTTTCGGCGTTTCTCACGCATCCGCGGGCCGCGGCGACGAGAGTCATCGCGCGGCGGGTGCGGGCCCGGCGCCGGTCGGCACCGTCTCGTCATCCTCGGACTGGCGGTTCCGGCCGGTGGCGGGCGTCTTCATGTCATGGCCGCGGCCGCCTTGGCCGCAGCCAGCGGTTCAGCCCCGATTCGGATATCCCAGCCCGGCCAGCGCCGCGCGGATCTCGTCGAGGATGGCGGGATCGTCGATCGTCGCGGGCGGCTTGAACTCGGCGCCGTCGGCGATCTGCACCATCGTCCGGCGCAGGATCTTGCCCGAGCGCGTCTTGGGCAGCCGGTCGACCACCGCGCAGAGCTTGAACGCCGCCACCGGGCCGATCTTGTCGCGCACCAGCGCCACGCATTCGCGCGCGATCTCGTCATGTGGACGATCCACGCCCTTGGTCAGGCAGACGAATCCCATCGGCAGCTGGCCCTTGAGCGGGTCCGCGACGCCGATCACCGCGCATTCGGCCACGTCCGGGTGCGCGGCCAGCACCTCCTCCATCCCGCCGGTCGACAGGCGATGGCCGGCGACGTTGATGACGTCGTCGGTGCGCGCCATGATATAAAGGTAGCCGTCCTCGTCGATCAGGCCGGCATCGCCGGTCTCGTAGTAGCCGGGAAAGCGCGACAGGTAGGATTTGCGGAAGCGGTCCTCGGCGTTCCACAGGGTGGGCAGCGCGCCCGGCGGCAGCGGCAGCTTGACCGCGATGGCGCCCAGCGCGTCCGGCGGGAGGGGCTGGCCGTCCTCGCCCAGGATCTGCACGTCCCAGCCCGGCATCGGCACCGACGGGCTGCCGATCTTGACCGGCAGCTTCTCGATCCCGGCGGGCATGGCGACGATGGGCCAGCCGGTCTCGGTCTGCCACCAATGGTCGTAGACCGGCTTGCCGGTGACGCCCTGCGCCCATTCGATCGTGTCAGGATCGGCGCGTTCACCGGCAAGGTAGATCGCCCGCAGTCCCGAGATGTCGTGCTGCGCCAGGTACTCGGCCTTGGGATCCTCGCGCTTGACGGCTCGGAACGCCGTGGGCGCGGTGAAGAAGGATTTCACGTCGTGCTCGGCGATGATGCGCCAGATGGTGCCGGCATCGGGCGTGCCGATGGGCTTGCCCTCGAACACGATGCTGGTGTTGCCGTGGATCAGCGGCGCATAGGTGATGTAGCTGTGTCCCACGACCCAGCCCACGTCGGACGCGGCCCAGAACACCTCGCCCGGCTGGACGTCGTAGATGTTCTGCATCGTCCAGTTCAGCGCCACCAGGTGCCCGGCGGTGGGGCGGACCACGCCCTTGGGCGCGCCGGTCGTGCCGCTGGTATAAAGGATGTAGGCCGGATGTGTGCCCTCGACCGGGACGCAATCGGCGGGCTCGGCAGCGGCGCAGGCGTCATGCCAGTCGGTATCGCGGCCCTCGATCAGCTCGGCACGCGCCTGTTCGCGCTGCAGCACGATGCAGAACTCGGGCTTGTGCTTCGCCTGCTCGATCGCGGCGTCGATCAGCGGCTTGTACGCGACGACGCGGCCCGGCTCGATCCCGCAGCTGGCGGCGAGGATGGCCTTTGGCCGGGCGTCGTCGATTCGCACGGCCAGCTCGTTGCTGGCGAAGCCGCCGAACACGACCGAGTGGATCGCTCCCAGCCGCGCGCAGGCCAGCATCGCCTCGACCGCCTCGGGGACCATCGGCATGTAGATGATGACGCGGTCGCCCTTCTCGATGCCGCGGGCGCGCAGGGCGCCGGCCAGGCGGGCGACGTTGTCCTGCAATTGGGCGTAGGTGACGGTCCGCTGGGTGCCGGTGATCGGGCTGTCGTGGATCAGCGCGGCCTGGTCGCCGCGCCCGGCCTTCACGTGGCGGTCGACGGCGTTCCAGCAGGTGTTCACGCGCGCGTCGGCGAACCATTCGTAACGGTCGTCGCCCCGGTCGAACAGCGCGCGGCTGGGTGCGGTGTCCCAGTCGATGGCCTGTGCCTGTTCCATCCACCACCCCTCGGGGTCCGCCTTCCAGGCGTCGTAGACCTCGCGATAGCCCATGCTGTCCTCCTCTCGATCCTCCGGCTACCGGGATAGGCGGCGAGGCAAGGGGGCAGCAAGCGTGATAGCGCCGGACAGTCGGAATGCCGCATCCGGCGCAGGTCCGCGCGGCGTGAATTCGACATGCGCCGCGTCGAAAACCGGCAAGCGGAGCGCGGGCGCGGGCGTAGGCTGAGGGTGCGGGCGGCAATCCCGCCGCCCCGAACGGAGCACGCGCCGAAATGGCCGACACCAAGAAGAAGCCCGCCAAGGAAGCCGGCGGCAAGCCGAAGAAGTAACCTCGTGCGCCGCCGCGGTGCGTCCGGGGGACGGCCGCGGCGGCATCGCGTTCCGGATGCGCGATCGCGCGCCTAGCCGTACTTCGCCACCGGCGTTCCCGCGATGGCCGCCATGTTCAGCAGCCCGCGCGCGGTTATCGACGGGGTGACGATGTGGGCGCGGTTGCCCATCCCCATCAGGATCGGCCCGACCTCGAGCCCGCCGGCCTTCGCCTTGAGGATGTTGCGCGTGGCCGATGCCGCGTCGGCATGGCCGAAGATCAGCACGTTGGCCGCGCCCTGCATCCGGTTGTCGGGCAGCAGGCGGGCGCGCAGCTCGGCGTCGAGTGCGGCGTCCACGTTCATCTCGCCCTCGTAGCTGAAGTCGCGCGGTTGCGAATCCAGCAATGCGATCGCCTCGCGCAGGCGCAGGCCCGACCCCTCGGGCTGGTTGCCGAACTGGGACTGCGAGCACATGGCGATGTTGGGAGTGATCCCGAAGCGGCGCACGTGGCGCGCGGCGGCGATGGCGGTCTCGGCCAGCTGCTCGGGGCTGGGGCGGGTGTGGACGTGCGTGTCGGCGATGAACAGCGGGCCGTCCTCGAGGATCATCAGCGACAGCGCGCCGTGCGGGCGCAGCGTGCCGTGGCCCAGCACCTGCGTGACGTAGTTCAGGTGCCAGCGGAATTCGCCGAAGGTGCCGCAGATCAGGCTGTCGGCCTCGCCGCGATGGACCATCACGGCGCCGATCGCGGTGGTGTTGGTGCGCATGATCGCGCGGGCAAGGTCGGGCGTGACGCCGCGACGGGCCATCAGCTTGTGATAGCTTTCCCAGTAGTCGCGGTAGCGCGGGTCGTTTTCGGGGTTCACGATGTTGACGTCGCGGTCGGGCCGGATCTCCAGCCCCATGCGCTCGCACCGCATCTCGATCACCTCCGGCCGGCCGATCAGGATCGGCGTCTCGGTGGTCTCCTCGATGATCGCCTGCGCGGCGCGCAGCACGCGCTCGTCCTCGCCCTCGGCGAAGACGATGCGGCGCGACGCGGTGGCGGCGGCCTCGAAGACCGGGCGCATCAGCAGGGCGGATTTGAACACGCTGGCGTCCAGCTTGCGCTTGTACTCGGCCACGTCCGCCAGCGGGCGCGCGGCGACGCCGGTCTCCATCGCGGCCTTGGCGACCGCGGTGGCGACGACGCCCGACAGGCGCGGGTCGAAGGCCTTGGGGATCAGGTAGTCGCGGCCGAAGGTCAGCTGCTCGCCGCGATAGGCGGCGGCGGCCTCGGCGCTTGTGGTGGCGCGGGCCAGCGCCGCGATCCCCTCGACGCAGGCGATCTGCATCTCGTCGTTGATCTCGGTCGCGCCCACGTCCAGCGCGCCGCGGAAGATGAACGGGAAGCACAGGACGTTGTTGACCTGGTTCGGGAAGTCGCTGCGCCCGGTGGCGATGATCGCGTCCGGGGCGACCGCGCGCGCGGCGTCGGGCATGATCTCGGGGTTGGGATTGGCCAGCGCGAAGATGATCGGACGGTTGGCCATCCGCTCGACCTGCTCGGGCTTGAGCACGTTCGGCCCCGACAGGCCCAGGAACAGGTCGGCGCCCTCGATCACGTCGTCCAGCGTGCGCTTGTCCGAGGCCTGCGCGAACGCCGCCTTGTGCGGGTTCATGTCAACCTCGCGGCCTTCGTAGACGAGGCCGTGGATATCGCACAGCCAGACGTTCTCGCGCTTCACGCCCAGCTTCAGCAGCATGTTGAGGCAGGCGATGCCGGCCGCGCCGCCGCCGGTGCTGACGACCTTGACGTCCTCGAATTTCTTTTCGGCCAGCAGCAGCGCATTGGTGGCCGCGGCCGACACAACGATGGCAGTGCCGTGCTGGTCGTCGTGGAAGACGGGGATGTTCATCCGCTCGCGGCAGATCCGTTCCACGATGAAGCAGTCCGGCGCCTTGATGTCCTCGAGGTTGATCGCGCCGAAGGTCGGCTCGAGCGCACAGACGATCTCGGCCAGCTTCTCGGGGTCGCTCTCGTCCAGCTCGATGTCGAAGCAGTCGATGTTGGCGAACTTCTTGAACAGGACCGCCTTGCCCTCCATCACCGGCTTGGAGGCCAGCGCGCCGATGTTGCCCAGCCCCAGCACCGCCGAGCCGTTGGACACCACCGCCACCAGGTTGCCGCGCGCGGTGAAGCGCGCCGCGTTCAGCGGGTCGTCGCGGATGTCGAGGCAGGCCTCGGCCACGCCGGGCGAATAGGCGCGGCTGAGGTCGCGGCCGTTGGCCAGCGGCTTGGTCGCGCGGATCTCGAGCTTACCTGGCTTGGGGAACTCGTGGTAATCGAGCGCCGCCTGGCGCAGCGTGTCGCTTGGCGAATCGGACATGCACGGACCCTTCCGGATAGCGAAGTCTGAACGGTCCGGCGGCGCGCCGGAAACCCTGCGGCGCGGGTAGCAGGTTTCGCGTGCGCTTGTAAATCACGTGACGTCAAGGCGCCGCCCCGTCGGGGGCGGGCGCAGGGAACGGCCTCAGTCGGCCAGCTCCTCGAGATAGGCCAGCCGGCGCGACGCCTGGTACTTGGTCAGCGCGGTGTCGAACGGCTCTCCGGTGCGCTCGCACAGCTCGCGCAGGCGCACTGCCTGCTGCTCGGTCATCGGTTCCTTGTCGCGGGCGGCAAGATCGTCCTCGGCATTCACGCCGAGGGTCTTGGTCGTCATCGTTTCCGTCAGTTTCATGGCGCGTCTCCTTTGGTCGGAAAACGCCTGCGGTTGCGGCGCGGTTCCGTGTTGCAATCGGCGCGGCACCCTTCCAGATTGAGACTCCGTTCACGCCGACAGGAGCTTCCATGTCCCTCAAGGATGCCGCGCGCGCCGTGCGCGAAAATGCCTACGTGCCCTATTCGCGCTATAAGGTCGGCGCGGCGATCCGGACGCCCTCGGGCGCCGTGCACGTGGGTTGCAACGTCGAGAACGTGGCCTACCCCGAAGGCACCTGCGCCGAGGCCGGCGCCATCGCCGCCATGTGCGCGGCGGGCGAGACGCGGATCGCCGAGGCCTACGTCGTCGCCGACGCGGCCGAGCCGGTGCCGCCCTGCGGCGGCTGCCGGCAGAAGCTGGCGGAATTCGCCGGCGCGGATGTGAAGATCACCCTGGCCACGATGGACGGCACCGAGAAGGTCATGACCGTGGCCGAGCTTCTGCCCGGCGCCTTCGCCCGCGACCACATGGACCGCGCATGACCGACGCGCGCAGCGTCATCGCCGCCCTGCGCCGGGGCGACGCGCCCACGCCCGAGGCCTTGGCATGGTTCGCGCAGGGCCTCGCCGACGGCACGGTCAGCGACGCGCAGGCCGGGGCCTTCGCCATGGGCGTGTGCCTGCGGGGCCTGCCGGACGCGGGCCGCGTCGCGCTGACCCGCGCGATGCGCGACAGCGGACACGTGCTGGACTGGGATCTCGACGGGCCGGTGGTCGACAAGCACTCCACCGGCGGCATCGGCGACTGCACCTCGCTGGTGCTGGCGCCCGCCTTGGCGGCCTGCGGCGCCTATGTGCCGATGATCTCGGGGCGGGGCCTTGGCCATACCGGCGGCACGCTGGACAAGCTCGACGCGATCCCCGGTTACGCCACGGCCGCGGACGAGGCGCGCTTTCGCCGCGTTGTCGCCGACGCCGGCTGCGCGATCGTCGGCGCCTCGGCCGACATCGCGCCGGCGGACCGGCGGCTCTACGCGGTGCGCGACGTGACCGCGACGGTCGAAAGCCTCGACCTCATCTGCTCGTCCATCCTGTCGAAGAAGCTGGCCGCCGGGCTTCAGGCGCTGGTGCTCGACGTCAAGGTCGGCTCGGGCGCGTTCATGAAGACGGCCGCGGACGCCGGCGCTTTGGCCCGCGCCATGGTCGACACCGCCAACGCCGCCGGCTGCGCCACCGCCGTCCTGATGACGCGGATGGACGAACCGCTGGCGCCCAGCCTGGGCAACGCGCTCGAGGTCGACGCCGCGATGCGCGTCCTGACCGGGGTCGCGACCGGGCCGCTTCACGACCTCTCGGTGGCGCTGGGCGCCGAGGCGCTGGACCGCGCCGGCATCGCGGAGGGCGAGGCGAAGCTGCGCGACGCCATCGCCTCGGGCGCCGCCGCCGAGCGTTTCGCGCGGATGATCTACGGCCTTGGCGGGCCGAAGGACTTCGTCGAGGACTGGACCCGCTTCCTGCCCGAGGCGACGGTGATCGAGGAAGTGCCCGCGCCCGACAGCGGCATCGTCACCGCCATCGACGGCGAGGCGCTGGGCCTTGCCGTGGTGCGTCTGGGCGGCGGGCGGCAGGTGGAAAGCGACCGCATCGACCCGGCCGTGGGCCTTTCGGACGTGGTGCGCCTTGGCGCCCGCGTCGAGAGGGGCCAGCCGCTGGCCAAGGTCCACGCCGCGCGCGAAGGCCAGGCGCAAGAGGCCGCGCGCGCCGTCGCCGCCGCCGTGACGCTGGGCGACAAGGCGCCGAAGGCGGCGCCGCTGGTGATCGAGAGGGTGGCATGACGCGCGCCTTCCTCGTGGTCATGGATTCGGTCGGCATCGGCGGTGCGCCCGACGCCGACGCCTATTCCAGCGGCCACGTGCCCGATACCGGCGCCGACACGCTCGGTCACATCGCGCAGGCCTGCGCCGAGGGGCAGGCCGACACCGGCCGGCAGGGGCCTTTGCGTGTGCCGACCCTCGCGCGGCTGGGCCTGTTCCACGCTCACGCGCAGGCCATCGGCGCGCCGCAGCCCGACCGGCAGGCCGAGGGGCTGTGGGCGGCGGCGACCGAGCATTCCCACGGCAAGGACACGCCCTCGGGGCACTGGGAACTGGCCGGGCTGCCGGTGCCGTGGGACTGGCACTACTTCCCCGAAACCGTGCCCGCCTTCCCGCCCGAGATCACCGAGGCCGTTTGCGAGATCGCCGGCTGCGACGGCATCCTCGGGGATTGCCACGGCTCGGGCACCGACATGATCGACCGCTTCGGCCCCGAGCATATCCGCACGGGCCGGCCGATCTGCTACACCTCTGCCGACAGCGTGTTCCAGATCGCCGCGCACGAAGGCGCCTTCAGCCTCGACCGGCTGCTGGACCTGTGCGAACGCATCGCCCCCCGGCTGCACGCGATGCGCGTGGGCCGGGTGATCGCGCGCCCCTTCGTGGGCGAGCCGGGCAGCTTCCGGCGCACGTCGAACCGCCGGGACTATGCCATCGCCCCGCCCGAGCCGGTGCTGACCAACTGGGTGCAGCAGGCCGGCGGCCGCGTCCACGCGGTGGGCAAGATCGGCGACATCTTCTCGATGGCCGGCATCGACACCCTGCGCAAGGGCGACGACGCGGCGCTGATGGGCCACCTGTCGGACCTCGTGGAAACCGCCGAGGACGGCAGCCTCACCTTCGCCAACTTCGTCGAATTCGACAGCCTTTACGGCCACCGCCGCGACGTGGCGGGCTACGCGCGCCAGCTGGAATGGTTCGATGCCGAGCTGGGCAAGGTGCTGGCGAAGCTGCGCGACGGTGACCTGCTGGTCGTCACCGCGGATCACGGCAACGATCCCACCTGGGCCGGCACCGACCACACCCGCGAACGCGTTCCCGTGCTGATGGCCGGGCGCGGCGCGGGGGGCTTGGGGGACATGGCCTTCGCCGACGTGGCGGCGTCAGTGGCGGCGCATCTGGGCGTGCCGGGGCAGGGGCCGGGCGTCTCGGCGCTCTGATCCGGGCGCGATCCTATGGCGCAACGCGGCCCGCGATGCTATCCGCTCCGAAACGCCACAGGACCGCCGCCATGAGACATCCCGACGACCGCCCGCCGCTCGACGACGAGGCGCTGGACCGCATCGCCCGCCTGCCCAAGGCCGAGCTGCACACGCATTTCGAGGGCGCCGCCCCGCCGGAGTTCATCCGCGACCTCGCCAAGAAGCGCAGCGTGGACCTGTCGGGGATCTTCCGCCGCGACGGCTCGTACGACTACCGCGACTTCGTGCACTTCCTGTCGGTCTACGAGGTGGCGACCAGCGTTCTGAAGACGCCCGAGGATTTCGGCCGCCTGTGCACCGCCTTTCTGGAAAAAAGCGCCGAGAACGGCGTGGTCTATTCCGAGACCTTCCTGTCGCCGGATTTCTGCGGCGGCGGCGACGTGAGCGCCTGGCGCGAATACCTGCACGCCATCCGCGAAGCGGCCAAAGCAGCCGAGCGCGACATGGGCGTCACCCTGCGCGGCATCGTCACCTGCATCCGCCATTTCGGCCCCGACCAAGCGAAGCGCACCGCCCGCTGCGCGGCCGAGACCGCCGACGACTGGTTGACCGGCTTCGGCATGGGCGGCGACGAGAACAAGGGCAAACAGGGCGACTTCGCCTATGCCTTCGACATGGCGCGCGAGGCCGGGCTGCGGCTGACCACCCATGCCGGCGAATGGCGCGGCCCTTCGGAAGTGCGCGACGCGCTGGCGCTTGGGGTCGAACGCCTCGGCCACGGCGTGCGCGCGTCCGAGGACCCGGCGCTGGTCGAGGAACTGGCCGAGCGCGGCACCACGCTCGAGGTCTGCCCCGGCTCGAACGTGTTCCTGGGCGTCTACGACACGCTGTCGAAGCACCCGATCGACGCGCTGCGCGACAAGGGCGTCAACGTCACCGTGTCCACGGACGACCCGCCTTTCTTCCACACCACCATGCGCCGCGAATACGTGAACCTCGCCCGGACCTTCCACTGGGACGAGGCCGTGTTCACCGACCTCAACCGCACCGCGATGGCGGCCGCGTTCTGCGACGACGCCACCCGCGAAAAGATCCTCAAGAAACTGGAGCCCGCAGCATGACCCGGCACCTGACCATCGTCGACCACCCGCTGGTGCAGCACAAGCTGTCCATCATGCGCGACAGGACCACCTCGACCGCGTCCTTCCGGCAGCTGCTGCGCGAGATCAGCCACCTTCTGGCCTACGAGGTCACGCGCGACCTGCCGATGACCACCCGCACGATCGAGACGCCGATGTGCGAGATGGAGGCGCCGATGATCGAGGGCAAGAAGCTGGCCCTGATCTCGATCCTGCGCGCGGGCAACGGGCTGCTCGACGGCATCCTCGACCTGATCCCGGCGGCGCGCGTGGGCTTCGTCGGCCTCTACCGCGACGAGGAGACGCTCCAGCCGGTGCAATACTACTTCAAGGTTCCCGAGAACCTGGGCGACCGGCTGACCATCGTGGTCGACCCGATGCTGGCCACCGGCAATTCCTCGGCCGCGGCGGTGGACCTGCTGAAACAGGCGGGCGCGCGCGACATCATCTTCCTGTGCCTGCTGGCCGCCCCCGAAGGCGTCGAGCGGATGCGCCAGGCGCACCCGGACGTTCCGGTCGTGACCGCCGCGCTGGACGAGAAGCTCAACGAGCGCGGCTACATCCTGCCGGGCCTGGGCGACGCGGGCGACCGGATGTTCGGCACGCAGTAGCGCGGAACCCGTCAACGGCACGGAAACTTTACAAGTTGTCGTGGATAGGTCACCGTCCACGCACGAGACAGGGGTCGCGCCATGCCGTTCACGTCGCTTCGAAACCTCGCGCTGATCGCCGCCGCGTGCGGGGGCATCGCCGCCCCGGCCGGGGCGCAGCAGGCCTTCGTGGCCGAGCCGGTGAACCTGCCGCCCGCCGACTTCACCGGCGACCAGTTCGTCGACAACGACGGCTGCATCTTCGTACGCGCCGGGTTCGACGGGAAGACCACCTGGGTTCCCCGCGTCACCCGCTCGCGCGAGCCGGTCTGCGGGCAGGAGCCGACTTTCGCCGCGGCCGCGGTGCCCGAACCGGCCGAGGAGCCTGCGGTCGAGACGGTCGAGGCACCGTCGGCCTTGGCGGCCGTCGAGGCGCCGAAATCGCCGCGCGCCGCCGCCCCCGCGACGGCTGCCTCTCCCGCGGCGCAACCCGCTGCCGCCGCGACCCCGGCACGCAGCGCCCGGCCGCAGGCCTCGGTGCCGCCCCGCATCGTCCGCAGCGCACCGCCGCGCGCGCCCGTCGCCGCCGATGCGCGCTGGGACCGGCCCGCGCCACGGATCGCGCCCTCGGCCGAGGTGATCCCCACCGCGGGCGGCGGCACCATGGTGGTCGCGGAGTCGTCGTGGATCGTGCCGGACCAGGTCTTCGAAAGCCGGGTCGAGCGCGGCGTCACCATCCCGCCCGGATACGAGCCCGCCTGGGAGGACGGCCGCCTGAACCCGTGGCGGGCCTGGCAGAAGGTCGCCGGTTTCCGCGCGACCCAGCGCGTCTGGACCAGCACCGTGCCGCGCATCGGCATCCCCGAAGGCGTGCCCGCAACCGTGGAGGACCCGGTCGCGGTCTATCGCACCACGGCCCCCGCGCCGCGGACCGGGACGGGTGTGCGCTACGTGACAGATGACGGGCGCCGTGCGGTCGTCTCGACCAGCGGCGCGGCCGCGCAGCCGGCGCGCTTCGTGCGCGTCGGCCTGTTCAGCAGCCAGGGCGGCGCCGACGCGGCGGCCAGGCGCCTGCACTCCGCCGGCCTGCCGGTGCGGTTCGGCACGCAAAGGCATGACGGCCGGTCGCTGCGGGCGGTGCTGGTCGGGCCGTTCACGTCCGACGCGGCCCTGCGCGACGGGCTGGCGCAGACACGGCGCGCCGGGTACGCGGACGCCGTCGCGCACTAGGCGGCGGTCTTACGCGCCGCAGACGCCCTGCAGGCGCACCCAGTCGGAATCGCTGGCGACTGGCGCACCGTCGCCGGCGCCGGGATCGGCCTCGATCAGCGGCAGCGTGGTCTCGCCGGTCGGATCGATGGCGTAGGCATAGGGCGTGCTGCGCATCTGCGCCGCCTGGAAGGCGCCCAGCAGCGCGTCGTTCGGGGCCGGGCGCTGCGGCGCGGTCAGCACCTGCTCGGCATAGGACGACAGCGCCTCCTCGGGCAGGCTGCCGGTGGTCAGCAATTGCAGCGTCGCGATCAGCCCCGCGTGGTCCAGCACGTCGCGCAGCGGGTCGTCCAGCCGCGCGCGCAGCGCCTCGGCCAGGATGTAGCCGGCGGCGATGTCCGGGTCCTCGTGGTCCTCGAAGACCTGCCGGCCCAGCAGGATCACCCCGCCGGGCAGGTGGGCGCTGTCGCGCGCCGCCGTGGGCAGCACCACCAGCGCGTTCGCCCGATCCGGGCCCAGCACCCGCGCCGCCAGCCGCCGCAGCGGCGCGCGCGCGTCGCGCCCGCGGCAGGGCTGGCCGGTGACGCGCGTCATGTGCGCCAGCACCGCCTGGCCGATCTCGGCGCGCTTGGCGGGCGGCACGACGGTCGTGGCATAGCGTTCCAGCGCGCCGGGCAGCCAGACCAGCACCGCCAGCGCCAGCGCCGCGGCCACCGACCCGCCAATTGCGAAGCGCAGCTTTCCCGGCCGCGGGCGCCGCCGCTCGATCGCGCGCAGCACGCGGTCGATGCCGTCGATCATCGCGGTCTCGTCCTCGGGGATCTCCAGCGTCTCGCCCGGTTCGCCGTCGAGGTGATACAGCGCCGGCCGGGCCGTGCCGTTGGCGCGCACCATCGCCGCGACCGACCAGTGCGTCAGGACCGCGCCGCTGATCTCGGTCAGGGTCAGCGTGGCATCGCCCAGCGAGACGATCACCTCGCGCCGCTGTTCGCCCGGCGCGGGACGCCAGAGGCCGGTGGCCTCGAGCCTGTCGTACTCTTTCAACGCGGTCATTCGGGACTGTATGCGCCTTGTCGCTTTCCCAAGGGTCTACCGCGCGGCGCGGAATGTGGAAAGCCCGGTCGTGTGTTCGGCCGTCGCCGCGGGGCGAAACCTTGACGAATCATGAATCCGCCTCTGCAAGCCATTGATATTCTTGGCGCGGATTCCTGTCCCACCGTGGGACACCTCGCGCGGCCCCCGCCGGTCACAGGTCCCGCGCCAGGCTGCGCAGCTCGAACTTCTGGATCTTTCCGGTCGAGGTCTTGGGCAGATCCCGGAACACCACCCGCTTGGGCGTCTTGAACCCCGCCAGCCTCTCGCGCGCATAGGCGATCAGCTCGGCCTCGGTCGCGTCGGCTCCGTCCTTCAGCTCGACGAAGGCGCAGGGCACCTCGCCCCACTTCTCGTCCGGTTTCGCCACCACGGCACACAGCGACACCGCGTCGTGGCCCATCAGGCAGCCCTCGACCTCGACCGAGCTGACGTTCTCGCCGCCCGAGATGATGATGTCCTTGGCCCGGTCCGCGATCTGGACGTAGCTGTCGGGATGGATCACCGCGATGTCGCCCGAGCGGAAGACCCCGCCGGCGAAGGCCTCGGCCGTGGCCTCGGGGTTCTTCAGGTAGCCCTTCATCACGCCGTTGCCTCGGAACACGATCTCGCCCTTGGTCGTGCCGTCGCGGGGCACCGGACGGTCCTCGTCGTCCCACACATCCACCGGCTCCATGAACGGCATCGCGACGCCCTGCCGGGCCTTCACCGCCGCGCGGTCGGCGCCCTGCAGGTGATCCCAGTCCGCCGACCAGCAGCACTCGGTCGCGGGGCCGTAGGTTTCGGTCAGCCCGTAGACATGGGTGATGTTGAAGCCCATCGTCTCGATCTTTGCCAGCGTAGCGGGGGCCGGCGGCGCGCCGGCGGTGAACACCTCGACCACGTGGTCGAATGTCCGCCGCGCCTCGGGCGGCGCGTTCACCAGCGCGTTGAGCACGATCGGCGCGCCGCCGAAATGGGTCACGCCCTCGTCCGCGATGGCGTCGAAGATCGGCTTGGCCGCGATGTCGCGGCAGCAGACCAGCGTCCCGCCCAGCACGGGCATCATCCAGGTGTGGCACCAGCCGTTGCAGTGGAACAGCGGCACGATGGTCAGGTAGACCGGGTGCAGCACCATCCGCCACGACAGCACCTGACCCATCGCGTTCAGGTACGCTCCGCGGTGGTGATACACGACGCCCTTCGGCCGCCCCGTCGTGCCCGAGGTGTAGTTGAGCGCGAGGCTTTCCCACTCGTCCCCGGGCATGATCCAGGCGAGATCCGGATCGCCGCGCGCCAGCAGGTCCTCGTATTCCAGGTGCTCGCTGGCCGCGGGCGCGCCGCCGTGGCGGTCGGCCACCTCGATCACCTGCGGGGCGGGGCCCTCCATCCGCGCCATGGCGGCGGTCAGCATGTCCATGAAGTGCGGATCGCACAGCACGACCTTCGCCTGCCCGTGATCGAGGATGTAGGCCACGGTGTCGGCGTCGAGCCGCGTGTTGATCGCGTTGAGCACCGCGCCGCAGGCGGGCACGCCGAAATGCGCCTCGGCCTGCGCGGGGATGTTGGGCAGGATCGTCGCCACCACGTCGCCCGGCCGCACACCCATCCCGGTCAGAGCCGAGGCCAGCCGCGTGACGCGCTCGTGATACTCGGCATAGCTCTTGCGGTGCGGGCCGTAGATCACGGCCGTGCGGGTGCGAAACACCTGCGCCCCGCGTTGCAGGAACGACAAGGGCGTCAGCGGCACGTGGTTCGCGGCGTTCCTGTCCAGCCCGGTCTCGTCGGCCATCCACCCCATGATGCGTCTCCCCCTCGCACACTCGGTCGTGCCATGAATAGCATTGCCGCGCGGGAAATCTCGTGGAAATCCGGCGCCGAAGCTGCGAATTCCTGGCTCCGCGCGTCTCGTCGAAGACGCGGCGGGCGCTCAGTCCCCGCCGATCGGCACCAGCAGCGCGTCGTCCAGCGTGCAGTCGCGCACCACGTCCGCGCCGCAGGTCACCGGCTTCAGGTCGCGCGACAGGCACAGGCGAACCTCCTGCACCTGCCCGTCGCGGCAGGTGACGGTGACGCCGTCCGGGGACAGTGCCGGGTTCGCCTTCAGGAAGGCCTCTTCGACGACGCGGGCGGGCAGGCGCACCGGATCGCGCAGGTCGCGGAAGACCTGCGGGCGCGTGACCGCATCGTAGGCGTCGCGCGACAGGCCGAAATAGGCCTCGGCCGACAGGCCCGAACAGGCGCCGTGCTTCTTCCACTGGTGCCAGGCCAGCCCGGCGATGCCCATGATGTCGGCCATCGCGGCGGTCTGTGCGCGCGACGGCGGCGCGGCGCCCGTGGGGCAGTAGGACGGCCAGCCGCGATCGTATTGCGGCCATAGCCCGTGCAGCGACCAGCCCAGTCCGCGGCCGCATTGCTCGGACCCGCGCGCAATCCCCTCGCGGTCGCACCAGCCGGGCGACCAGCTGAGCGCCATCACGTAATAGTCGAAATCGCCCGCGCGCTCGCCCTCGGCGTGGGCCAGTCCCGCGACCAGAAGAAGGACCGCCAGGGCTGCGCGCATTTTCTCTTTCCTCGTGATGCCAAGGCGATTATATAGCGCGCGAGTTTCCCGACAACGGTAACTGTCCCGGATGGCCGGGACCGCCTGGCCAGACCGCCACGGCGCGGGAAGGACTATTGCAAGGAGACGTGTTATGGCCAAGCTGCTGCACCCCAAGGCGACCGCCGTCTGGCTGGTGGACAACACCACCCTCAACTTCAAGCAGATCGCGGATTTCACCGGCTATCACGAGCTGGAAGTGCAGGGCATCGCCGACGGCGACGTGGCCGGGGGCGTCAAGGGCTTCGACCCGGTCGCCAACAACCAGCTCGAGCAGGAAGAGATCGACCGCGCCGAGAAGGACCCGCTTTACAAGATGAAGCTGAAGTTCAACCCGGCCGCGCTGGACGAGGACAAGCGCCGGGGCCCGCGCTACACGCCGCTGTCCAAGCGCCAGGACCGTCCCGCGGCGATCCTGTGGCTGGTCAAGTTCCACCCCGAGCTTGCCGACAGCCAGATCAGCAAGCTGGTCGGCACGACCAAGCCGACGATCCAGTCGATCCGCGAGCGCACGCACTGGAACATCCAGAACATCCAGCCGATCGACCCGGTCGCGCTGGGCCTGTGCCGGCAGTCGGAACTGGACGCCGCGGTGGCCAAGGCCGCCAAGAAGCAGGACGCGGTGATGAACGACGACGAGCGGCGCAAGCTGGTCTCGACCGAGCAGAGCCTCGGCATGGAGGCCGAGCCGCGCCTGCCTTCCGCGATCGAGGGACTGGAGACGTTCAGCCTGTCGGGATCGTCGCGCGACGAGGACGAGGAGAAGAAGGCCGCGCGGAAGGACTATTCCGACGCGGACAGCTTCTTCAACCTGCCCGACGAGTCGTCCGACGACGACGACGAGGACGACGACCGGAAATAGGGCGCACCTTGCGCGCAAACGGATCGGGCGGCCAACGGGCCGCCCGTTTTCGTTTCCGGCATCGCTGTGCGCGCTTTCCTAGAACCGCTTGCGCGCGTTCAGCGCCGCGGTGATCGTGCCGTCGTCGAGATAGTCCAGCTCGCCCCCGATCGGCACGCCCTGCGCCAGCGACGACAGCGCGACGTCACGGTGCTCCAGCTGGTCGGCGATGTAATGCGCGGTCGTCTGCCCGTCGATCGTGGCGTTCAGCGCCAGGATCACCTCGGTCACGTGTTCGGCCGACAAGCGGTGCAGAAGCTGCGGGATGCGCAGGTCGTCGGGGCCGATGCCGTCGAGCGCCGAGAGGGTGCCGCCCAGCACGTGGTAGCGGCCCTTGAAGACGCCGGCGCGTTCCATCGCCCACAGGTCGCCCACGTCCTCGACGACGCAGATAAGCCCGGTCGCGCGGGTCTCGTCGGCACAGATCGCGCACAGGTCCGCGGTGCCCACGTTGCCGCAGTTGAGGCACTCGCGCGCGGTGTCGGCGACGCGCTGCATCGACTGTGCCAGCGGGCCCAGCAGCTGGTCCCGCTTGCGGATCAGGTGCAGCACCGCCCGCCGGGCCGAGCGCGGCCCGAGCCCGGGAAGCCGGGCCATCAGCGCGATCAGCCCGTCGATGTCTTTGTCGTGCTTCACCTGCCGCCTTTCGCCTTGCCCGGCCCGACCGGGCGCCTCAGAACGGCAGCTTCATGTCGGCGGGCAGGCCCATCGCCTCGGTCAGCTTGCGCATCTCCTGCTGCGAGCGTTCCTGCGCGCGGCTCTGCGCGTCCTTGATCGCGGCGAGGATCAGGTCCTCGACCACTTCCTTGTCGTCGCCGTTGAAGATCGACGGGTCGATGTCCAGCGCCTTCAACTCGCCCTTGGCGGTCGCCGTGGCCTTCACGAGGCCCGCGCCGGATTCGCCCACGACCTCGATGCTGGCCATGTCTTCCTGAAGCTGGGCCATCTTGCCCTGCATCTCCTGCGCGGCCTTCATCATCTTGGACATGTCGCCCAGTCCGCCCATACCCTTGAACATCGCGTGTCTCCTGCTGTCTTTGCCGACCCGGGCCGGGCGGCTTGTCTGGCTTCAATATCGCAACGCCGGGGGCGTGCCACAAGGCGCGGGCGTCAGTCTTCCTCGGCCGACGTCAGTCTTCCTCGAACGGGTCCCACTCGTCCTCGACTTCCGGAAGGGCGTCGGCCTGCGCCTCGGCGCGGGCGGCTTCGGGCGTGCGGATCTCGTGGATGGTGGCGCCGGGAAAGGCCAGCAGCGCGGCCTTGACCAGCGGATGCTCGGCCGCCTTGGCCTGCAGCGCCAGCTTGTCCGCGTCGCGCTTCTCGACCACGGTGGGCTCCTCGCAGCCCGACACGACGCTGACCGCCCAGCGATTGCCGGTCCAGCGCTGCAGCGCGGTGCCCAGCCGCTGGGCAAGGTCACCCTCGGCGGTCTCGGTCGGGGTGAATTCGATCCGTCCGGGCCGGTAGGCGGCCAGGCGCAGCGTGCCCTCGACCTCGACCAGCAGCTTCACGTCGCGATTGGCGCGGATCAGCTCGATCACGTGTTCGAAGGTGGGGAAGCGCGCCAGCGCGGCCTCGGTGGCCTGCGCCACGGCGGCCTGCGCGCCGCTGCCGGCGACGCGTGGCGCGGGGCCCGCCGAGGCCTGCGGACCGTGCAGCGCGCCCGACGGCGCCCCGGCGCTGCCGCGCACGTCCGTCCCGGCATGGTGCGGCCCCTGACCGCCGCCGCCACCGGAGGGCGGAGGCGGGGGCGGCGTGTCGCCCAGCTTGCGGATCAGTTCCTCGGGCGAGGGCAGCTCGGCCACGTGGGTCAGGCGGATCACCGCCATCTCGGCCGCCATCATCGCCGACGGCGCGCGCGAGACTTCCTCGATCGACTTCAGCAGCATCTGCCACGCGCGCGCCAGCGCGCGCATCCCCAGCCCGTCCGCGAAGGCCAGTCCGCGGGTGCGTTCGTCGGGCGCGATGGTCGGATCCTCGGCCGCGTCGGGTGTGATCTTGACCACAGAGACCCAGTGCGTGAGTTCCGCCAGATCGCGCAGCACGGCCAGCGGGTCGGCCCCGTCGGCGTATTGCGCCGACAGTTCAGTTAGCGCGCCGGCGGCGTCGCCGCGCATCACGCGCTCGAACAGGTCCATGACGCGGCCCCGATCGGCAAGGCCCAGCATCGCGCGCACCTGGTCGGCCGTCGTCTCGCCCGCGCCGTGGCTGATCGCCTGGTCCAGCAACGACGTCGCGTCCCGGGCCGAGCCTTCGGCCGCGCGGGTGATCAGCGCCAGCGCGTCGTCGGCGATCTCGGCGCCCTCGGCGGCTGCGATGCGCTTGAGAAGCGCGATCATCACCTCGGGCTCGATCCGGCGCAGGTCGAAGCGCTGGCAGCGGGACAGGACCGTCACGGGCACCTGCCGGATCTCGGTCGTGGCGAAGATGAACTTCACATGCGCCGGCGGTTCTTCGAGCGTCTTCAGGAGCGCGTTGAATGCGCTTTTCGACAGCATGTGGACTTCGTCGATGATGTAGATCTTGTAGCGCGCGCTGGCCGCCCGGTAGTGCACGCTGTCGATGATCTCGCGGATGTCGCCGACGCCGGTGTGGCTGGCCGCGTCCATCTCCAGCACGTCGACGTGCCGGCCCTCCATGATTGCGGTGCAGTGTTCGCACCGGCCGCAGGGTTCGGTGGTTGGCCCGCCGGTGCCATCCGGGCCGACGCAGTTCATGCCCTTGGCGATGATCCGGGCGGTCGTGGTCTTACCGGTGCCGCGGATGCCGGTCATGATGAAGGCCTGCGCGATCCGGTCGGCGGCGAAGGCGTTCTTCAGCGTGCGCACCATCGCATCCTGCCCGACGAGATCGGCGAAGGTTTCCGGGCGGTACTTGCGGGCGAGCACCTGGTATTGCGGGCTGTCGGACATGTGCGGCCTGTGTCGGGAGTCGGAGGCAAGGTAAGGGGTGACGCGCCGGGCGTCCACCGGGGATGGGGGCGCTGCCCCCGCCGCATCGCGGCTTCCCGGAACATTCTTGTCAGGACGAGCCTGGCGGCTTCAGGTCATGCGGTCGAGGAAGGCGGCATGCAGCGCCGGGTTGGCGCCCAGCATCCCGTCGGTCTGCGGATGCGGGCGGTTGAAGCGCAGCGGCCCGCCGCGGCGGTCGGTCACCGTGGCGCCGGCCTCGGCCATGATCAGGCTGCCGGCGGCGATGTCCCATTCCCATGCCGGGCGCAGCGTCAGCATCGCGTCGAAGCGCCCCTCGGCCACGAGGCCCAGCCGGTAGGCCAGCGACGGGCGGTGCGCGCGCTTCACCGCCGGCACGCCGCGCGGCCAGTGCCGCGCATCGAGCGTGGGCTTCGTCGCCAGAACCTCGGCCGCGTCCAGCGTATCGGTGCCGCTGACGGAGATGGGCCGGCCGTTCAGATGCGCGCCCGCGCCGGTGGTCGCGGTGTAGAGCAGGTCGAGCATGGGCAGGTAGACCACGCCCGCCGTCACCACGCCGCCCCGCGCCACGGCCAGCGAATGCGCCCAGGTCTTCTGTCCGTCGATGAAGGCGCGCGTGCCGTCGATCGGGTCGACGATGAACGTCGCCTCCTGGTCCAGGCGGGCATGGTCGTCGGGGGTTTCCTCGGACAGCCAGCCGTAGCGGGGCCGCGCGTCCAGCAGGCTTTCGCGCAGCATCCGGTCGACGGCGAGGTCGGCGCGCGTGACCGGGCTGTTGTCGGCCGCCTTGTTCTCGACCCCGAGATCGCGGCCGATGAACGCCTTGGCTTCTTCGGAGGCGCGGCGGGCGGCGTCGATCAGGAGGGAAAGATCATTCTCCGGCAAGCGTCAGCCCCTCGACCAGAAGCGACGGCACGACGCGGGACAGCCACGGGCGCGCGTCGTTCGCCGGACGGATCGTGCGCAGCATGTCGCGCAGGTTGCCTGCGATCGTCACGCCCGACACCGGGTAGGCGATCTGGCCATTTTCGACCCAAAGCCCCGCGGCGCCGCGGGAATAGTCGCCGGTGTTCGGGTTGATGGTCGAGCCGATCATCGATGTCACGATCAGGCCGGTGCCCATCTCGGCGATCAGGTCGTCGCGCGATTGCGCGCCCTGCGTCAGTTCCAGGTTCCAGTTCGACGGCGACACCCCGCCCGAGACCGAGCGCGCCGCGTTGGCGGTGCTGTCCATGCCCAGCTTGCGCGCGTTGGCAAGGTCGAGCGTCCAGCCGGTGAGGACGCCCTTGTCGATGATGGCGCGGCGGCGCGTGGCAAGCCCTTCGGCATCGAAGGGGCGCGATCCCATGACGCGGGCGCGGTGCGGGTCCTCGATCAGGCTGATCGCATCGGGCAGGACCGGTTCGCCGAGCGCGCTGCGCAGCCATGACGCGCCGCGCGCGATCGTCGCGCCGTTGATCGCCGACACCAGATGCCCGATCAGCGAGGACGAGACGCGTTCGTCGAACAGCACCGGGTAGGCGCCGGTCTTGGGGCGGCGCGGGTTCACGCGCTCCAGCGCGCGCCGGGCGGCGGTGTCGCCGATGTCCTCGGGGCTGCGCAAGTCGGACTGGAAGATGCGGTTGTCGCCGTCGTGGTCGCGCTCCATCCCCAGCCCTTCGCCGGTGATCGCGACGCAGGACAGGCTGCGCGAGGTGCGCCGGTAGCCCCCGGAAAACCCGTTCGTCGCCGCCAGGTGGACGTGCTGCGCGCCGTAGCCGGCCGAGGCGCTGTCGATCTGGCGGATGCCGTCATGCGCCAGCGCGGCGGCCTCGGCGCGCCGGGCGTCCTCCTGCAGCGCGGCAGGATCGGGCTCGGGCGCGGGGTCCGACAACTCCAGCAGCGTCGGGTCCATGCTGCCGCCCAGCTGTTCGGGATCGGCAAGACCGGCATGGGGGTCCTCGGGCGCCTCGCGGGCCATGGTCACGGCCCGCTCGGCCATGGTGCGGATGGTCTCCTCGCGCGTGTCCGAGGCCGAGACGATCGCGCTGCGCCGCCCGACGAAGACCCGCAGACCCATGTCGGAGCCTTCCGCGCGCTGCGCCTCTTCCAGCGCACCCGCGCGCACGTCGATCGACAGCGAGGTGCCGTCGATGGCGATGGCGTCGGCCGCGTCGGCGCCGGCCTTGCGGGCCGCGTCCAGCAGGGCATGGGCAAGCGTTTCCGGCGTCTGGGACATGGGGCCTCCGGGTTGCGGGGATCGCAAGACAGGTAGGCCGGGGCGCGCGGAGGTGCAAGGGCGGCGGGAAACGGCCGCGGGCGTCAGGGGCGGCCTACTCGGCCGCTTCGGTCACCGCCACGATCGGCCCCATGCGGCGCCCCATATCGTCGCGCCCCAGCTGCGGCGCGTAGAGCCGCGAGACGTTGCCGTCGAAGAACAGCGCCTGCGGCAGGCCAAGCCCGTCGCGGAAGAAGCGCGCGAACTCGTGGAACGTCACCGGGTTGTCGGAGATCGCGAAGACCGCGCGGCTGCCGTCGGCGGTGGTGCCGACCCCGTTGCGGATGTAGCGCGAGGTGCTGTCGGGCAGGAAGCGCGGATGCAACTTCCCGTCGATCACCAGCATCGGGCCGGACTGGGTGGCGTGGCGGCAATCGGGGCGACGCTCGAGGTAATCGCGGGTCTCGAACACGCGGGCCGAGGTCTTCTCGATGCACAGGATCCCGTTGGGCAGCAGGCCGAAATTGCCCGGGCCGGGCGTCGGGATCACGCGCATGATCTCGGTCCCGTTCTCGACGTAATGGCCCACGGGATCGCGATCGGCGTGATACATGCCGGCATTCATCGCGAAGACCAGGTCGCGGCCCTGCGCCTCCAGCGCGGCGTCCAGCGTCGCGAAGTGGCCGATCGGCGTGCCGGTGGTGTCGTGCAGGAACAGGCGCAGGTTCTCGGCGGCGGGATCGACGCTGCACACTGCGTACTGGTTGCCGTCATGCTCCTGCCGCGAACACTCGACCGCGCGCGCCGGTGCGGCGGCCGCGAAGCCGATCAGCAGCGTCAGCCCGATCAGCAGGGGCATGGCGCGCGACAGGCGCGCCGTCAAGGCGCGGAGCGGCCTACTGGTCATCCACATCCCGGCGCACCGCGTCCTGCGCGAACAGGCGCCGGGCCTCGTCGAGATGGTCGAAGGTCTCGTCCAGGCGGAACCGCAGCTCGGGGGCGAACTTCAGCTCCAGCCCCTTGGCGACGGCGCGGCGCAGCTCGCCCTTGTTGTGGGCCAGGCGCTCAAGCATCTCGTCCGAGCCCTTGCCGCCCAACGGCACCACGTAGGCGGTCGCCACCTTCAGGTCGGGCGAAACGCGAACCTCGCCCACGGTGATCGACAGGCGGTTCAGGTCGGGGTCGTGGATGTCGCCGCGCATCAGCACGTCGGACAGCCGGCGGCGGATCACCTCGGCGACCTTGCGCTGGCGCTGGCTGGGGCCGTCGCCCTCTTGGAATCGGTTGCGTGCCATGGGCCAGACTTATGCGCGCCGGCAGGCTTTGCCAAGCGGCGCGGCGCGGGCTATCAGACCGCAACGCAGCGAAGGAGACGGGCATGACCGACAGACCGGGCGTCGTGGTGACGGGCGTATCGGGCCGCATGGGCCGTATGCTGGTGCACGAGATCGAGCAGGACGGGCGGCTGGCGCTGACCGGCGCGTTGGAGCGGTCCGGCCACGACTGGATCGGGCGCGACCTGGGCACCATGCTGGGCGGCGCCGAGACCGGCGTCATCGTCTCGGACGACGCTGACAAGGCTTTCGCGAAGGCGCAGGCGGTGATCGATTTCACCGCGCCCGCCGCAACCGTGGCCTTCGCCGAAAAGGCCGCGCGGGCCGGCGCGGTCCACGTGATTGGCACAACGGGGCTGTCATACGATGACCTGAAAACCATCGCGGCCGCCGGGCGTCGCGCGGTGATCGTGCGCGCCGGCAACATGAGCCTAGGCGTGAACCTGCTGACGCAGGTCACCCGCCAGATCGCGCAGGCGCTGGGCGACGAGTGGGACATCGAGATCGTCGAGGCGCATCACAACCGCAAGGCCGACGCGCCCTCGGGCACCGCGCTGATGCTGGGCGAGGCCGCCGCCGAGGGCCGCGGCGTGTCGCTGGCCGACGTGTCCGACCGAGGCCGCGACGGCATGACCGGCCCGCGCAGGCGCGGCGACATCGGCTTTCACGCGATCCGCGGCGGCGACGTCGTGGGCGAGCACGAGGTCATCTTCGCCACCGCCGGTGAGCGCATCGCCGTCCGCCACATCGCGTCCGACCGGGCGCTTTTCGCCCGCGGCGCCGTGCGGGCCGCGCTGTGGGGCCAGGACAAGGCGCCCGGAGAATACGACATGCTGGACGTGCTGGGGCTCAAGCCCGGGCGGGGCACGTAGCGCCGGCGGCCCCACGCTCGCGTGATCGCGGGCCGGCGGCACGGGCTTGAACCCGCCGCTGCCGCGCTAATTTCCTGTCGATCGATGCGAGACAGGAGGCCGGACATGCTTCGTTCGTTGGCGATCTGCGGAGTTCTGATGCTGGCGGCGCTGCCCGCGCGCGCCGAATTCGCGACGGTGCAGGACCGCGCTACATTTCTCGATCTGGTGGCGGGGCGCACGCTGTCGCGCCCGATGGTGACGCTCAAGGTCACGCCTGACGGCGCAATCTCGGGGCAGGGCGCGCTGTGGCAGGTCACCGGCGCGTGGACCTGGCGCGAGGGCTATTTCTGCCGCGACCTGAACTGGGGCGGCGACGCGCTGGGATACGACTGCCAGGTGGTCCTGGCGCGCGGCGACACGATCCGTTTCGTGGCGGAGCGCGGCCGGGGCGATCAGGCCGAATTCAAGCTGCGCTAGACGCTCGCGAGGGTGGCGGCGGTCAGAAGTCGACCGCCAACCCCTTCTTCTCCCAGTCGCCGTAGCGCACCGGCTCGGGGCCGTCCCGGCCGCCCAGTTCGACCGGGCGCGGATTCGCCTGCTCCTCGGCCATGGCCTCGGCGCGACGCTCGGCCGCCTCGGCCAGCGCGCGCTGCGCGGCGGGGGGCAGGTCGGTGTGCGGCGTGTCGGTCTTTTGCTCGGTCATCGGCGTCTTCCTGTCGCGTCCTCCCCCGCGGAGCCTTTTCCTGCGGGGGCGCCCTTGATATACGCCGCGCGTCAGGCGGAACAAGGGTTTCGCGCCCTCACCCACAGGATCCCATGCCTAAACCCGTCGATCCCGCCCGCCGTGCCGCCGTCGACCTCCTGGACGGGGTGCTGGGCCGGAAGCAGCCGCTGACCGAGCTTTCGGGCGTGTTGGATCCGCTCGCGCCCGCCGAGCGCGCCACCGCGCAACGGCTGGCGCTGTCGGCCTTGCGGTCGCTCGACCGCGCCGACCGCGTGCTGAAGCCGCACCTGCGCAAGAAGCCAGTCGCGCGGGTGCACAACATCCTGCGCCTCGGCGCGACCGAGCTTTGCGAGGGCGGTGCCGCGCACGGCGTGGTCGATGCTTGCGTGACGCTGGCCGCCGAAGGCAAGCGCACCGCCGGTGCGAAGGGGCTGGTGAACGCCGTTCTGCGCAAGGTGGCCGAGGACGGCCCCGCGCTGTGGCCCCGGCTGCGGCCCGCGCGCCTGCCGAAATGGCTGCGCGCGCCGCTGGTCGAGGCGTGGGGCCCGGAAGCCGTCGGTGCAATGGAGGCCGCCCATGCCGCGGGCGCCCCGCTGGACCTGACGGCCAAGGGCGACCCGGCGGCGCTGGCCGAGGCGGTGGGGGGCTCGCTGCTGCCCACCGGATCAGTACGGATCGACGCGGGCGTGCAGGTGACGGCGCTTCCAGGCTACGACGACGGCGCCTTCTGGGTGCAGGACGCCGCCGCGGCGCTTCCCGCGCGGCTTCTGAGGGATGTCGAAGGCCTGCGCGTGCTGGACATGTGCGCCGCACCGGGCGGCAAGACGCTGCAACTGGCGGCGGCGGGCGCGCAGGTCACCGCGGTCGATCTGTCGCAGGCTCGGCTGGCGCGGGTCGAGCAGAACCTCGCCCGCACCGGGCTGCGCGCCACGCTGATCGCCGGCGACGCGCTGAAGCATGCGGGCCGCTACGACGCGATCCTGCTGGACGCGCCGTGCTCGGCCACCGGCACGATCCGCCGCCACCCCGACCTGCCGCACGTTCATCTGGGTGAGCGCATCGGCGAGCTGATCGCGCTTCAGGCCGCGCTGCTGGATCACGCGGTCGACTTGCTGGCGCCGGGCGGGCGGCTGCTGTTCGCAACCTGTTCGCTGCTGCCGGACGAGGGCGAATGCCAGGTCGAGGAGGCACTGGCCCGCCATCCGGACTTGAGGGTGCTGCCGCCTGAGGCGCCGGGGCTCGACGAAACCTGGCGCACCGCCGAGGGCGGGCTCAGGCTGCGGCCCGAGTTCTGGCCCGAGCGGGGCGGGATGGACGGGTTCTACATGGCGGTGCTGCAGAAGGCCGGCGGATGAGACACCGGCGATGACACGGGGCGGCAAGCCGGCTATCGTGTCGCGCAGACGCCGCCCGGACAACGGGCGCCCCGAGGCGACAGAGCACGAACCCGAGCGATGGCCCGACTGAACGACTGGCGCGCGACGCAGGCGCGATGGCTCGACCGGCTGCACGCGCGTCTTGCAGCGCGGGCCAAGCCGTCGCGCGGGTTCACGGTGCAGCCCGAACCGCGCACGATCGGTTTCCACGCCCGCGGCCGACAGCTGATCGCGGGAAACCTGCTGTTCGCGGGCCACCTGGTCGAGGCGCCCGACCGCAGCCTCTGGGATGTCGACATGCCGGACGCGGCGTTCCGCGACGCGCTGCACGGGTTCACCTGGCTCGACGACCTCGCGGCAGTGGGCGACGTGCAGGCGCGCACGCTGGCGCAGGCTTGGGTCCGGGACTGGATAGACCGCTACGGCCGGGGCAGCGGGCCGGGCTGGACGCCGGAACTGACCGGCCGGCGGATGATCCGGCTGGTGCATCACGGCCTGCTGCTGCTGCGCGGCGCGGACGCCGCGCAGGCGCGCCGGCTTCATCAGGTGCTGGCGGCGCAAACGCGGTTCCTGTCGGCGCGTACCGGCTCCGCGCCGCCGGGCCTGCCGCGGTTCGAGGCGCTGACCGGGGAGCTCTACGGGGCGCTGACGCTCGAGGGACTGGACCGTTTCGTCGAGCCGGCGCGCCGGGGGCTGGCGGCGGAATGCGCACGAAGGATCGATTGGGGCGGTGGTCTGCCCAGCCGCAACCCCGAGGACCTGCTTGACGTGTTCACCCTGCTGACCTGGGCGCAACTGGCGTTCGAGCAGGCGGGCCGGCCGCCCGACGCGGCGCTGGGCGACGCGATCGCCCGCATGGCGCCCACCCTGCGCGCGCTGCGCCACGCGGATGGCGGGCTGGCGCGCTTTCACGGAGGCGGGCGCGGCGCCGAGGGGCGGCTGGACGCCGCACTCGCCGCGTCCGGCGTGCGGCGCAAGCGGCGCGACGGTCTGGCGATGGGGTTCTCGCGATTGGCGGGCGGGCGCACCACGGTCATCGCCGACGCGGCGCCCCCGCCCTCGGGACGCGCCTCGGCCGCGGCACATGCCTCGACCCTGGCGTTCGAACTGACATCGGGACGCCGTCCGCTGATCGTCAATTGCGGCGCGGGCGACGATTTCGGCGAAGGCTGGCGCCGCGCCGGGCGGGCCAGCCCGTCGCATTCGACGCTGTGCCTGAACGCGCGGTCCTCGGCCCGGCTGGTGCCGGCGCGGCGCGGGCGCGGGGAATGGCTGGCGCAGGGGCCGGGTACCGTGCCCGCGCAGTTCAGCCGCAGCGCGCAGGCCGAGATCTTCGAGGGCGGGCATGACGGTTACGTGGCCGAGTACGGGCTGACCCACGCCCGCTGCCTTTCCCTGGGCCTGGACGGTCGCAGCCTTCGCGGCGAGGATTATTTGGTTGCGCTGGACGAACCGGGAAAGCGCCGCTTCGCCGCCGCGCTGGGCAATGCCGAACGTTCGGGCCTGCCGTTCCGAATCCATTTCCACCTTCATCCGGATGTCGACGTGGCGCTGGAGACGGACGGTACCGGCGCGAGCATGGCGCTCCGTTCGGGCGAGATGTGGGGCCTGCGCTTCGACGGTGCCGCCGAGATCGCGGTCGAACCGTCGGTTTACCTCGAGCATGGCCGGCTTCAGCCGCGCGCGACGAAACAGGTCGTTTTATCCGGCCGCGCGATGGAGTATGCGACGCGCGTCCGGTGGACCCTGGAAAAGACGCAGGACACGGCGCTGGCCGTGCGCGACCTGGTCCAGGACGAGGCGGACGAATACGTTTGACCCATCCCCGAGGAGCCCCGATGCCCGACCTTCAGCCGATCCGCCGCGCGCTGCTTTCCGTTTCCGACAAGACAGGTCTGATCGACCTCGGTCGCGCGCTCGAGGCCCGCGGGATCGAGATCCTGTCGACCGGCGGCTCGGCCCGTGCGCTACGCGACGCCGGCATCGCCGTGCGCGACGTGGCCGAAGTGACGGGCTTTCCCGAGATGATGGACGGCCGGGTCAAGACCCTGCACCCGATGGTGCATGGAGGGCTGCTGGCGCTGCGGGACGACGACGACCACAAGGCGGCGATGGAGCAGCACGGCATCGGCGCGATCGACCTGCTGGTGGTGAACCTCTACCCGTTCGAGGAGACGGTGGCCAAGGGCGCCGACTACGACACCTGCATCGAGAACATCGACATCGGCGGCCCGGCGATGATCCGCGCGGCCGCCAAGAACCACGCCTATGTGAACGTGATCGTGGACGTGGAGGATTACCACGCGCTGGAGGCCGAGCTGGACGCCCATGACGGGCAGACCTCGCTGGCCTTCCGCAAGCGGCAGGCGCAGATCGCCTATGCCCGCACCGCCGCCTACGATGTCGCCGTCAGCACCTGGATGGCCGGTGCCATCGACGAGGCCACGCCCCGCCGCCGCGCCTTTTCCGGCACGCTCGCGCAGACGCTGCGCTACGGCGAAAACCCGCACCAGGCGGCCGCGTTCTACCGCGACGGCTCTGGCCGTCCTGGCGTCGCCACGGCGCGCCAGCTTCAGGGCAAGGAGCTGAGCTACAACAACATCAACGACACCGACGCCGCGTTCGAGCTGGCCAGCGAATTCGCGCCCGCAGACGGTCCGGCCTGCGCAATCATCAAGCACGCCAACCCTTGCGGCGTCGCCACCGGCGCCACGCTGGCCGAGGCCTACGCGCGCGCCTTCGACTGCGACCGGACCTCGGCTTTCGGGGGAATCGTGGCGCTGAACCGGCCGCTGGACGCCGAGACCGCGCAGGCGATCACCGAGATTTTCACCGAGGTCGTCATCGCCCCCGGCGCCGACGACGCGGCGCGCAAGGTCTTCGCCCCCAAGAAGAACCTGCGCCTGCTGGTCACCGATGGCATGGCCGATGCCCGTGCGTCGGGCCGCCGTTGGACGCAGGTTTCGGGCGGGTTCCTGGTGCAGGACCGCGACGGGGGGTACGTCGAGGCGGCAGACCTGAAGGTGGTCACGAAGAAGGCGCCGACGCCCGAACAGATGGCCGACCTGCTGTTCGCCTGGCGCGTGGCCAAGTACGTCAAGTCGAACGCCATCGTCTACGCGAAGGACGGGCAGACGGTGGGCGTCGGCGCCGGACAGATGAGCCGGCTGGACAGCGCGCTGATCGCTGCGACCAAGGCGCAGCGCATGGCCGACGCGCTGGGCTTGGGCGAAAGCCCGGCCATCGGCTCGGCCGTGGCGTCGGACGCGTTTTTTCCGTTTCCCGATGGTCTGCTGGAGGCCGCGCAGGCGGGTGCCGCCTGCGTCATCCAGCCCGGCGGCTCGATGCGCGACGACGAGGTCATCGCCGCCGCCGACGAGGCCGGGCTGGCGATGGTCTTCACCGGCATGCGGCACTTCCGGCATTGAGCGCGTCGTCGAACCCCGCCTTCGGCGCGGCGATGAAGCGCGTGGCACTGGTGTCGGTGCTGGTCTTCGTGCTGGACCAGGCGACCAAGTTCTGGATCGTGCACTGGATGCGGCTGGACGCGCGGGGCGCGATCGACGTGTGGCCGCCCTTCCTGAACCTGCGGATGGCGTGGAACTACGGGATCAACTTCGGCCTGCTGTCCGGGCAGGCCGACATGACCCGCTGGATCCTGATCGCGGTCGCGTTGGGCATCGTGCTGTTCGTCCTGGTCTGGATGCGGCGCGACCCGCCGGGCCCGTGGGGCGCGGCATCGGCCGGGCTGCTGATCGGCGGCGCCCTGGGCAACGTGGTGGACCGGCTGCTCTACGGCGCGGTGGCGGACTTTCTCAACATGTCGTGCTGCGGCATCGACAATCCCTACGCGTTCAACGTGGCCGACATCGCGATCTTCGCGGGGGCGGCGGGGCTGGTGCTGTTCCCGGGCGCCAAATCAGGCGGAGAAAAGCCCTCGTGACGGCGCCGGGCATATGCGATAGATCAGGCAACAGACTGGCGGAGGTGACGATGCGGGCTGCGCGTCTTTTGGGTGTACTTGCGTTCGGCGCACTGTTCAGCACGTTGGCCGCGTGCGGAGACCGCGACATCGGGCTGCGCGACCTGCGGTCCTTCGACCGCTCGCCGGAGGAATTCGGCATCGTCCCGAACCGGCCGCTGGAACTGCCCGAGACCACCGCGCTGCCGGCACCGACGCCGGGGGGCGCGAACCGCACCGACCTGAACCCCAAGGCCGACGCCGTCGCCGCCCTCGGCGGCAATCCGGCGGCGACCGTGGCGCGTGGCGCGGCGATCCCGGCGCAGGACGCGACGCTCGTCTCGGCCGCCAGCCGCTTTGGCCGCGATGCCGGTATCCGGGCCGAGCTTGCGGCCGACGATCTGGCCTTCCGGCAGCGCCAGTCGCTGTTCACCTGGTCGATCGTGCCGCGCGACGACTACGCCGCCGCCTACCGGTCGCAGACGCTGGACGCCTATCGCTGGCTCGAGGTCTACCGCCGCGCCGGCGCGCGCACCCCCACCGCCCCGCCCGAGGGCTGAGCCGGTCACGGAATCGTCACGGCGGTTGAACGCGGTCTCTCATATCGTAGCTTGTGAGGGACACCGACGATCCGGGGAGAGACCATGCTGAGACTGGCCAGCGCCGTTGCGCTGACGATCATCGCCGCGCTGCCGCTATCCGCGCAGGGCACGGCAGACCAGGTGACGACGTTCACGCTGGACAACGGGCTGGACGTCGTGGTGATCGAGGATCACCGCGCGCCGGCCGTCACGCACATGCTGTGGTATCGCGCGGGCTCTGCCGACGAACCGCGCGGCGTGTCGGGCGTGGCGCACTACCTCGAACACCTGATGTTCCAGGGCACCGACACGCTGGCGCCCAAGGAGTTCAGCCGCATCGTCAGCGAGCAGGGCGGGAGCGACAACGCCTTCACCAGCTTCGACTACACCGGCTATTTCCAGCGCGTCGCCGCCGACCGGCTGGGCCTGATGATGGAGCTCGAGGCCGACCGCATGAAGAACCTGCGCCTGTCGCCCGAGATCATCGATACCGAGCGCAACGTCATCATAGAAGAGCGCAACCAGCGGGTGGAAAACGATGCCGCCGCCCTGTTCATGGAGCAGCGCCGCGCCGCGCAGTACATCCACCATCCTTACGGCACCCCGATCATCGGATGGCGCCACGAGATGGACCGGCTGGGCCTGGACGAGGCGCAGGCCTGGTACGACACCCATTACGAGCCGAACAACGCCATCCTCGTCGTCGCCGGCGACGTCACGCCCGACGAGGTTCGCGTACTGGCCGAACAGCATTACGGCCCGATCCCGGCCGATCCCGATATCGGACCGCGCGAACGGGTGGCCGAGCCGCCGCACCGCGCCGAACGCCGCCTGATGTTCGACGATCCCCGCGTGGCGCAGCCCTACGTGATCCGCACCTACCTGGCGCCGGAACGCGACGCCGGCGCGCAGGAACAGGCGGCGGCGCTGACCCTGCTGTCCGAGATCCTCGGCGGCGGGCAGACCTCGGTCCTCAGCACCAAGCTGCAGTTCGAGGAGCAGAAGGCGGTTTATACCGGCGCGTTCTACGACGGCGTGTCCTACGACGACACGACCTTCGGCCTGATCATCGTGCCCGCCGAAGGCGTCACGCTGGAGGAGGCCGAGGCCGCGGTGGACGAGACGGTCGCCGAGTTCCTCGAAAACGGTGTCGACCCCGAGCAACTCGAGCGGATCAAGTTCCAGATGCGCGCGCAGCAGATCTATGCCCGCGACAACGCAGATGCGCTGGCGCGGCGCTACGGGGCGGCGCTGACCTCGGGCTTGACGGTCGAGGACGTGCAGGCCTGGCCCGACGTGCTTCAGGCCGTGACCGAAGAAGACATCCTGGCCGCCGCACGGATGGTCTTCGACCGCGACAAGGCGGTGACCGGCTACCTGATGCAATCCCAAACCGACGCGCCGGAGGCGACGCAATGAAGCTTTTGACATTCGCGGCCGCGCTGGTCCTCGCGGCCACTGCCGCCCGCGCCGACATAGAGATCAAGGAAGTCACCAGCCCCGGCGGCATCGAGGCCTGGCTGGTCGAGGAACCGTCGATCCCGTTCGTCGCGCTCGAATTGCGCTTCCGTGGCGGCGCCTCGCTGGATGCCGAGGGCAAGCGCGGCGCGACCAACCTGATGACCGCGCTTCTCGAGGAGGGCGCGGGCGACCGCGACGCGCGCGAATTCACCACCGTGGCCGAAAGCCTCGCGGCGCGCTTCAGCTACGACGTGGGCGACGACGCGGTGTCGGTCTCGGCGCAGTTCCTGACCGAGACGCAGGACGAGGCGGTGGCGCTGCTGCGCGAAACGCTGGTATCGCCGCGCTTCGACCAGGACGCGATCGACCGGGTGAAGGCGCAGATCCTGTCCTCGATCCGGTCGGACGCAACAGACCCGAACGCGATCGCGGCGCAGACCTTCGACCGGCGCGCCTTCGGCGATCATCCCTATGGCAGCGACTACCAGGGCACGATCGACAGCGTCGGCGCCCTGACACGCGACGACGTGGTGCAGGCCTTCGACCGCACCATCGCGCGGGACCGCGTCCACGTCGCCGCCGCCGGCGATATCAGTGCCGAAGAGCTGGGCGTGCTGCTGGACGAGTTGCTGGGCGATCTGCCCGAAGAGGGCGCCCCGCTGCCGGGCGAGGCCGAGGTCGCGACCACCGAGGGCGTGACCGTGGTGCCGTTCGACACGCCGCAATCGGTGGCGATGTTCGGGCACGAAGGTATTGCCCGGGACGATCCCGATTTCTTCGCGGCCTACGTGCTCAACACGATCCTCGGTGCCGGCGGCTACGATTCCCGCCTGATGGAAGAGGTGCGCGAGAAGCGCGGCCTGACCTACGGCGTCTATTCCTATCTCGTGCCAAAGGATCACGCGGCGCTCTACATGGGGCAGGTCGCGTCGGCGAACGACCGCATCGCCGAGGCCATCGACGTGGTGCGTGCGGAATGGGCGCGCATGGCCAGCGACGGCGTGAGCGAGGACGAGCTGGCGCGGGCCAAGACCTACCTGACCGGCGCCTATCCGCTGCGCTTCGACGGCAACAGCCAGATCGCCAGCATCCTGGTCGGCATGCAGCTCGACGGGCTGACGCCGGAATACGTCGAAACGCGCAATGCCATGATCGAGGCCCTGACGGTCGAGGATATCAACCGCGTCGCCGCGCGCCTGCTGAAGCCCGAGGCGCTCCGCTTCGTGGTCGTCGGTCAGCCCGAGGGGCTCGAAGGCGACCCGACGCAGTAACGCGCGGCGGGTCCGGCCCGAAACGACAAAGCCCCGGCAATGCCGGGGCTTTTCATCTTCGGCGCGCTCAGTTCGTGGCGAGCGTCGCGCCGGCCAGTTCCTGCGAAAACGGTACCGGGTGCGGGTCCTTGCCCAGCCGTGCGCGGTAGACCGGCAGGCTTTCCGCCACGCGCATCACGTAGTTGCGCGTCTCGTCGAAGGGGATGAACTCGATCCAGTCGATCACGTCCACGCCGCCGCCGCGCGGATCGCCGAAGCGTTCGATCCACTGGTACGGGCGGCTGGGTCCGGCATTGTATCCTGCCGCCATCATCACGACGTTTCCGCCGAAGCGTCGCGCCAGGTTCGCCAAGTATGCCGCGCCCAGCTTGGCGTTGTAGACCGGGTCCGACAGCAGCCTGTCCACGTCGTATTCCAGGTCCAGCCACCCCGCCACGTCCTTCGCCGTGCCCGGCATCAGCTGCATGAACCCTCGTGCGCCCGCGCCCGAGATCACCACCGGGTCGAACTCGGATTCGCGCCGGGCGATCGACAGGACCAGCTCTCGCGGGACCGGGTATTCCGCCTGCGCCACCAGAGGGTGCACCGCGTAGTAGGGGCCGGGGATCTCGTGGCCGAACTGCGCGGCGCGCTTGCCCAGCATGACCTGCATGTGCGGGCGGCCCATCTCCTCGAACATGGCGCCTATCTGGCCCATCCCGTCGCGATCCAGCGATTCCGCGAGATGCGTCAGGAAACGCTCTCCCAGACGGTTCTCGCCGGCCTCCAGCAGCAGCATGCCCGCCTTGAAGACGCTGCTTTCGGTCCAAGGCGCGGTCTTCCAGTCGCCGAAGCTTTCGGTGCCGGCCAGCGCCGGATCGACCGGCAGTCCGGCACGTTCCGCCGCGAGCAGCCCGTAGAAGGTGGTCTGGTACCGGGCGCCCATCGCGTAGGCGGTCGCCGCGGCTTCGGCATTGTCCAGCGCCTCGTGCGCGCGGCCCAGCCAGTAACCGGCGCGCCCCAGCGAGATCGGCGTGTCGATCGCGCCGTGGAACGCCTCGAAATGCTGCAATGCCAGGTCCGGCCGGTTCAGGAAGCGCAGGGCGAGATAGCCCGACAGCCATTCGAGATCGGGGAAGTCCGACCCGTCGACCAGGTAATGCGTGGATGCCACCCGATAGGCCTGGACCACGTCGCCCTCGCGCATCAGGTCGCGCGCCAAGTCGCTCCGCGCGTCGGCCCAGGCCCACGGCTCGCCCAGCGCGGCGGCCGAGGTCGAGCGTTCCAGAAGCAGGTCCGTCGCGTCCTGCGCACGGCCCTTGCGCACGCGCCAGAGGAAGCGTTCATGCGCCAGTCCGGGATGATCCGACAGACGGTCGGGCACCCGCGCGATCAGCCCGTCCACACCGGCGGCATCCGCGCGCAGGCCCATGCGCGCCTCGGCCAGCCGGCGCCAGCCGTCGTCGACCAGCGGCAGCATCGCGCCGGCATTCGCCGTCCAGCCGCGCCACAGCGCCATGTCCAGCCGTGCCTCGTGATGCGGACGAAGCAGATCGCCCCAGTGGTCCAGAAACGCCTTTCGGCCGTCGCCGTCCAGCGCCAGCGTGCGCCACGCCAGCACCACCAGCACCTCGGCCGGCCCGGTCTCGCCGGCGGCCAGGTGCGCCTGCGCCAGGGCCAGCGCGCCGTCGCCCGTCTGCGGCGTGCGGTCATCGAAGAAGGCGCGGACAACGGCGGGATCGGCGCCGGCGATCACCGGCTCGGCCCGTTCGCGCAGGTAGGGCAGGCCGGGCCAGTCGGGGTTGCGGGTGAGGAAATCGGTCACCTCTTCGGGCGTGCCGCGTCCGGCTCGCAGTGCGTGCCACGTCACGATGTCCGACCCGATCTGCCCCGCACCACGCACGGTCGAGCGTGCATCGTCCCAGTCGCCGGCCCGCACCGCGTCCATCGCCCGGCCAAGCGCGGCGGCCCCGTCCTGTGCCGCGGCGTGCGTCGACAGCACAAGCGCCAGGCAAAGCGTCAGAATGCGCGTCATGGCTTGCATTTCCCATCTCGAAAAGGAATAGACCCGCGCAACACATTACCCGGGCCGCGGCGGTCGTCCAATCACGACCGCTTGGGCGGATCCCCGGTAAACCACAGTGGAAGGAGCGTGTCATGCTGAAGGGATCGATGCCCGCACTGGTCACGCCGTTCAAGGACGGCGCAGTGGATTTCGGCACGCTCAAACGCCTGGTCGACTGGCACGTGGAAGAAGGCAGCCACGGCCTCGTGCCCGTTGGCACCACCGGCGAAAGCCCGACGCTCAGCCACCAGGAGCACGAGCAGGTCATCGAATGCGTGGTCGAGGCCGCCGCCGGCCGCCTCCCCGTGATCGCCGGCGCAGGCTCGAACAACACGTCCGAGGCGATCCGCTTCCTGCAGCACGCCGAACGCGTGGGCGCGGACGCGGCGCTGGTGGTGACGCCCTACTACAACAAGCCGACGCAGGCCGGACTGATCGCGCATTTCACCGCGCTGCACGATTGCTGCAACCTGCCGCTCGTCATCTACAACATCCCCGGCCGCTCGGCTGTGGACATGACGCCCGCGACGATGGGCGAACTTGCCAAGCTGCCGCGCATCGTCGGCGTCAAGGACGCGACGGCCGATCTGGCGCGCGTTTGCCAGCAGCGCATCACCTGCGGCCCGGACTTCCTGCAGATCTCGGGCGAGGACGCGACCGCGCACGGCTTCAACGCCCAAGGCGGCGTCGGCTGCATCTCGGTCACCGCGAACGTGGCGCCCCGCCTCTGCGCCGAGATGCAGGAGGCGTGCCTTGCCAGCGATTACCCGAAGGCGCTGACGCTTCAGGACCGGCTCATGCCGCTGCACCACGCGATCTTCACCGAGCCGGGCCTGTGCGGCGTGAAATACGCCATGTCGCGTCTCGGCCTGTGCGCCGAGGAGATGCGCCTGCCGCTGCTGCCGGTGACGCCGCCGACGCGCGAAAAGCTGGACGCAGCGCTGCGCCACGCGGGCCTGCTGAACTAGCGCTGCGGCCACGCGCGCGGAAACGACTCGCGCGAGGCTGAAACAGCCTTTCGATCCGGAAGTAGCGCGCGGGTGAATTGCCTCGCCGGCGCGAGGGAGGCCGCTGCGCCTCTGCCGCGTCGCGGATATCAGCTGCGCGCGACGCGGGCCCGCCACAGGGTGAACAAACCCGCCGCGACGATGATGCCCGCGCCGATCACCACGTTGCTGCGTAGCGTCTCGCCGAAGACCAGCAGGCCCAGTGCGGCGGCGAAGGGAAGCTGCAGGTAGGCGAAGGGCTGAACCGCGCTGGCCTCGGCCACCTCGTAGGTCTTGATCAGCAGGAAGTGACCCGTGGCACCCGTGATGCACAGCGCGCCCATCCAGACCCAGTCCGGGGCGGTCATCGGTTCCCAGAACCAGATGCCGATTGCCGTGGCGGCCACCGCGCCGGTGGTGCCGGTCCAGAAGAACGAGGTCGCGGCGCTGTCGACGCGGCCGACATAGCGCGTCAGCAGGCCGTAAAGCGCGAACATCAGCGCAGCGATCAGCGGGATCACCGCATAGGGCGAGAACACGCCGTCGTCGGGCTGCAGGATGATGATCACGCCGACGAAGCCCAGCGCGATCGCGACCCAGCGCCGCCAGCCGACGAACTCGCCCAGAACCGGCCCCGACAGCGCCGCGACCAGCAGCGGGTAGACCGCGAAGATCGCGTGGCTTTCCACCAGTCCCAGGTAGACGAAGCTCAGCACCATCACGTTGATCTCGAGCACCAGCAGCACGCCGCGAAAGGCCTGCAGCCAAGGCAGGCGCGTGGCGGCGGCTGCGCGCAGGCCCGCCTTGCACGCGGCGACGGCGATCACGAAGGCGGCGAAGAACCAGTACCGGATCATCACCACCATCAGGACGTTGTATTCCGACGCCAGGTGGCGCGAGATCCCGTCCTGCATGGCGAAGACGAAGGTGGTGGCGACCATCAGAAGGATGCCCAGCCTCGTGTCCTGCTGCGCCATGGTCGGGGTCCTTCAGGGCTTGCGCGCCACCGTCATGTGACGTTTCCGCCCATATCCGGGCAGCCGGGCCACCTCAAGCCCCGCCGCCGCCAGCGCGCGGCGCACGTGGCCGGCCGCCGCGTAGGTCGCGGCCGAGCCGCCCGGCGTCATGTGCGTTGCGACCTGCGCCATCAGGTCGTCGCCCCAAAGCTGCGGGTTGCGCGCGGGCGCGAACCCGTCGAGGAACCAGGCGTCGGCGCGGCCGCCCCACGCCGGCAGCGTCTTGCGCGCATCGCCCTCCATCAGGGTGAAGGCTAGGTCGGGCAGCGCGATGCGGCGCGTGCCCTCGTTCCAGTAGGGG
The DNA here is from genome assembly GCF_900107235.1 of Citreimonas salinaria. Taxonomy (GTDB): domain Bacteria; phylum Pseudomonadota; class Alphaproteobacteria; order Rhodobacterales; family Rhodobacteraceae; genus Citreimonas; species Citreimonas salinaria. Next base: position 251,395 of record NZ_FNPF01000004.1, read on the forward strand.
CGCAGGTCGTCGGCCACGGACGCAAGCTCGGGAAAGGCCGCCTGCGCGCGGATCATCGCTTCGGGCGCAAGCGGATATGCCTCGAACGTGGTGAAATGCAGCACGCCCTGAACACCGCTGTCGCGCCAGGCCTGCAGCGCGGCCAGCAGGTTCAGCCCGGTGCCGAAACCAAGCTCGGCGATGTGAAAGCCGTCGCGGAACCGCGCGGGCAGGCCGTTGCCCTGCAGGAAGACGTGGCGCGTCTCGGCCAACCCGTTCTGCAGCGAGAAGAACGGATCGTCGAAGCGCCGCGAGACCGGTACGGCGTCGCGCCAGTCCACGGGATGGCCGGCGGGATGGCTCTGGTCGGTGTCGCAATTGTCTGGCATCACGGCCTCCGGTTCGGATGGGGCAATGCCGGGAGGCGCGCACAATGGCAAGGGTCGACGTGACGGTGCGCGGGGCGGGGATCTTCGGCCTGTCGATTGCCTGGGCCTGCGCGCAACGCGGCGCGCGCCTGCGCGTGGTCGACCCGCACGGGCCGGGCGCGGGAGCGTCTGGCGGCATCGTCGGCGCGCTGGCGCCGCACGCCCCCGAGAACTGGAACGAGAAGAAAGCCTTTCAGCTCGAAAGCCTGCTGATGGCCGGCGCCTTCTGGCAGGGCGTCGAGGCGGCCGGCGGCGTCAGCCCCGGCTATGCCCGCACCGGCCGGCTGCAACCGGTCGCGGACGACGCCGCGCTGACGCTGGCGCGCACGCGCGCCGAGGGTGCGGCCGCGCTGTGGCAGGGCCGGGCTTCGTGGGAGGTCGTCCGTGCCGAGGATGCGGGCGCGTTTGCGCCAATGTCACACTCCGGCTGGCTGATCCACGACACGCTTGCCGCGCGCCTGTACCCGCGCATGGCCTGCGCGGCGCTGGTCGCGGCGCTGCGCGCGTGCGGGGCCGAGATCGCGCCCGAGGCGGCGGACGAAGGCGCGGTGATCTGGGCAACCGGGTGGCGCGGCCTGCACGACCTCTCGGACGCGCTTGGTCGCAAGGTAGGCGACGGGGTCAAGGGACAGGCCGCGCTGCTGCGCTTCGACGCCCGGCAAGCGCCGCAGTTGTTCGTGGACGGCCTGCACGTGGTGCCGCACGCGGACGGCACAGTGGCGATCGGCTCGACATCCGAGCGTGACTTCGACACCGGCGATGCGGTCGATGCGCAATGCGACGCTCTGGTCGCGCGGGCGCGCGCGGCGGTTCCGGCGCTGGTCGGCGCCGAGGTGATCGCCCGCTGGGCGGGGGTCCGGCCGCGCGCGCGCAGCCGGGCGCCGCTGCTTGGCGGCTGGCCCGGCCGTCCAGGGCATTGCGTGGCCAATGGCGGTTTCAAGATCGGTTTCGGCATGGCGCCAAAGGTGGCCGAGGTGGTGGCCGACCTGGTGCTGGAGGGGCGCGACGCCATCCCCGACGGGTTTCGCCTGACCTGAATTCTGGCAAGCGGAGCGCGCCTGCGGCGCGCGCAGATTACTCGGCTCCCGCCTTCGGCAGGGGCTTCGGACTGGCGCACGACCGCGGCCGGTGCGCTCCTGCCCCTGGCGGTCGTGCGGGTCAGGCCGGCGCGCGGGTCGGCGCCATCACCGTCGCTTCGCCCACCAGCACCGGCTTGCCATCGACGGTGCACCGGCAATCCAGTGTCACGCGGCGCTTCGCGATGTCGATGCCGGTCACCGTGACCTCGGCGCGGACCATTTCGCCCGGGCGCACCGGCGCGAGGAACCGCAGCGACTGCCCGAGGTAGACCGATCCGTGCCCCGGAAGCTGTTCGCCGATCACGGCCGAGATCAGCCCGGCGGTCAGCATGCCATGCGCGATGCGCCCCTCGAAGATCGTGTCGCGGGCGTATTCGTCGTCCAGGTGGACCGGGTTCCGGTCGGTCGAGATCCGGGCGAACAGCTCGATATCCTGCTCGGTCACCTGCTTCTGCACGTGGCGCGCCATGCCCATCTCGATGTCCTCGATGCAGATCGTTCCGCGCGGCAGGGTGTCCAGCATCTCGCTTCTCCAGGTCCCTAAGGGTAATTAAACAGCGTCCCGATAACGTAACGCGTAATTTAATTACCTAGCGGACGCAGAAAGTCAAGCGAGAAGACTAGCGCAGACGTCCGATCGAGTAGGTGGGCGCGATGCCTTCGGCAGCGAGGTAACGCTGCAGCGCCTCGGGGTCGGGATCGGTTTCCGTCGCTGTCTCGAGTCGTGCGAGCCCGCCGGTGATGAACAGCGAATCGATCTTCTCGCCCATGGCGCCCAGCACGTCGGTCTGCGGACCGTCGCCGATGGCCAGGATCGCGTCGTCGGAAACGTGGCCCGCGTGATCGGCCAGCCGCCGTCGCGCGAGGTCGTAGACCGGCGGATGCGGCTTGCCGAAATACAGGCTTTCGCCGCCCATCTCTGTGTAGAGCCGCGCCATCGCGCCGGCGCACCACTCGCGGGTGTCGCCCCGGTCCACGACGATGTCGGGATTGGCGCAGAGCAGCTTCAGCCCCCGCTGCTTGGCCGCCAGGAACTGCGGGCGGTAGACGGCCGGGTCGGCATGCGGATCGAACGGGCCGCAGCAGACGATGCCTTCGGCCTCGTCCAGGTCCACGCGCTCGACCGCGACGGGATCGGAGACAAGCTTGAGCGGGTCGAAGAAGGACAGGTCGTGTTCCTGACCGATGAACCAGACCTTGCGGCCCACCGCGCCGGTGAACATGGCCGCGCGCGCCGAATCGCCGGACGTGGCGATATCGTCCCAGGCGTCTTCTGGTACGCCGAACCGCTCGATCTGGCGGGCGACCTCGTGGCGCGGGCGCGGGGCGTTGGTCAGCAGGATCACGCGGCCGCCGCGCGCCCGGTAGGCCTGCAGCGCCTCGATCGCCGAGGGAATTGCCGCGACGCCGTCATGCACGCAGCCCCAGAGATCGACGAAAAGCGCGTCGTAGTTCCGCGACACGTCGGACAGGGCGGAGATGATCTGCGTCATGGGCCGGGTTCCTTCTTGCGGGGTCGGCTCAGCTATGGCGCAGGCGGGCGGCCTCTGCCAGCCCTTGCTGCGCTCGGCCCGCCGGCGCCCTTCCCGGCGCTCAGCCCTGTGGCGCGGGTTGCGCACGCAGCCAGTCCAAAGCCTCGGCCTCGGTGTCGAAGGCCCGCGCTTCGACCGGCATCAGCTTGCCCATCGTCTCGACCATGTTGCCCGCCCGGTCGGGGGCTTGCGCGACAACGTAATTGCGCACCTTGGCCAGGGATTCGACCTGCGCCTTCATCGAATCCATCGACAGCGACGCGCCCGGTTCCGAACTCGTGCCGGTCTCGAAGACCAGCAGCATGTCGACCTTCGAATGCGCATCGAAGACGGCCAGCATGCGCTCGGCCATGGCCGCCATGTCGTCGCGGGTCACGGCGCCGGTGATGCGAAAGGCGTAGGTGGCCGGCAGCCCGGCATCGAATTCCGTGATGTTGGCCGTGTTCAGCATGGCGTTCTCCTCGCTTGCGCCGAGGGAACGCGGCCCCGGGGACGATGTTCCCCGGGGCTGGTCGTGGTCCGGTCTCAGACCTTGAGGTTCGGGATGATCTGCTTCTTGCGGCTCATCACGCCGGGCAGCACGACCGTGTCGCCCTCGACCGTCGCGCCGAAGCTCTTCTCGGCCACGGCCTTCACGCGGTCGTTCGGGACCAGCAGGGTCGCTTCCTCGTTCAGGATGTCGACCACGAACAGCAGCACCTCGTCCACGTCGTCCTCGGACGCGACGGTCTTCATCGTCTCCATCAGGCTGTCCTTGCGCGACAGCGGCATGTCGGGCGCGGTGGTCTCAAGCACCGAGACGCGGAACTTGGTGCCGTCGACCTCGTATTCCTTGCTGTCCATGCGCAGCAGCTCGGCATCCGAGAAGGCCGAGACATCGGACTTGGCGGCGAACATCTGAGCCGCGAAATCCTTCAGGTCCACGTCCAGGTCCTTGGCGAGGCCGAAGGCAATCGCCTTGTCCTCCTGCGTGGTGGTGGGCGAGCGGAATTCCAGCGTGTCGGACAGGATGCAGGTCAGCATCGCGCCCTTGATCTCGCGCGGGGCCTGGGCGAGGTCGTCGCCGATCATCTTCCACATGATCGTGGCGGTGCAGGCCAGCGGCTCGATCCGGATCTCGATCGGCGCCTTGGTTTCCAGCCCGGCGACCAGCTTGTGGTGGTCGATGATGCCGCGGATGTCGGCCTTGTTGATCGACTTGGGCAGCTCGGCGGGGTTGTTGGTGTCGACGATCACCACCGGCGCGCCCTCGGCCACGTCCTCGATGATCTCGGGCTTGTCGAGACCCCAGTGCGACAGCATGAACGCGGCCTCGGTGTTGGGCTCGCCCAGAAGCACGGGCTTGGCGTCCTCGCCCTTGATCTGGTTGAGGTACCACGCCCAGATGATCGGGCTGCCGGTGCTGTCGGTGTCGGGGGATTTGTGTCCGAAAACCTGGATCGTCATGAGAACCCTCGTGCGTTGGCTGCAACTGTCGCGCGCCTTCTAGCGACGGCCGCGCCGAATGTCACCACGGCACGTGCTGCGGTGCCGCACGGGGTGCGCCGCTCAGCGCGGCAGCGGGGTCTCGGCCCTGTTGTAGGGTTTCCAGTCCGTGATCTCGGGGTAGAAGCGCCGCCGCCAGGCGCGCACGCGCGGGTTCATCACGCGCCGCCACAGGGGCGGGACCATCGCCGCCATCGTCATCACCGGGTAGCCGTAGGGCAGTTGCGGGGCCTCGTCTTCGGGATAGGTCTGCAGCAGGGGAAAGCGCCGGTCGGGCTTGTAGTGGTGGTCGGAATGGCGTTGCAGGTTGATCAACAGCCAGTTCGACGCGCGGTGCGAGGCGTTCCAGCTGTGGCGCGGCAGGACGTGCTCGTACTTTCCGTCGCCCAGGTGCTTGCGGGTCAGGCCGTAATGCTCGACGTAGTTCACCAGTTCGAGCTGCCAGACTGCGACGCCCGCCTGCAGCGCGAACAGGCCAAGGCCGACCCAGCCGCCAAGCACCGCCGCCAGCGCCAGTGCCGTCGCCTGAAGCGCCCAGTAGGTCCAGAACGGGTTCGAGCGATGCCACCACGGCAGCCCCTTGCGCGCCAGCATCGCCGCCTCGGCGCGGAAGGAGGACACCAGGCACTGCCGCAGCACGCGCGGATAATAGCGGTGGAACCCCTCGTTGTAGCGCGCGCTGACCGGGTCGCGCGGCGTGCCGACATAGCGGTGATGCACCAGCAGGTGCTCGGACCGGAAGTGCGAGTACAGCACCATCGCCATCAGCAGGTCGGCCAGCCGACGCTCCAGCCGGTTGCGCTGGTGCATCAGCTCGTGCGCGTAGGTGATGCCGACGGTGCCGGTCATCACGCCGACGCCGATGAACACGCCGACCTTCTCCCAGGCGGTCAGGTGCGCGGCGTCCGAGACGAACCAGATCAGGCCGAACAGGCTGATGATCTGCAGCGGCACCCAAGCGGCGGTGATGGCCTTGTAGAGGTGAAGCTGGTCGTCCGGCGTCAGCGGGTCGGCGTTGTCCTGGTTCAGCCCCAGCGCCGCGTCGAGGATCGAGAACAGGTACCACGTCGACACGATCGGCAGCGCGATCCACCAGCCGCCCCACAGCGCCGCCACCCAGACCATCGGGATCAGCATCAGCGACAGCGCGAAGGGCGCAACGGCGGTCAGCCGCGCAAGGTCGGGTGTCGTCGAAACGGGTGTCGCGTCGCTCATCGAAGCCTCCGAAAGCTGCGCCCGATCCTACGGCCGGATCGCGCATCCGCCAAAGCGGCGATCAGCCGCGTGACGCAAGGTCGAACGCCTTGCGCATCACCGTTGGCAGGTCGGCGGGGCTGAAATCGGGCAATTCGATGAATTTTCCGCGCGCGGGTGCGCGATCCATCGGCACAAGGGCGGTCTTCACGACCAGCCGCAGGTGGAAATGCGTGAAGGTGTGCAGCGCTTCCTCGGACAGGGTGCGCCATTCCGCGCGAATCGGCGGCGCGTCGGCGGGCGTATCGGACCAGTCGCTGCCCGGCCAGCCCAGCATCCCGCCCAGCAGCCCCTTGTCCGGGCGCCGTTCCAGCAGCCAGGCGCCGTCGACGCGGCGCGCCAGGTAGACGATGCCGTGGCGCGTCGGCTTGCGCTTCTTCGGTGCCTTCTTCGGCAGGTCCGCCTGCGTTCCGGCCGCCCACGCCGCGCAGGATCGCCGCCAGGGGCACAGCCCGCAGGCCGGCCGCTTCGGCGTGCAGATCGTGGCGCCAAGGTCCATCACCGCCTGCGCGTAGCAGCCCGGCCGGTCAGCCGGCGTCAGCCGCGCCGCCATGTCGGTCAGCACCGGCTTGGCCTGCGGCAGCGGCGTGTGCTCGTCGTGGACGCGCGCCATCACGCGCTCCACGTTGCCGTCGACCACCACCTGCGGATCGTCGAAGACGATGGCCGCGATCGCCGCGGCGGTGTAGCGCCCCACGCCGGGCAGGGTCAGCAGCGTTTCGTGGTCGCCGGGAAAGCGCCCGCCGTGATCTTCCACAACGACGCGCGCGCATTTCAGCAGGTTGCGCGCCCGGGCATAATAGCCAAGGCCGGCCCAGGCGGCCATGACGTCGGCATCCTCGGCCGCGGCCAGCGCCTGCACATTCGGCCAGCGGGTGGTGAACGTGGCGTAGTAGGATTTCACCGCCGCTACGGTGGTCTGCTGCAGCATGATCTCGGACAGCCAGACGCGGTAGGGGTCTGGCCGCTCGCCACGCACCCGCGCCGCCGGGCCCACGCGCCACGGCAGCGCGCGGGCGTGGCGGTCGTACCATTCCAGCAGGTCGGCCGACATCTCGGCGGCACTCGCGCGCTCGCGCAGGTCTGACATTCGCTTGATCGCTCTCGCACAGGGACGGATTGGGGTGGCCGTGGCGGCCGCGGTCAGTAGAATAGCCTCGAGACCGCAGAGACAAGGCAACACCCCGTGAAACGGCGCAGCACCACGACCTACGGCTTCGCGCGGACCTCGAAACTGCTCGAGGAGCGGGTGCGCAAGGCCTCCGAATCGCGAGGCTTCGCACAGTCGCGCGTGCTGACCCACTGGGAGGAGATCGCCGGCGCCGACCTCGCCGCGATTACCCGGCCCGTGGAGATCCGCTATGGCAGGGGCGGCTTCGGCGCCACGCTGACGGTGCTGACCACGGGCGGCAACGCCCCGATGGTCGAGATGGCGCGCGAGACGCTGCGCGAACGCATCAACGGCATCTACGGTTACAACGCCATCGCCCGCATCCGCGTGACCCAGACCGCGCCCACCGGCTTTGCCGAGGGGCAGGTGGATTTCGTCCATCGACGGCCCGAAGCCCCGCGCGGCCCGTCCCCGCAGGCGCAGCAGCAGGCCCGCGCCGTGGCCGAGGGCGTCGGCGACGAGGGGCTGCGCGCGGCGCTTGAACGCCTGGCGGCCAACGTCATATCCAGAACCGAGACGCGCCGGGGCTGAGGCCCGGTCGGGCACGGGCCCGCGAACGACATCCGGGCGCATGGCGCCCGCAGCAGCAGGGCGCCGACCGCCCGACCGACAACAGGGCGCAGCGCGCCCGCAGGCAAGAAAGTGAGACCGGACATGAAAACGCATCTCTCCGCAGTGGCGCTGGCCGCGGCAATCGTCGGCGGCGGCTGGTGGGTCGCAGGACAGGGCACCGCCCCCGGTGCGACGATCGCGCTGCCGGGCGCGGCCTCGGCCCAGGAGGCGACGACGGAAACCGAAGCCGTTGAGATCACCGAGATGACGCTGGGTGCCGAGGACGCGCCGGTCGAGGTGATCGAATACGCCTCGTACACCTGCCCGCATTGCGCGACCTTCCACGAAGACGTCTTCCCGCAGCTCAAGGAAGACTACATCGACAGCGGCAAGGTCCGCTTCACCTACCGCGAGGTCTATTTCGACAAGTACGGCATGTGGGCCAGCCTGGTCGCCCGCTGCGGCGGCGAGGACCGCTTCTTCGGCATCACCGACATGATCTACGACACGCAGGGCGAATGGTCGCGTGCCGGCTCGGACGCCGCCATCGCCGACGAGCTGCGCAAGATCGGCCGCATGGCAGGCCTCGACAACGACCAGCTGGAAAGCTGCCTGACCGACTCGGCCAAGCTGCGCGCGCTGGTGGAATGGTACCAGGCCAACGCCGAGGAGCATAACGTCCGCGCAACGCCCACCTTCGTGATCGACGGCGAGACCCGCTCCAACATGAGCTACGCCGAGTTCTCGGACATCCTGGACGAGCGCCTGGGCGAATGAATTCGGCACCGCGCGGACCCCTCGAAGGGGTCCGGGTGATCGAGCTCGCGCGGATCCTGGCCGGCCCCTGGGCCGGTCAGACACTGGCCGACCTCGGCGCCGATGTTCTCAAGATCGAAAGCCCAAAGGGTGACGACACGCGCGCCTGGGGCCCGCCCTTCATCGATCGTGACGGCGATCGCTCGGCCGCCTATTTCCATTCCTGCAACCGCGGCAAGCGGTCCGAAGTCGTCGACATCGCCAGCGAGGCCGGTCAGGCCCGCATGCACGACCTGATCGCCGGGGCCGACATCCTGATCGAGAACTTCAAGGTCGGCGGCCTGAAGAAGTACGGGCTGGACTACGACAGCGCCGCGGCCACCAATCCCGGCCTGATCTACTGCTCGATCACCGGTTTCGGACAGGATGGCCCCTACGCGCACCGCGCGGGCTACGACTACATCATCCAGGGCATGTCGGGCCTCATGTCCATCACGGGCGAGCCCGACGGCCAGCCCCAGCGCGCAGGCGTGGCGGTCACCGACCTGTTCACCGGGCTCTATTGCGTCTCGGGTATCCTCGCAGCACTTCACCAGCGGCACCGCACCGGCCGCGGCCAGCACATCGACATGAGCCTGCTCGACTGCGCCGTGTCGGCCACCGCGAACCAGGCGCTGAACTACCTCAGCACCGGCACGCCGCCGGGCCGCACAGGCAACTACCACCCCAACCTCACGCCCTACCAGGTGTTCGACTGCGCCGACGGCCATATCATCATCGCAACCGGCAACGACGCACAGTATCGCCGCCTCTGCACCCTGCTGGGCCTGCACGACATGGTCGAGCATCCGGACTACGCCACCAATGCCGACCGCGTCGCCAACCGCGAGACGATGATCGCCCGGCTGATGGCCGAGACCCGCAAGCGGAGCAAGGCCGACCTCCTGCAAGGCTGCGAGGCAGAGGGCATCCCCGCCGGGCCGATCAACGACATGGCCGAGGTCTTCGCCGACCCGCAGGTCGCGGCGCGGGGCCTGCGCATCGCGCCCGAAGGCGTGCCCGGCGTGCGCGCGCCCTTCCGGTTCTCGGACGCGGACCTCGTTCTGGATCGCCCCGCCCCGAAGCTGGGCGAAGGCTGAGTCCCCATCCCCGCAGACGAAACGGGCGCCTCGCAAGGCGCCCGTTAAATGAACTCTCGGGAGGACCCGCTCAGGCCGGCAGCTTGGCCGTCCGCAGGTAGGGTAGCACGGTGTCGATCTTGCCGTACTTGGCGATCGCGTCCTCGTCGCTGACCGCCACCGGCACGATCACGTCCTGGCCCACGGTCCAGTCGGCCGGCGTCGCCACGCCCTCGCGGCTGGTGGTCTGCAGGGCGTCCAGCGCGCGCAGCACCTCGGCGAAGTTGCGGCCCACCGTCATCGGGTAGGTCATCGATAGCTTCAGCTTCTTGTCGGGCCCGACGATGAACACCACGCGCACGGTGGCCGAATCCGCGGGTGTGCGCCCGTCGGGCAGCGCGTATTCCGCCGGCAGCATGTCGAAGGCCTTGGCCATCTCCAGCCCGTCATCGGCAACGATCGGGAAATCCGGCGCCGCGCCGCCGGCCTTCTCGATGTCGGCCTTCCACTTCACGTGATCCTCGACTCCGTCGACCGAGATGCCCAGCACCTTGGTGCCGCGCTTCTTCCATTCCGCCGAGAGCCGCGCGACCGCGCCGAACTCGGTGGTGCAGACGGGGGTGAAATCCTTCGGGTGCGAGAACAGGATCGCCCAGTCGTCGCCGATCCAGTCGTGCAGGCTGAACTCGCCCTGGTCGGTCTTGACCGTCAGGTTCGGGATCGTGTCGTTGATGCGAAGCGCCATGTCCTTGTCCTTTCCTGAAATGGCGGCGAACCGCGCCGCTTTCGATGCTGAGATACGCTCTGGAAGCGCTTTGTAAACCCCGCCTTGCGGGCGCATGGGCGCGGTGACACAGTATCGGCCAAGGGCCGGCCTACACGCCGGCCGGAAGGACACGGACCGGCTCGCGCCGGCTTCAAGGAGGGTACATCATGCAAGAGCGCAAGCAATTCTACATCGACGGCCAGTGGGTCGATCCGAAGGATGGCCGCGATCACGCCGTCATCAACCCGTCCGCCGAAGAACCCTGCGCCACGATCAGCCTCGGCGGGCAGGCCGACACCGACGCCGCCGTCGCCGCCGCGCGGGCCGCGCTGCCGGGCTGGATGGCTACCCCGGTCGGACAGCGCATCCAGGCGCTGGAACGCGTCCTCGAGGTCTACAAGACCCGCGCCGAGGATCTCGCCCAGGCGATGAGCCTCGAGATGGGCGCGCCGCTGGATCTGGCACGCAGCGACCAGGTCGGTGCCGGCGTGGCCCACTTCAAGGGCTTCATCCGCGCGGCGAAGGAATTCCCGTGGGAGGCGCCGCTGTCCGACAAGCATCAGGACACCCGCATCATCCATGAGGCTGTGGGCGTCTGCGCAATGATCACGCCGTGGAACTGGCCGATGAACCAGATCACGCTGAAGGTCGGCGCCGCGCTGGTGGCGGGCAACACGATGGTCCTCAAGCCCTCCGAGGAAAGCCCGCTCAACGCGATCATCTTCGCCGAGATCATGCACGAGGCCGGCCTGCCCAAGGGCGTCTTCAACCTGGTGAACGGCGACGGCCCGGGGGTCGGCAACCAGCTGTCGTCGCACCCCGACGTCGACATGGTCAGCTTCACCGGCTCGACCCGCGCCGGGCGGCTGATCTCGATCGCCGCGGCCGACACGCTCAAGCGGGTGCACCTCGAACTCGGCGGCAAGGGCGCGAACCTGATCTTCGCCGATGCCGACGACGAAGCCGTCAAGCGCAGCGTCGAGCACATGATGGAAAACTCCGGCCAGTCCTGCAATGCGCCATCGCGGATGCTGGTGGAATCCTCGGCCTACGACCGCGTCGTCGAGGAGGCGGCCGAGGTGGCGAAATCCATCCAGGTCGGCCCGGCATCCAAGGAAGGCCCGCATATCGGCCCCGTCGTGAACAAGGTCCAGTGGGACAAGATCCAGGACTTGATCCAGAAGGGCATCGACGAGGGCGCGCGCCTGGTGGCCGGCGGCCCCGGCCTGCCCGAGGGCTTCAACAAGGGCTTCTACGTCCGTCCCACGGTCTTCGCCGACGTCACCAACGACATGACCATCGCCCGCGAGGAGATCTTCGGCCCAGTCCTGTCGATCATGAAGTTCGAGACCGAGGAGCAGGCCGTCGAGATCGCCAACGACACGCCCTATGGCCTCACCAACTACGTGCAAAGCCAGGACGGCGCCCGCCGCAACCGGCTGGCGCGGGTGCTGCGCGCCGGCATGATCGAGATGAACGGAAAGAGCCGCGGGCCGGGTTCGCCCTTCGGCGGCATGAAGATGTCCGGAAATGGCCGCGAGGGCGGCTCCTGGGGCATCCACGACTTCGTCGAGGTCAAGGCCGTGTCGGGCTGGGACGTGGACGCGCCGCAGGCGGCCGAGTGAGCACCGGCGCCGTCCCGTCCGGGGCGGCGCCTTCGCTTTTCCCTTGCGTCATGCGCCAAAGCCGCTAAGAGCGATCTCATGAAAACGCACGCGACCATCCGACGAGCCTGAGCTTTTCTCCGCACCCGATGGTGCGGCCGTCGCCCGCGTTTTCTGCTCTCCCGACCATACCGGTGCCCCGCGCACCCCGGGACAACCCCCGAAAGGATACCGCCATGATCCCGTCCGTCCTGCCGACCTACAACCGCGCGCCGCTGAGCTTCGTGAAGGGCGAAGGCGCCTGGCTGATCGAGGCCGACGGGCGACGTTTCCTCGACCTCGGTGCCGGCATCGCGGTCAACGCGCTGGGCCACGCGCATCCCGCGCTGGTGGCCGCGCTGACCGAGCAGGCGGGCAACCTGTGGCACGTCTCGAACCTCTACCAGATCCCGCAGCAGCAGAAGCTGGCCGATCTGCTGGTCGAGCACACCTTCGCCGACACGGTGTTCTTCACGAACTCCGGGACCGAGTCCTGCGAACTGGCCGTCAAGATGGCGCGCAAGTACTGGTACGACAAGGGCCAGCCCGACAAGACCCGCATCGTCGCGTTCGAGGGCAGCTTCCACGGCCGCTCCTCGGCCGGGATCGCCGCCGCGGGCTCCGAGAAGATGACGAAGGGCTTCGGCCCGCTGCTGCCCGGCTTCACCCACCTGCGCTGGGGCGATCACGACGCGCTGCAGGCGATCGACTTCACCGACGTGGCCGCCATCCTGATCGAGCCCGTGCAGGGCGAGGGCGGTATCCGCCCGCTGCCCGACCAGTGCCTGAAGGGCCTGCGCAAGCTGTGCGACGACAACGACGTGCTGCTGATCCTGGACGAGGTGCAGTGTGGCATGGGCCGCACCGGGCGCCTGTTCGCGCATGAATGGGCCGGCATCACGCCCGACATCATGATGGTCGCCAAGGGCATCGGCGGCGGCTTCCCGCTGGGCGCCGTGCTGGCGACCGAGGATGCGGCGTCGGGCATGACCGCCGGCACCCACGGCTCGACCTATGGCGGCAACCCGCTCGCCTGCGCGGTCGGCTGCGCGGTGATGGAACACGTGGCGGACCCGGAGTTCCTGTCCGGCGTCAACGCCCGCGCGGGGCTGTTCCGCCAGCGCCTCGAAGGGCTGGTCGCGGCACACCCGGACATCTTTGAGGGCGTCCGCGGCATGGGCTTCATGCTGGGCCTCAAGTGCCGCGCGATGAACACGGACGTGGTCAAGGCCGGCTACGACGCGCAGGTGATCACCGTCCCGGCCGCCGACAACGTGGTGCGCATCCTGCCGCCGCTCAACCTGACCGAGGACGAGATCGCGGAAGCGATCGACCGCCTCGGCAAGGCCGCCACCGCGCTGGAGCAGGCCACCGCCTGACCCGTTTCCGAATACCTGGGGTCCGCGACGCGGACGGGGCCGCGCCCCAACCCCGCCCGACGAAAGCACGTTGCGATGAATCATTTCCTCGACATCCACAAGATGGACAAGACCGCCCTGCGGGCCATCATCAACCAGGCCCGCGCCATGAAGGACGCCCGCGACGGCCAGCCCAAGGCCGCGCCGGACGCCGAACAGCCGCTGGCCGGCCGCATGGTCGCGCTGATCTTCGAGAAGCCTTCGACCCGGACCCGCGTCAGCTTCGACGTGGGCGTGCGCCAGATGGGGGGCGAAACGATGGTCCTGTCGGGCAGCGACATGCAGCTTGGCCATGGCGAAACCATAGCCGACACCGCCCGCGTGCTGTCGCGCTACGTCGATCTGATCATGATCCGCACCTTCGACGAGACCGTGCTGGAAGAAATGGCCGAATACGCCAGCGTGCCGGTGATCAACGGGCTGACCGACCGCACCCATCCCTGCCAGATCATGGCCGATATCCTCACCTATGAGGAGCATCGCGGACCGATCGCCGGCAAGAAGGTGGTCTGGTCCGGCGACGGAAACAACGTCTGCGCGTCCTTCCTGCACGCGGCCGGGCAGTTCGGGTTCGACCTGACCTTCACCGGGCCGGTGCAGCTGGACCCCGAGATGGAGTTCGTCGGCTGGGCGCGCAACGCCGGCGCCGCCGTCACGATCGAACGCGACGCCGAGAAGGCCGTGCAGGGCGCCGACCTGATCGTCACCGACACCTGGGTGTCGATGCATGACAGCCAGTCCTCGAAGGAACGGCGCCACAACATGCTGCGCCCCTACCAGGTCAACGCCCGCCTGATGGCGCAGGCGAAACCGGACGCGCTGTTCATGCACTGCCTGCCCGCCCACCGCGAAGAGGAAGTGACATCGGACGTGATGGACGGCCCGAATTCGGTCATCTGGGACGAGGCCGAGAACCGGCTGCACGCCCAGAAGGCGATCATGCGCTGGTGCCTCGGGCAGGCGTGACGCCGCGGATCGCGTTAAAAGCGGTTGCCAAGTCGATGAATCGGCTTAATTATGCGTTACGCATACAAGTGCAGATCGAGTGAAGGTCAGACATGCCGGTGACGGGCGATCAGATCGCCGCGCTTCCCCTGCGGTGGGAAGGCGACGGCAGCGTAAGCGTGCTGATGGTGACGTCGCGCGATACCGGCCGCTGGGTGATGCCCAAGGGCTGGGAAATGGACGGCAAGAAGCCGTGGCACGCCGCCGAGATCGAGGCGCTGGAGGAAGCCGGCGCCAAGGGCCATATCGGCCGCGACTGCATCGGCACCTATCGCTATCCCAAGATCATGGGCGACGGGCGGGTGATCCCCTGCAGGGTGCGCGTCTACCCGATGGTGGTGGAAGAGTTGCTGCGCGACTGGAAGGAGCGCAAGCAGCGCGTGCGCAAGTGGTTCACGCCCAAGGCGGCGGCCAAGCGGGTCGACGAACAGGAACTGGCCGACCTTCTGATGACCCTGCACAAGAAGCCGACCCGCCAGTCCGCCCTCCGCACGCTGCTCAAGGCGGTCGGATAGCCCGATCCGACCCACGGCCGTCGGCGCAAAAGCCTGCGCGTTCCGCCGTGGCGACCGGGCCGGGGCAGGGCGCGCATCACTGGACGCGCGCCCGCGTCGCTTACTCGATGTCGGCGCCGCGAACCTCTTCCAGCTTGGTCTCGACCTGCGATACCGCCTGCGTCAGCGCGTCATAGGCTTGCTGGCCGCCCTCGACATTGGTGGTGAACCACTCGAAGACCGGCTGCGCGGCCTCGCGGAAGGCTTCCTTCTCGACGGGCGTCGGCACGTAGAGATCACCACCGCCGGCAACGAAGTCCTCGTAGGCCTGGATCGACTTGCGCTTGGGGCTGGCGAAGGTCGCCTGCTGCAGCTGGTAGAACCCGTCCACCACGACGCGACGCAGTTCCGGCGGCATCGACATGAACTTCTCGTCGTTCATGAACCACAGCGCCGCCATGTAGGCGTGGCCGTCCAGCGTCAGGTACTGCAGGCCCGCCTCGGGGAACTTCATGCTCATGATGTCGGTGATGCCGTTCTTGGTGCCCTCGACCACCCCGGTCTGAAGCGAGGTGAACAGTTCGGGCCACGGGATCGGCGTCGGCGACGCTCCCAGCGCGCGGGTCAGCTCCTGCGGCAGGTCGGCGACCACGGTGCGGATCTTCAGGCCCTCCAGGTCCGCGGGCGTCTGCACGCGGCGCTGGGTGTTGGCGAAGTTGCGCCAGCCGCCGGTGTTGCCGATGGTCATCAGCCGGATCGCCCCGCCCGAGGTTTCCTCGACCATGTCCTGCATCGTGGTCATGAACGGGCTGCCGGATTCCAGCACCGCCTCGGCCACGCGGTCGTCGGCCATCAGGTAGGGCAGGTCCAGCACCTGCACGAAGGGAAAGATCCCCGACGTGCCGCCGCTGGTCGCGATGAAGATGTCGATCGAGCCGTCGGCCACGCCTTGAAGGCACTCCGTCCCGTTCGAGCACAGCTGCGTGCCGATGAACAGCTCGACCTCGATCGCGCCGTTGCTGGCCTGCTCGACATAGTTCTCGAACACCACGAGGCCGTCGTAATCCTCGTCGTTCTCGTTCGAATTGGCGGTGGCGCGCAGCGTGAACTCCTGCGCCACTGCGGCGGTGGCACCGCCGATCGCGAGCGTCGCGATCATCGCGGCTCTGGTCAGACCTTTGAGCATGTTCTCTCTCCCTGTTGCTTCTTTCGGTCGGTATCGGCCCTGCGGCCGGGTGAAACGGGTCAGTCCGCGAAGCCGAACAGGCGCGGGACGGTCATGGATACCTCGGGGATGAACGTGATCAGGAAGATGACGATGATCTCGACCAGCAGGAAGGGCAGGATTGCGCGGGCGATGGTCTCGACCCGCTCTCCGGACACGCTGGATGCCACGAACAGAACCAGCCCCATGGGCGGCGTGGCCAGCCCCACGGTCAGGTTCACCGACATGATGATGGCGAAATGGATCGGATCGACGCCCAGGCTGACGAAGATCGGCCCCAGGATCGGCCCCAGGATGATGATCGCCGGCCCCGCGTCCAGGAACATGCCCACCACGAACAGCAGCAGGTTGATCAGGAACAGCAGCACCAGCGGGTTCTGCGACAGCGACAGGATGTAATCCGCCAGGATCTGCGGCGCGTAGGACAGGCTGACCACGGTCTTGAAGGCCATCGCCGCGCCCACTAGCAGCAGCACCACCGCGCTGGTCATCGCCGAGCGCATGAGCACGTCCGGCAGGTCCGAGGGCCGCAGAGTGCGCAGCACGAACATCCCGATGACGATCGCGTAGGCCGCGGCCACCGCCGCCGCCTCGGTCGGGGTGAAGACGCCCGCGAGAATGCCGCCCAGAATGATCACCGGCGTCAGCAGCGGGAAGAACGCCTTCAGCGACGCCTGCCCCCGCTCGCCCCACGTGGCCTTGCCGCGCGATGCCGGAAAGCCGTAGCGGTCGGCCATCAGCTTGACTGCGATCATCAGGCCGACGCCCACCAGGATGCCCGGCACGATCCCCGCCAGGAACAGCGCGGCGACGGACTCGCCCATCACGTAGGCGTAGATGATCATGATACCTGACGGCGGGATGATCGGGCCGATGACCGAACTTGCGGCGGTGATCGCGGCGGCGAAGCGGCGGGTATAGCCCTCGCGCTCCATCGCCGGGATCAGCATCGACCCCAGCGCCGAGGTGTCCGCCACGGCCGATCCCGACAGCCCCGCGAACAGCATCGAGGACAGCACGTTCACATGCGCCAGCCCGCCGCGGAAATGGCCCATCAGCGCTTGTGAGAACTCGACGAGCCTCAAGGTGATGCCGCCGCGGTTCATCAGTTCTCCGGCCAGCATGAAGAACGGGATCGCCATCAGCGGAAAGCTGTCGATGCCGTTGTAGACGTTGCGGTAGAGCAGGGCGAGGTCGCGCTCCTGCCCGTTCATCCACAGCAGCAGGCCGGGTGCCGCCAGCATCCCGAAGAACACCGGCAGGCCCAGCAGCAGGAACAGCAGGAACAGCGGCAGGAACCAGACGAGCATCTATTCGCCCCCCACCGGCAGGTCGGTATTCATCAGCGGACGCATCCGCGCCTCGCCGCCCGTCAGCGCGATAAGCGATCGCAGGATGAGCTCAACATTGACGGCCAGCAGCATCAGCGCGCCGACCCACAGGCTGAGGAAGGCCAGCGGCAGCGGTACCTTCGTCCAGCCCCACTCGAAGCCGAAGGCGGGCGAGGCGCGCGTGCACAGCGTCAGGTCCAGCCCGGTGAACGGCACCGGCAGCGCGAAGCGCAGCTCGAACGGCAGCCACAGCGAGGAGGACTTGAACAGGCAGCTGCCGAAGACATGCGCGTGGCCCAGCCGCACCGCCATCACCAGCACGCCGCCCGAGATCACCAGCAGCACCAGCCCCAGCAGGTGCGACGCCCGGCCCGGCAGCGCGGCCTGCAGCATGTCGATGGCGACGAAGCCGCCGCGCCGGTAAGCCGCCGGCGCGATCAGCCCGGTCATCCACAGCATCAGGAAGCGCGCCGCTTCCTCGGGCCAGGGCAGCGCGTTGTTCAGCGCGTAGCGGAAGAAGACCTGCAGCAGGATGCACACGACCATCAGGCCGATGGACAGCGTCGCAAGCCCCTTGCCCGCGCGCAGAAGGACGTCGTTGACGGCCTGCACCGGGCGCAGAAGCGCCAGCAATAGGACCATGGTCCCGGTCTCCTCCCTGACGCGCCCGTGGTTGTTGTTATCGGGCGCGCGTCACGACGCCGGGTCGAAAGTCCCGTAGGCGCCGCCGAAAAACAAGAGCGGTTCGCCCGCCCGCGTGGTCACGCGCGTCACCCGCGCCACGATGATCGAATGATCGCCGCCGTCATGCGTGGCGGTGGTGGCGCACTCGAAGCACGACAGGCTGCCGCTGATCAGCGGCACGCCACCTTCGCCTTCCTCCCAGGCGATCCGGTCGAAGGCGTCGCCGTCGCGCGCGAAGCCGCGGCAGGTGTCGAACTGGTCGCGCCCCATGACGTGGATCGCGAACCGCTCAGCGGCCATGAAATGCGGGTAGCGCGCGGACGACTTCGCCGGCGCCCAGAGCACCAGCGGCGGGTCGAGCGACAGGGACGAGAAGCTGTTCGCCGTGATCCCCAGCGGGCCGTCCCGCGTGGCGCAGGTGATCACCGTCACGCCGGTGCCGAAGCGGCCAAGCGCCTCGCGGAAGGCGCGCGGATCAGCCTGGTGCGGGTCGAAGCTGTCGGCCTTCGCGGTCATGGGCCAGGCTATCCTCTCGGCTTTCATGCGTCAGGCCACCTCGTGTCCCAGCGCCTCGGTGTACAGGTCGAACCACGTTTCCCGGCCAAGGTCCACCTTGACCGCGTCGCCGATGGCCCGGATCCGCTCCAGGTTGTTGGTGCCCAGAACGGGCAGGATGCGCGCGGGATGCGCCAGCAGCCAGGCGACCGCCACGGCGGCCTCGTCGACCCCGTGGCGCGCGCCCACTTCGGCCAGCTTCCGGCGCAGGCCCGCGTTCGCCTGCTGAAATAGGGTGCCACCGCCCAAAGGCGACCACGCCATCAGCGGTTCTCCGTTTTTCTGGTGAAACGCCACGTCGCCGTTGGTGAAGGGCGCGTGGTGCAGCAGGCTGATCTCGATCTGGTTGGTGACCAGCGGCGTCTTCATCCCCGATTGCAGCAGCTCCCAGTCCCAGCGCCGGAAGTTCGACGCGCCCACCGCGCGCACCTTGCCCCCCTTCACCAAGTTGTCGAGGGTCTCGCCCGTCTCGAAGTGGTCCATGAACGGGTCGGGCCGGTGGACCAGAAGCAGGTCGATGTGCTCGATCCCCATCAGCCGCAGCGATGCATCCACCGACGCCTCGATATGCGCGCGGCTTGTGTCGTAGTGCTTGACCAGCGCGCCCGCATGGCGCCCGGCGGGGGCGACAATGTCGCACTTGGTCACGATCTCGATCCGGTTGCGGATCTCGGGCGTCAGGGCGCGGCCCAGCACCTCTTCGGCCTCGTAGCCGCCGTAGATGTCGGCCTGGTCCATCGTGGTGATGCCCTGGTCGAGACAGGCGGCGATCTTGTCGCGCACACGGTCGGGGCTGGTGTCGGCATCGTTCCCCAGCCGCCACATGCCGTAGACAAGGAGGCTGAGTTCGACGTCGTCGGTCAGGCTGATGCGCTCCATCGGGTGGTCCTCGTTCCTGGGGCCGCGCGGGGTCAGTGGCGTTCGCCGGCGCCCAGCGGCGTCTGCGGTGTCTCCTTCGGCACGCGGCCGTATTCCTCGGGCAGCGAGCATGTCTTCATTTGCGGCAGAACCCGGCTGCCGAAGTGACGGCACTCGTCGATATGCGGATAACCCGACAGGATGAAGGCGCGGATGCCCATCTTGCGGTAGTCCTCGAGCTTGCTCAGCACCTGGTCGGTCGAGCCGACCAGCGCCGCGCCGCAGCCCGAGCGCGCGCGCCCCACGCCGGTCCACAGGTGCGGCTCGATGAAGCCCTCCATGTCGGCCAGTTCGCGGTTGCGCGCCTGGTGCGAGACGCCAAGGCTGGTCGCGTCGAGCGCGCGTTCGCGGATCGCGGTGCCCTTCTCGTCGTCAAGCTGGCTGACGATGTGCTGGGCCCATTCGCGGGCCTCGGCCTCGGTATCGCGGACGATGACGTGCACGCGCAGCCCGAAATCCAGCGTGCGGCCGTAACGGTCGGCGACCGCGTGGACCGCCTTCATGCGCTCGGTCAGCAAGTCCCTCGTCTCGGGCCACATAAGGTAGACGTCGCAGTGCTGGCCGCACAGTTCCAGCGCGTCGGGGGAATAGCCGCCGAAATACAGCAGCGGCCCGCCCGTCTGGTACGGCTTGGCCGGATCGGTCGTCAGCCCCTCGAAGTCGTAGACCTCGCCCTTGTAAGTGATCTCGTCCCGCGTCCACGCCTGTTTCAGGATCTCCACCACCTCGCGCGACCGCTGGTAGCGGAAGGCGCTGTCGGCCTTCTCGCCGGGGAAATCGCTGCTGATGATGTTCACCGTCAGGCGCCCTTCCAGCATGTGGTCCAGCGTGGCGATGGTGCGCGCCAGCATGATCGGCTGCATCTCGCCGCAGCGCACGGCGGCCAGCATGTTGATCTTCTCGGTGATCGGCGCGCAGCCCGCCACGAAGGACAGCGTGTCCTGCCCGACCTGGTAGGACGACGGGCACAGGATGTTGCGGAAGCCCTGTGCCTCGGCCTCCTGCACGATGGACGAGCAATGCGCGAAGGACGATCGCAGCCGACCCTCGGGGACGCCGAGATATTCGTAATCGTCCGAGCATAGAGCGGCGAACCACGACACCTCGGCCGCGTCGAGATCGGGGGAGGTGATGGGAACGACGGTCATGCGTGGCCTTTTCGGGTGCGACATTTTGACTTGCGTAGCATCCGCCTTGATGTAGATCAATAGTAGATCAATTTTCCCGCGCCGAGGCATTTTCGCCGATGACCGACCGCTACGCCCTGCCGCTGCATGTGCAGATCAGCGAGATGCTGATCCGCGACATCCATGCGGGCCGCCTGCTGGACGGCGAACGCCTGCCGCCCGAGCGCGCCTTCGCCGAGACGCTGGGCATCTCGGTGGGCACCTTGCGCAAGGCGCTGGCGGACCTGGCCGAGAAGGGGATGCTCGACCGCGTGCAGGGCTCGGGCAACTACGTGCGCGCACGCAGCGACGCGCCGTCGGTCTACAGCTTCTTCCGGGTCGAACTGCTGGAGGGCGGCGGGTTGCCCACGGCCGAGCTTCTGTCGGTGGAACGCCACCCCAAGCCCGCAGACCTGCCGGCCTTCGGCACCAGCACCCACGGCCACCGCATCCGCCGCCTGCGGCGCCTGTCGGGCACGCCTGCGGTGCTGGAAGAGATCTGGCTGGACGCGGGTTATGCCGAGACGGTCGCCGCCGCCGACCTGTCTGAATCACTCTACCTCTACTACCGCGAGGCGCTGGGCCTGTGGATCGGCCGCGCCGAGGACAGGCTGGGCCTTGCCCCGGTGCCCGACTGGGCGCCGCCGGCCTTCGGGCCGAAGGCGGGCGCGCAGGCGCTCGTGGCCACGCGCATCGCCTACGCGCAGGACGGGGCACGCGCCGAGGTCTCGCACAACTGGATCGACACGGAGGTCGCCGCGTACGTGGCGCGAATCGCATGAAGGACACAGGCTTGATACAGGACACCATCCGCTACGGCGTGATCGGCTGCGGCATGATGGGGCAGGAGCACCTGCGCAACATCGCACTGCTGCCCGAGGCCCACGTCGCCGCGATCTACGAGCCGAATCCCGCGATGGCGAAGGCGGCGCAGGCAATCGCGCCGGGTGCCAAGATGTGCGGCTCGCTGGCCGACCTGCTGGCGCATGAACGGCTGGACTGCCTGCTGATCGCCTCGCCCAACCACGTGCATGTCGAACAGTTTCTGGAAGTCGCGCGCACGCGACCCCTGCCGCTGCTGATCGAGAAGCCGCTCTACACCGACGCCGCCGACGAGACCGCGCTGCGGCGCCTTCAGGCCGGCTACCCCGCGCCGATCTGGGTGGCGATGGAATACCGCTACATGCCCCCCATCATGGCCTTCCTCGACGAATGCGAGGCGGCGACCGGCGGGCTAAAGATGCTGACGATCCGCGAGCATCGCTTTCCATTCCTCAACAAGGTCGGCGCCTGGAACCGCTTCAACCGCAACACCGGCGGCACGCTGGTCGAGAAGTGCTGCCATTTCTTCGACCTGATGCGGCTGGTGCTGAAATCCGACCCCGTGCGCGTCAGCGCCAGCGCGGGGCAGGAGGTCAACCACCGCGACGAGCGGATCGACGGCGCGACACCCGACATCTGGGACAGCGCCTACGTCATCGTCGACTTCGCCAGCGGCGCGCGCGCCATGCTGGAATTGTGCATGTTCGCCGAGGGCTCGCGCTATCAGGAAGAGCTGTCGGCCACCGGCCCTGCCGGCAAGATCGAGGCGCTGGTGCCCGGGCCGGGCCGGTTCTGGCCGGCGCGGCTGGGGCTCGCGCCTGTGCCGCAGGTGATCGTCAGCCCGCGCGACCCCAAGGGGCCGCGGGTGGTCGAGATCCCCTTCGACCCGGAGTTGCTCAAGGCGGGCGACCACAACGGGTCGACCTACTACCAGCACCGGCGGTTCCTGGACGCGGTGCGGGGGCAGGGGCTGCCCGAGGTGACGCTCGAGGACGGGATGTGGGCCGTGCGCATGGGCCTCGCGGCGCAGCAGGCCGCGCTGACGGGCGAGACCGTGCGCTTCTGACGGCGGGTTCCGAATGGAGCGGCCTCTGGCCGCGCAGATCACTCGGCCCCCGCCTGCGGCGGGCGACCTCGGGCTGGCGCGCCGTGGTGAAGGCGGGCTTTGGCCGCACTGGCGTGCGTCAGGCGTCGGTATCCAGCCAGATCGTCACCGGGCCGTCATTGGTCAGGCTGACCTGCATGTCGGCGCCGAAGCGGCCGGTGGCCACCGGGATGCGATGGCCCTGAAGCGCGGCGGCGAAGCGTTCGTACAGCCGCTGCCCCTTGTCCGGGGCGGCGGCGGCCGAGAAACCGGGGCGGTTGCCGCGCCGCGTGTCCGCGGCCAGCGTGAACTGGCTGACCACCAGCGCGGCACCGCCGGCGTCGACCACCGACCGGTTCATCCGCCCCCCGTCGTCGCGGAAGATGCGCAGTTTCGCGACCTTGGCGGCCAGCGCGTCGGCCTGCGCCTCGGTGTCGCCCTGCATGGCGCAGACGAGGATGCACAGGCCCGGGCCGATCTCTCCCACGGTCGCCCCGCCGATCTCGACCCGTGCGGCGGTGACGCGCTGAAGCAGCGCCCTCACAGCTCGTTGTCCCAGGGCGGGTTCGCTCCGGCGCGCGACACGGTGATTGCGGCGGCCGCGACCCCCAGCGTCAGCGCCGGCTCCAGCGCATCGCCGGACGCGGCCCGCAACGCCGCCCGGTCCAGCAGCACCGCCCGGTCGAGCCCCGCCAGCAGGCCGGCGTTGAACGTGTCGCCCGCCCCCACCGTGTCGACCACCGTGACGGGGCGTGCCGGCACGCGCAGCATCTCGCCCGGCAGGTGCGCGTCGACCCCGTCGGCGCCCTTGGTGACGACGACCAGTGCCGCGCCGAGGCCCAGCAGGTCGGCGGGCGTGACGTTCAGCCAGGCCATGTCCTCGTCCGAGATCTTGACGATGTCGGCGCGCGCCAGCATCCCCGCCAGCCGCTCGCGGTAGCGCGTCTCGTCGGTGACGAAGCCCGCGCGGATGTTCGGATCCAGCATCACCACCCGGTCGCCGGCATCCTCGCAGAACGCCGCCAGCGCGTCGGCGGCGGGTTCGGCGACAAGGCTGATGCCGCCGAAGAACAGCGCGCGCACCTCGGGGCGGGGCTGTGGCATGTCGGCGGGCGCCAGCATGCGCCCGGCGGTGTTCTCGTCGTAGAAGGCATAGCGCGCGTGCCCGTCGGTGAGCGTGACGAAGGCCAGCGTGGTGGGCCGGTCGCTGCGCACCGCCAGCGTGGTGTCGACGCGGCTTTCGCTCAGCGCGCGGTCCAGCATCGTGCCGAACAGGTCCGTCGACAGTCCGCCGAACCAGCCCGCGGGCGCGCCCAGCCGGCCGAGCGCGATGGCGGTGTTGAACACGGACCCGCCGGGGTGGGGGGCGAAGGCGGGCTCTCCCTCGGCGGTTTCGCGAGGCAGCATGTCGATCAGCGCCTCGCCGCAGCAAAGGATCATCGGGCGGCTCCTGTCCATGACTTCGGGGTCCACCGTGCCCATCGGGCGGCGGGCAGGCAAGGGGGCGCCGCCTAGCGCCCCGCGACGAAGCCGATCCCCGCCGCGACGACCAGCGCCGCGATCACCGCCAGCGCGATCTTGATCGCCGACCAGGGCCGTTCGCCCTGCACGCGGCCGGTGCGGCCGTTGACCACGAAGCGGTAGCTGTCGCCGCGATACTTGTAGGCGGCCATCCACACCGGCAGCAGCACGTGCTTGAAGGTCACGTCCGAGACCTGCGTGTCGACCCGGTGAATGCGCTGGCGGTCGCCGCCGATGTCGAACTTCACCGCCTGCGCGATCGCCGCGTCCATCTTCTTGCGTGCCTCGACGAAGCCGTCGTCGAGGTCGACCTGGTAGGCCTCGGCGCGGAAACCCGACAGGAACTCCGGCCGGTAGGGCTCCATCGCGGCCAGGTCCCACGGCTCCAGCGCGTCGGTGAAGCGCCGGGGCAGGGCGTGCGAGGCCAGCACCAGCACGTCGTCGAACCACCTGGTGACGTGGCCCCGGACGTGCCGCCAGCGGACCTTGGCCACGCGCTGCGCCTTGGGCTTGCCGTCGCGCATGACCGTGCGGGTTTCCCAGTAGACGGTGCCGCGCTCGCCGGAATAGTCGCTTTCGGTATGCGCGTCGAAGGTCCAGTAGGGCACGTAGATGCCCTGCGGCCGGCGCCCCTTGCGCGCATAGGCCTGCAGCCCCGAGGGCGCGAACCACAGGCTGCCCAGCCAGTCGGTCATCGCCTTCTGCGCCGCCTCCGCGTCCAGCGCGAAGGGCAGCACGCCGCGCGGCTTGATGTGGCGGTTGGTGCCGGTGTCGGTGACCACGGGCGTCGCGCAGAACGGGCATTCGGCGGCGTGCAGCGCGGGGTCGAACTCGACCTCGGCGGCGCAGTTGGGGCAGCGGCTGACGCGGGTTTCCTCGATCTCCTGCAGGGGCAGCAGGTTGTCGAGCGCGGCCTTGAAGTCGAGCTCGCGGATGCCGCCCTCCCAAGGGCCGGGGCCGTCGATGTCGGCGGTGGCGCCGCAATGGTCGCAGACCAGCCGCCCTTCGGCGGGCGAGAACCGCATGTCGGCGCCGCAGGTGTCGCAGGGAAAGCGGTGCTCCTCGATCATCTCATGCGATCATCCCGCTCGATCGTTTCAGGCCGGCGGCGGGGGCGGCGGCAGGATCGTGAACAGCTGCGCGAGTTCGTCCACGTCCCCCGCGCGCAGCCAGCCGTCCTGCCCCGGCGTCCAGACAAGCGTCTCGCGCGTCAGCCCGCCCTCGGCCGCCATGCGCCCCAGGTCGGCCTTGGAATACGGCCCGCGGGTCTGCCCGGCCTCGGCGAGGTGCCAGACGTGTTCGACCGGGGGCGGCGGCGGAGCGGCGGGCGCGGCCCCCCACGGCCCCGGCTGCACCGCCTGGCCCATCCGCTGCCCCATCTGCATGCCCAGACCGGCGCCCAGCCCCATGCCCATCGACTGGTCGACCGCGCCGCCCTTGCCCATGGCCTCGGACGCCTTCCACTTCAGATGCTCGTCCAGATTACCCGCGATCCCGCGCGAGGTGCGCGCGTCCAGCGCCTTCTCCACCGCCGGCGGAAGCGAGACGTTCTCGATGTACAGCTCCGGCAGGCTCAGCCCGTATTGCCGGATCACCGGGTCGATCGCCTCGGCCACCAGCTTGCCCACCTCGGCGGTGTTCGCCGCCATGTCCAGCACCGGGATGCCCGAGGCCGCGATCGCACGCGAAAACTCCTGCACGATCACGTTGCGGATCTGGAAGGTGATCTCGTCGGCGGTGAACTGCCCGTCGGTGCCCACGATCTCGGTCAGGAACAGGCCCGGATCGGCCACCTTGACCGCGTAGGTGCCGAAGGCCCGGATGCGCACCGGCCCGAATTCCGGGTCGCGCATCATCACCGGGTTCTTCGTGCCCCATTTCAGGTTCGTCATCCGCGCGGTCGAGACGAAGTAGATCTCGGACTTGAAGGGCGATCTGAACCCGTGATCCCAGTGCTGAAGCGTGGTCATCACCGGCATGTTGTTGGTCTCGAGCATGTAGAGACCCGGCTTGAACACGTCCGCCAGCTGGCCCTCATGGACGAAGACCGCCGCCTGTCCCTCGCGGACCGTCAGCTTGGCGCCGTACTTGATCTCGTTGCCGTGGCGGTCGAAGCGCCAGACCAGCGTGTCGCGGCTGTCGTCGGTCCATTCGATCACGTCGATGAACTGGCCCGACACGAAATTCCACAGGCTCATGGGGTTCGCTCCTTCAGGTGCCGCCGCCCTCGACCAGTTCGGTGGCAAGGCTTCGGACGATGGGCAGCGCCTGCTCCGGCGTCATGCCGGGGCGCAGCGCGGGGTCGTAGAGGATTTCCAGCAGCATCGCGTCGTGTTCGGTCAGCAGCGCGAACTCGTCGTCGTCGTTGAAAATCGACGGCCGCGCGCGCGGGCTGTCATTGGCCAAGCCCAGCCCCTGGGCGATCTCCTCGTGGATGCAGGACTGACGCAGCAGGTCGGGATGCTCGGCCCGGATCACCGCGACCGCGCGGGCGTATTCGAAGCTGCCGAGCCGGTCCGAGAACGCGATGACCAGGCAATGGATCGAGCGCGGCAGGTCGTCGAACAGCCGCAGCGTCCGCGGGTCCGCCTCGGGCACCAGCGCGCGGATGCGCGGCACGATCCCGTTGCGCTCGTCCTCGCCCACGAACAGGACGTGGAAGTTCGGCGCGCTCTCGCTGAGCGAGATCGAGTGCCCGGTGATCCCCGCCAACCGGCGCGCATAAACGCCCAGCTCGTTGCGCGCGACCGTGCGCAGGTCGGGCGGCACCGAGGCGCCGAACTCGGGCGAGATTCGAACCGGCTGCACCCATTTCTTGATCACGCTGGCCTCGCCCTCGGACGGGCGCAGGCCCTCGCCGCGGGCGTATTCCTCGCGCAGGGCGATGGCCTCGAAGTTGCGTACCAGCATCGTGTCGGTGAACTGCGTGTCCGGCCCGCCGCCATCGGTGCGCATCAGCCCGCGCACCAGAAGGTCGTTCTGGACGCGGGCATAATAGGTTGCCAGCGCGCGGCTGTTGGACGATCGCTGCCCGGTGGGCGCGGGTTCGGGTGCCGGCGCGGGCGGTGGCCGCAGGCCGGAGGGACGCGGCGCCGGGGACACGGCGGTCTCGCGCGGGGCCATGGCGCTTTGCGTGCAGGCGCCCAGCGCCAGCAGCGCGGTCAGGCCGATCGCCCGGGCGCGGCGGGCCGGGGTCATCGCGCCGCGCGCCCGGCAGGCCGGGTCGTGCCGCCGGACTCGGCCTGTGCCAGCGCAGTGCGCAGCTCGGACTCCATCTTCTGCAGCTCCACCTCCGCCTCGGCCCGGTTGGCCTTGCCCTCGTCCGCGATGCGCAGGCTGTCCTCGATCGTCGCGATCAGGTCGTCGTTGGCCTTGCGGATGGCCTTGATGTCGAACACGCCGCGCTCGGTCTCGGCGCGGATCATGGCGTTGCTCTCGCGCAGGTTGGCGGCGTTCGCGGTCAGCAGGTCGTTGGTCAGGTCCGATGCATCCTTTACCGCCGCCGCCGCCTCGCGCGAGCGTTGCAGCGTCACCGCCTGCGCCAGCTGCGTCTCCCACAGCGGCACGGTGTTCACCAGGGTCGAGTTGATGCGCGTCACCAGGCTCTTGTCGTTCTCCTGCACCAGGCGGATCGACGGCAGCGACTGCATCGTCACCTGCCGCGTCAGCCGCAGGTCGTGCACCCGGCGGTCCAGGTCGTCGCGGGCGGCGCGCAGGTCGCGCAACTCCTGCGCGCGCATCATCTTGTCCTCGTCCCCGGCATTCTCGACCGCCCTTTGCGCGGTCGGTATCTCGGTCGCGTCCACCTCGTCCAGCCGGGCCTGCCCGGCGGCGATGTAGAGCGCCAGTTCGTCGTAGAAATCCAGCGTCTTGTCGTAGAGCAGGTCCAGCGACTTGATGTCCTTCAGCAGCTGGTGCTCGTGCCGCAGCAGGTCGTCGGTGATGCTGTCGATCTGCGCCTGCACGGTCTCGTAGCGGGCCTTGAACTTGGCCAGGGGGGCTGCGCGCCCGACCAGCTTTTCCCACCAACTCCGGCTGCGCCGCGCGTCCAGTTCCGAGATCGAGAAGCCGCGGATCGTCGCCACGATGTCGCGCAGCCCGTCGCCGGCGGGGCCGATCTCCTTGTTGCGCACCGCCGCCAGCATCGACTGGCTGATCTGCTGCAGCTCGGCCTGCGCGGCCGAGCCGAAGGCCACGATCGAATTCGTGTCGCGCAGGTCGATCTCGGCCATGCGCCTGCGGATCGCCTCGCCGGTCGCCGCATCGGCGTTCTCGAGCGGGGTCACCGCATCGGCCTGCGCCGGGTCCGGCAGCGTGTGCGCGCTCAGTTGCTCGACCAGCGTGCTGTCGGTTCTGGCGTGATCGCGGGTCTTGTCGGACATGCGGAAACCTCATGCGAGTGATAAGCGATTATGCGCCGCGGCGCGTCACGGGTCGAGGGCGACACCCTCTCGCCGGAGCCGGTCGCGCAGCACGCCGATCTCGACCTCCAGCGCGGTGGTGTCCTCCAACAGCAGGGTCTGGGTCTTCTCGCCGAACGACGCCTCGAGATCGGCCAGCAGCCGCAGGAAGTCGTCGCGCGCGCCCGCGGCACGGGTCCGGGGGTCGAGATCGGCATACTTGCGTGCCGCGTCGCGCGCGCCGATCAGGTAGACGCCCAGGTAGCGCCGCGCCGCGACCAGGTCGCGCGGGTCCTTCTCGACCCGGCGGATCATGTCGCGCACGCAGGCGGCCAGCCGGTCGACGCGCGCCTCGATGTCGCGATCACCGGTGCTGCGCGCGGCGGCGGCCATATCGGTCAGGTGCGCCTCGGCCTCGTCCACAACCTTCGCGACGCGCTTGCCCTGCAGGGTGTCGCCCGCCAGCCCCTTGTCGCGCATCGGGTCCAGCCCGAAGGCCCCCAGGTGCAGCGCGGCGGCCGAGGCGCCGAACAGCAACGGCGCCGCCAGCGCGGACTGCGAGGTCCAGGCCGCGATCGCGGTGCCGATGCCGCACATCACCGCTGCCAGCAACTTGCGCGGCAGGGCCGGGCGGCGGGCGATGGTGCGATGGGCATAGGCGGCCTCGGCCCGCAGGCCGTCGCGCAGCAGCCATGCGCCCAACATCAGCGCGCCCGCGCCCAGCAGACCGGCGGCGAATCCCGCCGCCCCCGCGCCGAGCGACGTGAAGGCCAGCACCACCGGCGGCAGGAACATCACGTTCGACCGCGCGCCCACCGGGTCGACCCGCGGCGGCGCGCCAAGCGGGCCCGCCTGCGCCGCCGCGCCGGGGCTGTGGCGGTCGCCGTAGCGCCGCGCCATGCCTAGACTCCCCCGATCGCGCCCGACGTCACGCCGAACAGCAGCAGGAGCAACAGCACGTATGTCAGTTTGCGTAGGCCCTTCGCGGACACCGGGACCCCCTTTGGGATGCGTCGATGCCCTGAACGTAGGGATTCCCGGCCCCGCTTGCCAGTGCCGACGACGCTCGCCGTCAGCAGCGCGGGGCGGACCGCGTCAGGCGGCCAGCGTCTCTCCGCCGCCGCCTGGCGCGCGCACCGAGGGGGCGGCGGCGCTTTCGGCGTCGTCCGTGATCCACGTGTCGACCGCCTCGCGCATCAGGGCCAGCCGCTCGACGTACCGACGCGACGCGAAAGGCCCGCGATCGCCCTCTTCCAGGCGCGCGATCTCGGCGGCCAGCCGGTGCTGCAGGTCGGTCAGCAGCGGCTCCATCCGGTCGATCCGCGCGCGATCCTGCCGTGCCGCGCGGTGCAGCGTCGCCGCCACGTGGTCGGCGAAGGCGGTGGTCTCGTGCGCCAGCTGGGGGTCGTCCAGCGACAGCACGCGCGCCTCGGCATCGGCCAGGGCCGATTCCAGCGCGATCAGCAGCGGGCGGCGCCGGTCGCCGGCACCCGCCTCGGGGCAGTCGGTTGCCGTCTTGTCGCGCAGCGGGTCCGGCCCGAACGAGATCAGCGCCAGCGCCGCGGCCAGCAGCCCGAACACGGCAGCGACCCGGCCCGAACCGAACCGGTGCAGCGCCAGCGTGCCCACGACCAGCCCGATCAGCAGCGCGCCGATGATCTTGCGCGGCACCCGCGGCGCCGCCGCCAGCCGCGCCGCCGCGTAGGCGCGCGCGATCCGCTGGCCGCGCGCGATCAGCCGCACCGCGAGGATCAGCACCACCGCCAGGACCAGCGCGCTCAGCTGCATCGCCTGGCTGCCGTGCAGCGCCCAGACCACCAGCGGCAGCGCCGCCAGAAGCAGCAGGCCAAGCCGCCCCTCGACGGCGTCGCCGCGCGTCACGAAGCGCAGCGAAGGGATCAGCGCCGGGGCCTTCATGCCATGCCCAGGATGAAGATCATCAGCCACAGCGCCGCGAAGGCCAGGCTGGACGCCCGCCCGCCGCGCGTTCCCAGCGTTCCCGCCAGAACCTGCGCCGTGTCCCGCAACACCCCCGGCAGCCCGGTCAGGACCAGATATCCGGAGAAGAGCGCCGTGCCCAATGCGATGATCGTGATAGCCATGCCACCATGGATTCCCGCCAAACCGGGCGAAAACGCGGCAAGGGCCGGTCAAAACAGGGGTTTGTTAACGGGGTGTTAACGGCCCGAGGGCTTGCGGGGCGTCCGAGTCACGCGCCGGCGCGGCGCGCCCTTGGCCGCCTTGGCGGTGCCGGTGTCGTCCTTGTCCGGCTCCAGCCCCAGCTGGTCGCGCAGCACGCGGCCGCGCACTTCCTCGACCGCGCCCGCTTTCAGCTGGCCCAGCTGGAAGGGGCCGTAGGACACCCGGATCAGCCGGTTCACCGTCAGCCCGATATCCATCATCGCGCGGCGCACCTCGCGGTTCTTGCCCTCGCGCAGGCCCACCGTCAGCCAGGCGTTCGCGCCCTGCTGGCGGTCGATTCCCACCACCATCGGCTGGAATCGCTGCCCGTCCACCACCAGCCCGGTGCGCAGCGGCTCCAGCATGGCGTCGGTCGGCCGGCCGTTGACGCGCACCCGGTAGCGCCGCAGCCACCCGGTCGACGGAAGCTCCAGCCGCCGCTTGATCCCGCCGTCGTTGGTCAGCAGCAGCAGCCCCTCGGAGTTGAGGTCCAGCCGCCCGATGCTCATCACGCGGGGCATGTCCTCGGGCAGGTCGTCGTAGATCGTCGGCCGGCCCTGTTCGTCCTTCGTGGTCGTCACCAGCCCCGTGGGCTTGTGATACAGCCACAGCCGGGGCGCCGCGGGCGCACTCAGCGGCTTGCCGTCGACCTCGACCTTGTCCTTCGCGGTCACGTTCAGCGCCGCGCGGTCGACGACCTTGCCGTTGACGGTGACGCGCCCCTCTTCGATCAGGCGCTCGGCCTCGCGGCGCGAGGCGACGCCGGCGCGGGCGATCACCTTTGCGATTCGGTCGCCGGGCGGCGAGGAGGGGGGCGTTTGGCTCATCCCCCGCGCTCTAAAGCATCCGCGCGCCCGAAAGAAGGGGGTTCGGCCTGCGCCGCTGCGGCGCTATAGGGGGCTCATGCGCTTCGCCTCTCACATGGATCGCGCGCTGGACCAGGCCCGCGCCGCCGCCGACCGCGGCGAGGTGCCCGTCGGCGCCGTGCTCGTCGGCCCCGGCGGCGTGCTGGCCGTCGCCGGCAACCGCACGCGCGAACTGAACGACCCCACCGCCCATGCCGAGATGCTGGTGATCCGCGCCGCCTGCGCCGCCCTGGGGCAGGAGCGGCTGACCGGCTGCGACCTCTACGTGACTCTGGAACCTTGCGCGATGTGCGCCGCCGCCATCGCCGCCGCGCGGATCGGGCGGCTGTATTACGGTGCCGACGATCCGAAATCCGGCGGCGTCGCCCACGGCGCGCGCGTCTTCGCGCATCCCCAGGCCCACCACGCGCCCGAGATCTACGACGGCATCGCCGCCGAGGCCTCGGCCGCCCTGCTGCGCGCCTTCTTCGCGGAACGCCGGGGCCCGCCCCGATGACCGTGATCCTGTTCAACAAGCCGATGAACGTGCTGTCGCAATTCACCGATCGCGGCACCGAAGGCAGCCCGCGCGCCACGCTGTCGGATTACATCGACGTGCCGGGCGTCTATCCCGCAGGGCGACTCGATCGCGATTCCGAGGGCCTGATGATCCTGACCGACGACGGCAGGCTGCAGGCGCGCATCGCCTCGCCCAGGTTCAAGCGCCGCAAGACCTACCTCGTGCAGGTCGAGGGCACGCCGTCAGACGCGCAGCTCGACGCGCTCCGCCGCGGCGTGACCCTGAAGGACGGCCCCACCCGCCCCGCGCAGGCCGAGGCCATCGCCCCGCCCGACCTGTGGCCCCGCGACCCGCCCGTCCGCGCGCGCAAGACCGTGCCCGACGCGTGGCTGCGCCTCACTATCACCGAGGGGCGCAACCGCCAGGTGCGCCGCATGACCGCGCATGTGGGTCTGCCCTGCCTGCGGCTCGTCCGCTGGCAGGTCGGCGACTGGAGCCTCGACGGCCTCGCCTCCGGAGACTGGCGCAAGGTCTAGGTGGTTTCCGGAGGGGGCGTACCCGTGGATCCGACGCTCGCCGTCGGCGTGGCTTACCCGCCGAACGGCCTCGCGCGCAGCCCGGGCGCATGGCCGGAGCGGACCCGCACCACGCGCAAGATCCCCGTCCGGAGCGGCGCCAAATCCCCCGAAACCCTAACGCTTCGCGAATCGGTCTCTGCAAGCCATTGATTTTCCTGAGGCGCGATCCTGTCCCACCGTGGGACACCCGCTCGGCCGTCTCAGACCCACTTCGCCATCGGCGGCAGGCTCATCAGCACCGCATTGGCATCGTGCCCCGTCGCCAGCCCGAACTTGGTCCCCCGGTCGTAGACCAGATTATACTCGGCATAGAGCCCCCGGTGGACCAGCTGCGCGTCCTTGTCCGCCTCCGAGAAGTCCTGCACCCGCCGCTTTTCGACCAGCGGCAGGAAGGCCGGCAGGAAGGCCCGCCCGATATCCTGCGTCAGCGCGAAATCCGCCTCCCAGTCGCCCGAGTTCCGGTCGTCCATGAAGATCCCGCCCACGCCCCGCGCCCGGTTCCGGTGGGGGATGTAGAAATACTCGTCCGCCCAGGCCTTGAGCCTGGGGTAGTGATCCTCGCCATGCGGGTCCAGGTGCGCCTTCTGGGTCGCGTGGAAATGCTCGGTATCCTCGGCGTATTCCAGGCACGGGTTCAGGTCCGACCCGCCGCCGAACCACCACGCATGCGGCGTCCAGAACATCCGCGTGTTCATGTGCACCGCCGGGACGTGCGGGTTCTGCATGTGGGCGACGAGGCTGATCCCGCTGGCCCAGAAGCGCGGGTCGCTGTCCATGCCCGGGATGCCGCGCGCGGCCATCGCCTTCTGCGCCGCGTCGCCCAGCGTGCCGTAGACCTCGGAGACGTTGACGCCGACCTTCTCGAAGACCCGCGCGCCGCGCATCGCGCTCATCAGCCCGCCGCCGGCATCCGAGCCGTCCTCGGCCCTGCGCTGCGTCTTCGTCACCTCGAACCGCCCCGGCGTCCTGTCGCTGAACGGCCCGGTGTCGTGGCTGTCCTCCAGCCCCTCGAATGCCGCGACGATCTGGTCGCGCAACTCCCGGAACCAGCCGGCCGCGCGGGATTTTTCGGTATCGAAGGCGTCTTTCATCGGGGTGCCCCTGCAGTTTCGGCCACCCTAGCTGCGACGTTTCCGCCCCGCAACGCGACCGCGCGCGCCCGCATCCTCTTCTGGCCGCACATATTCCGCGAAGCGTGAGGGGCAGCGCCCCGCTCCGCCGCCCGAACCCGCGCGCCGGCCGCTCAGTGCGCCGGCGCCGCCACCGGGTCGACCAGCGTTCGGCCGCCATCGACGGTGATGATCTGCCCGGTCATGAAGCCCGCGCTTTCCGACGTCAGGAACTGGACTGCCTCGGCCAGCTCGCCGGGGGCGGCGATGCGGCCCAGCGGCGTGTGATCCTCGATGTCGGATCGATAGTCGCGGTTGTCGCGCAGCGTGTCCTTGAGGCTGGTCGACATGACCGACCCGAAGGCCACGGCGTTGACGCGGATGCGCTCGGGCGCCAGAGCCACGGCCATGCCGCGGGTCATCTGGTCCATCGCCGCGCACGAGATCGAGTAGCCCAGCAGCGACGGATGCGTGCGCCGCGCGGCGATCGACGAAAGGTTCACGATGGCGCCAACCTGGCCGCGCTCCTGGCCCTCGGCCTGCTTGATCATCCGCTTGGCGACCAGCTGGCTCAGGCGCAGCGCGGTCATCATGTTCTGCGACAGCATCAACTCGATCGACGTGTCGTCCAGGTCCAGCGGATCCGAGGTCAGCATCTGCCGCGACCCGTTCACGAGGATGTCGACCCGGTCGAACGCGTCCAGCGTCGCCGACAGCAGGTTCGCCATGGTCAGCCGCTCGCGCAGGTCGCCGGCGAAATAGCGCATCGAGTCGCCCTCGTCGCGCTCGCCGCACTCCTTGATGAGCCGGTCCTCGTCGATGTCGGCGAACATCACGTTGGCGCCCTTGGCGGCGAAGTGCCGCGCGATGGCCAGCCCGACGCCGTTGGCCGCGCCGGTGACGATCGCGGTCTTGCCCTCTACGGAAAAGCTCATCTCGGTCTCAGCCTGTGCCTGGGGTGGATCGGCCGCGCCGGTCGGAATGCGGGCGCGCCGCGTGGAGGATCTTGAACTTGGTGTCGCCGCCCGTTTCGGACACGTCGCGGAAGGCGGCGGTCAGGGCAGGTTCATACGGCAGATGCTGGTTAGCGACCAGCCAAAGCTGCCCGCGTGGCCCCAGCATGCGCGCGGCGGCCGCGATGAAGGCCTTGCCGATGTCGGGGTCGCCCTTGCGCCCGGCATGGAAGGGTGGGTTCATCACCACTGCCTCGAGCGGCGCGTCGGGCTGCCATGCGGTGGCGTCGGCCCAGTGGAAACGCGCGCGCGGATCGTCGACATTCGCCCGCGCGCAGTCGAGCGCGCGCAGGTCGGCCTCGACCAGGTGAAGCTCGGTCACGCCGCGGCTCAGGATCTCGCGCGACAGCCAGCCCCAGCCTGCGCCGAGATCGGCCACCCGGTCGGGCAGGCGGGCGGGCAGCGCCTCGGCCAGCGCGCGCGACCCGGGATCGGCGCCGTCGGCCGAGAAGATGCCGGGCGCGGTCATGTCGCCCTCGGCGTTGGGGGACATCTCCGGAAGGATCCAGTCGGCCAGCGCGCCCGCGGCCTCGAACCACACGACCTTGCCATGCGCCTTCGAGACCGGCCCGTGCAGCGCGTCGGCCAGCCTTGCGCGCAGCGCCTTGACCATCGCCTCGATCCCGTCGGTCTTGGCGCCGTCGACGACCACCAGCCCGCCGGGCGTCGCCGCCTCGGCCCGGGCGATGCGGTCCTGCGCCAGATCGCGGGCGCGGGGCAGGGTGACGATCGTGGCGGCGTAGGACCCGTCAAGCGCGGTGGCGACGTTCATGCCACGGTCGCGCCAGATGTCGTGGTCCGGCTTGAGCGGCTGCACGATGGCTAGGCGCGCCGGGTCCACCGGCGGCAGGGGGGCGTCGAGCAGCGGGGCGACCAGCGCGACGCGCCCTCCGGGCGGTAGCGCAAGGCCGGCCTGGATCGCGTGGCTCAGGCGGTCTGGATTGTGTGAGGACATGGGCGGCGCGCGGCGCCTATTCCTTTTCCATCGTGCATTGCAGCGGGTGCTGGTGCCGGCGGGCGAAATCCATCACCTGGCCGACCTTCGTCTCGGCGATCTCGTGGCTGAACACGCCGACGACCGCAACGCCCTTCTTGTGGACGGTCAGCATCACCTCGAACGCTTGGGCGTGGGTCATGCCGAAGAAGCGCTCCAGCACGTGCACGACGAATTCCATCGGCGTGTAGTCGTCGTTCAGCAGCAGCACCTTGTAAAGCGGCGGCCGCTTGGTCTTCGGCTTGGTGTCGACGGCGACACCGGTGGCGTCGCTCGGATCGCCCGGAGGAGGCGTGCCGGCCATCGTGGCCATCATCGTGCGGGTCGCGTCCATGCTTGCCTTCGTCCTTGCCCGGTCGCGTCGGTCCGCGGTCGGGAAATGGCGGTTTCAGGACACCCTATATAACCTGTGGGCCGCGTGCGAAAAGGGGGGCAGCAACCGCGGGGTGGGAAGATATGGCACGAAAGCTGCGGACGATCGGGTTCGATGCCGACGACACGCTTTGGCACAACGAGAAATTCTTCCGCCTGACGCAGGATCGATTCGCCGCCCTGCTGGCCGACCACGCCGAGGGGCACGATCTGGACGCCCGGCTGCTGGCGGCCGAGCGGCGCAACATCGGGCATTACGGCTTCGGCGTGAAGGGCTTCGTGCTGTCGATGATCGAGACCGCGATCGAGGTTACCGACGGCCGC
This sequence comes from Citreimonas salinaria, assembly GCF_900107235.1. Taxonomy (GTDB): domain Bacteria; phylum Pseudomonadota; class Alphaproteobacteria; order Rhodobacterales; family Rhodobacteraceae; genus Citreimonas; species Citreimonas salinaria. Next base: position 287,717 of record NZ_FNPF01000004.1, read on the forward strand.
GTGCCGTCCTCGGTCATAAGCGAGCTTCTGGCGGCGGGGCGCGAGATGCTGGATCACCCGATCGAACTGCTGCCCCACGCGCGCGAGGCCGTCGAGGCGGTGGCCGACGATCACCGCCTGGTGCTGATCACCAAGGGCGACCTGCTCCACCAGGAGCGCAAGCTCGCGCAATCGGGCCTGGGCGAGTTGTTCGACGCGGTCGAGATCGTGTCCGACAAGCGCGCCGACACCTATGCGCGCATCTTCGGCGGCCTGCCCGGCGGGACCGAGGCCGCGATGATGGTGGGCAATTCGATGAAATCCGACGTGGTGCCGGCGGTGGAGGCGGGCGGTCACGGCGTCTTCGTTCCGCACGACTTGGGATGGGCGCTGGAAGAGGCCGATGCGCCGGCAAGCAAAAAGTTCCATGCGATCAAAAATCTCGCGGAATTGCCCGCGCTGGTTGAACGCCTCGTCTAACGGGCGCCTTGCGATGACCCACAAGATCCAGAAGATCCCGCAGGATGAAGGGCTTGCCGATCCGCCGGCCACCAGATGCGCTGTGGCCTCAAGGCCAAAGCGCGGACCTCGGCGCATTGCCCGCTTCCCGCCACACATCGGCCATGTTAACGTGCGCTTAATGAAGATCGGTCCAAGATGACCGACGCAGGAGACCCGACCGGGGACCAACCCTGGCGGAACGAGGCAGAGAAGGCAGAAATCATGACGGGACGTCACTGGCAGACGGGCCGGCCCGGCCTGTATGTGATCGCGATCGCCTGGCTGTTGCTGATCGCGCCTATGGCCGCGATCGCGGCCCCCTACGCGGCGATGGTGATGGATGCGCGCAACGGCGAAGTGCTGCATTCGCAGAACGCCGACACGCGGCTGCATCCGGCATCGCTGACGAAAATGATGACGCTCTACATCGCCTTCGAGGCGGTGCAGAACGGCGAGATTTCGATGGACACGGTGGTGACCGTCTCGCGCAACGCCGCGGCCGAGCCGCCCTCGGCGCTGGGCCTGCGCACGGGTCAGAGGATCAAGCTGCGCTACCTGGTGCGCGCCGCGGCGGTGAAGTCCGCCAACGACGCCGCCACCGCGATCGGCGAGGCGATCTCCGGCTCCGAAGCGGCCTTCGCCCGGCGGATGAACCGCACCGCCAAGGCGCTGGGCATGACCAACACCACCTTCAAGAACGCCCACGGCCTGACCGAGTCGGGCCACCTGTCGACCGCGCGCGACATGACCATTCTCGGGCGGCACGTGCTGTACGACTACCCGATGTACTACAATCTCTTCTCGCGCCAGGCGGCGGATGCGGGGATCAAGACGGTCTACCACACCAACCGCCGCTTCCTGCGCGACTATGCCGGCGCCGACGGGATCAAGACCGGCTATACCCGCGCGGCCGGCTTCAACCTGACCGCCTCGGCCCAGAAGGGCTCCGAGCGGATCATCACCACGGTCTTCGGCGGCAACTCGACCGCGTCGCGCAACGCCGAGGTCGCAAAGCTGATGGACCTCGGCTTCCAGCGCGCCGCGACGCAGGTGGCGCTTCACCGCCCGGCCAAGCCGCCCTACCTCGGCAACCAGGGCGACGTGCTGGTGGCGCATGGTGCCAACCCGGCATCCGGAGCGCAGGCCAAGACGATTCGCGTGGCCCGTGCCGCGGTGACGCGCAGCCTGCGGCCCTTTGCCCGGTCCGGTGCCGAACAGGTGGTCGCCCCGCTCGTGGCGGCGCTGCAGACCGACATCGAGGCGCTCGTCGCGGACGTTCAGGTGGTCCGCGCGGACCCCAACGCGATCCAACCCGAGGCCGGTCCGGAAGCGCCCGAAACGGTCGAGCTTGCCTCGCTCGACACGGCCGTGGACGCGGCACTCGGGATGGCCGACGGCGACGTCGCCACCGACGCCGCGACCGAGATGGCCGCCGGATCGGTCGCCACCGACGCCGCCCTCGAAACGGCGGGCGGCGCGACCATTGCCGAGGCGGCCGTGGAAGAGGCCGTGCCCGCCGCGATCACAACGCCGGTCCTGCGCCCGGTGACCATCGCCGCGTTGCGCGACGCCGCGACGCCCGCGCAGGACGAGGAAATCGTCACACGGCTGTCCACTTCGGGCGGGCGGCACTGGGGCATCAACCTGGGCCGCTACGGCAGCCGCTTCGCCGCCGAGAAGATCCTTCTGCGCACCGCGCTGTCGGAAACCGCGACGCTGGACGGCGCGCTGCGCAAGGTGGTGCACAGCAACCGGGGCTTCGACGCGACCTTCCACGGCCTGTCCCGCGACACCGCCGAACTGGCCTGCCGCCGGCTGCAGGCGCGGCAGGTGACCTGCTTCATGATGGGCCCGGGCTGACGCCGACTACCCGAACGAGCTGAACAGGACGGCCCGATCGCACCGCGCTCGGGCCGTCGTCATTTTTCGGGTGGATCCGGTGCGGGCACGGGCGCGGCGATGCGCGCCGGGCATTGATCCGGACAAAACCGGTTCGGGCAAAGATCTGCGCGAGCCCGTACTTCGGGCGCCTAAAAAGACAAACCCCCGACAGGCTCTCGCCCCGGGGGTCGTCATCGTTTTCAGCGTCAAATCGGCTGGCGCGGGCTCAGAGCATCCCTTCGCGCTGGGCCTTCTTGCGCGCAAGCTTGCGGGCGCGTCGAATCGCCTCCGCCTTCTCGCGGGCCTTCTTCTCGGACGGTTTCTCGAAATGCTGCTTGAGCTTCATTTCGCGGAACACGCCTTCGCGCTGCAGCTTCTTCTTCAGGGCACGAAGCGCCTGATCGACATTGTTGTCGCGAACACTGACCTGCATGTGGTTGTCACCACCTTTCTAGGTTCGAGTTGCAAGGAATTGCAGGAAGTGGCCCTATAGCAATCGAAAGCCATGTTGTCCAGTCCAAGACCGGGCGGACGCCGCCGAAACGACACCGACAGGAGTAGCGCCATGACCGACACACCCGAGGACAGGCTGCTGGACGCGGCGCTGGTTCACGTGCCCTTCGACGGCTGGTCCGAGGAGACGTTTCGCGCCGCGATCCGCGACACCGGCATCGCGCCGGCGGTGGCGCGCGGGCTGTTCCCGCGCGGCGCCGTCGACCTCGCGATCGCGTATCACCGCCGCGGCGACGACGCGATGGCCGCCCGCATCGCCGAGACCGACCTCGGCGCCATGCGCTTCCGCGACCGCGTGGCCTTTGCCGTCCGCGCGAGGATCGAGGCGACCGGCGACCGCGAGGTCGTGCGCCGCGGCACAACGCTGTTCGCGCTGCCGATGCATGCCGCGGACGGGGCAAAGCTGATCTGGGGCACCGCCGACCGGATCTGGACCGCGCTGGGCGACACGTCGCAGGACCTCAACTGGTACTCCAAACGCGCGACCCTGTCGGGGGTCTATTCCTCGACCGTGCTCTACTGGCTGGGCGACGATTCGATCGACAACGACGCCACCTGGGCCTTCCTCGACCGACGCATCGACGACGTCATGCGGATCGAGGGCGCGAAGGCGCAGATGCGCAAGAATCCCCTGACGCGCGGGCTGATGGCGGGGCCGGAATGGCTGGCCTCGCGGATCCGCGCGCCCCGGCGCGACGCGGGCGTTCCGGGCGGCAGGCCGCGCGGCTGAACGTCCCCCGCCCCCGGGGCATTGAGGTCACCGGGGCGATGCGCCATGGTCGCCCCCGACATGGGAGGTGGCGAATGGCCGACACGATGCGCGCGGTGGAAATCTCGAAGCCCGGCGGCCCCGAGGTGCTGACGGAATGCGAACGCCCGATCCCCCGGCCCGGCCACGGCCAGGTGGTGATCCGCGTCGCCCATGCCGGCGTCAACCGCCCCGACGCGCTCCAGCGCGCCGGCGCCTACGACCCGCCGCCGGGCGCGTCCGACCTGCCGGGGCTCGAGGCCGCGGGCGAGGTCGCCGCTGTGGGCGACGGGGTCGACTGGCCCCGCGTGGGCGAGCGCGTCTGCGCTCTGCTGCCCGGCGGCGGCTACGCCGAATACGTGGCAACCCGCGCCACGCATTGCCTGCCCGTGCCCGAGGGCATGGACCTGCGCGAGGCCGCCTGCCTGCCCGAGACCTTCTTCACCGTCTGGTCCAACGTCTTCATGCGCGGCGGATTGCAGGCGGGCGAGCGGTTCCTGGTGCACGGCGGCTCGTCGGGGATCGGAACCACCGCGATCCAGCTGGCCCGCCATTTCGGCGCGCGCGTCTTCGCCACCGCCGGCACGGCCGACAAGTGCAAGGCCTGCGAAACGCTGGGCGCCGAGCGGGCGATCAATTACCGCGACGAGGATTTCGTCGAGATCCTGCGCGCCGAGGGCGGCGCCCACCTGATCCTCGACATGGTCGGCGGCGACTACATCAAGCGCAACGTGAAGGCGCTGGCCGACGACGGGCGGCTGGTGCAGATCGCGTTCCTGCAGGGGCCCAAGGCCGAACTGAACTTCGCCCAGGTCATGGCCCGGCGGCTGACGATCACCGGCAGCACGCTGCGCCCGCAAAGCGACCTCGCCAAGGCGCGCATCGCCGAGGCCCTGCGCGTCGAGGTCTGGCCGCTGCTGGACGCCGGAATCGTGGCGCCGGTGATGGACCGCGATTTCGCACTGGAGGATGCCGCGCAGGCCCATGCGCGCATGGAAGCCTCCGAGCATATCGGCAAGATCGTTCTGAACGTCGGCTGACCAGCCGGGTAAAAAAGGAATCCGGCTGACCGGCCGGGCATAATCACGCCGGCCGACCGGCCGGCAGAGGAAGATGCCGGCTGAACGCCGCGCGGATGGAAATGGCCGGCCGATGCGGCCGCGCAAGAGGGAGACAGTGGACAATGGTCAAGACCGTCATCATCGAGGCCCATGGCGGCCCCGAGCAGTTCAGGATCGTCGACCGCGAGGTCGGCGCGCCCGGCAAGGGCGAGATCCGCATCCGCCACGAGAATTGCGGACTCAACTTCATCGACGTCTACCAGCGCTCGGGCCTCTACAAGCTGGACCTGCCGCACGCGATGGGCATGGAAGGCGCGGGCGTGGTCGAGGCCGTGGGCGAGGGTGTCTCGCACCTCAAGAAAGGCGACCGCGCCGCCTATGCGTCGATGCCGCCGGGGTCGTATTCCGAGGCGCGGGTGATGCCGGCCGCACAGGTCTGCAAGCTGCCCGACGAGATCAGCTTCGAGCTGGGCGCGGCGATGATGCTGAAGGGCATGACCGTGGTCTACCTGTTCCAGCGCACGACGCCGATCAAGAAGGGCGACACCGTGCTGTTCCACGCGGCGGCGGGCGGCGTGGGCCTGCTGGCCTGCCAGTGGGCGCGGTCCGAGGGCATCCGCCTGATCGGCACCGCCGGCACGGATGAAAAGTGCCGCCTGGCCGAGGAAAACGGCGCCGATGTCTGCATCAATTACCGCGATGGCGACTGGGTGCAGAAGGTCCGCGACCTGACCGACGGCCAGGGCGTCGACGTGGTTATGGACGCCGTCGGCAAGGACACGTTCGATGGTTCGCTCGACTGCCTGAAGCCGCTGGGGATGATGATTTCCTTCGGCAATGCCTCGGGACCCGTGCCGCCGTTCAATCTGGCGACCTTGGCGGGGAAGGGCAGCCTGAAGATCACGCGCCCGACGCTGTTCACGCACATCGCGAAGCACGAGGATTGCCAGGCCATCGCCGCCGCGCTGTTCGAGAAGGTGGCCAACGGCGACGTCGAAATCCGCATCGACCAGCGGTTCGCCCTCGACGACGTGGCCGAGGCGCAGCGCGCGCTCGAGGCGCGCGAGACTACCGGGCAGACGGTGCTGACCGTCTGAGGGGGGCGACGATACGGCGCTCGTTCCGGCCCTGCGGCCGGTACATCGCCCCGCCCGCCGTCCCGTCACGGGGCGCGGTCTAGGCGACGCGCCAGTCGAAGAAGCCCGGCCCGGCGTGTCCCAGCAACTCGTCGGCGAGGTCGCTGCCCATGGCGGCGCCGTCGGCCACGGGACCGTTGCGTTCGCCCGCGTGCGATTGCGAGCCGTCGGGGCGCAGGATCTCGCCGCGCAGGCGCAGGGTGCCGCCGTCCAGTTCCGCCAGGCCCGCAATCGGCGTGTCGCAGGATCCGTCGAGCCGGGCGAGGAAGCTGCGTTCCGCCGCAAGGCGCAGGGCGGTGGGTGTGTCGTGGATCGCCGCCAGCATCTCGGCCGCCGTGTCGTCATCGGCGCGCCTTTCGATCCCGATGGCGCCTTGTGCTATGGCGGGCAGCATGTCCTCGGGGGCGATCGGGGTCTTCGGGACATCGGTCATGTTCATGCGGTTCAGCCCGGCCATCGCCAGGAAGGTCGCCTGCGCCACGTCGTCGTGCAGCTTCTTCAGGCGCGTCTGCACGTTGCCGCGGAACTCGACCACCCTCAGGTCCGCGCGGCGATTCAGCAGCTGCGCCCGCCGCCGCAGCGAGCTTGTGCCCACCACCGCGCCGGTCGGCAGGGCGTGGATCGTGTCCACGTGGGGCGAGATGAACGCGTCGCGGGTGTCCTCGCGCGGCAGGTAGCAATCCAGCACCAGCCCCGCGGGCTGCTCGGTCGGCATGTCCTTCATCGAGTGCACCGCGATGTCGATGCGGCCGGCGATCATCGCCTCCTCGATCTCCTTGGTGAACAGGCCCTTGTTGCCGATCTCCTTCAGCGGACGATCGGCGGCGATCATCGAGCGGTCGTCGCCGGTCGTCTTGATCACCACGATCTCGAACGCGTCGCCCGGCAGGTGGAAAGCCGCCGCCAGCCTGTCGCGCGTCTCGTGCGCCTGGGCGAGCGCCAGCGGCGATCCGCGGGTTCCGATCTTCAGCGGCGCGGCGGGGGAGGGCAAACGAAGCGTCATGGCCCACGCTTAGCCACGCGGCGCAGCCCTTACAATGGCCGACTTGACATGGCCGGCGCGACACGGGACGCATGGCGCGACACCGAAGGGACCACCACATGACCAAGACGATCCTGCGCGCGCTGGCGGGCGAGACGCTGCCCGTGCCGCCGATCTGGATGATGCGGCAGGCGGGGCGCTACCTGCCGGAATACAAGGCCACGCGCGCGCAGGCGGGCGACTTCCTGTCGCTGTGCTACAACCCCGAACTGGCCTCCGAGGTCACGCTGCAACCGATCCGCCGCTACGGCTTCGACGGGGCGATCCTGTTCGCCGACATCCTGCTGCTGCCGCAGGCGCTGGGGGTCGATCTGTGGTTCGTTACCGGCGAAGGCCCGCGGATGACCACCGTGACCACGCAGGCCGGGTTCGACGCCCTGAAGCCGGTCTCGGCCATCCACGACACGCTGCACCCGGTCTACGAGACGGTGCGCCGGGTCGCGCACGCCCTGCCTTCGGAAACCACGCTGATCGGCTTCGCCGGCGCGCCCTGGACCGTGGCGACCTACATGATCGCCGGCCAGGGCACCCCCGACCAGGCCCCCGCCCACAAACTGATGGCCGAGAACCGCCCCCTGTTCGAGGCGCTGATCGACCGCATCACCGAAGGCACGATCGAGTACCTCTCGCAGCAGGTGCAGGCCGGCGCCGAGGTGGTGAAGATCTTCGACAGCTGGGCCGGCAGCCTGCCCGCCTCGGAATTCGACCGCTACGCCACCGAGCCTGCCCGCCGCATCACGCAGGAGCTCAAGCGCCGGTATCCCGGCCTGCCGGTGATCGCCTTCCCGCGCCAGGCGGGCGACAAGTATATCGGTTTCCACGCCGCCACCGGCGCCGATTGTGTCGCGGTGGATGACAGCGTCTCGGCCGAATGGGTGGCCGAGCACGTGCAGCCCGACGGCTGCGTGCAGGGCAACCTCGCGTCCAGCCACATGGTGGCCGGCGGCGAGGACCTGGTGCGCGAGACGCGGAGGATCGTGAAGGCGCTGTCGGGCGGGCCGCACATCTTCAACCTCGGCCACGGGATTACGCCCGATGCCGACCCCGCGAACGTGCAGCTGATGATCGACACCGTGCGCGAAGGCGCGCGCTAGCCAAAGATGCGCGAGGGCGCGCTGAACTCCGCGTGGCGGCGCGCCTGCTGCGGGTGGTCTGTGCGGTGACGATGGCTTGCGCCGGGGCGCCCGACGCAGCAACGTTGGCGCAAACGGGAGACACCTCATGGCGATGGTCGACATCACCGGCCTGCGCAAGGTCTACGACGACGGCTTCGAGGCGCTCAAGGGCGTCGACCTGTCGATCCACGAGGGCGAGATCCTCGCCCTGCTCGGCCCCAACGGCGCGGGCAAGACGACGCTGATCTCGGCCGTCTGCGGCATTGCGGTGCCCACCGGCGGCACGATCGAGGTCGGCGGCCACGACGTGCTGCGCGACTACCGCGCCGCGCGCCGGCTGGTCGGCCTCGTCCCGCAAGAGGTCAACCTCGAGCCGTTCGAGAAGGTCATCCGCACGGTCCGCTTCTCGCGTGGGCTGTTCGGGCTGCCCGCGGATGAGGCGAAGATCGAGGCGATCCTGCGCAAGCTCTCGCTGTGGGACAAGCGCGACACGCCGATCCGCGCGCTGTCGGGCGGCATGAAGCGCCGCGTGCTGATCGCCAAGGCGCTGGCGCACGAACCCCGCGTGCTGTTCCTCGACGAGCCCACCGCCGGGGTCGATGTCGAGCTGCGCCGCGACATGTGGGAAACCGTGGCCGAGCTGAAGGCCGACGGCGTGACCATCATCCTGACCACGCATTACATCGAAGAGGCCGAGGCCATCGCCGACCGCATCGGCGTGATCAGCGCCGGCCGCATCCTGCTGGTCGAGGACAAGGCCAGCCTGATGGCGCGGCTGGGGCGCAAGACGCTGCGGATCGACCTCGCGCAGCCCCTCGCCGCGATTCCCGGCGCACTCTCGCATCACGGCCTGACGCTGGCCGATGACGGCGCCACGCTGGTCTATTCCTACGACACCGGGTCGACGCGCAGCGGCATCGCGCGGCTGATGGCCGACCTGACGGCCGAAGGGCTGGCCGTGCGCGACGTCTCCACCGCGCAGGACAGCCTCGAAACCATCTTCGTCGGGCTGGTCAACGAACGGCAGGAGGGCGCGGCATGAGCGGCGGCATCAATTTCGGCGCGATCCGCGCGATCTACCTGTTCGAGATGTCGCGCTTCTTCCGCACGCTGGGGCAAAGCTTCGTCTCGCCGGTGATCTCGACCTCGCTGTATTTCGTGGTCTTCGGCGCCGCCATCGGCAGCCGCATCGACCAGGTCGAGGGCGTCAGCTACGGCGCGTTCATCGTGCCGGGCCTCGTGATGCTGAGCGTCATCACGCAGGCCATCTCGAACGCCAGTTTCGGGATCTACTTCCCGAAATTCATCGGCACGATCTACGAACTGCTCTCGGCGCCGGTGAACTTCCTGGAAATCGTCGCGGGCTACGTAGGAGCTGCTGCGACCAAGGCGCTGTTCATCGGCGCGGTGATCCTGGGCACGGCGGCGCTGTTCGTCGAGGTGCAGATCCTGCACCCGTTCGCGATGCTGGCCTTCCTGGTCCTCACCTGCGTCAGCTTCGCGCTGCTGGGCTTCATCATCGGCATCTGGGCCGAGAATTTCGAGCAGCTCCAGCTCGTCCCGCTGCTGGTCGTCACGCCGCTGGTGTTCCTCGGGGGCTCGTTCTACTCGATCTCGATGCTGCCCGAGACGTGGCAGACCATCGCGCTGTTCAACCCGGTGGTCTACCTGATCTCGGGCTTCCGGTGGTCGTTCTTCGGCATGGCGGACGTGCCCGTGGGCCTCAGCCTGCTGGCCATCGCGGGCTTCACCGCCCTGTGCCTGACCGTGCTGTGGTGGATCTTCCGCACCGGCTGGCGCATCCGCACCTGAGGGGCGCGGGGCGGGCAATTCCTAACGGTTCGTGAATCTTCCTCTGCAAGCCATTGATTTTGCTGAGGCGAAAACGTGTCCCACCGTGGGACACTCCGCGACGCCCCCGACCGCCCCGCTTCCCGAGCCCTCTCGCCAAGTCCCCTGAAAGGGCCTAAAGCGAAATCATGTCTCCCGTCCCTCTGTCCGAGGCCCGGGGCCTGCCGGTCTGGCGCCGCCCCGTGACGCTGCTGTTCCTCATGGCGATCGCCATGCCGCTCAGCTTTGCCACCTGGTCGGCGCTGCTGAACAATTTCGTCATCGAGGCGGCGCAGTTCGACGGCTCGGACATCGGCTGGCTCCACACCGTCCGCGAGGTGCCCGGCTTCCTCGCCATCGCCGTGATCCTGCTGCTGTTCATCGCGCGCGAGCAGACCATCGCGCTGGTCTCGCTGGCCCTGCTGGGCGTCGCCACCGCGATCACCGCGCAGTTTCCCACGATGGGCGGGCTTCTGTTCGTCACGCTGCTCAGCTCGATCGGCTTCCACTACTACGAGACCGTGAACCAGAGCCTGCAGCTGCAATGGCTGCCCAAGGCCCGCGCGCCGCAGATGCTGGGCCTGCTGCTGGCGGCGGGGTCCGCCGCGACGCTGGTGGCCTACGTGGCGATCGTGCTGACCTGGCAGGCGTTCGACCTGTCCTACACCTTCGTCTACATGAGCGCGGGCTCGCTGACGCTGATCATCGTCGCGTATTGCTGGTTCGCCTTTCCCCAGTTCGAAAGCCCGCATCCCCAGACCAAGGAATTCGTCCTGCGCCGCCGCTACTGGCTGTATTACGCGCTGCAGTTCATGTCGGGCGCGCGGCGGCAGATCTTCACCGTCTTCGCCGGCTTCATGATGGTCGAGCGTTTCGGGTTCGAGGTGCACCACGTCACCGCGCTCTACCTGATCAACCTCGTCGCCAACATCATCCTCGCGCCGATCTTCGGCCGCGTCGTGCACCGGTTCGGCGAACGCAACGCGCTGGCGTTCGAGTATGTGGGTCTGGTGGCCGTGTTCATGGCCTATGGCGGGATCTACTGGTTCGGCTGGGGCGTGGTGCTGGCCGCGACGCTCTACGTGGTCGACCACATCTTCTTTGCCCTCGCGCTGGCGCTGAAGACCTACTTCCAGAAGATCGCCGACCCGGGCGACTTCGCGCCCACCGCCGCCGTGGCCTTCACGATCAACCACATCGCGGCCGTCTTCCTGCCCGCGTCGCTGGGCTACCTGTGGCTGATCTCGCCCGGGGCGGTGTTCGGGCTGGCGGCGATGATGGCGGCGACCTCGCTGGCGCTGGCGCTGATGATCCCGCGCCACCCCGAGCCGGGCAACGAGACGATCTTCGCGCGCCTGATGCCCGCCGCCCCGGCCGAGTGAGGCTTGCGGCGCGGCGGCTTTGCTGCCATCTGCGCCGCAAGCTGCCAGCGGAGGACGCGATGCCCACCACCTACACCGCCTACACGAAACTCGGATCGCAAGAAGCCGCCGAAGCGCTGGGCGAGGCGATGGAATCGCTCGACCCCGAACCCACCGGCGTCGGCGTGTTCGAGATCGAGGACGGCTCGGGCACGTGGGAGGTCGGCGGCTACTTCCTGGCGCCGCCCGACGACATCGAACTGACGCTGCTGGCGCGGGCGTTCGATGCGTCCGATTTCGTCGTCTCGAAGGTTCCCGACACCGACTGGGTGGACAAGGTCCGTCGCGAGTTGACGCCGGTCGTGGCGGGGCGCTTCTTCGTCTACGGCAGCCACGACGCCGACAAGATCCCCGATGACAGCGAGCCGCTGCTGATCGAGGCCGCGATGGCCTTCGGCACAGGCCATCACGGCACCACGCAGGGCTGTCTCGAGGCGCTGGACCGGCTGGCGTCGGGCGGCTTCGAAGGCAGGAATGTCGCCGATATCGGCTGCGGCACGGCGGTGCTGGCGATGGGTGCGGCGCGGATTTGGCCCGGCGCCGTTGTCGCGTCGGACATCGACGCCGTCGCGGTCGAGGTGGCGCAGGCCAATGTCGACGCCAACGGGCTGGACGGCCGGGTGACTTGCCTCGAGGCGACAGGTTTCGACCACCCCGACCTGGCGGCCCGCGCGCCCTTCGATCTGGTCTTCGCCAACATCCTCAAGCAGCCGCTGATCGACCTCGCTCCGGCCATGGCCGCGCATCTCGCGCCGGGTGGCTACGCGATCCTGTCGGGCCTGCTGACGCGCCAGGTCGACGAGGTCGTCGAGGCCTACGACGCGGCCGGCATCGCGCTGCTGCGCCGCGACACGATCGGCGACTGGGCGACGCTGACGTTGCAGAAGCGCGGTATTTGAACCCGCTTTGGCTAAAATGCCCAGCTTCCGTACCACTGGCGCCGCAATTCGACGCGAGTGTCGCCTGATCCGGTGGGGGCCGGACGACGAGGCGACGATGGACGACGCACAACGACGATTCGAGCAGCGGTGCCGCACGGTCCGGCAAAAGCATCTCCGCATGGCTGGCGGCTATGTCACGCGTCTCGACCGGTCGGGGGTGATCCTGCAGGCGCCCAGCCAGCGGGCGCGTCCCGCAGTCTGGCGGGCGCTTACGCTCGCATTCGTCGGAGCGCTGGGGATCAAGGCGCTGATCCTGGCCGGCATGGGCGCCGAGGCCTACGAGGCGAAGCGCGCCGATCTTATCGCGGGTAACGGCGTCGAGCGGGCAGGCGCGCTGCTGATGTCCGTGGACCCCCTGACCGCCCGGGTGGCCGAACGGCTGGGGCCGCATCTTCCCTGAACCGCCGGCCATGGCATGTGCTGCCAAGCAAAAGGGCCGCCCCGGACAATTCCGGCGCGGCCCTCTCGTGTTCCGATCCCGTGGCTTCAGGGCTTGCGCAGGCGCGGAAGCTGACCCCGGTGCAGGCCGATATCGTCCAGCTGGCGGTCGCTGAGCCGGTCGAGGTTGGTTTGCGTCGTGCGCGTGTCGTTCCAGGCAGCGAAGATGTTGAACGCCGACAGGAACATCGAGCCGATGCGACCGGCGGAGCCGGCGCTGGCGTAGGCGCGGTTGGTATCGATCACGGACATGGCGGGTCTCCTTGCAGGCTGGGCGGTGCCGTCGTCCACCCGAACTAGGAGCGCTCAAGACATGCCGCAAGAGAGAAAAATGCGACTGCATTCCACGCCCCGCACGCATGGCGAAAAATCGCCTTAACGAATTATGAACAATGGAAAAATCCGGCCGCAGGGCGTGCCGTTTCCGCGTCGCGGAGCGTCGGTTTCAGACCTTGTTTTACGGACCGTGTCGTCTGTGGAAAAGTCCGTGTCGTTTTCGGATCGCGGCGCATTAGCCGTGGCCTGTGTTCGCGTTTCGTGCTAGCGGTGAAAAAAATAATTCGAATGGGGCAGCAATGCGGGTTCTCGGCATCGATCCGGGCCTACGGTCCCTTGGCTGGGGCGTCATCGAGGCCGAGGGGAACCGAATCAGGCACATTGCCAACGGGCTGTGCCAGACCTCCTCGGCGGGAGGCGCGGCGTTGGCCGACCGGCTGCTGTCGCTGCACGAACAGCTGACCGAGGTGTTCCGCAGGTTTCTGCCGCAAGAGGCCGCGGTCGAGCAGACCTTCGTCAACAAGGACGGCGTGGCCACGCTGAAGCTGGGGCAGGCGCGGGCGATCGCGCTTCTGGTGCCCGCGCAGTTCGGCCTGCCGATCGGCGAGTACGCGCCCAACAAGGTCAAGAAGACGGTCGTCGGCGTCGGTCACGCGGACAAGCGGCAGGTGGAACACATGGTACTGATGCAGTTGCCGGGCGCCAAGCTCGCCGGGCCGGATGCCGCCGACGCGTTGGCCATCGCGATCTGCCACGCGCGCTATGCCGGCGCCAGCGCGCTGAGGATCAAGGCATGATCGGGCGCATCGCGGGACGGATCGAGTACAAGGGTGACGATCACGTGCTGATCGACGTGCGCGGCGTGGGCTACGTGGTGTATTGCTCGGACCGGACGCTGGCTGCGCTGCCGCGGGCGGGCGAGGCGGCGGCGCTGTGGACCGACCTGCTGGTGCGCGAGGACCTGCTGCAGCTCTTCGGCTTCCCTACGCTGGTCGAGAAGGAATGGCACCGGCTGCTGATGGGCGTGCAGGGCGTGGGCGCCAAGGCGTCGCTGGCGATCCTTGGCACGCTGGGCGCGGACGGCGTCAGCCGCGCCATCGCATTGGGCGACTGGAATGCCGTCAAGGCGGCGAAGGGCATCGGTCCGAAAACGGCGCAGCGCGTGGTGAACGAGCTGCGGGACAAGGCCCCCACGGTCATGGCGATGGGCGAACAGGCGGTCTCGGCTCCCGATGCCTCGGTGATCGACGACGCGCCCGGCGCGGCCGCCTCGACACCGCCGCCCGCGCGCCCGGCGCCCTCGGGGCGAGCCGAGGCGCTTTCGGCGCTGTCCAATCTGGGCTACGCCCCGTCCGAGGCCGCGCGCGCCGTGGCCGAGGCGCTGGACGAGGCGCCCGACGCCGACACCGCCACGCTGATCCGCGCCGCGCTGCGCCTGCTGGCCCCCAAGTAAGGCGCTGCGATGAGCGATCCCGATCCCACCCTGCGCGCAGCACCCCTGCCCGAGGACAGCATGGACGAGGGCGGCCGCGCCCTGCGCCCGCAGATGCTTGCCGATTTTGTGGGCCAGGCCGAGGCGCGCTCGAACCTGCGGGTGTTCATCGACAGCGCCAGGCACCGCGCCGAGGCGATGGACCACACTCTGTTCTTCGGCCCGCCCGGCCTCGGCAAGACGACGCTGGCGCAGATCATGGCGCGCGAGCTCGGGGTCGGTTTCCGCATGACGTCTGGACCCGTCCTGGCCAAGGCGGGTGATCTGGCGGCGATCCTGACCAACCTCGAGGCGCGCGACGTCCTGTTCATCGACGAGATCCACCGCCTGAACCCGGCGGTCGAGGAAGTGCTGTACCCGGCGATGGAGGATTTCGAGCTCGACCTCGTGATCGGCGAGGGGCCCGCCGCGCGCACCGTGCGGATCGAGCTTCAGCCCTTCACCCTGGTCGGGGCGACCACGCGGCTGGGCCTGCTGACCACGCCGCTGCGCGACCGCTTCGGCATCCCGACGCGGCTGAATTTCTACACGGTGGAAGAGCTTGAAACCATCGTACGCGGCAACGCGGTCAAGCTGGGCGTCCGGATGGAGGGTGACGGCGCGCACGAGATCGCCAAACGCTCGCGCGGGACGCCGCGCATCGCCGGACGGCTGTTGCGCCGCGTCGTGGATTTCGCCGTTGTCGAGGGCGGCGGCGTGGTCAGCCAGGCATTGGCCGATCGGGCGCTGACGCGGCTGGGCGTGGACGCGCTGGGGCTGGACGGCGCCGACCGGCGCTACCTGGCGCTGATGGCCGAGCATTACGCCGGCGGCCCCGTCGGGATCGAGACGCTGTCCGCCGCGCTGTCCGAAAGCCGCGACGCGCTGGAGGAGGTCGTCGAGCCCTTCCTGCTGCAGCAGGGTCTGGTCCAGCGCACCCCGCGTGGACGCATGCTGGGTCGCCGCGCCTGGACGCATATGGGGCTGCCCATGCCCGCCGTCCCCGGCCAGAGCGATCTGTTCGGAGACGAGCCATGATTCCTGACGACATCGCCGCGCGGTTCACCCGCTCCGACGGCAGCTACCTGTGCGCGCGCTGGGGCCGGCCGATCGCGCCCATCGTCTTTGGCGTCGACGACGCGACGCTGGCCGTGGTCAAGGGCGCGTTCGAGGCGCTCTGCGCGCTGGCTGGCCACCAGATGGCCGAGACCGACCCCGAACTTGGCGCCAACGTCATGGTCTTCTTCTTCCGGGACTGGCAGGAATTGCTGCAGGTGCCTGACCTCGACCGGCTGATCGACGGGCTGGAGCCGCTTGTTGCGCGGCTGTCGGGAAGCGGGGCCAACCAGTACCGCGTGTTCCGCTTCGACGCGTCGGGCGCGATCCGCGCCTGCTTCGTCTTCCTGCGGATGGACGACGCGCTGTCGGCGATGCCGGCCGAGACGCTGGCGCTGAACCAGGTCGTGCAGACGATGGTCCTGTGGTCCGACACCGCGTTCACCGACCGCTCGCCCCTGGGGCGGCTCGGCGATGGGCGCGTCGTGCTGCGCCCCGAGATAGGCGCGCTGATCCGCGCGGTCTACGACTCGGTCATGCCGGCGGTGGCGCAGGATCGAAGCCATGCGTTGCGGTTGGCGGCGCGGATCGCGGCGTCGCCGTCCGCCTGAACGGACGGGCGGACCTTCGATCCGCGCCTAGCGCACCATGCCGACGATCTCGTAGGTCCGCTTCAGCACCGGCGCGGCGATCTCGCGCGCGCGTTCGGAGCCGCGGTGCAGGATCGCGTCGATCTGGGCCGGGTCCTCCATCAGGCGGGCCATCTCGGCCGAGATCGGCGACAGCTTATCGACGGCCAGATCGGCCAGCCTCGGCTTGAAGACCGAGAACGGTTGCCCGCCGAATTCCGCCATCACCTGGTCGACGCTCTGGTCCGACAGGGCGGCGTAGATGTTCACCAGGTTGCGCGCCTCGGCCCGACCCTCGAGGCCCTTCGCGTCGCCGGGCAGCGGCTCGGGATCGGTGCGGGCCTTGCGGATCTTCGAGGCGATCGCGTCGGCATCGTCGGTCATGTTGATCCGGCTCATGTCCGAGGGATCGGACTTCGACATCTTCCTAGATCCGTCGCGCAGGGACATGACGCGGGTCGCGGCCCCCTCGATCACCGGTTCGGTCAGCGGGAAGAAGTCGACGCTGTAATCGTGGTTGAACTTTGCCGCGATGTCGCGCGTCAGCTCGAGGTGCTGCTTCTGGTCCTCGCCCACCGGCACGTGGGTCGCGTGGTAGGCCAGGATGTCGGCCGCCATCAGCGCCGGGTAGCCGAACAGGCCCAGAGAGGCGTTCTCGGCGTTCTTGCCGGCCTTGTCCTTGAACTGGGTCATGCGCTTCATCCAGCCCATGCGCGCGACGCAGTTGAAGATCCAGCCCAGCTGCGTGTGCTCGGGCACCTGGGACTGGTTGAACAGGATGGACTTCTCGGGGTCGATCCCGGCGGCGATGAAGCCGGCGCACAGTTCGCGCGTTGCGCGGGTCAGCTTGGCGGGGTCCTGCCAGACGGTGATGGCGTGCAGGTCGACCATGCAGTAGATGGTCTGGTAGCCGCCGTCCTCCTGCATGTCGACGAAGCGCTTCATGGCGCCCAGGTAGTTGCCCAGCGTCAGCCCGCCGGACGGCTGGATGCCGGAAAAGACGCGCGGCGCGAAGGCGGTGTCGGGCTGGGCCTCGGACATGGGGTTCTCCGTCTGGAAGTTCGGGCCGGTGTGGCTTACTGGTGCCCCGTCACCCCGTCAAGAATGAGGCCAGCCGATGGTGCATCCGCACAACGAGAACCCGGTCAACCCGCTGCCCCCGGCGGTGGTGGCGCTGGCGCTGGTGACCGTCGGCATCGAGGCGATCTTCGGCCTGGGCGCGCGGGGCCTTCTGGGCGGTCCCGAGGCGGTGGGCTGGCGGCTGGCCGCGATCGAGCGCTACGCGTTCTCGCCCGAGATCCTGCGCTGGATGGTCGAGACCGGGCGCTACCCGCCCGAGCATCTGCTGCGCATCGTCTCCTATCCCTTCGTCCATGCCGGGTTCACCCATGCGCTGTTCGCCGCCGTGATGCTGCTGGCGCTGGGCAAGATCGTGGCCGAGACGATCGGCGGCGCCGCGATGCTGGCGGTGTTCGTGGTCTCGACCGTGGGCGGCGCGCTGCTCTACTCCCTGCTGCCTGGCAGCGTGCAACCGCTCTTCGGCGCGTTCCCACCGGTCTACGGGCTGATCGGGGCGTTTACCTATCTGTTGTGGGTGCGGCTGGGGCAGGTCGGCGCGCAGCAGTTGCGGGCGTTCTCGCTCATCGGGGTGCTGCTGGGCATCCAGCTCGTCTTCGGCGTGCTGTTCGGCGGCGGGTTGGACTGGGTCGCGGACGTGGCGGGGTTCGCAGCAGGTTTCCTGCTGACGATCGTGCTGGTGCCGGGAGGCTTTCACCGTCTGCTGGCGCGGCTGCGCCGCGGCTGAGCGCCGCGGGGCTTGCGCCCGCCTACCCGCGGCGCCGGGCGAAGGTGGTGCGCAACTCGGCCATGCTGAAGGCGCCGGTCATCTGACCCGCGATGGCGTAGACCAGCGCCCCCGCGGCGATCAGGAATGCCAGCGCCGCGTAGCGCAGGCCCGGCGTCGCCAGCAGCCCACCCAGCCAGATCTGCATCAGCCAGAGCGCCGCTCCCATGATCGCCGAGGCGACGCAGATCCGCCACATCCGCCCGCCGAAGCGCGCGTCGAAGCGCGCGACCTCGCCGAAGCGCCGGCCGCCGATCGACAGTTGCGCGACCATGATCCAACCGGCGGCGGTGGTGGCGATCGCCGGGGCGATCCAGCCAATCGCCGGCGCCAACCCGACCGCAAGCGCAGCGTTCACGATCATGGCGACGACGGCGTAGCGGAACGGGCTTTTCGTGTCCTCGCGCGCGAAGAAGATCGGCTGCAGCACCTTCTGAAGCACGAAGGCGGGCAGGCCCAGCCCGTAGATCGCCACCGCCAGCGCGATTGCCGCGGTGTCGTCCGGTCCTGTCGCGCCGCGCTGGAACAGCACCGAAACGATGGGCACCGGGATCGCCATCAGCGCGACCGCGCAGGGCACCGTCAATGCCAGAGACAGTTCACCGGCGCGCGACAGTGCGGCGCGTCCGCCAGCGGCGTCGTCCGCCTTCAGGCGGCGCGACAGTTCGGGCAGCAGGACGATGCCGATGGCGATGCCGACGACGCCCAGCGGCAGCTGGTACAGGCGGTCCGCCGCATACAGCCAGCCGACGGCCTTTTCGAAATGGCTCGCGACCAGCTGGCCGACCAGCAGGTTCACCTGCATAACCCCGGCGGCGAGTGCGGCGGGCACCGCGACGATCACCAGCCGCTTCATGTCGGGCGTCAGCCGCGGGCGGCCGGGACGGATGTGCAGGCCGGCGCGCTCGGCCGCGAGCCAGACCAGCGCCAGCTGCGCCACGCCCGCCAGCGGCACGGTCCAGACCAGCCAGACGATCGCCGCGCCGCCGAAGTGCGACGCGGCCGCCATCGCGGCGATAATCAGCACGTTGAGCAGGATCGGTGCCGCCGCGGCGGCCGCGAAGCGTCCGGTCGCGTTCAGCGCGCCCGACAGCATCGCCGAGACCGAGATCAGCAGGATGTAGGGGAACATCACCCGGCCATAGGCGACTGTCATGTCGAAGCGCGGGTCACCGGCAAAGCCGCCCGCCGTAACGTAGACCAGCGCCGGCATGAAGATCAGGGCCAGCGCGGTCAGCGCGAGCAGCACGGTCACCAGCCCGTTCAGCGCGTCGCGCGCGAACAGCAGCGGCGCCTCGTCGGCCTCGTACTTCTTCGAGAACATCGGCACGAAAGCGGCGTTGAACGCGCCCTCGGCGAAAAAGCGGCGGAACATGTTGGGCAGGCGGAAGGCGGCGACGAAGGCGTCCATCACCGGCCCGGGACCGATCAGCGCCAGGATCATGATCTCGCGCGCGACGCCCAGCACGCGGCTGAGCATGGTCCAGACACCCACGGTCAGGATGCCCGAGATCAGGCGGATCGGTTTCACTGGCATCTCCCTTTTTCGGGTTGGCTTAGACGGATGCGCGCGCGGCTGAAAGACCCCGTGCGGGGCCCTGGCGCGTCGCGCGGCGGCCGCGCGGCGTCCGGCGGTTGTGGATGCCGCTGCGGCGGCTTCGGGGGCGGGATCAGCTGCGCGCGCGCTCCTTGCCGGCCTCGATCGCCTCGCGCAGCTTCTTCTCGACAGCGTCGCGCTTGACTTTCGAATGCAGCTTCAGGCCGAACATGTCCTTGACGTAGAACGTGTCGACGACCTGTTCGCCGAAGGTCGCGATCACCGCGCTGGCGATGTAGATGTTCTGCGACGCCAGCGTCCGCGTGAGATCGAAAAGTAGCCCGCGCCGGTCGCGGGTGTCGACCTCGATGATGGTGAAGATCTCGGACCCGTCGTTGTCGAAGGTGATCGAGGTGGGCACGCTGAAGGCGCGCTCGCGCTTGCGGAACTTTTCCTTCGGCTGGATCGCGTCGCGGGCCACCAGTTCGCCCAGCAGCGTCTTGCGGATGGTCTCGCGCAGGCGGTCCAGGCGGCTGGGGTCGTAGGGGCTGCCCTCCTCGTCCTGGATCCAGAAGGCGGCGGTGGCAAAGCCGTCCTTGGTGGTGAAGGTGCGCGCGTCGACCACGTTCGCGCCCGACAGCGCCAGCGCGCCCGCGAGGCGCGAGAAGATCCCGGGGTGATCCTGCAGGGCAAAGCAGACGCGGGTGGCGTCGCGGTCCTCGTCGGGGTGGATGTCGATGGCGATCTCGTCGGCACTGATGTCGCGCAGCAGGCGGGCGAAGACCTCGTGCGCGGTGACGTGTAGGCCCTGCCAGTAGGGTTCGTAATGGCGCGTCGTCTCGGTCTTGATGTCCTTTGCGTCCCAGCCGTCCAGGCGTTCGCGCAGCAGGCGCTTGGCCTCGGCGCCGCGCTTCTCGCGGTTGAGCGCCTCCATCCCGTCTTCGAGCGCGCGGCGCGTCTGGCGGTAGAGCGCGCGGATCAGCGCGCCCTTCCAGTTGTTCCACGTGCCCGGCCCCACGCCGCGGATGTCGCAGACCGTCAGCACGCACAGCAGATTCAGCCGCTCGACGCTCTGCACCGCCTTGGCGAAGTCGCGCACCGTGCGCGGGTCGGCGATGTCGCGCTTCTGCGCCATGTCGGACATCAGCAGGTGGTAGCGCACCAGCCATTCGACAGTCGCGACATCGGCCCTCTTCAGTCCCAGCCGGGGCGCCACGGTGCGGGCGATGCGCGCGCCCAGGACGGAATGATCCTCGTCTTGGCCCTTGCCGATGTCGTGCAGCAGCATTGCGACGTACAGCACCTTGCGGTTCACGCCCTCGGCGATGATCTGACTGACGACGGGCAGGTCGTCCTCGTGCTCGCCATGCTCGATCTCGGACAGGTTCCGGATCACCTGGATCGTGTGTTCGTCCACGGTGTAGTGGTGGTACATGTTGAACTGCATCATCGCCACGACGGGTGCGAATTCCGGGATGAAGGCGGCCAGTACGCCAAGCTCGTTCATCCTGCGCAGGGCGCGTTCGGGATTGCCGTGCTTCAGCAGCAGGTCGAGGAAGATGCGCCGGCCCTCGCGGCTTTCGCGCAGTTCGCGGTCGATCAGGTGCAGGTTCGCCTTGACCAGCCGCATCGCGTCGGGGTGGATCAGCAGCCCGGTGCGCAGCGCCTCCTCGAACAGGCGCAGCATGTTGAGCTTGTCGGACAGAAAGGCCGCGTCGTCGACGATGGCCAGGCGGTTGCGGTCGACCCGGTAGCCGGGCTTGGTGCGCGGCGTGCGCTTCAGCATCCGCAGGATCAGCGGCGCGTCCTTGGTGTTCTCGGCCTCGAGCGCGGCCAGAAAGATGCGCGTCAGGTCGCCCACGGCGGTGGCGTGGCGGAAATACTCCTGCATGAACAGCTCGACCGCCCGCCGCCCGCGCCGGTCGGCATAGCCCATGCGCGCCGCAATCTCGACCTGCATGTCGAAGGTCAGCTGTTCGTTGGCCCGACCCGAGACCAGGTGCAGGTGGCACCGCACGGCCCACAGGAAGCGCTCGGCCGAGACGAAGGTCTCGTATTCCTCGCGGCGGAACAGGCCCCTGCGCATCAGCTCGGCCGGATCGTCGGCATGGTGGACGTACTTGGCGATCCAGAACAGCGATTGCAGGTCGCGCAGGCCGCCCTTGCCCTCCTTGACGTTGGGCTCGACCATGTAGCGCTCGCCCTGCTTGACGTGGCGGGCGTCGCGTTCCTCCAGCTTGGCCTCGATGAAGTCGCGGGCGGTGCCCTCGAACAGCTCCGACCACAACCGCGCGTCGAGTTCCTCGGCCAGGGCCCGGCGCCCGGCAAGGTAGCGTGTCTCCAGCAGCGCGGTCCGGATGGTGTAATCTTCGCCCGCCAGCCGCAGGCAATCCTTCACGGTACGCGAGGCATGGCCGACCTTCAGCTTCAGGTCCCACAGGATGTAGAGCATCGACTCGATGACGCTCTCGGCCCAGGCCGTGATCTTGTAGGGCGTCAGGAACAGCAGGTCGACGTCCGAGAACGGCGCCATCTCGCCGCGGCCGTAGCCGCCGACGGCCACGACTGCCAGGTGTTCGCCCTCGGTCGGGTTGGGTTTGCGGTGCAACCGCTCGGTCGCGATCTCGAAGGTCAGCTGCACTGCGCAATCGACCACGTAGCGATAGGCGCGCGTGGTGCGCCGCGCGGCGAACGGATCGCGCGCGAACGCGTCCGCGATTGCGGCGCGGCCGTGGTTGATCGCGTCGCGAAGGCATTTCACCGCGGCCTGCCGCACCGACATCTCGTCGCCACCGGACGGCAGCGACGAGAACAGCGCCGCCCGCAGCGCCGGCAGGTCGAGAATATCGGAGGCCGGCGCGATCAGGTCGTCGGGGTGCCGCGGTCCGACCGGTTCAGAAACCGGCGCGGCCGAGGCTGCTGGGAGCGGAGTCAACGATGATCACCTGTCCGTTCTGGATGCTTGCGATGGCCAGCGCGCGCTGGTTCGTCCCGTCTGCGCCCAGGCGGAAGCGACCCGTGGCTCCCTGGAAGCCGCTGGCCTGCGTAAGCGCCGCCGCCGGCACGCCGCCGCGCGTGGCGCTGGCCGCGATCGCGGTGATGCCGTCATAGGCCAGCCCCGCCAGCGGGTGCGGCGCCCGGCCGTAGGCCTGGGCATAGCTGGCTTCGAAGCCCTGTTGCCGGCTGGGGTCGGGCACTGCGAACCAAGCGCCGCGCGCGCCCGGCAGGTTGTAAAGCTCGGGCTTCACGTCCCAGCGGGTGAGGCCGATGTACTGCACCGTGGCCGGGTCCAGACCGTTCTCGGGCAGCATTTGCAGCAGCATCGGCATGGCCGCGTTGGTGGCGTCGGTGGTGATGAATACCGTGTCGGCGCCCGCCTCGGCCGAGGCGCGGGCGCGCTGCGCGGTGGCGGCGACGCCCTCGACCGACAGCGGATACGCCTCGGATGCGAGCACGTTCAGACCCGCGCGGGCGGCCGCCTGCTCGATCGCGATGCGGCCCACCTGGCCGGGCACGTCGTCGGAATGCACCACGACGAGGCTGTCCTGCCCCTGGTCGGCCGCGTAGGTCAGCAGTCGTCGCGCGGTATTGTCGAAGGTCGTTCCCAGCACGTAGACGTTGCCGCCCGCGATCGAGGGGTTGTTGGAAAAGCTCAGGACGTTCACGCCCTCGTCTGCCACCGCGACACCCGCGGCGTTCGCCGCTTCGCCCCGAAGCGGCCCGAGAATGACGTCCGCGCCCTCGTCGACGGCCTGCTGCGCGCGCGCGGCGGCGGTCGAGGTGTTGCCGGCCGTGTCGTAGACCCGCAGGTCGATCCGGCCCTGCGGATAGCCCGCCATCGCCAGCCGCGTCGCGTTCTCGAGATCGGCAGCAATCCGCGACACCTCGGGCGAGGGGTCGCTGCGCGGGATCAGAAGCGCCACCTGGACCGGGGCGGTCGATGCCGGCTGCGCGCCCGGGCCCGAGGCATCCGGAATGGCGACGTCGCAGGCGGCGATCGTCGCGGCGGCGGCAAGCGCCGCGAGCGGGCGCAGAAGCCTGCGCAGCGGGGACGGAACGGTCATGGATGGAAACTCCCTCGTTGTTTGCCATGGGGCTGGCATGCCACATGTAAACGCGGCTTGATCATAGCCGGTTGCACGAAGGGGTCCAATGACGAATCCGGCGACACAGCGGCTTTCCGCGGGGCTGTATCTGGTGGCGACGCCGATCGGCAACGCGCGCGACATCACGCTGCGCGCGCTCGACATCCTTGCCGCCGCCGACGTGCTCGCGGCCGAGGACACGCGCAGCCTGCGCCGGCTGGCGCAACTGCACGGGATCGACCTGTCGGGCCGGGCGCTGCTGGCCTACCACGAACACAACGGCGCGAAGATGCGCCCCCGCCTTCTGGCCGAGATCGCCGCCGGCCGCTCGGTCGCCTACATGTCCGAGGCGGGCACGCCGACCATCTCCGATCCGGGCTTCGACCTTGCCCGCGCCGCGCGCGCCGAGGGGCTGGCCGTGACGACGGCGCCCGGCGCCTCGGCCGTGGTCGCGGCGTTGACCATAGCCGGGCTGCCGACCGACCGCTTCTTCTTCGCCGGCTTCCTGCCCAATGCCGCCAAGGCCCGCCGCCGCGCGCTGGAAGAGGTCGCGGCGATTCCCGGCACGCTGGTCTTCTACGAATCCCCCCGCCGCCTGGGCGCGATGCTGGCCGACGCCGCGGCCGTGCTGGGCGGCGCGCGCGAGGCCGCGGTCTGCCGCGAGATCACCAAGAAGTTCGAGGAGCTGCGCGGCGGCACGCTCGACGAGCTGGCCGCGCATTACGCCGACGCGCCCGCGAAGGGCGAGATCGTCGTGCTGGTCGGGCGCGGCACCCCGAAAGAGGCCGGCGAGGCCGAGATCGAGGACATGCTGCGCGACGCGCTGGCCACCATGTCGGTCCGGGATGCAGCCGACAGCGTATCGGGCGCGCTGGGCGTCAAGCGGCGGCAGGTCTACCAGGCCGCGATGCGCCTCTCGGCCGAAGGGGACGCACCGGACCCGGAGCAGGACGCATGACGACCCGAAGCCGTCGGGCGCGCGGGGAAACCGGCTACCATGCCGGTCTGGCCGCCGAGGAGGCGGTCGCGCGCGACTACGAACGCCGCGGGCTGCACATCATCGCCCGGCGCTGGCGCGGCCAAGCGGGCGAGATCGACCTGATCGCGCGCGACAGCGACACGGTCGTGTTCATCGAGGTGAAGGCGTCGCGCGATTTCGATCGCGCGATGTCGCATCTGGGGCCGCGACAGGTCGCCCGGCTCTGGGCCGCGGCCGAGGAATATGCGGGGACGCTGGCATCGGGCAGCCTGACCGACATGCGCTTCGACGTGGCGCTGGTCGACGGGCAGGGCTCCGTCCGCGTGATTGAGAACGCGCTGGCGTGACTCCGTTTCCGTGATCGGCCGCCATTGCGTGTCCGCCGCGCATGCGCCATCAAGGCAACGTTTGCAGATGCGGGGGAACGCATGAAGGTCGCCTTTCAGATGGACCCGATCACGGCGGTCAATATCGACGCCGACACCACGTTCCGGATCGCCGAAGAGGCGCAGGCGCGCGGGCACGAGCTGTTCTACTACAGCCCCGACGCGCTGGCCTACGAAGAGGGGCGCATCACCGCGCGCGGCCACTGGATGAAGGTCCAGCGCGTCGCCGGACAGCCGGCGGTGCTGGAGCCGGTCAGCGTGGTGGACCTGTCGGAGTTCCACGTGATCTGGCTGCGCCAGGATCCGCCCTTCGACATGCACTACATCACCACGACGCACCTTCTGGACCGGCTGAAGGGCAAGGTGCTGGTGGTCAACGACCCGTTCTGGGTGCGCAACTTCCCCGAGAAGCTGCTGGTGCTCGACTTCCCCGAACTTACGCCACCCACCACCATCGCACGCGACCTGGCGACGCTGAAGGCGTTCCG
The DNA here is from genome assembly GCF_900107235.1 of Citreimonas salinaria. Taxonomy (GTDB): domain Bacteria; phylum Pseudomonadota; class Alphaproteobacteria; order Rhodobacterales; family Rhodobacteraceae; genus Citreimonas; species Citreimonas salinaria. The sequence goes on from NZ_FNPF01000004.1 coordinate 313,073, forward strand.
CGACCGGCACGGCGACATCATCCTCAAGCCGCTCTACGGCAACGGCGGGGCGGGGGTGTTCCGGCTGGAAACCGGCGACCGCAACCTGTCCTCGCTGCACGAGCTGTTCACCGGCTTCTCGCGCGAGCCGCTGATCGTGCAGAAATACCTGCCGGCCGTGTCCAAGGGCGACAAGCGCGTGATCCTCGTCGACGGAGAGGCCGTGGGCGCGATCAACCGCGTGCCCGCGTTGGGCGAGGTGCGCTCGAACATGCATGTGGGCGGCCGCCCTGAGAAGGTTGCCCTGACCGATCGCGACCGCGAGATCTGCGCCACGATCGGCCCGCGCCTGCGCGATCACGGCCAGATCCTCGTCGGCATCGACGTGATCGGCGACTGGCTGACCGAGATCAACGTGACCTCGCCCACCGGCATCCAGGAACTCGAGCGCTTCGACGGCATCAACGTCGCAGGCCGCCTCTGGGAGGCCATCGAGGCCAAGCTGGGATGAGGCCGTGAGCTCGCTGCGGCTGCGCGCGCTCGAGACGCAGCTGCGGCTCGTGGCGCGCCGGCGGATGGAACGCGTCGCCGACCCTACCGAGGCGCGGGCCGAATTCGAGGCCGGCGCGCGCATCATGTTCCGCCAGCCCTCGGGGCTTCGCCACGTCGAGGTCGCGGACCAGCCCGACCGGATCACCGCGGGGTCGGTGACGGCAGGCCGCGCCATCCTGTATTTCCACGGCGGCGGCTACATCACCGGGTCTCCGCGCACCCATGCGGCGATGCTGGGTCGCCTGTCGCGCATGACCGGCACCGAGGTGCGCGCCCCGCGCTATCCGCTGGCGCCCGAGCATCCGCACCCGGCCGCGTATTATGCCGCCGTCGCCGCGTGGGACGCGCTGCTCGGGTCGGGGCTGACGCCGGGCAACATCGTGCTGGGCGGCGATTCCGCCGGCGGCGGGCTGGCACTGGCGCTGCTGTCGGCGCTGTGCCTGCGCGAAACCCCGCCCGCCGCCGCCTTCGCGCTGTCGCCTTGGACCGACCTGACGCTCAGCGGCGACAGCCTGCGCAGCAACGCCGCGACCGAGGTCCTGCTGCCCGTCGACCGTGTCGAGGAAGTGCGCGGCTACATCCTGCCGAAGGGCGACCCGGCCGATCCGCGCCTGTCGCCGCTTTTCGCCGACTTCCCGGGCTGCCCGCCGGTGCGCATCGACTGGTCCGCGACCGAGATCCTGCGCGACGATTCCCGCCGCATGGTCGACCGGCTGCGCAGCTTCGGCGCCGATGTCGAAGCGGTCGAGATCCCGCACGCGCCGCATGTCTGGCCGCTGTTCCACGGCTATGCGCCCGAGGCCGACGTGACGCTGCGCGCGGTCGCGCGGTTCGTTCAGCGCTCCTTCGCGCCCGACAGCCGGTAGCCCAGCGCCTCGGCCAAGTGGTGGCGCGCGATTGCATCCGCGCCGTCCAGGTCCGCGATGGTTCGTGCGACCCGCAGCACCCGGTGATATCCGCGCGCCGACAGCCCGAACCGGTCGGCGGCGCGCGACAGCAGGTCCCGTCCCTCGGCATCCAGCGGCGCGATCTCCTCCAGCAATTGCCCCTCGGCATCGGCATTGGTGCGCACCCCCGCCACGCCCTCGAACCGCGCCGTCTGCCGCGCGCGGGCGGCGGCGACTCGCGCCGCGATTTCGGCCGAGCCTTCGGTGGGCGGCGGCAGGTTCAGGTCGGTGAAGACGACGGGCGGCACCTCGATCCGCAGGTCGAAGCGGTCCATCAGCGGGCCGGATACGCGCGCCATGTAATCCGCGCCGCAGCCGGGCGCGCGGGCGCAGGCCTGCGCCGGATCGCTCAGATAGCCGCATTTGCACGGGTTGGCCGCCGCGATCAGCATGAAGCGGCAGGGATAGCGCACGTGGGCATTGGCGCGGGCGACCACGACCTCTCCGGTCTCGATCGGCTGGCGCAGGGTCTCCAGCACGGCGCGCGGAAACTCGGGGAACTCGTCCATGAACAGCACGCCGTTATGAGCAAGGCTGATCTCGCCCGGCTTGGCGCCGCGTCCGCCGCCGGTGATCGCGGCGATCGACGCGGTGTGGTGCGGCTCGCGGAAGGGACGTGCGCGTGACAGTCCACCCTGGTCCAGCAGGCCCGCGACGAAGTGGATCATCGACGTCTCGAGCGCCTCGAGCGGCGTCAGCGGCGGCAGGATGCCCGGCAGCCGCGCGGCCAGCATGGACTTGCCCGATCCGGGCGTGCCGGTCAGCATCAGGTGGTGTCGGCCCGCGGCGGCGATCTCCAGCGCGCGCTTGGCGCGCTCCTGTCCCTTGACGTCGCGCAGGTCCTTCAGGCCCGTCTCCGGGGCGATCACCCCCGCCATCGCCGGTGCGATCACCGACTGCCCGGAAAAGTGCCGCACCACGTCCATCAGCGATCCCGCGCCCAGCACTGTACAGGCATCGACCCACGCCGCCTCGGGGCCCGAGGCGCGCGGGCACAGCAGCTGGCGGTCGTCCTCGGCCGCGGCCATCGCCGCCGGCAACGCGCCCAGCACCGGCACCAGCGTGCCGTCGAGCGACAACTCTCCCAGCGCCACCGTGCGGGACACCGCCTCGGCCGAGACGATGTCCAGCGCCGCCAGCAGCCCCAGGGCGATGGGCAGGTCGAAATGCGAGCCCTCCTTGGGCATGTCGGCGGGCGACAGGTTCACCGTGATGCGCTTCGACGGAAGCGCTATGGCCAGCGCGGTCAGCGCCGCGCGCACGCGGTCGCGCGCCTCGGACACGGCCTTGTCCGGCAGACCGACGATGGAGAACGCCGGCAGCCCGGGGCTGACGGCGCATTGCACCTCGACCAGGCGGGCCTCGACCCCCTCGAAGGCGACTGTGTAGGCGTGCGCGACCATGGTTTCCCTTCCACCCGCGCGAAGGTGCGCCAACGTGGTTAGCGCATGGTTAACGGCCCATGCCAAAACAGGGCCACGCGACCGCAATCTTTCCCGGAACGTGCGGCGCGGCGACATGTCCGGGGGCGCGTCCGCCCGGCCGCCTTGCGATCGTTGCGAGGAATGTGCCCGGCACGAAACTTTTTTCGCAACCGCGGGTGATCCACCGTCGTTCTACTCACGTATCTGTCTGTGAGGAACCTGGAGAAGGGCCGCCCTGCGGCAGATCATGGGAGCGACTATGGCACTTGATGGATTGAACGATCAGACGCTGTCGCGCCGCGCCATGAAGGCAGAACTTCTGGACGCGGAGACCGAGCTGAAACTTGCCTATGCGTGGCGCGACCAGCGCGACGAGGAGGCCCTGCACCGCCTGATCACCGCCTACATGCGGCTGGCGATCTCGATGGCGGCGAAGTTCAAGCGCTACGGCGCCCCGATGAACGACCTGATCCAGGAGGCAGGACTTGGCCTGATGAAGGCCGCCGACAAGTTCGACCCGGATCGCGGCGTGCGGTTTTCCACCTACGCCGTGTGGTGGATCAAGGCCAGCATCCAGGACTACGTGATGCGCAACTGGTCGATGGTCCGCACCGGCTCGACCTCCAGCCAGAAGTCGCTGTTCTTCAACATGCGCCGCGTGCAGGCCCGGCTCGAGCGCGAGGCCGCCGCCGCCGGCCAGACGCTGGACCGCCACCAGCTGCGCCAGATGATCTCGACCGAGGTGGGCGTGCCGCTCGCCGATGTCGAGATGATGGAGGGACGGCTGAGCGGCTCGGACTATTCGCTCAACGCCACCCAATCCGTCGAGGACGAAGGCCGCGAATGGATCGACGCACTGGAGGACGACAGCGCCCAGGCCTCGGAGATCGTCGAGGGCCGGCACGACACCGACCGCCTGCGCGACTGGCTGATCGCCGCGATGGGCGCCCTGAACGAGCGCGAGCGCTTCATCGTGCGCGAGCGCAAGCTGCGCGACGACGGCCGCACGCTCGAAAGCCTCGGCAACGAACTCGGGCTGTCCAAGGAGCGCGTGCGCCAGCTCGAGGCGGCGGCCTTCGCTAAGATGCGCAAATCGCTTGAAAGCCAGTCACGCGAGGTCCAACACTTCCTCGCATGACAGCAAAGACACCGGTATCCGCGCGCCTGCGCCTTTCCCTCGCAGCCGCGGCGGTCGCCGTCGCCGCGCCGGCCGCAGCGCAGGAGGCGCGGCCCGAAACATGGGGCGACGCGCAGATCGTCTGGCTGGGCGAGCAGCACGACAACCCGGCCCACCACGCGCGGCAGGCCGAACTGGTCGCTGCACTGGACCCCGCCGCCCTGGTGTTCGAGATGCTGACGCCCGACCAGGCGGCGCGCGTCACGCCCGCCCTGGTCGCCGACCCGGAGGCGATGGAAGCCGCGCTCGGCTGGGAAGAGTCGGGTTGGCCCGACTTCTCGATGTATCACCCGATCTTCGCCGCGGCCCCGGACGCCGCGATACACGGCGCTGCCGTCCCGCGCGAGCAGGCGCGCCGCGTGAAGGACGAGGGCATCGCAGCCGTCTTCGGCGCCGAGGCCACCCGCTACGGCCTCACCGATCCTTTGACCGTGGCCGACAGCGTGGCGCGCGAGGCGCTGCAGATGGCCGCGCATTGCGATGCACTCCCGGCCGAAATGCTGCCCCTGATGGTCGACATCCAGCGGCTGCGCGACGCCGCCTTGGCCCGCGCGGCACTCGACGCGCTGGAAGACGACGGTGCGCCGGTCGTCGTCATCACCGGCAACGGCCACGCCCGCACCGACTGGGGCGCACCTGCGGCGGTCGAGCGCGTCGCGCCCGACGTCGACCAGCGCGCGCTGGGGCAGGGCGAGGACGATACCGGCCCGCCGCAGGGCAGCTTCGACGCGGTCGAGATCACCGCCCCGGTGGACCGGGGCGATCCCTGCGCGGCGTTCGCCAAGCCTTGAGGCCCGGGCGGGCGCGGCATAGGGTCGGCCCGACACCAACGGGGGTTCCCATGCTGGCGGGCAAGCGCATTCTGCTGATCATCGGCGGCGGCATCGCGGCGTACAAGTCGCTCGAGCTGATCCGCCTGCTGCGCCGCGACGGCGCGGCCGTGACCCCCGTCCTGACGCGCGCCGCGCAGGAATTCGTCACGCCGCTCAGCGTGTCCGCGCTGGCGGGCGAGAAGGTCTATAGCGATCTCTTCGACCTGACGGACGAGGCCGAGATGGGTCATATCCAGCTCAGCCGCGTGGCGGATCTGGTGGTGGTGGCGCCCGCGACGGCGGACATGATGGCCAGGATGTCGGGCGGGCACGCGAACGACCTGGCCAGCACGCTGCTGATGGCCACCGACACGCCGGTGATGATCGCGCCCGCCATGAACGTGCGGATGTGGGATCACCCGGCCACGCAGCGCAACCTGACCGTACTGCACATGGACGGAATCCGCGTGATCGGCCCCGAGACCGGCGACATGGCCTGCGGCGAACACGGCCCCGGCCGCATGACCGAACCGGCCGATCTGTTCCGCGCCATAACGGCCGCGCTGGCCGACGGCCCGCTCAAGGGGCGGCGCGTGCTGGTGACCTCCGGGCCCACGCACGAACCCATCGACCCGGTGCGCTACATCGCCAATCGCTCGTCGGGGCGGCAGGGCACGGCGATCGCCGAGGCGCTGCGCGATCTGGGCGCCGAGGTGACCTTCGTCACCGGCCCGGCCGACGCGGCGCGCCCGCAGGGCGTGCGCGTGGTCGAGGTCGAGACCGCGATGCAGATGCGTGAGGCAGCGCTGGCCGCGCTGCCGGCGGACGCGGCCGTCTTCACCGCGGCGGTGGCAGACTGGCGCGTGGCGCAGCCTTCGGACCAGAAGATCAAGAAGTCGCCCGATGGCCTGCCGATGCTGGACTTCGTCGAGAATCCCGACATCCTGGCCGAGATATCGCAGATGAAGCAGGGCCGGCCCGCGCTGGTCGTAGGCTTCGCCGCCGAAACGCAGGAGGTCGAGGCCAACGCCATCCGGAAGCGCACCCGCAAGGGCTGCGACTGGGTCGTCGCCAACGACGTATCGCCGGGCACCGGCATCATGGGCGGGACGGAAAACGCCGTCGTCGTCGTCACCGAGGCCGGCGCCGAGACGTGGGAGCGCATGGGCAAGGGCGAGGTCGCCCGCCGTCTGGCCCAGCGCGTCGCGGAGGCCCTGGGCTGACGATGGTCGAGATCGCCATCGCCTGGGAAAACGGCGCCGACCGTTCGCTCGGCCTGCCGGATTACGCCACCGAAGGGGCCGCCGGCGCCGATCTGCGCGCCAACCTGCCGGACCGGCGTGCCCTGACGCTTGCGCCCGGCGCGCGGGCGCTGGTGCCCACCGGCCTGCGCCTGGCCATCCCCGAAGGCTACGAGGTTCAGGTCCGCCCGCGCTCGGGGCTGGCGCTCAGGCACGGCATCACGCTGCCCAACGCGCCCGGCACGATCGACGCGGACTACCGGGGCCCGCTGGGCGTGATCGTGCTGAATGCCGGCGACGCGCCCTTCGTCATCGCCCATGGCGACCGGATCGCTCAGATGATCGTCGCACCCGTGCTGCGCGCCAGCTTCGCCGTGGTCGACGCGCTGCCGGGCACCCGGCGCGGCGAAGGCGGGTTCGGCTCGACCGGGAGGATCTGATGCTGCTCGTTCTGGCGATGGCGGCCGCGCTTTGGGGCCTGGGCCGGCTGACCGGCGCGCCGCCCGCGGCGCGCGGCTACATGATCGGGTTGCTCTACGTCGGCGTGGTGGCCCTGCACCTAGTTCTGCCGGACGGGCATCCGCTGCGCGCCGCCACCGGCAACGATGCCGAGCCTTGGCTGATCCTGGGCGGGCTGGTGGCGATCGGTGTCGGCTACGGCCGCGTGCTGCGCCGCGTGCGGGCCCGGGCGCAGGCGAAGGAGGCCGAGTCCCGCCCCGCGCCCGAGCCGGGGCGCTTCGCGCAAGGAGAACTCGACCGCTATGCCCGTCACATCGTGCTGCGCGAGCTGGGCGGCCCGGGCCAGAAGCGGCTGAAGCAGGCGCGCGTGCTGGTCGTGGGCGCGGGCGGGCTGGGATCGCCTGCGCTGCTGTACCTCGCGGCGGCGGGCGTGGGCACCATGGGCGTGATCGACGACGACGTGGTGGACGCGTCGAACCTGCAGCGCCAGGTGATCCACCGCGACGCGCATATCGGCATGCCCAAGGTCTTCTCGGCCGAGGCGGCGATGCGCGGCGTGAACCCCTTCGTCACGGTGCGGCCCTACCACCGGCCTTTGACCGAGGAGATCGCCGCCGCCCTTTTCGACGATTACGACCTGATCCTCGATGGCTGCGACAGCTTCGACACGCGGCAGCTGGTCAACCGCGTGGCGGTGGCGCAGAGCAAGCCGCTGATTTCCGGCGCGCTGTCGCAATGGGAGGGGCAGGTCAGCGTCTTCGACCCCGCGACCGGCGGGCCGTGCTATGCCTGCGTCTTTCCGGAAAAGCCTGCCGCGGGCCTCGCGCCCAGCTGCGCCGAGGCCGGGGTGCTGGGGCCGCTGCCCGGCGTCGTGGGGTCGATGATGGCGGTTGAGGCAGTCAAGTTGATCGCGCAGGCCGGTGCAAGCTTGCGCGGCGAAATGCTGATCTACGACGCGCTGTGGGGCGAAACGCGCAAGATCGCGCTGAAGCGGTCGGCGGCCTGCCCGGTCTGCGGCAGGAACGCCGAGCGCCGCTCGCGCTGACGCGCATCGCCCCGCCCGCCGTCCCACCAGGTTCCCTGCCTGCCGTTGCGCAGCGCCGGGGCGGGACCTAGATCAGGCGGGAAATCGAGGAGACACCGATGACGACGCCGCTTCTTGCGCCTTGGGACACGCCCTTTGCGCTGCCGCCTTTCGACACGATCGAGGATTCCCACTTTGCCCCCGCCTTCGACGCGGCGCTGGCCGAGCACCGCACCGAGATCGAGGCGATCGCTGCCAACCCCGAGCCGCCCAGCTTCGAGAACACGATCCTGGCGCTCGAAGGGGCGGGCGAGGCGCTGGACCGCGTGCTGGGGGTGTTCTTCAACCTCGCGGGCAGCGACTCCAACCCCGAGCGGCAGGCGCTGCAGCGCGAGTTCAGCCCCCGGCTGGCCGAGCACGCCGCCGCCATCCACGCCAACGAGCGCCTGTTCGAGCGTGTCCGCACCCTGTGGGAAACGCGGGACGAGCGCGGCCTGTCGGACGAGGAACTGCGCGTGCTGGAGCTGTCGCATCGCGGCTTCGTGCGCGCGGGTGCCGCGCTGAAGGGCGACGCAGCCGCGCGCATGACTGCAATCAAGTCGCGGCTGTCGGTGCTGGGCACGCAGTTCACCCAGAACCTGCTCAAGGACGAGGCCGATTTCCTGCTGCCGCTGGCCGAGGACGACCTCGCCGGCCTGCCCGATTTCGTCGTCGATTCCGCCCGCGCGGCGGGCGAGGCGACGGATCTGGACGGGCCTGCGCTGACGCTGTCGCGCTCGCTCATCGTTCCGTTCCTGCAGTTCTCGCCCCGCCGCGACCTGCGCGAGCGCGCGTGGCGCGGCTGGGTGATGCGCGGCGAGAACGGCGGCGAGACCGACAATCGCGGCATCGCCGCCGAGGTCCTGGCGCTGCGGGCCGAGCGCGCCACGCTGCTGGGCTACCCGGATTTCGCACATTACAAGCTCGAGACCGAGATGGCGGGCAGCCCCGATCGCGTGCGCGACCTGCTGGGCCAGGTCTGGGAGCCGGCCAAGGCGCAGGCCGAGGCCGACGCCGCCGAGATGGAGAAGATGCTGCACGCCGACGGCCATTCCGGCCCGCTGCAGCCGTGGGACTGGCGCTACTACGCCGAAAAGCGGCGCCGCGCGCTTCACGACCTGGATGAGACGGAACTGAAGCCGTACCTGCAGCTCGACCGGATGATCGAGGCCGCGTTTTCCTGCGCGGGCCGCCTGTTCGGGCTGGACTTCGCGCCGCTGGATGTGCCGCTTTACCACGCGGATTGCCGCGCTTGGGAGGTGACCCGTGGCGGCGAACACGTGGGCGTCTTCATCGGCGACTATTTCGCGCGCGCCTCGAAGCGCTCGGGCGCGTGGTGCTCGGCCTTCCGCAGCCAGGCGCGGCGGCCCAAGACGCAGACCCCGGTCGTGGCGAATGTCTGCAACTTCGCCAAGCCGTCCGCCGGCAAGCCCGCGCTGCTGAGCTACGACGACGCGCGCACGCTGTTCCACGAATTCGGTCACGCGCTGCACCAGCTTCTATCGGACGTGGATTTCGGCTCGATCTCGGGCACGGCGGTGGCGCGCGACTTCGTCGAACTGCCCAGCCAGCTCTACGAGCATTGGCTGGAAGTGCCCGAGGTGCTGGGCGAGTTCGCCACGCACGCGACCTCGGGCGAGGCGATGCCGCAGGAGATGCTGGACCGCGTGCTGGCGGCCGCGACCTTCGACATGGGCTTTCAGACGGTGGAATACATCGCCTCGGCCATGGTCGACCTGGAATTCCACTCGGGGCCGCCGCCGGCCGACCCGATGCAGAAGCAGGCCGAGGTGCTGGAAGGACTGGGCATGCCGCAGGCGATCGCGATGCGCCACGCCACGCCGCATTTCGCGCATGTCTTCGCCGGCGACGGCTATTCCAGCGGCTACTACAGCTACATGTGGTCCGAGGTGATGGATGCCGACGCCTTCCAGGCCTTCGAGGAAGCCGGCGGTGCCTTCGATCCCGAGATGGCCGCACGGCTCGAGCGGCACATCCTGTCGCGCGGCGGCTCGGCCGAGGCCGAGGCGCTTTACACCGCGTTCCGGGGCCGGATGCCGGGCGTCGAGGCGCTGCTGAAGGGGCGCGGCCTGGCGGCCTGACGGCGCACGGCGCTCGCGGCCCCTTAGGGCCGCATTGCCCCGCCCGCCGTCCCGCAACCGTCGCCGCCGACGACGGTACGGCTGAGCGTGCGGCCGGCGGTGCGGCAGGCCGATGGAAATTCGCTCATCGCGTTGTTGACAGGCGCGCCCGCGATCCCTACTTCAGCATCGTTAGCACTCGGCCAAAGCGAGTGCTAACGGTTCGGCGGGTCGCGCCGGACCAGAGGGAAAACTTTGAGCTAGGAGACTCGAAGATGGCATTCAAACCGCTTCATGACCGCGTGCTGGTTCGCCGCGTCGAAGGCGAGGAAAAGACCAAGGGTGGTCTGATCATCCCCGACAACGCCAAGGAAAAGCCCGCAGAGGGCGTCGTGGTCGCGTGCGGCGAAGGTTCGCGCAAGGATAACGGCGAACTGATCGCGATGGCGGTCAAGCAGGGCGACCACATCCTGTTCGGCAAGTGGTCCGGCACCGAAGTCACGATCGACGGCGAAGAGCTGCTGATCATGAAGGAATCGGACATCCTCGGCATCATCGAGGGCAAGCTGGAAGCGAAAGCCGCCTGACAGCGACCTGCGGTCCCCGCGACCGCACCGGAATAACGATCGGCTTCCGGGGCGACGCCCAACCGCGACCCCGGCTGCCGTAACCCAGCCTCATTCAGGAGAACGCACAGATGTCTGCCAAGGACGTGAAGTTCAATACGGACGCCCGCAACCGCATGCTGAAGGGCGTCAACACGCTCGCCGATGCCGTCAAGGTCACGCTGGGCCCCAAGGGCCGCAACGTGGTGCTGGACAAGTCGTTCGGCTCGCCGCGCATCACCAAGGACGGTGTCTCGGTCGCCAAGGAAATCGAACTGGAAGACAAGTTCGAGAACATGGGCGCGCAGATGGTGAAGGAGGTCGCTTCCCGCACCAACGACGAAGCCGGTGACGGCACCACCACCGCGACCGTTCTGGCCCAGGCCATCGTCCGCGAGGGCATGAAGGCCGTCGCTGCCGGCATGAACCCGATGGACCTCAAGCGCGGCATCGACCTCGCGACCTCGAAGGTCGTGCAGCACATCCGCGACGCGGCCCGCAAGGTCGAGAACTCCGACGAAGTCGCTCAGGTCGGCACCGTGTCCGCCAACGGCGAATCGGAAATCGGCCGCATGATCGCCGACGCGATGCAGAAGGTCGGCAACGAGGGCGTCATCACCGTCGAGGAGAACAAGGGCCTCGAGACCGAGACCGACGTCGTCGAGGGCATGCAGTTCGACCGCGGCTACCTGTCGCCCTACTTCGTGACCAACTCCGAGAAGATGGTCGCCGAGCTGGAAGACTGCTTCGTGCTGCTGCACGAGAAGAAGCTGTCCAGCCTCCAGCCGATGGTTCCGCTGCTCGAGCAGGTGATCCAGTCGCAGAAGCCGCTGCTGATCATCGCCGAGGACGTGGAAGGCGAAGCGCTGGCCACCCTGGTGGTCAACAAGCTGCGCGGCGGCCTGAAGATCGCGGCCGTCAAGGCACCCGGCTTCGGCGATCGCCGCAAGGCCATGCTGCAGGACATCGCGATCCTGACCGGCGGCCAGGTCATCAGCGAAGACCTGGGCATGAAGCTCGAGAACGTCACCATGGACATGCTCGGCACCGCCAAGAAGATCACGATCTCGAAGGACGAGACCACCGTCGTCGACGGCGCCGGTGAGAAGTCCGAGATCGAGGCACGGGTCACCCAGATCCGAAACCAGATCGAAGAGACCACCAGCGACTACGACAAGGAAAAGCTGCAGGAGCGTGTTGCGAAACTCGCAGGCGGCGTTGCCGTCATCCGCGTCGGCGGCATGACCGAAACCGAGGTGAAGGAGCGCAAGGACCGCGTCGATGACGCGCTGAACGCCACCCGCGCCGCGGTTCAGGAAGGCATCGTGGTCGGCGGCGGCGTCGCCCTGGTGCAGGGCGCCAAGTCGCTCGCAGGTCTCGAAGGCGCGAACAGCGACCAGAACGCCGGCATCACCATCGTGCGCCGCGCACTGGAAGCACCGCTGCGCCAGATCGCCGAGAACGCAGGCGTCGACGGTTCGGTCGTCGCGGGCAAGATCCGCGAATCCAGCGACCTCAAGTTCGGCTACAACGCGCAGACCGACGAATATGGCGACATGTTCAAGTTCGGCGTGATCGACCCGGCCAAGGTTGTCCGCACCGCGCTCGAGGACGCATCCTCGATCGCCGGCCTGCTGATCACCACCGAGGCCATGGTCGCCGAAAAGCCGCAGAAAGAAGGCGCCGGCGCCGGCGGCGGCATGCCCGACATGGGCGGCATGGGCGGCATGATGTAATCACGCCGATCCTTGTCAGGATCTTGGGGGCGTCCTTCGGGGCGCCCCTTTTTCGTGCGCGGGTTTTTCCGCGAAGGACCCGGTGCCCCGCCGTGCCGCTTGCGCGGCGCGCGCGGATGCGGTTTGTGTGGCCCCGTGGAGCCGTTGTTGCCGACATACGAGATGCCGCACTGGGCGGCCGGGCGCGTGGTCGCCGGCATAGACGAGGTCGGCCGCGGGCCGCTCGCCGGCCCCGTCGTGGCTGCCGCCGTGATCCTGCCCGTGGACGCCGTTCCCGACGGTCTTGCGGATTCCAAGGTCCTCACCGCCGCCCGGCGTACGGCACTCGACCAGGTGATCCGCGCCTGCGGTCACATCGGCCTGGGCATGGCCAGCGTGGACGAGATCGACGCCATCAACATCCTGCAGGCGACCTACCTCGCGATGCGCCGCGCCGTCGCCGCACTGCCCCTGTCGCCCGCGCACCTGCTGATCGACGGCAACCGCCTGCCGCCGGACCTGCCCTGCGAGGCCACGACGATCGTGCAGGGCGACGGATGCTGTCCGTCCATCGCCGCGGCCTCGATCGTGGCGAAATGCTGGCGCGACGCGCATATGTGCGACCTCGCGCAACACTTTCCCGGTTATGGCTGGGAGACCAACGCCGGGTATGGATCGAAAAGCCACAGGGAGGCGCTCCGAAATCTCGGAGTGACCCCACACCATAGACGTTCTTTCCGCCCGGTACACGATATCTTGTATCAAGAAGAAACCGCAACCGGCTGATTCTTTTTACAAATTGACGGCGAATCGGGTTTGAATCATTTTTGTCCTCAACCACAGAGCGCGATCCACGCGCCGGGGCAGAGGCAGAGAAATGAGAACGATGAGCAAACCCAAGGGCGCGGCGGCGCTCCCTCTCAACACGATCCTGAACGGCGATTGCGTCGCCATCATGGACAGCTTGCCCGAGGCATCGGTCGACCTGATCTTCGCCGATCCGCCCTACAACCTGCAATTGCGCGGCGACCTGCACCGCCCGGACAATTCCCGCGTGGACGCGGTCGACGATCACTGGGACCAGTTCGACACCTTCGCCACCTATGACCGCTTCACCACCGACTGGCTGCGCGCCGCGCGCCGGGTGCTGAAGCCCAACGGCGCGATCTGGGTCATCGGGTCGTACCACAACATCTTCCGTGTCGGCGCCAGCCTCCAGAACGAGGGATTCTGGATCCTCAACGACGTGGTCTGGCGCAAGTCCAACCCGATGCCGAATTTCCGCGGCAAGCGGCTGACCAACGCGCACGAGACGATGATCTGGGCCAGCAAGAGCGAGGGCGCGAAGTACACCTTCAACTACGAGGCGCTGAAGGCCCTGAACGAGGGTATCCAGATGCGCAGCGACTGGGTCCTGCCGATCTGCAACGGCGGCGAGCGGCTGAAGGACGCCAACGGCGACAAGGCCCACCCCACCCAGAAGCCCGAGGCGCTGCTCCACCGCGTGCTGATCGGTGCGACCAATCCCGGCGACGTGGTGCTCGACCCGTTCTTCGGCACCGGCACCACCGGCGCGGTGGCCAAGATGCTGGGCCGCGACTTCATCGGGATCGAGCGCGAGCATGCCTATATCGAGGTCGCCGAAAAGCGCATCGCGAACGTCCGGCGGCTGGACAAGACAGCGCTCGAAGTCAGCCGTTCGAAGCGCGCCGAGCCGCGCGTGCCCTTCGGCCAGCTGGTCGAGCGCGGCATGCTCCGCCCCGGCGAAACCCTGGTCAGCATGAACGGCAAGGCCGCCAAGGTCCGCGCCGACGGCACGCTGGCCGTGGACGGGCTCAACGGCTCGATCCACCAGGTCGGCGCCGCGCTGGAGAACGCGCCCAGCTGCAACGGCTGGACCTACTGGTGCTTCAAGCGCGACGGCAAGACCGTCCCGATCGACGTGCTGCGCCAGCAGATCCGGTCCGAAATGGACGACGCGCGCCCCGTCTGATCACTGCACAATTCAGCAATGCCTGCGCTCCGGCCCGTCGCCGGGGTGCGCCTTGCCTCGCCTGCTTGCAGGCGGGGCCTTTTCGCTTGCGCATACCCGCATTGCGGGCGCGCCAGCCTTTTGGACATTGGCATCGCTGCCTCGGCGGTCTAGCAATCGCGGATGGATGTGCGCGCGCTGTTTCTGGGTCTGGCCTTCGCGGTCATGTGGTCGTCGGCCTTCACCTCGGCGCGGATCATCGTCGCCGCAGCACCCCCCGTGGGCGCGCTGGCGCTGCGCTTCCTGATTTCGGGCCTGCTGGCGGTCGTGCTGGCGCGGATGCTGGGGCAAAGCTGGCACCTGACTCGGGCGCAATGGAGGGCGACCATCGTCTTCGGCCTGTGCCAGAACGCGCTGTACCTGGGCCTGAACTTCGTCGCCATGCAGACGGTCGAGGCCTCGCTGGCCGCCATCATTGCGTCCACCATGCCTCTGCTGGTCGCCTTGGCGGGCTGGCTGATCTTCCGCGAAAAGGTGAAGCCGCTGGCGGTGGCGGGCCTTCTGGGCGGCGTGCTGGGCGTGGCGGTGATCATGGGCTCGCGGCTGGAAGCGGGGGGCGACCCCTACGGCATCGCGCTGTGCGTGCTGGGGGTGATCGCGCTGACTGTGGCCACGCTGGCGGTGCGCGGCGCCACCTCGGGCGGCAATTTCCTGATGGTCGTGGGCCTTCAGATGCTGGTGGGCAGCGCGGCGCTGTGGCCCGTCGCGCTGACGTTCGAAAGCCTCGACATCGACTGGTCGACCACGCTGGTCGTGGCCTTCGTCTACACGACGCTGGTGCCGGGGCTCGCGGCGACGCTCGTGTGGTTCTACCTCGTGGACCGGATCGGCGCGGTGCGCGCGTCGACCTTCCACTTCCTCAACCCGTTCCTGGGCGTCCTGATCGCCGCCGCCTTCCTGGGCGAGGCGCTTGGCGTGTTCGACCTGCTGGGCGTGGCAATCATCTCCGCCGGCATCCTCGCCGTTCAGATGTCCAAGATCAGGCGGGTGGAGAATGCGCCGCAATCCTAGGCGCCGAGAACACGCCGCAACCCTCGGCGGCGGCGCTTCAGCCGATCACCCCACCCTCGTCGCCGACCTGCCCGCGATGCAGCAGCAGGTGGTCCAGCAGCACGCAAGCCATCATCGCCTCGCCCACCGGCACGGCGCGGATGCCGACGCAGGGGTCATGCCGGCCCTTGGTGACGATCTCGGTCTCTTCGCCGTCGACGGTGATCGTGCGCCGCGTCGTCAGGATCGACGAGGTCGGCTTGACCGCGAAGCGCACCACCACGTCCTGCCCGGTCGAGATGCCGCCCAGGATGCCGCCCGCGTGGTTCGAGGCGTAGTGCGGCCCCTCGGGCCCCATGAAGATCTCGTCCGCGTTGGCGCTGCCGGTCAGCGCAGCCGCCGCCATGCCCTCGCCGATCTCGACGCCCTTCACGGCGTTGATCGACATCATCGCCGCCGCGAGGTCCGTGTCGAGCTTGCCGTAGACCGGCGCGCCAAGGCCCACCGGCACGCCGCGCGCCACCACCTCGATCACCGCACCGACGCTTTCGCCGGACTTGCGCAGGTCGTCCAGGTACTCGGCCCAGTGCTCGGCCGCCTGGCTGTCGGGGCACCAGAACGGGTTGGCGTCGATCTGGGCGGGATCGTACCGGTCCGGGTCGATGCCGTGCGGCCCCATCTGCACCATCGCGCCCTGAATGCTCAGCCCCGGCGCCAGCCGCGCCAGCGCCGCCCGCGCAAGGCCCCCTGCGGCGACCCGCGAGGCGGTTTCGCGCGCCGAGGACCGCCCGCCGCCGCGATAATCGCGCCGTCCGTATTTCTGGAAATAGGTGATGTCGGCGTGACCGGGGCGGAATTTCTGCGCGATGTCGCCGTAATCCTTCGACCGCTGGTCGGTGTTCTCGATCATCAGCTGCACCGGCGTGCCGGTCGTCTCGCCCTCGAACACGCCGGACAGGATGCGCACCTCGTCGGCCTCGCGCCGCTGGGTGGTGTACTTGTTCTGCCCGGGCTTTCGCCGGTCCAGCCAGCGCTGGATCGCGGCCTCGTCGATGGGCACGCCCGGCGGCACGCCGTCGACCGTCGCCCCGATCGCGGGCCCGTGGCTTTCGCCCCAGGTGGTGACGCGAAACAGATGTCCGAAGCTGTTGAGGCTCATGGCCGGGTCTCCTGGGTGCCGCCGCGTCGGGGATAGGGCAGGGGGCGCGGCGTCTCAAGGGGATTCCGGTTGAAGCCCGCCCCGAGCGGCCCTAGGGTTCGCCTCACCTCGGGGTGCCCATGCGGGCTGAGATGCACACGCGCGAACCCGTCGAACCTGAACCGGTTAACACCGGCGGAGGGAAGGTTTCGGGCCCGGACCCATCCTTGCCTTGCGCCGCAAACGTGGAGGAAGGCATGAAAGCCCTCACATTTGCAGCGGGATTTCTGACAGCGACGGCCGCCGTCGCCCAGCAGGAGACCCTCACCGTCTACGCGCCCGACTACTTCGTGTCCGAATGGGGCCCCGGCCCCCGGATCGAGGAGCTGTTCGAGGCGCGCTGCGACTGCGACCTGCAGTTCCTGCCCGGCGACGTGCTGCCGCGCATCCTGCTGGAAGGCGACCGGACCGAGGCCGACGTGGTCATCGGCCTCAACACCGACGTGACGCAGCAAGCGCGCGAATCCGGCCTGTTCGCGCCCCACCGCGTGGATCTCGCGCCGCTGACCCTGCCCATCGACTGGACCGACGACGTCTTCCTGCCCTTCAACTACAGCCACACCGCCTTCGTCTACGCTACCACGCGGCTGAACGACGCGCCCGACAGCTTCGACGCCCTTCTGAACGCGCCCGACGACCTGCGCATCGTGATCCAGGACCCGCGCAGTTCGATCTCGGGCCTTGCGATGGCGCTGTGGGTGCACGCGATCTACGGCGACGAGGCGCAGGCCGCATGGGAGCAGCTGGCCCCCAAGATCGTCACCGTCACGCGCGGCTGGTCGGAAAGCTACGGCCTGTTCACCGATGGCGAGGCCGACATGGTGCTATCCTACACGACCTCGCCCGCCTACCACATCATCGCCGAGGACGACACGACCAAGAAGGCCGCCATCTTCCCCGAGGGCCATTACTTCATGGTCGAACTGGCGGCAAAACTGGCCGGCACCGACCAGCCTGAACTGGCACAGGACTTCATGGATTTCATCCTGTCCGAGGATTTCCAGTCCATGATCGCGACTGGCAACTGGTCCTTCCCGGCCGCCCTGCCGCGCGACCAGTGGCCCGAGGGCTTCCAGCAGCTCGACATGCCCGAGACCGTGCTGTTCTACTCCGAGGAAGAGGCGGCCGCCCTGCGTGACGAGGCGATCGAGGCATGGCGGCAAGGCCTGTCGCGCTGACCGCCGCCCCGACCACTGCCCGCATCGCCACCCTGAGCGCCGCCGGGATCCTGGCGGCGCTGACGCTGGGGCCGATCGCCGCCGTGCTGTGGCGCGCGGGCGGCCTCGGCGCCGTCACCCCTGCCGACCTAGACGCCCTGCGCTTCACGCTGGTGCAGGCGGCGCTGTCGGCAGGGTTTTCCTGCGCGCTGGCCGTGCCGGTCGCGCGCGCGCTGGCGCGGCGGCGCTTCGTCGGGCGGGGCGCGCTGGTGGCGCTGATGGGCGCGCCGTTCATCCTGCCGGTGATCGTCGCCGTCATGGGCCTGATCGCGCTCTTCGGCCAAGCGGGGCTGGTCAACGGCGCGCTGTCGGCGCTGGGCCTGCCGAAGATCGACATCTACGGGCTGCACGGCGTGGTCGTCGCGCATGTCTTCTTCAATCTGCCGCTGGCGGTGCGTATCCTGCTGCAGGGCTGGCTGGACCTGCCGGCCGAGCGCTTCCGCCTCGCCGCCAGCCTCCGCCTGACCCCGTGGGCGATCTTTTCGCAACTGGAATGGCCGCTGCTGCGCCGCCTGATGCCGGGCGCCTTCGCGGTGTTCTTCGTGATCTGCCTGACCAGCTTCGCGGTCGCGCTGACGCTGGGCGGCGGGCCGCGCGCGACCACGGTCGAGCTGGCGATCTACCAGGCCATGCGGTTCGAATTCGACCTGTCGCATGCCGCGACGCTGGCGCTGATCCAGTTGGCGCTGGCGCTGGTGGCGGGATGGGTCGCGCTGCGCCTTTCGCGCGGTGCGGGACTTGGCACCGGCCTCGACCGCCTGCCGCTGCGCTGGGACGGGCAGGGGCCTGCCGCCCGTCTGACCGATTCCGCGTGGATCGCCGTCGCGGGCGCCTTCCTGCTGGTGCCGCTGGCGCTGGTCGTGGCGCGCGGCGTGCCGGGGCTGGTTCTGCTGGGTGCCGACACGTGGCGCGCGGCGGGCCATTCGCTGGGCGTCGCGCTGGCCTCGACCGTCCTGTGCCTGGCCTGGGCGCTGCCGCTGGCGCGCCCGCGCGGCGCGCTGCTGTCGCTGGCGGCGATCGCGATCTCGCCGCTGGTGCTGGGCACGGGGCTGTTCGTGATCCTGCGGCCCTTCGTCAACCCGTTCACCCTGGCGCTGCCGGTCACCGCGCTGGTCAATGCGCTGATGGCGCTGCCCTTCGCGCTGCGCATCATCACGCCGGCGGCCGAATCCACCCGTGCCGACTACGCGCGCCTCGCCGCGACGCTGCGGCTGACGCGCGGTGCGTGGCTGCGCCTTGTCCTGCTGCCGCGCCTGCGGCGGCCGCTGGGCTTCGCTGCCGGCCTCACCGCCGCGCTGGCGATGGGCGACCTGGGCGTCATCGCGCTGTTTGCCGACCCGCAGCGCGCGACCCTGCCGCTGCAGGTCTACCGGCTGATGGGCTCCTACCAGATGGAGGCCGCGGCCGGTGCCTCGCTGCTGCTGCTGATCCTCAGCTTCGGCCTGTTCGTGCTGTTCGACCGCGGGGGGCGTGTCCGTGCTTCAGCTTGACGGCGTCGAGATCGGCATGGGGACCGAGCAGCTGCGCGCGGACCTGTCGCTTCACCCCGGCGCGCGCGTCGCGGTGCTCGGGCCGTCTGGCGCGGGCAAGTCGACCCTGCTCGACATCATCGCCGGGTTCCGCGTGCCCGATCGCGGCCACGTGTCCTGGGACGGCATCGACCTGACCGATGCGCTGCCGCAGGGGCGCCCGGTCTCGATCCTGTTCCAGGACGGCAACCTGTTTCCGCACCTGACGCTGGCGCGCAACCTCGGCCTCGCCCTGCGCCCGGACGGGCGGCGCCCCGATGCCGCGTCCCGCGCCCGGATCGAGGCCGCGCTGGATCGCGTCGGACTGCATGGTCTCGGCGACCGCCGCCCCGGCACGCTGTCGGGCGGACAGATGGGCCGCACGGCGCTTGCGCGCGTGCTGTTGCAGGACCGGCCCGTGCTGCTGCTGGACGAGCCGTTCGCCGCGCTGGGACCCGCGCTCAAGACCGAGATGCTGGCGCTGGTGGGCGACGTGGCGGCCGAACTGGGCGCGCTGACCCTGCTGGTGACGCACGACCCCGCCGATGCCCGCCGTTTTGCCGAGAGCGTGGTTCTGGTGGCCGAAGGCGTGGCCCATCCGCCCGCCGAGACCGACCGGCTGCTGGACGACCCGCCGCCCGCGTTGCGCGCCTATCTTGGCTGAGGACGACGGGTACGCTCGTGACCCTGCGGGTCACATCGCCCCACCCGCCGTCCCTTGGCCGTTGCGCCGGGTTGCCGAACGAAAAAGGCCCCGCCTGTCCGGGCGGGGCCTGATGCGAGGGGGCAGGGCCGGTCAGTCCTTGCGCTTGATCGGCGCCCAGATCTTCTTGTTCGTGAGGTACAGCAGCACCGACAGCACCACCAGGAACAGCACACCGACGAAGCCGGCCTCCTTCCGCGCCATCAGCTTGGGCTCGGCGGTCCACATCAGGAAGGCCGCCACGTCCTTGGCCTGCTGCTCGATCGTCGCCTCGGTGCCGTCGGCATAGACCACGTCGTCGCCGTAAAGCGGGGGGCCCATCGACAGGTAGCCGCCATAGGCCACGTTCTCGTAGAGAATGGCGCCGGCTTCTTCCCGGGTCTCGCCGGTATAGCCGCTCAGCAGCGACGCGATGTATTCCGCACCGCCCATGCCCTTGAACAGCTGGTTGAGGCCCAGGCCGTAGGGGCCGTGGAAGCCGGCGCGGGCCTTCGCCATCAGCGAAAGATCCGGCGCACCCAGCGCGACGTTCGCCGGGAAGTTGTCGGTCGGGGTCGCGGGGCGTTCCTCGCCGGTTTCCTGGTCGATCACGAAGAAGTTCTGCGCCGCATAGGCACGCACCTGGTCCGCGGGCAGGCCGGGGCCGCTTTCGTCGGACAGGGTACGGATCGGCACGTATTGCAGGCCGTGACAGGCCGAGCAGACCTCGGTGTAGACCTGCAGGCCACGCTGCAGCTGCGCCTGGTCGAACGACCCGAACGGCCCCTCGAACGAGAAGTCGTAGTCGGTGACGTACGCCTCGCCACCGGCGGCGATGGCGCCGCCGGTGGAAAGGGCCAGGGCCGTCAGGGCCGAGAGCGCGAGTTTCTTGATCATACTGTTCGGTCCTTGTGTCTTACTCGGCCGGGGTGGGATCGACGAACTGCTTGGTCCCGCCGGTCCTGCCGGACTTGTGCGCGGCGAAGTCGTCCTCGATCGTCGCCGGCTGCGGCAGCGGCTTCTCGAACACGCCGAGCAGCGGCAGGATGATGAGGAAGTAGGCGAACCAGTAGGCCGAGGCGATCAGCGAAAAGGTCGCGTAGGGCTCCTCGGCGGGCATGGCGCCAAGCCACATCAGCGCGACGAAGTCGATGACCAGCAGCGCGAACCACCACTTGAACATCGGCCGGTAGCGGCCCGAACGGACGGCCGAGGTGTCCAGCCAGGGCGCCAGCGCCATGACCGCGATGGCACCGAACATCGCCAGCACGCCGAAGAACTTGGCGTCGACGATGCCCGCGGTGATGAACGACGCGCCCTGCACCACCCAGACGTCCGAGGTGAAGGCGCGCAGGATCGCGTAGAACGGCAGGAAGTACCATTCCGGCACGATGTGCGCGGGCGTCGCCAGCGCGTTCGCCTCGATGTAGTTGTCGGGGTGGCCCAGGTAGTTTGGCATAAAGCCGACGATGGCGAAGAAGACGGCCAGGATCAGGGCCAGCGCGAACAGGTCCTTCATCACGTAGTACGGCCAGAATGGCACGGTGTCCTTTTCGGCCTCGGCCTTGGACGTGCGGCGAACCTCGACCCCGGTGGGGTTGTTGTTGCCGGTGGTGTGGAAGGCCCAGATGTGCACGACCACCAGGCCCGCGATCACGAAGGGCAGCAGGTAGTGCAGCGAGAAGAAGCGGTTCAGCGTGGCGTTGCCCACCGCCGGGCCGCCCAGCAGCCAGGTCTGGATCGGCTCGCCGATCAGGGGAATCGCGCCGAACAGGCCGGTGATCACCGTCGCGCCCCAGAACGACATCTGCCCCCAGGGCAGCACGTAGCCCATGAACGCGGTGCCCATCATCAGCAGGTAGATAAGCATGCCGATGATCCACGTGATCTCGCGCGGGGCCTTGTAGGACCCGTAGTAGAGACCGCGGAAGATGTGCGCGTAGACCGCGATGAAGAACAGCGAGGCGCCGTTCATGTGCAGGTAGCGCAGCATCGCGCCGCCGTTCACGTTGCGCATGATGTGCTCGATGCTGGCGAAGGCCAGGTCGACATGCGGCGTATAGTGCATGACCAGCACGATGCCGGTGATGATCTGCAGCGCCAGGCAGAAAGTCAGGACGATCCCCCAGATCCACATCCAGTTGAGGTTCTTGGGCGTGGGAAGCATCAGGGTGTCGTAGAGCAGGCCGACGATGGGAAGCCGCTTGTGCAGCCATTTCTCGCCACCGGTCGACGGTTGGTAATGGTCGTGCGGAATACCGGACATATCCCTGTCTCCTTATCCCAGCAGGATGGTGGTTTCGTCGACGAACTCTGCCGGCGGAATGTGCATGTTCTCGGGCGCGGGGCCGCGGCGGATTCGGCCGGCCAGATCGTAATGCGACCCGTGGCAGGGGCAGAACCAGCCGCCCACGCCGCCGTCCAGCGAATAGTCGCCCGCGTTGCCCAGCGGCACGCAGCCCAGGTGCGTGCACACGCCGATCTGCACCAGCCACTGGCCGGTCTCGTCCAGCGCGCGGTTCTCGTCGGTCGCGAGCGCGTCACCCGGAATGTTGGGGTTGCGCGCGATCGGGTCGGGCAGGTCGCTCAGGTCGGTCGCCCGCGCCTCCAGGATCTCGGCCTCGGTACGCTTGCGGATGAAGACCGGCTTGCCCAGCCACTTCACGGTGATCTGGCTGCCGTCCTGGACGCCGCTCACGTCGACGCGGATCGTCGACAAGGCCAGCACGTCCGCGGACGGGTTCATCTGGTTGACCAGCGGCCAGACCGCCGCGCCCGTCGCGACGGCCGCCGCGCCCCCGGTCGCGTAGTACAGAAAGTCTCGACGGGTGCCTTCGTGGTCGTCTGCGTGTGACACGAGGTTCGCTCCATTTCTCGGGGCCGAGGTCTATCGACCGGAATATACGGAATCCGCCCCCCTTGGCGGCTATCGGATGGCTATTTAACGGTGTAGTCTTGGGGCGTCCAGCTTGCAAAACTGCAAGATGGCCATAAGTGCTGAAGTGTCGCGGTCCTGCTTTGGATCGCGACGGTGATCGACGTATGACTTGACGGGGTGACCGGGCCATGAAGCTACCTGCCGTTCTGATCGGAGCCGCGCTGTGCGCGGCCAGCCCCGCCGCGGCGGAGTTCGAGCTTTCGGCCTATAGCGGCTGGCAGACCGCGCCCCACAGCCGCATCTCGGGCGACTATCCCGATGCGCTCGGCGGTAGCTACGACGCGCTGATCGGCTGGGACGGCAAGTCCTTCGAGATGCCGCCCTATTACGGCATTCGCGGCACATGGTGGCGGACCGCGACCCTGGGCTTCGGGGCCGAGTTCACCCACACCAAGGTCTACGCCCCCGAGGACGAGCTGCCCGCCGGATTCGACGGGATGGAGCTGACCGACGGGCACAACATCCTGACCGCCAACGTGATGCGCCGCTGGCCCGACCAGTGGGGCGCGGCGACGCCCTACCTGGGGGCGGGCCTCGGCCTTGCGATCCCGCACGTGGATGTCGAGGTGAATGGCGGGCCGGACACCTTCGGCTACCAGGTCACCGGCCCGGCCGGGCGGCTCATGGCCGGCGTCAGCTATCCCGTGTCCAAGCGCGTGTCGGTCTTCGGCGAATACCAGTTCACCTATTCCAGCAACGACGCCGATCTCGACGGCGGTGGCAGCCTCGAGACCGACATCAAGACCAACGCGCTCAACGTCGGGCTTTCGCTGAACTTCTGACAGTCCGCAGCGCGCGCTTGCGTTGCATGATCCGATCGCGCCGCCCGTCCTGGACGGGCGGTTTTCCTTTGCCTCACGCCTCGGGCCGCGTCGCCAGCATCGACGGGCGCTCGCAGAACGTGCCGTGCCACGCCGCCAGCTCGTCGCGGCTGCTGCGCCAGCCGCGCGCGTCGTGGCGGAAATCCAGGTAGGACAGCGCGACGCCGACGGCGATCTGGCCCATGTCCAGCCGGCCGTTCAGGTGGCTCATCCAGCGGGTCTGCAACGCATCCAGCGCGCGCGACACCTTGGCCCACTGGGCGTCCATCCACTCCGCCGACACCTTCTCGGCCGGGCGGAACCGTTCCTCGTAGATGATCAGCACGGCGGCATCCATGATCCCGTGCGCCGTCGCTTCCAGAGTCAGCGTGTCCCAGAGGCGCGCCTCGGGGTACAGCCGGCCGCCCGCGCGGTGATCGAGGTAGCGGCAGATCACCCGGCTGTCGTAGAGCGTCGGGCCGTCGTCGCGGATCAGCGCGGGGATCTTGCCCACCGGGTTCGCCGCCACCAGCGTCGGGTCGGGCTGCAACGGCGAGGCGGTGACGTTCACCATCTCGACCTCGTCGAACTGCCCGGTCTCGTGCAGCGTCACCAGCACGGTGCGCACGAAGGGCGAGGGCCCCGCCTTGAGTAGCTTCATCCTGTCCTCCAAGCGGGTCCATTTCCTGCGCCCGCGCGCCGCAATTGGTGCCAGAGCGGTGCGATCGCCTCAAGCCAAACCGCACCCCGCGCCGGGGGAGGGCGCACACGGGCAGGGCCGACGCGCCCCGCGCGCCGAGGGTGCGGACCTCTCCCCGGATCGGGACGGGTGTTAAGACTTCGTGAATCCGTGCCTGTAACCCATTGATATCCCGTGCGCGGAATCATGTCCCACCGTGGGACACCCTTATCGCGCCTTCGGATGGGCCGCCGCGTAGACCTCCATCAGCCGCGCCTCGTCGACCGAGGTATAGACCTGCGTGGTCGACAGCGAGGCATGGCCCAGCAGTTCCTGGATCGACCGCAGGTCGCCACCGGCGCTCAGCAGGTGGGTGGCGAAACTGTGCCGCATCGCGTGGGGTGTCGCCGTGGCCGGCAAGCCCAGCTGCAGCCGCGCGACCTCGACCGCGCGGCGCACCAGCCGCCCGTCCAGCCGCCCGCCCCGCGCGCCCAGGAACAGCGGCCCGTCCCGGTCGGGCGGGTAGGGGCACAGGCGCAGGTAGGTCTCGACCGCGCGACGGGCGATCGGCAGGACCGGCACGACCCGCTCCTTCCCGCCCTTGCCGGTGATCCGCAGGCTGTCGCCCAGCGGCACGTCCGCGCCGGTGAGTCCCAGCGCCTCGGACATCCGCAGCCCGCAGCCATACAGCAGCGTGACCACCGCCGCGTCCCGCGCCCCGATCCAGCCGTCGCGCGCCTGGTGCTCGACCCCGTCGATCATCGCGCGGGCCGCGTCCTCGGCCAGCGGTCGTGGCAGCTTGCCCTGAAAGCGCGGCCCCCGGGTCTGCAGCACGGCCGTCGGCTCGAACCCCTCCCGCGCGGCCAGCCAGCGGTAGAACGCCTTGACCGCCGACAGCTTGCGCGCCACCGACCGCGCCGCCACCTCGCGCGCCCGCAGATGCGCCATCCAGGCGCGCATGTCCGCCACCCCGATCCGCGCCAGCGGCGCCAGCCCCTGCGGTTCCGCGTGATGCCCGGTCAGGAAGGCGATGAACTCGGTCACGTCGGCGCGATAGGCCGACACAGTGGCGTCGGCCAGCCCGTCCAGCGAAGACGCCCGCTCCAGCCACGCCTGCAGCGCGTCGCGCCCCGCCGGCGAGATCTCGAGCGTCATCGCGCCGCCGTCACGACAGCCAGCGCCGCATCGAGCGTTCGAACACGCCGCCGAAGAAGGCCAGCAGGTCGGTGCCCTGCTGCGGCGTGAACTGGTGCGCGTCCTCGGCGCCCATCAGCAGCATGCCCGGCAGACGCCCGGCCCCGAAGTCGAGCCGCAGGCAGGCCTCGGAGCGGATGCGATCGGCCTTGTCGCCGTAGATGAAGGTCGCACCGTGATCGACCTGCCGCAGGGTGACCGCGCGCTGCGGCGCGTCGGACCCGGGCGCGATGTACCGGTCGATGAAACCCGGCTCGGCCGTGGAAAGGATGTGTGCCAGCCGCTCGACCGTCTCGTCCGCCTCGGGTTGCGCGGTTTCCAGCACCAGCCGGATCGCGCCGACGTTGAGGATTTCGGCCACCGCCCCGTCGAGATCGCGCAGGAACGGCTCGAACGAGACGGGGTCGAGCATGCGCAGGATGGCGCGATGCACCTGATTGGTGCCGGCGAGGTTCTCGTACGCTGCCGCGATGACCGATCGGTGCGTATCCTCGAGCCGGTCCAGCCGCGCCTCGAGCCGCTCCATCGCGATGCCGCGCAGATCGACGATGTTGCCGCCCACGCTGCGCTCGTTCGCGGCGATCAGCGCGTTCATCAGGTCCTTGTCGTCCAGGATCATGTCCGGGCGGGAAATGATTGTCTCGCGCAGCGACTCCTCGATGCGTCTGCTGTTGTTCATCGTCTGCCTGCTCTCGTTACGAAGGGTCCCGACACCGGGGCGCGGCACAATCTATGCGAGAGTTTGGGCGCCCCGCGCCGTAGGTGTCAAGCTGTTCGCCCCGGCGCAAGCCGTATCGGCGCCGAGGCGCGCAAATACGCTTCCGGAAGGCTCAGGCGGCGCTGCGTCCGGGCGCCGCCGGGCCAATAAACCGAAAGCCCTCGCCGCGCGCGGTGTGGATCGAGATCTCGTCCGAGACGTCGCGCAGGTGGTTGCGCAGCGTGCAGAGGTAGACGTCGAAGACGCGGCTGTCCGGTTCGCTCTCCAGCCCGTAGATATGGGTCAGAAGGGCGTCGCGGGTGACCAGCGCGCCCGGTCGCAGGGCAAGATATTCCAGCAGTTCGTAGATCTTTGGCGTCAGATGCAGCCAGTCGCCGTTCAGCCGCGCCTGCCGGGCCGCCAGATCGATCACCAGCGGACCGCAATGCAGTTCGGTGGTGGACAGCCCGTGCGCCCGCCGCGCAATGGCCATCAGCCGCGCGGCTATCTCTTCGGGCGGGATCGCCGCGTCGATCACCGTGTCGGCGCCGGCGGCCAGGCAATCCGTGATCTGGCGCTGCTGGGGCGAGCGGGCGATCAGCGCGATCGGCAGGCCCGGGCCGGCCTCGCGCAGCGCCCGCAGGCTGAGCCCGCCTGGGCCGAAGTGGCCGGCTTCGGCGATCAGCAGGTCGGCGGGCACCATCTTGAGGTGATGCACAACGTCGTCGCCCCGTTCGACGCGGCTGATCAGAAGGCCTCTTTCGGCAAGGTCCTGCGCCAGTGTCATCAGTGTCCAGTTCGTTTCGGCGACGAGATAGCGCACGATCCATCCCTCCCTCATTGCGAGGGCCGCTGCGGCGATCCTCGTAGCATCGACCCGCATGCTGCGGGGCCATCCAATGACGGCGAGGCCTTCTGGCGCCGGTAACGACCCTAGGAACACAGCGTGGTCAAATTGTGACGATGCCGGGACCGCAATGCGGTGCGCCGCTACGCATGCCATGGTGCGCAAACGCAGGGCCCGCCCGATTGACTTGGTGGGCCAAGATGTCATTTAGCAAGGCATGACCGAGGAACTCAACAAACGCGACCGCCTGCCCGACGCGCTGCGCGTGCTTCTGCAGGATTACCCGCGCGAGGCGTGGGAGAGCCATCCCGATTTCGGCGGACTCGTGCAGTTCTGGCTGGAACGGCACATAATGTTCCGCAAGCTGACCGAGGTGCTGCGCACGGACGCCGAGGCGGCCATGGACGGCAAGCTGGACCCGCAGCAGCAGAAGGCGCGCGTGTCGCGCTACGGCGGCATGCTGCTGCAAGAGCTGCACGGCCACCACCAGATCGAGGACCACCACTATTTTCCGGTGCTGGCGGAAATGGACAAGCGGCTGGTGCGCGGCTTCGACATCCTGGACAAGGACCACCACGCGATGGACGGGTTGCTGAACAGCTTCGCCGAATCCGCCAACGGCGTGCTGCAGGACCGCACCGAACTGGGAGTCTTCCGCGAGGAGGTGCTGGGCTTCGACGCGCTGCTCAGCCGCCACCTCGAGGACGAGGAAGACCTGATCGTGCCGGTGATCCTCAAGCACGGGACCGGCGGGCTGCACTAGACCCGGTCGGCGCGACCCGCGCCGCCTCTGCCACCTGCACGGAACCTCGCCATGCGCGCCGCCATAGTCCTTGCCCTGCTGTTCGCCCTTGCCGCCTGCGGCCGACCGCTGACGCAGAATGAAACCGCATACCTGAAGGCGCTGAACGGCGAAACTCTGGACGTGGGCCGCATGCGGCTGGTGGACGGCCACTTCGCAGGCAGCCTGAGCTACACCATCCCCGTCCGTCCGCGCACGACCTGCCAGGAACGCATCTGGCCGCCCGTGTTGCAGGAGCGGCGGGTCGAGGTCTCTCCCGCCGCGACGGTGGTGTTCAACACCGTGATGCTGCGCCGCGACATCTACCGGCCGGACCTGATGGCCGGCTTTCCCGAGCGGATCGACCTGTTCCAGGCGATGCTTCTGGCGCACGAGGCGGTGCATGTCTGGCAATGGCAGAACCGCGACCGCACGCGCTACCACCCGCTGCGGGGCTTGGGCGAGCATGCCGGCGGGCGCGACCCCTACCTGTTCGACGCGGACGAAATGCCGGACTTCCTGGACTTCGGGTACGAGCAGCAAGGCGCCATTGTCGAGGAATATGTCTGCTGCCGCCTGCTGGACCCCGAGGCGCCACGGACGGCCCGATTGCGTGCGCTGATCGGGCAGCACATGCCAGTGGACGGGCTGGATGCGGTCCTGGACGGCCCGCAGGTGCGCCTGCCCTGGAGCGGGGGGCGCACACAAGGCATCTGCCGGCCCGGGCACACCGGCTGAGCGTCCCGCGTGGGTACGTCGCGTTCAGATAAGCACGCTGGGAAGTGTGTCTGGATACGGTGCGTGACCGGCATCGGTCCGATAGAGATCCCGGAGCGCCGGCAAGCCGGCGCTCCGGGCGCACTCACACCCAACACGCCCGACCGGACGCGCACTCGTAAAAACCCTTTTGGGAAGACGGAACTTTGTTCCCGGCCCGGACCTGTGCGCCAAGCCTTTGGCGCGGCCTTCGGGGGTGGGCGCGGTTCTGCGCCCTTGTCCGCACCACCTAGCCAGCCAAACCTTTAGATCAGATTACCGCTGACCGGCGTTTTCGCTTCAAAGCTGTGCGAGCAATTCGCGCGACGGCACACCGGTCACCGGCAGGCCGCGGGCGCGCTGGAAGGCTGCGATCGCGGCGCGGGTCTTGTCGCCGATCACGCCGTCGGGGCTGCCGGCGTCGAATCCGGCTCGGTTCAGCCCGGCCTGCAGCGCCTTTCGCTCGGACTGGCGCAGACCCGTGGCGTCGGGGCCGAAATCGCCCACCAGTGGCCCCGCGCCCGTCAGCCGGTCCGACAGGATGCCGACGCCCAGGCCATAGTTCTCGGACGGGTTGTATCGCAGGATCGTGTCGAAGTTCCGGCTGACCAGGAAGGCCGGCCCCGTCGTGCCCGACGGCGTCAGCAGCGCTGCATCGCCAAGCTCGGGCAGTGCCCCGCCGCGCGCCGGCACTACACCAAGGCTGCGCCACGCGGAGGTCGGCCGGCGGTTGCCCCGGCCGGTGCCGCGCGTGTCGAAGCCGCCGGGAAGTCGCACCTCGACCCCCCAAGGCAGACCCGGCCGCCAGCCGTTCTCGCGCAGGAAGTTCGCGGTCGAGGCCAGCGCATCGGTCGGATCGTCGGACCAGACGTCGCGCCGCCCGTCGCCGTCGAAGTCTACCGCGTGCAGCGCGTAGGTGGTGGGGATGAATTGTGTGTGACCCATCGCCCCCGCCCAGCTGCCGCGCAATTGCGCGGGCGTGGTGTCGCCGCGCTGCAGGATCCGCAGTGCCTCGATCAGGTTCGCCTCGAAGAACCGGCCGCGGCGGCCGTCGAAGGCCAGCGTGGACGTCGCCGAGACCACCGGAATTTCGCCGCGACGGGTGCCGAAATAGCTTTCGACACCCCAGACGGCGCCGATGATCTGCGCGGGCACGCCGTAGCGGTCCGCGATCGCCGACAGGGTCCCCGACAGGCGGGCCACCACGGTGCGGCCGAAGGCGATCTTGTCCTCGGGGGCGACCAGCGCCAGATAATCCTCGAGCGAGCGCTTGAACTCGGCCTGGTTGCGGTCGCGCTCGATCACCTCGGGGACGAAGCCGGCATTGCTGAACGCCGCTTCGAGGGTCGCCGCGCTGATGCCCTGCGCCGCCGCGCGGCCACGGAAGGCCGCCACCCAGGCATCGTAGGCCGGGTTGGGCTGCGGGCGGAAAGTCGCTGCATCGGCGGCGGGCAGCGGCGCGCGCGGAGCCGCCCCGCAGGCCGACAAGGCGACCAGTCCGGCCGCGCCAAGGGTGAAACCGCGTCTGTCCATGCCTGCCTCTTGGTCGTTTTGACTATAGTATCGTGCCGCGAAAGGGGACGAAATGCGGCGCAGCGGGCATCGGCGGAACCGCGCCGCCGCGCTCTACCGCGTCAACAACGTCAGAAGGGCGTTCTCGGGCATGCGAAGTTCCCGGTGCTCCGGTGCCTCCTGCGCGATGCGCTGACGATCCGGCAGGGGCACATCGACAAGGTCGATCACCTCGGGGTGGATATAGCTGTTCCGCGCGATGGTTGGCGTGTTTCCCAACGCCTCCGAGGCCGCTTCCGCCATCGCCTTGACGGTCAGGGTTTCCTCGCGCAGCGCCGTCTGAAGGGCGGCGACGGTGCCGTTCCAGGTGCGGAAGGTCTTGGCGGTAAAGCCGTCCTCGCCGGTGATGTCGTGCAGCACCTCGTTCACCTGCGTCGACGTCACCTCGTGCACCCGGCCGTGGTCGTCGATCCAGGTTGCCAGCGCCGCGCCCGGCAGGTCGTCGAGAGAGTGCAGCACCTTCGCCAGCCGCCTGTCGCGCAGCGTCTTCGTAATCCGCGCGCCGCCCTTGCCGCTGTAGTCCAGGCGCAGGCCGTCCTCGTGCAGCGTCAGGTGGCGGGGCCGCAGCGTCGTGGCACCGTAGGCGCCGTGCTCGACATCCTTGGCGTTGCCCACGCGCAGCGACAGCCGGTCGATCATCGCAAGCACCGCCGCGATGGCGAAGTCGCGGTCGCCGGCATCGTTGCGCAGGTCGCGGCGGATGCGCCGGCGGATCGCGGGAAGATGCGTACCGAAAGAGGGCAGGTCCGCGTATTTGCGCTGCGCGCGGTACTCGGTCCAGCTTTCGTGGTAGCGGTACTGCTTGCGTCCCTTCGCGTCGCGTCCCGTGGCCTGAAGATGGCCGTCGGGCCGGGGGCAGATCCAGACGTCGGTATAGGCCGGCGGCACCGCCAGCTTGTTCAGCCGCTCACGCTCGGCCTGGTCGGCGATGCGGGTGCCGCAGGGCGCGATGTAGCACCAGCCGCGGCCCGCGCGCCTGCGCGTTATTCCGGGAAGGCTGTCAGGGTAATAGACGAGATCGGGGATGTGCTTCATGGTCCGCTTGAAACCGGCTCGTGCGCGGCCGGTTCCGCGCCGGCGATCACGACTTCGCCGCCGCCGAACGCGGTCCGCCTCAGCCGGCCGTCACGATGCGCGGCGGCGGCGGCACCATCTCTCCGCGCTCGCCGCGGCGGCACAGGTAGACCTCGCGCTCCATCTGGTCTTCGATGGTGAAGCCGGACGAGCGAAGCATCGCCTCCATCCCCGGCTGGTTGGGAATGAACCAGTTGGTCGGGTCCGACGAGAACCGCTTCTCGATGAACCACAGTTGCGGCCAGTCCTCGCGGCTGAACGGCTCGGGGTCGTTGAAGTCGTAGTCGGGGGCGACCGGGGCGGCCTGTAGGTCGGGGCCGCGCTGCATGCACTGGAACAGCATCATGTCGCCGACCACGTGCTCGTACAGCAGGTCCAGCGCCAGCAGCGGATGGCGCAGGTGGTAGAGCACGCCCATGAAGATCACGAGGTCGAACTTCTCGCCCAGGGCCTCGACATCGTAGACGTCCATCTGCCGCAGGTCGAGTTCCACACCCTCGCGCTCGGCCGCGAAGCGCGCCTGCGCCAGGTAATGCGGGTCGCTGTCGATGCCGACCACGCGGCCGGCGCCGCGGCGCGCCATCTCGAGGCTGTAGAACCCGGCGTTGCACCCGATGTCCAGCACGCTTGCCCCCTGCAGGTCGTCGGGCAGCGCGTGGCGAAAGCCTTCGTACTTGAACCGCGGGTAGTCGCCCAGGAAGTGGTTGGGCGCGGTGTCGATCCCGTCGATGGTCAGGTTGTGGAACCACGGCGCCAGCTCGGCGATGCGGCGGGCGGTCTCATTCTTGTCCTGTACGGTCATTGGATCACTTCTTGTCGTGTAGAGTTATTGCGTCACCTTCGCATGACGCGTGCTCCCGCCCGACGCGGCGACAGGCCTTTGCAGTTCCTGTGCGAACCACGGGACGGTCTTCTTCAGCCCTTCCTCCAGTGGCACGCGCGGCGCCCAGCCCAGCAGCGACTTGGCGCGCGCTATGTCCGGGCGCCGCCGCTTCGGGTCGTCCTTCGGCAGCGGGCGGAACACCGGCCGCGCCTCGTTCGGCACGGCTCGGCGGATCTGCTCGGCCAGCTCGAGGATGGTGAATTCGCGCGGGTTGCCGATGTTCACTGGACCGTCGGGGGTCTCGGCGATTTCCATCAGTGCCATCAGGCCCTCGACCATGTCGCTGACGTAGCACAGCGAGCGCGTCTGCTCTCCGTTGCCGTAGATCGTCATCGGCTGGTCCAGCAGGGCCTGGCAGATGAAGTTCGACACGATCCGCCCGTCGTCGCACTGCATGTGCGGCCCGTAGGTATTGAAGATACGCGCCACCCGCACCTCGGCGCGGCCTGCGCGCAGATAGTCGTAGCACAGCGTCTCGGCGGCGCGCTTGCCTTCGTCGTAGCAGGCGCGCGGGCCGTTGCAGTTCACGTGACCGGCATAGCCTTCGGGCTGGGGATGCACCTGGGGGTCGCCATAGACCTCGCTGGTCGAGGCCTGCAGCAGCCGCGCGCCCTTCTTCTCGGCCAGCGCCAGAAGGTTGTTGGTGCCCACCACGTTGGTCATCATCGTCCGCACCGGATCGGCTTGGTAGGCCGGGGGCGAGGCGGGAGAGGCGAGGTTGTAGATCCGGTCCAGCCGGTCGCGGATCGGGGGCAGCCGCTCGACATCGGCCTCGATCAGCCGGAAGTTCGGATGCCCCAGCAGGCCGGTCAGGTTGTCCCGCCGTCCGGTCTGGAAGCTGTCCACGCAGATCACCTTGTGGCCCTGCTCCAGCAGGGCTTCGCACAGGTGCGACCCGATGAAGCCGGCACCGCCGGCCACCAGGACCGTCCTCGCCACGGGTGTCATTTCCATTACGCGGTCTCCTCTTCCTCGCTCAGGCTCTCGCGCTCGGGGCAGTCGTGCAGCATTCGCACGAGGTCCCGGGCACGAGCGCGGCCGGTGTGATCGGCCAGCACGATCCTGCGTGCTTCGGCCGCCAGAGCCTCGGGCGCGGTGCCATCTTCGCCTGTCAACGCAGCAACGGCATCTTCGGTCCCATCGGCGATGACGATCGCCTTTCCCTCGGGCAGCAACTCGCTCAGCCCCTGCCAGCGGTCGGACAGGATCGGCGTGCCCACGGCGGCGGCCTCGAACAGCCGCACGCTGGGAGACCAACCCAGCCGGCGCATCGCGACGCGCGTGATGTTCAGCGTGAAGCGCTGCGCGCTGTAGAAGGCCGCGTGTTCGCTGGGGGGCAGGTGCTCGATCCGCTCTACGTTGTCGGGCCAGTCGATGCCCTCGGGATACTGTGCCCCCGCGACCACGAACTTCATGTGCGGCAGCCGGCGCGCGGGCTCGAGCATCAGCGCCTCGAGCCCCGGCTGCCGGTCGTCGCTGTAGGTGCCGAGATAGCCCATGTCCCACTTCATCGGCACGTCGACGCGGGAATAGCGGCTTTCGTCGACCGAGCAGAACAGCGCCCGCGGCGCCCGCGCGCCGTAGCGTTCCGACAGCCGATCAAGGACGCGCCCGCCCGAAAAGCTGAAATACATGTCGAAGACCGGCACCTGCCGGCGCGCCAGGTGCGCCTCTTCACCCTGGTCCAGCAGGTCCATCGTGACCGGGGTGTCGATGTCGTAGAAGCACAGCCGCTTCAGGTCCATCTTCGCCAGTCGGTCGATCAGGTCCGCGCCTTCGGGGACGTAGCTGCCGACGATCACCGCGTCCGCGGCGCGCAGCCGGTCACCGTGCCGCTGCTCGACCTCGTCCAGCGAGTGGTAGAACACCAGTTCGCAGAAATCCGGGTCGGGCAAGTCGCGGTTGTCGCCCGCGTACCACGGCACTTCGCGTTCGAGGAACAGCACCCGGTGCCCCTCGGCCGCGAGGCCCTTGATAAGCGCGCGGAACGTGGTGGCGTGCCCGTTGCCCCAGGACGAGGCCAGCGACAGGCCCAGGATGACGATGTCCATCGGCCGGCTCATGCGGGCGCCCCAGCGATCTGGACGCGCTCGCGCAGCATCGCGTCGAGCTGCCGGGCGCGGTGGGCGTAGGTGTGCTCGGACAGGATGCGGGCGCGCGCGCGTTCGCCGATCGCCTCGTCCCGTCCTGGCGGCAGGGCGCGCAGGCACTCAGTGACATCCTGCCCGTCGCGGGCGACCAGCACCTCTTCGCCGGGCTTCAGGAACAGCTCGATCCCCTCCCAGTAGTCGGTCATCAGGCAGGCGCCGGCACCGGCGGCCTCGAAGACGCGGGTGGCGGGGGAAAAGCCGTTCGCCGCCATGCTGTCGCGCGCGATGTTCAGCACGACGCGCGGCGTCACGTTGAAGGCGTTGTGGTCGGCGGTGCGGACATGGCCGAGGCAGCGCACATTTTCCGGCACCGCACCCTGATCCCAACCCGAGCCGCCCAGCATGAAGCGCATCGACGGCAGGTCGCGCGCCGGGGCGAAGAAGAACTGCTCCACCCGCGCCTCGCGGTCGGGCAGGCGGTTGCCAAGGAACGCGAGGTCGCAGGCGAACTTCGGATCGGGCGGCACCGGGTGGTGCGTCGCGGGGTCGAGCGCGTTGTAGATCGGCACGCAGTCCCGCGCGCCGAGGCGCCGATAGGCGTCGATCACCGGGTCGCCACCGCCATAGGTCAGCACCAGGTCGAGATCCGGCAACATGCCCCGCAGCGCGTCGTCGGGATTGGCCTGCATCGCGGCCAGCGTGGCGGGCGCGTCAACGTCCCAGAAGATCTTCAGCGCACCCGGTGCGGCATGAGCCATGACCTCGCGCAGCAGCGCGTCGTCCTCGAAGCCGACGCCGCTGGCCTTGACCACCACGTCGGCCTTCGCCGCCTCGGCCGCCACGCGCTTCAGCGCCTCCGGGGTTCCCTCGTAGACCACGACCTCGCACCAGTCGGGCGGGTCGATGTCGCGGTTCGCCTGCCGGTCGTAGACGTCGGGCTCGTAGAAGGTGACGCGGTGCCCGTGGGCGGCGAGTGCCTGGATGATGCCCCGGTAGTAGGTCGCCGCCCCGTTCCAGTAGCTCGACAGAAGGCTCGATCCGTAAAAGGCGATGCGGGTCATTGGCCGGGCTCCATTTCGCGTGTCGTCTGGACGCCGAGGCGCGCCAGCACCTCCAGCAATTCGTCGGCCCGATGGCCGCAGGTGTGGCGGTCGAGGATGGTCTCCAGCCCGCGCTCGGCCTGTTCGCGCGCCGCTTCCGTGTCGGACAACAGTTCGCGCAGGTGGCCCGTCATCTCGTCGCCGTCGCGGGCGAAGCGGAAGTCGCCGGGCCGGAACAGGCCCTCGGCGTCGTCCCACGGGGCGCTGACCAGGGGGATGCCGCAGGCGAGCGCCTCGAACGGGCGGATTGTCGGGATGCCGGGCAGGCTTTGGACGTAGGGCCGGCGTGGGACATGCACCGTCACCCGGTGGCGGGCGAAGGCCTCGGGCACTTCGGCGTTGGCGATGCTGCCGCCATAGGTAATGCCAGCCGCCTCCAACCGCTCCAGCGCGTGTTCCGGATAGCGCACGCCGTGGATGCGCGTCGTCAGGCCCAGCCGCTCCGCGGGGCCGATCAGGAAGGTTTCCAGCTCTTCGCTGCGCTCGTCGTCGCCCCAATTGCCGACCCAGATCAGGTCACCGTCGCGATCGACCTCGGGAAGGGGCCGGAACAGGCTGATATCCGCGGCCTCGTGCCAAGTGAACACCTGCCGGCCCCAGCCTGCCTGAAGATAGCGTTCGCGCAGCGTCTCGCCGAAGGCCAGCACGCCGTCGTAGCCAGACAGGTCGAGGCCCTCGATCTCGCCCTCGGCGCTGACCGCGCGGTGATGGGTGTCGTGGAACAGCAGCGTGAAGCGCGCGCCTTGCGAGCGTACCCGGCCCAGCTGCGCGACCAGGCCCGGATCGGTCCATTCGTGCACGACCACCACGTCGGCACCCTCAAGCGCCGCCTGGTGGTCGAACGCGGCCGGATAGACCTCCCAGCTCAGGTCGGGGAAGGTTCGCTCGAAGTCATCGATGGCGCCGGGTCCGCGGTCCTGGATCAGGTTCTCGCGGCTCCAGGCCCCTTCGGGTTCCAGCGCGTGGGTCTCGTGGCCCCGCGCCTGCAGCGCGCGCATGACGCCGCGCAGGAAATGCGCGTTGCCGTGATTCCAGTCCGACGCAAGCGAGTGGGTGTAGAAAACGAACTTCATGCTGCTCCTTCGGTCGCCATGGCGCGGTCGCGCACGCGGTCGTGGATCGCGGCCATCGCCTTGGTCTGTGCCTGTGTCGTGTAGCGGCGCGCGCGGTCCTGCGCCGCGGTGCCGAGGACGTCGCGCCGGGCCTCGTCGGCAGCGAGATCATTGAGAGCGGTTGCCAGCGCATCGGCATCGCCCGGCGGGAAGAACAGCGCGGCGCTGTTCCAAAGCTCACGGAAGGTCGGGATGTCGGCCAGCACCAGCGGCGCGCCGGCGCGTGCGGCTTCCAGCACCGCCAGCCCGAACGGCTCGTAGAGCGAGGGCGAGACGAAGATCCCAGCGCTGGCAATCAGCTGCGCCGCGTCGTCGTGGTCGAGGTGCCCGCGATGGTCCGCGTGGCGAATGTCGATCCGCGCCCCGTTCGGGCCTTGGTCGGCGCCCAGCATGAGCACCGGCCAACCGCAGTCGCGTGCCGCGCGGTCGAGCGTGGCGCCGCCCTTGCTTTCGTCCCACCAACGTCCGGCGGCGACGGCGGTCCGCGAGCGTTCGGCGGCCGGCACCGGACTGCGGCTGGCGTTGTGGACCACATCTACCGTCCCGAGCGTGTTGTAGAGCCGCGTCATCGCGGTGGCGTGGCTGGCCGAAGGCGCTACGACCGCGTCGGCGCGCGCCAGCCCGGCGGCGGTCAGGTCGTGGATCCAGCGCATCCCGGCCGGCGCGGTTTCGCCGCGCACCGCCTCGAACCAGCTGGCGAGGCAGGAATGCGAGACCGCCACCACCGGCACGCCCGCGGGAATGTCGGCCGCGAGGCTGGGCAGGTTGCACTGGATCACGCTTGCGCGGCGACGCGCCGCCACGTCGGCCAGCCAGCGACCTGCGCCGGCCACGTCGCTTGGCCCCTGCGCCATCCAGTCCAGCGCCTGCCTGCCCCAGTCGAGCGGCCCGAGCGCCTCGGCCTCGGCGCGCTGGGCGGCGGAAGGGGCGGGGCCAAAGCCCGCGAAGCAGACAGGCTGCCCCGCCGCGACCAGTCCGGCGCCAAGGTCGACGGCATAGCGCCAGACCCCGCCCACGGCATCGAGCGTGATCAGGACGGGTCTTGTCATGCCGGGACCCGCTGACGCTCGGGCGCGCGTGCGGCGCCATCCGACAGCCAGCCGGCGAGGCCGCGCAGTCCGTCCCGCCAGCCGATTCGGGCGCGCCACCCGGCGGCTTGTTCCAGCGCACGGGTGTCGGCCACGAACCACGGCTGGTCGCCCTGCCGCCAATCCTCGAAGGTCACGTCGATCTTGCTGCCGGTGATCGCCTCGATCTCGCGCAGGACCTGCAGCAGGCTGACCGTGTTGGACGTCCCGCCGCCCAGGTTGAAGGCCCGGCCCGACAGCGCGTCGATCTGGCCCAGCACCGCGCGGTAGGCGGCCACCGCGTCCGACACGTCCAGCACGTCGCGGACCTGCCGCCCGGTGCCGAAGACCGTGATCGGGCGGCGTTGCAGAGCCTGGATCAGGAAATGCGCGACCCAGCCCTGGTCCTCGGTGCCGAACTGGCGCGGGCCGTAGATGCAGCTCATCCGCAGGACGGCGGCGGGCAAGCCGTAGCTGCTTGCGTAGTCCAGCACGTACTGGTCCGCCACCCCCTTCGAGCAGCCATAGGGCGTGCAGAAATCCAGCGGCCGCCCCTCGCCCACGCCGTGCGCGCGGGTCCCTTCGTCGAGCGGTGCACAGGCATCGTTGCTATCGCCCACCTCCAGATCTGCCAGTGCGCCGTAGACCTTGTTGGTCGAGGCGAAGACCAGCGGTATCTTGCGTCCCGTCGCGCGGATGCCTTCCAGCAAGTTGAGCGTGCCGCGCGCGTTCACGTCGAAATCCGCCATGGGCGAGACCAGGGACGTGGTCACGGCCGTCTGCGCCGCCATGTGCAGCACCGCGTCGGCATCGCGCACGGCCTCGCGGACCGCGAGTTCGTCGCGCAGGTCGGCCGGCACCGCGTGCAGCCGGGGGCCGTGGCGCTGGGCCAGCCAGTGCAGGTTGCGCTCGACCCCGGGGCGGCTGAGGTTGTCGATCACGACGACGTCGCGCCCTTCGGACAGAAAGCTTTCCGCCAAGTTCGAGCCGATGAAGCCCGCGCCGCCGGTGATCGCGATCGGGCGGGCCTGCCGTGCCACCGCCGGCGTCGCTAGGCGCGCGACCTCGCGCACCTGCGCGGGGCCGCCCGCCGTCAAAAGCCGCGCCAGAAGCTTGGGCGCGCCGTCCGCCTCGACCGCACCGAGGTGGTAGTGGCGCGGGTCGAACCAGTGACCTTCCTGCACCGCCACGTGCTCGGGCAGGTCGCGCCAAGCGTACCAGTACATCCGGTCGGCGCCGGCATCGAGCGCCTCGAGGAAGCGACGCGCCTGCTCCATGTCGTCGCGGCGCCAGGTCGAATAGCCGGTCTCGGTGATCCAGATCTCGCAGGCGGGGTTCCAGCGATCGAGAATCTCGCGCATTTCGGCCATGTGGACGTTCCAGCCGTTCCACGTGCCTTCCTCGCTGTCCCAGGTGCCGGGAAAGCCATGGATGCCGGCGGCGACCACCTCGGCCAGCACGCCGCGCTCTCCCATGAGGTTCAGCCAGTAGGGATCAAAGGGCGCGGGTCCGCCGAGGACCGGCTTCCAGCCGCGCTGCCTGACCCAGTAGGCCGCGCCGCCGACCATTTCGCAGAACAGGTCGCAATCCGGGTCCTCGCGCCAGTCCCAGTCGAGCAGGTTGTTGGGCTCGTTCCACAGCTCGACGTATTCGAAATGCTCGCCGTGCCGGGTGAGCACCATGTC
Organism: Citreimonas salinaria; assembly: GCF_900107235.1. Lineage (GTDB taxonomy): Bacteria > Pseudomonadota > Alphaproteobacteria > Rhodobacterales > Rhodobacteraceae > Citreimonas > Citreimonas salinaria. Next base: position 352,030 of record NZ_FNPF01000004.1, read on the forward strand.
GAGGAAGTCCGCGAAGTCCTTCAGCACCTTCGGCGCGCCGGAACTTCGCCCGGTGCGCGACAGCGAAGGCGGCGTGTAATGCACGCAAGGCAGCAGCTCGATATCACGCGCGAGACGCGGCAGCAGCCAGTCGTACCATTCCTGCCCGCCGGGCGCGTGGTACTCGGCCCAGCTCAGGTGCGTGCGCAGGTATTTCGCCCCCGACGCCACGAGCTTAGGCAGTACCTCCTCGACCCTGTCGTACTCGCCGGGGCGGAACCACTCGACGAAACCGTACTCGTCCTTCACGATACCAGACCCCGCTCCTCGAGCTGGCGCCGCATCTCGTCTCCGCGGTCCTTCTTGCCGGTCTCGGGCGCGCTGCGCACCCACTCGACGAAGGGCCCCAGGCTATCTTCCAGCCGCTTCTCGGGCGCGAAGCCCAGCAGGTCGCGTGCCTTGCTGATGTCGGCGAAGCAATTGCGGATGTCGCCCATACGGAACTTGCCCAGCACCTCGGGCTCCAGCTCGGCGCAGCCCATCGCATCCGCCAGAAGCTGCGCCACCTGCACGACGGTATAGGAATTGCCCGAGCCGACGTTGATTACGTGCCCGGCCGACTCGTCGCGTTCCAGCGCCAGCGCGAAGGCCCGCGCCACGTCGTCGACATGCACGAAGTCGCGCTTCTGCTGGCCGTCCTCGAAGATCGTGGGGCGCTGGCCGTTGGCGAGGCGCGATGCGAAGTTCGCCAGAACGCCGGTATACGGGTTCGACAGCGCCTGACCGGCGCCGAAGACGTTGAACAGACGCAGCGCGGTGGTCGGGATGCCGTAGGCCTCGCCGAAGATCAGGCAGGCCTGTTCTTGCTGGAACTTCGTCAGCGCGTAGATCGAGGCGAGGTCGACGCGCTTGTCCTCGTCCGTCGGGCGGGCAGTCAGCGTCTCGCCGTTCGGCCCCTGCGGCTCCCACTTGCCCGCCTTCAGGTCGGCGGCCTTCCGGCGCACCTTCTCGTGCAGCCGGCCCCCGGAATCCTCGTAGTAGCCCTCGCCGTAGACGCTCATGGAAGAGGCGACGACGAGCCGGCGCACCGGGTCCTCGGCGATCGCCTCGAGCAGGACCGCGGTGCCGAGGTCGTTCGCGCCCACATAGCGCGCAATCTCGTACATCGACTGGCCGACGCCCACCTCGGCGGCCAGGTGCACGACCTCGTCGACCCCCTGCAGCGCCGAGCGCAGCGTGTCGATGTCGCGCATGTCGCCCTTGATCACCTTGGCCTCGGCGGGCGGTTCGGCGGCGGCGTCACCGTGCACCTGGTCGATCATTGCATCGTACAGGACAACCTCGCGGCCCCTGGCGAGCAGTTCGGTGGCCACCTGTCGCCCGATGAAGCCGCATCCGCCCGTTACCAGCGATTTTCCCATGGTTCCCATTCCTCGCAAATCATGCATGTTGAGGGCTAAAGCCTCGGGAAGATGCAGAAGTTCCATATAAAATATGACTTTAGGGTCATTCCCGGAGAAAACAGCATCTTCAGAGACTTCCCGAGCTTCTTCCGGAACGGATCAACTCGGCGTGAGTTGGGCCGGTCGAAGCAGGCAGCGGTGACGCCGAAGACGCCCCGCCGCCGGACCGGGACCAGACCAAGGAGAGACGATGACAGACCACAGCAGCACCTCCATTGCCGCCCCAGAGCCCGCCGCCGACACGGTCGCCCGCGCGGCGCGCGTCGTGGCGCCGGGTCGGGTCGAGATGGTCGCGGTGGACCTGCCGCGCCCCGGCGCCGGACAGGTTCTCGTGCGGATCGAGGGCTGCGGCGTCTGCGCGTCGAACCTCGAACCGTGGTCGGGGCCCGAATGGCAGGACTTCCCGATGGAGCCGGGCGTGCTGGGCCACGAGGCCTGGGGCGTGATCGAGGCGCTGGGCGAGGGCGTGGCCGACCTGCACGCGGGCCAGCGCATCGCGTGGCTCGGCAACCAGGGTTACGCTAGCCACGAGATCGTCGAGGCTGAGACCGTGCTGCCGCTGCCCGAAGCGCTGGACGGGCGTCCCGTGCCGGCCGAGCCGCTGGGCTGCGCCATGAACATCTTCCGCCGCGCGCAGATCAGCAGCGGCCAGACGGTCGCGATCATCGGCATCGGCTTCATCGGCGCGGCACTGACCGCGCTGGCCGCGCAGGCCGGCGCGCGCGTCATCGCGATCTCGCGACGGCAGGAATCGCTGGACCTCGCCCGCCGTCTTGGCGCCTCGGACACGATTCCGATGGAGGATCACTGGGAGATCATGCGCGAAGTCGGCCGCCTGACCGAGGATCGTCTCGCCGACGTGGTGATCGAGGCGGTGGGCCTGCAATGGCCGCTGGACCTCGCCGGCGAACTGGTGCGCGAGGGCGGTCGCCTGGTGATCGCCGGCTACCACCAGGACGGCCCGCGGCAGGTGAACATGCAGATGTGGAACTGGAAGGGCATCGACATCGTCAGCGCGCACGAACGCGACCCCGAGGTGCAGCGCCGCGGCATGATCGAGGGCATCGAGGCCGCCGCCGACGGGCGACTCGACCTCGACGCGCTGCTGACCCACCGCTACCCGCTGTCGCGGCTGGGCGACGCGCTGGACGCGACGCGCGACAAGCCGCAGGGCTTCGTGAAGGCATGGGTCTCGCCGCAGGAGGACGGGCAATGAGCGACACCGCAATGCACGACCAGACCACCGCAACCGTCACCACGCGCCGCCCGCGCCTGGCCTTCCTCGGCCTCGGCTGGATCGGCCGCAACCGGATGGAGGCCGTCGCCGCCGAGGACGTGGCCGACATCGTGGCGATTTCGGATCCCGCGCCCGAGGCGCTGGACGAGGCGGCACAGTCGGCGCCCGATGCAGTCCGCTGCGATGACCTCGACGCGCTTCTGGCGACGAAGCCGGACGGCGTCGTCATCGCCACGCCCTCGGCCTTGCATGCCGACCAGACCATCGCCGCGCTGAATGCCGGAGCCGCCGTCTTCTGTCAGAAACCGCTGGGCCGGACCGAGGCCGAGGCCCGCGCTTGCATCGACGCAGCGCGCATGGCCGACCGGCTGCTGGCCGTGGACCTCAGCTATCGCCACGCCGCCGCCTTCATGGCCCTGCGCGACGCCGTTCAGGCGGGCGAACTGGGTCCGGTCCACGCGCTCGACTTGACCTTCCACAACGCCTACGGCCCGGACAAGCCGTGGTTCCGCGACCGCGCGCTCTCGGGCGGAGGGTGCCTGATCGACCTCGGCGCGCATCTTCTGGACATGGCCGCCTGGGCGATGGGCGCGCGCGATCTGCGCTGCACCTCGGCGCATCTTTACGCGGGCGGCAAGCGCCTGATCGGCGACGCGGTCGCGACCTCGGTCGAGGATTACGCCGCCGCCACGCTCGAAACGCCCGAGGGCGGGGTCATCCGGATCGCGTGCTCGTGGAACCTGCCCGCGGGCCGGGATGCCGTGATCGGCGTCGACGCCTTCGGCACGCACGGCGGGTTTTCGGTGCAGAACGTGGGCGGCAGTTTCTTCGACTTCATTGCGCACCGTCACCACGGCACGCAAAGCGAACAGCGCGTGGCTCCGCCCGACGATTGGGGCGGCCGTGCCGCCGCCGACTGGGCGCGGCGGCTCGCCGGAGGCGCGCGCTTCGATCCGGCCTGTGAAAGCCTGGGTACGCTTGCCGCCGCCATCGACGGCGTCTATGCCCGCGCCGCCGGCTGAACTTGCGGCCCTGCCGCGCCGCCCGTCCCGCACGGGGCGGGCGGCGCCAGTACCGGCCGGTCTAGCCGGCCGAGTCGCGGGAGATCATCTTGGAGAACATGCTGTCGTCTTCGTAGAGCAGCGCGAGCTTTTTCTTCTCGAATTCCTCAAAGAATTCGTCCCAGCTGATCTCCTCCAGTGCCTCGTGCTCCGAGTTCGGCGCGTCGGGGAACATGATGCGGATGATGCCCACGTCGTCGTCCGTATGCGTCCGGTCCACGGCGGCGGGCTTGCCGCCCTTGGCCTCGGCCCACTTGCGGATCGTGTCGTGATCGGTCGTCGTCTCAGCCATTGTCTGATCCTCCTTTTGGTGACCGAACCACCGCCGGAAAGAGACGTTCCCCGCAGGAACCCATGCATGGCGATAAAATCCGCCAAGGAAACCCGAAAATGCCGGCGCCAAAGCGTCCGGCGGAACTGCGTAGACTGTCGTTGCGAGGTGTTATTGCGGGAGATGGGGGCACGCCCACCTGGCGCAAGGCAATAGAAATGGCCCACCGAAGGCGGCTCTAGCAGCCGCGGTTTCATTGGATCATCGTGATCGATTGAGTGCTGGTAACGGTGTTGTTGCGCAACGCGCGCCTGAGGCGTGGCTGCCCCTTCCCCTATTGCCCGTCATGGCACGCGGATAGTCTCGGCGGTGCCGAGGGCGTTGAAGCGTTTCATGAGGGCGATGCGGATGTGGATTTCGGCGGTCTGGCGGTCGGGGTCTCTCGCGGCGATGCGCTCGCCGAAGGCTTTCAGGCAGCGCATCCTCGCCTCGATCGGGCTGCGGGCATGGTATCCCGTCCAGCGTTTCCGGAACGCCCGTCCGTCATATCGCGTCGCGCGCGGGGTTTCGGTACGGGCGCGTGCCGCGGGGCAGTCGCCTTTCCAAAGGCGGCCGCTTTTCCGGATCGTAATGATCGGCGTGGCGTGACGGTCAGTGATGGCCTCGTGGCAGCGGCGCGTGTCGCAGGCGCCGCCGGCGGTCACGGTGCCGATAATGTGTCTCACCGTTGATCTTCACGAACATCTCGTCGAGGTGCCGCCGCCAGCGGCTGGACCGCATGCCCTCGATCCGACGCTTCCGGATTGGGTCGCGAGCGTAGGGCCGAAGCGATGCCACCAGTAGCGGATGGTTTCGTGGCTCAAATCGAAGCCCCGCTCGTGAAGCAGATCCTCGACGTTCCGCAGCGATAGCGGGAAGCGGATGCGGAGCATGAGGTCAGCCGGATGATCTCCGGTGACGTCTTGAAGAAGCGGAATGGGCTGCGCTTGGTCATGCTTTCAGGCTAGGCCGCGGGCAATTGCGCCTCACGCAAACTTCCTCTGACAGTGCCTTGAAGCGCCTAAGAGTGCCTATCAGCGCCCAGACGACCGCACTACCTCCCTCAGGACGAGATCCTCCGGCGGCCCGCTACGGTAGGTTCGGAGCATGTCGGTCTCCTGTGCGGCTATCGGCAGGCTGCTTTAGGCTGCTCATGAGAAGGTGGAACTTCTCGCCCTGTACGGCAACATGGGCCCGGATCGCCTTGGCGGCCGCGGCCGCATCGCCGCGTTCAAGCGCCGCGACTACCGCCTCGTGCTCGGCCATCGACTGTGCGAGACGCCCGCGCAGGTGCAGTTGCCGGCGCCGGAACGGCGCCAGCCTGCGCTGCAACCGCAGGCACTTGTCTTCCAGGAAGCCGTTCGCCGATTGCCGGTACAGGATGGCGTGGAAGCGCTCGTTCTCGCGGTAGTAGCCGTCGACATCGCGGACCTCGACCGAGGCGTGGCATCGGCCATTCACCGCGCGCATCTCGTCCAGCGCGGCGTCGGTGATCCGCGACGCGGCCAATCGCGCGCAGGCGGCTTCCAGCTCGGCCATGACCTCGAACATCTCGAGCAGCGCGACCGGGCCGGGCTGGCGCACGAAGACGCCGCGGCGCGGGATCTGCTCGACCAGGTTCGACACCGCGAGCCGCTGGAACGCCTCGCGCAGCGGCGTGCGCGAGACATCGAAACGTTCGGCCAGCTGCACCTCGTCCAGCCGGTCGCCATCGGCGAATGTGCCGTCGAGGATCAGGCCCTCGAGCGTTTCCGCAATGGTGTCCGAGCGTTTGCGTCGCATGCCTCGATGTATACGAAAACGCGGTCAGCGCGACAATACCAGAGTTATTGTATACAAACTTGTTGACGCAGCCGCGTTACGTTGCGAAACCTTTTGGGTCGGCGGTCTGGAGGGGCCGCCACAAGGGAGGAAAAACCGATGAAGCTTACAACATTCGCCGCCGCGGCGACGCTGTGCGCGACCGCATTCGCCGCACAGGCCCAGCAGGAACTGCGCATCTCGCACCAATGGTCCGAAGGGGACGTCCGCCACAAGGTCGCGCAGATGGTGGCCGACGAGGTCGCCGCCGCCGATGTCGGGCTGGACATCAAGATCTTCCCCAGCCAGTCGCTGTTCAAGGCGCGCGAACAGTACAAGCCGCTGTCCCGCGGGCAGGTCGACATGATCGTCTTCCCGCTGTCTTACGCGGGCGGCCTGCGCAACCCGTACAACCTGACGCTGATGCCGGGCCTGGTGAAGAACCACGACCACGCCGCGCGCCTCAACGATTCCGAGTTCATGGCCGAGATCGAGACGATCCTGAACGAGGACGACATCATGACGCTGGTGCCCGGCTACCTCGCCGGCGGCTTCGCCGGGACCGAGGAATGCATCACCGCGCCCGAGGACGTCGAGGGCAAGCAGATGCGCGCCGCCGGCAAGGCGTTCGAGCAGATGCTGGCGGGTGCCGGCGCGTCGATTGCGTCGATGTCCTCGGCCGAGATCTACAACGCCATGCAGACCGGCGTCCTCGACGCGGCGAACACGTCGTCGTCGTCCTTCGTCAGCTACCGCATCTATGAGCAGGTGGCCTGTTTCACGCCCGCGGGCGAATACGCGCTGTGGTTCATGTACCAGCCGATGCTGATGAACAAGTCGACCTTTGACGGTCTCAACGAGGAACAGCAGCAGGCGCTGATGGATGCGGCCGAAAAGGCCGAGGCCTTCTACCTGGAAGAGGCCAAGAAGGAGGACGGCGAGGCGCGCGACATCTTCGCCGAGAATGGCGTCGAAATCGCCGAGATGACGGCCGAGGAGTTCGAGGCCTGGCGCGCGCTGGCGCAGGAGACCGCCTACAAGGCGTTCCTCGAAGGCTCGCCCGAGGGGCAGAAGCTGCTGGACATGGCGCTGTCGGTCGAGTGAACGGCGCCTGACCTCGCGATCGGGGAAGGCCGGGCGCCGCGCGCGCCCGGTCGTCACCGCCGGCCGCTGGAGCGCCATCGATCGCGGCATCAGCAATAACGGCGCCTCCGCGCCACCCCGTCCACATCCAACGAGAGGCCGCGCATGTCCGGCTCTTCCAATAGCCAAACGGTCGCCAGACATGGCGGCAATCCCGTGCTGCGCGCGATCGGCTGGCTCAGCCAGCTCGCGGGCATCACCTCGGCGCTGCTGATCATCGCGTCGGTCGCGGTGACCTGCCAGATGATCTTCATCCGCTTCGTCCTCAACGGCTCGACCATCTGGCAGACCGAGGGCGTCACCTACATGATGATCGCCGCGACGATGCTGGGCCTTCCATACGTGCAGTTCCTGCGCGGCCACGTGAACGTCGACCTGCTGCCGCTGATGCTGCCGCACGGGCTTCGCAAGGTGTTGGCCTTCCTGGTGCTGCTGCTGACGCTGGCGGTGATCGGCGCGATGGTCTGGCACGGCTACCATTTCTGGCACGAGGCGTGGGACTGGGGCGAGACGTCGAACTCGCCTTGGAACCCCAAGCTGTGGGTACCTTACCTGATGCTGCCGCTGGGCTTCGGGCTGTATTTCCTGCAGCTCGCCGCCGACTTCTACGCCATGCTCACCGAGGTCGAGGAGCCGTTCGGCCTCAATGCCGACGCCACACTCTCCGACGTTGCCGAAAGGGCCGATTGATGGATCCGTTGTCGCTTGGATCGCTGGTGGCCGTGGTCACCGTGGGCGTGTTGTTCTCGGGGATCTCCGTCGCCGCCGGGCTGCTGGTGGTGGCCGGCGGGTTCCTGATCGTCTTCGACGGGATGTCGTCGCTGTCGCTGATGCCCGAGATATTCTTCGGCAAGCTCGACAACTTCGCGCTGCTGTCGATCCCGATGTTCATCATCATGGGGGCGGCCATCGCCTCGACCCGCGCGGGCGCAGACCTCTACGAGGCGCTTGAACGCTGGCTGACACGCGTGCCCGGCGGGCTGGTCGTGTCGAACCTCGGCGCCTGCGCGCTGTTCTCGGCCATGAGCGGGTCGAGCCCCGCAACCTGCGCCGCCATCGGCAAGATGGGCATCCCCGAGATGCGCAAGCGCGGCTATCCCGACAGCGTCGCCGCCGGGTCCATCGCGGCGGGCGGCACGCTGGGCATCCTGATCCCGCCCTCGGTCACGATGATCGTCTACGGCATCGCCACCGAAACCTCGATCGGGCGGCTGTTCCTGGCGGGGGTGATCCCGGGCCTGCTGCTGGTGGGGCTGTTCATGTTGTGGTCGCTCTATTCCACGTGGAAATCGGGCGATGCGCATGTGCTGCGCGCGACGACCTACAGCTGGCGCGAGAAGTTCGAGATCCTGCCCCGCGTGCTGCCCTTCATCGCGATCATCCTCGGCGTGCTCTACGCGATGTATGGCGGCATCGCGACCCCGTCGGAAACCGCCGCCGTGGGCGCGCTGCTGTGCCTGCTGATCGCGATGGTGATCTATTCCATGTGGTCGCCCCGCGCGATCTGGACGGTGCTGCGCGACAGCACCAAGGAATCGGTGATGATCCTGTTCATCATCGGCGCGGCTGGCGTCTTCAGCTACATGCTGTCGTCGCTGTTCATCACGCAATCCATCGCCGAATGGATCGGCTCGCTCGACGTGAACCGCTGGGTCCTGATGGCGATGATCAACCTGTTCCTGCTGGTGGCAGGTTTCTTCCTGCCGCCGGTCGCGGTGATCCTGATGGCTGCGCCCATCCTGCTGCCGATCATCACGCTGGCGGGCTTCGACCCGATCTGGTTCGCCGTCGTGCTGACGATCAACATGGAGATCGGGCTGATCTCGCCCCCAGTGGGCCTGAACCTTTACGTCATCAACGGCATCGCGCCCGACATCAAGCTCAAGACGATCCTCGTCGGCTCGTTGCCCTACGTGGGTTGCATGGTCGTGGCGATCATCCTGCTGTGCATCTTCCCCGGCCTCGCGCTGTGGTTGCCCAACCTGGTCATGGGAGCCGAACTGTGACGATCCTTGCCGACATGCTCTCGACCGTCTTCGAGCGGCGCTATGCCCCTTGGGGCGGCGGCCGCACGGACGCGCGGCCCATCCCGGACCAGGCCGCCGACCTGATCGGCGCGCGGGGCGAGATCTCGGGCCTGACGCTGGCGCGCTCGATCCTCGACCGTTACGCGGCGCTGGACGACGCGGGGCGGCTGGACTTCTTCCGCCATCTCGCCGATGAGATGACGATCGACACCGACCGGCTGCGCACCGCCCTGGCCGCCTACGAGCAGGGCCAGACCAAGACCACCTACCGTGCCGTCATGAACGCGGCAGAACCACCCCGGCAAGAGCTGATCCGCCGCCTGAACCAGGTGCCCGGTGCCACCAACGCGCTGGTCAATATGCGCGCCGACCTGCTCCGCCTCGGCCGGGACGAGCCCGCGCTGCAGGCGCTCGACCTCGATTTCCGGCACCTCTTCGCCAGCTGGTTCAACCGCGGCTTCCTCGTGCTGCGCCCGATCAGCTGGGAAAGCCCGGCGCGCATCTTGGAAAAGATCATCGCCTACGAGGCGGTGCACGCCATCGACAAGTGGGAGGACCTGCGCCGCCGGGTCGAGCCCGACGACCGGCGCTGCTTCGCCTTCTTTCACCCCGCCATGCCGGACGAGCCGCTGATCTTCGTCGAGGTCGCGCTGACCCGCGGCATTCCCGGTTCGGTCCAAGGCCTGCTGGCCGAGGATCGCACCGAGCTGAACAAGGACCGCGCCGACACGGCGGTGTTCTACTCGATCTCGAACTGCCAGAACGGGCTGGCGGGCATCTCGTTCGGCAACTCGCTGATCAAGCAGGTCGCCGCAGACCTGTCGATGGAGCTTCCGGGCCTGAAGACCTTCGTCACCCTGTCGCCGATCCCCGGTTTCTGCCGCTGGCTGGGTGATAGTGGCATCGCGCACGACCCCGCCGACGACGCGCAGATGCGCGCGCTGGCGGCGTGGTACCTCACACGCGCCCGGCGCGAGGACGGCACTCCGCTCGACCCGGTGGCGCGCTTCCACCTGGGCAACGGCGCCTCGGTGCACCAGTTGCATGCCGGCGCCGACGCCTCGGAAAAGGGGCAGGCGCAATCCTGCGGCGCGATGGTGAACTACCTTTACGATCTGGCCCGGGTGTCGCAAAACCACGAACGCTTCGCCGACGCGCGCGAAATCGCTACCTCCTCCGAGGTGCGGTCGCTGGCCGCCGCGGCCGACAAGCAGATGGCCTAGGAGGACAGAGAACAGCATGGCGAACCACCTTTACGACAGCCTGTTCGCGCCCCATGCCGGGCAGGACAGACCCTTCCTGATCCTGCCGGACGGCGACCGGATTTCCTACGCCGCGTTCCTTGCCCGCGCCGCGCAATTCGCCCACGCCATCACCGACGCCGGCCTCGCCCCCGGCGACCGCCTAGCCGTGCAGGTGGAAAAGTCGCCCGAGGCGCTGGCGATCTACGCCGCCTGTGTGCAGGCGGGCGTCGTCTTCCTGCCGCTCAACACCGGCTATACCTGCGACGAGCTGTCGTACTTCGTCGAGAACTCGGGCGCCCGCCTGCTGGTTTGCGACCCCGCGCGCGCGGACGCGCTGCGCGGCATGGCCGAAGGGCAGGGTGCGCAGCTTCTGACGCTGGGTGCCGACGGCACCGGCAGCCTTGCCGACGCCGCCGCCGGCAAGCCCGACAGCTTCGACACGGTCGCGCGCCACGCGGACGATCTGGCCGCGTTCCTCTATACCTCGGGCACCACCGGGCGCAGCAAGGGCGCGATGCTGACGCAGGACAACCTGCTGTCGAACGCGCAGACGCTTGTCGATTTCTGGCGCTTCACCGAAGACGACGTGCTGCTGCACGCGCTGCCGATCTTCCACACGCACGGGCTGTTCGTGGCGACCAACACGACGCTGGCGGCCGGCTCCACGATGATCTTCCTGCCGAAGTTCGACCCCGACGCGATGATCGAGCGCCTGCCGCAGGCCACCGCGATGATGGGGGTGCCGACCTTCTACACCCGCCTGCTGGACGACGACCGCCTGACCCGCGACCTGACCCGCAACATGCGGCTGTTCGTCTCCGGCAGCGCGCCGCTGCTGGCCGACACGCACGAGAAGTTCGCCGCCCGCACCGGGCATCGCATCCTCGAACGCTACGGCATGACCGAGACGAACATGAACACCTCGAACCCTTATGACGGCGAACGCCGTCCCGGCACCGTGGGCCAGCCCCTGCCGGGGGTCGAGGTCAAGGTGACCGACCCCGAGACCGGCAAGACCCTTCCCCAAGGCGAGACCGGGCAGGTCGAGGTGCGCGGCCCCAACGTTTTCAAGGGCTATTGGCAAATGCCGGAAAAGACCGCAGCCGAACTGCGCGAGGACGGCTTCTTCATCACCGGCGACCTGGGCCGCTACGACGAGGACGGCTATCTCCAGATCGTCGGGCGCGACAAGGACCTGATCATCTCGGGCGGCTACAACATCTATCCCAAGGAGATCGAGCTGGTGCTCGACGACCAGCCGGGCGTGCTGGAATCCGCCGTGATCGGCGTGCCGCATGCCGATTTCGGAGAGACGCCGCTGGCGGTTATCGTGCCCGAGAAGGGCATGCAGCCCGACCTCGACGCGATCGCCGAGGCGGTGCGCACCGCGCTGGCCCGCTACAAGCATCCGCGCGATTTCCGCGTGGTCCAGGAATTGCCGCGCAACACGATGGGCAAGGTGCAGAAGAACGTCCTGCGCGACACCTACCGCGACGCCTTCACGGCCTAGCCTAGGGTCTGGACTCATAGCCAATAGATGAGGGTTGCAGCGAGAGCGATTGCGGAGAGGAAGACCGTGGGGCAGCGATCATAGCGAGTTGCGGCCCGTCGCCAGTCTTTGAGCCTTCCGAACATGATCTCGATGCGGTTTCGCCGTCTGTACGGCATTGTTGCGTAACTCACGCCTAAGGCGTGACTTCCCCTTTCCCCGCTGATGTCATGCCACGCGAACGATCTCGGCGGTGCCGAGGGCTGAGAAGC
>NZ_FNPF01000033.1 GCF_900107235.1 Citreimonas salinaria
CAGCGGCCCGTCGGCGCGGCGATAGGGGACCTGAACGGCCAAGGTCTTCTGCCTCCGGCACACAGGGTGGAGAAGTCCGGAACGGGCCAATCCAGCCCCGCCAGTTTCAGCAGGCTCGCCACCATCCCGGCGGTCTGGCGAAGCGGCAGCTTGAACAGGATCTTGATAGACAGGCAGAGTTGTATGGCCGCATCGGAAAACACTGGCGGGCGTCCCGGCCGACCGTCATGCGGCGCGCGCCACGTCATGTCCTTCTCGACCCAGATCAACAGCGATCCCCGCTTCCGCAGTGATGCGTTGTAGCTGGACCAGTTCGTGGTGCGATAGCGGGCGGGAGGAGGCTTCCTCATGCACCGCGTCTAACACCATGGATTCGCAAAGTGAATCCTTCGCCGTCTGACTTGTGCAACAACGCCATCGGGACGACAGGCCCAGCGCGTGGCGATAGACCGGCGTCAAGTCCGCGCGAGCCGGTATGTGCGCCCGACCGGAACGACTTCCATCACGTCGCAAATCCACGGAACCGCAGCCGAGGCTTTTCTTTGCCACGGCGTCACCGCTACTTGTCCTATTGCTCCCGCAGGTGATCGTACCAGAGCGAGACCGCCTTGATCTGCTGCCGGGTGAGGTTCTGTGCGACCTCCGTCATGACGTGCGACCAGCCGGTGCCGCCGCGCACTCCCTCGCGCCACAGCAGAAGATGCTCCTCCACATACCATCCCGGCTGGCCCGGTAGGTAGGGGTAGTCCGGTTTGCGCCGTTCGCCCCGCGCGTGGCAGCTTTGGCAGGACGGAACCTTGCGGGAGTGAAGCCCGTCGGTGGCGATGCGCCGGCCAAGGTCCAGCAGAGCCCCGCGCGAGGTGGGCGGACCGCCCGGCGCCGCCGGCGGAACCTCTAAGCCCGCCGCGGTTTCGAGCCCGTCCAGCACGCCCGCCTCGTCCTGGCCAACCCGTGGAGGGGGCGGCCCGTCCGGGCCGGGCGGGACCGCCGCGACGTCCGGCGCTGGTTGTTGTGCGTAATGGCCGGCGAGTCGGCGAAGCGTCTCCGCCCCATAGCGCCGGGCGGGCGGTTCCATAAAGCCACTTTCGCGCCGGCCCTCGTGGAAGGCGAGCAAGGTTTCGTAGAGGTATGTCTCGGGCTGCCCCGCGATGACGGGAAAAGCCCGTTGCGCCCGGCCCGCGCCACGGCCGAGGCCGTCGGTTCCGTGGCAGCGCGCACAATCCGCCAGCGCGTCCGAAAAGATGGCGTCGCCCGGAAGCTGAGGCTGCCGTAGGCCCCCGAGCGCCATCTCCGCGTAGGTCGCGGCGCTCATGTCCGGAAGCGCGCGCAGGAACGCCACCTACGACCAGACTTCGTCGTCGCGGTGCTGCGCCGGCCAGGCAGGCATCCCGCTGTACTTGATCCCGTGACGCACGATCCAGAACAGGGCGCGGTCGTCCCAGTCTCCAATCCGGTCCTCCAGCCGCGGAGGCGCGGGTGTCATCGCCTGCGCGACCGGCGACTGCGCGATGCCGGGCGCCGCGTGGCACGGAGCGCAACCGGTGGCATAGTGGCCGGCCGCGCGGAGCACGAGAGCCGGGTCCGAGAGGTCGAGTCCGGCCGGCCGGTCCTCCAGCATCGACTGCCGCCTCACGGCATTCTCCATGGTCCAGCCGAGGAACCAGCGCACCGGCGCGAAATGGCCCGACGCGGCCGAGATGGAGACGAGGCCGCTCCAGCCCACCAGGAACACCAGCACCGTGGCGCCAAGGAGTGCCGCCAGCATTTTCTTCCAAGTCAGGACGAAGTTTATCCGCATCCGCCTTCCCTAACGGCAATCCGCGATCAAGAGCGCGGGCGTCGCGTCGAGCAGGACGCCCAGGAAGGACAGCGACGCCAGCAGCATCGTCGCGAACTCCAGAAAACCCTCCTGATCCTGGCGCGTGCCGCGGTCGCCGCCTGTCGTGCGCCGCCGCCAGTCCCGCCAGGCGCGGTAGAAGAACAGCGCGATCAGCACCAGCGAGATGACGGTCGCGCCGCCGATGAAGACCCGCACGCCGCCGATGCCCCGGAAGATGTCGGCGTTCGGCGCGCAGACATAGGCGGCCGCCACGTAGCTTGCCAGAAAGTGGCCCGCCCAGATCGCCGGCGCCGCGATCAGCGTCCAAATCGTGTCGGGTGTGCGTCCGAAGAAATGCATCGCGCCCTCCTCAGACCGCCAAGGGGAAGAGCGAGACCGTCGCCACCGCAAGCAGCGCCTGGAGGCCGATGAAATGCCAGTAGAGCGTGACGTTCGAGAGGTCCTTGTCGTGATCGGGCGTCATCCGGCCCGCCAGTGACCGCGCCAGGCAGTAGAGCAGCATCACGCAACCGATCGCTGCGTGTAGGGCCACCCAGATCACGATCACCCAGACCGTCGCCGGGTAGACATGCGCCACGGGGTCGAGGCGTGTCGCGTAAGGCCCCCAAAGCAGCGTGCCCGCCGCCGCCAGCGCACCCGCGGCGGCCAAGCCCATCAGCAGACGGGCGGCCGCGACCCTGCCGCTTCGGTTCGACCGCTTCGACAGTTCCGCAACCGCCCAGGTCACGACGAAGACCCCTGCCGCGACGGAGGGCCAGAAGAGTCCGGGACCCTCGGTCCCGGGCGGCGGGAAGTCGGCATGCAGCGTGAAGAAATAGTAGTAGCCGAAAAGGAAGCTCAGAAAGGCCGTCAGATCACCGAACATGGTGATGAACATCGCCCACCACCCGACCGAGGCGGGACCCGAACGGTAGAGCGGCAGCGTGAGCCCGAGTCCCACGTCCTTCTCAGGCTTCTCGGGGATCTCCGCCGTGCCGCGCCAGAGCCAGAAGATGATCACCGCCCCCGCAGCCACCGCCGTGGCCCCGGTCAGAAGCCACCAGTGGAACGTCGCGAAGATGAAGACGAGGCCCGACAGCACCGCCGCCACCAGCGGCACATGGCTTGGCCCGGGCACGCGCACGACGCATTCCGGCTTTGCTGCAAGGACCGAGGTAATGATCGTCTCGCGACGGCCCTCCTCGGCATCCGGCAAGTAGAAGCGGCCGGCCGAGACGTCCTCGATGAAGTTCGGCTGCTGCCACAGCGGATAGCGGGTCTCGATGATGGGCACAGAACGCACGCCCCATGCCTCGCCCGGCATCTCGGCCAGCCATTCCAGCGTCCCAGCGTCCCAGGGGTTGCGCTTCTCGTAGGGCTGATCCTTCCGGGGCCGCACCGCGTCGAGGACGAAGATCAGGAAACCGGCGGCGAAGATGAAGGCGCCGATGGTGGAGATAAGGTTTGGCAGCGCCACGCCCATCTCTTCGGGATAGGTCCAGACCCTCCGCGGCATCCCCATCAGGCCCGAGAAATGCATCGGGAAAAACGCGATGTTGAAGCCAATGAACATCGGCCAGAAGGCATACCAGCCCGCGCGCGCTGACAGTTTCTTGCCGAAGATCATCGGCCAATAGTAATGGATGCCGGCGACCACCGGGAACAGCATGCCGCCGATCAGCACGTAGTGCAGGTGCGCCACGACGAAGTAGCTGTCATGCGCCTGCCAGTCGAACGGTACCATGGCGACCATCACGCCCGTCAGACCGCCGATCACGAAGATCGCCAGCGCCCCCGCTGCGAACAGCATCGGCACGGAATAGATCACCCGCCCCGCGAGGCACGTCGCGAGGAAAACGAAGATCTGCACCCCCGTGGGAATGGCCACCACCTCGGATGCGGCGTTGAAGAAACCCAACGAGATCGCCGGCAGACCGGTGGTGTACATATGGTGAACCCATAGGCCGAACGAGATGAATCCCGTTCCCACGGCCGCCAGCACCACCCAGGAATAGCCCACGATCGGCCGGCGCGCGAAGGTCGGCACGATCATGGCCAGGAGCGCGATGGCGGGCAGGAAGATCACGTAGACTTCTGGATGGCCGAAGATCCAGAACAGGTGCTGCCACAGGATCGGGTCGCCGCCGCGGCTGGGATCGAAGAACGGCCAGTCGAACAGGCGCTCCAGCTCGAACAGGATGTCGCCGGCGATCAGCGGAGGAAAGGCGAAGAGGATCATTCCCGCCACCACCAGCACGTACCAGGCGTAGAGCGGCATCAGGTTCAGCCGCATCCCCGGCGCCCGGCACTTGAGCGTGCCGACGATCAGTTCCACCGCCGCGACAAGCGCCGCGATCTCGATGAAGGACAGGCCAAGCAGCCAGATGTCGGGTCCGTAGCCCGGGGTGAAACGTTCCTGCGTTGTCAGCGGCGGGTACATGAACCAGCCGCCCTTCGGCCCCGCGCCGAAGAAGATGGAGCCGCAGACGAAGACTCCGCCCACGAAGAAGCACCAGAAGGCGAAGGCCGTCACGCGCGGGAAAGGCAGCTCCCGGGATCCAAGGAGCTGCGGCAACAGGATCAGCGACAGCGACTCGAAGATCGGGATCGCGAAGAGGAACATCATCACCGTGCCGTGCATGGTGAAGAACTGGCTGTAGAGGTCGGCGGAGAGGAAGTCGTTCTCGGGCACGGCGAGCTGGATGCGCATCCCCAGCGCAAGGACCCCGGCAAAGAGCATGAAGATCATCGCCGTGCCGACATACCAGAGACCGACTTCGGTATTGTTCACCGACGACAGGTAACGCCAGCCGGCCGGAGCGGCCCAGACCTTGCGCAGACGTTCCTCCTGGCCGCGGCGAACCTCCGGGTCGTTCTGATCCGGTCCCGTCGCGCCTTCCTCCGGGTGCGTCATTCCAAGCTCCCCAGCCATTCTGCGATGATCTCGATCTCCTCCTCGGGCAGCATTCCGAAGGCGGGCATCTCGACCCCGGGCTTCAGGTGCGCAGGCGACCGGATGAAGTCTGCGAGCGTTTCCACGCTCATGGGCAGGATCGCCGCGGCCAGTGTCGACCTGCCGCCCACATGGGTCAGATCCGGCCCCACCCGCCCGTCCGCCGGCGTTCCCCGTACGGTGTGGCAGGCGCCGCAGCCGCTCCGGAGGAAAAGCTCCGGGCCCTTTCCTTCCGTCACCGCGGCGGGCTCCGCCTGTGCAGCGACGTGGGCCGCGTACTCTTCCTCCGGTACAACCACCGCCCGCAGCCGCATCTGCGCATGGGTATCGCCACAATACTCGGCGCAGGCGCCGGCGAAGACTCCGGTGCGGGTCGGCTCCACCACCAGCCGCGTTACGCGACCGGGAATCGCGTCCATCTTGCCGGCTATTGCAGGGATCCAGAAGGAATGGATCACGTCCGGGCTGCTCAGCAGGATCTCTGTTCTTCGCCCGACCGGGAGCCATATTTCGTTGGCGCTCGACACGCCCCCGGCGGGCAGGTTCCTGACCACCCCCGGGCCGCCCTCGACGTCGTAGGCAATGCGCCACCAGAAGCGCTCACCCGAGACAGCGATGGTCGGGCCATCTGCCGGGCGCCGCAGATCCGGCATCATGCCGACCCCGAAGACCACCAAGACTGTCACCACGACCCCGGGGAACACCGCGCCGCCCCACAAGATCAGGCGCCGCGCCTGCCGCTCCGCGTTCTCGCCAGGCACGCGGACCACCACGCTGCGACATAGGACGATAACGAAAATCCAGATCGCAACCGCACCTGCCAGCATCACCCAGAACAAGATGGCGACGCGGTCCGCCTCCAGCCCGGCCGGATCGAGCGTCGAATATTCGCCGCTGCATGCTGCGGCCATAGCCGATACGAGCAAGGCAGCGACGACGCGCAGGCGAGGAAGCAGAACCTTCGGGGGGAGGATCATGGAATTGTTGATGCGTTCATTGCGGCCTTTGCCTCCTCACGGCCGCGCCCGCACGCAAGCGTGACCTTCCACTCCATTGGACCCTATCGCAGCGAGCGTGAGGATCAACAAAGGGTTCTGCGCCTCCGTGACTTGGCGAACGGCTGCCCGCCGCGTGCGGCTTCGCGGGCGCCGCGGGCTGTTGAGGGGGCAAAGGCCCTGCGGGCACTTCGTTCTTCTATTCAGGTGCACCGTTGCCTCACCTCTTGGAAAGAGCGGAGTCCGGGGCGCCGTCTTCCGCTTCCGTCGATGCCGCGCGAGAACTGCAGATGAACTTTCGTTTCCTTCTCCCGCTCCCGGGGCTTGGCCTTCTCGCGCTGATCTGGCTGTTCCCGCTCGAAAGGATGGTCCCGGTCTTCGCCGCGCACATGCTGCGACACATGACGCTCGTTGCGCTTGCCGCGCCGCTCGTGGTCGTCGGCCTGCCCTCGGCGACCGCCGCACTGCGGGTGTCGCCGCTTTTCGGCACCATGGCGGAACTCGTGGTGGTCTGGTCATGGCACCTGCCTGCCGCGCATGAATTCGGGCGGCTGACCTCCATCGGCTTCGTGGCAGAGCAGACGTCTTTCCTGGTTGTCGGACTACTGGTCTGGACCGGCTGCCTGCGGTCCGACCGGCCGCTTGCCGGCGCAGCGGGGCTGCTGGTCACCTCGATGCACATGACGCTGCTCGGCGCGCTGCTCATCCTCGCGCCACGCGACCTCTACGGCACATCGCCGGATCTCGCTGGGCAGCGTATCGGCGGAATGCTGATGCTGGGGATCGGCACCCCAGTCTACTTGATCGCAGGGCTGGCTTTTGTCAGCCTCGTGCTGCGGGAAAGGGCGAGCGCCTG
The DNA here is from genome assembly GCF_900107235.1 of Citreimonas salinaria. Classification (GTDB taxonomy): domain Bacteria; phylum Pseudomonadota; class Alphaproteobacteria; order Rhodobacterales; family Rhodobacteraceae; genus Citreimonas; species Citreimonas salinaria. The sequence goes on from NZ_FNPF01000033.1 coordinate 6,624, forward strand.
ACGGGTGCTTTCCGCACGAGTTCTACGCAATGCACTGCCATTGAACGAAAGTCGCAACGACTGGCTGTCAGGAGGTTTCGTCCACGCGCCGGAAACAGATGAAACTAAGCCATGAAGCGGCAGACAGCTCGGTTGAACGGGCTCGTTTCCGGCACAATGGAAACGCGCGCATCATCTGCGATGGCAGACGCGATGCGCGGCACGGCTCGCTCGGCTGACGCCGGAACACGCCCCAGTGGCAGAGCGTTGGCTGCACGACCTTGCAAGGCTAGAGGAGAAGACTCATGCGCCTGATGATCCGCACGGCCGCCGCGCTTGCTGCGTTCCTAATTGCCGCTCCGCTGGCCGCGCAGGAAACGGCCTTGCCCGAAGAACCGGATAGTGTCCTCGGCTCGATAACGGGCACGCTCGATCTGAGGCCAGCGGAATGGCGGGTGATGGAGAACACCGAGGGTGGAGGCAGCCATTGGTCCAGGGAAGAGGCGACGCTGTCCGTCCGGATGGACGGTATCCTCGACGGCGTTGGCGACGCCAGTCGACTCGTGATTTCGTTCGATCTGGCCGGGCCGGAATCCTCCGTCGTGCCGACCGACATCTACATTGCGCTCACCCATCCCGATTTCGACGAGCCCCTGGTTGCCATGGGTGACGACATCAGCCTCGAGATAACGGCCGTGACGCAACTGTCCGACGACATGGTGATCGCCGGCGGAGTCAACGCGCTGCTTCAGGTGCCGGGCTCGGAGAGCGACGAGAACGACGTCACGCTCGACGGGAATTTTCAGGTGACCCTTCCCCGGGAAGAGGACGAGGCCTGAGACGCGATGGGTTCAGACCATTTGCCCGAGCCTCGGCTCAGGTCTGGCCCGCCTTTCGCCATTCTGCTTTCGCCTGACCACCTGCGCATGCAGCTTGGCTCATGCGTCGCTCCAAAACCCGAATGTGCGGCCATCGGGCGTCACGGGCGAGGCGCCATGTCCTGGCCGTCCACGGCGATGACCACGTTCGTCCTCGCCAGCACGTCGAGCAGATCGCCCCACGAGGCGATGTTGGCGGTCGGGAGGTTGCGGGCCTTCGACAAGCATTGAGTGGCGACACCGCGGGATTCGTGTTCGGGTTCATGCTGCCAACGATCAGGAGGCTTAGGACGGCGGTCCGGCCGTGTTGAGGAGCGAGAAATGCCCCTCCCTCAATCAGATCGGTCAGGTGCGTCGGCGATTGATCCACCAAGTGGGCGTTTCGCAAGAACAAAACGACATCGGCTTCCGCCATGCCGTGGAGATTGATCACCGAGAGGCCAGTATCGCTTTCGAGGCGGACGTTGCCTTGGCCACCCCGGCAGAGTGCATTGGAAGCCTCAAGGCAGGTAGCCACAGCACAACGTCTGATGCTTTCGCTCCGCATCATGCCGTTCTTGGCGGCGATGCCCCATATCGAGTGCAAGCGGAACAGACCGCGCCCCGCCACGTTGGTGACGGAACCTGCCACGAAAGGAAAATGCCGTGAGCGACGATCGTAACGAAGGTCACGCCAAGGACATCAAGGGCTCCGCCAAGGAGACCGTGGGGAAGGCTACCGGTGACAAGGATACCGAGCAGAGCGGCAAGGCGGACCAGGCCGAGGGTAAGGCCCAGAAGGGTCTTGGAAAAGCCAAGGATGCATTGAAAGGGAAGAAGTAAGATGTTCAAGTTTCTCGGCGGCGCCATAGGGATCATCTTCGTGATCGGCTTGCTGGTGGTCATCGGGTTGCTGGCGTTGATCTTCTGAACAATGCGATCGCTTCAAGAACCATCTCCGCCGTGAGCGCCCCTCGGGTGCTCACTTTGTTTTTGGCTGCAGCCCGTTACCGCATCCCGTCGCGGCGGCACACTTCGGAAGCATCCTACAGCATCGCACTCTCTTGGACACCGCGGAAGCTGCCCCCGACTGGTTGCACTGTGGTGAGTAGTTTCTGGCATGGCGCCGCGACCAGCCCCGCCTCGTATGCGATGTCTTAGGCTGATCCGACATGTAACAAGCAGTAGACACTGAACCTTCCGCCTCCGCCCGCGTTCATCCTACGATGCGGAGGTAGAAGCGGCTCGCGCCGCAACGCGGCTGGCTGCCCGCGCTCCGCCAGCACGCGGACGGAGCAATACATGTGGGGCGATCTACCGACGGCGGTCCTTGTCGGGGCCTTTTTCGCGGCGAGTGCCGTCATCTTCTTCTCGGGCATGAACATGACCGGGTTGGCCGACCGGCTGGCCGATCGGACTGGCTTGGGCGAAGCGATCATCGGCGGCGTTCTTCTGGGCGCAGCGACGTCGCTTGGCGGCATCATCGTATCGGTGACCGCCTCGCTGGATGGGCGCGCGTCGCTCGCGTTCTCGAACAGTGTGGGCGGGATCGCGGCGCAGACGCTGTTCCTGGCCATCGCCGACATGTTCTACCGCAAGATCAACCTCGAACACGCAGCGGCCGATCTGGGCAACGTCTTCCAGGGTATCGTCCTGATGGTCCTGCTGACGCTGCCGTTCCTGGCGATGTCGTCCCCGGAGTTCACGATCTGGGCGGTGCACCCGATCTCGTTCGTGATCCCGCTGGTCTATGCCGGCGGGCTGTTCGCGCAACGCGCCGTGAAGGAATACCCGATGTGGGAACCCGTCGACACCAAGGACACCAAAGAGGATGCGCCCGACGACGAGGACGAGGAAAACCGCGCCCAGAGCACGCTGCGCCTGTTCCTGACTTTCGGCGCACTGATGCTGCTGATGGGCACTGCGGGCTACGTGATCGCCAAGACCGCGTCGCAACTGGCGGACAGGATGGAGATCTCGGATTCGCTTGTAGGGGCGCTCGCCACCGCGGTCGTGACGTCGATGCCCGAGCTGGTGACGACCGTCGCAGCCGTGCGGCGCGGCGCCTTGCAACTTGCGGTGGGCGGCATCATCGGCGGCAACACCTTCGACACGCTGTTCCTGGTTGCCTCCGACATCTCCTACCGCGACGGGTCGCTTTATCATGCGGTGGGCGATGCCGATTTCTACTGGATCGCGACCGCGCTCGTGATGACGGGCGTCCTGATCGGCGGCCTGATCATGCGGCAAAGGCAGGGGCCCGGAAAGATCGGCGCGGAGAGCATGCTTCTGCTGGGGATCTACGCGACAGCGGTCGCCGTGCAGTTCCTTGGCGGAGGTTGATAAGCCGCATCCACCCCGGCCAGCGTTCCTTGTGCGACCTCGGTGTAAGCGATGAAGAGGTGCGCCTAGAGCGTATCGCCCTTGATTGGATTCGGGATTCTCAAGGCGTTCTTTCTGTGATTCCCTGCCGATATGGCAGATATGGGGGGCAGAGATGGGTAAACCG
>NZ_FNPF01000001.1 GCF_900107235.1 Citreimonas salinaria
CAGCGGCCCGTCGGCGCGGCGATAGGGGACCTGAACGGCCAAGGTCTTCTGCCTCCGGCACACAGGGTGGAGAAGTCCGGAACGGGCCAATCCAGCCCCGCCAGTTTCAGCAGGCTCGCCACCATCCCGGCGGTCTGGCGAAGCGGCAGCTTGAACAGGATCTTGATAGACAGGCAGAGTTGTATGGCCGCATCGGAAAACACTGGCGGGCGTCCCGGCCGACCGTCATGCGGCGCGCGCCACGTCATGTCCTTATCGACCCAGATCAACAGCGATCCCCGCTTCCGCAGTGATGCGTTGTAGCTGGACCAGTTCGTGGTGCGATAGCGGGCGGGAGGAGGCTTGCTCATGCACCGCGTCTAACGCCATGGATTCGAAAAGTGAATCCTTCGCCGTCTGACTTGTGCAACAACGCCATGCTCAAGCCTCTTTAGTTTCGCAATCGTATAGCGTTCAAGATTTACAAAAGCAACAGCAAATTATTCACGTAAAAATTCTCTCCGCGCCTGTGATTGATTGGCCCCGACGGCCCGCTCCCCAGTCAGCTCCCCAGACGGCCCGCAGGCGCAGCGAACGGCCAGTCAGCGCCTTGGCGGTCTGACCCTACCAACGTGCACTACGTGCGCTCCCTGGGTTCGCCAAGCCGGCTTTCAACGTTAAGCTGAAGCTCAAGTTCTTCCGCCGGAGAAGGAGGCTTCTGTCTCGGTTGATGGGCAATGCATATCAACCGAGACAGAAAGGCAAAGCTCGTTCGTTTTGCAGACGCTGACCACCGCGCCCTGCGCGAAGCAGTCCAAGAAACCGCGAAGGCCTAGATTTCTCTCTAACCGTCTGAAAGTGACAGAAAAAGCGGCCGAGCCCCGACCTCAGAACGCGAAAAACTTTGCGCGCCGCGAAAAACTACGCGCGCGCCTACACCTCGTCAGAAATCCAGGTTCTCGACGCTCAGCGCGTTCTGCTGGATGAAGTCGCGGCGCGGTTCGACCACGTCGCCCATCAGCTTGGTGAACAGATCATCGGCCTCGGTCATGTCCTCGATGTCCACGCGCAGCAGGGTGCGGGCGTCCGGATCCAGCGTCGTTTCCCAAAGCTGGCCGGGGTTCATCTCGCCCAGGCCCTTGTAGCGCTGCAGGCTCAGGCCCTTCTCGCCCTCTTCGAGGATTGCCTGAAGCAGGTCCAGCGGGCCGTAGATGCCCTGGCGGCGGTCCTTGCGCTCGAGCTGTGCGGGCATGCCATAGACCGCCTGCAGGCTTTGCGTGAAGCTGCCCGCCTTGCGGCTTTCGCCCGAGCGCAGCATCGGCCCGTCCAGCGTCCGCACTTCCTCGACGCCGCGCAGGATGCGGGCCAGCCGGATGCCGCGGTCCTGCGTGATCCGGCCCTGCCAGCCGCGTTCGTATTCCACCGCGACAAGGTCCAGACGCGCGGCGACCTTGTCGGCAACCGCCTGCAGGTCGGAATCCACCGCGCCGGGCACGAAGGCCCCCGCGATCGCCGCCTGTTCCAGGATCCGGCGCTGGTAATGCGTCGGGAAGGCGTCGATCACGCGGCGCAGCTGGCGCGCCTCCTCGACCACGCGCACGAGATCGGCGCCGATCAGGATCTCGCCCGTGCCCAGCCGCAACTGCGCACCCTCGACGCCCTGCTGGATCAGGTAATCCTCGAGCGCGGGCTGGTCCTTGAGGTAGACCTCGGACTTGCCGCGCGTCACCTTGAACAGCGGCGGCTGAGCGATGTAGAGATACCCCTTCTCGATCAGCTCGGGCATCTGGCGGTAGAAGAACGTCAGCAGCAGCGTCCGGATATGCGCGCCGTCCACGTCGGCGTCTGTCATCAGGACGATCTTGTGGTAGCGCAGCTTCGAGATGTCGAACTCGTCGCGCCCGATCCCCGTGCCCAGCGCCATCACTAGGTTGCCGATCTCCTGGCTCGCCAGCATCCGGTCGAAGCGCGCGCGCTCGACGTTGAGGATCTTGCCCTTCAGCGGCAGGATCGCCTGCGTGCCACGGTCGCGCCCGGTCTGCGCCGAGCCGCCGGCCGAGTCCCCCTCGACAATGAAAAGCTCGGTCTTCGACGGGTCCTTTTCCGAACAATCCTTCAGCTTGCCCGCCAGGAAGTTCACGTCCATCGCCGTCTTGCGGCGCGTCAGCTCGCGCGCCTTGCGCGCCGCCTCGCGCGCAAGGGCCGCCTCGACGATCTTGCCGACGATCACCTTGGCCTCGGCGGGGTTCTCCTCGAACCATTCCGAAAGCTTCTCGTTCACCAGGTTCTCGACCGCCGGGCGCACCTCGGAACTGACCAGCTTGTCCTTGGTCTGGCTCGAGAACTTGGGGTCGGGCACCTTGACCGACAACACGCAGGTCAGCCCCTCGCGCGCGTCGTCGCCGGTAAAGCTGACCTTCTCGCGCTTGGCGATCCCGCTTTCCATGGCGTATTTCTGCACCGTCCGGGTCAGCGCGCCGCGGAAGCCCGCCATGTGCGTGCCGCCGTCGCGCTGCGGGATGTTGTTGGTGAAGGGCAGCACGGTCTCGTGGTAGCTGTCGTTCCACCACATGGCGACCTCGACGGTGATGCCGTCGCGCTCTCCTTCCATGTGGATCGGCTCGGGCATGACCGACTGCTTGGATCGGTCGAGATACTTCACGAACTCCTTCACGCCGCCGTCGTAGTGCAGCTCCGTCCGAAGCGGTTCGGCGGGGCGCTCGTCCTCCAGCAGGATGCGCACGCCCGAGTTCAGGAAGGCCAGTTCACGCAGGCGCTTCTCCAGCGTGTGGAAATCGTAGTCCAGGTTGCTGAACGTGTCGGTCGAGGCGAGGAAGCGCACCTCGGTGCCCTTCTCGCCCTCGGCGTCGCCGACCACGCGCAGATGTTCGACCGTCTCGCCATGCGAGAACTTGGCGTAGTGCTCCTTGCCGTTGCGCCAGACCCGCAGTTCCAGCCAGACAGACAGCGCATTCACGACCGACACGCCCACGCCGTGCAGGCCGCCGGATACCTTGTAGCTGTTCTGGTCGAACTTCCCGCCCGCGTGCAGCTGGGTCATGATGACCTCGGCGGCGCTGACGCCTTCCTCGGTATGCATGTCCACGGGAATGCCGCGGCCGTTGTCGCGGACCGACACGCTATTGTCGGCGTGGATCTTCACCTTCACGAAGTCCGCGTGCCCGGCCAGCGCCTCGTCGATCCCGTTGTCGACCACCTCGTAGACCATGTGGTGCAGGCCCGAGCCGTCGTCGGTGTCCCCTATATACATGCCCGGGCGCTTGCGCACCGCTTCCAGCCCCTTGAGAACCTTGATGGAATCCGCGCCGTATTCTTCGGGTGCGCCTGCGGGTTCGGCCATGAACCAATCCTTTGATCGTGTCTGGCGCTGTATAAGCGCGCAGCAGGGGAATGTCACGCCGCGGACACAAGATTTGGGGCCCGGCGCGGCAATAAAAACAAGGGCGCGCGCGACGTCACGCCACCGGCGCGACCCGGCTTTCGCCATCCTCGTCGGTGACCGCGAAGTGCTGGGCACGCGGGCCGAGATCGGCGAACAGCTCGGGGCCCGTCCCGGTCATCCAGGCCTGCGCCCCCAGCGCGCAGATTTCGTCGTAAAGCGCCGCGCGGCGGTCGGCGTCCAGATGCGCGGCGACCTCGTCCAGCAGCACCAGCGGCGGTGAGCCCTCGTCCTGCGCCAGCGCCCGCGCATTGGCGAGGATCAGCGAGATCAGCAGCGCCTTCTGTTCGCCGGTCGAGCATTCGGCGGCGGGCACGCCTTTCGCCGCGAAGACCGCCGCCAGATCTGTGCGATGCACGCCCACCAGCGCGCGGCCGGCCACCATGTCCCGCGCGCGGCTGCCCGCGAGCGCGACGCGCAGCGCGGCCTCGTCGCCCGGCAGTTCTCCCTCGGACTGAACCAGCGCGAGGTCGGTGATCGGAAAGGCGGTCTCAGCCTCGGCCTGCGCGCGGGTCAGGCGATCGACGGTGGCCTGGCGGTTGGCGTGCAGCACCGCCCCCGACCGCGCCATCTGCGCCTCGAGCGCGCCATGCCAATGCGGGTCGCGCACGTGGTCCTTCAGCAGGCGGTTGCGCTGGCGCATGGCCTTTTCGTAATCCAGGGCTGCTTGAGCGTGATACGGAAAGAACGACAGCGCCGTGCGATCCAGGAAGCGCCGCCGCCCCTCGGCGCCCTCGATCCACAGCCGGTCCATGCTGGGCACCAGCCAGACCGCCCGCGCGATCCGCCCCAGCGCCACCTGCGACGCCGGCTTGTCGTCGATGCTGACCTGCCGCGCCGCGCCGTCCTCGGACGTGAAGGCGATCTCGTGCGCGGTGGCGCGGGTCTGCAACGTGCCCGTGACCTTCCAGCCCAGCGCCTCGGGCCGCCGCGCCATGTCCTGCGCGGCCGCCCGGCGCAGCCCGCGCCCGGGCGAGAACAGCGAAACGGCCTCGATCAGGTTGGTCTTGCCCGCGCCGTTGAGTCCCGACAGCGCCACGGGCCGCGCGTCCAGCGTCAGCCGCGCCTGCCGGTGCGACCGGAAATGCGACAGGCCGAGGCTGGAGAGATACACCGGCCGCTCCTTCATTCAGGCAGAACAGGCGCGCCGCGAACACGGCGCGAGACGCGCGTCAGACGCGCATCGGCATGACCACATAGACCGCGCTGGTGTCCGAGCCCTCGCGCATCAGCGTCGGGTCGCCGGACGAGTTGAACAGGAACACCGCGTTCTCGCGGTCCACCTGACTGGCGATCTCCAGCAGGTACTTCGCGTTGAACCCGATCTCCAGCCGCTCGTCGGAATAGGCCACGGCCAGCTCTTCCTCGGCGGCGCCGCTATCCGGCGCGTTCACCGACAGGATCAGGCGGTCTTCATCCAGCTGAAGCTTCACCGCGCGCGAGCGTTCCGAGCTGACGGTCGCCACGCGGTCCACCGCCTTGGCAAAATCGCTGGCATCCACCTCCAGACGCCGCGTGTTACCCTGCGGAATGACGCGCGTGTAGTCGGGGAAGGTCCCGTCGATCACCTTCGAGGTCAGCGTGATCTCGGGGGTGGCGAAGCGGATCTTGGTCTCGGACACCGACACCGCGATGTCCGCATCGCCGTCATCCAGCAGCTTGCGCAGCTCACCCACGGTCTTGCGCGGCACGATGACGCCCGGCATGTCCTCGGCTTCCTTGGGAAGCGGGGCGTCGATGCGCGCAAGCCGATGGCCGTCGGTCGCGACGCAGCGCAGCATGCGTCCCTCTTCGGACTCGGCCACGTGCATGTAGACGCCGTTGAGGTAATACCGCGTCTCCTCGGTTGATATGGCGAACTTGGACTTGTCGAACAGCCGCCGCAGCACCTCTGCCTTGGCCGAGAAGTTCGACGCGTATTCCGACGAGGCCATGACCGGGAAATCTTCCTTGGGCAGGGTCGCGAGCGAGAAGTGCGACCGCCCGGCCGAGACGCTCAGTCTTCCGGCGGCGCTGTCCTCGTCCAGCACGACCATCGCGCCGTCGGGCAGCTTGCGCACGATCTCGTGCAGGGTGACGGCCGAGACGGTGGCGCCGCCGGCGCGTTCGACCATGGCGGGCGCGCGGTCCAGCACCTCGATGTCGAGGTCGGTGGCGCGGAAGGTCGCGGTGTTGCCCTCGGCATCGATCAGCACGTTGGCCAGGATCGGGATCGTGTTGCGCCGTTCGACGACCGACTGCGCCTGCGCCACCGCGCGCAGCAGCGTGGCCCGTTCAATGCTGATCTTCATCGCGCTTGTCCCTCTTCGCACCCCGGACGGGCAGCGTAGCCAAAGGCCGCACCCACCGGTAGACGTATTTTTCGTGTTTTGTCCGCTGCCGGTCCTGCCCCGTCAAGACCGTGAGCCGGTTTGCAAGGCAGGCTGCGGCAGCTTGTGCTTCGCGCGCCTCAGGCCTCGAGCGCGCGGCGCAGCAATTCGACGTCCTCGTCGATCTGGCCGTCCTGCTGGCGCAGCTCCTCGATCCGCTTCACGCCGTGCATGACGGTGGTGTGGTCGCGCCCGCCGAAGCGGCGCCCGATCTCGGGCAGCGAGCGGCTGGTCAGCTGCTTGCACAGGTACATCGCCACCTGCCGCGGGCGCGCGAAGTTGCGCACCCGCTTGGGCCCGACCATGTCGGACAGGCGGATGTTGTAGTGCTCGGCCACCTTGCGCTGGATCTCGTCGATCGAGATCTTGCGTTCGGACGCACGCAGCACGTCCGACAGGCTGTCCTGCACCAGGTCCATGTCGATCGGCTTGCCGACCAGCGAGGCGAAGGCGAACAGCCGCGTCAGCGCGCCTTCGAGCACGCGCACGTTGGTGCTGATCCGGTGGGCGAGGAACTCCAGCACGCCGTCGGCGATCTCGAGGCGGGGATAATGCTCGCGGTAGCTTTCGACCTTGGATTGCAGGATTCCCAGGCGCAGCTCGTAATCGGTCGGGTGCAGGTCGACGACCAGTCCCGACTGCAGGCGGCTGCGGATGCGGTTCTCGAGGTCCTTGATCTCGTCCGGGGCACGGTCGGCCGAGATGATGATCTGCTTGTTCTGGTCCACCAGCGCGTTGAACGTGTGGAAGAACTCTTCCTGCGTGCTGTCCTTGCCTGCAATGAACTGGACGTCGTCGACCATCAGGATGTCGACCGAGCGGAACATCTCCTTGAAGTCGAGCATCTTGCGTTCGCGCAGCGACTGGACGAAGCGGTACATGAACTGTTCGGCCGACAGGTACAGAACGCTCAGTTCGGGCGAACGCTCGCGCAGCTCCCACGCGATGGCGTGCATCAGGTGCGTCTTGCCCAGCCCCACGCCGCCATACAGGAACAGCGGGTTGAACGTGACCTGGCCGCCCTCGGCCACGCGCTTTGCCGCCGCGTGGGCCAGCTCGTTCGGCTTGCCGACGATGAACCGGTCGAAGGTGAAGCGCGCGTCCAGCGGAGCGCCCGGCAGGTCGCGCTCCTTGCGCGGCGCGGCCGGCTGGGGCGCCTCGACCGTCGCGGGCTTGGGCGCGGGCGCCTTGCGCAGCGACGCGGCCGAGATCGCGATGCGCCGGATCGCCGGGTTCAACCGGGCCACCTTCGACAGCAGCAGGTCGCCGTAATTCTGCGTGACATAGGTGCAGAAGAACGTGGTCGGCGCGCTCAGCCGCAGCACACCGTCCTGATCGGTGCCCTCGAAGTCCAGCGGCTCAAGCCAGGTGGCATAGCTGTTCTGCCCCACTGTCTTGCACAGATCGCCCTGAAGCGCGCCCCATTGTTCTTTTGTCATCCCGTCCATTCCGTTCTCTCGGTCATCGCAGCGCCCATGGCTCTGGCGGCCCGTTCTGCAGAAGGAACAGCGTGCCTGCCCCGTTTCCTGATGCGGAAACGGGTGGACCAATATCGCTACCATGCGGTTCCCGACGGACCGGGACCGCTGAGGTCCGAATTGTGCTTGGACACGGTCGGGTACACTTCGGATCCAACGGCGCCGGTGGCTGACGCAATGCAAGATCCGTCCCGGCTGTGTGCTTGCCGGGCGTGTTTGACCTGTCCCCCCTGCGATGTGACTCGCAGGGGCAAATTACCAACCTTGCTTCACGCGCGGCAACTACACTTCAAACTTGACTCGCCCATTGCGACAAAAGAATCTCAGACCGTGTCACGAAATCGTTACCAAAAGAGAAAAGGCGCCACATGATGTGACGCCCTTCGAAAACAACGCAATATGCTGCGGTATCAGCCCAGTGATTTGACCCGCGAGGAGAGGCGCGACATTTTCCGCGCTGCGGTGTTCTTGTGCATCACGCCCTTGGTGACACCGCGCATCAGCTCGGGCTGGGCGGCCTGCAGCGCGGCCTTGGCGGCGCTTTGGTCACCCGAGGCGATCGCCTCTTCGACCTTGCGAAGGAAAGTGCGGATGCGCGAGCGGCGCGCGCGATTGACGGCGTAGCGCTTCTCGTTCTGGCGGGCGCGCTTCTTTGCCTGGGGCGTGTTGGCCATGGTGTTCGTCCTGTTCGTTCGAATGGTTCGCGCACGACCCCACGGCCATCCGTCTTCACGGACTGATTCCAGCCAAAGCGGGCTTCACGCGCATGTTCTGGTCGCGCCTATAGACGCTTTCCCGCCATTTGCAAACCCCCAGCGCGCATCCACCGGAACCTGCCGCCCCGCAGCGAGTTAACGTCATACCGTCAGGCACAGGGTTTGGGAGGTCCGCCATGCTTTCTCCGGTCAAGGTATCCGAATATGCCCACGCGCTCTACCGCTCGCTCGGCCCCCAGGCCGAGGCCGAGGCGGCGCGCCGCGCCCGGAATTGCGAGCAGTCGGGCGAGACGAAGGACGCGGCCGAGTGGCGCCGCATCCAGCAATCGATCACGCAGATGCGCGGCCCGCGCGAAAGCTGATCCTCAGCGGTCACGGAACTGCGCGGTGCGCTTTTCCATGAACGCCGCCATGCCCTCGCTCTGGTCGTCCGTGGCGAACATCGAGTGGAACAGGCGGCGTTCGAACAACAGCCCCTCGGAAAGGGTGGTCTCGTACGAGCGGTTGACCGCCTCCTTCACCGCCATGCTGGCCAGAAGCGATTTCTCGGCGATCTTCGCGGCTGCGCTCTGCGCCTCTTCCAGCAGCTTCTTGGCCGGCACCACGCGACTGACGAGGCCCGAACGTTCGGCTTCCTCGGCATCCATGAAGCGGCCGGTCAGGTGCATGTCCATCGACTTCGACTTGCCCACGAAACGCGTCAGGCGCTGCGTGCCGCCGATGCCGGCGACCACGCCCAGGTTGATCTCGGGCTGGCCGAACTTGGCGGTGTCGGCGGCGATGATGAAGTCGCACATCATCGCCAATTCGCAGCCGCCGCCCAGCGCGTAGCCCGCGACCGCAGCGATCACCGGCTTGCGCACCCGTGTGATCGTCATCGCCTCGTGCCCGAAGAAATCCTGCAGGAACATCTCGACAAAGCTCTTCTCCGACATCTCCTTGATGTCGGCGCCGGCCGCGAAGGCCTTGGCCGAGCCGGTCAGCACGATGCACCGCACCTTGTCGTTGCGGTCGGCGTCCGTCAGCGCGGCGGAAAGTTCGCCCAGAAGCTGCGAGTTCAGCGCGTTGAGCGCATCGGGCCGGTTCAGCCTGATGGTCGCGACATGATCTTCGACGTCGACGACGATCGTCTCGTAGGCCATGGCTTCATCCCTCCGGTTCCGTCAGGGGCTCAGCCTTACCACCTTGGCAAGTCGGTTCAAGCTATCTTTGACAGGACGCGCAGTAGAAGCTCGACCGACCGGATTGCACGATCCGGCGGATTGAGTGGGCGCAGCCCGATGTCCGGCAGGCATCGCCCTCGCGGCCGTAGACGTCGAAACGGTGCTGGAAATACCCCAGTTCGCCATCGGTCTGCCGATAGTCGCGCAGGCTGGACCCGCCGGCCTCGATCGCCTCGGAAAGCACGTCGCGGATGATCGGCGCCAGGGCTTCGAGCCGCGCTGCGGCGATTCGGCGGGCCTTGCGCGCCGGGTGGATCCCCGCGCGGAACAGCGCCTCGCAGACATAGATGTTGCCGAGGCCCGCCACCACCTTCTGGTCCAGCAGCGCCGCCTTGATCGGCGTGTTTCGCCCCTTCAGCGCCTGCGCCAGGTAAGCGCCGGAAAAGGCGTTGCCGAACGGCTCGGGACCCAGATGCGCCAGCAGCGGATGCGCTTCGGCGGCATCCGTCGGCATCAGGTCCATCGCGCCGAAGCGGCGAGGATCGTTGAAGGTTACGCGCCCGCCATCCTCCATGTCCAGCACCACGTGGTCGTGCTTTTCCGGCGCCGGATGGGCATGGACGAATTGCGCCGTGTCGGCCCGGCCCGATGTCCCGCCCGAGATCAGCATCCGCCCCGACATGCCCAAGTGCACCAGCAGCGTCTCGCCCGTATCCAGATCGGCCAGGATGTATTTCGACCGCCGCCGCAGCCGCCGGACCCGCGCGCCGGTCAGCCGCTCGGCCATCCGGTCAGGGAACGGCCAGCGCAGGTCGGGCCGGTTGGCCCGCGCCCGCGCGATCCGCCGCCCTTCCATCACCGGTGCGAGCCCGCGCATGACGGTTTCGACCTCGGGCAGTTCGGGCATGGGCGGAGCTCCTCGCGCGGCGTGTCGCGCGTTAGTTGGCCGTGCTTCCGGCGATTGCAAGCGCGCGAATTTGACTGTTTGTCCTTCGCCCCACATCTCACTAGAACACTGCGACAGGTCACAGGGGGCGCCAGAGCCATGACAGAGCGGGACGATCGGCGCACGCATTTCGGCTTCTCCGAAGTGCCCGAGGCCGAAAAGGCGGGCCGCGTCCGCGGCGTCTTCACCTCGGTCGCGTCGAAATACGACGTGATGAACGACGCCATGTCGATGGGCATCCACCGGCTGTGGAAAGACGCGATGATGGACTGGCTCGCGCCGCGGCCGGGCCAGTACCTGCTGGACGTGGCCGGCGGCACCGGTGACATCGCCTTCCGCTTCCTCGATCGCGCCGGCGGCCGGGCGCGCGCCTGCGTGCTCGACCTGACCGAAAGCATGCTTGTCGCCGGACGGCAGCGGGCCGAGGCCGCGGCGATGGCCGACACGCTCGACTGGGTGGTGGGCGACGCGATGGCCCTGCCCTTCCCCGACAACACCTTCGACGTCTACACGATCTCGTTCGGCATCCGGAACGTCACCCGCCCCGAGGTCGCGCTGGCCGAGGCCTTCCGCGTGCTGCGCCCCGGCGGGCGGCTGATGGTGCTGGAATTCAGCCAGATTCCGAACGACCTGATGCAAAAGGTCTACGACCTCTACTCGTTCAACATCATCCCGCGCATGGGGCAGGCGATCGCCGGGGACCGCGACAGCTACCAGTACCTGGTGGAATCGATCCGGCGCTTCCCCGACCAGGAGACCTTTCTCTCCATGATCCGCGACGCCGGCTTCGAGCAGGCGAAGTACCGAAATCTCTCGATGGGCATCGCCTGCCTCCATTCCGGCTGGAAGCTCTGAATGCGCGGCCCGCACAACATATGGCGGCTGGTCCGCACCGGTGCGACGCTGGAACGCACCGGCGCGATGCGCGCGATCCTCGACGCGGTGGACGCACCCGCGCCGCTGCGCGCGGGTGCGCGCGTGTTGGGTTGGCCGTTCAAGTGGCTGGGTGACGAAGGCGACCCGGCCCAGCCGCCGGTCGTGCGCGCGCTGACCGCCCTTGGTCCGGCCTACATCAAGTTCGGCCAGATCCTGTCGACCCGCCCAGACGTCGTCGGCGACGACATGGCGCGCGAGCTGCGCATCCTGCAGGACAAGCTGCCGCCCTTCCCCCTGTCGGTCGCCCGCCACCAGATCGAGGCCGAGCTGGGCCAGCCCGTCGACCAGATCTACGCCGAACTCAGCGAGCCCGTGGCCGCCGCGTCGATCGCGCAGGTCCACAAGTCGCGGCTGCGCGACAGCCTCGAGCCGGTCGCGGTCAAGGTCCTGCGCCCCGGCATCGAACGCGCCTTCCGCAAGGACATCGACGCCTTCTACCTCGCCGCCGGTCTAATCGAGATCCTGTCTCCCTCCTCGCGCCGCCTTCACCCGCGCGAGGTGGTGCAGCATTTCGAGCAGACCGTTCTCGGAGAGCTGGACCTGCGGCTGGAATCGGCGGCCGCGAGCGAATACGCCGCCAACACCGCGGACGATGCCGGGTTCCAGTTGCCGCAGGTGAAGTGGAACCTATCGGGGCGCCGCGTGATGACGCTGGGTTGGGCCGAGGGCGTTCCCTTGGGCGACAACGACGCGCTCGACGCCGCCGGCCACGACCGCGTCGCGCTGTCCGAGCGGGTCCTGCAACTGTTCCTCAACCACGCGCTGCGCGACGGCTTTTTCCACGGCGACATGCACCAGGGCAATCTCAAAGTCGCGCCCAACGGCGATATCATCGCGCTCGATTTCGGGATCATGGGTCATATCGACGAATACACGCGGCGCGTCTACGCCGAGATTCTCTACGGCTTCATCCGCCGCGACTACAAGCGCGTGGCCGAGGTGCATTTCGAGGCCGGCTACGTGCCCGCCGACCGTGACGTCGACGAATTCGCCCGCGCCCTGCGCGCCGTCGGTGAGCCGATCTTCGGCATGGACGCCACGCGCATCTCGATGGGAAAGCTTCTGTCCTACCTCTTCGAAGTCACCGAGCGATTCGGGATGGAGACGCGGACCGAGCTGATCCTGCTGCAGCGCACGATGGTCGTGGTGGAGGGGGTGGCACGCTCGCTCAACCCCAAGATGAACATCTGGACCGTGGCCCGGCCGGTCGTCGAGGATTACATCCGCCAGTCGATCGGACCGCGTGCCGTGGCCAAGGACATCGCCAAGACGGTCCGCGTGCTGGCGCGCTTCGGCCCCCGCACGCCCGGCCTGGTCGAATCGGCGCTCATCCGCCAGGCGAAACCCGCTCCGGCCGAAAAGCAGAACCTTGGAACGCTCCGGGCCATTTGGCTGATTCTGGGCATCATGATCGGCTCGTTCGGGGGACTTCTTCTCGCCGCCGGATCGCCCGTGCTCTTTCAGTGATGCGAGGGCGCCATGTCGACCCCGAAACCTGAGCGCAAGAAACGCGGACTCCGGTCTTAAGCAATGCTGCGGGCATCCGCCCGGCCGGACGGCTTCAGGTTTCCGGCGCCGCTACGAAAAGACCGTAAGCGCCGCACGTCTTCATTGAAGATGGCGCCCCCGCAAACGCGAAAAGGGCGGCCCTTTCGGACCGCCCTTCCGCAAAGCGCTGAAATGCTTTTAGTCGGTGTCGTTGGCCGAGGCGACGGCAATCGCGGCCAGCGCGAGGCCGCCGATCACAAGCGCGGCGCCCGTACCACCGCCCAGCGCGGGGATGGACGCTGCCGCTGCGAAGCCATCGTCGTCTTCGTCGTCTGCGACCACGACGGGCACGGGGGTTTGCTCGAGGCCGCCGGCCATGACCGGCGAAGCCATCGACGTGGCGAGCGCTGCTGCTGCAGCAAGGGCCAAAATCTTATCCATAATCTATCTCCAGTCTCTGCGGCGTGCATTGGACGCGCTGCGTCCTTGCGGTTTACCTTACACAAGCCGATCGTTCGGATCAAAGCTCAATTCACGTCGCGGCACGTCAAGCGCGGGTTTTGTCGCCAAAAGCGCAACATGACGCAAGAAACTCACATCCTGTCGCGGATTTCACGTCGTCGGCGCCCGATGATCACGCTCCGCCCGAGCGCAGGCCTTCGACCATGGTGGACACGATCTCCGTTCCGTCTGATAGCCGGACCAGAACGTTCCCACCGTCGTTGCGCACCTCTTCAATGCGACTGAACACCTGCGCGACCTGCGAATCGATCACGATTCCGTCGACGCTGCTTTCCACCTCGAACCTGTAGTTGCCACGTGGAAGGGGAACGCCGCTCGCATCGAGACCGTTCCATGTGAGGGATGACTGTCCCGGCTCCAGCTGGATCCGCTCGATCACCGAACCGGACGGGTCGCGCACCAGCAGGGTCGCCTCGTCCGCCTCGGGGTGCGCTTCGGGTCGGACCGTGACCGGCGTTCCGTCGAACCGCACCGGCGCCCGCACCAGCGCCTCCATCCCGATCCACGCGCCCACCTGCTGAAGCGACCCGATGCCAAGCTGCGTGCCGATGGCACCAAGCAGGTCGTTGGTCAGAACCTGCTGCTCGACGGACGAGAATGTCGCCAGCTGCGTCGCGTAATCGTTCGAATCGACAGGATTCATCGGATCCTGGTTCTGGACCTGAACGGTCAACATCTTCAGGAACGTCTCGAAGTCGGAACTGAGCGCGCTCGCGCCCGAGGCTGCCGTCGTCTTGGCGGTGGTCGCGGTCGCCGCGGGCTGCACCTGTGAAATCTGCGTCATGACTGTCCCCTAGATCTTCATGTCCAAGCCGCCTTCGACACGCGTTGCCTCGGCTGCCTCGTCGGCCTCGCGTCCGGGCGGGTTGGCCGCCGGTCCGGCAATTTCCGGGCCCGCGACGATGCCCCCGCTGCGCTCGCCGCCCCGGCCTTGGCCGTCGCGGCCCTCCGCGAAGGTAAAGCCCGACGCACCGTGCCCGCTTGCGGCCAAATCGCGGGCAAGCTGGTCAACATGTCGGCGCAGCAGGTCGAGCGTTTCGGGCCGATCGGCCTGGATGTGCACGACCATCCCGTTCTCGCCCGGAACCATCTGCAGACGCACGTGCCCAAGCTCGTCGGGGCTCAGGCGAATCTCTATCGTGCCGTTGCCCGCCCGGGGCATGGCTTCGGTGATCTGGCGGACGATCGCCGCGGCATCCGTCCGCCCGGGCGGGGCAAGGGCCGATGGCTGAATGCTGCCCGCGCGCAGGTCGGCGGAGCCGCCCTGCGTTGCGAATTCGGGCGCGTCCGCGTCGTCGGCCCCTTCTTGGACCGAGGGATGTGCGATTCCGGCGGCGGCGATCGCCTGCGACGCGACGGCCGACACGAAGGACGCGGCCGGTGCCGCGACCGCCGCGGCGCCCGCGGCAGCCCGCGCGGTCGCGGCCCCGCGTTCAGCCGCCGTGACCGACGAATCGGCGGTGGCTTCTGCGGCCCGGATCAGAGTTTCCACCTTTCGCGAGAGGCCGGATCGACCGATCGCTTCCGCCGCTCCGGGCAGGGCCGTTTGCGCTGCGCCCTCCGGCACCGTCGCGCCGCTTTGCGGCGAAGCGCCGCTGGCCGAGACGAGCTGCGCCAGCTTTTCGGCTTGCAAGGAGGCCCTGTGCGACGCGAACTCGGCCGACGTTGTTCCGGCCGCCGGCGCTCCGGACGGCAGGCTGACGCCAACGACTTGCTGTTCCGCCTTTGTGGTGCCTGGCTGAGCAGGCGCGGCGATTGCCGCGCCGGCCGTCCGCGCGGCAACGCCTCGCAAGGCTCCCGCAGGGGATTCCGGCGTCGCGGCAGCGCCCTGTTCCGGTTTCCCCAAATCGGTGACCAGGGTTTGCGCCCTGAGCAGAGCTTCAGCCGCGGCGGACGCCGTTGCCCTGCCCTGCTCCAGGACCGGCATACCCACCGCTTCCGGACCCGTGCCCTGCCGGATGCCGGCCATGTGCGCCAGGCGGTCGTCCGCAACAGGTTCGGCCGCGGGCGCATCGTGGGAACCTTCCAAGCCGTGTGCCGCGGCCGGGCCTTGATCTGTGGACGAGCCATCTCGTCGCCCCACTAGCGCGGGCGCCACCGCGTGTTTCGGATCGATGTCAGCCTCCGCAATGGCAATGAAAGCGTCGCTCTCCACGTCGGCTTCGGGTTCGGGTTCCGTTGCCGCGTGAATGGCATCGGCACCCTCCGTTTCGGCCCCCTCGACCTTTTCAGCGTTGCCCGACGCGGATCCGGCGGCGGTTTCCGCGGGCTCCGCCGCCTTTGCCGCCCGCTCCGCAGCCACGAAGTCACCGAAGTCCCGATCCGGTTTGCCCCCCGATTGTCGCGCAGGGGCATGTCCTGCATCGGTCAAGCCGAGGAAATTTCCTATTTTCGCCAACATCGGATGATCTCCGGAATTCTTCCGCTTCGGCATTGATAGCAGAGTTTCGTTACCGGTTCTTTACCGCAATCGCGTCATCATGAGCGAAGTGAACCGAATTGGAGTCGCATTTCGTGCAAGTCTTACCGCCACCATCCGCTCTTTCCGGGCAAACTCAGGAACAGGCGCTGCGCGCCGTCGCCGAGAAACTCGAGGCGACGTTCCTCTCCGAGATGCTGAAATCCGCCGGATTGGGCAAGACGCCCGAGGGGTTCGGCGGCGGCAGCGGCGAGGATCAGTTCTCGTCGTTCCTTCGAGAGGAACATGCCAATGCGGTAGCCGCCCGAGGCGGAATCGGACTGGCCGAATCTTTGTTCAACGCGCTGAAGGGAGACGCGCATGGCTGAGGCACTGGAAAGATTGAAAGCGATTGTCGAGGCAGAGCGCGAGGCGCTGCTTTCGGGAGACTTCGAACGACTGACCGCATTGCTTCCGGACAAGGAACAAGCCCTCGCAGAGGTCGAGGGAGCAGGGAGCACGCCGGATTCCCTGCGCGATCTGCATAGGCGTGTCGAGCGCAACCAAGCGTTGTACGATCGCGCCCTTGCCGGGGTTCGGGCAGTCATCGGCAGGATCGCCGAATTAGGTGAGGTGAAGAAATCTATCGGAACTTACGATTCCGCCGGAAAGCGGCGCACGATCGATATTCCGAAGCATGCGCATCTTGAAAAGAGAGCGTAGTCGGCGCAAGAAAAAAGAAAGAGCGAAAGCGGACAACACCGCTTTCGCCCGCTTTTCAAAACGCCTGCTATCGGCGTGCCGTTTGCAGCAGCGTTATTGCGATCTGACCCGAACTGGTCGCCTGGAATAGGCCGATCTGTTCCTGCAGAAGGTAGGTCTGAACGATCTTTTTCATGACGTCCGGCTCAAGCATTTCCGAAATCTTGTCGGTTCCGAAGCGGGCCTGCGCCTTGTCCTGAAAAACCTGCTTCTGAACATCGATGTCCAGCTGGCCGAACGTCTTCGGAAGGTTCAGCGCCTTCTCCAGCACGGTGCGCATCGGCGGCGTCCCCATGAGGCGGAACCACTGGGCGTTTTCGCTCGAGCCGGATTCGTTGATCTCGGTCAGGCCACGTTCGAAGTTGAGCGCGAGCCGCAGCGACTGGTCGCTCTCGCCCACCGCCACCTCGAAGGATTGCTGGCGGAACTTCGCGACGATGTCTTCGGCGAAACCGGGCGCGGACGTCCCGGGTCCCCGCGGATTGCCGAAGCCGAACGCCTTCGAAAAGGCCTTGTACCGTTCGTCGGCGAGCTTGTTCGCGAGGGCTGAACGCTCGGTGGTTCCCTCCTCGAGGATCTTCCGAATGAAGAACTTGCTGTCGATATCGTCCTGCAGGCCGAAGGCGCCCAGCGCCACGCGCAGCATGCGCCTGTCCGAGACCAGATCCTCGGCGGATTTGACCGAACCGATGTTCTCGGCGAAGTAGTCGGTATCGCGTTTCAGCAGCGGGCTGGCGTTGAACACCTCCTTCTGCCGGGCCTGCGTGGACTGCAGGAATTGCCAGCCGACCAGGCCGCTTCCGACAACGATCGGCTGGAAACTCATTTGCGTGCCACGGCCAGAAGCCGATCCTCGCGCGGGATGAGGGCGCGCAGTGCCTTGAGGCATTTGTAATACTGCTCCGTGAGCAGCGCCTCGGTCGCCTGGCTCAGCAGGGTGCGGCTGTCGATGTCGACCATCGCGCGACTCAGTTCCTCGATCTGGCGCAACAGGGTCCGCCGGGTGGAATCGGGGTCCGCGTCGCCGGTCAGTATAAGCTGCGCGGTGTAGCAGATGCGCCGGACGGGGGTCTGCGCCTCGTCGGGATGGATCGCGTCGCGCAGGCGCAGGATGTTCACGTTGGGGGTGACGATGGACAGGCGGCTGCGCTTGTCGCCGTTCTCGATGACGGCGCCGTTGACCAGAACGCGTTCGCGCGGGCCGAGCTTGAGGACGAGGCCGGTCATCGGGTTCTTCCCTTCGCGCTGAGGCCCTTGAGAATGGCGGCGTTGACTTCCAGAAGCGGGCCGACCTTGGCCTCGCGGGCCAGCACCTTGCCGGTGTGGGCGTTCACGAACTGGGCGAGCGCGAAGATCTGCGCGCGCAGCTCTTTCGGCAGTCCGTTTTCCGGGTGGGCGACGTCGACGGCGAACGTGTCCCACAGGGTGCGGTTCTCGACCAATGCCTCGGCCAGCTTGGGAAAGGCTTTCGGGCCCTTCTCCTGCGCGGCGGCGCGCAAGCGGTGAGAGATGCGCGCAAGCACGCGGTATTCGGTGTCGCGATCGGTCCGGGTCGACGACGAGGTCTGGACATAGGCATTCTGGGCAAGGGTATGTGCGTTCACGGCAGAACCTTCTGATTCATGTGTTCGGGGGGCCGAAACGGGGTACCGGGGGCCAAGACCTGGCCCCCGATGTCAGCCGTTTAGCGGAACAGCGACAGAAGCTGCTGCGGCGCCTGGTTGGCGATCGACAGCGCCTGGACACCCAGCTGCTGCTGGACCTGCAGGGCCTGCAGGCGTGCCGACTGCTCTTCCATGTCGGCGTCGACCAGTGTGCCGATGCCCGACTTCATCGCGTCCATCAGGCCGCCGACGAAATCCTGCTGGGTCTCGATGCGGTTCTGGGCCGAGCCGAAGGCCGCTGCCGCGTCGATGCCGGTCTGGATCAGACCTTCGATAGCGCTGAGCGCCGCAGCTGCGCCGTTTTCGGTGGTCACATCCAACTCGGAGAGCAGCGCGAGGCCGCCGCCGACCGTGGAACCGGCAGCAAGTGTGACGTTTCCAGCCGCGGATGCCGTAAGACCAGTTGCCGTATGGTTGGTCACGCTGATCTCGTTGCCATTGGTGCCGCCGACGCTGACCGTGAAGTCGTCCTGCATGCCTTGCTCGGCCAAGCGGAACTTCATCATTTCGGCGAGCCCCTCGGCCACATCAGCTTGGGTGTCACCATCCTTTGCAGTGTAGACGGCCTCCTGCTTCGCCGCAGGTGCGGTAGCGAACGATCCGCCGAAAACGGCGTTCATCTGGAACGAGTAGGAGTCCCCAGCCATCACGGCTTGGGTGCGGCCTGCCGTCGTGGTCTCACCGTTGATGGTGTAAGTTGCTGATCCGGTGCCGTTTGCGCCCGCAGTACCGGCGGCAGTGAGCGCGGCGGCGGCGAGAGTAAGGGCACCGTCGTCTTTCGCTGCCGTCGTGCTCAGATCCTGCTTCTGGACATCGATATCGCTTGCGACAACTCCGGTCGCCGAGCGGTCGAGCGAGGAAAGGACGCTGGTTGTACCGCTTCCCTCCACGCTGCCGGCGGCGGTGTAGGCAGTCGTGGTCTCGTTGTTCGACAGCAGGTTGAGACCGTTGAACTGGGCCGCGCCGGTCACGGATGCGATCTGGTCGGTCAGCGCCTTGATGTCGGTCTGGATCTTGGTGCGGTCGACGTTGCCTTCCTGCGACGCGACGATCTTTTCCTTCATCTGCTTCAGCAGGTCGGTGGTCGTCTCGGCGGCCTGACGCGCCACCTGGGTCGTCGCCTGGCCCAGGCCGAGGTTCGAGCTGATGGCCTTGAAGCCGGACACGTCGGATTCCATCACCTTCGAGATGGCCCAGACGGCGGCGTTGTCCTTGGACGTGGCCACGTTCTTGCCGGTGGCGATCGAGTTCTGCGTGCCCTCGAGGTTCTTGTTGATCGACTTCAGGGTCTGCAGGGCGACCATTGCGCCGTTGTTGGTAAGGATGCTAGACATTTTGACCTCTTCGGAAAGCCGGTTTTCCGCCTTCCAGTTCGTGTTGAACGGTTCCAAGCAACATTCTGAAGCCTGCGAGACCTTCCCCGGTTCGCGCCACCGGCCAGAGCGGCCGATGCAAGGGCACACTCGCCCACCGCGTTTAAAACAGTCTTAAGCGCGGCGCCGACGATGCCGGAAGGTGTGCGGTATTTTAGGCAAACCCTTAAGCTTCCGTCAGGCCTGCGGGCGCCCGCGCCGGGACTGGTCTTCGCACAAGGCGCGCCGCATACTTCGTGCCATGCGCGCACCGACCTCCAGATCGCTTTTCCGCAAACCCCTGCCGGGTCTGATCCTTGCGGCGATGCTCGGCACCGGGGCGCTCGTGGCGTGGCCCGCGCTGGAACGGCATTTCCTGATCCGCGCGGCCATGCGCGACGAGGCGACCCTGCGCCTGGTGACCGAGGTCCTGCGCGGCGCGCTCAGCCGGACCGAGGCGCTGCCCGCGCTGATCGCCGAGCGTCCGATCCTCGCCCGGGTCCTGCGCGCGCCCGACGCCACCGGCCTCATCCCCTTCGCCAACGAGCAGCTGCGCCTGACCGCGCTGTCGCTGGACGTGTCCGACATCTACCTGATGGACCGGCAGGGCGACACGCTCGCCGCCTCCAGCTACCGCGCCGAGCGCAGCTTCATCGGGCAGAACTTTGCCTACCGCCCGTATTTCACCGACGCGATCGGCACCGGCGTCGGGCGCTTTCACGCGCTCGGCACCACGTCGGGCGAGCGGGGCTACTATTTCGCCGCGCCGGTGCTCGACGGGACCGAGATCCTCGGCGCCGTGGCGGTCAAGATCACGCTGGACCAGTTCGAGGACGCCTGGGCGCAGAGCGACAGCACGGTCGCGGTCTACGACACCAGCAACGTGGTCTTCCTGTCGGACCGCGCCGACTGGCGCTTCCGCAGCATCGGGCCGGTCAGCGAACTGGCGATCGAGCGTATCGCGCAGACGCGGCAATACCCCCTCGATGCCGTATCGGCGTTGCCGCTGCGCCGCGTCCCGCTGGCGGACGGGCTGACCCGCGCGACGCTGGACGGCGACGGGGGGCGCGAAAGCTTCGTCCTGCAAGAGGGGTTGATCGCCGCCGCAGGCTGGCGCGTGGCCGTGCTCACGCCCGCCGGCCCCGCGACGGCGCAGGCGGCGGCGGCGCTGGCCCTCGCCGGTCTGATCGTGCTGCTGGGCGCGCTGGTGGCGGCGTTCTTCGGCCAGCGCCGCGCGCGCCTTCTGGAACGGCTCGAGGCGCAGCGCAGCCAGCACGCCCTGCTGGAAAGCCGCGTGCGCGACCGGACCCGCGATCTCGACGATGCCAACCGCCGCCTGCGCGCCGAGGTCGAGGAACGCCGCGCCGCCGAGGCACGCCTGCGCCGCACCCAGGCCGAGCTGGTCCAGGCCGGCAAGCTGGCGGCGCTGGGGCAGATGTCGGCCGCGCTGAGCCACGAGTTCAACCAGCCGCTGGGGGCGGTGAAATCCTACGCCGAGAACGCCCTGACCTTCCTCGACCGCGGCCGCATGGCCGAGGCGCGCGACAACGTCGGCCGCATCTCGCGCATGGCCGACCGGATGGCGACGATCTCGCAGCACCTGCGCAACTTCGCCCGGCGCCCCAAGGACCACGTCGGCCCCGTTCCCCTGCGCGCTGTGGTCGAGGACGCGGTCGAGATCATGCAGGCCCGCTTGGCCCGCAGCGGCGTCACCCTGCGCGGCCCCGACTGGCCCGACGCGCCGGTCTGGGCGATGGGCGGCCGCGTGCGCCTGCAGCAGGTGCTGGTCAACCTGCTGGCCAACGCGCTCGACGCGATGGCAGACGACCCGGCCCCGGCAATCAACCTTGTGCTGGAGGCCACGGAGGACACGCTGGCGCTGCGGGTGCGCGACCACGGGCCCGGGCTGGGCGACGGCGACCTGCCGCAGGTCTTCGACCCCTTCTTCACCACCAAGGACCCCGGCCGCGGGCTGGGCCTGGGGCTGTCGATCTCGTACAACATCGTGCGCGATTTCGGCGGCACGCTTACGGCGGCCAACGCCGAGGGCGGCGGCGCCGTCTTCACCGTCACGCTGCGCCGCGCCGCGCCGCAAGCCCAGGAGACAGCCGCGGAATGACAGACGAGTCCGTCCTGTTCGTCGATGACGAGGAAGACCTGCGCCTGTCGGCCGAGCAAAGCCTGATGCTCGCCGACCTGCCCGTGCGCCTGTTCGCGCGGGCCGAGGACGCGCTGGCCCATGTGGGACGCGACCGGGCATCCGTGCTGGTCACCGACATCCGCATGCCGGGCATGGACGGGCTGGCGCTGATGGCCCGCACGCTCGAGATCGACCCCGCACTGCCGGTGATCCTTGTCACCGGCCACGGCGACATCGAGCTTGCCGTCCGCTCGATGCGCGACGGCGCCTACGACTTCCTCGAAAAACCCTACGACCCGGCGCGGCTGGTCGAATCGGTGCGCCGCGCGCTCGACAAGCGGCGGCTGGTGCTGGAGAACCGTGCCCTGCGCCGGCAGGTCGGCCGCCGCGACGCGATCGAGGCGCGTCTGACCGGCCGCAGCGCCGTCATCGTGGCCCTGCGCCAGCAGCTGCGCGCCGCGGCCCAGACCGATGCCGACGTGCTGATCGTGGGCGAGACCGGCACCGGCAAGGAGGTCGCCGCGCGCGCCATGCACAAGGCCAGCCCGCGCAGCGAGGGCCCCTTCGTGCATGTCAACTGCGCTGCCCTGCCCGCCGACCTGATCGAATCGGAACTGTTCGGCCACGAATCCGGCGCCTTCCCCGGCGCCACCCGCACCCGCTACGGCAAGTTCGAACATGCCCGCACCGGCACCGTCTTTCTCGACGAGATCGACTCCCTGCCGATGCCGCTTCAGGCCAAGCTGCTGAACGCGATCCAGAACCGCGTGGTGACGCGGCTGGGCTCGAACGAGACGGTTGCGCTCGACATCCGCTTCATCGCCGCCTCGAAGGGCGATCTCGAACGCGCCGCGGCCGAGGGGCACTTCCGCGCCGACCTGCTCTACCGCCTCAACGTCATCACCCTGCGGATGCCGCCCCTTGCCGCGCGGGCCGAGGACATCCCCAAGCTGTTCCTCGAACTGGTGCACGAGGCCGCCGCCCGCTACCGCCTGCCCGCGCCCGAGGTGCCCGGCGCGGTGCTGTCCTCGGTCGCCGCCCGCGCCTGGCCCGGCAACGTGCGCGAGTTGCGCAATGCGGCCGAACGCTTCGCGCTGGGGCTCGACCTGGACCTCGGCGGCGCCGACACCCCCGATGCCGCGCACACGCTGGCCGACCGCGTCGCGGCCCACGAACGAGCGCTGATCGCGGCCGAGCTTGCCGCCCAGGGCGGCAGCATCAAGGCGACCTACGAATCCCTCGGCCTGTCGCGCAAGGCGCTCTACGACAAGATGCAGCGCCACCGGCTGGACCGCAGCCAGTTCACCGAGGACGGCTGACCCCGCCCCACGGCGGGCGCCCTGCGCGGCCCGCTTCCGCCGCAACCTGCCGCGGCGCAGCCCCTCGATCCTGGTGAGAATGTCCTCGGCCGGGTGCGGGGGCCGACAGCCCTCGCCTGCGCCGCGCCGCGGGCGATGTATCGAAAGCCACACATCGGGCCGCGCGCATGGGTCCCTTTCCACTCATTTCCCAAGACGGCTGCGGGTTTAGCGCAACCACGCAGCAATCGCACCTTGCCCTGCGCATTTTTCGGTCCAAACAGGAACGGGCGCGACACGCGCTCCGGAGGCAGGACGCCCTGCACCCGGGATCCGCCGCAGCAGGCGCACCCGATGCCGCACGACAGGCATCGGCCGCGCCCGCGACACGGCGCGACAAAAGGGAGAAGAGAATGACGTTCAAGACACTCACCGCCATCGCGGCGGGCACCGCGCTCACCGCCGGTGCGGCCCTCGCCGAACAGCACCAGATGGACCGCAGCGACTGGCCCGAAAGCTTCACCGTCGGCACCGCGTCGCAGGGCGGCACGTATTTCGCCTACGGCTCGGGCTGGGCGAACCTCGTCGCCGAGGAGCTCGGCCTGTCGGGCGGCGCCGAAGTCACCGGCGGCCCGATGCAGAACATGGCGCTGGTCCACACCGGCGAGGCGCAGTTCGGCATGACCACGATGGGCCCGGCGGCCGAATCGCTGGAAGGCACCAACCCGATCGCGCCCGGCCTGCAGATGACCAACGCCTGCGCCATCTTCCCGATGTACCAGACCCCGTTCAGCGTCACCACGCTGGCCTCGTCGGGCATCGAATCGGTGTCGGACATTCCCGACGGCGCGCGCATCGGCTTCGGCCCCGCCGGCTCGACCTCGGACACCTACTTTCCGCGCATGATGGAAGAACTCGGCGTGAACTTCGAGCGCCGCAACGGCGGCTGGGACGACCTGGGCGGCCAGCTCCAGGACGGCCTGCTCGACGTGATCGCCTTCGCGGCCGGCGTGCCGGTTCCGGCGGTCAGCCAGCTCGAGGTGCAGACCGACATCAACATCATCGAGTTCACCGAGGAAGAGCAGCAGCAGATCATCGACGCCTTCCCGGTCTCGGAATTCTCGATCGAGGCCGACACCTACTCGACCCTCGAGGAGGACGCGCGCTCGGTGGCGATGTGGAACTTCGCGATCGCCAATTGCGACCTGCCCGCCTCCTTCGTGAACGCCGTCGTCGACACCGTGATGTCCGACAACGAGCGGATGGTCGGCATCCACTCGGCAGCAAGCGAGACGCTTCCCGAGAACTGGGACAAGAACAAGGTCATGAAGTGGCACCCGGGCGCCGCGCAGTGGTTCGAGGAGAACGCCGGCGCGGACATCCCCGACGACATGATCCACGGCGGCTGATCGCCCCCGTCTGACGGAAACTGCGTGCCGCCCGGACCCGCTCCGGGCGGCACGTCTGCAAGTGAGGGGCGCGGCCGAAAGACGGCCGGCCGAACGGGCTATGCGACGGGCGGTGCCGTCTGTAGCCTTGACGAACACGTCTTTCAGGGGGGACGACCACATGACCGCAGATCGCGACGGGACCAGCACCCGGCCGGACGACACCGGCGACGCG
Organism: Citreimonas salinaria; assembly: GCF_900107235.1. Classification (GTDB taxonomy): domain Bacteria; phylum Pseudomonadota; class Alphaproteobacteria; order Rhodobacterales; family Rhodobacteraceae; genus Citreimonas; species Citreimonas salinaria. The sequence goes on from NZ_FNPF01000001.1 coordinate 24,295, forward strand.
CAGACCCGCGAAACGGACGGCGACGGCGTCCTGGTGGTCGAGGGCGTCGACGAGGATCCCATCGAGAATTACCGCCGGCTGTTCGTCGGCTGGCGCTTCACGCTGATCGCCTGGATGTCGGCGATCTACGCCTTCTTCCACATCGCGGCGCTGAACGGCCTGTCGGTCACCCGCTTCACCGGCTTCGACCTGCCCTTCCTGCCACAGCTCCCGATGGAGACATGGGACTTCCGCACCGTGCACATCGCCGGCGCGCTGGTCATCGGCTTCCTGCTGTTCGCCGCGCGCGCCTACGACGACGACGGCAAGCCCGCCCGCGACCGCACAATCGTGCGGCTGGCCGCCTTCGCGCTGCTGATCCCGGCGCTGGTGTCGCTCTACACCGCCATCACCTTCATCCTGCAGATCGAGTCCGGCGAGCTGCCGCAGATGGGTGGGCTGACCACCTGGTCCGCCTTCCCCGGCACCCCCCTCTACGAGACCGAAACCTGGTGGTTCGGCTTCCCGCTTCTGGTGGCGACCATGGGCGGCATCGTGCTCGGCTGGTTCGAGGACCGGCCCCGCGACCGCTTCGCCGCGTCCGACATCCTGATGGGCGTCTGCGCGGTGACCGTCGCGGCCTACATCATCCCGGTCTACGGCACCGCGGCGCGCAACTCAGTCGGCACGCCGTTCGTACCCATCGGCGTGGCCTTCGCGGCGACCGCCGGCTCGGCGCTGATCCTCGAGCTCACGCGGCGCGTCACCGGCCTGGCGCTCGTCGTCATCACCGGCGTCTTCCTGGTCTACACCTTCACCGCGCACATGCTGCCGGGCATCCTGGCGGTGCAGACCCCCTACACGTGGAAACGCTTCTTCGGCTTCCTCTACACCGACGCGGGCATCCTCGGACCCACCACGGCGGTCAGCTCGACCTACATCATCCTGTTCATCATCTTCGCGGCCTTCCTGCAGGCCTCCAAGGTGGGCGACTACTTCGTGAACTTCGCCTTCGCCGCCGCCGGGCGCGCTCGCGGCGGCCCGGCCAAGGTGGCGATCTTCGCCAGCGGCCTCATGGGCATGATCAACGGCACCAGCGCCGGCAACGTGGTGGCCACCGGCTCGCTTACGATCCCGCTGATGAAGAAGGTGGGCTACCACAAGAAAACCGCCGGCGCGGTCGAGGCCGCCGCCAGCACGGGCGGCCAGATCATGCCGCCGATCATGGGCGCCGGCGCCTTCATCATGGCCGAGATCACAGGCATCCCCTACACCGAGATCGCCATCGCGGCGATCATCCCCGCGGTCCTCTACTTCGTGTCGGTCTACTTCATGGTCGATTTCGAGGCCGCCAAGCTGGGCATGCGCGGCATGCGCGAGGACGAGCTGCCGAAGTTCCGCGACATGATCCGCCGGGTTTTCCTGTTCCTGCCCATCGTCATCCTGATCGCGGCGCTGTTCATGGGCTACTCGGTCATCCGGGCGGGCACGCTGGCGACGGCGGCGGCCGCGGTGGTCAGCTGGCTGACACCCTACCGCATGGGCGCGCGCTCGATCGTCAAGGCGTTCGAGCTGGCCGGCATCATGTCGATCCAGATCATCGCGGTCTGCGCCTGCGCGGGCATCATCGTGGGCGTGATCTCCCTCACCGGCGTCGGCGCGCGCTTCTCGTCGCTGCTGCTCGACATCGCCTCGACCTCGCAGCTGCTGGCGCTGTTCTTCGCCATGTGCATCTCGATCCTGCTGGGCATGGGCATGCCGACCACGGCCGCCTACGCGGTCGCCGCGTCGGTCGTGGCGCCGGGCCTCGTGCAGCTGGGCATCCCGCAGCTGACCGCGCACTTCTTCGTGTTCTACTTCGCGGTGCTCTCGGCCATCACGCCACCCGTGGCGCTGGCCAGCTACGCCGCCGCCGGCATCTCGGGCGCCAACGCGATGGAGACCTCGGTCGCCTCGTTCAAGATCGGCATTGCCGCCTTCATCGTGCCGTTCATGTTCTTCTACAACGGCGCGCTGCTGATGGACGGCACCTGGTTCGAGATCATCCGCGCCGGCCTGACCGCCACGGTGGGCGTGTTCCTGCTGTCCGCGGGCATCCAGGGCTGGTTCATGGGCGGCCGGGTCGCGTGGTTCATCCGCGTGGGCCTGATCGTCGCGGCGCTGTTCATGATCGAAGGCGGGCTCTTCACCGACCTCATCGGCGTGGGCGCGGCGGTCGTGCTGTTCTTCGTGCAGAAGCTGCTGAACCCGTCGCCCGACGCAGGGATCCCGGTGCGCGGCGCCGACTAACCCTGCCGGCGGGGCGCAGCACCGCGCCCCGCCAGCTCCAGCGCGCCCTCCAGCGCGCCGGCGCGCGCCTCGACCAGCGCGATCGCCATGTCCGCCGGCAGATAGGGCGCATAGGCCGCTCCGACGCCGCCGGTCAGGCACAGCGTGTCCCCCGCGCGATGGCCCAGCCGGCGCAGCGTCATCATGACATGCGCCGCGCCCCGTTTCAGAAGATCGCGCGCCACCGCGTCGCCGTGCGCCGCCGCCTCGGTCACCAGCGGCGCCAGCGCGGCAAGCTCGGCGGGCGGCACCCGCGCAGCGAAGCGCACGATCTTGCGCGGGCTGCCGTCGAAGCGCAGCAGCAACCCGGCGGTCAGCGGGCTTTCCTCGCCCAGCCCGTCGACCACCGCCAGCGTCGCCGCCAGCGCCCGCCGCGCCAGCCAGGCGCCCGACGCGTCGTCGCCCAGCGCCGGACCCCAGCCGCCGGCCAGCCGGATCTGCCCGTCACGCTGCCGCGCGAAGAACGCCCCCGTTCCCAGCCCCGCGACAAAGCCGTCCTCGCGCCCCAGCGCGCCGCGCACCGCGGCCGGCCGGTCGTCGGCCACCGCGGCACCAGGCAGCCCCAGCGCCGCGCGCAACCGATCCGCATCGTGCGAATCCACCACGCCGGACAGTCCCAGATGGGCCGGCACGCGGGCCAGCGCGCCCGGCTCCAGGCCGGCCAGCGTCGCCAGTTGCTGCAACCCGGCGCGCAGCGTCGCGACCGCGCCGTCGAAATCGCCGGAGACGTCGACGCCCCCCAGAACCACGCTGTGCCGCTCGACCGGCGTCTGCAGCGCGAACCGGCAGCGCGTGCCGCCTCCATCCACGCCGAGACGCCATCCGTCGATGTTCATGCCACTCTCTCCCGCCCGGAGTTAACCGGACACTAACCAATTCTGCCCGAGGGTCACGCCATGACCAGAGGTCCGCACTTCTCGGATGGCCAGGCCCGGCTGTTCGACGCCGACGAGGCCACGCCGGTGCCCGTCCCCGATGCAGGGCGCGCGGCCCTGCCGTCCTATATCCGCGATCACCGCGCGCGCCTGCGCGAACGCTTCCTTGTCGGCGGGCCGGACGCCCTGCCCGATTACGAGATGCTCGAACTGGTGCTGTTCCGCGCCATTCCGCGCCGCGACGTGAAGCCGCTGGCGCGCACGCTTCTGGACCGTTTCGGCGATTTCAACGGCGTGTTGTCGGCGCCCGCCGCCCGGTTGCGCGACGTGGCCGGCGTGGGCGACGCCGTGGTGTGCGAGCTGAAGATCGTCGAGGCCGCCGCCCACCGGCTGGCCCAGTCGAAGGTGCTGCGCAAGCAGGTGGTCAGCTCGTGGGACGCGCTGCTGGAATATTGCCAGGCCACCATGTCCCACGGCGAGATCGAGCAGTTCCGCGTGCTCTTCCTCGACCGCAAGAACGTCCTCATCGCGGACGAGGCGCAGGCCCGCGGCACCGTCGACCACGTCCCCGTCTACCCGCGCGAGGTGGTCAAGCGCGCGCTTGAGTTGAACGCCTCGGCGCTGATCCTGGTGCACAACCACCCGTCGGGCGACCCCACGCCCAGCCAGGCCGACATCGACATGACCGAGCAGATCCAGATCGCGGCGCAGGCGCTGGGGATCACGCTGCACGATCACCTCGTCATCGGCCGCTCAACCGAGCTCAGTTTCCGCGCCCAAGGGCTTCTGTAGCCGCGCCACGGCGCCGCCGGACGGGGGGCCAAAGGTTGACGATTGGTGAATCCGTCTCTGCAAGCCATTGATGTTGCTGGGGCGCCTTGATGTCCCATCGTGGGACACGCCTTTTCAGCGCACCCAGACCTCGACCCGCCGGTTGATCTGCCGGCCCCAGGCGCTGTCGTCGCAGGCCAGCGGCAACGCCTCTCCGAAGGCCTCCGTGTCGATCTCGACCCGGCCCAGATCCGCCGTCTCGGCCGCCTCCAGAACGGCCGCCCGCACCGCCTCGGCCCGCTTCCTCGCGATCTCCAGGTTCACCGGCGCCGCGCCCCGACCGTCCGAGAACCCCACGAAGGCCAGGCCCTGCCCGTCATGCTCGCCCGCCTCCAGCGCGTCCGCCAGGGCCCGCACGTTGGCCCGCGACTGGGCGTCCAGCCGGGCCGAGCCCGGCTCGAACCGGAACGACGTGGTCAGCCGCCGCCACCCGCTCAACCGGTCTGCCAGCCGCCGCAGTTCGGCCAGGTCCGCCGGCGTGCGGGCGGCCAGGATTGCGTTGGCCAGCCGGTCGCCCTGCAGATCCACCGGCACCTCCTCGGCGGCCCGATCGACGAACCCCGCCCGCCGGATCACCACCTGCGCCGCCTCGCTGCGCGCGTAGGCCAGGAAGTCGCGTCCCAGCGCCGGCAGCCGCCGCGCCGGCAGGTACAGGAACATCGGCGTCGTCAGCGGGTAGTCCTCGGTCTTGATGGTCCGCCGCGCGGCCCGCAGCTGGAACCCGCAAGAGCCCGTCAGCACCAGCGGCTTGGCGTCGTCCGTGGTCGAAAAGCTGGCGAAACCGATGCCGAACGGATCCCGCTCGACCGCCCGCGCCAGCGCCGCGTTGTCCGCGTGCCGGATCACCTCCTCGCGCAGCGTCGCCCGCGCCGGCTCCAGCAGCCGCCTGGCCACCCCGTGGGCAAGCCCCGAGCCCACCTCCCGCAGATGCACCGCGATCGCCACGTCCGGCCCGCCCAGTTCGGACCAGTTGGTGATGTCTCCCGAAAGGATGCGCGCCAGGTCGCGCATCGACACCGCGTCGACCGGGTTGCGCGACGCCACCACCGGCACGATCGCGTCCAGCGCCAGCACGACCGACCGGTTGGGCTGCGTCAGGTCGCCCAGGCCCGCCTCGCGCGCCAGCGCGACCTCGGCCGCGGTGATCTCACGCAAGGCCATGGCAATGTCCGCCTCGTCCGCCAGCAGGTCGGCAAAGCCCTCGTCCGTGGTGGTCGCCCGCACGGTGAAGCGGCCGACGATGCCCGATTGCGCCGACGCGGCGCCCTTTGGCCGGGACAGGACGTAGACTACGTCGCCGCCGGCGGTCTCGCGTTCCGCGATCAGGCCCTCGCTCAGCGCGAAGCCCTCGATCAGCGCCGGGACCAGCACCGAGCCAACCGTTTTCGATCCCGCAATTTCAAGCTCGGCCACGTAGTTCGTCAGGGACGGGCAGCCGACGCCTTCGCACACCACACCGCTGCCATCCACCGTCAGCTCGCCGTACCGGGTCTGGACGCGGTAGTACTGCCCGTCGAACCCCAGCAGCGTGCCTGCCACCTCGATCGCGCCGTCACGGGATCGCAGCGCGACATCCTGCGCCCGAGCGGCCAGCGCCGTGACGGAAAGAAAAAGTGCGGCGCAGAACGCCGCACATCGGTTGATTCTCAACTGGCCGCCCGATCGTCGTCTATCGAGACGCGATAGTCAGGTCTTGGACGAGGTTTTTCAACACCAGAAAATACCCCGCACGGTCGCAATCGGGGATCGGCATTTCCAGGTCCTGCACCCGCAACCGGCCGCCTTCGTGCTGCTGGAATGTCTGGGCCACGATGGTCCTGTTGCAGTTCTGCTCCGTCACCTCGACCTCGACGGACAGGTCGACATCGCCCGCACGCGCGGCAGTGCCGGTGGGGAAGGTATAGACCTCGGCCATCAGCGCATCGGAGCTGTCCTCGAGCCCGAGCCGCACTAGAAAACCGCCCTCGCCCCGTGCGGTCGCGCCGAGATCCCCGGACGCCGCCGCCCAGACGTGGCCCGGCTGGAAATAGTCTGACCCGTATTCGCGCGCGTGCAGTTGGAGGCCCGCCGCGCCGCGCCACTGCACCGCTACGCGGTCGTAGAAGATCAGCGACGATATCTCGGCGCTCGCCGAGGCACCCGCCCCGTCGGCGAATTCCGCCATCACGGTCGCGGCCTCCGAGAGGGCGGGGATCATCACCGCAAGCGTGCCGTCGGCCTGAACCAGTTCGGTCACCATCAGGCCCTGGTGGTGCAGGGTGACGCGCTCGCCCGCGTGGCAGGGGGCGGAAAGCATCACGCTGATCATCGCGCCCGCAGCCGGCTCCGCCTGCATCGAAAGATCGCAGGAGCCGGCCGGGTTCGGCGCAACCTGCGACAGCCGGGATCGCTCGGGATCACCGCCGGTCGCCTGGAGTGCCACGCGCATGTGAGACAGGCGGGCGGCCAACGGCGAATCTTCGGGCAGTCCGGGCGTGCCGCGCCGGGCCGAAGTCATCTCGACATCCTCCAGCTCGAAGGAAGCGTCGACGCGGGCAAGCTGGGCGGCGCGCTCTTGCGCTTGCATCGCGTAACCGATGGCGATGGCACTGAGGAACGTCGCGCAGGCGAGGATGTATGTCTTGAGCCGAGCCACGGTTGCACTCTCCTGTCCTTTGGCCCGTTAAGGATTGGTGACCGAAGATGGCATGTATTGGGCAGCGCCGCGAAACAAACGAGACGGGTAGACGGGTTTTTCACGTCCATTGCCCGGCACGCAGTGCAGTGCCGCCCGATACGCGGAATTCCGAGCGGCGGTCAGGAGATCAGGCCAGACGGCCGTGGCAATGCTTGAACTTCTTGCCCGACCCGCAGGGGCAGGATTCGTTGCGCGCCGGGTTGCCCCAGGTCGCGGGATCGTTCTCGTCGAAGCCCTCCCGCGGGGCCGAGGCCGGCGCTTCGGCCAGCGCCGTGTCGCCGCCGGCCCGCGCGGTGGCGGCCGGAGCGGCACCAGCGGGCGCGGCGCCGGTGCCCGGCGACGGATCGGGAGCCTGCGCCGCCTGCCCCGCCTCGGCCTGCCGGCGCAACTGGTCCTGCTGCGACTGCAACTGGGCCAGCATCGCGCGCTGTTCTTCCTGCGTGATGGGCCGGACCTGCGACAGTTTCTTGGTCACTTCCTCGCGCAGGCTGTCGAGAAGCGTCTCGAACAACTGGAAGGCCTCGGTCTTGTATTCGTTCAGCGGGTCGCGCTGCGCATAGCCGCGGAAGCCCACGACCGAGCGCAGGTGTTCCAGCGTCACGAGGTGCTCGCGCCACTTGCCGTCGATCGTCTGCAACAGCACCTGCTTTTCGACCTGGCGCATGGTCTCGGGGCCGAAAGCCTCGGCCTTCTCGGCCATCATCTTGTCGGATGCTTCCTCGAGCCGCTCGCGGATCACGTCCTGGTCGACGCCGTCCTCTTCGGCCCAGCCGATCAGCGGCAAATCCATGCCCAGCTGTTCCAGCACGGCAGCGTACAGCCCCTGCATGTCCCATTGCTCCGCATAGGCCTTCTGCGGCGCGTAGGTGTCGACGAGGTCGTCGATCACCTGGTGGCGCATGTCCTGCACGATCTCGCCCAGGTCCTCGGCCTCCATAATCTCGCGCCGCTGGCTGAAGATCACCTTGCGCTGGTCGTTCATCACGTCGTCGAACTTGAGCAGCTGCTTGCGGATGTCGAAGTTGCGCCCCTCGACCTTCGCCTGCGCGCGCTCGAGCGACTTGTTGACCCACGGGTGGACGATCGCCTCGCCCTCTTTCATGCCGAGGGTGCTGAGCACCTTGTCGAGCCTGTCCGACCCGAAGATGCGCATCAGGTCATCCTCGAGCGACAGGAAGAACTCGGACCGCCCCGGGTCGCCCTGACGACCCGAGCGGCCGCGCAGCTGGTTGTCGATGCGGCGCGATTCGTGGCGCTCGGTCGCCAGCACGAACAGGCCGCCGGCTTCCTTCACGGCCTTCTCGTCGGCCTCGTGCTGCGCCTCGATCTCGCGGCGGATGTCCTCGGGGTCGCGGTCAGGGTTGGCGGCGATGGACTCGAGCACCTGGAAGTCCACGTTGCCGCCCAGCTTGATGTCGGTGCCGCGGCCGGCCATGTTCGTCGCGATGGTGATCGCGCCCAGCTTTCCGGCATCGGCGACGATCTGCGCCTCCTGTTCGTGCTGCCGGGCGTTCAGGACGTTGTGCGGCAGGTTCGCCTCGGTCAGCAGGCGGCTCAGCGCCTCGGACTTGTCGATCGAGGTTGTGCCGACAAGCACGGGCTGGCCCTTTTCATGGGCGATGCGGATCTGCTCGACGATGGCGTCGTACTTCTCGCGGCCCGTGCGATAGACCTTGTCGTCCTCGTCCTGGCGCGCGATAGGCCGGTTGGTCGGCACCTCGACCACGCCAAGGCCGTAGATCTGCATGAACTCCTCGGCCTCGGTGCTGGCCGTGCCGGTCATGCCCGACAGCTTTTCGTACAGCCGGAAGTAGTTCTGGAATGTCACCGAGGCGAGCGTCACGTTCTCGGGCTGGATCTTGCAGCCTTCCTTGGCCTCGATCGCCTGGTGCAAGCCGTCCGACAGGCGGCGGCCGGGCATCATGCGGCCGGTGAACTCGTCGATCAGCACGACCTCGCCGTCGCGGACGATGTAATCCTTGTCGCGCTTGAACATCTTGTGCGCGCGCAGCGCCTGGTTGACGTGGTGCACGACCGTGGTGCTTTCGGGATCGTAGAGCGTCTGGTCCTCGGGCAGCAGCCCGCGGGCGTGAAGCTGGTCCTCGAGGAACTCGTTGCCCTCGTCGGTGAAGGTCACATTGCGCTGTTTCTCGTCCAGCGTGTAGTGCTCGTCGGTCAGCAGAGGGGCGAGCTCGTCGATCTTCTGGTACAGGTCCGAGCGATCCTCGGACGGGCCCGAGATGATCAGCGGCGTGCGAGCCTCGTCGATCAGGATGCTGTCCACCTCGTCCACGATGGCGAAGTAGTGATCCTTCTGGTTCATCTGGCTCAACTCGGACTTCATGTTGTCGCGCAGATAGTCAAAGCCCAGTTCGTTGTTGGTGGCGTAGGTGATGTCGGCGGCGTAGGCCTCGGCCTTCTCGGACTCGGGCTGGCGGGGATAGACCACGCCGGTCTTCATCCCCAGCGCGGCATAGACCTTGCCCATCCAATCCGCGTCGCGCTTGGCGAGATAGTCGTTCACCGTGACGATATGGACCCCGCGGCCGGTCAGCGCGTTGAGATAGGCGGGGAAGGTCGCGACCAGCGTCTTGCCCTCGCCGGTCTTCATCTCGGAGATATTGCCCTGATGCATGAAAATGCCGCCCATCAACTGCACGTCGAAGGCCCGCAGGCCAAGCGCGCGTTTGGCGGCTTCGCGGCAATTGGCGAAGGCTTCGGGCAGCAGGTCATCCAGGGTTTCGCCCTTGGCGAGGCGCGCCTTGAGGTCCTCGGTCCGCGCGATCAGCCCGGCATCATCAAGGGCCTCGAACTCGGGCTCCAGCGCGCTGATCTTCTCGACCAGCGGGCGGGTCGCCTTGACCTTGCGGTCGTTAGGCGTGCCAAACACCTTGCGCGCGATATTTCCAAGCATGATCGGCCTGTCCTGTCTGACGTCCTCACGTGCGGCATCTGCTTGCCCGCCTCGCACATGAGCCATATGACGGAGGAAAACGTCGGCCTCGCAGAGCCACCTCGGCGATGTAAGGGGCGGGCCCAAAAGTGTCAACGCCGCCATGGGCGCGGCACCCGATCCGCCAACCGAACACGATCGAACCATTGAAGGAACGCAACCGATGTCGAAGATGACTCTCCGCCTTGCCACTGCCGTGCTGGCCGTTTCGCTGGCCGCCCCCGGCTTCGCGCAGGACGAACCCACCGCCGACACCGTCGTCGCCACCGTCAACGGGCAGGATGTGACGCTCGGCCAGATGATCATGATCCGCGCCTCGCTTCCCGAGGAGTACCAGCAGCTTCCGCCGGACGTTCTCTGGCAGGGGATCCTCGACCAGATCGTGCAGCAGGAAGTGCTGGCGCAGAGCGACACGGCGACCGAGACACGCCGCGTGCGCACCGCCTTGGAGAACGAGCGCCGCTCGCTGCTCGCGTCGGAGGTGATCGGCCAGATCGCCGAGGACGCGGTGTCGGACGAGGCCGTGCGCGCGGCCTACGAAGAGCGGTTTGCCGAGGCCGCGCAGGGCACGGAATACAACGCGTCGCACATCTTGGTCGAGACCGAGGAAGAGGCGCAGGCCATCGCCGAAGAGGTTCGCGCCGGCGCGGATTTCGCCACCGTCGCGCGCGAAAACTCCACCGGCCCGTCCGGGCCGAACGGCGGCTCGCTGGGCTGGTTCGGACCCGGCATGATGGTCGAGCCGTTCCAAAACGCGGTCGAAGCGCTGGAGCCGGGCGAGATCTCGGACCCGGTCGAGACGCAATTCGGCTGGCACGTCATCAAGCTGAACGAGACCCGGGCCGCCGAGGCGCCCGAGCTTGAAGAAGTGCGCGCCCAGATCGAAAGCGAGCTGCAGCAGCAGGCGGTTCAGGAATTCATCGACGCCCGCGTCGAAGAGGCCGAGATCACCCGCACCGCGCCGGGCGAGATCAACACGTCGACGCTCAACGACCTCGAATTGCTGCAGGACTGACATGGCGAAACCGGCCCCCCGTTCCCCGCTCGCCCCGGCGGCGTTTCCCGACCTGCCGGTCATCGACGGCGCGCGCTTCGCCGCCGTCGAGGCCGGCGTGCGCTACAAGGGGCGCCGCGACGTGATGCTGGCGCTGCTCGACCCTGGCAGCGTGGTCGCGGGTGTCTTCACCCGTTCGGCCACGCGATCGGCGCCGGTGCTGGATTGCCAGGACAAGATCGGCGGTGAAGGCGACGAGGGCGCAGCCATCATCGTCAATTCGGGGAACTCCAACGCGTTCACCGGCAGGAACGGCCGCGATGCCACCGCCGCCGTCACCGGCGCGGTCGCAACGGCCACGGGCCTGCCCGAGACGCGGGTGTTCTCCTCCTCGACCGGGGTCATCGGAGAGCCGCTGCCGCACGACCGGATCACGGCGAAGATCGACGACCTCGTGGCCGCGCTCTTACCCGATAGCCTGCCCGACGCCGCCCACGCGATCATGACCACCGACACCTTTCCGAAGGGCGCCTCGGCCACGATCGAGACATCGGACGGCCCGGTGAAGATAGCGGGCATCGCCAAGGGGTCGGGCATGATCGCGCCGGACATGGCGACGATGCTGGTCTATATCTTCACCGACGCGAAGATCGCCCGCGGCGACCTGCAATCGCTGGTCTCTTCGATCAACGACCGCACGTTCAACTGCATCACCGTGGACAGCGACACGTCGACCTCGGACACGCTGTTGATCGGCGCGACCGGCCAGTCGGGTGTGGACGTCACCGGCTCGACCGCCTTCGCCGAGGCGCTGGAAGGCGTGATGCTGGACCTTGCCCACCAGGTCGTGCGCGACGGCGAAGGCGCGACCAAGTTCGTCACGATTAGCGTCACGGGTGCCGCATCCGACGGCGATGCGCGGCAGCACGCAATGGCGATCGCGAATTCGCCACTGGTCAAGACCGCCATCGCCGGCGAAGACCCGAACTGGGGCCGCATCGTCATGGCCGTGGGCAAGTCCGGCGCCGCGGCGGACCGGGACACGCTCTCGATTCGCTTCGGCGACACACTGGTGGCGGAGAACGGCTGGGTCTCTCCCGACTACCGCGAAGAGGACGGTGCTGCGCACATGAAGCGCCCCGAGATCGGCATCGCCGTCGATATCGGCCTCGGCGACGGGCAGGCCACAGTATGGACCTGCGACCTGACGCACGGATACATCTCGATCAATGCCGACTACCGGTCCTGAGGCGTGAAGGTCGTTCTGGTTTCGGCCGTCGCGTTGATCGACCGCGACGGCCGAGTTCTCCTGGCGCAGCGCCCCGAGGGCAAGTCGATGGCGGGCCTGTGGGAATTTCCCGGCGGCAAGGTCGAATCTGGCGAAACGCCCGAGGCCGCGCTGATCCGCGAGTTGCACGAGGAATTGGGCATCGGCACCTGGGCGTCCTGCCTGGCGCCGCTTACCTTCGCGTCGCATTCCTATGACAGCTTCCACCTGCTGATGCCGCTCTATGCCTGCCGCAAGTGGGAGGGCGTCCCTCAGCCACACGAGGGGCAGAAGCTGGCTTGGGCGCGGCCCAACGCGTTGCGCAACTTCCCCATGCCACCGGCCGACCTTCCCCTGATCCCGATCCTGCGGGATTGGATCTGACGACGGATCGTGGCGGATTGTCCACGAATCGCAGCTTATTTGGGCGCTAATATGGGGCGCTAACCTTTTCTTAACGCACTTTGTGAATATACTGTGTCGTGTGTGGAGCGAATTAGGGGAAATACGATGCTCAAGACGATCATGATCGGACGGGCGATTTCGGTTCAGGGTTTTCTCGAGAGAACCCTTCCTGACGGACGCCTTATCGTCCGGGTCGGCCAGCGGCTCTTCACCGGTCAGCCGGTCTGACGACGCCGCAACAGCGAACCGTACAGAATGAAAGCGCCTCCTGCATTCAGGAGGCGCTTTTCGTTTTCGCCCGACAAGGTGCCGCTTTTCCGCGGGGGGTCAGTCGAGCCTGCGCTCGACCTCCTCCCGCTCGAAGATCTCGATGACATCGCCTTCGCGGATGTCATCGTAGTTCTCGAACGCCATGCCGCATTCCTGGCCGGACTGAACCTCGGACACTTCATCCTTGAAGCGCTTCAGCGTCTTCAGCGTGCCTTCGTGGATCACCACGTCGTCGCGTAGCAGGCGCACGCCTGCCGAACGCCGCGCCACACCTTCGGTCACCAGACAGCCGGCGACCTTGCCTACGCCCGTCACCTTGAAGACTTCGCGGATCTCGGCATAGCCGATGAACTTCTCGCGCACCTCTGCCGACAGCAGGCCGGAGGCCGCCGCCTTCACGTCGTCCACGAGGTCGTAGATGACCGAGTAGTAGCGAATCTCTACGCCCTTCTGGTTGGCCGAGTTCCGCGCCGGCGCGTTGGCACGCACGTTGAAGCCGATCACAGGACAGCCCGACGCTTCGGCTAGGCCGACGTCGGTCTCGGTGATCGCGCCCACGCCGTGGTGGATTACCCGCACGCGCACCTCGTCGTTTCCGATCTTCTCCATCGCCTGAACGATCGCCTCGGCCGAACCCTGCACGTCCGCCTTGACGACGATCGGCAGTTCCTTGACGTTCTCGTCTTCCTTGGCCTTCAGAAGCAGCTGGTCGAGCGTTGTGCCCGCACCGGCGGCTGCGCGCTTTTCCTTGGCCAGATTGGCGCGGTATTCGGCGATTTCGCGCGCCTGCGCTTCGGTCGCGACGACGTTAAGGACGTCACCCGCCTCGGGTGTGCCGTTCAGGCCCAGAACTTCAACGGGAACGGACGGGCCGGCCTCGTTGACGCGGTCGCCCTGGTCGTTGATCAGCGCGCGCACCTTGCCGTACTGCTCGCCCACAACGAAGATGTCGCCACGCCGCAACGTGCCGTTCTGCACCAGAACGGTCGCGACCGGGCCGCGGCCAACGTCAAGCTGCGCCTCGATCACGGCACCTTCGGCGGCGCGGTCGGGGTTCGCCTTCAGTTCCAGGATCTCGGCCTGCAGCGCGATCGCCTCCAGCAGTTCCTCGAGCCCTTGGCCGGTCGTGGCCGACACCTCGACGTCCTGCACGTCACCCGACATCTCCTCGACGACCACCTCGTGCTGAAGCAGGTCGGTCCGCACCTTGGTGGGGTTGGCCGACGGCTTGTCAATCTTGTTGATCGCCACGATCATCGGGACCTTCGCCGCTTTGGCGTGATTGATCGCCTCGATCGTCTGCGGCATCACCGCATCGTCGGCGGCAACCACCAGCACGACGATATCCGTGACCTGCGCCCCGCGCGACCGCATCGACGTGAACGCCGCGTGGCCGGGCGTATCGAGGAACGACAGGGTCGTCCCGTCCTTCGCCTTCACCTGGTAGGCGCCGATATGCTGCGTGATGCCGCCGGCCTCGCCCGCGGTGACCTTGGTCTTCCGGATTGCGTCCAGAAGCGACGTCTTGCCGTGGTCGACGTGACCCATGATCGTGATGACCGGCGGACGCGGCTTGAGGTCCTCGGGCTTGTCCTCGACCTCCTTGATCACGTCCTCGACGTCGGCGGCCGAAACACGGACGACGCGGTGACCGAACTCCTCGATGATCAGTTCGGCGGTGTCGGCATCGATCGACTGGTTCTGAGTGACCATCATGCCGTTCTGCATCAGCGCCTTGACGACGTCGCCCACGCGTTCCGCCATGCGATTGGCAAGCTCGGAGACCATGATCGCCTCAGGCAGCTGCACGTCGCGCACGACCTTCTCGCGCGGCTGGTTGCCGCCCATCGCCTTCTGGCGCTGGCGTTCCTGCTTGCGCTTCATGGCGGCCATGGACTTCTGCCGTCCACCTTCGCCCGAAAGCGCCTGGTTCAGCGTCAGCTTGCCCGAGCGGCGGTTGCCGCTGTCTTCCTTGGCCTTGCCTGCGCCGCGACGATCGTCACGATCCCGGTCCGGCGCAGCCTTGCGCGGAGCCTCTTTCATTTTGCCGCGTGCGGGACCTTCCTGCGGAGCGGCGGCAGGCGCGTCGGCCTTGCGTGCATCGGCAGCGGCCTGCTCGGCCGCGCGGGCCTCTTCCTCGGCCTTTTGCCGAAGACGTTCCTCGGCCTCGCGCTGCTCGCGCTCCTTCTGTTCCTTTTCGGCGCGCATGCGCTCGCGTTCTTCGGCACGGGCCTTTTCCTCGGCCTCGCGCCGCGCGGCGTCCTCGTGCTCACGCGCCTTTGCCGCCTGCAACGCCTTGAGACGGCGCTCCATCTCGGCGTCGGAGATGCCTGCCGGCCGCTTGGTGCCGGCGCCACCCGTCGATCCGGTATAGCCAGGCTTCGCGCCGCCCGGTGCTGCACCCGGCTTGGGCACGACGACGCGCTTGCGCTTGGTTTCCACCACGACGTTCTTGGTGCGCCCGTGGCTGAAGCTCTGCTTCACGTTGCCCGAGCGGGCACCACCGCGCAAACCCAATGTCTTCTTCCCGTCGTTATCGCTCAAGTCTTCATCCTTTCCGACGGTCGCTACCGCCGCGATCCGCATCGGAACGCCCGACACGTACACCTTTCAGCCGTTGCGCGTCCTCTACAACACGACGCGCCAAACCGCCAGCGCCAAGCGCGGCGTGTATTACAGATTGTCGCCCGAACGCCAACCCAAGCTCTTCCGCGGTGAGCCAGCCTATGTAGTCGCCGCCATAAGGCGTGCTGAGCTTCGACTTGCCACGGGTCGACCCGTCCTCGGCCTGGATCAGGACGCGGGCTTCTTCCTTCTGAAGCCAGTCCTTCACCTTCTCGTAACCGGTCACCGCACCACCCGCCTTGCGGGCGAGGCTGATCAGGTCGACGACCCGGCGCACAAGCAACCGCTCGACAAGATCGGGCAGCTCGTCGGGCGCCTTCGCGGGGCGCTTGAGCGCACGCGCGAACAATCCCTTGCTGGCCGCCCGCTCCAGCGCGGCGCGGTCAGGGACGATATATATGCCCCTGCCCGGCAATTTTCCAGCCACGTCCGGCACAATCCCGCCATCGGGCGCCTCGACGAAGCGTACGAGCGCGGATTGCGGCGCCACCGTTCCGGTGGCGATGCACTTGCGTTCGGGTTCGCCCGAGCGATTCTTGTCCTTGCCGCCGCGTGTCAGGTCAGGCCTCCGTTTCCTCGGTCTCGGCCGCATCCTCGTCGGCCTCGCCCTCGTCCTCGTCTTCCTCGAGCTCGGTCGGATCGACCCAGCCCAGCAGGACGCGTGCCGTCATCACCATGGTCTGCGCCTCGTCGAGGCTGACCTCGAAGGGCTCCAGCAGGCCCTCATCCTTGTGGCGCTGACCGTCGACCGTCGTCCAGCCGCCGGCCAGCTCCCAGTCGGCGCAGGTGGCGAAGTCCTCGAGCGTCTTGATGCCGTCCTTGGCGAGCGCCTCGACCATCTGCGGGGTCAGGCCCTCGAACTCGATCAGGCTGTCCTCGGCGCCCATTTCGCGGGCCCGGGCCAGCGCCTCGCGGGCCTGCGCCTCGAGCACGTCGGTCGCGCGGGCCTGCAATTCATTGGCGGTGTCCTCGTCGACGCCGTCGATCACCAGAAGCTCGTCCTGGTCGACATAGGCCACTTCCTCGAGCGTGGTGAAGCCTTCGGAGACCAGCAGCTGGGCGAAGAACTCGTCCAGGTCCAGCGTGTCCATGAACAGCTTGGTACGCTCTTCGAATTCCTTCTGGCGGCGCTGGCTTTCCTCTTCCTCGGTCATGATGTCGATGTCGAGGCCGGTCAACTGCGACGCCAGGCGCACGTTCTGGCCGCGCCGGCCGATCGCGAGCGAAAGCTGCTCGTCGGGGACCACGACCTCGATCCGCTCGGCGTCCTCGTCCAGGACCACCTTGCTGACCTCCGCGGGCTGCAACGCGTTGACCAGGAATGTCGGCATGTCCTCGTTCCACGGGATGATGTCGATCTTCTCACCCTGTAGCTCGTTCACCACGGCCTGCACGCGGCTGCCACGCATGCCGACGCAGGCGCCGACCGGGTCGATCGAGCCGTCGTAGGAGATGACGCCGATCTTGGCGCGGCTGCCGGGGTCGCGGGCCACGGCCTTGATCTCGATGATGCCGTCGTAGATCTCGGGCACTTCCATCTTGAACAGCTCGGCCATGAATTCGGGCGCGGTGCGCGACAGGAAGATCTGCGGGCCGCGGGCCTCGCGGCGCACGTCCTTGACGTAGCAGCGGATGCGGTCGCCGGGGCGATAGGCTTCGCGGCCGATCTTCTCGTTGCGGCGCAGGATCGCTTCGCCGGCGCCCACGTCGACGATGACGTTGCCGTATTCCTCGCGCTTGACGACGCCGTTGATGATGGTGCCGGCGCGGTCCTTGAATTCCTCGTACTGACGATCGCGCTCGGCCTCGCGGACCTTCTGCAGGATCACCTGCTTCGCCGACTGCGCCGCGATCCGGCCCAGTTCGACCGGCGGGACTTCCTCGACATAGGTGTCGCCGACCTTGGGATCGGCCATGTACTGCCTGGCCTGCTCTACGGTCAGTTCGGCCTGGTAGTTTTCCAGCTCGTCGTCCTCGACCACGGTGCGAACGCGGGTGAACTTCGCGCGCCCGGTCTTGCGGTCGATCGCCACGCGGATATCCATTTCCGAGCCGTAGCGGGACTTGGCCGCCCGGGCGAGGGATTCCTCCATCGCCTCGACCACCAGCACGGGGTCGATCATCTTCTCGCGCGCCACCGCCTCGGCGGTCTGCAACAGTTCAAGCTGGTTGGCAGAGGTGATTGCCATGTCCGTCACTCCTCCTGGGGGCCGTCGGCCTGGATCTCGTCATATGTTCCGTCTTCGACCGCGGCGGTCTTGCGCGCGCGCAGCATCTCGCGCACCAGCTCGTCGGTCATCACCAGCTTGGCGTCAGCCAGCCAGTCGAATTGCAGGCCGATGGTGCCCTCGTCGAGATTGACCAGCACCTCGCCGTCCTCGATCCCGGCAAGAATGCCCCGAAACCGCTTGCGGCCGTCGATCATCTCGTGGGTTTCCAGCTTGGCGTCGAACCCCTCGTAGGTATCGAAATCCTTCAGCCGCGTCAGCGGGCGGTCGATGCCGGGGCTGGACACCTCAAGCGTGTAGGCGTCGACCAGCGGGTCCTCGACGTCCAGCACGGCGGACACGGCGGTCGAGATCTCGGCGCAATCGTCCACCTCGATCGTGCCGTCGGGGCGTTCGGCCATGATCTGCAGCGTCGGGGTCTGGCCGCCCATCAGCCGCAGGCGCACCAATTCGAATCCCATGTCCTCGATCACGGGAGTCACGATCTCGGCCAGGCGCTTGTCCATGGTGGTCTTGGCGATCAGGTCGGTCATCGGGGTTCGCCTTTCGTGAAAGCAGGCGGCGGAAACAAAAAAGCGGGCCACGCGGCCCGCCGATCATGATCCGGTGGGCGCCGGGTTTGGACCCGCGGCGCGCCGCTGTTGAGGGGCATATACGCGCGCGCCGCGCAAAGCGCAAGCCCGAAGGATGGACACGTGCCGCGGCAGACCGGATAAGGCATCAAACGGAGGGGACGCCATGAAATTCGCGCAATCCATCGCCCGGCTGGGCACCGAATCCGCCTTCACCGTGCTGGCCCGCGCCGGCCGCCTGCAGGCGCAGGGGCGCGACATCATCAACCTGGGCATCGGGCAGCCCGATTTCCCCACGCCTCTGCACATCGTCGAGGCGGGGGTAAAGGCCCTGCGCGACGGGCACCACGGCTATACGCCGGCAGGCGGCCTACCCGCGCTGCGCGAGGCGGTGGCAGCCGACCTGCACCGCCGCCACGGCGTCGATGTCGATCCCGGCCGCGTGATCGTGGTTCCCGGCGGCAAGCCCACGATGTTCTACGCGATGCTGCTTTTCGGCGAACCCGGCGCCGAGATCGTATATCCCGACCCCGGCTTTCCGATCTACCGCTCGGCGATCGAGTTCACCGGCGCGAAGGCCGTCCCCTACGCCCTGCCCGAGGCCACAGGCTTCGCCTTCTCCGCGGCAGACGTCCTGTCGAAGATCACGCCCGCCACGCGCCTGCTGATCCTCAACTCGCCGGGCAACCCCACCGGCGGCGTCACCCCACGCGCCGAGATCGACAAGCTGGTCGACGGGTTGGCAGAGCATCCCGAGGTGGTAATTCTGTCCGACGAGATCTATTCCCAGATGCTGCATGGCGGCCGCGATCACGTGTCGCTGCTGCAGTACCCCGAGATCGCAGACCGGGTCATCATGCTCGACGGTTGGTCGAAGACCTATGCGATGACCGGCTGGCGTCTGGGCTACGCGGTATGGCCCGAGCCCTGCGTCGATCCCGTCACGCGGCTGTGCATCAACGATCACTCCTGCGTCAACGCCAGCGCTCAGCTCGCGGGAATCGCCGCGCTGACTGGCCCTCAGGGCGCGGTCGAAGTCATGCGCGCCGCGTTCGAGACCCGCGCGCGCGCCGCCTGCGTCGCGCTGAACGCGCTGCCCGGCATCCGCTGCGCACAGCCAGCGGGCGCCTTCTACCTGTTCCCCAACGTCGAAGGCACCGGCATGACCTCGGCCGAGGCGCAGGACCGGTTCCTCGAACATGCGGGCGTGGCGACCATCGCCGGCACCGCCTTCGGCGCGGCGGGAGAGGGCTTCGTCCGGCTGTCGGCGGCGGCCTCGGAGGCCGACATCGACCGCGCGATCGAGAAGATGCGCGCCGTGCTCTAGCGGTTTTTCTTGATTTTCGGCCCACTTCGCGCGACGTTCCTGTTTCATTCCGCCGCGATCCCGAAGCGGATAAGAACGGCGGTCGAGGCAGGAGCGGATCATGGACTTTCTCGATGCGCTGATGGCGCAGGCTGCGGCGATGGACCCGCTGCATTGGACGTGGATCGCGCTGGCCGGTCTGACCGCCCTGCTGCTGGTCGGACGGCGCAACCGGCCGCTGCACGACCGTATCGCCACGCTCGAAACCACGCTGGCCGACCGCGACGCCGCCCTGCGCGACGCGCTGGCCCGCGCCGACCGGGCCGAGACTCTGGCCGAGGCCCGCGCCCAGCGGATCGAGGCGCTGGAAGACGATTGCGACGGCTTGCGCGACGCGCTTGAAGCCGCGCGAAGCGACGCGGCAAGACTGGACCGTGACCTCGCCCGCCTCAACAGCGAAAGCGCCGCCACGCTGCGCGCCGCGGACGAGAAGATCGCCCTGCTGACTCAGATGCGCGAGGAAATGGCCACGCGCTTCCGCGACCTGTCGCGCGAGACGCTGCGCAGCCAGGGCGAAGAGATCGCCAAGTCGAACATGGAGCGCCTGAAGGCGACGCTGTCGCCGCTGCACGAACATGTCGGCCATTTCGAGAAGGCGCTGAAGGCGATGCACGAATCGTCGCAGAGGGAGCGCACCGAACTGAAGCTCGAGATCACGTCGCTGACCCGCCGGACCGAACAGATCTCGGCCGAGGCGGTGGCTCTGACCCGTGCGCTGCGCTCGGACCAGCAGAAGCAGGGCGCCTGGGGCGAGATGGTGCTGGAACGCATCCTCGAGGATTCCGGCCTGCGCGAAGGCGCCGAGTACGAGGTGCAGGCCCACCGGACCAGCGATGGCGGGCGGTTGCGGCCCGACGTCGTCGTCAACATTCCGGGTGGCAAGACGCTCGTGATCGACGCCAAGGTGTCGCTGACCGCGTACACGGATCTGGTCAACGCGCAGGACGACGACACCGCCGCCTCGGCCGCGCGCCGGCACATGGCGTCGCTGCGCGGCCACATCGACACGCTCGCATCCAAGAGCTACCACGCCGCAGAGGATCATTCCGTCGACTACACGATCCTGTTCGTCCCGATCGAAGGCGCGTTTTCCGAAGCCCTGCGGCTGGACGGCACGTTGACGACCTACGCGCTGGAGCGACACGTTACCATCGCCACGCCGACGACGCTGATGATGGCGCTGAAGACGGTTGCGCACGTCTGGGCGGCCGAGCGGCGCAACCGCAACGCCGAGGCGATCGCGGATCGCGCGGGAAAGCTCTACGACAAGGTCAGCGGCTTCGTGGACAACATGGACGAGATGGGACGCCGGCTGGGCCAGGCACAGGACGCCTATGGCCGCGCCTTCGACCAACTGTCGCGCGGACGCGGCAACGTTCTGGGGCAGATCGACCAGCTTCGCGCGCTGGGAGCACGCACGAGCAAGACCCTGAAAGCCGACTTCGATGCAGAGGACGGGCACGATGCACTGACCGGACAACCATCTGACGAAGGTCCCGGGGCTTCGGCTTCGGTCAACCCACGCCGCTCACCTGTCGGTGCGCTGGACGAGCAGGACTGACGAGCGTTCAGCGAAAACATCCAGTCCATGGGTTCGCGCGGTGCCCGCCAACAAGGGGATGCGGGCGGCGACGTGGTCGCAGGCGACGTCTCCGCCGATCATCGCATCGCACGCCGCGTACAACGTACAGGGTCATGGTCAGCCTGGCGCGCGATCGGCCCACGCCGTGGGCCATTCAGGCGCAGGGCCAGCCTTTTGTCGGACTCACCGCTCCACTCCTCCAACTCACGATCGCCTCAGGCTGCGTCCAGACGAGGCACCGAGCGGCGCGCCCGCACGAGCAGGTCCTGCCCCTCGCACGGATCGTGTCGACTTGGCCGGATCATCTCTCCGACGCGCAGGCGGCGACACAGATCCGGTGCGTGCCCGGCAAAATGATGCAGCGCCGCCATCGCAGCATCGATCGCCTGGCTGATCACTTCGCCCTCGACCGGCCGCGCTTCGCCCAGCAGCGCGACGAAATCATCGCGCCCCGCATAGGCAAGTGTCGGGCGCATTGGCCGCATGACGTCTATGACGTCTATGACGGTGTCTGCCACGTCGCTCAGCAGATCGACGAAGGCTCTTCGTTCGAGCGCGTCGAACAAAGCGAGTCCGTTCTCGAGGTGGAAACACAGCGCTGCCGAGTTCATCACGCCCTGCCGCGCCTTGTACTTGACCATGTTCTGGAGCGGCACCTAATCGACCAGCATATCGGCGCGCGGCAGAGGAGCGGGTTCGTCGAAGGCAAGTCGGGACAGGTCCTGCCGGTCGCTGTGGCTCATCACCGCGCGCAACGTGTCCAGGCGGTTGCCTTCCTTCAGAAGGCCAACCGCCCCGTCCATCCGGTCACGCAATTCCTTGGGCGAGATCGGTTTGGAGACAAAATCCGTCGGCGCCGGCGTCGAATGCGTCCTTTACGACACATTCCGGCGTGCGCGCGGCGGTGATCATCAGGATCGGCGTGCGTTCATAGCCAGGGCGCGCGCGCAACCGGCGCACCACCTCGATCCCGGACAGGTCAGGCATCTGGATGTCGACCAGCACGCAATCGAACGGGAGCAGAGCCGCTTCAACTGCCGCAAGGCATTCTGCGGCGCCGCCCGCCGTCGTGACGCCGGCAAGGCCCATTTCCGTGAGGAATGCCGCGTAGATCCGGCGAGTCGAGGGATCGTCATCCACCAGGAGAACGCGAATCCCGAATTGCGAAGGCGTGAAAGCCATGAGGAAATCCGCAGGAGAAACTCCGGGATAATGCGGGCCGAGGTGTTAAGAAACCAATACTACGCTTCGGGATCCGTCTCGGGCAGACGGTTTGGACAGATGGCGCCGCTGCCCGCGCCGGGGGCGCCCGGGACACCAAGATCGATCCAAGGGATGCTGTGTCGGCCGGTGACAACGCGATCGCGCCCGTCTGACTTGGCCTGCAGCAGGCGGGTGTCCGCTGCGCGGTAAATCGACTCGAAATCCGGGCCGTCCGCGGGCAGGGTTGCGACGCCCGCCGAGAACCCGATCGCCGGCGCATCGAGTTTGTGCAAGTCCACCGGGCGGCCGACCACTCTTCGGACGTCGGCCAGCCGCCGCAGCAACGACTGTTCGTCGGCGCCGGACATCAGGACCAGGAATTCCTCGCCGCCCAACCGGAACACCGCGTCGACCTCGCGGAAGCGTGCGCGCAGCGCGCGCGGCAGGTTGACCAGCACCCAGATCGCCCACGTCGTGTCCGTGGCGGTCATTGATGGCCTTGAAGTGATCGACGTCCAGCAACGCCGCAAGCAAGGGTTCCCCGGAAGCTGCCATCGTGCCGAATCTTCGCGTCAGCGCGCGCCGGTTGAGCAACCCCGTCAGCGGGTCCAGCTGCGCCGACGTCTCAGCCTGCCGGCGCGCGGTCTCGGTAAGGCGCGCGATCCGTTCCAGCGCCCGTTCGCGCGCCCGCGACACGCTGACGTCCTGCGCCGAGAACAGCCAGCCCAGCGGTTCGTCGACGGGGCCGAAGACCGGGCGCACCGGGCCGACCGAAGTCATAATACCGCAGGCCGAATGGCTGGGCGATCAGCCGACCGTGGTCGGTGTCGCGGCAGGCATGGAATCGTGCAATCAGCTCTTGCATGATCTCCGCTTCGCTGCGCTGGTCGCCTTCCTCCGAAAGCATCCGGACGGCTGCAGCGTTCGAGGGGATGACCTCGAACTCGCGGGTGACGACGAAGATCGCCTGCGGCAGCGTGTCGATCACCTGGCGGCGGGCGATCGCCGACACGTTCAGCGCGCCGCCACCCAGCAGCATGATGCCGTAGGCCCCCACCGCCACGGCGAACAGGAAAGGGGTCGGATCATAACCGGCCAAGCTGAAGCCGCCCAGCGTATAAGCCAGATTGCCGACGATCGGGATTCCCGTCACCGCCAGCAGCAGTACGACTTGCGGGCGCTGGTAGCGCGCGCCCTTGCGATAGGCCCGCAGCAGGATGATCAGCGCCCAGATCAGGAAGAAATAGAGGTAGGCCGCAGCCGCGACGAAGCCGATGCCGCGGTCGTGCAGCACCTCTCCTTCCACCAGCCGCGTTCCGGGGCCGTAGAACAACCCGTGCGCCGGACTTGTCAGCGCAAGCACGCTGACCCCCGCCGGCACGACAAGGTACTTGAATACCCGCACCGGCCAGGTGAAGGGCGCCCTGCCCCGCTGCTGCGACAGCAGAAAGATCAGCCACGCAGTGGGGACAAGCGTGATTCCCGCGTGGATCAGTCCGCCGAAGAACAGCTTGCATCCCAGCATGTCGACGGACAGTTCGAATGCCGCGAAGACCAGCCACCACAACATGCCGAGATTTGCCATGAAAAGCGCGGTGCGGCCCGGGAAGCGCTGCATTGCCATCAGCCACAGCGTCAGCGGGCACAGGGCGACAGCCAGAAGCAGCGCGGCAATCGACACGCCCGACCAGGCCGTGGATTGCATGCAGGTCCCGAAAGTCTCCAGAAGTATCACGCGCAGGCGCTCTCGTTGGTCTGCGATCGTTCTTGCCCCGGCAGGGGAAAGACCACCCGACTGGCCCGAACGCGCTGTCCGTCGTCCTAGGGCGACGAGCGAGTGTTGTCCACTTTTCCTGCTTTGCCTGCCGCCGGCGTGACCGGATGCCGCCGGGGCGGCCCTTCCAATATTCGACCCGCGCGATAGCTTGACCCGGTGAAGGAGAAGCCATGCTGCTTGCGCTCGACAAGGTGACGAAATCCTACGCCGGCGCCGACGGTCCTGTGCCTGTGTTGAGCGGCATCGACCTGGCGCTGGACGCGGGCGAGACGCTGGCGCTGACCGGCGAATCCGGTTCGGGCAAGAGCACGCTTCTGCACATGATCGGCGGACTGGACACCCCCGAAGCAGGGACGATCCGGCTGGCCGGGCAGGACGTGACGGCGCTGGACGACCGCGGCCGGGCGGCGCTGCGGCGCGGGACGGTCGGGCTGATCTTTCAGCAGTTCAACCTGATCCCCTCGCTCGACGTGGCCGCGAATATCGCCTTTCAGGCGCGGCTGGCCGGCCGGCACGACCCGGCCCGCGCCGACCGGTTGGCCGATGCGCTGGGGTTGCGATCGCAGTTGCGCAAGTATCCCGAGCAGCTGTCGGGCGGGCAGCAGCAGCGCGTTGCCATTGCCCGCACGCTGGCCGCCGCCCCCGCGCTGGTGCTGGCGGACGAACCCACCGGCAATCTGGACGAGGCGACGGCCGCGCGGGTGCTGGACCAGATGCTCGCCCTGGTGTCCGAAACCGGCGCCGCGCTTCTGATGGTGACGCATTCCGCCGCGCTCGCCGCCCGGATGGGGCGCCGCGCGCATCTCAGCCGCGGCCGGCTGGCATGAACCGGGCGGCGCTGCGGGCGCTGTGGTCGCACTGGCGGCGCAACCCGCTGCAATTGTTCACACTGGTCGCGGGGCTGGCGCTGGCCACGGCACTGTGGTCCGGCGTGCAGGCGATCAATGCCGAGGCGCGCGCCAGCTACGACGCCGCCGCCGGAACGCTGGGCCAAGGCCGCCACGACCAGCTGCTGCCCGCCGCTGGCGAAACCGCGGACCAGGCGGTGTATCTCGCGCTGCGCCGCGCCGGTTGGCAGGTTTCCCCGGTGGTCGAAGGGCGCCTGCGGACCGAATCCGGCAGCGTGCGCGTCGTCGGGCTCGAGCCCCTCACCGCGCCCGAGGGCATGGCGCGAGCCGCGACACCGGGCGAAGGCGACCTGGCCGGCTTCCTGTCCGACCCACCGCTGGTCGCGGCCCCGGACGTGGCGCGCATGCTGGGCGCAACGCATGGCCCGGTGGTCGAAGACGCGTCGGTCGCACCGGGTACTGTGCTGACCGACATCGGAAAGGCGCAGCGCTTGCTTGGCTTCGACGGGCGCGTCAGCCGATTCATCGTCCTGGGCTCGCAGCCGCTGAACCGCCCCCCGCTGGATGCCGTCGCGCCCGGGCTGGTGCGTCAACCGGCGCAGGGCGGGTCGGATGTGGCAAGGCTCACCGACAGCTTTCACCTCAACCTGACGGCGTTCGGCCTGCTCAGCTTTGCCGTCGGCCTGTTCATCGTGCACGGCGCGATCGGCTTGGCGTTCGAGCAGCGGCGCGGCATGGTCCGCACGCTGCGCAGCCTCGGGGTGCCGCTGCGCAGACTGATCGCGCTGATGGCGGCGGAGTTGCTGGCGCTGGCGCTGTTCGCCGGTGCCGTCGGCGTGGCGCTGGGCTATGCCATAGCGGCCGCGTTGCTACCCGACGTGGCCGCGACGATCGAGGGGCTCTATGGCGCACAGGTTTCGGGCAGCGTGCGAGTGCGTCCGGAATGGTGGCTGTCGGGGCTGGCCATCACACTGGGCGGCGCTGCCCTGGCCTTGCTGGATGCGCTGTGGCGAATCGCGCGCATGCCGATCCTGGCAGTAGCCGGCGGCCGCGCTTGGGCACTGACCGGCGCCCGGGCGCGGCGTTGGCAGACAGCGGCGGCGGTGCTGCTGCTGACGGCTGCGGGCGCACTGACGGTCGTGGGCGACGGTCTGGTCGCGGCCTTCGCCTTGTTGGGCTGCCTGCTGATCGGCGCGGCGCTGGCGCTTCCGCCGGTTCTGGCGGGACTCCTGACGCTGGCCGAGCGGCGCACCCGCGCGGCGCTGTGGCAGTGGTTCTGGGCCGACACGCGCCAGCAGATGTCGGGCCTCAGCCTGGCGCTGATGGCGCTGCTGCTGGCGATGGCGGCGAATGTCGGCGTCTCGACCATGGTTTCGAGCTTCCGGGTGACCTTTACCGAGTTCCTCGACCAGCGACTGGCGGCGGACCTGTACGTGGCCACCGAGGACGCCGCCGCGCTGGAATCCTTTGCTGCGCCGATGACGTCCGAGATCATGCCGAGCCAATCAGTTGAGACACGCCTTGCAGGCCTTCCGGCCGAGCTTTACGGCGCGCGCATTGGCATGACCTACCGCCGGAACTGGCGCTTTCTGTTCGCCACCGATGCGCCTTGGGATGCGGTCGCCGAGGGCACGGCGGTAATCGTGAACGAACAGCTTGCCCGGCGGAGCGGCCTTTGGGTCGGCGACACGCTGGCGGTGGCGCCCGAGGTCAGGCTGCCGATCGCGGGCGTGTTCGGCGATTACGGTAACCCGATCGGGCAGGCCATCATTGCTGAACCCCTGTTCAGCGCCCTCTTCCCCGAGGTCACGCCAACGCGCTTCGGCCTGCGCACAGACGATCCGTCCGACCTGCGGCGCGCTCTGATCGACGATCTCGGCCTGCCGGAATCCGCCATCACCGACCAGGGCGCGCTGAAGGCGTTCTCGCTTCAGGTGTTCGAGCGGACCTTCACCGTGGCCGGGGCGCTCAATGTGCTGACGCTGGCGGTGGCGGGGTTCGCGATCTTCATGTCGCTGCTGACGCTGGCCGCGATGCGCCTGCCGCAACTGGCGCCGGTCTGGGCGTTGGGGCTGCGGCGGGCCGACCTCGCCTGGCTCGAGCTGTTGCGCGCGGTGGTGCTGGCCGCGCTGACGGCGGTGATGGCGGTGCCTCTGGGGCTGGCGCTGGCCTGGGTGCTGCTGGCCCTCGTCAACGTCGAGGCGTTCGGCTGGCGGCTGCCCATGTTCCTGTTCCCGCTCGACTACCTGAGGCTGGCGGGCGTTTCCCTCGTGGCCGCAGCGCTGGCCGCCGCGTGGCCCGCGCGAAGGCTGGCCCGGACGCCACCCGCCATGCTGCTGAAGGTGTTTGCCCATGAATGCTAGGATCATCGCGTTTTGCCTCTGGCCGCTTCCGGCCCTCGCGCAGGGGTTCGCCGGCATGGGATCGGACGCCGAGGGCTTCACGAACCCGGTGCCCGGCCATGCCTTCGAATTTCCGGCCGATCACGGCCCGCACCCGGATTTCCGGATCGAATGGTGGTACCTGACCGCGAACCTGCAGGCCGCCGACGGCACGCCCTACGGCCTGCAATGGACGCTGTTCCGGTCGGCCCTCGCCCCCTTCGAGGCCGAGGGCTGGGACAGCCCGCAGGTCTGGTTCGCCCATGCCGCCGTAACCTCGGAAGGCGCGCACCTTGTGGCCGAGCGCTTCGCCCGAGGCGGCATCGGGCAGGCCGGCGTGACGGCCGAGCCGTTCGATGCTTGGATCGACGACTGGCGCCTGTGGGGGCCGGATTTCGACGACCTGCGCCTGATGGCCACGGGCCCGGACTTCGCCTACGACCTCGCGCTCGACGCGCAGGGGCCGCTGATCTTTCACGGCGACGGCGGCTATTCCGTGAAGTCCGAGGCCGGCCAGGCCAGCTACTACTATTCGCAACCCTTCTTCGACGCGCACGGTACGATCACCCTGCCCAGCGGCGTCGTGGAGGTGACGGGCACCGCGTGGCTTGACCGCGAGTGGTCGTCGCAGCCGCTGGCGTCGGGCCAGACCGGGTGGGACTGGTTCTCGCTGTCGTTCGACAGCGGCGCCAAGCTGATGGGTGCTCGCATGCGCGGGGCCGACGACGCGCCCTACACCGCGGCCACCTGGATCGAACCGGACGGGTCGAGCACCGCCTATACCGATGGCGCCTTCACCGCGGAGCCGCTTGAGCAGACCGAGGTTGGGGGCCGCACCGTGCCCACGCGCTGGCGCGTCACCCTGCCGGACCGCGGGCTCGACGTCACCGTAGCGGCGCTGAACCCGCAGGCCTTCATGACCACCGCCGTGCCCTACTGGGAGGGTCCGGTGCGCGTGCAAGGCAGCCACGCGGGACGCGGCTACCTCGAGATGACCGGCTACTGAGCCTCGAGCGCGTCCAGCACGTCCGACATGACCGACAGGAAATCGCCCTCTCTCGGAGGCGCGGCGAGCGGCGGAAAGACGACTGAACGCAGGCCCATGTCTTCCGCCCTCGCCAGCGCCTCGTCGCGGGGCGCGGCCTCCCACACGAGGGTCTCGGCGCCCGTCTCGGCCTGCAGGGCCGCCAGTGCGTCCCATTGCTCGGCCGAGGGCATGGCCCCTGCCTCCCATCCCAGCGACTCGATCGTCAGCCCGTAGGCGCGGGCGAAATACTGGTAGACCGGGTGCGTCGCGAGGATCGTCGTGTTCTCGAGCCCCGCGGCCACCGACTGCGCCCGTGCGTCCAGCGCCATCAGGTCGTCGCGCAGGGCGGCTCGGTTCTGCGCGATCCGGTCCGCGATGTTGCGCATCCGTCTTTGCATGAAGACCGCCAGCGCGTCCGTCTGGTCGGCGGCGATGGCGAAATCCAGCCAGGTGTGGCTGGCGATCGCGTCGTGGGAATGCTCGTCCCCGTCGCCGTGGCTGTGGGTGATCGCGTCGGTCCTGATGTATCGGTCCTCGAGCCCGCGCGTGGTGTCGACAGTGGCCGAGCGCGGCAGCGACACGCGCGTGGTCCACTGCGCGAAGCCCGCACCGTTGAGCGCGATCACGTCGGCCTCCTGAATGCCGCCGATCTCGGAAAGGCTCGGTTCCCAGAACGCCGGGTCCGCGCTTTCGAGCACGGGGTAGCGCACGTCGACCGCATCGCCGCCCAGCCGCGCGGCGAAGTATGCCAGAGGGTAGTTCACGGGCACCACGACAGGCCGGTCCTGCGCGCTGGCGGGCGAAGCCAGATGGGCCGCCAGCAGCGCGCCCGCGATTGCCAGAACTCGAAGCATCACTCTTCTTCCTTCCCGCGCGCGATGTCGCCGGGGGTCAGCAGCCAGTACTCGCTGTGGCCCTCGCTGACCGTCACGTCGATCCGCATGCCGGTGTCCGCGATGCCGTCGGGCAGCGGGAACGCGGTCTCTCCGTCGTCGTCCAGCGGCACCGTCCAGATCGGCGCGCCCTCGGCATCGCTC
Organism: Citreimonas salinaria; assembly: GCF_900107235.1. Lineage (GTDB taxonomy): Bacteria > Pseudomonadota > Alphaproteobacteria > Rhodobacterales > Rhodobacteraceae > Citreimonas > Citreimonas salinaria. The sequence continues at coordinate 53,520 of NZ_FNPF01000001.1, forward strand.
AGCGCGATCTCGCCCGACACGGGCGCGCGCCCGTTCGAGAACGTCGTCTCGACCACGACCGACTCTCCGTCGACGCGGGCGAAGACGCGCAGGTCGTGCGCCATCGCTGGCCCCGCCAGCGCGCCCAGCGCGACGGTGGCCAGAAGCGTCCCGCGGATCATTCGGCGCTCCACGGCTCGAACTGCACCCAGATCACCGCGCCCAGCTCGTGCGCCTTCGCCTCGCCGTCGCGCATCATCGGCTCGTCGGCGGAGTTGAGCGCAGCGAAGCCCCACCAGCCCGGCGCCGGCACCGCATAGGTGAAGACTCCGTTGTCGTCGGCCCTGATGGTCTGCGTCACCATCAGGTCGGACGGCGCGGTCGCGCCGGCCTGATTGTAATGCTCGACCTCGACCTCGGCATGCGCGACGGGAATGCCGTTCAGTTTCACGACGCCTTGGAAGACGTTGCCGGTCCACAGGCCGAAGGGCCGGGAGAGCGGCACGATCTCGGTCTTGAGGCCTAGTTCGGTGTCCCAGCCGGAATCGTCGCCATAGGCGGACACGTAGGTCTTGGTGTAATGCGTGATGAAGGCGTCTTCCTCGGGCTCCCAGTAGGGCTGGGGCGTCATGGCGAAGACATGCGTGCCCGGACGGTCGAGCGCGTATTCAAGGGTGTAGCCGGGATGGTCCATCACGGTTGCCAGGGTTAGCTGGTCCAGCAGGTCCGTGGTTTCGCCCTCGTGCGTGACGGTGAAAGCCTCGGGGCGCTCAAGATCCATGCCGATCCCCTCGAACGGGTGAGAGAAGGAAAGGGTCAGGTCCACGGACCGGCCGTCTTCCTGGCTGATCATCGGATCGGACGGGATGATCATGCCGTAATGGGCCCAGAGCGGAGCGGCGGCCAAGCAAATCGCCGTGACAAGCGAGGCTGTGCGGATCATGGGACGGTCAACTCCTTTTGTATGCAATCATTGGGCGATCAGCCATGTGAGAAGGGTATTGCTGCGCGACTGCACGACGATGACGATGCCCTGCGCCATCAGCAATGCTGCGCCCAGCAGAATGGCAATTTCGGCGCCCGCCAAGCGCAGGATCATGCCCCGCCCGGCGCCGATGCGACGCGCGGTGTCCAGTTCCGGCGCCCGCAGCCGCCAGGCGAGAAAAAGCGCCAGCGCCACCGCAGCGGCCGCCGCGAGCCCTACGAGCCCTGCCACCGCGTCCAGCAGCGCCGCGATGCGGAAAATGCGCTCGACCAGCCGGTCGACCACGTCGGACGGCACCACAAGTTGCAGCGGGTTCTCGGGCTCCAGATAGCGCCCCCGCAGGATCGTTTCGGAGCGCGTGTCGTATGGCTCGATCAGAACCGCCGTCAGCGGGTAGTCTTCCGGCGCTCCGTGGAAATGGAAGCTGTCGATGTTGTCGGGCGTGATGCGGTTGTACTGCTCCAGTGCTGCGCTGGCGGTGACCGGATCGTCGCCCTCGGCCACCACGTCCTGATGGCCGTGACCGATGCCCGCGATGACCCAGGTGGTCTTGACGTCGGTCAGCACGGCCTCGTCATCCGGGGTGCCGGTGGGCGCCAGCACCCCAGTGACGGTCATCTCCAGCGGATAGACTCCGTCGAGGTCGAACAGGTTTTCCGGTGCGGACACGATCGTGTCGCCGGGGGAAAGGTTCAGGCGCCGCGCGACCGACGCGCCGAGCACCGCCTCGCCCAGCACGGCGAAACGGCGGCCTTGCGCGATCTCGAGACCGCGGAACGAGAAGTAGTCAAGCGTGGTGCCGACGATCCGCGCGCCGCTGGCCGTGAACATCGTGTTGAGCGGGATCGGCAGCGCGAGGTCGCTTTCCCAGACGGCCTCGGCCGCCTTCATCGTGACCGGCTGCGCGCGGTCCTCGCCGAAATACAGCGCACCCATCACGAGGTCGATCTGGCTGCCGCGCGCTCCCAGCACCAGCGGCGTCGCATCGGCCCGCGCGGTCAGCGACTGCTCGGATCCGCGCAGCAGGGTCTGGCTGACCAGCGGCACGGCCAAGATCACCGCGGCGACCAGCACCATCACGACGCTGCGCGCCCAATGCCAGCGCAGATGCGCGAAGGCGAGGAAGGCCGCGTTCATGCCGCCCTCCGCAACTCGGAAAAGTCGATCACCCGGTCGAAGCGGGGCAGCAGCGCGTGGTCGTGGGTGACCGCAAGAATGGTGGCGCCGGCCTCGGCCGCGCGTTCGAACAGCAGGTCAAGGATCAGCGTCTTGGTGTGGGGGTCTAGGTTGCCGGTCGCTTCGTCCGCCAGGATCAGCCCCGGCCGGGTGACCAGTGCCCGGCAGATCGCAACGCGCTGCTGCTCGCCCTGGCTCAGCGCGCCTGGATGGCGGTCCAACCGGTCCTCGATTCCGCAGGCGGTGGCCAGCGCCTCGGCCCGGGCGCGCACCGCGTCGTCCAGCACCAGCCCCGGCGCGATGCGGTAGGGATAAAGGACATTCTCGCGCGCGTTCAGGTAATCCATCAGCGCGAAGTTCTGGAAGATGAAACCGATGCGGCGGGCGCGGAATGCGCGGCGCTGCGTGTCGCTCAGGGCCGACAGGTTCTGCCCGTCGACCGTGACGTGGCCACGCGCCGCCACCTGCAACCCCGCGACGAGGTTCAGCAGCGTCGTCTTCCCGGTGCCCGAGGATCCGACCACCGCCACGCGCGCCCCCCTTTCTATCGTCAGGCGCGGCACGTCCAGCCGGAAGCCGCCGCGCGGATAGGCAAAGTCGAGATCTGCGATGTCGATCACTGTCCCGCTGCCCCCCCGGCATCCGCCGTGATCCGTTCGGCATCGGTCAGGGTGAAGCGGGTGATCCGCCAGGCGCCACTTTCGGGCGTCATCTCGAACCGGGCGGAATAGGTGTTGTCGCGAACGTGGCGGTGCCCCTCGTGGCCCACCAGCCCCATGACGTGCCACGTGGCGTCCATCCAGACGCCGCCCTCGAACTGGCGCGCGTCGAGGTCCAGCATGTCCATCTCGAACACGGTCTGGTCTGGCTCGTAATCCACGCCTGCCATTGCGCCCATGCGCTCCAGGTACAGCGTCACCAGCGCCTCGCCGCCAGCGACCATCGCCAGCGTGTCGTAGATCTCGCCTTCGTCCGTGCGGCCGAAGGCGTCGTAGATCACCGCTAGGTAGTCGGGCGCCACGCGCGCCGCGTCCTCGGCCAGCGCCGGTGCCGAAAGCGCCGGGCCCGCAGCGGTCGCATAAGCACCGCCCTGGTCCGCGACACTGCCCAGTGCCGCGACGCCCAGCGCCGCAAGGCCAAGCGAGGTCGCCATGATCGTGCCGGTGCGCAATGCGTCGTCTCCCGTCTTCACTCCACCCCGTGGCACCATCTAGGGCCTCCGCGCGCCGTGACGAGGGCGACGCGCGCGATCCGGCCATGGTCGGTGCGTTGCGCATGAAGCCTACCAGACTGGCCACTCATAATCTGTTAGGCGGCAGGTAAAACTCGCTCGAACCCTATCACGGGGGAGGGGGGGGAAGTAAAAAACTGAAAAACGACCCCATGCACAGTACGCCGAGGATACATATCCCCTTCAATTGGCTTTCAAGACACAGTATCGTCCTAGCAATTGTGAACACAGGCTTCGAGCATGAAAAAGACATCGAGACAGAAGAAAGCCGCGGAGTCCCCAAAAACCTTTGGTGCCGCGGCACCCGCCGCATTAACCTCTTCACCAGCGCACGAGTTCATATCCGACCAGCACGCGAGAGAAGTTCTGGGCGTCACAGACAATGACGTCTTGGCCCGGCGGGTTAACGATGTCGCTAACCTGCTTTACCTTCGCGCGGGGATGGACGAGGCCGAACGCAACGCGCGTGTCGCGCGCGCCATCGAACTCTACAACAGTATAGCGCCTGCTGATGGGCTGGAAGGAATGCTGGCAGAGCAGATGATCGCCACACACGCCACGATACAAGAGTGCCTGCGCCGGGCAAAGCTAAGTAAGCAGACTGATGATAGGACGATAAAGCAGGCCGAGAAGTTAATGTCGCTTTACATAAAACAACTGGGCGCCCTCGACAAGTACCGCGGCCGGGGCCAGCAAAAGGTCATTGTAGAACACGTTCACGTGGAAGCCGGCGGCCAAGCGATCGTAGGCCAGGTCACCACAGGTCAACCGCCAGTTTACCAAAACGACAGTTCCAAAACGGCAAAAACTAGGTAGCGGGATCAGACTTCACAGAAGGGCTGAAGCGCGTTCATTTAGGCTATAGGACATTACGGCGAAGATGCACCAACGCAATACTGGGCCTATGCGCTCCAGCCTGCGCTGCGGCGCTCTAACGCGGCGTGGCACCTCCTGTCAGGCTCCAGCTATGGCAGGCCGCACGAGATGCCGCATGCATGGCGGAACAGCGAGTAGTGGGGCAAAAACAGGTAACAAAAATGCCTTGAAACACGGCGGCACGACGCACGAGGCGAAGGAGTTGCAGCGTTACATTCGCGCGCTTGCTCAGCGAACAAATGAGATCATCGACGAAATGTGAGGTCCTGGTTCCGCCAGCAGAAATCGATGAATCCGTGTGGCCACAAGACCAACGCCCTCCGCTGCGCTCGACGTTCATTCATATGCATTCCATCTCGCGGCAACTATAATAATAATGAATACCTATCCTGAAGTCCGCCGCCGCTTTGGCGCACCCACTACGCATCCGGCACGAAATCCTGGGCTCTACTTCTATAACAAATTGATCGAAAGCACGTTCCGAAGGAAGGAGATGAAAATTTGAGAAAACGCGTTGTCCTCCTGATCACGCGATGATCGACCGGCATACCCCTACGGATTCAGTACCAATATTCCACCACGTGTAGTCATTGAGATTTTTCGCGGCCGGACCGCGCCAGAGTGTGCGAAACAGGTATCAAAATAAAGTTTATTGACGCCGTTGGAGCGATGGGCCTTGGTCAATCCCTACGAGGCTTTTGCCTTCAGTAGCGTTGATATGGCCCCGGGAAATTCGTAGGCAACAAGAGCCAAGATTGCAAGTACGCAACCAGCCGGACCAATTTTCCCAGTGTTCGGATCAACGAGCCACTCGTCAATCAGCTCTAGCAATGACGCCGGATCGCTGGCGTCCGGATCTTCCTCATCATGACCCTCTTTTGATAGCTTCTCTAAAGACGAGATCGCATGAGCAGTCAATTTCTTAAAGTCTGTAATCTCGTAGCTGATGACGACTTTGACAACCATACTTGCGTTGCGTTCCATTCAATAATCTCTCATCCCATAAGCTACCGTGGCGATACTCAGGAACCGGCTCATCTAGAAACTACGAGCACCAGAGGATCGGCCACCTCAGTAGATAGATAGCGCAAGCCAATTAGCCCCGCAATATTATTGAAATACGAGTATCTAGCGAGAGTTATCATTTACATGACAATGCGACACAGCGATGTCGAGATATCTCAACTCTCAGAATAAGAGCCGTCTTCTTCGGCTTCGCCGATTACTGGTCGAAGGTGAAAGCGCATCCGAGGCTGCCGATTCCGGCGGCGTGGGGGCTCGAAGAGCGGAAGGCGGAGGGCAGATTGCACGGTATGAGCGGCCTCCAGCGCAGGAGGAACAGGTTGCCGAGGGCTAACAGCGTGAAGAGCCGCGCCCGGCTCATCGCGAGGCCACAGTGGCGGTTCTTGAGATACCGAATTGTCGCCCGATCATCCGGAAAAGATGCTCGACCCGGGCGCGCGCCATCGCGATGATCCAATCGATACTTTTGTCGGTAGGGAGCAGAGCGCGCCACTCTTCGGCACGTTGCGAGCACTCACTGACACTCTCAAGCGCAGCATATTTCTTTGTTATGGCTGCTCACTTGGACAAGAAGCTGCTCCTACAGCTGGTGACGTTCCAATTAGTCGACGAGCAACTGGCTGAGATATGTGCCGTAGGCAGTCTTGGAAAACAGCGCGGCTCGCGCAGCCAGCGCCTCGGCGTCGATCCAGCCCATCTGCCAGGCGATTTCCTCGGGGCAGCCGACCTGCTGGCCCTGCCGCGCCGACAGGGTGCGAACGAAGTTGCCCGCGTCCAGCAGCGACCCGTGCGTGCCGGTGTCCAGCCAGGCATAGCCGCGCCCCATCTGGCGCACGGTCAGCGCGCCGTCGTTCAGATACATCTGCAACAGTGACGCGATCTCCAGCTCGCCACGCGACGAGGGCGTGACCGCGCGGGCGCGGTCGGGCGCGGTTCCGTCGAGGAAGTACAGCCCCGTCACCGCGTAGGGCGACGGAGCCCGGGCCGGTTTTTCGACGATGGCGCGGGCGGTGCCGTCGGGCGCGAAGTCGACCACGCCGTAGCGTTCGGGATCGGCCACGCGGTACCCGAAGACGGTCCCCCCGGTGACGGCTGCGTCGGCGGCGCGCAGGTGGTCGGGCAACCCGTGCCCGAAGAAGATGTTGTCGCCCAGAACCATCGCCGACGCGGCCCCCTGCAAGAAGTCCCGCGCCAGAAGGTAGGCCTGCGCCAGTCCGTCGGGCGACGGTTGCGCGACATACTCGAGCCGCAGCCCCCATTGCGCCCCGTCGCCCAGCGTGCGTCTGAACTGCTCCTGGTCCTGCGGCGTGGTGATCACGCAGATCTCGCGGATGCCGGTCAGCATCAGCACGCTCAGCGGGTAGTAGATCATCGGCTTGTCGTAGACCGGCAGTAGCTGCTTGCTGACGCCCATGGTGATCGGGTGCAGCCGCGTTCCGGTCCCACCGGCGAGGATGATGCCCTTGCGGTCGGTCAATGTCCCAGTTCCTTCAGCACGGTGCGCAGACCAGCGCGCCAGTCCGGCACGGGAATTTTGAAGTCCCGCATGATCGCCGCGCAATCCAGCCGGCTGTTCAGCGGTCTGGGCGCGGGTGTGGGGTATCGGGCAGTGGTGACCTCGTCGATCAATGTGTCGCGCCCGGCCGCGTCGAAGATCTCACGGGCGAACCCCGCCCAGCTGACATGCGGCGCACCCGCCAGGTGATAGGTGCCGCCTCGGTGACCGTCACGCAGCGCCTGGGCCATGTGCAGCAGGGCGCCAGCGACGTCGGCGGCCGGTGTCGGCCCGCCGACCTGATCGGCCACGACGGACACGCGGTCGCGGGTGTCCGACAGGCGCAACATCGTCCTGACGAAATTCGACCCGTGCGCCGAGAACACCCACGACGTGCGCAGGATGACGTGCGGCCCGCCTGCGGCCCGCACCGCGTGCTCGCCGGCCAGCTTGGTGCGACCATAGGCGCCCAGCGGCGCCGGGGCATCGTCCTCGTGCCAGGGCGTGGTGCCGGTACCGTCGAAGACGTAGTCGGTGCTGACGTGCACCAGCGGGATGTCCCGCGCGGCGCAGGCGCGCCCCAGGGCACCCGGCGCTTCGGCGTTGAGCACGAGGGCATCGGACTCGGCCGTCTCGGCGGCATCCACGGCGGTCCAGGCGGCGGCATTGATCACCGCGAGGGGGTCGTGGGCGTCGATGGCGCGGGCTGCTGAATGCGGGTCGCGCAGATCAAACGCGTCGCGGCCAAGCGCGGTGACGCCGCCCACCCGCCGCAGCTCGGTCGCGACCTGACCCGAATGACCAAAGACCAGGATCATCCGCCGGTTCCAAGCCGGCGCCCCACGCCGTCGCGGCCCAGCAAAGCGCGCCACCAATCTTCGTGTTCGAGATACCAGTCGACGGTGCGCGCCAGCCCCTGCTCCAGCGTCACCGAGGGGCGCCAGCCCAGTTCGTCGCGGATGCGCGTCGCGTCGATGGCGTAGCGCGCGTCGTGGCCGGGCCGGTCGGGCACGAAGGTTATCAGGTCGGCGTGCGTGCCGTCCGAGCGCGGGCGCCGGTCGTCCAGGATGGCGCAGATCGTTCGCACCAGGTCGATGTTGCTGCGCTCGGCCCCGCCGCCGATCGCGTAGCTGCGCCCCGGCGCGCCGCGTTTAAGCACCGTCAGAAGCGCCTCGGCGTGATCTTCGACGTAAAGCCAGTCGCGCACGTTCGACCCGGCGCCGTAGACCGGGATCGGCCGGCCGGCGAGCGCGTTCAGGATCACCACCGGGATCAGCTTTTCGGGAAAATGGTATGGCCCGTAATTGTTCGAGCAGTTCGATACCACGACCGGCAGGCCGTAGGTCGCGCCCCAGGCGCGCACTAGGTGATCCGATGCCGCTTTCGACGCCGAGTAGGGCGAACGCGGATCGTATGGCGTGGCTTCGGTGAAGCGGCCGAGGGCGCCCAAGCTGCCGAACACCTCGTCGGTCGAGACGTGGTGGAACCGGAAGGCATCGGAGCGGCCTCGCGCCTCCCAGTAAGCGCGCGCCGCCTCGAGCAGGTGGAAGGTGCCGGCCACGTTGGTTTCGACGAAGGTGCCGGGCCCGTCGATCGACCGGTCGACATGGGTTTCCGCCGCCAGGTGCAGCACCGCGTCGGGATCGTGCGCGGCGAAGATCCGGTCCAGCGCGGCGCGGTCCCGAATATCGGCGCATTCAAACGCATATGCGGGTTCGTCCGCCACTGCGGCGACGTTGTCGAGACACGCGGCATAGGTCAGCGCATCGACGTTCACCACCGAATGGCCATCGGCCACGGCGTACCGGACAACCGCCGATCCGATGAAGCCCGCTCCGCCCGTCACGAGGATCTTCATGCGGGGGCCATGACGAACGGACTTGTGAAATCGGCCCAGCATGGTGCGCCCGCGTCCTTTTCGGACAGGACGGGCGGGGCGTCCAAGGCGGGCCAGACTATGGCGAGGCCGGGATCATCCCAGCGCAGGGCCGTCTCGCTTTCGGGTGCGTAGAAATCGGAGCATTTGTAGACGATCTCGGTCTCGGGCTCCAGCGTCATGAAACCGTGGGCAAAACCCTCGGGGATGAAGACCTGCCGGCCGTTCTCGGCCGAAAGCTCGAACCCCGCCCAGCGCCCGAACGTGGTTGATCCGACGCGCAGGTCCAATGCCACGTCGAACAGGCGGCCCCGACCGCAGCGCAAGAGCTTGGCCTGCGCGTGCGGCGGCGCCTGGAAATGCAGACCGCGCACGGTGCCGGCATGCTCCGAGACCGAGTGGTTGTCCTGCACGAAGACTGTGTCGATGCCGGCCCGCGCGTAGGTGCGGGCATTGAAGGTTTCGGCGAAGAAGCCGCGCGCGTCGCCGTAGCGGCGCGGCGTGACCAGGCAGAGACCCGGAAGGTCCGTAGGCTCGATCCGCATGTCCGCCGCCCCTCGCCTGTTCGGTGCGCGCCCCGCGCGCTTTTCAGCGCGCCGATCCAAGCCGTTCGCACCCGCGGCGTCAACGCCTGCGCACGCACGGCCGCCATGGTGTCGCAGCGCGGTCACGAACCTCGGTCACGAGCTTCGGTCAGGCCACGTCGTAGTAGTCCCGATACCATTCGACAAAGCGCCGAACCCCGTCGCGCATGTCGGTTTTCGGACGGTAGCCGGTCAGACGTTCCAGCAGTGTGGCGTCGGCCCAAGTGGCCGGCACGTCGCCCGGCTGCATGTCCATGAAGTTGCGGGTGACCGGCACGCCCAGCGCCTCTTCGACCGCGTCGACGAAATCCAGCAGCCGCTCGCTTTTCGAATTGCCGATGTTGACCACGCGGTAGGGCGCGACGGGCGACAGGCTGTCACCCTCCTCGATCGCCTCGGGACTATCGGGGCGGACGGGCGGGGCATCCATCAACAGGCGGATCGCGCGCACGAGATCATCGACATAGGTGAAGTCGCGAAACATCTCGCCGTGATTGTAGACGTCGATCGGACGGCCGTTCAGCGTGGCCTCGACGAACTTGAACAGCGCCATGTCGGGACGCCCCCAAGGCCCGTAGACGGTGAAGAAGCGGAACATGGTCGTCGGCAGGTCGTAGAGATGGGCGTAGCTGTGGCCCATCGCCTCGGTCGCCATCTTGGTCGCGGCGTAGATCGTCATCGGCGTGTCGACACGGTCGGTCTCGCGGAAGGGCATATCGGTGTTTGCGCCGTAGACCGACGACGTCGAGGCCATCATCAGGTGCTTCACGCGATGACGGCGCGCGACCTCCATGACGTTGAAGGTGCCGACGACGTTGGCGTCGACATAGGCGCGCGGATTTTCCAGGCTGTAGCGGACGCCCGCCTGTGCCGCGAGATGCACGATCACGTCCGGTTCGAACCCGTCCATAGCGGCGTCCAGCGCCTCGCGGTCCTCGAGCATCGCCTCGGACGCGGAAAAGTCGGGCTTCTGCGACAGCATCGCGTGCCGGCGCGCCTTCAGCCGGACGTCGTAGTAGTCGGTCATCCCGTCGAAGCCCGCAACGGCGTGCCCCTCGTCCAGCAGAAGCCGCGCGAGGTGGAAACCGATGAAGCCGGCGGATCCCGTAATCAAAATACGCAAAATATGGCCCTCGCACCGCCGTTGAAAGTCAACGTATTGGGTTTCATTCATGCATGCATCCTGTCAAGCACGCTCAAGCGCTTGTCCGCGTGCGTATCACACGTGGACAAGCCCAACCGAAAGCTTACTGAAACCGGGAGCGACGCGTCGTTGCTGGGCCGACCCTGATATTGACGGCGTCTATGGCGATCTGGACTATGTCGCGGCCGAGGATACCGCACGCGTCATCCGCCGCTGGAGGTCGGGCGAATACAGCCAGCGCAAGCTGCGCCAAGGCTGGATGCCTCCACATCCCACGCTGTACCTGCGGCGCGGCGTCTTCGACCGGCTGGGGCTGTACGACACCAGCTACCGCATCGCGGCCGATTACGACGCCATGCTCCGCTACCTCGTCCGCGGCAACCTTCGGCTGGCCTACGTGCCGCGCGTCTTCGTCAACATGCGGATGGGTGGCGAAAGCAACCGTTCTGTCGCAAAGATGGTGCAGAAAAGCCGTGAGGATTACCGCGCCATCCGGACCCACGGAGTCGGCGGCGTGGGGACGCTCGCGCTCAAGAACCTCGGAAAGATACGCCAATTCCTTTGAAGGATCCCATGACAAAACGCGCACTCATCACCGGCATCACCGGGCAGGACGGGTCCTACCTTGCCGAACTCCTCCTGGAGAAGGGCTACGAGGTGCATGGCATCAAGCGCCGGGCCTCGTTGTTCAACACCGCACGTGATGGGCCTGCCGCGGTCCGGGACGACGCTGGTCGATCTGGTTCTTGGCGCGCACCCGAAGGCCCGGGCGCTTGGGGAGATTGAACAGATCGGTCGCGGTGACCAGCCCGCCGACAATCCGGCCGCCCAACCAGGGAACCACGAGAACGGCCGCACTTTCACCCAGCGATGGGGCCACAGGATGCCGGTAGGAAACACCAGGCTCACGGTTTACCCTTCCTAAACACGTGCTTTGCGACGCCAGGGAGGATTCGCCTCAAGTACAGGACGGGCAACCAGTCGGCCCGTCCGCGCGAGAAGCGGGCGCGCATGTACTCCGGCGGTGGAAAGAAGATTTCGGAGAGACCTGTGACGCGCGTGAGCAGGCTCTGCGTCGCGACAAGGTTCATCAAAACCGCCCTTGCAGGGGCCGCGGCGATGTAGCGGGACACGCTTCCGGGCTTGGCAGATGCCAGGGCGCCCGCGATGTCGTCGGGAACGGTCGTGCCGAGGCGCGCATCTGAATCGGCTAGCGCGGCGCGGAGAATGTCGGAGATATCCCTTTCCGCGGCGCGCGCCACGAGACGCTCCTGCTCGTCGCGGTCAAGACTGCCGAAGAGAAGGTGGATGTCCATCAGCCATGTCAGGCTGTCGATGACCGGGTGCGCGACGCCGTTGAGATGGATCTTAGTCGGCCGGTCGATGTGCTTCTTGCGGTGAACTGCCGAGTACAGCAGCGCATCCACGGCACTAGGGCAACGCGCCTGCGCGTGAAGTGCCAGCACGGGCTGCGAGCGTGCGAGCAGTTCTGCGTGCGTGAAAATTCGCGCCAGAACCGGCGAGGAATCCAACCGCCAGTGCAGATCGATATCGTGCCACCCCCCATCCCGTCCCGACGCCCGAACGACGTCTCCGCGACCAAAATCGACCCCCCGGCGGTAAAGGGGCCGGCTGAAGCCAGCCTCTTCGAGGGCGGCGAATGCTTGTAGTTTTAGGTTTTCCTCAATCAGGATGTCGCTGTCGCCGCGCATCCGCGCCGCGGGACGGGGATAAAGCGTGTAGGCCAGCGCCGTGCCCTTCGTCAGGAGCGGGTGGAGGCCGGCCGCGTACAGTGCGTCGAGCGCCTGCGACACCACGCGCCTGTGCTGTTCCTCCCACATCTCGCGGGCGATCAAGGCTTTCCGAAGAAATTGCGCTAGATCGCTCGGCACCGCCGCCAAGTCGCTTTTCAGCGCAAGAAGCGGACCGAGACCATTGAGGTTGATCCTGTGAAAAAGCAGCGCCCGGTCGGCAGCCAGCGCACCATCACCTGGCCGCCCCGAGCCTAGCCAAGCAGCGAGCGACGCATCGACTTCCGTTTCCACCTCTGTGTCAGATCTTGGTACGGTCATCTTTTCATCAAGCAGTACGTGACGTAGTGCCTCGCGATTGAACAAGGCGCTATGGTTGGCGTTAGCCGCTATTGCGCCAAACCGCCACGCTTGAACCACATCGCGCCTGCTTGACCTGGGCGAAGCCGCCCATTTCCGCTGCACCGCAGAGGAAAGGTGGTTCGACAGCGACATAGAATTTGCGATGGACCTAGGACCCGTGTACGCATCCCCGCGTACCCGGTTCAGCCAAAGTGCAGAGGTGTCGCGAAATGCTGAAGATCTCGGTCGTGACAGCGGTCTTCAATCGCAAGCGCACCATTGCCGAGGCGCTGGACAGCGTGGCGTCACAGGATCATCCCGAAATCGAGCACGTCGTCCAGGACGGCGCATCGACCGACGGGACGATGGACATCGTCCACGCCCGGTCTCGCCCGTCGCTGCTGGTCCAGAGCCAACCAGACGCTGGCATCTACGACGGCATCAACCGCGGCATCGCCCGCACCTCGGGCGAGGTGGTCGGCCTGATGCATTCCGACGACCTGTTCGCCCACCGTTCGGTGCTGTCCTGGGTGGCCGAGGCGCTGGCCGACCCTGATATTGACGGCGTCTATGGCGATCTGGACTATGTCGCGGCCGAGGATACCGCACGCGTCATCCGCCGCTGGAGGTCGGGCGAATACAGCCAGCGCAAGCTGCGCCAAGGCTGGATGCCTCCGCATCCCACGCTGTACCTGCGGCGCGGCGTCTTCGACCGGCTGGGGCTGTACGACACCAGCTACCGCATCGCGGCCGATTACGACGCCATGCTCCGCTACCTCGTCCGCGGCAACCTTCGGCTGGCCTACGTGCCGCGCGTCTTCGTCAACATGCGGATGGGTGGCGAAAGCAACCGTTCTGTCGCAAAGATGATTCAGAAAAGCCGCGAGGATTACCGCGCAATCCGGACGCATGGCGTCGGTGGCGTGGGCACACTCGCACTCAAGAATTTCGGCAAACTTCGGCAATTTCTTTGAAGGATCCCATGACGAAACGCGCACTCATCACCGGCATCACCGGGCAGGACGGATCCTATCTGGCCGAACTCCTCTTGCAAAAGGGCTACGAGGTCCACGGCATCAAGCGCCGCGCCTCGTTGTTCAACACCGCCCGGATCGACCACATCTATCAGGACCCGCACGAGGCGCGGCCCAATCTGAAGCTGCATTACGGCGACCTGACGGACACGTCGAACCTGACCCGAATCCTGCAAGAGGTCCGCCCGGACGAGGTCTATAACCTTGGGGCGCAATCGCATGTGGCGGTCAGCTTCGAGGCGCCGGAATACACGGCCGACGTGGACGGCACGGGCACCCTGCGCCTGCTCGAGGCGATCCGCTTCCTGGGGATGGAAAAGACCTGCCGGTTCTATCAGGCATCGACCTCCGAGCTTTACGGCCTGGTGCAGGAAACCCCGCAGCGCGAGACCACTCCCTTCTACCCCCGCAGCCCCTACGCGGTGGCCAAGCTCTACAGCTACTGGATCACGGTGAATTACCGCGAGGCATACGGGATGTATGCCTGCAACGGGATCCTGTTCAACCACGAGAGCCCCCGGCGCGGCGAGACCTTCGTGACGCGCAAAATCACGCGCGGGCTGGCCAACATCGCGCAGGGCTTGGAAAGCTGCCTCTACATGGGCAACATCGACGCACTACGCGACTGGGGCCACGCCAAGGATTACGTCCGCATGCAGTGGATGATGCTGCAGCAGGAGGCGCCCGAGGATTTCGTGATTGCGACCGGCAAGCAGTATTCCGTGCGCGAGTTCATCATTTGGTCGGCCAGCGAACTGGGTATCGAGCTGGAGTTTTCGGGCAGGGGCGTTGACGAGATCGCCACCGTCGCCCGCGTCACCTCGGACATGGCGCCGGCGGTAAAGCCGGGCGACGTGATCATGCGCATCGATCCGCGCTACTTCCGACCCGCCGAGGTCGAAACGCTTCTCGGCGATGCGTCCAAGGCAAAGGCGAAACTCGGCTGGGAGCCCGAGATCACCGCCCGGGAAATGTGCGCCGAAATGGTCGCCAGCGACCTGCAAACCGCCCGCCGGCACGCCCTGCTGAAAGAGCACGGGCTGGACGTGCCGGTAAGCCTGGAAGACGGCTGAGGAGGGTAGACAGATGCTTAGGATCTACGTCGCCGGACATCGCGGCATGGTTGGGGGCGCGATCCTGCGCGCGCTCGAGGCGCGCCGGGACGCCGGCGAGGACCTGACGCTGCTGACCCGCACGCACGCCGAACTCGACCTGATCGACCGTGGGCAGGTGCGCGCCTTCTTCGATCGTGAACGCCCAGACATGGTGATCCTGGCCGCGGCGAAAGTCGGCGGCATCATGGCCAACAACACCTACCCGGCCGAATTCATCCACGACAACCTGATGATCCAGGCCAACGTCATCCACGAAGCCTGGCGCGCCGGCGTCACGAAGCTGCTGCAACTGGGCAGTTCGTGCATCTATCCACGTATGGCGCCGCAGCCCATGGCCGAGGACGCGTTGCTGACCGGCACGCTCGAGCCCACGAACGAGCCCTACGCCATCGCCAAGATCGCCGGCATCAAGCTGTGCGAAAGCTACAACCGGCAGTACGGCGTCGATTACCGCTCGGTCATGCCGACCAACCTCTACGGGCCCGGCGACAACTTTCATCCCGAAAACAGCCATGTCCTGCCCGCGCTGATCCGCCGCTTCACGGAGGCGCGCGAGGACGGCCGCGACAGCGTCACGATCTGGGGCACGGGCAGTCCACGGCGGGAATTCCTGCACGTGGACGACATGGCGCAGGCCAGCCTGTTCGTCCTCAACCTCGACCCAGAAACCTACGCTCGCGAGACCGAGCCGATGCTGAGCCATATCAACGTCGGCACCGGCTCCGACATATCGATCCTCGAACTGGCGCACATGGTGGCGCAGGTGACGGGGTTCGAGGGACGGATCGAAACCGACCCGACCAAGCCCGACGGCACGCCGCGCAAGCTGATGGATGTCAGCCGCCTCGACAGGCTTGGTTGGCGCGCCTCGATCGGTCTGGAAAACGGCATCGAAGGCACCTATCGATGGTTCCTGCAGCACCGCGACAATTTCCGCGGACGCGCCTGACGAAGGAATGGCCATGACCGACCTCATCCACCCCCTGCTGCTGTGCGGCGGGTCCGGCACGCGGCTCTGGCCGCTGTCGCGGAAAAGCTTTCCCAAGCAGTTCACGCAGCTGATCGGCGACGAAAGCCTGTTCCAGGCCTCGGCGCGCCGTCTGTCCGGCCCCGGCTTCGCACCCCCGCTGGTGGTGACGGCCTCGGACTTCCGCTTCATCGTCACCGAGCAGCTGGCCGGGATCGAGACCGCCGCCGCCGCCACGCTGATCGAGCCCGAGGGCCGCAACACCGCGCCCGCGATCCTGGCGGGCGCGCTGGTTCTGGCGGCCGAAGACCCCGCCGCGCTGATGCTGGTTGCACCCTCCGACCACGTCATTCCCGATGCCGCACGCTTCCGCGAAGCGGTGCAGGCCGCCGCGCCCGAGGCCCGCAGCGGTCGCCTGGTGACATTCGGCATTCGTCCGGACCGGGCCGAGACCGGCTATGGCTGGCTCGAGCTCAGCCGCGACCCCGGCGACTTCGCCCCCGAGGCCCAGCCGCTTCAGGCATTCGTCGAAAAGCCCGACGCCGCGACCGCGCAGGCCATGCTGGACGGTGGCCGGCACCTGTGGAACGCGGGCATCTTCCTGCTGCGCGCGGATGCGCTGATCGCCGCGTTCGAAACCCATGCCCCCGCGATGCTGGCCGGCGTGCGCGACGCGGTGGCGCGCGCCACGCGCGACCTTGGCTTCACCCGCCTCGCCCCGGATGCATGGGCAGGGCTGGACGACATCTCGATCGACTACGCGGTGATGGAGAAAGCCGACAGCCTGTCGGTCGTGCCTTACGCCGGCGCGTGGTCAGACCTTGGCGGCTGGGACGCGGTCTGGCGCGAACAGGGCCCCGACGACCACGGCGTCGTCACCACCGGCCCTGCCACCGCGATCGACTGCGAAGGAACGCTGCTGCGCGCGGAACACGAAGGCCAGGCGCTGGTAGGCATAGGCTTGCGGGACATGATCGCCGTGGCCATGCCCGACGCTGTCCTGGTGGCGCCGCGCGACCGGGCGCAGGACGTGAAGAAGGCCGTCGCGGCACTCAAGGCCAAGGGCCTGCCTCAGGCCGAGGCGCTGCCGCGCGATTTCCGCCCCTGGGGCTGGTTCGAAAGCCTGGTGGTCGGCCCGCGCTTCCAGGTCAAGCGCATCCATGTCCATCCCGGCGCGGCACTCAGCCTGCAAAGCCACCACCACCGGGCCGAGCACTGGATCGTCGTGCAGGGCACCGCCAAGGTCACGATCGACGACGAGGTCAGGCTGGTGACCGAGAACCAGTCGGTCTACATCCCGCTCGGCGCCGTGCACCGCATGGAGAACCCCGGCAAGGTCAACATGGTGCTGATCGAGGTGCAGACCGGCTCGTACCTCGGCGAGGACGACATCCTGCGCTTCGAGGACGTCTACGCCCGCACATGAGAGAGTGTTCATCACCCCTTCGGGATGCGGCCCCGCCCCGATCCCCGCCAAGGCTTAGCCGTGGCGCGTACGTGCGACTTCAATGGTCAGGCAGGGCTCTGACGGACCGTGGCTTGACACTTGCTGCCCTACGCGGGAAGCGTCTGCAAAACGCTGCCAAGGAAGATTTCACATGAAGATTGCGGTAATCGGGACGGGTTACGTGGGCCTGGTTTCCGGAGTGTGTTTTTCCGACTTCGGGCACGAGGTCGTCTGCGTGGACAAGGACTCGCGCAAGATCGAGATGCTCGAGAAAGGCAAAGTGCCGATCTACGAGCCCGGACTCGACCGCTTGATGGAGCGCAACGTCGAGACGGGGCGCCTGTCCTTCACCATAGACCTAAACGCGGCGATCGATGGTTCCGAGGCGGTATTCATCGCCGTCGGCACCCCCACCCGGCGCGGCGACGGTCATGCCGACCTGACCTACGTCATGGCCGCAGCTGAAGAGATTGCGAAGGCGGCGAAGGACTATGTCGTTATCGTCACGAAATCCACAGTACCGGTCGGCACCAACCGCAAGGTCGCCGAGGTGGTGCGTGCCGCGAACCCCGACCTTGATTTCGACGTCGCGTCGAACCCGGAATTCTTGCGCGAAGGCGCCGCGATCGACGATTTCATGAAGCCCGACCGTGTCGTCGTCGGCGTTGAAACCGATCGCGCCGCTGCCGTCATGGCAAGCATCTACCGCCCGCTCTACCTGCGCGAATTCCCGATCATCACCACCGATCTCGAATCCGCCGAGATGACGAAATACGCCGCCAACGCCTTTCTCGCCACCAAGATCACCTTCATCAACGAGATCGCCGCGCTGTGCGAGAAGGTCGGCGCGGACGTGAAACAGGTGGCGCGTGGCATGGGGCTCGACAACCGGATTGGCAACAAGTTCCTGCACGCAGGGCCCGGCTACGGCGGTTCGTGCTTTCCCAAGGACACCAAGGCGTTGGCCCGCACCGCGCAGGAATATGCCTCGCCGATCCAGCTGGTCGAAACGGTCATCAAGGTCAACGAAGAGGTCAAGCGTCGCATGGTGGACAAGCTGCTGGATCTCTGCGACGGCAGCTTCAACGGCAAGTGCGTCGCCGTGCTGGGCGTGACCTTCAAGCCCAACACCGACGACATGCGCGATGCCCCTGCCCTGACCATCGTGCCGGCACTTGTCGGCGGCGGGTCCACGGTACGAGTCTGCGATCCCCAGGGCCGCCGCGAGGGCGAAGCACTGCTGCCCAGCGTCAGCTGGGAAGACGATCCCTACGCCGCCGCCGACGGCGCCGACCTAGTCGTAATACTGACTGAGTGGAACGAGTTCCGGGCCTTGGATCTCAGCGCGCTGGCAAAACGGATGCGCACACCCCGGCTGGGCGACCTGCGCAACGTCTACACTGCCGAGGATGCGCAGAAGGCCGGTTTCCAAGCCTATGTCAGCATCGGCCGCGCCGACCTGATTCCTGGGTGACGGCAGTGGTCGCGACGATTCTCCCCGTCGCGGCACCCCCGCGGCGCCTCGCCCGGCCCGGCCGGAACCGAAGCAGAAGAACATGGATGTGCGGCTATGCCGAATGACGAGAAACCAGTGCTGGTCACCGGTGGCGCCGGATATATCGGCAGCCATACGTGCAAGGCGCTCGCCGCTGCGGGCTACACGCCGATCACCTACGACTCGCTGTGTCGCGGCAACGCGTGGGCGGTCCGCTACGGTCCGCTCGAGGTCGGCGACCTGATGGACGGGGAACGGCTGCGCGACGTGATCCACAAACACGCGCCGATCGGCGTGATCCACTTCGCGGCCTTCTCGTACGTCGGAGAGTCGACGGGCGATCCGCTGCTGTACTACCGCAACAATGTCGCCGGCACCGCAACGCTGCTGCGTGCCATGCAGGTCGAAGGGATCAAGCGCTTCGTCTTCTCATCGACCTGCGCGACCTACGGCACGCCCGAACGAACCCCGATCGACGAGGACTGCCCGCAACGCCCGATCAACCCCTATGGCCACAGCAAGCTGATGGTCGAACAGATCATGAGGGACTGCGCCCGGGCGGGACATCTGGACGCCATCGCGCTGCGGTATTTCAACGCCGCCGGCGCCGACGCCGCGGCTGAGATAGGCGAGGCGCACAACCCGGAAACGCACCTGATCCCGCTGGCTCTCGGCGCCGCGAAGGGCACCTGTCCGCCGCTGACGGTCTTCGGCGACGACCACGATACGCCCGACGGAACCTGCATCCGGGACTACATCCATGTTTCGGACCTTTCCGATGCCCATGTGGCGGCGCTGGCGCGGACCGGAAAAGGGCCGGGTTTCGACGCGCTCAACCTAGGGACGGGAACCGGCGTTTCCGTGAGAGACGTGATCGATATGACGCGCGAGATCACTGGCCGCGAAGTGCCTCATAGCTACGGACCACGGCGCAAAGGCGATCCCTCCGCGCTGGTCGCGGACCCGTCGCGTGCGTTCGCGACTCTGGACTGGAAGCCGTCCCACTCGGACCTTAGCAACATCCTTCAAACTGCATGGGCGTGGATGGAACGTGAACGACGGATGCCGCCGACGACTCGGCTGGCTCAGGCTGCCAAGGGCGCGCGATAGGCTGACCCGCTTGTTGCTGCCGGTCTCCCGCGGCACTCCGTCCTTCAGCAGGATGACGCAGGGGAGGATTGCAGAGCCAAGGCTAGGTTCGCCGCCGCCGCCGAACGCGCCCGCACGGCAATAACGGTGGAGGCGGATCCGACCGTCTACCGAACGACTTGCGTAAACACACTCAATAAGGCTGCCGCATTTCGTTGCGCGGATGGGCTTCCGCAACTTCGGCTTGTTCTCGGCATTTTCTCGAATGGCCGTATGCCGGATGCTCTTTCGGTTTTGCCTACATTGTGGCACCCTCATGTAGAGATGACGCGCCCCGGCCGCCGAATGGCGGCCCCGATGGCTAGTCTTTGCCCTGCGCCAGGATGAGCCGCCGGCGGCTCAGGGAGCTCAAGGACGAGAGTGTCAAGCTGAAGAAGCTGCTGGCCGAGCCGATGCTCTACAACGCGATCGTGAAGGACGGATGCCCCGGCGTTGCCGAGGTTCAGCAGGCACCCTTCGGACAGCAGGATGATCTGGTTACCTAAGAGCACCTGCTGCGCGCGGGCCAATACCGGGGTCTCGGCCTCGATCGACGGGGCGGGGCGGGTGCTTGCCTCGCTCGACCTCGGGCAGGTGGGATACGCTGACGCGCCCCTGCCGCCGCCGCTGCGGGTCACGGCCGACAGCCGGACCGGCGACTGGCCGCTCGCAGGCGCAATCGCCGCGGCGCTTGTGCTTGGCAGGCGCAAAAGCTTTTGACCGCCCAGCCGCGCCCGCGTAACCGGGAATAATACAAATAGTGCCGCCACAACGGCTTCCTCGCGTGGCGACGAAAACACCAACGGAGCGTTCATTTCCCGACAAGATTACACGTTTACTTCGGAGTCCGTTTCCGAAGGCCACCCGGATAAGGTCTGCGGCCAGGGGGCTCGAGGGACTTGCGCCGAGCCGGTGCCCCGAACTATCAGGTAGCTTCAGGAGTTTGGAGACGGGTATGGATGCGCTAGTAGGACATACGGGCTTCGTCGGAAGCACGCTTCGTTCGCAGCATGGGTTCGACGCGCTCTTCAACAGCTCCAACATAGACGAGATCGCGGACGGACCATTCGATGGCGTGGTCTGTGCTGCGGCGCCGGGCTCGATGTTCGAGGCCAACCGGTTTCCCGACAGAGACCTGGAAAAGGTCGAAGGGTTGATCGAACGGCTCGATCGTGTGGCGACCAAGCGGTTCGTGCTCGTCTCGTCGATCGCGGTGCTCGAGGATTTCGCCGCCGGGCTGGACGAAACGACCACGCGGTTCCAGAACGAGCTGGCCTATGGCCGGCACCGTCGGCGGCTCGAGACTTTTTGCGCGGACCGTTTCGACGACTGCCTCATCCTGCGGCTTCCAGCGCTTTTCGGCTCGGGCCTGCGGAAGAATTTCATGTTCGACCTGCTGAACCCCATGCCTTCGATGCTGACCGAAGGTCGATACGCCGGGATCCTTGGGGTCGACGAGGCGATCGCGGGCTATTATCGGCACGACCCAGAGTCCGGGATGTACCACCTCGACCGCGCGTCCTACGACCGCGGCAAGCGGCGGCCGGACATGGACGCGGCCGTGAAGGCAGCGGGACTGTCGGCGATCCAGTTCCACGCGCCCGACAGCACCCACCAGTTCTACGACACCAGCCGCCTGTGGTCCGATATCGAGCTCGCGACGCAGCACGGGCTACCCTTGGTGCACTTGGCGACCGAACCGGTGCGTGTCGGCGCGATCTACGAACGCTTGGCCAAGGAAGCGATGCCGGCGACCGGCGCGAAGGTGCATCACGAGGACATGCGCACGGTCCACGCCGACCTGTGGAACAAGTCGGGCCCGTACCTGATGGACGGCGACGAGGTGATGATGCGGCTGGCGGCGTTCCACACCGCCGCAACGGTGGCGCGGTGATTCCTGCCATTTCGAATATCGCGTGGTCGCCGGACCAGCGCGCCGAAGCCTACGACCTGATGGCCGGGTGCGGGGTCACGGGTCTTGAGATCGCGCCGGGCCTGTTCTTCCATTCCGCCGCCGATCCCTTCGTTCCCGATGCCGCCGAAGCGCGCCGTGCGATGTCCGAGGCCGAAAGCCGCGGGCTTCGGCTCGTGTCAATGCAGTCGCTGCTGTTCGGCGTCGAAGGCGCGGCGCTGTTCGGCAATGCCGAGGCGCGCGAAACGTTCGAGCACGGCATGACGCGGGCGATCGGACTGGCCGGGCGGTTCGACATTCCCAACATGGTCTTCGGATCGCCGCGCCAGCGCTGTATCCCCGAAGGAATGACGCCCGGCCCCGCGCAAGAGCGCGCGATCGACACGTTCCGGCGCTTGGGCGACCGCGCCGAACGCGCCGGAACGGTCATCACGGTCGAGGCGAATCCGGCGCGTTACGGCACGAACTTCCTCAACACCTTCGACGAGGCCGCCGATTTCGTGGCGCGGGTGGATCACCCGCGGATTCGCATGATCCTCGACATGGGCGCCATGCACCTGAACGAGCAGATCGGGCTCGCGGCCGATCGGGCCCGGGACCATTCGGGCCGGATCCACCACGTCCATGTCAGCGAGCCGCATCTGGCCCCCGCCCCGGCCGACATCGCCCCCCTGTCCCGTGTGCTGGACGCTCTTTCCGATTCAGGCTACGAGGGAGCAGTTTCTGTAGAGATGGCGCGTTCCGACGGCGGGCTGACGGCCGTGAAGGAAAGTCTGGTGAAACTTGCGCTGGCCATTTCGGGGAGGGCCCCGGCATGACGACCCATCTTCGGACTGCCGATGTTGTGGCGCGCCAGGATGTCCTGTTGTCGGTGTGTCTTGCGGATCTGCCCCAGACCAAAGCGGCGCATCGCGCCGTGCGCGAATTTGCGCGCACCCTGGACGCCCGCTTCAGGTTCCGCGAAATCATCCTGATCGCGGACGAGGACCGGCGCGAAGCTTTCCTGCCCCTGGTGCGGGATGTTCCGAACGTGCGCCTGTTCCTGGTGCGGTCGGGTCTGGAACATTATGAACGCAGGGTCATTGCGGCGGAAGAGGCGATCGGCGACGTCATCCTGATGGCGAATGCGGCCGAACTGGCCAGCATCGATGCCCTGAGGATGATCGAGCGTGCGGCCGACGAAGGTTTGTTGATCGTGGGCCTGCGGCCGGAGCAAGCCAGCCTTGGCCGGATCGTATCGGCCCCCGTTGCCGCGCTTGGACATGCCGCGGGCTTCAAGGTGGGCGTTCGCGACATGCAGACTATGGCGGTGCCGCGAACGTTGCTGAACCAGATCCTCAGCCACGCCCACCCCGAGCTTGCCCTTCGGTTCCCGCCGCGCGACACGCGACTGCCCTTGGGTTTCGAGACGGTCAGGGAGGGCATGGTTCCGGCGCATGCTCCGGGACAGCTGCGCCGCCGCCTCATGCTCATCGACAAGCTTCTGGTACATCTGGCGCCAAGAGTGCTTCTGCTGGTGACTCTTTCTTCGGGACTGCTCAGCCTGCTGGGGCTGGCCTACATCTTTTACGTCCTCGGCGTCTGGGTGTTCGTCTCCGACATCGAGCCGGGCTGGTTGACGATCTCGGCCATGCAGGGGTTCATCGCGGGGTTCATGGGTCTCGCCGTGCTCGGGCTCAGCCTGGGGCTTCAGCATCTGCTCGCGCTGATGCGGAACGACCGACTGGACAGTGTTACCGAAGAGGTCGCCAAGGTCGATCTGTTCCAGCAGGTTGCTCATGAACTGAACGTCGACCTGAACGACGAGGCCACCACGTCGGGCACGGCCGGGAACCGATGACCGTTTCCGATCGGACCCATGACATCTTGATCGTCGGTGGCGGGTTCTACGGATGTTGCCTCGCACTGTTCATGCGTTCGCTGTCGCTGCGGGTCCTTCTCGTCGAAAGCGAGGAAACCTTGATGCACCGAGCGTCCCGCATCAACCAGGCCCGCATCCACACCGGTTTCCACTATCCGCGCTCGGCCTTGACGGCGATCCGGTCGATGGCGCTGCACCACCGTTTCATGGCCGATTTTTCCGAAGCGGTCGTCGATGACTTCCAGATGCTCTACGCGATCTCGCGGCAGCGCTCGAAGGTATCGGCAAAGCGCTTCTACCGGATGTTCGAGGAAATGGGCGCGCCGATCCGTCCGGCCTCGGCCGCACAGGCGGCGCTTTTCGACGACACGCGGGTGGAAGGAGTGTTCGCCTGCACCGAAACCGCGTTCGACTATACGATCTTGCGCCAGTTGCTGAGTGAGCGGCTTGCTCGCGGGGGGGTGACCGTCATGACCGGAACGCAGGTCACGGCGCTGGCCGACGGGCCCGAGCGGGTGGTGGCCGGCCTTTCCACGGGGGCCGAGGTGACGGCCGCCTACGCGTTCAACGTCACGTATTCTAGGATCAACGCCGTTCTCGACATGGCCGGACTGCCACGGGCGCCCCTGAAACACGAACTGGCCGAACTGGCCCTTGTCGATCCGCCCGAGGAGCTGCGGGGCTACGCGATCACGCTGATGGACGGCCCGTTCTTTTCCTTCACCCCCTTCCCGGCGGAAAATACCTACTGCCTGACCCATGTCCGCTACACGCCGCACGAAAGCTGGAAGGACGACGAGCCCGAGGTTCACCTCGCCGAGCCGCAGGCGCGGGACACGCAGGTCCGCCACATGATCAACGACGGGAAACGCTATCTCCCGAGCCTGGCGCGCGCGACCTACAAGCACTCGTTCTACGAGGTGAAGACCGTGCTGATGAAGAACGAGCGCGACGACGGGCGACCGATCCTGTTCCAGCGGAATCCGGCCGGAAGCCGCGTCATCTCGATCCTCGGAGGCAAGGTCGACAACATCTACGACCTGTTCGACCTCGTCCGCCAGACCAGCCCGGAATTCGCGGGCGCCACGATCGCGCCGGTCCGGGGCAGCGCGGTATGACGGTCGCCGGGCGCTTCCTTGCGGTGGCGGTGGTGGGCGTGGTGCTCGACATCGCCGTGGCCTACCTGTTGGCCGACCAGCTTGGCCTAGCCCTGTGGTTGGCGGCGGCGATTGGCTTTGTGACCGCCGCGTCGGTCAATTACGTCATTCACGAAACCTGGACCTTCGGATCGGGCGGATCGCTGTCCCTGCAGCGTGGGGGGCAGTATCTCACGACCTGTACCGTCGCGCTTGGCGTGCGATTGGCAGCGGTCGCCGGGCTGAGCGCGCTCGACGCAGGACTGCCGGAACTCGTCATCTTGATCTGCGGCGCGGCAGCGTCCTTCGCCGTCAATTACAACGTGAGCCGCTACCTGATCTTTTCAGCCGATTCGACGAAGAAGGGCAGCCGATGAACCGACCGGAACCAAGCGCTCCCGTCACCCAGCACACAGGCCGGGAAGTTCCGACCTTCGAGGTCCGAACCTTCGCGGAAAAGCGGCACGCCTACGCCCTGGTGATCCCCGTCATCAACGAAGGCGACCGGGTCCGCGACCAGCTGGAGCGGATCCGCGATCTGGCGCCCGAGGTGGACGTAATCGTGGCCGACGGCGGATCGACCGATGGATCGCTCGACGATGCGTTCGTGTCTGGCGCCGGCGTGCGGGCCGTCCTCGTCAAGATCGGTCCGGGCAAGCTGAGCGCGCAATTGCGGATGGCCTATGCGTGGTGCCTCGACGAAGGGTATCGCGGTATCATTACGGTGGACGGGAACGGAAAGGACGGGGTCGATGCGATCCCCCAGTTCATCGCCAAACTCGACAAGGGCTATGACTATGTGCAGGGATCACGGTATCTGCCGGGGGGGGCGGCGATCAACACGCCGACCGAGCGAACCATTGCCAACCGGCTGATCCACGCCCCGCTTCTGAGCCTTGCCGGCCGCCGCTGGCTGACGGACACGACAAACGGATTTCGCGCATACTCGGCCCGTTATCTGCTCGACGAGAACGTGCAACCGTTCCGCGGCATCTTCCAGAACTACGAGCTTCTCTTCTACCTCACAGTGCGCGCGGGCCAGCTCGGCTATCGGGTCGCCCAAGTTCCCGTGCGCCGCGTCTACCCTGGGAAAACGGCTGTCCCGACCAAGATAACCGGGGTCGGCGGAAAGCTCCGGGTTCTGCGCCAGACAATCGATGCCGCGCGGGGCAAGTATGCCCCGCCTCGCGAGACTCGAAGCTAGGGCCGTCTGATGTCAACCAGTTCCGGGGACGGCTCTCCGAATCTTGCGCCAGCTGGAGTTCTGAGATCCGTGTGGACGTCTGACAATTTGGCTCGCTTGGCCCTGATCGTCCTAGTCCTGGTGTCGATCCTGCGGCTATCGCAAAGGTCGATCGGTCTCGACGAGGGAATGCTGCTGACGAACCTGTTCCATGCCGGCGGGCTGCAGGATCTGTTCGGTCCGATGCCGTTCTACGACCAGGCGCAGCCAGTGCTTGCCTCGGCGTTCCACCAGGCGATGCTGTTCGTGACCGAGGACGTCTGGGCGCTTCGAGTGATGTCGGCGATGGCGGTGGGGCTGTCGTCGGTGCTTTCGATCCGCGTCCTGAGGGCCGAGCGGGCGCCGTGGCTTGCCATTACGCTGGCTGCAGGAGCTTTCCTGGGGCCACTTGCCTATTATGCAACCGAGATCAAGCACTACGCGCTCGAACTCGTGCAGGCCTTCTTCCTAGTCTACACCTTCCACCTTTTCTATCAGCGGCGCATCACGCTTCAAGCTTTCGCCGTCATCGCGGCGATTTCTGCGTTCCTCGGCTTTTCCACGCTGATCCCCACTGTCCTGAGCATCGCGTTCTGCGTTGCTCTTCAACTTCGCACCAGCGGCACGAGCGCGGCGATGGTTCAGTGGCCCGGTCTTGCCGTCTCGGCCGTGCTCCTCGCCCTCAACTACCTTAGCCTCAAGTACTTGACGCGGGAACAGCTTGAGGTTCCGGCCTATGCTTCGGACGGGCTTCTTGCCGACCTGGGCGTTCTGGCCGTGGCGCTGGGCAGCGCCCACGGCGGGGTCATTTCGGTGATCGCGCTGGTGATCGCGCTGGTCTCGATCCTCGCGCGCCGCGGCTCTCGGTTCGCGGTCCGGTTGGGTCTGCTCTTCATCGCCTTCTGCGTTGCGATCCTGTTGGGTAAGATGACGGGCGTCTATCCGGTCATCAGCGCCCGGCATGTAATCTGGACGACGCCGTTCGCCCTGACGCTCGTGGGGCTGTTTCTGGCGACGGAACTGCAAGCCCGCGGTAAAACCCCGCTCGTTCTCGTCGTCGGCGGCCTGTGCTCGATCGCGGCGTTCTGGGAGACGGGCAGAATCATGATCGACGACGGAGCCGTGGAATTCGCGGACAACGAGGCGCTTTACAGGCATCTCGCTTCGCTTCCCCCGCAGGAAATCGGTCTCTACCCCTACGCGGTGCCGTCGCTCGATTACTACGCCCGCCACATTTCTGGGCTGGAGCGTCACACGTATATTGGCCGACGCGTCTATCCCAGCGGCACGAGGTTCGATCAGGCGGAGTTCGACGGGCTGGCCGAGGGACTTGAGGGCATCGAGGGGTCGCGCCGCCTATACGTCGTTTCACACCTTCCGTCCTCGGTTGATCCCCCAGACGCCGGCACAAGGCGCGTGAACCGCCTGGAGGACGCGTTACGCGCGCGCGGCTGCGCGTGGAGCGAAGAGTTCGCGGGCCGGAGGGTCAGCCTGCTGATGGTCTACTGCCGTCCCGAACCGTCCCGCTGAGCCCATGGATGCCGCGGGACAACCGGCCGAGACGCGAGCGGCCTCGCATTTGAGGCGGAGGATGTCCGCGCTGGCTCAAGGGTGAATCCCGGCGATGCGACCGGCTCGCAGAGCCGTTCCGGGGTTGAGCCATAAAGCACTGTCGAGCCACCGCCTGATCACGCCATCATCACCTTTGCCGTCGGGTACACGTGGCCGGTGCCGGTGGGCGGATCGTGGCATGGGGCTGGCCGCCGCGCTTCTGATCGCGGAGTCAGCGTTTCTCGCCACGCGAGCGTCTGCGTATAGCCCTACAAGTTTCTGATCACCGCCATTGAGGTCACGGTTGCCGCCTCTCCGACGGCAGCCCGCTAAGTCTGTTTCTCGTGGCTCTAGGCCTGCCGCGAGACGTGGGTCAATCTTCCCTTCGCGCCTGGACTCGGGGCTTTGAGCATCATCCGTCCCGCGGCGCGGGGAAGGGGTGGCCTACCCGGCGACAGGAGGCGCCTTCTTCGCGGCGTTGATACTGAAGTCGGCCTTCTACCGGGTCGACTACGGCGACTGGCTGGACCGGGTGCATGTCGACTTGAACCATCGGCGGACGTGCCGGTACCCCGTCCCCTCGCCTCTCCCTTGCGCAAGGGCGACAGTTGGCTACGCCCGCTGACGCGACCTTCCCTGCGTTGCTGTCACCCGTTTATATCGTGACCCCAATCGGCCTCGTAGCGGCACCCTTCGCCGAATGCCGCTGGAGCCCCAAAGACCGCTGGGCCGTCGTCTATTTGGGGATCGGAACCTTGAGCCCATATGCTCTCTGAAAGCGCGCTGAACCTCGAGAACTACCGCTGTTTCCCGATCCCCGGAATCAGGATTGCGGCATGGGCGCGGCTGATCCGCTCCGGATCAGCTTTCGTAATAGGAACTTCCATAGCCGGCATAGCTGCCGTATTTCCCGCCATAACCGTAGCGTTTCATCCCGGCCGGGCTGATCTGGCTCAGCACCAAGCCGGTCACACTGATGTTGACCGTCGAGAGCTGACGCAGCGCTTCCCTGACTTGTACCCGGCTGGTGCGGTCCCAAGCAACGTTGAAGACGACCGTGTCCGCATACTGGCCTATCACCCGCGCGTCGGGCACGATCAGAACCGGCGGGGTGTCGATCACGACATAGTCGTAATGCGCCTGGAGCGTTCCAAGGAATCGCTTGAACTTGGCGGAAGAAAACACGTCGGCGGCGTTTTGGGCGATCTTTTCGCCCAAAATCACGTCCACGTCGAGCCTTGGGTCGCGTATGATGAACTTGGCTATCTCCTCCATCGAGGCGTCGGTCTGCAACGCGGAGCCAATGCCTTCCGCGGTATTCACGTCCTTGCGGAAATACTGGTTCAACGTCCGCCGCCGCACGTCGCCTTCTATCAGAATCACTTTCTTGTCCAGACCAGCCAGGTTGTGCGCTAGGGCTATGGCCTGGGTGGTCTTACCCTCACCCGGTAGCGACGAGGTCGACATAATGATCTGCGAAGGCTTGTCGGGCGAGGACAGCAAGATCGAGGTGCGAAGGTTGCGGATCGCCTCTGCTGCGGCCGAAGTCGGCTTGTCGTTGAAATAGGTGATGAGCTGGTTGCGCCGCTTGATCGGCATGAGCGGGATCTGGCCCAGGACCGACCGTCCCGTACTCGTCTCCAGTTCCTCGGCGCTGCGATAGCCTTTGTTGCCAAGCTGACGTGCCAGCACGATAGCGGCTCCCACCAAAAGCCCCAGGATCAGCGACAACATCAGAATCCGGGATTTGTTCGGCGACACGTAGTTTCCCATGATCGCCTCGGACAGGACGCGACTGTCGGCCTGGGCTGTCCCCCGCTGCACGGTGGCCTCCTTCAGACGCGTCAGGAAGGTCTCGTAGAGAGTCCGCGTCGTCTGGATCTCGCGCTCGATCTGCTGCAACTGAGAAACTTCGTCTGACTGTGCTTCCACCTGACCCTCGAGCCGCTCGACGGAGGGCATCAAGGTTTCCAGCCTTTGCCGCTGTCGCGTAAGGGAATTGTCGAGTTGGTCGGTCAGGAGGTCGAGCCGAGCCTCGATGGCCGAGGTGTCGCTACCGTCGCGGACCAGTGCCGACAACGTGTTGTCGTCAAAGATGCTGTCCAAGCCGAGGTAGTCCTGCTCCGCACGCAGAGCTGCGATCTGCGACAGGCGAGCCTCGGCCTCCGAAATCTCGCTGGCCACGGCTTCGGCCCGTTCGCGAGCGACGATCAACTGCCGGTTCAACGCTTCGAGGCCCTCGAGCGAGACGAGATCGACCTGTGTCCGCAGAGCCTTGAGTTCGCTTTCGCGATTCCGAAGCTCCTCCTCGAGTTCGACGACGCGTGTGCTCAACCAGGTCACTGCGCTCTCGGTGGCCGAGAACTTCTGATCGATCTGATTTTCGATGTATAGTTCAGCCAACGTGTTGGCCATCACCATGGATTTGCGCGGGCTTTGCGTCGTGACCGAGATGTCGAAAACGTAGGTGTTGCGCTGCACGTTGGCCGCAACCGCCCGCCGTACAGCGCCGATGGTGGCGTTCATGCCCGGAGGGGCCGAGACTGCCGGTTCCTCCTCGGTTTCGACGAGAGGTTCGATCCCTGCCCCTCTGGGTTCGGGGAGTGCAGGGAGATCGAACGGCAGCTGGTCGATGGCCGCAGCCACGACTTTTCTCAGCGAGAAGGCCGGCGCGGGACGAAGACTGCTGTTGAATTCGGGATCGGCCAACAGGTTCAGCTCCTGCACGAGCTGGCGGATGAGGCCGCGCGAACGGATTACCTCAATCTCGGTGTTCAAGGCGGCATCGTCAGTGGACGCGCCGGAAACGAGAGCTTCGATGTCAACGACGGGTTCGTTGCGAAGCTCGAGCGCGAGAGACGTGGTGGATCGGTAGGTCGGCACCGCGACGAAGAAGGCATAGTAGGCGCCAAGCAGCAAGGCCACAAGTGCGCAGGCGGCGAGAGCGAACTTGCGGCGCCACAAGGTACCGGCAAGCGCAAGCACGTCGAGCTCATCATCTCGCTCGGTTTGGAGCGATGACACGGGTTGGGCGGTGTGTTTTTGAAGCATATCGGCCAATTTGTCGTTTCTACCAGCCTTGGTAGATCGGTCTCTACCCCATGTCGCCAACCGGCGGAAGTGCACATCCCCACGGGGTTAGTCGTTGGTGAAGGCCGTCGATTCCCAAATGCCGCCCCGGGCAAGAAAACTGCCCTGTAATCGACGGATTCTCTTGATTATGTGTTCCGGAGGAAGGAAACCGTCTATCGCGAATTTGATCGCGTCATGCCGTCTGCCGAGCCGGAAACCGATAATCGAAGGCGGGAAAATCTATGTGGAGCGTGCCCCTGTGACGGCAAATTCGGATAACTGGCGACAGCATCTCTATGAAAACTACGTTTCCAGCGGCCAAGGCGGCACCGGCGCATCGGCGCGCTTCCGGCCGCAAAAGGCGGCTTATCAGGCCATCATCCGCAGGCACGTCCCGCAGGATCGGTCGACGCGCATACTGGATCTGGGGTGCGGGGCGGGGGGAATGCTCTATTTCCTGAAAGAGGCCGGCTACACCCGCCTGCACGGCGTCGACTATTCCGCGGAAATGGTCGAGCTGGCACATGGCGCTGGATTGCACGATGTGCAGGTCGGCGACCTGTTCCAGACGCTTGGCCAAACGCAGGATGGTAGCTTCGACGTCATTTTCACCATGGATGTGCTGGAACACATGACACGACGGAGCCTGTTCACGCTAGTGGCAGAGATGCGCCGAGTTCTGGCGCCGGGAGGGCGGGTGATCCTGCACGTTCCCAATGCTGCGGGCCTCTTCGGCAGCAAGATCCGGTATTCTGACTTGACCCACGAACTCGCGTTCACCGCCACGTCCTTGCGCCAACTCTTCCAAAGCCTTGGCTTCTCGCGGACGGAGTGTTTCGAGGACAGGCCCCTGCCCCGCGGTTTGATAAGGATGATGCGGGCGATAATCTGGGAGATCGGCACCCTGCCCCTGCGGC
This sequence comes from Citreimonas salinaria, assembly GCF_900107235.1. GTDB lineage: Bacteria > Pseudomonadota > Alphaproteobacteria > Rhodobacterales > Rhodobacteraceae > Citreimonas > Citreimonas salinaria. Next base: position 84,839 of record NZ_FNPF01000001.1, read on the forward strand.
TCCTTCATGGGGCTGAGACCGGAAGTTTCGACTGTATTCTGTCGCAGAATCTGACAGCAGTCGCATACGCCCCCGACAAAGGCTGAAGAAGCGGGGCAGACCTGCCGCCTGCCCCGCCGAAAGTCACGTGCTTAGCAGCGTCCTGCGCACCATCTGGACGATCGGGATTCGGCGGGAATAGACCGCGTTGCCGCCCATGCTGATGGTCCCACTCGCATTGCTTCGCGACGCGACGACCGCGTTGGCCTCGGCGAACGGCCGGAACTCGTGCCGATTGATCGCCAGCGCGTCTCCCTCCGTGATGGAGGCCTCGATCTGGGTCGCGGTGCCGTCGTCGTCACCGACGCTGATCGTGGCGCTACCGGACGTCGTCGTGCCCCAAAGTGGACTCTGCACCGCATAGTAGCGGCTGTTCAGGATGAACGCCTGGAAGTTTGCCGGGTTGAACGCCTGTACGACGCCAGTTCCGCGCGCATTGACCGGCAGAAACTCGAACCCGCCGAAGCCGTCCGACACGTAACCTGTGACGGCATCGGCCGTGACCGTAAGCTCGGATCGCGTCCTGACGATGAACGCCTGCCCGCTGTTCCGGTCGATCAACACGTCACCGGGCAGCGGCCCCGCCTGGACGAACGTCGCGTCGGCCCGGCTGTTGAACGTGATGGTCCACGTTATGCCCGACACCGACGATGCCGACACCTGGTTCTGGTTCACGAGCGTGGCGGCGCCATCCAGGATCGGGACAGTCAGCCGGAAGTACTGCGGGCCCGTCGTCTCGCAATAAGGGCTGATTCCGTAGGCCCGTCCCCGTGGGTCTCTCGGTCCGACCTTGATCTTGGCCCGTGCGCCCGTGTCGACGTCATAGCTGTTCGTGCGGACACTGATGATCGTGGCCCGGCCGAGTCCGTTGCCGATGCTGACGTTGCCGGCGTTGTGCAGCAAAAGCCCGCCCAAGGTCGCGTTGCAACTGGCCCGGTCCGCCGCCGTGGCCGGGACGTCCGAGGGATCGAACTGGCACCCGTCGAATCGCAGGGCGCTCGGATCGCAGTCGAAAAACAGGTGTGTCGGGTGGTTCTTGAACTGGATGTTCTGGAAGTGAACCGACGCATCTCCGCCGAGAAACCGCCCGGCCCCCGGACTCAGAACCGACAGGGGAACGCCGTGATCCTTCCCCTGAAGACCGAAGCTCAGGTTGCCGTCAGCGAAGGTGATCGTCGCATCATCGGGGCCGCCGCCGCCGGAGATCTCACCGATCCGCCAAAGCTTCTCGCCGTGAAAGCCTTCGATCCGGGTCGGCCCCGTCCCACCGGGCTGCGCGGTGCCCCGGAACTCCACGAGGTTCACGATCGCGTCGAAGGAAAAGCCCGTCAGCACCCCGCCGAACGTGCCCGACTGCTTCCCGTGCTTGTTGTTCGTAAGCGCGCAGAAAAGCTGGTTGAAGATGACTTGCCTTCCGGTCACCGCGCGGGATTGGGAATTGCCGATCGAGATCCCGTATTTGCACCGCTGGATGCGGATATCCGCGAAATTCGAGAAGTCCGCGTTACCGTCGGCATCGCAAGGCTGCTGCGCGATAGCGGTGTTGAACCCGACGATCTCGACGTTCCGGATCGACGCTCGGCTGGTGAAGTTCTTGTTGTACTGCGGCACGTGCCCCAAGTAGCCCGGATAGGAAATGTCCGGGTACCCGCCCACTGGCTTTGCGCCCGCAAACGCGTCGATGGAAATGCCGGCATAAGGTGCGTGGCGGCTGTCGGCCGTCCCCGGATAGGTGACGTCGTCGACCCATGCGTCGGAATCGAAACTGTTGTCCGTCATCTGCGGCGTGCCGAGCGCCCGGCTCTTGATATGCGCGTCGAGCTTGCCCAGAACGGTAAAGCCTTGCACGACCGTCGCGCGGGCGCCCTGAATGTTGATCGCCGGCCGGTCGGAAAAATCGGCAACGATGGTCGTGCCACGGTTTGTCGTCATGCCGTTGTTGCACTCGCCCGCGCCCTCGAGGATCACGGACTGGAAGCCGATATTGAACGGCCCATCACTTCCCTTGAAGCCGTAGCCGACATGCAGGGTCTGGCTTATTCGATACCGCCCGGCAGGCACGAAGGCGACGCCGGAATGCGAGTCCCTGAAGTGAGACCCGAGGTAGGAGGCATCGATGCAGCCTTGGATCGCTGCCCAGGAATCCCGTACCCCCGTGGGATCGGCGCCGAATGCCAAGGCGTTGTAGCGGCCGGATCGGTCAGGCCGGGCGTTCAGCTTGATGCCGCCTGCCGTGGTCAGGTGGGCGTGCGGCTGCGAGGCCGGGACGATCTGGTAGACGAAACTTCCGTCCAAAATATGGACGAACTCCCCGGGTATGGCCGTGTAGCGATGCGAACGCCCTTCGTAGCACATGGTCCGACTCTCGAGGAGCGACCGGAGCGACCGGAACTTGTGGACGTGGCTCTCTTCCAGCGGGGACTGAATGAACACGCGACGGTCGGAGTAGATCAAAACGCCCCGGTTCGTCACGATGTCGACTCGGTAGACCCCATCGACCAGATAGCATGGCGGGAAGTTTCCCTCCGCGTCAGCTATCATGGGGTTTGCAACGATTCGCGTTAGCCCCGGATCGCCGTAGAGCGTACAGAGCCGCTCGCTGTTCTCGTGATACACGTAACGTTTTGCGCCAGCGTGGACTGAACCCTTGTCGTCGATTGCATGGTGGAGTTTGCTGATATTGATGAAACCCATGGGTCTCTCCCTGTGTCGCGACGGCCGGATCCCTGACCCATGCCGAAATGAGCACCGGCCGCGGACATGCGTCTTGTGGCCGTGCGAGACAGGATGATCGGACAAAAGCATTAACGGGGCGGGACAGGCGCGCGCGCTGCCTCCGGAGGCAACGCAACTCTGGATCAGCTTGCCGTAAGGTCGATATTCAACACCCTGCGGATCGCCGCCACGGGATCGCCGTCGCCGGCCCTGATTTCTTTACGGACCTCGTAGATCTTGGCATCGACCAGATAGCGATACCAAAGGCCCTGAAGAACGTGGAACGCCGCGCCTTCCTTTCCGTCAAGGAAGCCAAGTCGCACAACATATCTGTAGAAGAAGTACATGAACGCCCGCACCCCGCCGGGCAGCCGGGTATAGACCTTTTCCTTCAGCCAGCGCTTCACACCGGCCTGCTGCCCGCTGGAAAGGTCCGCTACCGTCTCGTGCGGGATAAACCCGTATTCCAGGTTCAGAAGGTCCACCGCCTCTCGGCTGGCGTAGGAATTGTGCTTCTCGATCCACCAAGTGAGAGAGTTGAGGTTGTCGTCCAGTATCGATCCCCGGAAATTGGCGACGGCTCCTTCGACCAGGATATGCTCGTCCATCCAGCGCATCTCGCAGCGTCCGCGCCCATTGCGGAACAGGCGCAGCATGCGGACCGGGAATACGCCGCCCCAGCGGATCGGCCGACCAAGGAAGGTCATGTGGCGCGACACGTAGACACCATCTACCTCGGGGGGCAGGCCGGAAAGCCGTGTGCGGATTTCCTCGGCCAGATCGGGCTGCACTATTTCATCGGCGTCGAGCCGCATCACCCACTCGGCGTCGAGCCCGACGCGGTCGATACCCCAGTTCAACTGCGTGGCGTAGTTGGTCCAGGGGTTCGACAGGACGCGCGCCCCGGCGGCCTCGGCCAGTTCGACCGTCCGATCGGTCGAGCCGCTGTCCACGACCAGAATGTCGGTGGCAAAGGACGTGACCGAGTCGATGCAACGCTCGATGTGGCGCTCCTCGTTCTTCGTAAGGATCACGACGGTCAGGTGCATGGTGTTGTCTCCGGCCTCATCGGGCGGCCCCGTGCAGATCCTCGTAAAGCACGGCCATCCGCGCAGCGATACCGTCCCAGCCGAAATCAGCAAGAACCCAAGCGCGGCCTTTCTGCCCCATAACTTCCAAGCGCGCGTCCGGCAACGTCATGGCTTCGGCAAGCGCGTCGGAAAGCGGGCCGGGTTCCGGCGGGCACCACCAGCCGCACCCTTTCTCGACGAGTCCCTCCCAAGGAGAGCCGGTGCTGGCCAGGACGGGCGTGCCGCATACCAGCGCTTCGGGAACCGTGAGGGCGAAATTCTCGCTCAGCGACGGGAGGGCGAAGAGCCGTGCATTGGAGATGAGCGCGTCCCGCTCTGCGCCGAAGGCCGGCGGGAAAATTTCCGCGCGGGCCACACCGAGTCTTGTGATCAGCCGCCGCAGCTCCGCTCCGTACCCGCCGCTGTCCGGCCCCGCAATCTTCAACGACCAGTCCGGAAAACGGCCTTCGACCTTCGCCCACGCCATCAGAAGCTGGTCGTACCCCTTTACCGGGTGCAGCCGGCCGATCGCCACAACCTGCTTCGCGCGACCGCTCCAATCGGAACGTGCGGCCTCATTGCTCCGAATGCCGATCGGGATCGTCCGAATTGGAACGTCGCCGAGCAGGGCGCGAACATGCTCGGCCTCGGCGCCGGCCGTGACGTGGAAGGCGTCAGTCTGCGCAAAGCACCGGTTCTGGAACAGCATGCGGAACAGGGCCTTGCGCCGCGGGGAATAGGCCAGCGCCCGGGGGGCGAGCATGCCGTGCGGAGACACGACGAGCGATCGTCCTGCCCGGCGCGCCTTCCACCGGCCGGCGACGCGGGCGGAATAGTTCCAGACGCCGTGCAAATGCATCACGTCATAGTTGCCGGCCTCAATGGTGCGCCCCATGCTGGGAACGAAGCCAAGGTTTTCAGGCCCCACCCGGTCCATCATCTTCACCGGACCGCCGCGCCAACGCTCTGCGTCGCCGTCTCCCCATTCCGCATCGCGAATGCCCAACACGGTCACGTCGGTCCCGTGCGCTAAAAGCGCCCCCGAAAGCCCTTCGACGAATTGGCTGACCCCGAAGGCCCGACGTGACAGCGGTCCGGCGACATGGACGACTCTCATTCCGCCTGCTCCGCGACGCGCCGGTAAATTTGAGCATACCGTTCGGCCGCCAGCGACGGTGCGAACCGGTTCACGTTGAGCAAACCATCCGCCACCAGGCGCGGAACCAGGTCGGGCTCCTTCATCAGCCGCACGACAGCGGCGCGGATCGTGTCCGGATCCACGGGGTCCACCAGAAGCGCCGCATCCCCGGCGACTTCCCGCATCGGCGAGCGGTCGCTCGTGACAACGGGCCGACCGACCGACTGCGCCTCGATGATCGGCAGGCCGAACCCCTCGGACAGAGAGGGGAACATCAAGATGTCGGCCCGTGCATAGGCTTCGGCCAGTTCCGCGTCGGACAGGTCGAAGCGGGCATCGAGCGGGACGCCGAGCGCCCCGATCCGCGCGCGAAGCTCGTCGGGCAGCCGCCCGATGACGGCGAGCGTCACCGGCAGGTCGGCGACCGCTTCGGCCACACGGGCGATGTTCTTGTGCGCTTCCGTGCCGATCATCAGAAGACGGGGCCGCTGCATGTCCAGCGGACGCTCCGAGCGGGGCAACCTTTTCGACAGTGGGTTTTCGACGACTTCTATGCGGGCCGGGTCAAGGCGCAACCATTGTAGAAGTTGCGCCTTGCTTGTCTCGGACACGACCGTGATCGCCGCCGCATGTCGAACCGGCCACCACATCCAGAAGAGCCAAAGGATGAACCGCTTGATCCCGCGGCTGCGGTCTAGGAACTCGCAGTCATGCACAGTCAGCACGGTCCGGCGGCGCGGCAGGGCAAGGGCCACGAAATGCGTGTCCCCGGTGACATGCGCAACGTCCGCTCCTCGCGCTGCGCGACGCGCGTGAAAAGCCGCACGAAGGCGGCGCAGGATGCCTTTGCTGACGTGGGGCGAGACGTCGTAGCTCGCCTCGATGTCGTCGGGCATGTGGTCGGCCACGGTGGTGAACACCGCTTCGACGCTGAAGCTGCGACCCTGCGGCGCACGCATCAGAAGCACGACTTTCAGCGGGTCCGCGACGGAGTGGGTCATCGCGCGAGAGCCGGATCGGCGTCTGCTTGCTCGGGCCAGTGCCAGCGATCCGGATCGGCGCCGACACGGGACAGATAGGCGCAGCTCGGCCCCTCGAACCGCTCGCGGAACCTGTCCCAGTCCGCGCTGGACCAGATCGGACGTGCAACCTTGTGCCGGGAGGAAATCAGCCCGCGTACGGGCCTTTTCAGCGCTTCCGGCAGCATGAGCCCGATGTCCGAACCCAACCGCGTTTCACGCAGCCAACGGATCACGGGCGGGAACCGGCGCGAATTCGCGGTCTGACCATGCCGCGCGTCCGTCTCGAAGGCGAAGTTGGGATCGACGCCCAGGAAACGGGTCACACGATCGAGAAGGGCGGCCGGATCGCTGGTCAGATCGGCATGGAACAACGGCAGGATGCGGTCCGCGCCGAACCGTTCGGAATAAGCCTCGAACGTGCGCAGATACTGGTTCTTGTCCTCGTAGATCCGGTCCGTGCGCAGGAAGTCCGTGAACGAGATATTCTGCAGTGTGGTCATCTCCATCCAGTCGCTCTCGGTGCGGGCCTTGGGATGGCGGGTTATGTAGATGAACTTCGGGTCCTCCAGAGCGTCCGCGATGCGCTCTACCGTCCGCGGATAGAGCCCGAGCGCCGAGTAGGAGTTGCTTGCCTCGCCACGCGCAATCATGCCCCCGAGGCCGGCAAACAGCTTCGCATACCAGTCCGACCCGCGGGCATAGATTTCGTCCATTGAGAAGAAGCTGGGCTCCTTGGACGGCGACATACCGACCTGCGGGTGCTGGTTCAAATACGCCCAGAGCGAGGTCGTGCCCGACTTTCCCGCCCCGATGATGAGAAAGTTTGGGAGCACCGCCCGGGCGTCAGGCGTGGATGTCGTCGCCATCGAAGCGTTCCTCCTTGGTTCGGAACCACCTGGAATATCCGTTCTGTCTGCATGCCCTGCCGGCATTGTCGATGCCCTCGTTGGCCCCGATCTTCCCGGTCGTCAACGGGCAAAGCCTTTCCATCCTCGACCTAATTGAAAGACGGCATCCAGGTCCTGTCGGTCGCCGCTTTATTGTCCATTGGGCGTTCTAGCCTCGAGCCAGGCGACGATCCGTGCAAACTGCTGATCCGTCGAGTAACCGGCCCTGCGGCACTTTTCCTGTCCGGCTTTCGCGATCCGTTCGCGTTCGGCGTCGCGGGTCAGGTAATAGCGGATCTTGTCCACCAGTTCGGCCGGGCCGTCGAAGAACTCCGCCTCGACACCCTCCTCGAACATCGCGCGGTGATCGTCGGTGCGCTCCGCCAGCAGCATGGTCCCTATCGCCGGGATCTCGAAGCTGCGGGTCGTCGTCGTCTCGGGAATGAACTTGCTCAGAAGGCCGATCGCGATCTTCGCGCCGGCAAGCGCCCGCACGTAGTCAGGGCCGAACAGCCCGTCCCCGCGCACAACCTCGCGCGCCCAGGCATTGCGTCGCGCGTACCTTTGCCAACCCGGCCCCCAGACAGCCAGCGGTCCCGCTGCGGCGATGGCTTCCAGCACCTGGGTGTAATGGGGCTGGCAGTGTCCGACGAAGGCGACCTCGCTCTGCAGATGCTGCGGCACATCGACCGCAAGCGCGGGATCCATGCGCGGGCCGAAACCCTGCTCGATATGCAGAAGCTCTCGCGCCCCCGCCTGACGGTAGGCGTCGATCTCGAAGGGTTTCGTCGTCACCAGCAGGTCGTAGTCCGGAACCGCCCGGAAGAAGTGGCGCGACCGGTTTGAGAAGAACTGCGCGTCCGGCGTGTAGTGAATTGCCAGATTCCGCGCCGCGGCCTTCCTCAAGGCCACGACCGTGCTTCGGTAAAGAATCGTGCCCTTGTCGACGAAGACCAAGTCGAACCCGCCCTTGGCTGCGCGTTCCTTCAGGTCGCGGTTCAGCCTCCACACGGGCAAGCTCGTCTGCCAGCGGGCCGTCATTGACCGTACGAGGCGGGGGCCGGCATTGCGGTAGGGCAGCGTGTCGAAGCCCTCGACCACGTAGCCCGATTCTTCGAGTATGGCCGCGCGATCCGGGCCATTTCCCCCCGCCATGAGGTTGCCGACATATAGGATGCGGCCGCCCGGGGCAGAGGCTCGGACGCGGCCCGTCATCTTGCCGGCTCGGGAAGGCCGTGGCCGGCGGAGCCGATGAACGACTTCTGCTGCACGGCGAGCTTCCCGATGATGCGATACATGACGACGATCAACCCGCAATACGCAAAGTAAATCGGCAGACCGGCGATGACCCCGCTTTGCAGGAAGGTTGTCGGTGCCAGCGCACCGATCTGGAGTGTCATCATCGCGGCGGGCAGGTAAAGAAATCGGCCGCGGCCCAACTGGTTGATCGTCAAGCGCGTCAGAAGCCCCATGACCAGCCCGAAAACTAGGCCGAACAGGACCACCCCGGTCCAGCCCATCTGCCAGTACCCGTCTCCGTATATCGACGCGCCGACCCGTGTTTCGGTGTTGCTGCTACCTCTGGCGGCCGCGTGGAACTCCAGCCCCGGGCTGGCCAGGATCGGCTTGTCCGGCCAGATGAACCGCGGCAGGAAATAGATCAGCGGGTTCTGGGTGAACGTCCCCGGCTGCCCCGAATCATACAGCTCCATCGCCGCGGTCTGGGCGCCCGAGTAGTTCAGCCGCAGCCACCACATTTCAACCCCCACGAGTACGGCAGGCAGATGGATGTCGAGTTCTTGATTTGTGAAGGTGAGATCGCCTAGGATTTCCATGCGTTCCCGTATACCCAAGACTTCGCCGTACTCGGCCGCCTCAAGCTCGCTCCATCGTGCGATGGTGTTGGTGTTCTGTAGTGCCGAAAAGATCACCAGCAGGGATAGGACCCAAGGGAACAGTCGCAAATAGGACCGATGGACGACGAAGCCTCCGAGCGCGGGAAGAAGCATGGTAAGAACCACGCTCTTCTTGGAAAATTCAGGAAAGGCGAGCAGCAGGTGCAAGGGCCAGATCAGCCAGAACAGCAGGGCGAACCTACGATCGCCCGTCGCCGCGATCATTGCGACCAGAGCGAAGCCGAGATCCGGCAGGTAACGCAGGTTCCGCAGCGTCCCCGGCACAAGGAAACTCGAGGTCCCATAGATCGATGGCATGATGATGAGATGCTTCAAGATCAGCCCGGTGACGAGGAAGATAATGGCGACGGCCCGCAGCGAAAGCAGCGGCGATCTGGTGCGAACCGACCTGAATCGCGGCAGGGCCAGGAGGATGCCCATGATCGTTGCCGCCAGACCGATGCAGGTCAAAAGGCTGGTGCCCAGGACTTCCTCGCCGGTAACGGCGTAGGTCGAATAGGCCTGGAACTGCCTGGTCACCTCACTGCCGAGGAATGTCACCATCGGCCCAAAGCCGAAGAACAGTGCCGAGGCCGCAGCGAAGGAAATCACCGGCGTGAAAAGCAGCAGCGTCTCGGCCCGACTCAGCCTGATCGCAGCCTGGACGCAGACGAAAACGATCGCGCCAAGCCCGGTCAGGCCGAGCGTACTGAGCGTCGCCTGGCCACACCTTCCCCCGCCGCAGGTCAGGTTTGCGACGATGAAGTAGGCCGCGACGACCAAGGTGCCCGCCATCCACTTGCTCAGGATGCCTCGGATATGCGGCCAGTCCTGTGTCATGCAGTGCCGGCGTCCTCGGTCTCGCGGATCCACGAGCGGTCGGTTTCGAAGCCCATCAGTTCCAGCCCGTCCTGGGCGTGGCGGGCGAAAGCCTCGCGCGCGGCCTGGCTGTAGAGCGGACGCCATTCACCGACCTGGCTCTTGCGCAAGTGATAGGCATTCTCGGTGTTCTTCACGCGCGAGAAATCCAGTTCGTCGATGATCATCTCAAGCCGTGCACGGTCGACCGTCTGTCCCGAGACGCGCTCGAACAATGGCGCGAGCGTCTCGAACGGCGTCTGCTTCAGGTCCTCGAAAAGCAGGCGCGGCAGATCCATCGCCTCGGCGCGGCGGACATGGTCGGCCCAGTTCATCGCGCTGAACCTCTTTTCCGTGAAATACCATTCGATAAAGGCCGGCAATTGCTCGCGCGCCTTCGTCTTGTTGAAGACGACGCCGCTGGCGGCCTCGAAAGCCTTCAATGGGCGGCTGTCGTTGGGGTTCACCAGCTTAAAATAGCGCGAGACGATGGCGTCGCGCCCGTCTCGCGTGATGTAGAGCGTCCTTGCCCGCGCTGCGCGGGTATCCACGAAGCGGTGCAGGTGGAACACGTGAGGCCGCAGCGTCGGCGTCAGCCGCGTCCAAGGCTCGAAGATCGGCAGATCGAAATAGCGCGAGGCAAGATGGCACAACCAGTTCGTCCCGGACGAGGGGAAGCCGTTGACGAAAAAGCTTCCTCGCGCGTCGAACTGCGCGGCATGCATCCAGACCGAGGGCCAATAGATCGACTGCTGCCTGCGGACCGTCAGCTGACGGGGCAGCCCGTTGTCCATCGACGTCACGAGGCGAGACAGCCTTGAGGCACTATCGGTCATGCGCCATGCTCCTGTATTCGTTGGGGGTCGGGGGCCTCCGGCCATCGGAAGTCGTCCCAAGGCAGCGAGCTTCGGCCAAGGGTGGAAGCGATCTTCCGGGCGTCGTCCAGCAGCGCGTCCGCGACCCGCTGCCTGAGTTCGGCCGACGGAGCGCCCGCACCGGGCTTGCTGTGGTTCAGCCGGTCCATTGCGCGCAGAACACCCGTCGCTGGCGGGTTCAGACCCAGGCGAGACAGGCCCCGGACCACGGCGCGGCGCATGCGGCGACTGCCCCCCTGCAGGCGGGCCGAGCGGAAACCGAGTCGCGGATTGGCGACGTCGTATCTGGCCAGCTGATGCGGGGCGAGACCCAGAAAATCCAGCACCTCGGCGTAGGCGCGCGCGGGTGCCTGGCGCATCTCCTCCTCGAGGATCAGAACCTTCAGTCGATCGGGAGCGAAGACCTCGGCGTATCGCGCCAGGTGCTCACCGGGCTGGCCCCAGAAGTGATAATCCGTCAGACGGTCACCTTCGCGAAGCGGTCCCTGATCCCAGGCAGTCTCAAAATCGACGCGGGGGTCGCGCCCCTCCCGCACGTTCTGGGCGTGCATCGCGATTGCCAGATCGACCGGGTTCCGCAGGATGGCGATCAGCCGAACGCGGTCTCTCCGGGCAGCTAGGATGTCGAAGGCGCTCTGCGAATACAGGTACTTCGGGGTGGCGTCGCCAGTCAGCAGCCGGTCTGCCTCGGGCGGGCAGACTTTGGCGCGATACTCGTCCCAGCTGGTGATCGCGCCGGGCATTCCGGCCGTGTCGAAGACGTCATGCGAAAGAAAGTTGGGTTCCTTGATCGCAAGAAACGTGTCGGGATGCGCTCGGAGCCATGAAAACAGGCTCGTCGTGCCGCATTTCGGAGCGCCGATCAGAAACAGATCGGGAAACCGGACAGTATCGGCGACCTCAACCAACGGGGACCACTCTTTCACTTACGATCGTACGATAACCTGCGACAAGCTGCCGGCTCACCTACAATCGTACGGTAACGTGCGACAAGCTGCCGGGCGCCTGTATCGGAACGCAATTTAGTACGCCGATTGGCGGCGCTACGTCTAACAGAGCCGGCACAGAAGTAAAGCGGCAGATGCCGTCAGCCTGCCCGCCCGGCCCTGCCCATCCGGGTAAGTTCCGCATTCAGGTGGTCGGCCAGTCTCAGGACCAGCAGGATCAGCGTCATCGTCGGGTTCGCGCTGCCGCCATTCGGCAGCACGCTCGTCGCAGCCAGATACACGTTGTCGATGCCGAACACGCGCAGATCCGCGTTCACGACGCCTCTGTCCGCGCTGTCGGCGAGACGGGTCGTTCCGACCGGGTGGTAGATGTCGTCGACGCCCCGGATGTCATCGATGGACAAAGCTTCGGGTCGCACAGGCCAACTCAGCCGGCCGAGATGCTCCAGTCCGGACTCCCGCCAGTATCGCTCGAACCTCAGGCAGAGTGAGCGGAAGATTTCCAGGTCCCCTGCGTCGATATCCCAGTCGATCTCGGTCACCGGATGCCCGAACGCATCTTTCCGCGCGCCCAGCACGATCCTGTTCCGAGCCAAGGCGGCCTGCTCGGTGACAAAGTGCACGTGATACTCGGCGGGTGCCGGCCAGAGCAGCCTATGGCGCCCGTAGCGCCACCAGGCGAGGCGAGCAATGTAAGGAGCGTGCCGCGCCGCGCGGGCCAGAGCCGTCGGGTTCGGGCGGCGGGCCTGAAGGGAACGAACGAAGTCCTTCACCGCGTCGAACCCCGTCGCCACCGTCGCATGTGGGGCAATGTGGGCGAACCCCGCGGCGCCGTCCGGGGCGGCGCGCTCGAACCGAAGGCTGCGCATCACCGCCCCGTCGAAGCGAAATCCGAACATGTCGTTAAGTCGCCCCGGCTTGTCCGTCTCGATCCTGCCCAGGGGCGCCGACAGATGGTCCTGAAAGTAAAGACCAAGATGCTTCCGTCCGGTAACGGCGACTCCCTGCGTCTGCTGATCGAGCAGCAGCATAAGCCGCGTCGTCTCGATCGCGCCGGCGGCCATGACGAAGCTGGTCGCCCGGATCTTCAGGCGCCGCCCTTCGGGGCCGTGGCACACCACATGATCGACGACGCCGTCGCGCACATCGAAATCGCGCGCGGTGGCGTTCAGCCAGACGGCCGGACCGTCCGCGTCGCGCAGCATGGCATCGAAAAGGTATGCCACGTTGCGGTTGCGGAAGGTTGGCCATTTCGCTTCGCGCGGCACGAACCCGGCCGCCGGACGCGCGCCAATCCGGGCCGGATCGACCTCGAACGCCGAATGGTCGAGGCCGAAAATCCGCTCAGCCTCGGACAAGTGTTCGGCTAGGACTTCGGGGCCGAAGGGCCAGCCCGGGTGTCCCAGCTCCGGTCGCGGAAGCAGGTCCTCGTCCCGCAGGGGAAGGAGCGCGCCACCCCACTTGACCGAGGTTCCGCCCAGGCCGCGGACTCGTCCCTCGGTCGCACCCGAATAGGTCCGTCGCCGGAAGGCGACGTCGCCGTAGAGCGGATCGGACGGCACATGGCGCTCGGACCCGCTTTCGATGACGACACAGCGAAGCCCCCGCCCGTGAAGCTGCCGGGCAAGGACGAGCCCGGCGATGCCACCGCCAAGGATCGCGATGTCGCACGTCACGCCGTCCTGCGGGGGTGTTTCATGCGACAGGTCGTAAAGCATCAGGCCCAGTCCCCGCCGGCGACGAGGGCGCGCAGATTCGCCGGCTTGGTCGTCGACACCAGCACCACCCCCTCGGGGCGGCGATCAAGGGCGTGGCGCAGTCGGTCGATCACGGTCCCAGTGTCGAGACCGGGTTCACCGCGGTGCTGCGGACCTTGGGACAGGGCGCCGAAAGTCACGTCGGGTGGTGCCTCTGGGCGCCAATGCCCCTCGTCGATCTGGCGCAGGACAGATGCCTCGCCGAACTGTGCCAGCGTCGGGCGGACATGGGCATCGTAGCCGGCGACACCATACGCCCGGATTTTGCCTTCAGCCACCAGCGCATCCAGCCCGGCCCGCACGGCCTGAGGTTCCTGCAGCAGGGCGGGCTCGGGTTCGTGCATCCACAGAACGTCAATCCGCTCCACTCCAAGGCGCCGCAGGGACCGCTCGACCGAGAGAGACATTGCCTCTGGCGTGAAAGCGGGCCGCTCCCGCGCAGGTAACACCTTGCGTCGGACCATTTCCGCCAGCACCGCCGGGCGCAACAGGCGCTGTGGCACGGCATCGGTCCAGCCCGCACCCGGAATGCCCCATTTCGTGGCGATGGTGATCCCGTCCCGTTCGGATCGCCGCGCGGCGATGAAGCGCCCTAGGCTGCGTTCGGCCATTCCGTGGCCGTAGACGGGCGCGACGTCAAAATAGGTGATGCCCAGATCAAGCGCCGTGCCCAGCATGGCCTGCCGTTCCGATTCATCCTTCAGCCTGTGCAGCCGCGATCCACCCAAGCCCAAGCGAGAGCATTCGATGTCGGCGCGAGGCAGGCGGGTTCGGGGGACGGTGGAGTGTGACATGCGTTCCTCAATGCTATGGCGCGGCAGCCCTTGGCTACGCGTTCGGCTGGTAACGGAGACCGACGACCCGCGCCGGATTCCCCGCGACGACCGCGTTGGGCGGAACGGTGTGGAACACGACCGCGCGGGCGCCCACGACGGCGGTTTCACCCACTTCGACCCCGGGTCCGAGAAAGACTTCGGCGGCGATCCAGGCATTCCGGCACACGCGTATCTCGGCCGCGACCAGCGGAAAGGCAGGGTCGCGATGATCGTGGCTGGGCGTGCACAGATGCGCGCGCTGGCTGACTGTGGCGTTTGCGCCGATCGAGATCAGGGCGACGTTGTAGCAGATAACGCCGTCCGCGATGCAGCTGTCGGCTTCCATTACGAGGTTGCGAGGCGCCCAGACCCGCGCGCCCGGATAGGGTTTCGCGGTGGCTGCGATCCGCGCGCCGAACAGGCGCAGCAGGGCCCGGCGGGGCCCGAAAAAGGGGGTCGGAATAGCCCGGTAGAGCGTGGAGTTCATCAGCCGCCAGACCCCGCGATAGAGCTTGTCGCGAAGATCCGGCGCCGGGAAGGTCTTCTTGCCCACGGGACGCATCAACGACATGTCCGGAGGATTCTTCATGCCGCCTGCCTGACCTTCTGATCCAAAAAATGCCATCTTTTCCGCGGGATTCTGGCAGGCTCCGATAACTGACCCGTCGCCTCTACCCGGCGCGAGCGGTTCATGACAATCTCTGAAAAGCGTCGGCTCGAAGATTCAGCCGCCGCCGGACCAGAATCCATTGCTGCAGTTCCATCGTCACCATCGCGATCGCGGTGGCGATCGCCGCGCCCGTCGGGCCGTAGCGCGGCACCAGCACAAGGTTCAGCACCACGTTGGTCACGGCTGCGATCGCGGCCGACCGGGCGGCCAGCCCGGCAAGTTTCGACATCTGCAACATCTTGCCAACGAGACCGCAGGCCGCGCTGAATAGCGTGCCAAGCGCCAGGATGAGGCAGGGGTAGAACGCGGCGCCGTAGGGTTCGCCGAAGACGATGACCAGCGCGCCGTGGCCGAAGAGGGCGAACAGCACCACGAACGTCACGGCGGCCAGAAGCATGATCCGCGCCGCCTTGGCCATGTAGGCCGCCAGTGTCGCGCGGTCGCCTTCGGCATATGCCGCCGCGAGACGCGGCGCGCTCACCTCGCCCAGCACGAGCATCGTGAACGAGCTGAGGACGGCCACCTGCACGGCAATCCGATAGACGCCGACCTCGGCCGGCTCGCGCAGAATGCCCAGCATCAAGATGTCCGTATTGCTCTTGATGAGGCCAACGGCGGTCAGAGCGGTCAGCGGAACGAGCGCACGCAGCCATTCGCCATGCTGCATCACCGCGGGTCCATCGACGGATCGCGGTACAAGCCGGCGTATCAGAACAACGGTTCCCCCGACCGCAAGTAAGGCGGCGACCACTTGCAGAAAAAGAGCCCCGGGTGCCCCGTGGTTCAGCATCGGCAGAAGTAGCACCAACAGGATAAGCATCGTCACGGGGCGGAACACCTGCTCGCCCAGAGCGCCGGCCACCACGTCTCCATGTCCGGACAGAATGCTGCGCTGAAGCTGCAGCAGGCCGGTGACGGGAATCAGCAGAACCACCAGCACGGCAAGAAGAATCTCGGTGCGGGTCGGCGTCCAAACGTCAAGCTGCACCAGCAGGATGCCCCCCAGAAGTGCCAGCAGGACGAGCGCCGCGGCGACCGTCGCAAGGAACCGGTAGCCCCATCTGACGACCCGCCGAGCGTCGTGCTTGCGCGCGCGCGCGGCAGCGATTTCCCGGATCAGCAGGACCGGCAGGCCGCCTGTAAGCGGCAGGGCGAAAATCGTCGCGATGCTGAGGGCGAATGCAAAGCGGCCGAAATCGTCGACCCCGAGCGTGCGGGTGAGGATGACGGACACGAGGAAGCCCATTCCAACGGACGCGACGCGGATGGCCATCAATGCGATGGCACTTCCGCCGAACCGGCGCAAGAAGGCCACGCGCTCGCCGCTGTTGCCAGACGGCTCGTCCGTCTTCGCACGTGGCGTGTCGGTCGCTGGCTCCGCCTCGCCCGCCGGAGCGGCCCCGAAGACATCGGGATATTCCTCTATCTGGCTGCGCCACAGCGCGATCTCGTCGGGATCCACGCCGAACCGCTCTGCCAGCTCAGCCAGCGTCTGCTCTCCCTTGAGGGCCCCCAGCGCCACCTTCGCCTTGAAGGCTGGATCGTGGTTCCGGCGCGGTGGTGTCGTCATGATCGCTCCTGGTTGCCGGCATCATGCAGCGCATGCGCGGATTGTCTACTCTCGGCGCAGGAAACTGGGCGGCGATCCACGCGGTCAGGCGCCAGCCGCATCTTTCTGCGCCTGCGCCTCTCCAAGCGCTTCGGCCTCGTCCTCGCCCTCGGCCAAGGCCGCCGTTTCCGGTGTCGCGGCGCGTGTGGTGCCGAAGGCGCGGAAGCTGCCCTTGTCCGACGCTGCGACCGCAGGGCTGCGGTAGATCCGGTACAGCCCGAAACCGATCACCACCACGTGCGAGATAACGGTGGTCACGAACAGGCCCCGCGGCCCGAAATAGTCGGTCATCAGGAAGCCGGCCGCCAGTGGCCCCACGATCGAGCCCAACCCGAACACCATCAGCAGTCCGCCGGAAACCTGGATCGACGTGCCCGGCGGAGCGTGGTCGTTCGCGTGCGCGACGATGATCGGATACATCGAGAAGATGGCTGCGCCGAACAGTCCGACCAGCGCCAGGTTCATCACTCGGCTTTCGGGCGCCAGCAGGACAAAGGCAAGGTCCGCCGCCAGTGCGGTCACTGCAACGGCGATCAACACGATGCGGCGGTCCATTCGGTCGCTCGCAAGCCCGACGGGAATCTGCGCGACCGCACCGGCCAGAACGGGAATGCTTGCGAACAGCGCGATGGCGGTCAGGTTCAGCCCGATGCGGTCGGCGTAGACTGCCGCCAGCGCGCCGAACGAGGCGTTCGATACGCCCACCAGAAAGACTGCCACCACCGCCACCGGTGAGTTTCGCCACAGCGCAGCCAAATTAAGTTGGACCGATGTCAGCGGTGCCGGTGTCGCCTGGGTCGACAGCGCCGTGGGCACCAACGCCAGCGCATAGACGATCGCCGCAATGGCAAAGAAAACGAAACCCGACGCGTCCCCAAGCGAAATCGCCATCTGGCCGGCGGTGATGGCAGCCAGATTCACCATCGTGTAGACTCCGAAAATCGCACCGCGGGTGGATGGCTGCGCGCGGTCGTTCAGCCAGCTTTCGACGATCATCGCCGCGCCGGCGAAGCAGAACCCGGCGATCGCGCGCGTGGGGATCCAGGCCCACATCTCGACCACCAGCGCTTGCAGCAGCACGGCCACGGCGGCAAAGGCGCACATGACGCCGAAGGTCCGGATGTGGCCCACCGCCCCCACCAGGCGCGGCGCGAAGACGCAACCCAGCACGTACCCGACGGCCCAGCCGGTCCCCAGCAGGCCAAGAGAATAGGCGCTGAACCCCTCGGCCGAGCCGCGGACCGGCAGGATGAGGCCGTTCAGCCCGCCAGCGAACAGCAGAAGGGCGGAGCCGAGCAAGAGCGCCGTGACCGGAAGAAACTGTCTGATCATGCCGCGCTGCACCCTCGTCCGGTGTCCGATCCGTCGGCCTCCGTCCTCGCCCAATCGGGCGGACAACGCAAGTTGCCGGCGGTCAGTCGTCGACCGATCCGTGGATCGCGAACTGCTCGAGTCCAGCCTCCTGCGCCTCGATCACCCGGTAGCTTTCGCGCACGCCGGAATCGGTCAGCTCGCGCGCGACGGTCAGCAGCGTGTTGGGCGCGTGATCCTCGCACAACTCGGCCATCTGGGCGATTTCTTCGCGCGCGACGGGTTTCGCCGCCTCGACCGAGGGTGCGCCATAATAGGTCACGAAGTGTTGCGCCAGCAGCGAGGTCAGCGTCTCGACTTCTGATGGCTCGATCTGCGTCACCGCGACGAAGGTCACGCGCCCGCCGGTTTCCAATCCCATCCAGCCGTTGGCGAAGGCCTGCCGCGGCTTGCCTGTGAGGTCGCCCTCCGTCCAGTCGGAGAATTCGAACCCGCCCGAGATGCACCATTCGCCGGTCCGCGCCGGGCTGGCAAAGACGTGCTGGTCGGATTCGTCGAAGTGAATGGCGCGGGCCAGTTTCATGGCGTGTCCTCCAGAACAACGGTCAGCGGGATCAGGTGCGTGCGCTCGTCGTCGCGCAGCAGCATGCCGAACCGCTCGTCGACGCCAAGGAAGGTGCCGGTGCGGCCCTGTATGGTGATCTCTTCGCCGATGCCGTGGGCCAGTCCGCGCCACTCGGCGTGCAGCGGCTTGGTGCCTTCCGTGTCCCAGCGGGAGATCCAGTTCAGGCTGTGCCGCGCCCAGGATTCGACCAGCTGGCCCAGGTCGACGTCGGCGCAACCCTCGGCGTAAAGCGCCGTCCGGTCGGGCGTCAGCCCGCCATCGGCCAAGTCCAGCAGCGGCATCTCGAAGCCGATGACCAGCCACAGCGGCACTTCGTCGGGATCGGCATCAGACACCACCACGTGGAACCCGCCGCAGGACGCGCCGTTGACGCGGACGCCGCCGGTCCATTCCAGGTGAACGGCGACCTCGGGCGGAGCGAGCGCCCCCAGCGCGTTCTGAAGCCCCACACCGCACAGCGGCAGCATCGCCATCGCATCTGCCAAGGGAACTTCGGGCGCGAAGACAAGCGCGGCTCCAACGCGGTCGGCTGCGACGCGGTAGCAGATCAGTCCCGCGTCACAGCCCTGGATCGCGCGCATCACCGCTATTTCAAGCGGGTCTTCCGTCACCGCTTCGCCCGTCATCGCGGGCGGGAAAGTCAGCACGTCGGGTATGGCGTCAAGCTCGGACATGGCAGCCCCTCACGCCACGCCCCTGGCGACCAGCGCCGCGGCGATGTCGTGGAACGCCTTGGCCTGCGGGCTGTCGGGCTGGCTGACGGCGATCGGTGCGCCGCCGTCCGACGCCAGACGGATCTGCAGGTGCAGCGGCACCTCGGCCAGCAGCGGCACGCCCAGCTTGGCCGCCTCGGCGGCAACGCCGCCGTGGCCGAAGACGTGTTCCTCGTGGCCGCAATTCGAGCAGATATGCGTGCTCATGTTCTCGATCATGCCGATGATCGGCACCTTGAGCTGGTTGAACATGTCGATGCCCTTGCGCGCGTCCAGCAACGCCACGTCCTGCGGCGTGCTGACGATGATCGCGCCGTCGACCTGCGCCTTCTGCGCCAGCGTCATCTGCACATCGCCGGTGCCCGGCGGCAGGTCGACCAGCAGCACGTCGAGCGCGCCCCACTGGACCTGGTTCATCATCTGCTGCAGCGCGCCCATCAGCATCGGGCCGCGCCAGACCACCGCCTGGTCCTCGTTCGTCATCAGGCCGATCGACATCATCGTGACGCCGTGGTTGCGCATCGGCAGGATCGTCTTGCCATCGGGCGAGGCCGGCCGGCCCGACACGCCCAGCATCCGCGGTTGGCTGGGGCCGTAGACGTCGGCGTCGAGCAGGCCCACGCGCCGTCCCTGCGCCGCCAGGGCGCAGGCCAGGTTCGCCGAAACCGTGGACTTGCCCACGCCGCCCTTGCCGCTGGCGATGGCGATGATGCGGTCGATTCCGGGGATCTTCTGCGGCCCGGTGGGCTCGGCCGCCTTGCGCGGGCGCAGCTCGGGCGGAGCCTTTTCCGTATGGCCGGTCATCACGATCGACACCGCCGACACGCCCGGCAGCGCCTTCAGCGCGGTCTCTGCCTGCGCCTTGATCGCTTCGTAGGCCGACGCGCGCTGCGGCGCGATCTCCATCACGAACCGGACGGAGCCGGTTTCGTCAACGTTCAGTGCCCGCACCACCCCGGCGCCCACGATGTCGCCAGAGCCGGATGGGTCGGCGATCTTCTTGAGTGTCTCGAGAACCGTGTCCCTGCTTGCGCTCACCGGATCACTCCTGGCCCTTGATGGTGCCGTCGATCTCGTGCGTCACGCCCAGTTCGGGGATCGTGACCACGGCCTTGACGGCATAACTCTTGCCGGAGGTGTCGTGTTCGCGCATCGCCTCTTCGATGGCCTGCTGCGAGGTCACGCCGACCTGCTTGAGGAACTTTCGCATCGACATGTTGAAATCGTCGCTCATCGTCGTCTCCCTGTTCCGTTCGTCACGATTGACGCGCTGTGTGCGCGCCGCCTAACCTGATCGCATGGCCCGTCTCATCGCGATCCTCGCCCTGGCGCTGGCGGTCCTGCCGCGGCTTGCCGCCGCGCAGGACGACCGCACCGTCCGGCTTTACGCGCCCGACGCTTTGGTGGGCACCGGTGTGATGGATTACATCCTGCCGCGCTTCTCGCTCAAGACCCAGATCCGCGTCACCCTGGCCGACGCGCCGGACGCCGCCGACATCGTCGTGGGCGACGAGGGCCGCCCGCTGTTTGAGGGCGAGCGCGTGTGGCGCATGCGGGTGCTGTCCGACGGCCACGCCGCGACCGAACGATTTGCAGACTGGCTGGCTGGCGACATTGGCCGCAAGGCTGTGCTCGCCTACCAGCCGGACGGCAAGCCCGTCTTTACCGAAGCCACCCCCGAGACGCGCGAGGTCGCCGCCATCGCCTTCGACGGTGACGCGGCGCTGGGGCATCAGGTTTCGCTCAGCCAGTGCACGCGCTGCCACGCGGTGGACGAGGACACGCGGGGTGCCGGAATCGGATCGACGCCCAGCTTCGCGGTCCTGCGGGCCCTGCCCGACTGGGAGCAGCGCTTTACCGCGTTCTACGCGCTCAACCCGCACCCGGCCTTCACCATCATCCACGAGGTCACGCCACCCTTCGACGAAAGTCGGCCCAGCCCGATCGTTCCCATCGCCCTGACGCTGGACGAGGTCGAGGCCGTGCTGGCCTACGTGGCCGGCATGCAGGCCGCCGATCTGGGGGCGCCGCTGGCCCATCAATGATCGCGCCGCTTCGACAGGTAGTCGTCGGTGGTGCGGGGACGCGGCCGCTCGCGGCCGGCGAATGGGTTGTCGTGCGAATGGAACTGGGCGTTGACCCGGCAATCGTCGCACATCTGGATCATCCGCAGCTTGTCGCCGCCCTGGAACATGGAGTGGCTCTGCAGCTTCTCGGTGATGCGATCGATCGTGGATTTGACGCCGAACAGGGTGCCGCATTCCACGCAGGCAAAGGGCTCTTCCTCGTTGATGACCTCCTGGCGCAGCGCGCCCTCGGTCAGGTCCAGGCGGGGTTCGAGCGTGATCGCGTCCTCGGGACAGATGTTGGCGCACAGGCCGCACTGCAGGCAGGCATCCTCCTGGAAGCGCAGCTGCGGCAGGTCGGGATTGTCACCCAGCGCACCCGACGGGCACAGCGACACGCAGGACAGGCACAGCGTGCAGGCGTCCTTGTCCACCAGCACGGCGCCATAGGGCGCGCCCGCGGGCAGTGGCAGCTGCTCGGCATCCGGGTGCAGCGCGCGAGCCGCCTGCCGGGTGATCTGCCGCCGCGTGCCCATGGGGCGCACGGGGGTGACGACCGGCGCTGGCGCGGCCTCGTCGTACAGCGCATCGCTCATGGCGTCGGGATCGGGCGTGTCCAGCACGCGCACGCGCGGCTCTCCGGCGATGGCCTGCGCCAGGGCGACCTGCGCATTCAGCGCCGCCAAATCGGCTTTCGGGCCGGGCAGCAGCGTGACGCTGGCGAAACCGGCGGCCAGCGCCGCGAC
The DNA here is from genome assembly GCF_900107235.1 of Citreimonas salinaria. Classification (GTDB taxonomy): domain Bacteria; phylum Pseudomonadota; class Alphaproteobacteria; order Rhodobacterales; family Rhodobacteraceae; genus Citreimonas; species Citreimonas salinaria. The sequence continues at coordinate 106,597 of NZ_FNPF01000001.1, forward strand.
CGCCTCGGCGTGGCCGAAGGCGCCGATTGCCGTCATCTCCAGCGGGATCACGTCGACCGGCAGACCGCGTCCGTGACGCGCCGACAGGCCGATCATTTCCATGCCGTGGCTGTCGTGAACCAGCAGGCGGGGCGCTGCGCCGCCCGCGTCCAGGTACGCCTTGGCCAGCGTCTGCACCCGGCGGAAAACCAGGTCGACCGGCGGCGCATCGTAGCTGATCGCGCCCGACGGGCACACCGCCGAGCACGCGCCGCAGCCGGCGCAGATCATCGGGTCGACGGTGACGTGTTCGCCGTTCGGCACGATCGCCCCGGTCGGGCACAGGTCAAGGCACCGTGTGCAGCCCGTTTGCTCCGCGCGGGAATGGGCGCAAAGAAGCGGCTCGGTCCGGACATAGAGCGGCTTTTCGAAGGTGCCGACAAGGTGCGACGCCGCGAGGATCGCCGCCGCGACGGCCGGCGGATGCGCCGGATCCGCGCGCAGATAGCCTTCGCGCTTGTCGTGGGCAGGAAACAGGGGCACGTCGCCGCGCAGGTCCACGATCACGTCGCATTGCGACACGCCGCCGTCCTTCGGCTCGGTCAGCGCGAAACCGCCGCGGCCGCCGGGTTCGATCTGGCGCAGTGCGTCGATCGCCACCTCGAACTGGCCCAGCGCGCCCGTCGCCCGGCGGAGGCGGCCGGTGATCACGTCATAGGCCCGAGTATCGGGAATCTCGTCGCCCTCGGCCAGCAGCACCGTGACAGACAGGTGGTCGGACAGCTGCTCGGCCGCAGGCAGCGCCACCTCGGCCCGACCGATGACAAGGCACAACCCCTCGGACACCACGTCCAGCGATTTTTCCGCCGCAGGCGGTAGCAGTGATTCAGCGATCAGGGCGGACATTTTGGGCACATTGGACCGGGTATCCTCGGTCCAACCGGCCCGGTCACGCAGGTCCAGTACCGGCGCCGGGTCGACCCCCAGCTCCTCGGCCAGTGCGTCGAAAGTGCGTGCCTCCTGGGTGCAGCAGAAAACTGCGTCACCCTCGGTCAAGGCCGCCGCAGCAAGGTCGATCTGGCGGGTGCACAGGGCGGTGCAAGGGGTGCGCACGTGTAGCCCCGCAGCCCTGGACAGCGCATCTGCATCGACCGTCTGGCTGCCCAGACAGTCGCACGTTATCAATGACTTGACCATGAATCCGCTCCCCTGGCAGGCCATCGATCTAAGGAATCCCCAAGGCCTGCGCGTCGATCACCTACACACGATTCGCCACCCCCGACAACCGGTTTGTCGGCACGATTTCGTGCCTGAAGTCGGCGGGTACGGTACTGCGCCGGGGGGTGATTCGCTCCGATCCGCCAATGCGGCTTTCCTAGAGAAATTGTCGGGTTGGACAAATCGTCCGTCTGACTCCAAGCAGCCCTGCAGGACTGCCCAAAATGTCCCGATCCGGCTCGGAATGCAGTGGTGCACAAAATGCCCCCTTCCCCAAACGCGCAAGGATGCGCCACGGTTCCATGCGACAGGGAGGTCTTTTGTGATCCACAATCCGAACGCTTACCGAACCATGCCGGTCGGGATCGTGCTGCGGCGCGCGCCCGGCGTCACGCGTTGGGTGCCGTGGGTCTGGACGGCGACGGCGGTACTGCCCGGAGCCGGTCCCGCCGACTGGAAGGTCATGCGCCGCGAGGGCGAGACGGTCGAATACCACGCTGCGACCCTGACGCTGGAACTGCACGGCGCCGATTCCGAGGCGTATCTGCATGGTATCTCCGCCCACGTGCCCAGCCTGTACGTCGTGATGCGTGAATCCACAGAGGACGAATGCCCGCTGGACGTCGCGCTGGTGACCGCCTCGCCCTATGAGGCGCAGGATTACACCGACAGCGGCGAGGAAATCGTCGAGAAGGTGCCGATGCCCCACGGTCTGATCGCCTGGGTGCGCGACTTCGTCGAAGAGTTCCATCAGGATGAGGTCTTCGTGAAGCGGCGCCGCGATCGCAAGCGAGTCGACCTGGTACAGGACGGCATCGGAGACCCGCGCGTGGGCAAACCCGCAGACGTCTACGCGTCGCCCGCGCTCAAGCGGAGGCGCCTGCAATGACCCGTGACCCCCGCCATGACGCACCCGGCAGCTTCTGGGCACGCCGCCGCGCTGCCGTCGAGGCCGAGGACCGCGCCGAGGTCGAGGCGAAGCGTGCCGAGGAGGCCGCGGCCGAAGAGGTCAGGCTGGCCGAGCGCCCGGACGAGGAGATCCTGGCGGAGCTGGGCCTGCCCGACCCGGACGTGATGGAGCGCACCGACCAGGTCCAGGCGCTGCTGCGCGAGGCGGTTCCGCAGCGGCTGAAGACGCGCGCGCTGCGGCGGCTGTGGCGGTTGAACCCGGTGCTGGCCAATATCGACGGGCTTGTCGATTACGGCGGCGACTACACCGACGCTGCTACCGTGGTCGAGAACCTGCAGACCGCCTACCAGGTCGGCCGCGGCATGCTGAAGACCCTCGTGCAGGACGAGGACGAGCCCGCCGCAGACACCCCCGAGGACGCAACGGCCGAGGTCGCCGACGATTACGAGACCGCCGACGTCGATGCCCCCGTGGCCGGACCCGAGGAGGAGACGCCTGCCTACCGGCACGTCTACGACGACGAGGAGGACGGGGACGAGGCGCCTGCGCGGACCGCGCGGCGCATGCGCTTCACGTTCGACACATGACGGAAAAGGACACCATGACCGCAGCCGAAACGATCGCCGTCGCCGACGAGGACCGCCAGCGCGCGGATCTCTACAATTTCCTGGGCGTGATCCTGTCGGCGCCGCCCGACGAGATGCTGCTGGCGCAGACCGCGTCGCTGCAGGGCGACGAGTCCGAGCTGGGCCGCGCCATCGCCACGCTTGCGAAGATGGCCAAGGTCACCAAGCCGAAATCGGTGGAAAGCGAATACAATCGTCTGTTCATCGGGCTGGGCCGGGGCGAATTGCTGCCATACGCTTCGTACTACCTGACCGGGTTCCTGAACGAGAAGCCTCTGGCCCTGCTGCGGCAGGACATGACGGCACGGGGGCTGGCCCGGTCGGACACCGTGTTCGAACCCGAGGACAACATCGCCTCGCTGATGGAGATGATGGGCGCGATGATCGTCGGCCGCTTCGGCGTGCCGGCCTCGCTGGCCAGCCAGAAGACGTTTTTCAACAAGCATATCGCGCCGTGGGCGTCGCACTTCTTCTCGGATCTCGAGGGGGCCAAGAACTCGGTCTTCTACGCGCCCGTGGGCACCATCGGGCGCAGCTTCATGGAGATCGAGACCGAGGCGTTCCGGATGAGCACGGACTAGGGTTTTCCGCCCGGGGCCGCAGGGCTCCCGGGCACACCGCGCGGGCAACCGCGCATCAGCGGCCGGGCAACCGGCCTTACGAGCGGCGGGTGACACCGCCGGAACGCCACCAAGGGAGGACCTTGACATGGCAGGGGAAAAAGAGGCTTCGCGCCGGACTTTCCTGAAACTGGCCGGGACCACGGCGCCGATCGCAGCCGTCGCGATCGCCACCGGCGGGACCGAGGCCGAGGCGGCCGAGCCCGACCTGACTCTGGAGAAGATGCAGGACACCGCGCACACGCGCGCCTACTACGCCTCCGCCCGGTTCTGACCGGACGGATCAGCGGTGGAACAACTGGTAGCGTGAGGCCCGACCGTTCCGCCTGATCACAGCCACGCGTGCCCGCGGTGGGTGCGTGAATGGGAGAGAGAAACCATGCTCAGGAAAAAGACCAACGGGGTTGCGCGACGCCCCCAGCGGACAAGTATCCTTGCCGAGGCCGCGAACGCCTCGGTCGACCGCCGCGCCTTCCTGCGCGGGTCCGGTCTGGCCATCGGCGGCCTTGCCGCCATCGCCGCCACCGGGGGAACCGTGACGCAAGCCACGGCCCAGACCGCCGCCACCGGCGCGGTCGAACTGCGTAAATCCGTCTGCACCCACTGCTCGGTGGGCTGCACGGTCGTCGCCGAGGTTTCGGACGGCGTCTGGGTCGGGCAGGAGCCCGGCTGGGACAGCCCCTTCAACCTGGGCGCCCACTGCGCCAAGGGCGCATCGGTGCGCGAGCACGCGCATGGCGAGCGCCGCCTCAAGTATCCGATGAAGAAGGAAGGCGGCGAGTGGAAGCGCATCAGCTGGGAGCAGGCGATCAACGAGATCGGCGACAAGATGCTGTCGATCCGCGAGGAAAGCGGCCCGGATTCGGTCTACTGGCTGGGCAGCGCCAAGCATAACAACGAGCAATCCTACCTGTTCCAGAAGTTCGCGCGCTACTGGGGCACGAACAACGTGGATCACCAGGCCCGGATCTGCCACTCGACCACCGTGGCCGGCGTTGCGAACACATGGGGCTACGGCGCCATGACGAACTCGTACAACGACATCCACAATTCGAAAGCGATCTTCATCATCGGCGGCAACCCGGCCGAGGCGCACCCCGTCTCGCTGCTGCACGTGCTGAAGGCCAAGGAGGAGAACAACGCCCCGCTGATCGTCTGCGACCCGCGGTTCACGCGCACTGCGGCGCATGCGGACGAATACGTTCGCTTCCGTCCCGGCTCGGACGTGGCGCTGATCTGGGGCATCCTGTGGCACATCTTCGAAAACGGGTGGGAGGACAAGGAGTTCATCCGCACCCGCGTCTGGGGCATGGACCAGATCCGCGAAGAAGTCGCCAAGTGGACGCCCGAGGAAGTCGAGCGCGTCACCGGCACGCCGGGCAGCCAGTTGCGACGCGTGGCGATGACGATGGCCAACAACCGTCCCGGCACCGTGATCTGGTGCATGGGCGGCACGCAGCACACCAACGGCAACAACAACACCCGCGCGTACTGCATCCTGCAGCTTGCGCTGGGCAACATGGGCGTCTCGGGCGGCGGCACGAACATCTTCCGCGGCCACGACAACGTGCAGGGTGCCACCGACCTCGGCGTGCTTTCGCACACGCTTGCCGGCTATTACGGCCTTGCCAAAGGTTCGTGGGAGCACTGGGCCCGGGTCTGGAACGAGGACTGGGATTGGCTGAATGGCCAATTCGCGAAGGTCGAAGGCGCCGACGGCAAGACCAAGGACCTGATGTACGAGACCGGCATACCGGTGTCGCGCTGGATCGACGGCGTTCTGGAAGACGCCGAGAACATCGACCAGCCCAACAACGTCCGGGCCATGGTGCTCTGGGGCCACGCGCCGAACTCTCAGACCCGCATGGTCGAGATGAAGAAGGCGATGGAGCTGCTCGACATGCTCGTCGTCGTCGACCCGTTCCCCACGGTCTCGGCGGTGCTGCACGACCGCACCGACGGCGTCTACCTGCTGCCGGCCACGACCCAGTTCGAGACCACAGGCTCGGTCACCGCATCGAACCGGTCGATCCAGTGGCGCGAAAAGGTCGTCGATCCACTCTTCGAGTCCAAGCCCGATCACACGATCATCGGCCTGTTCGCGCAGAAGTTCGGCTTCCACGACCGGCTGTTCCGCAACATCGCTCTGGAAGATGACGGCATCACGCCGAACATCGAGGACACCCTGCGCGAGATCAACCGCGGCATGTGGACGGTTGGCTATACCGGCCAGTCGCCCGAGCGGTTGAAGCTGCACATGGCCAACCAGCACACGTTCGACCGGACGACGCTGCGTGCCAACGGCGGTCCTGCCGACGGCGACTATTACGGTCTGCCGTGGCCGTGCTGGGGAACGGCGGAGATGAACCATCCGGGTTCGCCGAACCTGTACGACATCTCTAAGCCGGTGGCCGACGGTGGTCTGCCCTTCCGCGCCCGCTACGGCGTGGAGCGCAACGGCGACAACCTGCTGGCCGAAGGGGTGTCCAACCCCGGCGCCGAACTTCAGGACGGCTACCCCGAGTTCACCTACCAGATGCTGGTGGATCTGGGCTGGCACAACGATCTCACGGACGAGGAGAAGCAGATTATCGGCCAAGTGGCCGGCGTGCAGATGAGTGCGATGCTAGCTGGAGACGGCAATAGCACCGTCGATGGTGGACCCGACCAGGCCCTGAACGAGGAAGTCGGCGAGCAATCCATGTCGCCCTTCCCGTCGGATTTCGACGCGAAATCCTCGGCCGTCAACTGGAAGACCGACCTGTCGGGCGGCATCCAACGGGTCGCGATCAAGCACGGCTGCGCCCCCTACGGCAATGCCAAGGCCCGCGCCGTGGTGTGGACCTTCCCGGACCCGGTGCCGTTGCACCGCGAGCCGCTCTACACCAACCGCCGCGATCTCGTGGCCGACTACCCGACCTACGAGGACCGGAAGTTCTATCGCCTGCCGACGATGTACGCATCGATCCAGAAGCAGGATTTCAGCAAGGACTATCCGATCATCCTCACCTCGGGCCGTCTGGTCGAATACGAGGGCGGCGGCGACGAGACGCGGTCGAACCCGTGGCTGGCCGAGCTGCAGCAGGACATGTTCGTCGAGATCAACACCCGCGACGCCAACAATCTCGGCGTCCGTGACGGTGCTCAGGTCTGGGTCGAAGGCCCCGAAGGCGGCAAGGTCAAGGTGATGGCGATGGTGACCGAACGGGTGGGCGAAGGCGTGGCCTTCATGCCTTTCCACTTCGGCGGCCATTTCCAGGGCGAGGACCTGCGGAGCAAGTACCCCGAAGGGGCGGATCCATATGTCTTGGGTGAATCCACCAACACCGCCCAAACCTATGGCTACGACAGCGTGACCCAGATGCAGGAGACGAAAGCGACTCTCTGCAAGATCATGCCAGCGTAAGGAGAAAAGAACTATGGCAAGAGCTAAGTTCCTGTGTGACGCCGAGCGCTGCATCGAGTGCAATGCCTGCGTCACCGCGTGCAAGAACGAACACGAGGTGCCGTGGGGGATCAACCGCCGCCGCGTCGTGACCATTCAGGACGGCACGCCCGGCGAACGATCGATCTCGGTCGCCTGCATGCACTGTTCGGACGCGCCCTGCATGGCCGTTTGCCCGGTGGATTGCTTCTACCAGTCCGAAGACGGCGTCGTCCTGCACTCCAAGGACCTGTGCATCGGCTGCGGCTATTGCTTCTACGCGTGCCCCTTCGGCGCGCCGCAATACCCGCAGGCGGGCAACTTCGGGTCCCGTGGCAAGATGGACAAGTGCACCTTCTGCGCCGGTGGCCCCGAAGAGACTCACTCGAACGCCGAGTTCTCCAAGTACGGCCGCAACCGGATCGCCGAGGGCAAGCTGCCGATCTGCGCCGAGATGTGCTCGACCAAGGCGCTGCTTGCGGGTGACGGCGACGTGGTGTCGGCGATCTACCGCGAACGCGTCGTCGCCCGCGGCTTCGGCTCGGGCGCGTGGGGCTGGGGCACCGCCTACGAGCAGAAGGGCGGCTGATCCGTCCGCGCGGGCCGGTTCGCGCCGGCCCGCCGATCATCCATCCGGTGGGCCCGTCTGTGCGGGCCCATCCGCATTGCACCGCCCGGCGAGGCCGGCGGGCTTTTCGGCCCTGGCCTCCGCCGCAGCGGACCGGGCCGCGTGGCGGCAGCCATCCACCGGACAGGGTTTGAGGGGAAAGAGATGATGAAGAAATCGACCGGGTTCGCATGGTTCGTCGGGTTGCTTCTTGTGCTTGGCGTGCTGGCGGTGGTCTTCCGCCCCGCGCCGCCCCCCTTGGGGCCGACCCCCGAGGCACTGGCCGAGGCGCGCGAGGCGACAGGCGGCGCACAGACCCTTCAAGATATTCTTGCTCGGCAGGAGGGACGGCCCATAGACCCAGCCTTCCGTCAAAGCCAGATCGGCGACGACACCGCCGCCGGCATGGCCGCGCAGCTGGGCACGCTGGGCGGTGAATCGGATTCCGAGATCTGGCGCGCGCTGCGCTACGGCTACGACACGGTCGAGGTCAGCGCAGGCGGCGACGTCGCGCGCGTCCTGATGCAGGATGGCGGGATGAGCTGGTACGAGTTCCGCCAAGGGCCGCTGGCCACTTGGGGCGGCTGGGGATTGCTGGGCGTGATCGGCCTGCTGGCGCTGTTCTTCGCCTTCCGCGGCCGCGTCCGCGTCGAAGAGCCCAAGACCGGCCGCACCGTCACCCGCTTCAGGGCGTTCGAGAGGTTCTCGCACTGGATGCTTGCCGGCAGCTTCATCGTGCTGGGACTGTCCGGCCTTGTCGTGCTGTTCGGCCGCACCCTCATCGCCCCGGTCTTCGGGCGCGAAGTCAACGCGGTGCTGCTGACGGGCGCGAAGTTCGTGCACAACAACCTGGCTTGGCCTTTCATGCTGGCGCTGGTGTTCGTGTTCTTCCTGTGGGTCTGGCACAACATCCCGAACCGCACGGACATCACGTGGTTCCGCATGGCCGGCGGCATCATCGGGAAAGAGCATCCGCCCGCGAAGAAGTTCAACGCGGGCCAGAAGATCATCTTCTGGTCGGTGATACTGCTGGGCGCCTCGATCTCGATGTCGGGCCTGTCGCTGCTGTTCCCCTACGAACTGCCGCTGTTCGCCAAGACCTTCGCCATCCTCAACGACACCGGGCTTCCGCAGCTACTGGGCATCGGGGTGCTTCCCAACGAACTGGCACCGCAAGAGGAAATGCAGCTGGCCCAGACGTGGCATGCGATCGTCGGCTTTGTCCTGATGGCGATCATCGTCGCGCACATCTACATCGGCTCGATCGGGATGGAGGGCGCCTTCGACGCCATGGGCTCGGGCCAGGTCGACGAGGCCTGGGCGCATCAGCACCACTCGCTCTGGCTGGACGAAATCCGCGCCAAGGAGGGCTCGACCGAGCCCGCGGCGCCGGTCCGTCCCGCCACGGCAGCCGAATAGGTCCGTCATGCGGAAGGCGTTGCTTTCTGCGATCATGGTCGTCTGCGCGGCGGCCCCCCTCGCCGCGCAGGACTTTACCACACTCAAGGGCCACGGCGGCCCGATCATGGGACTGGACGTGTCTTCCGAAGGGCGCGTCGCCTCGGCCAGTTTCGACAATTCCGTGGGCCTGTGGACCGGGCGCGACCCCGCTTGGCTGGAAGGCCACGAGGCGGCCGTGACCACGGTCGTCTGGGGGCCGGACGGCACGTTGTATTCCGGCGGCGACGATTTTGCCGTGCGCGCCTGGGGCGACACGCCGCGGGTGCTTGGCCGCCACCAGGGAAAGGTCGCGGCTCTGGCCGTCTCTCCGGACGGGCAGACGCTGGCCAGCGGCAGCTGGGACGGGTCGATCATCGTGTGGACCGTTTCGGGCGCCGGCGATCCGCGAACGCTGGAACGACCCGGGGCAGGCGTAAACACCGTCGGCTTTTCGCCGGACGGCCGGTACCTGTTCGCCGGCACCTCGGCAGGCGATCTGCTGCGCTACGACCTGACGCAGGGTGGCACGCCCTACCCAATGGTCCGTCATGGATTTGGCGTGAACGAACTGGTCATCGGCGAAGGCTGGATCGCCTACGGCGCGGTCGACGGCGGCACGCGCATCGTCGATGCCGCGACCGGGAAACCGATCGCGGATTTCACGCTGGACCGCCGGCCGATCCTGGCGATGGATCATCACGCCGGCACAGACCGGCTTGCGGTGGGCGACGGCCACGGCTTCATAATGATGCTCGACACCGCCGAGTGGGCAATCGCAAACGACTTCCGCGCCACGCGCGAAGGGCCGGTCTGGGCGCTGGCGTTCTCGGCCGACGGTGCGGTGCTCCATGCGGGGGGGCTGGACGACGTGGTCTATGCCTGGCCGGTGGCGATGCTGGATACGTTTGACAGCACGATGGGCCAAGAGCGCGCCTTCCTGCGCGACCCCGAGACCATGCCCAACGGCGAACGGCAGTTCATGCGCAAATGCTCAATCTGCCACGCGCTGGAACCCGGCCCTTCGCGCAAGGCCGGCCCGACGCTGCACGGCGTGTTCGGCCGGCCCGCCGGCACCGTGCCCGGCTACACCTATTCCGCAACGCTCGACGGTTCGGGGATCGTCTGGTCGGACGAGACGATCGACGCGCTGTTCGACCAGGGGCCGGACCATTACATTCCCGGGTCGAAGATGCCCATGCAGGTGATCGGCGGACGCGACGACCGCGCCGACCTGATCGCCTTCCTGAAACAGGCCACCACAGAGGAGTGAGCCGCACATGAAAGCAATGATGACGGGTTTCGCCGCCAGTGCGCTGATCGCGGTCGGCGCGTGGTACACGCTGAACCAGATCGGATTCTCGTCGGCAGAGGTCTATTCGAGCCCCGGCAGCGTGAGGCTGGACTGACCGGTCGCGAAGCGCGCTGTCTTCTGCCGGCCGCGCGGCTGGTGTAGACGGTCTCCATGAACGCGACAGATGAATACGGCAGCACCCTGGCAGGCGCCTCGATCCTGGTGATCGACGACGAACCGGGGATGCGGAACTTCCTGACCAAGATCCTCGGCCCGCGGGTGAAGCGGGTCGAGCAGGCCGCCAGCGCCGCCGAGGCGACGAAGCGCCTGGACGAATCGCATTTCGATCTGGTGATCCTGGACAACATCATGCCCAGGACGACCGGGCTGGACTGGGTCACCGAACAGCGCCGCAAGGGCTTCTTCGCCGACACCATCCTGATCACTGCCTATGCCGACCTGGAAACCGCCATCGCCGCGCTTCGCGCCGGTGTCAGCGACTTCGTTCTGAAACCGTTCCGCGCGAACCAGATCCTGGGTGCCGTGGCGCGCACCCTCGACCGTAAATTCCTCCGACGCGACAACACGCTGCTGCGGCACGCGCTGAACGCGGGCGACGCCCACGGGCCGCTGCTGGGCAAGTCGCGGCCGATGGCCGAGCTGCGCGCCATGCTGGCCCGGCTGGCGCCACTGACGACGCCGGTCCTGTTCACCGGTGCCACCGGCACCGGAAAGGAATTGGCCGCGCGCCACCTGCATGCACTGTCCCCCCGCGCCGAAGGGCCCTTCGTCGCGGTAAACTGCGCCGCGCTGACGCCCGAACGGATCGCGGCCGACCTGTTCGGCGTGATCGAGGAGGGTGGCCGCCTGAAGCCGGGGCTTATCCCTCTGGCCGATGGGGGCACGCTTTTCCTCGACGAGGTGGCGCAGATGCCGGATCAATTGCAGGCCGCACTTCTGCGCGTGCTAGAGGACCGTCGCGTGCGACCCGTCGGCGCCGAGCGAGAGATGCCCTTCGACCTGCGTTTCTGCTTTGCCACCAACGCCGATCTGGACGCCGCCATCGCCGAAGGCCGCTTCCGCGCAGACCTCTATCACCGCATCAACGTGGTGCGCATCGACATGCCCCCGCTGGCCGATCGGTCCGAGGATATCGTCGAGTTGGCCGCGCTGTTCATGACGCAATCGTCGGTTTCGCTGGGCCTGCCGGCGCTGGACCTGGACGAAGAGACGCTGCTGAAGCTGCGCCGCTACGGCTGGCCCGGCAACGTGCGCGAGTTGAAGAACCTGGTCGAACGGTCGGTCATCCTCGGGGAGTTTCCGCCCGAGTTCGCCGGCAGCGGTCAGGTCACCGGCGCGCGTGCGATCGAGGATCTGGAACTGGTCGTGCAGCGCCACATCCTGCACGTGCTCGACATGTGCAACGGTAACCGGGCCGAGGCCGCGCGGCGCCTGGGCGTGTCGCGCAAGACGGTCGATCGGCGAATGGCGACCTGGGGCGACTAGAAGCGGCGCCGAGACGCCGGTTCATGCCGCCTGGCGGTGCGCCCGGCACCAGACCATGATCGCGTCGGCATCCGGTGGCAGTTGTTCGGCCATGTCGGCAGCGAATTCCAGGAAGGCGTCGACGTTACCTTGGTTGACCGCGGTCAGAACCGGGATGCCCTCGGCCAGCGCCTCGCCGATCAGGGGGCGGAAGCCGCGGCCGTCGATTTCCTGCTTGCCGAACTTGTTCACGATCAGCAGAGCTGGCCGGTTCGCCAGCGCCGCGGCAACGATTCCCACCGCACGCTCCAGCCCGGCAGGATCAAGCCGGCAGCCGCGCGACAGGCGCCCCAGGTCCTGGCTGATGCGCACCGTGTCGTTGCCCGACAGGATGTGCAGGTCCATGTCGCATTTGCGCGTCGGATCTCGATCCTCATTGGTCTGCACGGCGCCCGCCAGCGGCAGGCCCGCCGCGCGCAGTTGCATCGCCACCGCGTGGATCAGGCGATCACCTTCGCCGCGGCCTTCGGACACCACGTAGCCCAGCATCGCTCATCCCTTGCAACCGGTTCCGCACCCATACACTATGCCTTTCAAGCCCGGTAACACCACCCCTCACAGGAGCGCGCAGGCCGTGCCCGACACCCCCATCCTGCCGAACCCGGACGACCCGCGCCTGACACGCCGCGTCACCGGAACCGACCAGACCGGCGCGTCCGTCGACATCAGCGTCGTCGAGGAGCGTCCGCTGACGATCTACCTCAACCGACAGGAGATCGTGACCGCCATGACCATCGGAGATTATCCTGAATACCTGGCGGTCGGTTTCCTGCGCAACCAGGGCATGCTGCGCGACGACGACGTGGTGACGCGCGTCGACTACGACGACGAGATCGAGACGGTCGTGGTGCGGACCGAGCGCGAGACCTCCTACGAGGACAAGATGCAGAAGAAGACGCGCACCTCGGGCTGCGCGGTCGGCACGGTCTTCGGCGACATGATGGAGGGGCTCGAGGGCCTGACCCTGCCACGGGCCGAGATCCGGACAAGCTGGCTGTATGCGCTGGCGCAGGAGATCAATACCACCCCGTCACTGTACCTCGAGGCTGGGGCGATCCACGGCACGGTGCTGTGCCAGGGCGACCGGCCGCTGGTCTACATGGAGGACGTCGGCCGCCACAACGCCGTCGACAAGATCGCCGGCTGGATGTTCCGCAACGGCGTGCCTGCCGATGACAAGATCCTCTACACCACCGGCCGGCTGACGTCCGAGATGGTGATCAAGTGCGCGCTGATGGGCATTCCGGTGCTGGCCTCGCGCTCGGGGTTCACCGCCTGGGGGGTCGAAATCGCGCGCGAGGTCGGGTTGACCTGCATCGGCCGGATGCGCGGGCGCCGCTTCGTCTGCCTGTCGGGCGAGGAACGGCTGGTGCGCGACGCCGATCCTGCCAGCGTGCCCGACGAGGACCGCAAGACCCGCCGCAAGGCCGCATCGTGACCAGACCGCTGGGCGTGATCCTGGCTGGCGGCCTTGCCACCCGCATGGGCGGTGGCGACAAGGGGCTGCTGCGCGTGGGCGGGCAGACACTGCTTTCGCGGGCGATCGATCGGCTTGGGCCGCAGGTGGACGGGCTGGCGCTGAACGCCAACGGCGATCCAGCGCGTTTCGCCGAATACGGCCTGCCGGTCCTGCCCGACACAATGCCCGGCTTTCCAGGTCCGCTGGCTGGCGTGCTGGCCGGTCTGGACTGGGCGGCAGAGCAGGGAGCCGAAAGCATCGTCACCGCCGCCGCCGACACGCCGTTCTTTCCCACCGACCTCGTCACGCGCCTGCAGGCGGCGGCGACGGGGCCTTACCCGCTGGCGTTGGCCGCGACGCCGCGCGACGGGGCGGCGCTGAAATCCGGCGGCAAGGTCAATCGCCATCCGACCTTCGGCCTGTGGCCCGTGGCCCTGCGCGACGATCTGCGCACGGCATTGAACGACGGGTTGCGCAAGGTGGTGCTCTGGACCGACCGCCACGGCGGCACCGAGGCGCTGTTCGAGGCCGAGCCCTTCGACCCGTTCTTCAACGTCAACACGCCCGAGGACCTGGAGCGGGCCGAGGCCCTGGCAGAGACCGCATGAAGCTCTACGGGGTGACCGGCTGGAAGAACGCCGGCAAGACGACGCTGATGGAGCGCCTCGTGACCGAGATCACGGGGCGCGGCCTGACCGTGACGACCGTCAAGCACGCGCACCACGACACTGACGTCGACCAGCCCGGCCGCGACAGTCACCGTCACCGGCAGGCGGGGGCGTCGCAGGTCGTGCTGGCCTCGCCCCGCCGCTGGGCGCTGATGACCGAGTTGCGCGATGCGCCCGAGCCATCGCTGGCCGACCTGTTGCCCCGGCTCGACCCCGTCGACCTGGTGCTGGTCGAGGGGTACAAGCGCGCGCCGCATCCCAAGGTCGAGGCCTGGCGCGGCGCCAACGGCAAACAACCGCTGGCCGGCCGGAACGACACGATCCGCGCCATCGCGGCCGACGGGCCGGTCGAGACCCCTCTGCCTGTCTTGGACCTGAACGACACGAAGGCAATCGCCGATTTCATCCTGCGCGAGGTCGGTGCATGAGTCGCTTCGACCTCTGCGTCGTCGTCGACTGGTCCGCGCGCTCGACCCCGTCGCCCGCGCGGGACAGTGCGGATTCGATCTGGATCGGCGCGGCAGGCCGCGACGGCGTCACCTGCCACTATCGGCGCACGCGCATGTCGGCGATGGCAACGCTGGAATCCATCTTCGACGAGGCGCTGTCCAAGGGCCAGCGTGTGCTCGCCGGCTTCGACTTTCCCTTCGCCTATCCGCGCGGTTTCGCGCAGGCAATCGCCGGCACAGACGACCCGCTGGCGCTGTGGTCCGCGCTGGCTGATCGGATTCAGGATGCGCCCGACAACGCCAACAACCGCTTTGCCGTGGCCGCCGATATCAACCGTCGGTTCTCCGGAAACGGCCCGTACTGGGGACGACCCACGACGCTGGGCCTGCCCGACCTTCCCGCGAACAAGGCCGGGTATTTGAATCCCTTCGCCGAGAAACGCGGCTGCGAACGTGCGAAGGGCGCTCAGCCAACGTGGAAGCTGACAGGAGTCGGCTCGGTTGGATCGCAGGCCTTGCTGGGCGTCCCCCGGCTGCAGGCGCTGCGTCAGCGCTACGGCGACCAGCTGGCCGTCCGCCCCTTCGAGGACCGCGACGCGCCGATCACGCTGGTTGAGGTGTTCCCCTCGCTGATCGCGGACACGATCGCCGCGCTGGCCGAGCCGGACGAGATCAAGGATCGCGCGCAGGTGCGGGTTCTGGCGGGCGCGCTGCACGCCCTGCCGGGCGAAACCCTCGATGCGATGACGCGCGAGGGCGATCCGGTCGAGGGCTGGATCCTGGGGCTGGGGCACGAAGCCACGCTGACCGATGCCGCGATGCGTGCAATCGAAGGGCCCGCCCCGCCTCCCCTGCGCAACGACTGCTTCGCCATGCCGCGTGGTGTCGACTGGGTGCCGGTGGACGACGCGCTGGCCCGGCTGCGCGACGGATTGCACGTCGTGGCCGCTACGCAGCGGGTCGCGACCGCAGATGCGGCCGGTCGTGTCCTGGCCGAGGAGACCGTGGCGCGGCGGTCGAACCCGCCGCGGCCGAACTCGGCGGTCGACGGCTATGGCTTCGCCCACGCCGCAATCGGAGACGGTCCGCAGCGTCTGCCGCTGCTGGGCGGCCGCGCCGCCGCGGGACAGCCCTTCGACGGCAAGGTCCCTGAAGGCGCCGCGATCCGCATACTGACCGGCGCCATCCTACCCGACGGCGTCGACACCGTCGTCCTTGAGGAGGACACCGCCGCCGACGCCCGCCACGTTGCCTTCCGGGGCCCGCTGAAGCGCGGCGCCAACACTCGCAAGGCCGGCGAGGACGTGGTCGAAGGCGCGCCCGCTCTGCCCGCCGGCCACCGGCTGCGCGCGCCGGACCTGGCGCTGCTGTCGGCGCTGGGCATCGGTACGGTCACGGTGCGCAGACGGTTGCGCATAGGCGTGCTGTCGACGGGGGACGAGATCGTCGCCACGCCGGACCGGGTGGCAGAGCCGCACCAAATTTTCGACGCGAACCGCCCGATGCTGCTGTCGCTGGCCGAAGCATGGGGCTACGAGGCGGTCGACCTCGGCCATGCGCCCGACGATCCGGACATAATCGCGGCCCGCATGGACGAAGGCGCGCGGGCGGCGGACGTGATCCTGACCTCGGGCGGCGCCTCGGCCGGAGACGAGGACCACGTCTCGGCCCTGCTGCGGTCGCGCGGCATGCTGTCCAGCTGGCGGATCGCACTGAAGCCGGGCCGACCGCTGGCGCTGGCGCTGTGGAACGGCACGCCGGTCTTCGGCCTGCCCGGCAATCCGGTCGCGGCGCTGGTCTGCGCGCTGATCTTCGCGCGGCCGGCGTTCTCGCTGATGGCGGGCGCGGGCTGGCATGAGCCGCAGGGTTTCACCGTGCCGGCGGCGTTCTCGAAGAACAAGAAGCCCGGGCGCCGCGAATACCTGCGCGCAAGGCTGACGGACGACGGCGCGGCCGAGGTCTTCGCTTCGGAAGGATCGGGGCGCATCAGCGGGCTGAGCTGGGCAACGGGGTTGGTCGAACTGCCCGACGGCGCGATGCAGGTCGAACCGGGCGCCCCGGTTCGCTACATCCCCTATGCCAGCTTCGGCCTGACCTAGGCCTTGCGGATCAGGTAGACCTGCGCGTTGTCTTCTTCGGCGGTGTCGACGAGCGTGTGACCGGCCTCGGCGCAGAAATGCGGAACGTCGATGACGGCTGCGGGATCGTCGGCCAGCATGCGCAGCACCGCGCCCGGCGCCAGCGCCTGAAGACGCTTGCGCGCCTTGAGCACCGGCAGCGGGCACAGCAGCCCGCGCGCGTCCAGTTCGTGATCCCAGTTCGTCCCGCTCATGCGCCACATCTAGGCCGTGGCTACGGCACTGTCCATGCCGGGCATTGATCGACAGTTCCTATCAGAGTACGGGTTTTTCATATTGATTGTTTTCATCAACCCGTCTCTTGGTGCGGGAAAGCGAATGGGGAATGCAAATGGCCTTGGATGACCGCGACAGCGTCTGGCGCGCGGGTCGCAGCAACGGCAAGGGGCGTTCCACGCCCAAGGGCCGGCAGTTGGACGACACCGCCTTGGCCGAGGTGTGCGCCCTGCTGGGCGATCGGCCACGGCGACGCGATCTGCTGATCGAGCATCTGCACCTGATCCAGGACGCCTACGGCCACCTGTCGGCCCCGCACCTGCGCGCGCTGGCCGAGGAAATGCGCCTGTCGATGGCCGAGGTCTGGGAAGTGGCGACGTTCTACGCGCACTTCGATCCAGTGCGCGAGGACGAGACCCCGCCGCCCGACCTGACGATCCGCGTCTGCGACTCGCTGTCCTGTGAACTTGCGCGATCACAGGCGCTGTTCGACGCGTTGCAGGCCGGTCACGACCCGGCGCGCGTGCGCGTGCTGCGCGCACCCTGCATGGGCCGCTGCGACACCGCGCCCGTGGCCGAGGTCGGGCATCGCCACGTGGACCACGCTACACCCGAGCGAGTCACCGAGGCCGTGCAGTCGGGCCATTTCCACCCGCGCATCCCGGACTACGAACGCTTCGACGCCTACCGCGCGACGGGCGGCTACGACACGCTGCGATCCCTGCGCGAAACCGGCGACTGGGAAGCTGTGCAGGAACGGGTCCTGACCGCAGGTCTGCGCGGGCTGGGCGGCGCGGGCTTCCCGTCGGGCAAGAAATGGGGCTTCGTGCGCGCCAATCCCGGCCCGCGCTACCTGGCAGTCAACGGCGACGAGGGCGAGCCCGGCACGTTCAAAGACCGCTACTACTTGGAACGCACGCCGCACCTGTTTCTGGAAGGCATGCTGATCGCGGCTTGGGCGGTCGAGGCCGAGGTGGCCTTCATCTACATGCGCGACGAGTATCCCGCCGTGCTGGAGATCCTGCGCCGAGAGATCGCCACGCTCGAAGACGCCGGCATCGTGGCGCCCGGATACATCGACCTGCGCCGCGGCGCCGGCGCCTATATCTGCGGCGAGGAATCCGCGATGATCGAGTCGATCGAGGGCAAGCGCGGCATCCCGCGCCTGCGGCCGCCCTACGTCGCGCAGGTCGGCGTCTTCGACCGGCCCACGCTGGTGCACAACGTGGAAACGCTGCACTGGGTCGCGCGGGTCTGCCGCGAAGGACCCGAGGCCCTGAACGTGCATGAACACAACGGCCGCACGGGCCTGCGCAGCTATTCCGTCTCGGGCCGCGTGGCGGTGCCGGGCGTCTACCTGCTGCACGCCGGTTCCACGATCAAGGACGTGATCGAGGCCGCCGGGGGCATGGCCGAGGGTCACACGTTGAAGGCCTACCAGCCGGGCGGGCCGTCTTCGGGTCTGCTGCCGGCGACGATGGACGACGTGCCGCTGGATTTCGACACGCTGCAGCCGCACGGCTCGTTCATCGGCTCGGCCGCGGTGGTGGTGCTGTCCGACCACGACAGCGCGCGCGACGCGGCACTCAACATGCTGCGGTTCTTCGAGGATGAATCCTGCGGCCAGTGCACACCCTGCCGGTCGGGCTGCGAAAAGGCGGTCAAGCTGATGCAGGCGGATCGCTGGGACGCCGCCTTGCTGACAGATTTGTGCGAGGTCATGGTCGATGCCTCGATCTGCGGGCTGGGCCAGGCGGCGCCGAACCCGATCCTGCACGTTCTGAAACATTTTCCCGACGAGGTTTCGTGATGGATGGCTCGCGCCCAGAACCGGTGATCTTCACGCTCGACGGCCAATCGGTCGCCGCGCATGAGGGCGAGACGCTGTGGGACGTGGCGACGCGCCACGGCAAGACGATCCCGCACCTGTGCCACAAGCCGGCGCCGGGCTACCGCCCCGACGGCAATTGCCGCGCCTGCATGGTCGAGATCGACGGCGAACGTTCGCTGGCGCCGTCCTGCTGCCGCAACCCCGAGAACGGCATGACCGTCCGCACCGACACCGCGCGCGCCGAAAAGGCCCGCGCGATGGTGCTGGAGCTGCTGCTGGCCGACCAGCCCACGCGGGACGACGCGCACGACCGGTCTGCCCACCTGTGGGACATGGCCGATGCGGCGGGCGTTGCCGAAAGCCGCTTTCCCGCGCTGGGGCCCGAGCGCATACCGCTGCTCGATGACAGCCACGTGGCGATGCGCGTGAACCTCGATGCCTGCATCCAGTGCGGACTGTGCGTGCGCGCCTGCCGCGAGGTGCAGGTCAACGACGTGATCGGTATGGCCGGGCGCGGACACGACGCTTATCCGGTCTTCGATTTCGACGACCCGATGGGCGACAGCACCTGCGTCGCCTGTGGCGAATGCGTGCAAGCCTGCCCCACCGGCGCGCTGATGCCCGCCAGCGTGATGGACGAGGCGCAGCACGGCGACAGCGACGACTACGACAGCGAAACGAAATCCGTCTGCCCGTTCTGCGGCGTCGGGTGCCAGATCAGCGTCAAGGTCAAGGACGGCCGCGTGACCCACGTGGAGGGCATCAACGGCCCCGCGAACGAAGGCCGGCTGTGTGTCAAGGGACGCTTCGGCTTCGACTACATCCACCACCCGCACCGGTTGACCAAGCCGTTGATCCGCCGCGACGACGCTCCGGAAAAGGGCATGAACGCCGATCCGGGCAACCCGTGGACCCATTTCCGCGAGGCGACCTGGGACGAGGCGCTGGACCGCGCCGCCCACGGGCTGGCCGACCTGCGCAGCTATCACGGCGGCGCGTCGGTTGCGGGCTTCGGCAGCGCCAAGTGCACCAACGAAGAGGCCTACCTTTTCCAGAAGTTCATCCGGCAGGGCTTTGGCCACAACAACGTCGACCACTGCACCCGGCTGTGCCACGCTTCGTCGGTCGCGGCCCTGATGGAGAACGTCGGATCGGGCGCCGTCACCGCCACCTTTAACGAGATCGAGAACGCCGACGTCGCCATCGTGATCGGCGCCAACCCGACCGAAAACCACCCCGTCGCGGCCACGTATTTCAAGCAGTTCGCCAAGCGCGGCGGCCAGCTGATCGTGATGGACCCGCGCGCCCAGGCGCTGAAGCGCCACGCCAGCCATATGCTGCAGTTCCGGCCCGGCACGGACGTCGCGCTTCTGAACGCGCTGATGAACGTGATCGTCGAGGAGAAGCTCTACGACCGCGCCTATATCGAGCAGTTCACCGAAGGCTTCTTCGAGTTCCGCGACCACATCCGCGCCTTCACGCCCGAGCGCATGGCCGACTTGTGCGGCATCGACCCGGACACGATCCGCGACGCCGCGCGCACGTTCGCCACGGCGGATCGCGGCATGATCTTCTGGGGCATGGGCGTCAGCCAGCACATCCATGGCACCGACAACGCGCGCTGCCTGATAGCGCTGGCGCTGCTGACCGGCAACGTGGGCCGCTCCGGCACCGGGCTGCACCCGCTGCGCGGGCAGAACAACGTGCAGGGCGCGTCGGATTCGGGGCTGATCCCGCAATTCATGCCCGACTACCAGTCGGTCACCGACCCCGAGGTCCGCTCGCTGTTCCGCCACATCTGGCGCGGCACCGAGATCTCGGCGACGCCCGGGCTGACGGTGGTCGAGGTCATGGATCGCGTCTATCGCGGCGAGATCAAGGGCATGTACATCCTGGGCGAGAATCCCGCCATGTCCGACCCGGACGTCGCCCATGCGCGCAAGGCGCTGGCCGCGCTGGACCACCTCGTGGTGCAGGACATCTTCCTGACGGAAACGGCGATGTTCGCCGACGTGATCCTGCCCGCCGCCGCCCTGCCCGAGAAATCCGGCAGCGTGACGAACACCAACCGCGCGGTGCAGGTGGTGCGCAAGGCGGTGGATGCGCCCGGCGAGGCGCGCGAGGATTGGGCGATCCTGGTCGACATGGCGCGGCGCATCGGCCTGGACTGGGATTACGACGACCCGCGCGAGATCTTCAACGAGATGAAGATGTCGATGCGCAGCCTGCACAACATCACTTGGAACCGGCTGATGGAGGAAGGCGGCGTGATCTATCCCAGCACCGGGCCTGACGATCCGGGCCAGGCGGTGGTGTTCGGCGACGGGTTTCCCCGCCGCGCCGGGCGCGCGCGCTTCGCACCGGCCCGCGTCACGCCGCCGGCCGAGGCACCGGATGCGCGCTTCCCGATGATCCTGACCACCGGGCGGCAGCTCGAGCACTGGCACACCGGGTCGATGACGCGCCGCGCCACCGTTCTGGACGCGGTCGAGCCCGAGGCGACCTGCGCGCTGCACCCGGCAACGCTGCGCGACCTCGGGGTCGAGCCAGGCGGGATGGTGACGCTCGAGACGCGGCGTGGAACGGTCACCGTCAAGGCCCGCGCCGACCGGGCGGTCGCGCCGGACATGGTGTTCCTGCCCTTC
This sequence comes from Citreimonas salinaria, assembly GCF_900107235.1. Taxonomy (GTDB): domain Bacteria; phylum Pseudomonadota; class Alphaproteobacteria; order Rhodobacterales; family Rhodobacteraceae; genus Citreimonas; species Citreimonas salinaria. Next base: position 127,663 of record NZ_FNPF01000001.1, read on the forward strand.
GCCTATGTCGAGGCCGCGGCCAACCTGATGACCAACTCGGCGCTGGACCCTTACGGGAAGATCCCCGAGTTCAAGTTCTCGGCGGTCCGCGTCACGAGGGCGCACACGCAGGACGTCGCCGCCGAATGATCAGACGGGGCTGTCCGCGTCCGCCGCGGGCAGCCAGACGGTGAATTCCGCGCCGCCTTGTGGGTGGTTGCGGACGTGGATGATGCCGCCTGCCCGCTGCACAAGCGTCTGGCTGATCGACAGGCCCAGCCCGGTACCCTCGGCCCGCTTGGTGGTGAAGAACGGATCGAAGACCGATGCAAGGACCTCGTCGGACAGGCCCGGCCCGGTGTCGCGCACGGTCAGGCGCACGCGGTCACGCCCATCGCGCGCGACCGGTTCGATGCCCAGGTCCAGCCGACCATCGGTCTCCATCGCCTGCACGGCGTTCACGATCAGGTTGATGATCACCTGCTGGATCTCGCCCGCGTCGATCCGGACCGGCGGCGCCTCGTGGAAATCGCGGCGAACCTCGATCGCCCCCTTCGACAGAACGTGCTCCACCAGCACAAGGCAATCTTCCATGACCGGCGCAAGCAAGACGGTCTCATCGTCGCCGGAATACTCGTTCGGACGGGCAAATTGCAGCAGCTTGCCGACGATGGCATCGATGCGCGTGACTTGGCGGTCTATCAGGTCCAGCTCGGTCTCCACCGGGGCCGTGCCGACGCCCAGCGTTTCACGGATGACGTCGACGTTGCCCTGGATCACGGCGACGGGGTTGTTGATCTCGTGCGCGACGCCGGCGGTGATCTCGCCGATCGAGGCCAGCTTCTCGCTCATGACGAGCTGGCGGAAGGTTTCCTCCAGCTTCGCGTTGGCCTCGCGCAGTTCGGCGGTGCGCTCGTCCACTCGGTGGTTGAGTTCCTGCGCGTGGTCGCGCAGCCGGCGGTCGCGGTCCTGCACCTGGTCCAGAAGACCGTCGAGATGCGCCGCCACCTGGCCGATCTCGTCGCGCGACCGCACGGCGCCGTTGCGCGCCGACAGGTCCCCCCGCCCGACCCGGCGCATGGTCTGTGTCATGCGTTCGAGCGGCGCGAAGATGCCCTTGGCCATCCACAGGAACACCGGCACCGACAGCGCCAGAACGGCGGCGAAGGCGGCCATCATCCACAGGTAGGCGTCGCGTTTCGCGGCGGTGAAGGGCGCCTCGAGAAAACCGACATAGAGCATGCCTACCCGCTCGCCGAAGCTGTCGGTCAGCGGCAGGTAGCCCGAGATGTACCAGTCGTTGACCACGAAGGCCCGGTTCAGCCAAGTGAGCCCCTCGTCCAGCACCGCGTGGCGCACCGCCGCCGACACCCGCGTGCCCAGCGCGCGCACGTCCTCGAACAGGCGCACGTTGGTCGATATCCGCACGTCGTCCAGGAACAGCGTGGCCGTGCCCTGACGCTCGCCTCCGGTGACGGCGTTGAGGTAGACCAGCGCGTTGATCGTGTCGATGAACTGCAAATTGCGGTTCAGCAGGATGCCCCCCACCAACACGCCGCGCGCGCCGTCCAGCGTCACCGGTGCCGCGGAATGGACCACCATGCCGCGATCCTCGACCCGCCGGTCGGTGGGCACGGCGGCCTCGGTCTCGATCAGGTCGATGCGGGCGCGCAGATCCAGCCCGCCGGGAAACGAGGCGAGCTTTTCCGCCGGGAAGACATCGATCTCGGTCGCCGGACGCCCCGCCAGGGCGGCGCCGATGACCGGCCACCGCGCTGCGGGGCCGTCTGCGCGCGCCTCGGGCAGGAAATAAAGGAAATCGAGTTCCAGCGCCTCGCGCATTTCCGCGAAGTATGCCGCCCGCGCCGCCGGCCCGCTCCTTACCGCTTCGGCGAACTGGGCCAATGCGGCAACGCCTGTCAGATCGTCGCCGGTGCGGGTCAGGATCTGTTCCAGATATTGCTCGGCGATGCGCAAGTCGCTGTCCACGTTGGCGATCAACAACGCGTCGTAATCAGCGGTCCAGCGAGTCATGCCGATCAGAAGAAGCAGCGGCATCAGCAGGACCAGCGGCGCCAGCGCAAGCACCAGAAGGCGCAGGCGCACCGAGGTCATCGGCGGCGGGATCAGGCGGCGGGCCACCGGTCAGCCCCGGCGGGTCGGACGCGCGGAAGGCTGCGCCCTAGTCACGCGCGGCCGTCCGTTCCAGCCGCTGGCGCGCGATCGCCTCGTGTTCGGCGGCCTTGCGATCGGCGAACAGCGCCGCCTCGACGAAGTTCAGATGCGCCTCGACGGCGGCGCGGGCACCGGCTGTGTCGCGCGCCTGAAGCGCGTCGTTGATCAGCCGGTGCTGGTCCAGCAGCGCGCTGCGCGTCGTGCGCTGCTTGAACATCACCTGGCGGTTGTAGAACACGCCCTCGCGCAGAAGCTGATACATCGAGCGCATCATGTGCAGCATGATGACGTTGTGGCTGGCCTCGATGATCGCGAGGTGGAAGTCCGCGTCCAGCCGCGCCTCGTCGGCGGGATCGCGCTTGCGGTGCGCGGTTTCCATCCGGGCGAACAGGGTGTCGATGACCTTCAGGTCGGAATCGGTGCCGGCCGTGGCGGCACGCTCGGCGGCCAACCCCTCCATGTCCCGCCGGAACGACAAATAGTCGAACACCGCCTCGTCGTGCTTGGCGAAAAGCCCGATCAGCGCGTCGGAAAAGGCGGACCCCAATACGTCGGCGACGTAGATCCCCGAGCCCGCACGCGGGCTGAGAAGGCCCCGAATCTGCAATTCCGCCACCGCCTCGCGCAGCGACGGGCGCGACACGTCCAGTTGCTCGGACAGTTCGCGCTCGGATGGCAGGCGCTCGCCCGGCCGCAGGATACCGCGCAGGATCAGCTTCTCGATCTGGCGCACGACGGCGGAGGACAGCTTCTCGGACTGCACGGGGCGGAAGGGCATGACGAACCTCGGGAATTGGTCGGACACTATGACCACCTCGGGCCCCTGGCAAGCGCGGCGCTACCAGCGGGTCAGCGCGGCCTCGTCCTCGTCGCGCGCGGCGACCCAGTCGGCACTGTCGCCCGCGTGTTCCTTCTTCCAGAAGGGCGCACGGGATTTCAGGTAGTCCATCAGGAATTCCGCCGCCTCGAAGGCATCCTTGCGATGGCGCGCGGCGGTGGCGACCATCATGATCTTGTCGCCCGCGTGCAGGCGTCCGTAACGGTGGATCACCAGCACGTCGCCGAGGCTCCAGCGCTGGCGCGCCTCTTCGGCGATGGCGGTCAGCGCCTTCTCGGTCATGCCGGGATAATGTTCGATCTCCATCGCCTGCAGATCGCCGCTGGTGACGTCGCGCACGATCCCGGTAAAGGTCACCACGGCGCCCATGTCGTGCCGGCCGTCGGCGAAGCCGGCCGCCTCGGCGGCGAAGTCGAAGGGCGCCTCCTGCACGACGACGCGCATGGTCTCAGCCCCCGGTCATCGGTGGAAAGAAGGCGATCTCGCGGGCGCCGGCGATGGACGCGTCGAAATCAGTCAATTCCTGATCGACCGCCACCCGCAGCGCCGACAGGTCGGCGAAGGCCGCGGCGTAGCGATCCTCGCGCGCGCGCAACTCGTCGACCAGCGCGGAAACGGTAGCGGCGTCGGTCTCGACACGCTCCTTGGGCACGCCGATACGCTCGCGCACCCAGGCGAAGTACAGCACGTCCATCACCGGTCCTCCGTCAGGAAGGGCATCGCCTTGCGGAAGTATTCCCAGCCGGTGACCACGGTCAGCAGCGCGGCGATCCACAGCAGCACGATGCCCAGGTTGCCCGCCCAGACCATGCCGAACTGCTTCCAGCGCAAGCCCAGCAGGTCCTCTTCCGCGCCGGTCAGGATGTCGTTCACGATCACCGCGTCCATGCCGATCGTGGACATGACCAGGTAGTGCTCGAACACGCCTTGCGCGAACAGCACCGCGATCGCGACCATCTGGGCGGTGGTCTTCCACTTGGCGAGATTGGTCACCTTCAGCGTGCCGGATTTCTGGCCCAGGTATTCGCGCAGGCCCGCCACGAACACTTCGCGGAAGACGATGAAGGTCGCGGGCAGAACCAGCCACGGCGACATCGAGGAATAGCCCACGATCACCATCAGCGCGATGATCACCATCGCTTTGTCGGCGATCGGGTCCATCATGGCGCCGATCTTCGTTTCCTGCTTCCAGCTGCGGGCCAGGTGACCGTCGATCCAGTCGGTCACCGCCGCCAGGATGAACAGCGCCAGCGCCAGCCAGTCCGCGAAGGGGCGCGAGAAATACAGGAACATCAGTGCCAGGCCGGGAGCGGCCAGCAGGCGAAGAACGGTCAGGATGTTCGGCAGCGTCCATTGCATGGCTCTTACGTAGCCTCTCCTGCGGTCCGGGGGAAGGGTCAGCCGCACGATCCTGTCTGCCGCCGCAACCGGTCGAGCAGCGCGGCCCGCGCTGGGGGCAGCGTCTCGTGCCCCAGGTCGGTAGCCACGTGGTGCAGAAGAAAGTAGCCGGTCACCCCCAGCCCCGCCACGATCTCGGCATCGTCGGCCGGTTCGGCCCCCAGCAGAACCGGCGGAAGCGGCAGCAGGCGATCCGCCCAGTCGCCCGCGCCCTCGGCGGTCACCGCGCGGCCCGTGCGCGGCGAGACATAGGCCAGCCCGCCGGTCGCGCCGGTTACCGCGCAGGCCGTCAGGTCGAGGCCGAAGCCCATTTCGCCAAGCAGGGCGTGCTCCCACCGCAGGTAGGCCAGTGGCCACAGGTCGGGCTGGCCCAGCAGGTCCAGCAGCGCCTCGGTCCGGGCATAGAGCGCGGGGCTGGCGGCGCGTTCGGGCAGCGACCATTGAACCATGGCAAGGACCGCCGACAGTCCCGCGAGCGACAGCCGGTCACCCATCGCGGCCGCCGCGCGCGACCGCTGCGGTTCGGCCGTGAACGCGCCCATGTGATCCTCGAGCCGCGCCCGCCACGTGAGGTCAAGCTGCGCACCCGGCTGCAGCACCGGCGCCAGCTTGCGCGAGGTGCCGCCGCGCAGCACGCCCGTGTGCCGGCCATACCCCGGCGTGAACACGTCGAGGATCAGCGACGTCTCGCCGTGCTTGCGGGTCGCCAGAAGGATGCCTGTGTCGCGCCATTCCATGCGGTTGAAACTGGCCGTCCACGCGCCCGCCGGCAAGTCGCTTCGCGCCATCAAAGCGTCGCGTCAGTCGCGCAGCCCGTCCTGGTCCAGCAGGTGGCGGCCTTGGCGGTCCTCGACCTCGATCACCCACAGGTCGGGGTCGAAACCGCGCTGGCGGGCGATGGCGGCGTCGACGTCGCGTTCGTCGCCCTCGGCAAGCACATCCCAGGCGCGTTCGCCGGTGGCAAGGTCGAAGCCCCGCGTGAAGGCCTGCGCGCGCCCGTCCAGCGTGGCGAGCTTGACCAGCACCGCGCCCGCGTTGTCGTCACCGTGTGCCACGACGAAGGCCGGGATGTCGGCCAGCCGCAGCCGCGTCAGGTAGCCGTCCACCCAGAACCGCGAGGTCAGCCGGGCCACGTCAGTCCCCGTCGCGGAAGTCGAGACCCATCTCGGAATAGCGCTCGGCCTCGTCCAGCCAGTTCTCGCGCACCTTCACCTGCAGGAACAGGTGCACCTTCCGGCCGAGGAACTCCTCGAGCTCTTCGCGCGAGGCCTTCGAGATCGCCTTGATCGTCTCGCCCTTGTGACCCAGCACGATGCCCTTGTGGCCGTCGCGCGCGACATAGACCACCTGGTCGATCCGCGCCGATCCGTCCTTGCGCTCTTCCCAGTGCTCGGTCTCGACCGTCAGCTGGTAGGGCAACTCCTGGTGCAGGCGCAGGGTCAGCTTCTCGCGGGTCATCTCGGCGGCGATCATGCGCATGGGCAGGTCGGCGATCTGGTCCTCGGGATACAGCCACGGTTCCTCGGGCAGTTGCGCCGCCAGCCAGCGGCGCATGTCGTCGACGCCGTGACCCTTCTCGGCCGAGATCATGAAGGTCTGCGCGAAGGCGTGCCGTTCGTTCAGATCCTGCGACAGCGCCAGCAGCGTCTCGGCCTTCACGCGGTCGATCTTGTTGATCGCCAGCGCCACCGTCTGCCCCTGCGGCATGTCCTTCAGCCCGTCGACGATGCGCTTGGCCCCCTCGGTCACGCCGCGATGCGCCTCGATCAGCAGGACGATCACGTCGGCGTCCGCCGCCCCGCCCCAGGCCGCCTTGACCATCGCCCGGTCCAGCCGCCGGCGGGGCGTGAACAGCCCCGGCGTGTCGACGAAGACGATCTGCGCATCGCCCTCGATCGCGACGCCGCGGATGCGGGTCCGCGTGGTCTGCACCTTGTGGGTGACGATCGACACCTTGGCGCCGACCATGCGGTTGGTCAGCGTGGACTTGCCCGCGTTGGGCTCTCCGATCAGGGCGACGAATCCGGCGCGGGTGGTCATGGGCGGGTCCTTGGGCAAAAAATCAAGTCCGGGGCTTTACCCCGGATCACGGCCCCGCGCCAGCCCCCGCGGCGCGCCGGGCCCGCGTGTCGCGCAGCAGCGTGTACAGCCCCGAGACCACGATCAGCGCGGCCCCCGCAAGCATCCAGCCGTCAGGGCGTTCGCCGAAGGCGGCGTAGGCGATGACCAGCGCCACGATCAGCCGGAAGTAGCGAAACGGCGCCACGACGGACACGGTGCCCGACCGCATCGCCTGCGTCAGCGCGGCGTAGGCCACGACGCCCACCAGCGCGGTACCGATCATCCACGGCCAGGCGGGTGCGGGCGGCATGGTCGGCCGCGCGCCCTCGGCCAGCAGGATCACGATTCCGGCCGCGGTGACGACGGCGAAGCCCAGAACGCCCAGCTGCGCCGCGTGCACCCCCGGCGGGCTGGTGCGCGTGGCTAGGTCGCGCCCGGCAAAGCCGATCATGCCCAGCACCGCGAAGATCACCGTGGGCTGGAACCCCTCGGCGCCGGGGCGCAGGATCAGAAGCACGCCGATGAACCCGGCGCCAGTCGCCGCCCAGCGGCGCGGGCCGACCTTCTCGCCCAGCACGAGTGCCGCGCCCAGCGTCACCATCAGCGGCGCCGCCTGCAGGATCGCCGAGGTCGTCGCCAGCGGCACGAAGGCCAGGCTCAGCGCGAAGAACAGCCGGCCGACAAGCTCGAACGCGGTGCGGATCAGCAGGCGGCGGCGCAGGTATTCCGCACTCCAGGCCGGAATGCCGCTGTAGCGCGCCCAGAGGATCGACAGCGCCAGCGCGACCAGCCCGAAGACCAGCGTCGCCATGCCCGGAGATGCGTGCTGCGTCGCAGCTTTGAATAGCGCGTCCTCGATGCCGAAGCCCAGCATGGCGAGGCACATGAACACCGCGCCGCGCACCGAACCGGTCATCGCGCAGTGTCACTCATTCGGCAGCCGCGCCAGCAGCGTCTTGGCGGCGGCGTGTTCGGCCTGCCGCTTCGATCCCGCGCTGGCGGTCTCGGTCTCGCCCGAGGCAAGCCGCACTTCGATCGTGAAGTGCGGCGCATGGTCCGGCCCGTCGCGGCCGATCTCGACGTAGTCGGGCGTGGGCATGCCGCGCGCCTGCGCCCATTCCTGCAGCGCGGTCTTGGCGTCCTTCGAATCCGCCTCGACCCGGTCGATCCGCTTGGCCCAGTGGCGCAGGATGAAGGCGCGCGCGGCCTCGTAGTCGGCGTCCAGGTAGACCGCGGCGATCACCGCCTCCATCGCATCGCCCAGCAGCGCCATCTTGCGCCGTCCGCCGGACAATTGCTCGGACCGCCCCAGTTTCAGCGCCGGGCCGATGTCGAGATCCTGGGCAACGTCGGCGCAGGTCTCCTTGCGCACCAGCGCGTTGAAGCGCGGCGCAAGCTGACCCTCGGTGGCGTCACGGTCGGCTTCCAGCAGCGCCTCGGCCATCACGAGACCCAGAACCCGGTCGCCGAGGAATTCCAGCCGCTGGTTGTCCTCGCGCCCCGGCCCCGAGCGCGAGGCATGCGTGACCGCGCGCAGGAGCAGGTCGGGGGAGGCGAAGCTGTGCCCCAGCCGGCGCTCGAGCGCCTTCAGCTCGTTCGACAGCTTCATTCGATCTTTTCGAAGAACCGGTCGCCGCGCCATGTCCAGAAGAACAGCATCGAGCTGCCCGCCGACGAGAAGACCACGCGGTTCGCCCGTCCGATCAGGTTCTCGAAGGGAACGAAGCCGACGCCGCCCACCACCGACGGCACGCGGCTGTCGGCCGAGTTGTCGCGGTTGTCGCCCATGAAGAAGTAGTGCCCTTCGGGCACCGTGTAGACCGGCGTGTTGTCCGACCCCTGCGAGGCGATGTTCAGGATCGAGTGGCTGTGCCCGCCGGGCAGCGTCTCGACGAACTTCTCCTTCTCGCAGACACCACCCGGTCCGACCGGTGCGTTGGCGCAACGCGGGCGAAGCTGCTGCGGGCCCTGCGGTGCGGCGACCTCGGTGAAGGTGCCGTCCGGCTCGACCGAGACGGGTTCGTCGTTGATGTACAGCACGCCGTCCCTCATCTGGATGCGCTCGCCCGGCAGGCCGATCAGCCGCTTAATGAAGTCGCGCCCGGTGCCCGGGTGGCGGAAAACGACCACGTCGCCCCGCTCGGGCTGCTGGCCGAACAGGCGTTCATTGTCGCCGTCGAAGATGCCGCAGATGTCGCGCGCGTCGATGTCCAGCCCCAGCGCCGGCACGATGACCGACGGGCAGGACGCGTAGGAATAGCCGTAGGCCATCTTGTTTACGAACAGGAAATCCCCGATCAGCAGCGTGTCCTTCATCGAGCCGGAAGGGATCCAGAAGGGCTGGAAGAACAGGGTGCGAAAGACGCCGGCGATCAGCAGCGCGTAGACGACGGTCTTGACGGTCTCGAGGATCCCGCCGCCGCTTTTCTCTTTCGCCATGTAGGATGCCCCCCGGGTGCCTGTCTGCCGCTTCATGGGCGCGGGGCATGGGCATGTCAAGCGCACGGCCGTCGGCGTGCACAGACCTGCTCGGGGTGCCAATCCGCGAGGATCGCGCAGCGGGGACCAGCTCCCGCAGCCCCGTCGTACTCGTGCCAGAATGATGAAGCGAGGTGGGCCAGCCGGCGCGACAGCGTCAGCGCAGCGGGCGCGCCTCGATCACCACGAAGGCCTGCGCCCAGGGGTGATCGTCGGTCAGGGTGACGTGGATGATCGCTTCGTGGTCGGGCGGGGTCATGGCGTCCAGACGCTCTTTGGCCCAGCCGGTGACCTGCATCACGGGCTGGCCGGTGCGCAGGTTCGACACCGCCATGTCCTTCCAGGCGATGCCCATGCGTAGACCGGTGGCCAGCGCCTTCGAGCAGGCTTCCTTCGCCGCCCAGCGCTTGGCGTAGGTGCCGACGGTGTCGCGACGCCCCTCGGCCTTGCGTTGTTCGGTCTCGGTGAAGACGCGGTTGCGGAATCGGTCGCCGAAGCGATCGAGCGTACCGGCGATGCGATCGATGTTGGCGAGGTCGGTGCCGATACCCAGGATCATGGCAGGGTTGCCGCGGCGGCTCGTGGATCAGGCACGGGCGGCGTCCATCAGGCGGCGCATCTCGGCGATGGCGGGCTGCAACCCGCGAAAGATGGCCTCGCCGATCAGGAAGTGGCCGATGTTCAGCTCCATCACCTCGGGGAAGGCCGCGACCGGAGCGACAGTGTCGTAGGTCAGCCCGTGGCCGGCATGAACCTCGAGCCCCAGCGAGTGCCCGTAGGTCGCCATCTCGGCCAGGCGCGCGCATTCGGCGTCGCGTTCGTCGACCTTCCCCTCGGCGTGCAGGTCGCAATAGGCGCCGGTATGCAGTTCGATCACCTGCGCACCGATGCGATGCGCGGCATCGATCTGCGCCCGATCGGCGGCGATGAAGATCGACACGCGGCACCCGGCCTCGCGCAGGGGCGCGATGAAATGCGCCAGCCGGTTCTCGTCCCGCGCGACCTCGAGCCCGCCTTCAGTGGTGCGTTCCTCCCGGCGTTCGGGCACGATGCAGACGGCGTGCGGCTTGTGGCGCAGCGCGATGGCCTGCATCTCGTCCGTGGCGGCCATCTCGAAGTTGAGCGGCACGTTCAGCGCCTCGACCAGCCGGTCGATGTCGGAATCGGTGATGTGGCGGCGATCCTCGCGCAGATGCGCGGTGATCCCGTCGGCGCCGGCCTCTTCGGCAACCCGCGCGGCGCGAACCGGGTCAGGATAGGCCCCGCCGCGTGCGTTGCGGACGGTGGCGACGTGGTCGATGTTCACGCCCAGCCGCAGGCGGCCTGCATAGTCGGTCATCTTGCTGCTCCCTCGCCCGTATTTCCGCCCAAGCTACCCCGGCGGGCGCGGGACGCAATGGGGCACGCTCAATCGGTGCTGCCCTTCTCGACCTTCTTGCGCTTCAGCGCGGCGAGCCTGGACTTGAGAACGCCCTTGCGGCGCCGGTTCTGGTAGGCGGTGATGATCGGCAGCGAGACGTGGAACATCACGAAACCGGCCACCAGGCCGGGCAGGATGCCGCCGATCATGTAGGGAAAAAACACCTCGTCGTAGAAGATCGCGAGATCGGTCCAGTCGGCCCGAGCGCTGGTGAACAGTGCCTCGAAGTTGCGCCACAGGTCATGGCCGGCGCCGACGAACTTGTCGCCGATGCTGCCGTGCTCGCCGGTATCCCTTATCCCGAGGATCCAGTAGCCCGTCTTCATCGAGATGACCCCGATCGGCACGTAGGTCAGCGGATTGCCGAAGAACGTCGCCAGAAGCGCCGCGACCACGTTGCCGCGCATGATGAAGGCCAGACCGGCGGCGATGAAGAAGTGGAACCCGTAGAACGGCGTGAAGGTGGTGAACACGCCGGCGAAGATGCCGCGCGCGATGCGGTGCGGCGGGTCGGGCAGACGGTTGAGCCTGTGCGTGACGTAACGTGCCGCCCGCGCCCAGCCGCCGCGCGGCCAAAGCGCCTGAAGCACGGCCTTCCAGACGGGCCGTCTGTCGCGTCGCTTGAAGACCAAAACCGCCCCTTCCCGGTGCGTGTTGCCGTTACTCGGCCGCGGCGCGGGTCTGGGCCAGACCCGGATCGCGGCGGCGCTCGACCGAAGCCACGTTGCTCTCGGCCTCCAGCGTCGACAGGATCATGTGCAGATGCTCGGCATCGCGCAGTTCCACGTCGATCAGCAGGCGGTAGAAGTCCGGCTTGCGGTCGACAAAGTTCAGATCCGAGATATTGGCGTGACCGTCTCCGATCAATGAGCAAACCCGGCCAAGCACGCCCGCGTCGTTGGTTATGGTCAATTCCAGCGTAACGGTGTGAATCGGCGGATGGATGCCCTCGGCCCAGTGAAGGTCCAGCCAGCGGGACGGCTCGTCCTCGTACTCGGCCATCGCGGCGCAATCGATTGCGTGCACCGCGACCCCGCGGCCGCGATGGGTGATGCCGACGATCCGTTCGCCCGGAAGCGGCTGGCAGCAGCGCGCGCGCTCGAACGCCTGACCTTGGCCCAGCCCGACGATGGCGCGGCCGCTGTCGACCTCGGGGGCGCGGGCCGGCGTCAGGTTGGGATAGACCGAATCGATCACCTCGCGCGTGGTCACCTCGGCCCGGCCCAGCGCGGCCAGCATGTCCTCGGTCTCGTCGAAGCGCAGGGTCCTTGCCGCCTTGTCCAACGCCTTGTCGGTGGCCTTCTTGCCCACGTTCTCGAATGCCGCGCGCGCAAGTTCCGTTCCCAGCCGTGCGAAGCGCTCCTTGTTGGCTTCGCGCAGCGCGCGCCTGATGGCCGAGCGCGCCTTGCCCGTGGTGGCGATTTCGAGCCACGTCGTCTGCGGCGTCTGGCCCTGAGCGGTGATGATCTCGACCGACTGGCCGTTCTTCAGCCGCGTCCACAGCGGAACGCGGATGCCGTCGACCTTGGCGCCGACGCAGGCCGACCCGATGCGCGTGTGGATCTGGTAGGCGTAGTCCAGCGGCGTCGCCCCCTTGGGCAGCTTCACCACGTCGCCCTTGGGCGTGAAGCAGAACACCTGGTCGGAATACATCTCGAGCTTTACCGCCTCGAGGAAGGCGTCGTGGTCCTCCTCTGCGTCGAACTGCTCGGTCAGGGAAGCGATCCACTTGGCCGGGTCCACGGCGAAGGGGTTTTCCGAGCGCACCCCGTCACGATAGCTCCAATGCGCGGCAACGCCGGTTTCGGCCACGTCGTGCATCTGCGCGGTGCGGATCTGCACTTCGACCCGCTTGCCGTCGCGGCCCGAAACGGTGGTGTGGATCGAGCGATAGCCGTTCGACTTGGGCTGGCTGATGTAATCCTTGAACCGGCCCGGCACCGCGCGCCAGCGCTGGTGGATCGCCCCCAGCGCGGTGTAGCAATCGGCCTCGGACCGCGTGATGACGCGGAAGCCGTAGATGTCCGACAGGCGCGAGAAGCCGATCTTCTTCTCCTGCATCTTGCGCCAGATCGAATACGGCTTCTTCGCGCGGCCGAAGACCTCGGCCTGCACGCCGGCCTTTTCGAGTTCCAGCCGCATGTCCCCGGTGATCCGGTGGATGATGTCGCCGGTTTCCTTCTGCAACGTCACGAAGCGGCGGATGATCGAACTGCGGCCCTCGGGGTTGAGCACGCGGAACGCGAGATCCTCGAGCTCTTCGCGCATCCACTGCATGCCCATCCGGCCCGCGAGCGGCGCGTAGATCTCCATCGTCTCGCGCGCCTTCTGCACCTGCTTTTCGGGACGCATGGCGCGGATCGTGCGCATGTTGTGCAGACGATCCGCCAGCTTGACCAGGATCACCCGCAGGTCGCGAGACATCGCCATGAACAGCTTGCGGAAGTTTTCCGCCTGCTTGGTCTCCGAGCTGGAAAGCTGCAGGTTGGTCAGCTTGGTGACGCCGTCGACCAGTTCGGCCACCTCGTGACCGAATCGCTGCTCGATCTCGGAATAGGTCGAGCGCGTGTCCTCGATCGCGTCGTGCAGCAGCGCGGTGACGATCGTGGCGTCGTCCAGCCGCTGCTCGGTCAGAAGCGCGGCCACGGAAACGGGATGCGTAAAGTAGGGCTCGCCCGACTTGCGCATCTGACCGTCGTGCATCGCGCGGCCGTAATCATAGGCCGCGCGGATGAGGTCGGCGTTCGTCCTGGGATTGTAGTTGCGGACCAGCGCAACGAGATCGTCAGCCGAAATCATTTCTGTCACGCCCCGGCCCGCGGGGATGTTCAACCCTGCCCCTGCGCCTCCATGAGCGCGCGCAGCAGCTTCTCCTCGGACATGTCGTCGTCCTGCGGCTTGTCCTGCTCCGCTCCCATGAGGATCGCCATGGCGTCGTCCTCGGGCTCGTCGACCTCGATCTGGGTCTGGTTCGATTCTATCAGACGCTCGCGCAGATCGGCGGCCGACTGGGTCTCCTCGGCGATCTCGCGCAGCGCGACGACGGGGTTCTTGTCGTTGTCGCGATCAACCGTGACGGCTGCACCGCTGGAGATCTCGCGCGCCCGGTGGGCGGCAAGCATCACCAGCTCGAAACGGTTGGGGACCTTGTCGACGCAATCTTCGACAGTCACGCGGGCCATGGGCGGCCTCCCTCGATATCATCTGCAGAAGGAATGCATGTAACGCGGGCAACGGTTGTTGACAAGGGCGATCCGGCGGCGATCCGGTCAGGTTGCGATCGGTTCGGCGCGCAGATCGGCGGGCAGGTCGGCCAGCATCTGCCGCACGGTGCGCCCCAGCACCGGGTGGCGCCAGTCCGGCGCGACGTCGGCCAGCGGCACCAGCACGAAGGCACGCTCGGCCAGGCGGGGATGCGGTAGAATCAACGTTTCGGGCGCCTCTGTCGCCTGACGGTCGGGCGGCAGGTGCCGCCACGCGTCGAACCCTTCGCGATCCGGCATGATTCCGCCGCCCTGCGCCAGCAGGTCCAGGTCAAGGCTGCGCGAGCCCCAGCGCTGGGTGCGGTGACGGCCGAAATCGGCCTCGATCCCGTGCAGGATATCCATCAGGCGGCGCGGCGGGGGCGCGTCGCGCAACACGATGCACGCGTTGACGTAATCGGGACCGGCTCCCTCTGGGAAACATGGCGTCGTGAAGAACCGGCTGACGCGCCCCGGCATCAACCCGGCACGACGCATCGCCGCGATGGCGGCGCTCAGCGTGTCGCGCCGTCCCATCCCCGCGCAGCCAAGGTTGGAGCCCAGCGCGACGAATGACTCGGCTTGCCCTTGTGGCGCATTCATCAGATCGTTACCTAGCAAACGTCGCCAAACTAGTCTTATCGGCTATCTGGTCAATTGAAACCGCAGCGATAAGCGCTCTTCCCTGCTTACAAGACGGGGCGTCGTCTCTCCTTCGCCGGAAGGGGTCCGGCGCCCAGAGGATCATGCCATGTTTTACAAGGACGAACGGCTTGCGCTGTTCATCGACGGGTCGAATCTCTACGCCGCTGCACGGGCGCTGGCGTTCGATATCGACTACAAGCTGCTGCGGCAGGAATTCGCGCGGCGCGGCAAGCTGGTGCGCGCGTTCTACTACACCGCGCTGCTCGAGAACGAGGAATACTCCCCGATCCGCCCGCTGGTGGACTGGCTGCACTACAACGGCTTCTCGATGGTCACGAAACCGGCCAAGGAGTTCATCGACAGCCAGGGCCGCCGCAAGGTCAAGGGCAACATGGACATCGAGCTGGCGGTCGACGCGATGGAGCTTGCGCCGCGGCTCGACCACATCGTGCTGTTCTCGGGCGACGGCGATTTCCGGCCGCTGGTGGAAAGCCTGCAGCGCCAGGGCGTGCGCGTGTCGGTTGTCTCGACCATCCGCAGCCAGCCCCCGATGATCGCCGACGAACTGCGCCGCCAGGCCGACAACTTCATCGAGCTGGACGAGCTGCGCGAGATCATCGGCCGCCCGCCGCGCGAGAACCCGGTCGAGCCGCGGATGGAAACGGCCGCCGAAGTCCGGTAGCGGAGGCTTGCCCGAGGCGGTCGCTTCCCTGGCCGGGCTTTTCCTGGCCGCGTTCGGAGCCGCGACGATCCTGCCCTTCCAGTCCGAGATCGTGTTTGTCGGCTTGCAGGTGCGCGGGATTGTCGCGGTCGTCTGGCTTATCGCGGTTGCCAGCCTGGGCAATGTTCTGGGTGCAGTGGTGAACTATGCCCTGGGCCTTGGCGCCGAACGGTTCCGCGGTACGCGGTGGTTTCCAGCCGATGCGCAAACGCTGAACCGGGCGCAGCACTGGTACGCGCGCTGGGGCGTCTGGACTTTGCTGCTCAGCTGGGCGCCGCTCGGCGATGCGTTCACCGTTGTTGCCGGATTGATGCGCACGCCGCTATGGCTGTTCCTCGGGCTAGTCACGATCGCGAAGACGGGACGTTATGCGGTTCTTGCCTGGGCCACCGCCGCCGCGACCTGACCATGCTGGACGCCGTGGCGCACAGCCCCTACGTCTGGGGAGACCACCGGAAGGACCATGATCCGATGACTGCACGACCGCTGACATTGTATCTGGCCGCACCCCGCGGCTTCTGCGCCGGCGTGGACCGTGCGATCAAGATCGTCGAGATGGCCTTGGCCAAGTGGGGCGCGCCGGTCTACGTCCGCCACGAGATCGTGCACAACAAGTACGTCGTGGACGACCTGCGCGAGAAGGGCGCCGTCTTCGTCGAGGAACTCGAGGAGTGTCCCGGCGACCGGCCGGTGATCTTCTCCGCCCACGGCGTGCCGCGTGCCGTCCCGGCCGAGGCCGCCCGGCGCGAGATGACCTATGTCGACGCCACCTGTCCGCTGGTCAGCAAGGTGCATATCGAGGCCGCCCGCCATCACGAGAACGGGCTGCAGATGATCATGATCGGGCATGCCGGCCACCCCGAGACCATCGGCACGATGGGCCAGCTTCCGCCCGGCGAGGTGCTGCTTGTCGAAACGCCCGCCGACGCCGCCACGGTCGAGGTGCGCGATCCTGACCGGCTAGCCTTCGTCACCCAGACGACTTTGTCGGTTGACGACACCGCCGACATCATCGCGGCGCTGCAGGCGCGTTTCCCGAACATTGTCGGCCCCCACAAGGAAGACATCTGCTACGCCACGACCAACCGGCAGGAAGCCGTCAAGGCGATGGCACCGCATTGCGACGCGATGCTGGTGGTTGGCGCGCCGAATTCGTCGAACTCGAAGCGGCTGGTCGAGGTTGGACGCCGCGCGGGCTGTTCCTACGCGCAACTGGTCCAGCGGGCCGAGGATATCGACTGGCGCGCGCTCGACGGCATCCGCTCAGTCGGAATTACCGCAGGCGCCTCGGCGCCGGAGGTCCTGATCGACGAGGTGATCGACGCCTTCCGCGCCCGCTATGACGTCCGGGTCGAGCAGGTCGAGACCGCGCAGGAGAATGTCGAGTTCAAGGTCCCCCGCGTGCTGCGAATCCCGGCCTGAACGATTCCTGGAGAGTCGGCCAAAAAGGCTGGCCCCGCCGGCCGTGACGGCGGGCGGGGCGCTTGTCCGGGCCGTTGCCCCGTGGACTGGGCGACCGCGTCGCCATGTCGTCCGATGCAGCCAAACTGACCGTCAGATCTTGCGCCTTCCCTGCCCTACCGCGCGCAGTCACAGCAACGGCCCGGCTTGCCCCGGCACGCGACCGTACCACCTTGGGCTTCGCGGGCGCGAAACCCGCCCGAAAACCGGAGGCCGCATGTCCATTCCCCGCTCTGCGTTGTTCCTTGGCCTTGCCGGCGTGCTTCCTTTCCTGTGGGGCGCACTGACGGTCCTTTACGATCCGCTGGCAATGTGGTCGCAGACAACGCTCGGGTCGCGCTTCACCGGCCCCTACGTTCAACTTTTTTATGGCGCCGTGCTCCTGTCCTTCATGTCAGGCGTGCTTTGGGGCTTCGCCACGAAGGCAGAGGGCGCGCGCGCCGCTGCGGGCTATGCTCTGTCGGTTTTGCCCGCGCTCTGGGCGTTCTTCATGACCGGAGGCGGGGCGGACGCGGCGGGGCAAAGCCTCGTCATCGGCTTTCTGGGGCTTCTGCTGCTGGACTGGCAGTTCTGGCGCCGTGGTCTCGCCCCGAGCTGGTGGATGCGATTGCGGGGGCTGCTGACCGCGCTGGTCGTGATCTGCCTGTCGGTGCATCTGGTGGTCTGATTGCCGCTTGAACCCGCGCGGCGTTGCGGCGAAACAGGCGGCATGATCCGCGCCCCGCGAAACACGTTCGCCCCGAGATGACCCAGCTTTTCGCCTATACCGACGGCGCCTGTTCCGGCAATCCCGGCCCCGGCGGCTGGGGCGTGGTCCTGCGCGCCATGCAGGGTGACACGCTGGTGAAGGAGCGCGAGCTGAAAGGCGGCGAGGCGGCCACCACCAACAACCGGATGGAACTTCTGGCCGCGATCAACGCGCTTGAGCAGCTGGCCAGGCCCGCGACGATCACCATCATCACCGACAGCGCCTACGTGAAGAACGGCGTCACCGGCTGGATCCACGGCTGGAAGCGCAACGGCTGGAAGACTGCCGCTAAGAAGCCGGTCAAGAACGCCGAGCTTTGGCAGCGGCTGGACACGGCGCAGGCCCGCCACGACGTGACGTGGAAATGGGTCAAGGGTCATGCCGGCCACCCCGAGAACGAGCGTGCCGACGCGCTGGCCCGCGCCGGGATGGCGCCGTTCAAGTAGCGGGCGCAGCCCGGCCCGCTTCCCCTCGATGACAAAATGCCCCGGACGCGAAAGTCCGGGGCAGTCTCTCCGGTTCGGCGCGCGGAAGCATCCGCGCGCCGGGCTGACAGGGAGGAGGAGATCAGCCCTTGGAGAAGTCGGGATAGGCCTCCATGCCCAGTTCGGACATGTCGAGCCCGGTGATCTCGGCCTCTTCCGAGACACGGATGCCCATGACCGCCTTGAGGACCAGCCAGACGACGGCCGAGGTGACGAAGACGAAGGCGCCGATCGCCACGATGCCGAGGATCTGCGTCGCGAAGGAAGTACCGTCGGTGTAGACCGGTACGACCAACGTGCCCCAGATGCCTGCGAACAGGTGCACCGGGATGGCGCCGACCACGTCGTCGATCTTCAGCTTGTCCAGCATCGGCACCGTCAGGACGACGATGATGCCGCCGATCGCGCCGATCCAAAGCGCCCCGAACAGCGACGGGTCGAGCGGTCCCGCGGTGATCGACACAAGGCCCGCCAGCGCGCCGTTCAGCACCATCGTCAGGTCGGGCTTGCGGTACAGGATCTGCGACAGGATCAACGCGGCCACGGCACCGGCCGCGGCGGCCATGTTGGTGTTGGCGAAGATGCGGCTGACATCCGTCACGTCACCCACGGTGCCCATCGCCAGCTGCGAGCCACCGTTGAAACCGAACCAGCCCAGCCAAAGGATGAAGGTGCCCAGCGTCGCGAGCGCCAGGTTCGAGCCCGGCATCGGCACGGTCTTGCCGTCGCGGTACTTGCCGATCCGCGGCCCGAGGATGAGCGCGCCCGCAAGCGCCGCGAAGCCGCCCGCCGCGTGCACCAGGGTCGAACCGGCGAAGTCCGAGAAGCCCGCTTCGGACAGCCAGCCGCCGCCCCACTGCCAGGACGCCTCGATCGGGTAGATGAAGCCGGTCAGCACGACGACGAAGATCAGGAAGGGCCACAGCTTGATCCGCTCAGCCAGGGTCCCCGACACGATCGACGCGGTGGTGGCGCAGAACATCAGCTGGAAGAAGAAGTCCGAGCCGGCCGACGCGTAGTCGAGCGCGGCCTCTTCCGCCGCAAGCCCAACCGGTTCGAGCGACGTGACCGCGAAGAACGGGCCCAGCCAACCCTCGATCAGCCAGTCGCCCGGGTACATGATGCCGAAGCCGACCAGCCAGTACATGATCGCGGCGATGGAAAACAGCGCGATGTTCTTTGTCAGCTGCATGGTGACGTTCTTCGACCGCACCAGCCCCGCCTCGAGCATGGCGAAGCCGGCGGCCATCCAGAACACCAGGAAGCCGCCGATCAGGAACAGCAGCGTCGTGAAGATGTAGGGGTTTACGTCCGGGGCGGACCCGGCATCCTGAGCAAGCGCGAGGCCCGGCAGGACGATCAGCGCGACAGCCGGCGCAAGTGTCTTGAGAAGCTTCATTTTCGGATTCCCTTGTCTCGTCTCGTCTGTCACAGCGCGTCGGCGTCGGTCTCGCCCGTGCGCACGCGAACCGCCTGCGCCACGTCGAGCACGAAGATCTTGCCGTCGCCGATCTTGCCGGTCTGCGCCGTGGCCTTGATCGTCTCGACGACCTGCTCGGCCATGCCCGACGACACGACGAGTTCCAGCTTGATCTTGGGCACGAAGTTCACCGCGTATTCCGCCCCGCGGTAGATCTCGGTATGGCCGGACTGAGAGCCGAAGCCCTTGATCTCCGTCACCATCATGCCGCGCACGCCGATCCCGGTCAGCGCTTCGCGCACCTCCTCGAGCTTGAACGGCTTGATCGTTGCAATGATCAGTTTCACCTTCATCCCTTTCCGTTGGCAGGCAGGCCTGCGGTGTGAACCGAGCAAAGAAGGCGGCCCGACCGTTTTGGAAGACTTCGGCGCCGTCCTGCCCCTCTTGGGATGGCGAGAGTGCCCGAATTTTGTGCGCCGATCCGCAATCGCACATTTATTGGGCGTGCAAAAAATCGCTGCCGGCGCGCACGGATGGTCAACATCCGATGCCAAGGGCTATAAGGTCGCGCGAACGACAGGCAGACCGGCAACAGCAGGCGGAACAGAGGCATGGGCGGAACGGGAAGCGGGCGGGGTCGGCTCGTGGCGGACCGGCGGGTGGCGCGAAAGCCGACGAAGACGGCAACCAAGCCACGCCGTTCGCGCAAGGCGCGCAGGCCGGCGCGCCGCGGTGCATTCGGCCTGCTGGGCCGACTGACGGGCGGCATCTTGCGGCTGGTCCGGCGCATCGTCGTGACGGCGATCGTGGTGCTGGCGCTGCTGGTGGGCGTGGCCGTCGCGTACTCGTACACGACGCTGCCCGACGTGGCGCAGCTGCTGGACGGGCGCGCCCGCGGATCGGTCACGATGCACGACCGCAACGACGAGATATTCGCGTGGCGAGGCGACCAGTTCGGCGGCGCGGTGACCGCCGACAGCGTGTCGCCGCACCTGCGCAACGCGGTGATTGCCACCGAGGACCGGCGCTTCTACTGGCATTACGGGGTGTCTCCGCAGGGGATCGCTGGCGCCATCCGCATCAACCTGTCTGAGGGGCGCGGTCCTCTGTCCGGGCACGGCGGGTCGACCATTACGCAGCAGACCGCCAAGCTGCTGTGCCTGGGCGACGAGTACGAGCCCGGCGCGTGGGTGTCCGAGGCGGCGTATCTCGACGATTGCCGGCAGACGACGCTGAACCGAAAGGCGCGCGAAGCGATCTACGCCATCGCGATGGAGACCAAGTACACGAAGGACGAGATTCTCTCGATCTACCTGAACCGGGCCTATTTCGGCGGCGGCGCCTATGGTGCCGAGGCCGCGGCGCAGCGCTACTTCTCGAAGCCCGCCGCCACCCTCGATCCGGGCGAAGCGGCGATGCTGGCGGGGCTTCTGACCGCGCCATCGCGGCTGGCACCGACCGCGGATCTCCAAGCCAGCCAAGCGCGTGCCGCCACCGTGCTGCGCCTGATGCACGAACAGGACTACATCGACGAAGCCACCATGCGCCAGCATCAGCAGAATCCGGCGACGTTGAGCGAGGAGGCCGGGCAGACGCGCGGCGGCTACTTCGCCGATTGGGTGATGCAGTCCGGCCCCGACTTCTTTACCCGCGACACGACCGAGGACGTGGTGATCCAGACAACGCTGGACCAGTCGATCCAGCGCGCGGTCGAGGACGCCGTCAACGAGGTCTTTGCCGAGAAGGTCGCCGAAGGGTCAGATGCCCAGGTCGCAGTCGTGGTCATGTCGGCCGATGGCGCCGTGCGGGGCATGGTCGGAGGGCGCAAGACCAACGCCTCGGGCGTGTTCAACCGCGCCACGCAGGCGGTGCGGCAGACCGGGTCGGCATTCAAGCCGTTCGTCTACGCCACCGCGCTGGAACTAGGGTATTCCCCAAACGACACGGTGGTGGACGAACCGTTCTGCATGACCATCGCCGGCTCGGGCCAGTGGTGCCCGTCCAACTACACCCGTCAGCATTACGGCCGGGTGACGCTGACCGAGGCGCTGCAACGCTCGCTCAACATCCCGGCGGTGAAGATCTCCGAAGCCGTGGGGCGCGGCCTGGTGCTGCGGGTGGCGCGCGACTTCGGCATCGTGCGCGAATTATCGGACACGCCCGCGCTGGCGCTGGGCGCGGCCGAGGCGACACTGCTGGAGATGACCGGCGCCTATGCGGGCATTCTGAACGGCGGCAGCTCGGTCACGCCCTACGGTATCCGCGAGTTGCGTCTGAAGGGAGACGACACGGCGCTGATGGGCTCGGGCGGTGGCATCGGCGAGCGGGTGATCAGCGAGGCCGCGGCACAGCAACTCACATGGATGATGCAGCAGGTCGTCGAGCAGGGAACCGGTACCCGCGCGCGGCTGCAGGATCGTCCGGCGGCGGGCAAGACCGGCACTTCCAACGAGCAGCGCGACGCCTGGTTCGTGGGCTTCACCGCGGATTACGTGACCGGCGTCTGGATGGGCTATGACGACAACACGCCGCTAACCGGCGTGACCGGCGGCGGCCTGCCCGCCGAGATTTGGCACGAGGTCATGGCCCGCGTCAGCGAGGGCCAGCCCGCCCGTCCATTGCCGGCGATGGCGCCCCAGCCCAGTCAGCGCGAGGAAGCGCCGCAGGTGGCGCAACCTCGCCCCCAGCCCCAGGCGCAACCGCGGGAGCAACAGCCCGTGCGGACCGAGACCGTGCTCGAGCGTCTTCTCTACGACCTGCTGGGCGGCGACTGACCGCCCGGCAGTGCGCCGGGCGCGGGTTCAGCCTGCGCGCCGCAGGTCCGCGATCAGCGCGTCGATGTTGCCGCCGCGGCGATCCAGCATGGCACCAATCTCGGTCCGTTCGGAAAGCAGCATGTTCACGCCCTCGACGTACATGTTGAAGAACAGCGGCCGGCCGGCGCGGTCGGAGACCAGGAAGGTCACGTCGAACGGCGCCTCGCCGCGCAGATAGACGCGGGTCGGCACCTCGAAATAGTTATTCTGCGCGCGCACGCCCTGCACTTCGAAGCGGCCGCCCTCGAACTCGCGGAACCGGCGGCCGTACTTGCGCGCGACGTAGGTGTTGAACGCGTCCGAGAAGGCGCGCTTTTGCGCGGCGGTGGCGCTGCGCCCGTCGGCACCCAGCGCGTAGGCGGCGACATAGGCCGTATCGGCGTAGCGCGCGAAGATCGACTCGAACGCGGCAATCATCGCGGATTCGGGGCGACCCGAATCGATCACGCCGTTGATCTCTTCCACGAGGGTTTGAACCAGCCTGCGCGCTTCGCCGTCGGTCAGCGCGAAGGCCTGTGCGGGCAGGGCGAAGGCGGCCACGCCCAACGTGCAGAAGGTGCGGCGGGAAAGGGGGAACGTCATGCTAGAATCCTTCCGTGTCGAGCGCCAGCGGATCGGCATCCACCGCCTCGGGCGGGGTCGCACCAAGCTCGTAGCGCCGGTTCTGCAGGTACATCAGGCGCACCTGGCTGTAGCTGTCGGCGCTTTCGTGCAGCACTGAATCGATCGACGCGGCGTAATCCGCGCGCTCGCCGACCTTGTCCAGCACCCGCAACGCCAGCTTCGCGCGCCGCTGCCCGGGTTCGAGCCGTGGGTCAAGCGGGTTGAGGAAGATGTCGACGACGGACCCGGCAAGGTCGCGCTGCGTGGTCGGCCCGACGAAGGGCACTTCCAGATACGCGCCCTCGGCCACGCCCCAGACGTGCAGAGTCTCGCCGAAATCCGTCTCGTCGTGCTCCAGCCCCATGTCGGCGGCAACGTCGGCGATGCCGCCGAAGCCCAGCGTGGCGTTCACGGCAAAACGCAGGGTGTTGCGGCCGGCACGTAGCAGACGGCCCTGCAGCACCTGGTTCACCACGGTGCGCGGCAGCGACAGGGTGTCTGCCACGTTCGAGACGCCGGTCCGCACGGTGGGCGACGCGACCGCGACATAGGTGCGCCCGGCGCGGCTGACGATCCCTTCGTCGACGC
Organism: Citreimonas salinaria; assembly: GCF_900107235.1. GTDB lineage: Bacteria > Pseudomonadota > Alphaproteobacteria > Rhodobacterales > Rhodobacteraceae > Citreimonas > Citreimonas salinaria. The sequence continues at coordinate 150,741 of NZ_FNPF01000001.1, forward strand.
TGGTGTTGAAAGCGTGCACGCGGCGGTTCTGCGCTTCGTACGGGTCGTTGAAGCCCGGATCGGGCACGGCCGCGGTGCAGCCCGCCATCGCGGCCACCACGATCAACAGCGAAATCGCCCGTCCTGCACCCATGATCCGATCCTTCCGAGACTTCCTGCGCCCCGAGGGCGTGTTCATACAACGACAACCGGATTGCGTTTATGTGAACGCGCCAAATCGTCTGCCGGTTTCTGGCCCGCTGTGGCACAGTGCGGCCGATCCTCCAAGGCCGGACCCTGACTCGATGCGTGCGCCACTACAAAATCAACCCTTGGTGATCCGTCCATGACCACCTCTGCCATTGACCAGGGCCGCCGCGAGCTGCGCGCCGTCAGGCGTAGGTCGCGGCCGTTCCTGTGGTTCGTCGCGGTATTCAGCTTCTTCGTGAACCTGCTGATGCTGACGGGCCCGATCTACATGCTGCAGGTCTATGACCGCGTGCTCGGGTCAGGATCCGAGGCGACGCTGGTCGCTCTGTCGGTCCTGGTGGTCTTCCTCTACGCGATGATGGGTATCCTCGACTACGTCCGGGGCCGCATCATGGGCCGCGTCGCGGCGCGCTTTCAGGCCGCTCTGGAGCTTCGGGTGTTCGACGCGGTGGTGCGTCGCGCGGCGGTCAAGCCCGACCGGCTCGCGCGCACGGGCTTGGCCGACCTGGAATCGGTCCAGCGGCTGATGGCTTCGCCAGTGCTGATGGCGCTGTTCGACATCCCGTGGACGCCAATCTTCGTCGCCGCGATCTTCCTGTTCCACCCGTGGCTTGGGCTGCTGGCCACCGCCGGGGGGCTGGTGCTGATCGCGCTCACTGTGGTCAACCAGACGGTCAGCCGCAATCCGGCGCTGCGTTCGAACGCCGCGATCCAGCAAGCGGATCAGACGGCCGAGCAGATCCGTTCCGAATCCGAGATGGTGCGCGCGCTGGGCATGCAGACCCACGCCTTCCGCCGCTGGATGAACGCGCGCGGCGACGCGCTGAGCGGCCAGATCGCAACCGCCGACATCACGGGCAGCTTCTCGACCCTGACGCGGACGCTGCGGCTGCTTCTCCAGTCGGCGATGCTGGGCCTGGGCGCCTACCTGGTGCTGCGTTCCGAACTGACCCCCGGCGCGATGATCGCCGGCTCGATACTCATGGGGCGGGCGCTGGCGCCGGTCGAACTGGCCATCGGCCAGTGGCCGCTGGTCGAGCGCGCGCGCGCCGGCTGGACTGACCTTGCCTGCCTGCTGGGCGAGGTCCCGCCCGAAGAGGAACGAACCGCGCTGCCCAAGCCGCGCGCCAATCTCGACGTGCAGCAGCTGACGGTGGTGCCTCCGGGCGAGCAGCAGGCCAGCCTGCGACTGGTCAGCTTCGCGGTGCAGCCCGGGCAGGCGGTGGGGGTCATCGGGCCGTCGGGCTCGGGCAAGTCCACGCTGGCGCGCGCGCTGACCGGCGTTTGGCGCCCGGCCGGCGGTCGAATCCGTCTGGACGGCGCCGCGCTGGACCAGTACGCGCCGGACGTGCTGGGGCAGCACATCGGCTACCTGCCGCAGCGTGTCACGCTGTTCGACGGAACCGTCGCCGAAAATATCGCCCGGCTGTCGCCGCAGCCGGATGCGGAATTGGTCGTCGAGGCGGCGAAGAAGGCGGATGCGCACCAGATGATCCTGCAACTCCCCGACGGCTACGACACCCGTGTGACAGGCGCGGGCGGCCGCCTGTCCGGCGGGCAGGTCCAGCGCATCGGACTGGCACGCGCGATGTACGGCGATCCGGTCGTGCTGGTCCTGGACGAGCCGAACTCGAACCTCGACAACGAGGGGTCCGAGGCGGTGAACCGCGCCATTCGAGGCTTCAAGGCCGAGGGCAAGGCGGTGCTGATCATGGCCCACCGTCCCGCCGCGCTGCGCGAGTGCGACCTGCTTCTGATGCTCGAGGGCGGCATCCGCGTAGCGTTCGGGCCGAAGGACGAGGTGCTGCGGGCGCGGGTGCAGAACCACAGGCAGATCAGTGGCCATATCGGCCCGGCAGGTGTTCGATGACCGACGAGGCGGCACGTTACCCGCTGCGGGGCCCCCTGTTGCTGGGGATCGTCACCCTGGTCGCGCTTCTGGGCGGCTTCGGCACCTGGGCGGCCACCACGGTGATCTCGGGCGCGATCGTCGCGTCGGGCGCGATCGAAGTGGAAAGCAACCGACAGGTGATCCAGCATCCGGATGGCGGCGTGGTGGCCGAAATTCTGGTCGAAGAAGGCGACACGGTGGACGCCGGCGATGTTCTGTTGCGGCTGGACCCCACGCTGCTGCGCTCGGAACTGGTGATCGTCGAGGGGCAGTTGCACGAACTGATGGCGCGCCGCGCCCGGCTGGAGGCCGAGCGCGACGAGGCGTCCACGATCAACTTCGACCCCGTCCTGCTGGACCGGGCCCGCGACGACGCCGAGATTGCCGAGATGATCGAGGGCCAGCGGAACCTGTTCGACGCCCGCGCCCAGACCGTCGCGCGCGAGACCGAGCAGCTGGCCAAGCGCAGCGAGCAGATCGTCGACCAGGTGCGCGGCATCAAGGCGCAACAGGATTCGGTCACCGAGATGCTGGAACTGATCGAGGAAGAGCTGGGCGACCAGCAAACCCTGCTCGACCGCGGGCTGGCGCAGGCGAGCCGCGTCCTGTCGCTGAGGCGCGAGCGCGCGCGGCTCGCCGGCGAGGCCGGCGAGTTGACCGCGCAGAAGGCCCAAGCCGAGGGGCGCATGACCGAGATCGACATCCAGATCCTCGGCCTGCGCAACCAGCGCCGCGAAGAGGCCATCACGACCCTGCGCGACCTGCAGTACCGCGAGCGCGAACTGGCCGAAAAGGCACGTACGCTGCGCGAGCGCCTGTCGCGCATGGCGATCACCGCCCCGGCCTCGGGAATCGTCTACGGGCTGACGATCTTCGCGCCGCGATCGGTGCTGCGGCCAGCCGACCCGGTGCTTTACCTGGTGCCCCAGGACAAGCCGCTGGTGATCGCCGCGCGCGTCCAGCCGGTCCACATCGACCAGCTGTTCCTGGACCAGGACGTCTCGCTGCGGTTCAGTTCGCTCGACCAGCGGACGACGCCGGAACTGACCGGCCGCGTGGTGCAGATCTCGGCCGACGCCTTCACCGACGAACGCTCGAACATGCGCTACTACCGTGCCAAGATCGTGCTGGAGGATGGCGAGATCGACAAGCTGCCGCCGGGCGCGGCGTTGATCCCGGGCATGCCGGTCGAGACCTTCATTCGCACGGCGGACCGGACTCCGCTGGCCTACCTGGTCAAGCCGTTGGCCGACTACTTCGCCAAGGCGCTACGCGAAAGCTGACGCCGCGCCCCTTTGATCCTGCAGGTAAAATCTGCTTCGGTCGACGCTGGGTGTTTCCATTCCGACGAGGCGCGCGTAGCGTCACGCAAAACCACCTTGGGGAAGTCGCCATGTCCAACGCCATCGAATACCGCTTGGCCGAACTCGGCCTCAGCCTGCCCGACGCGCCCGCTCCGGCGGCGAACTACGTGCCCTTCGTGCAGGTCGGAAACACGCTCTACGTCTCGGGCCAGATCAGCATGGACGAGAACGGGCTGATCACCGGCAAGCTGGGCGATGCTCTCGACGTCGAAACCGGCGCGGCCGCCGCGCGGCGCTGCGCGCTGGCGCTTCTGGCGCAGGTGCGCGCGGCCTGCGGAGGCGATCTGAACCGGCTGCGGCGGGTGGTCAAGCTGACCGGCTTCGTCAACTCGACGCCCGACTTCACCGACCAGCCCAAGGTGGTAAACGGCGCGTCCGACCTGATGGTCGAAATCCTCGGCGACGCGGGCCGCCACGCGCGCTCGGCGGTATCGGCAGGATCCCTGCCGCTTGGCGTCGCGGTCGAGATCGAAGGCATCTTCGAGATCGGATGATGCTGCCCCGGGACTTCCTGGACCGGCCGATCGCCCATAGGGCGCTGCACGACGCCAATGACGGCCGCCCCGAGAATTCGCTTGCGGCCATCCGCGCCGCGATCGCGGCCGGCTACGGCATCGAACTGGACCTTCAGCTTTCGGCCGACGGTCAGGCGATGGTGTTCCACGACTACGATCTTGGTCGGCTGACGGACGCGACTGGTCCCCTGCGCCTGCGGAACGCGAAGGAACTGGGCGCCCTCACGCTCCGGCACGGGCACGAGGGCATCCCGACTTTTGCGGAGGTGCTCGAGATCGTCGATGGTCAGGTGCCGCTGCTGATCGAGATTAAGGATCAGGACGGCGCGATGGGCGAGGGGGTCGGCCCGCTGGAACGCGCCGCCGCCGATGCGCTCAAGGATTACGCGGGCGCCGCCGCGCTCATGTCGTTCAATCCCTATAGCGTGGCCCGGCTTGCCCGCCTGGCGCCCGACCGGCCGCGCGGCCTGACCACCTCGGCCTTCCTGCCCGAACATTGGCCCACCCTGCCGGAACGTACGCGCAACCACCTTCGTGCGATCCCCGACTTTGACGCTACCGGCGCAAGCTTCGTCAGCCATGATTGGCGAGACCTGGAAAGCGCGCCGGTCGCCAAACTGCGCGAGCGTGACGTGCCGATCCTGTGCTGGACCATCCGCTCGAAGCGTGACGAAACCCGCGCCCGTGCGCTGGCGTCCAACGTCACCTTCGAGGGTTACGCGGCTTGAAGCCCGCGGCCCAAGGGCCACATCCATGCCGTGACCTGACCGACAGGGCGACATGACAGACCAAAGCACGGGCCAAAGCACCGGACCCACGATCACCGTCTCGACGCTGACCTCGCTGGCGCAGATCGACCCCGCGACGTGGGATGCCTGCGCCTGCCCGGAAACCGCCGATGGCGGGCGGTCCTACGACCCGTTCACGACGTACCGCTTCCTCAAGGCGTTGGAAGACAGCGGCTCGGTCGGGTCGGACAGCGGCTGGGATCCGCACTACCTGATGGTCGAACGCGACGGGCAGGTAATTGCGGTGGCGCCGCTTTACCTGAAATCGCACAGCCAAGGCGAATACATCTTCGACCACAACTGGGCCCACGCCTACGAGCGCGCCGGCGGACGCTATTACCCCAAGTTGCAGATCGCCGTGCCGTTTACCCCCGCCACCGGACGCCGCTTCCTCACCCGGCCGGGATTCGAGGCCGAGGGCGTGTCGGCCCTGATCCAGGGCGCGGTGCAGATGGCCGCCGACAACGAGTTGTCGTCGCTGCACGTCACCTTCTGCACCGAGGACGAGGCCATCGCCGGCGAGCGCATCGGGTTGATGCGCCGGGTGACGCAGCAATTCCACTGGGTGAACCGCGACTATGCCGATTTTGACGGCTTTCTCGGCTCGCTGTCATCGCGCAAGCGCAAGGCGATGCGCAAGGAACGCCAGCAAGCCAATGCCTTTGGCGGCACCATCGAGACGCGGACCGGCGATGCCATCGCCGCCAAGGATTGGGACAGCTTCTGGACCTTCTATCAGGACACCGGCGCGCGCAAATGGGGCATGCCCTACCTGACGCGGACGTTCTTCGACATCGCGCAGGATACACTGCGCGACGACATCGCGCTGGTGATGTGCCGCCGCGACGGGCGTGACGTGGCGGGGGCACTCAACTTCATCGGGCGCGACGTGCTGTTCGGGCGCTACTGGGGCTGCGTCGAGCATCACCCCTTCCTGCACTTCGAGGCGTGCTACTACCGCGCCATCGACTTCGCCATCGAACGCGGCCTGAAGCGCGTCGAGGCCGGCGCGCAGGGCGAACACAAGCTGGCGCGCGGCTACCTGCCGGCGCCGACCCATTCGCTGCATTGGGTGGGCGACCAGGGCTTTGCCCGCGCCATCGAGCGCTATCTGGAGGCAGAGCGCGCCGCCGTCGACGAGAATATCGAGATCCTCACCGCCTTCGGCCCCTTCCGCAAAGCAAACCAGGAGGAACAGCAATGACCGAAAAGCTTGCCGATGCCGAGCGCGAGACGGAACTGAAGCCGCTGCTGGACGCGGGGTGGGAAATGGTGACCGGGCGCGACGCCATCACCAAGACCTTCAAGTTCAAGAACTTTACCGATGCCTTCGGCTGGATGACCCGCGTCGCGATCCGCGCCGAAAAGATGAACCACCACCCGGAATGGTCCAACGTCTACAACAGTGTTCAGGTCACGCTGACGACGCATGACGCCGATGGCCTGACTTCTTCGGACGTCAAGCTGGCCAAGGTGCTGGAATCCCTCTGAGCGCTGCGGCAGGATGCGGATCATGCAACCCGGTCCGCTCAACCTGATCACCGATATCGCGGGCCTGCGCGTGGGCAACGCGCATTACGACTCGCTGAAATCCGGCACCACCGTGCTGGTGGGCGACGCGCCCTTTGTGGCCTCGGTCGCGGTGCAGGGCGGCGCCCCCGGCACACGCGAGACCGACCTGCTGGCGCCCGACAAGTCCGCTCCCGGCGTCGACGCGCTGGTCCTCTCGGGCGGCAGCGCCTTCGGGCTGGCCGCCGCGCAGGGCGTGATGGACGCGCTGCACGAGGCGGGGCGCGGCTTTCCCGTGCTGTCCGCGCGCGTGCCGCTGGTGCCCGCCGCGATCCTGTTCGATCTGTTGAACGGCGGCGACAAGGCCTGGGGCGCGAACCCCTACCCCGCACTGGGCCGCGCGGCGCTGAACTCAGCCGACATCGATTTCGAAATCGGCTCGGCCGGCGCCGGAACGGGCGCGCAGACCGCGCAGCACAGGGGCGGGCTCGGCTCGACCAGCTTGGTTCTGGCTGATGGTGTAACTGTCGGCGCGCTGGTGGCGGTCAACCCACTGGGCAGCGTCACCACGCCGTCCGGCCGGCATTTCTGGGCCGCCTCGGCCGAATTCGGGGACGAGTTCGGCGGCCTGGGTCCAGACCCCGCGCGCGGCTGGCAATCCCCGCCCGAAAGCCGGAAACTCGAGGCGATGATGCGCGCGGGCGGAACCACGGGACCGGCAACCGGCGCAGGCAGCAACACCACGATCGCCATTGTCGCCACCGACGCGGCCCTGACCAAGGCGCAATGCCACCGCGTCGCAGTCGCCGCGCATGATGGCATCGCACGCGCCATCCAGCCGGCGCACACGCCGATGGACGGTGACCTCGTCTTTTCCGCCGCGACCGGAGCCGTGATGCTGCGTGCGCCTGACCTGCAACTGGCCGAGATCGGCCACGCCGCCAGCCTGTGCCTTGCCCGCGCCATCGCCCGTGCCGTCTGGGCCGCGACGCCCGCGCCTCGGGACACGCTGCCCACGCTGCGCGAAGCGCTTTGAAATGCGGCTGACCGCTTGGCGGCACCGCCTTGGCCGCCTTCAGCGCCAATATGCACAGTTTCCGGGCAGCATCCGCCGCAACCGCAGGATGCCACGCCGAATCGCCCCGCTGTTCGTTGGTTTTCAGGCGGGCGGCACCATCGTGTTCCGCATGTAGCGGAGATACAGTCCTAAGGACGCGCCAAGAATGGTGTGCCGCACCAGTTCGGCATCCAATTCCGTCGGGACGTCCCTCCCCGACCGCCATTCCGTCCATGCGCCGGAGGTGCCCGCGTGAAACACTGCGACTTCGCCCTCACCCCCGCGCCCATCCGCGCACGACTTACAAGCGCGTGGCCGTGCTGGTGCCGTCGCCCGGGGCACAGCGCTGGCCCTGCCTTTCGCGTGCACCGGCGGCAACGTGATGCTTTGGGCACGCGTTAGCGAACAGGCGGCGCAGATCAACGCGATCCACCGGAGCGGCCGCGGGCATTCCCTTCGCGATCTGCGCCAAGGGGATCGAGCGGAAACCGGCCTTCTGATGGCGCAGGACGCCGCGGACAAGCCTGGAGCGCGCCCGATCGGGGTGGTTTCGCAGCCGACAGTCGCGGACGAAACCGCGCTGAACCACCGCACGGCGGCGACCTGCGCCTTTACCTTCACCTATGCCGACAGGCTCGATCCGGCCTCTTCCAATGCCGCGCGGTTAGCGGTCTCATTGACGCCCGAGGCCTTTCGGACGTATGTCACGGACGACCTTGTCGGGGTCGAGGTCGGTGGCGCGGTCAAGAACGTGATCGCGATCGCCCGCGGAATGATGATCGGCGCGCGTTCCGAGAGAACACGCGCGCCGCCCTGATCACCCGCGGCATCGCCGAGATGAAGACGCTGGCCGAGGCGCTTGGCGGGCGGAGACGCTGTCGGGCGTGTCGGGCGTGAGCGACCTGTCGCTGACATGCTCAAGCGAATCGGCGCGCAACATGTCGCTCGGGCTGCAGCTTGGCCGCGGGCTGGCGCGTGAAGCTGTTTCGGTGGCCGTCCCGTGGTCGTCGAGGGCGAGCGCAAACGCCCAGTCCGTGACCGACCTGTCGCGGCGACTGGGCGTCATGCAGCCCATCTGCGAGACCGTGAGAGCGGTTCTGCACGACGGGGCGGGCTTCGGCCAAAGCTTCGCCGCCCTCCGGCAAGGCCGCTCGAGGCCGAGCCGCGGGTGATGGACCTGGCCTTCGATCACCCGGCCTCCGACACGGCCGTGACGCAACTGGCTGAGAGGATCTCATGAAACACAAGACCGTCGACATTTCCGAAAAACCGCTGGTGCTGGCCACCGCTCTGGATGGCACCTTCCTTGGCGGCACCGACGAGGCGCGCCGCAAGTACTACGACTGGATCAACGCGAACCGGCACGCCGTCGGCTTGATCTTCGTGACCGGGCGCGACCCGGGCTTCGTGTCCGAACTGTCGCGCCGCAAGGGCGTGCCGAAACCGGATTATGTGGTCGGCGACGTCGGCACGACGATCGCCTTCTCGGACGACCGGCACATCCTGAACCCCATCGCCGAACTCGAGGCCGAGATCGTCGAGAAGTGGGACGACAGCTCGGCCCGCGTTCAGGCGGCGCTGCGTTCGATCCCCGGCCTGCGCCTGCAGGGCACCGCGTTCCGCCAACGCGTCAGCTATGACATGGACCCCGACAAGTTCGACCGCCGCGCCGTCGACATCATTGAGGACATGGGCCTGGACGCGCTTATCTCGGACAACAAGTTCTTCGACGTGCTGCCTAAGGGCGTTTCGAAAGGCCCGTCGCTGCTGCGCCTTCTGGCCCATCTGGGCGTCAAGAACGACCGCGTGCTGGTGGCCGGCGACACGATGAACGACCATTCGATGCTGACCATGGGCCTGCCCTCGGTCGTCGTCGCCGGGGCCGAGCCCGCGCTTCTGGAAGCGGTCGAGAAGTTGGATACCGTTCACGTGGCCAAGGAAGAAGGCGTGGGCGGCATCGCCGAGGCGACGCTGCGCAACAACTACTTCAACAAGTGCGCGGCCTGAGGCGCAGCTTGTCGCAACTGGCGCGCGGTCAGCCGCGCGCCGGTCCGAAAGGAAACGCGACGTCGTCCGAACTCGTGATCGTCTACCACCGCCAACCTACGAGGAAGTCGTCGAGGACGGTCACACGGTGCTCCGCGAGAACAAGAGGCCGAACGGCATCGTTCCCACGCTGAAAAGCTTCTTCGGCTCGGTCGACCACGGCGCCTGCGTAGCGTGGAAGTTGGTCGAGATCGAGGACACCACGGGCAAGCATCCGGTCTCCCGCCTGCCGCTTCCGGCCGGCCAAGTCCGCGAGTTCTATGACATCACCTCGAAAGATGCGTTCTGGCCGAACATCCACTCGCTCAAGGAACGCTACAACCATGACCCATTGGACTGGCCGAACGTCCGCCAGGTGAACTGAGAATTCGCCGAGGCTGCGCAGGATGCGCTGGTCTGGGTTTACGACTACAAACTGTGGCTGGTGCCGGCTACCTGCGCAAGCTGCGCCCCGACCTGCGCATCTCGTTCTTCCACCACACGCCGTTCCCGAGCGCCGACGCCTTCAATGTGCTGCCCTGGCGGCGCGAGATCATCGACAGCTTGCTGGCCTGCGACGACGTGGACTTTCGCATCCCGCGCTACGCGACAGATTTCGTCAGCATCGCGCGGTCGCTCTTCGACCTCGAGGTCAAGCGCGTCCCGGCATGCGCGCACATGATCCCGGAAGGCACCGCGCTGATCGCACGGGCATCCCAGCGCGCGTCCGGCCATGACGAAGCGTCACGCGCATCGGTTATTTACACGGCGTTGACCATGACTGCTCTGTAATCAGGCAACCAGCCGCCTTGCTTCGGCCGCGGGCGCTGCAGGTCGCCCGGTGCCGTGGTTAGAGTTGCATCCTGTTTCGCAATCGATAGACACCTCCAGACACATCGGGAAAACACTTGTCAGGTCCTTCATGCTGAAATCGACCCCCGCCGACGCGCGCGCAATGCGCGAGGCCATCCTGCATCATCTGACCTATTCGATGGGCAAGGATGCCGCACACGCCACCCGTCAAGACTGGCGCATGGCGCTGTCGCACGCGGTGCGCGACCAGATCACCGACCGCTGGTTTGCCTCGACCCGCAAGAGCTACGAGGCGAAGGCCAAGCGCGTCTATTACCTGTCGATGGAATTCCTGATCGGCCGCCTGCTCGAGGACGGGCTGGTCAACCTGCGCATGCTCGACGCCGCGAACGAGGCGCTGACCGCGCTGGAGCAGGACCCGGCCGCGGTGATCGCCGACGAACCCGATGCCGCGCTGGGCAATGGCGGGCTCGGGCGCCTTGCCGCCTGTTTCCTTGAGTCCCTCTCGACACTGGGCGTGCCGGCGCTGGGCTATGGCATCCGCTACGAACACGGCCTGTTCGAGCAGAAATTCGAGTACGGCCGCCAGGTCGAGACGCCCGAGACCTGGCTGCAACAACCCCATGCGTGGGAGTTCGAGCGCGCCGAGGCCAAGTACCGGCTGGGCTTCGGCGGCAGCGTCGCGGTCCGCGACGGCCGCAGCGTCTGGACCCCCGACGAGGCGGTGGTCGCCGCCGCCTACGACACGCCGGTGGTCGGCTGGCAGGGCCGCTGGGCCAACACCCTGCGGCTGTGGTCGGCGAAGCCTGCAAACGAGTCGTTCGATCTCGACAGCTTCAACGCCGGCGATTACATCGGCGCCACCGCGCCCGAGGCTCAGGCGCGCACCATTTCCCGCGTGCTCTATCCCGACGACACCACCGAGGCCGGCAAGGTGCTTCGCCTCAAACAGGAATATTTCTTCACCGCGGCGTCGTTGCACGACATCATGCGCCGGTTCGACAGCGAACACGACGACATCGCGTTGTTGCCGAAGAAGGTCGCCGTCCAGCTCAACGACACGCACCCGGCCATCGCCGGACCCGAGCTGGTGCGCATCCTGCACGACGAGAAGGGCCTGCCCTTCGACCAGGCGATTGACCTCGCGCGCGGCGTGCTGGGCTACACCAACCACACCCTGCTGCCCGAGGCGCTGGAGCGGTGGTCCGAGGACATCTTCCACCGGCTGCTGCCGCGCCACCTGCAGATCATCGACCGGATCGACGATGCGCACGCCAAGGCGCATCCCGACCGCAAGGTCACGATCCGCGAACCCGGCACCGTCAAGATGGGCGAGCTCTCCTTCGTCATGGCGCACCGCGTCAACGGTGTCTCGGCGCTGCACACCGGTCTGATGAAGACGACCGTGTTCAAGGAACTCGACCGCCTGCACCCCGACCGCATCGTCAACCAGACCAACGGCGTCACGCCGCGCCGCTGGATGTTGTCGTGCAACCCGTCGCTGGCGGAACTGATCACCGCCACGATCGGCGACGGCTGGCTCTCCGACCTCGAGCGCCTGACCGAGCTGGAGCCCAACATCTCCGACCCGGAATGGCTACGCTCGTTCACCGCGATTAAGCGCGCCAACAAGGCCGAGCTGGCCGCCTGGATGGCGGCCGAGCACGGCGTACAGGTCGACCCGGCCGCGATGTTCGACGTGCAGATCAAGCGCCTGCACGAATACAAGCGCCAGCACCTGAACATCCTCGAGGCGATCGCGCTGTGGCAGGAGATCCGCGACAACCCGGATGCCGGCTGGACTCCGCGGATCAAGATCTTCGCCGGCAAGGCAGCTCCCGGCTATTTCTTCGCCAAGGACATCATCCGGCTGATCAACGACGCGTCGCGCGTGATCAACGACGACCCGGTGACGAACAAGTACCTCAAGGTGATCTTCCTGCCGAACTACAACGTCAGCTTGGCCGAGCGGCTGATCCCGGCGGCGGACCTGTCCGAACAGATCTCGACCGCCGGCAAGGAGGCGTCGGGCACCGGCAACATGAAGTTCGCGCTGAACGGCGCGCTGACCATCGGCACGCTGGACGGCGCCAATGTCGAGATCCGAGAGCATGTCGGCCCGGAGAACTTCTTCCTGTTCGGCATGACCGCCGAAGAGGTCGAGGCACGCCGCCGCATCGACGGCCACGCGGCACAGGCGATCGCGACCGATCCCCGATTGGCGCGCGCCATCGACGCGGTGCGCAACGGCACGTTCAGCCCGACCGAGCCCGGCCGCTACGCTCACATCGCCAACAACATCGCCGGAGCCGACTACTTCCTCGTCTCGTCGGACTTCACCGATTACTGGCGCGCCCAGCGCGCGGTGGATGCCGCGTTCCGCGACCAGGATCAGTGGATGCGCATGGCGGCACTGAACACCGCCCGGTCGGGATGGTTCTCGTCCGATCGCACGATCCGCGGCTACTTGCGCGACGTCTGGGAGGCCGAAACGCTCGTATAGGGCCGCTCCTAGTCGCTGGCGGTTGAAAGGCCCACAGGAACGCTTAGGCTTGGAACATGGTAAAGGACCCGCGCCCCCGGACCGTCGAGCCCGAAGCAAGCGCCCCGCCCGAGGTCCTGGCGCGGCTGATGAAAGGCGCTCATGACGATCCCTTCGCCGTGCTGGGTCCGCACCGGCGCGGCGAAAGCCGCATGGTCCCCGAGTTCGCGGCGGATGCCGCTACGCTGGACGCGGTGATCGACGGCACCGCACATCCGCTTGCACCGGTCGACGGCCATGACGGCCTAGTACCCGGGGCCGTGCCCGACGACCGTTACCGCCTGCACTCGACCGGCACCGACGGGGCGAGCTGTAACCACGCCTACGCCCACGGCGCGGTGATGGGCGAGGCACCGGTCGACCAGGGCGGGCTTGGCTTTGGCTACATGTGGAACATGGGCTGGATGAACGACACGCTGGTCTACATGGGCACGGAGCCCGTGTACCGCCAGCACCACCACGACCAGATGTCCTTCGGCCTGTCCTACGCGTTCACCGAAAACTTCATCCTGCCGATCAGCCATGACGAGGTGGTGCACGGCAAGGGCTCGATGCTGACGCGCATGCCCGGCCCGCGGGAGGAAGAATTCGCCAACCTGCGCTCGTATTACGGCTACATGTGGAGGACATCCGGACAAGAAGCTGCTGTTCATGGGCCAAGAGTTTGCCCAAGCGGCCGAGTTGGACCAGGCGACCGGGCTCGACCGGCACCTGCTGGACAACCCCGAAGACGCGGGCGTGCAGCGGCTGGTGCGGGACCTGCACGCGCTCTATCGCGCGCAGCCGTCGATGCACGCGCTGGTTACCAGCCCCGACGGGTTCCAGTGGATCGAGGCCGACGACGCGGCGCGCTCGGTCCTTGCCTGGATCAGGCGCAGCGCCGGGGCCGGTCCGGACATTGTGGCGACCTGCAACTTCACCCCGGTGGAACGCAGCGCGTACACCGTTTGTTGGCCATTGGCTGGGCGCTCGCACGAGGCGCTCAACACGGATGCGGAGATCTATGGCGGCCGGGGACGCGGCAACATGGGGGGCGTGACGGCCGTCGACCGCCCAAGCCACGGCCAACCCGCCAGTACCGGAATCTACCTGCCACCCCTGTCGGTGGTCTTTCTCGTGCGCGAACAGTCCGGATCGGCGCCGTCCGAGCCGGTCGCATCTGGGAGGAGACGTCCATTGGTTGAAACCCCATCGAGCCTCGCGCGCGACAGCATGGCCTTCGTTCTGGCCGGCGGCCGCGGCAGCCGGCTGAAGGAGCTGACCGACCGCCGCGCCAAGCCGGCGGTCCATTTCGGCGGCAAGTCCCGCATCATCGATTTCGCGCTGTCGAACGCGCTGAACTCGGGCATCCGCAAGATGTCGGTCGCCACGCAGTACAAGGCGCACAGCCTGATCCGGCACTGCCAGCGCGGCTGGAACTTCTTCCGGGCCGAGCGCAACGAGTACCTCGACATCCTACCCGCCTCGCAGCGTGTGGACGAGCATCAATGGTATCTCGGCACCGCCGACGCGGTGACGCAGAACATCGACATCGTCGACAGCTACGACGTGAAATACGTGCTGATCCTGGCCGGCGACCACATCTACAAGATGGATTACGGCAAGATGATCGCCCAGCACGCCGAAAGCGGCGCGGACGTCACCGTGGGATGCCTGACCGTCCCGCGGATGGAGGCAACGGCCTTCGGCGTCATGGCCGTGGACGCGAACGACACGATCACCAGCTTTCTGGAAAAGCCTGCCGACCCGCCGGGCACGCCGGACGACCCCAGCATCGCGTTGGCGTCGATGGGCATCTACGTGTTCAACTGGAACCTGCTGCGCGACCTGCTGATCCGTGACGCCGATGACAGCAATTCCAGCCACGATTTCGGCAAGGACATCATCCCGCAGATCGTTTCGAAAGGCATCGCCAAGGCGCACCGTTTCGAGGACAGCTGCGTGCGCCACACGCCCGACGCGCCCGCCTACTGGCGCGACGTGGGCACGGTCGACGCCTTCTGGAAGGCCAATATCGACCTGACCGACTTCGATCCGGATCTGGACCTGTGGGACAAGAACTGGCCGATCTGGACCTATTCCGAAGTGGCGCCGCCCGCAAAGTTCATCCACGACGAGGAAAAGCGCCGCGGCACCGCCGTCAGTTCGCTGGTCTCGGGCGGCTGCATCATCTCGGGCACGGAGATCCGCCAGTCTCTGCTGTTCACGCAGGTGCACACCAACTCCTACGCTTCGCTGGAACAGGCGGTGGTGCTACCCTACGCCCGCATCGCGCGGCACGCACGACTGAAGAAGGTGGTGATCGACAGCGGCGTCGAGATCCCCGAAGGCCTTGTCGTGGGCGAGGACCCGGTCGAGGACGCCAAGTGGTTCCGCGTCAGCGACAATGGCGTGACGCTGATCACACAGGCCATGCTGGACATGCGCGAGAGCAAGCTTCGATGAAGGTCCTCTCGGTTGCGTCCGAATGCGTCCCCTTCATCAAGACGGGCGGGCTGGCCGACGTGGTGGGCGCGCTGCCCGACGCGCTGGCGCGGCACGGCGTCGAGATGCGCGTGCTGCTGCCCGGCTACGACGCGGTGCTCGAAATCGTTGGAGACGGCCAGACCATCGCCGAAGAGGACGACCTGTTCGGCGGCCGGGGGCGGGTCTTCTTCACTCAGGCCAAGGGCGTCGGGCTTTACGTGCTCGACGCGCCACATCTGTTCCGACGCAACGGCTCGCCCTATCTGGACGCGGACGGGCGAGACTGGTCCGACAATCCCGAGCGCTTCGCCGCGCTGTCGTGGATGGGCGCCCGCTTGGTAGCGCAGGGGGCGGGCGGCTGGAGAGCCGATGTCCTGCACGGACATGACTGGCAGGCCGGCCTCGCGCCGCTGTACCTGCGGCGGGCGTTCCGGGTCGAGGTGCCATCGGTCATCACGGTTCACAACGTCGCCTTTCACGGCAGCGCGCCGGCCGACCGGCTGGACGGGCTGCGGCTGGACCGGGCCGACTTCAACCCGGAGGGGATCGAGTTCTGGGGCCAGATCAACCCGCTGAAGGCTGGGCTGGTCTTCTCGGACCGGATCACCACGGTCTCGCCCACCTACGCGCGCGAGCTGACGCGGCCCGAGTTTGGCGCCGGGCTGGACGGCGTGATCCGCGTCCGCGCCGACCGGCTGTGCGGTATCCTCAACGGGATCGACACGGACACATGGGACCCCAAGAACGACTTGGCTCTGGTCGAGCCCTATTCGGACCCCGCCGGGAAGAGCGCCAACAAGGTCGCGCTGCGGGCCGAGTTCGGCCTGCCGGAATCGGATGGCCCGTTGTGCATCGTGGTTTCGCGCATGACCCAGCAGAAGGGGCTGGACCTTCTGCTGAATTCGCTGTCCACGCTGATCGGATGCGGTGGCCAGCTGGCGGTGCTGGGTAGCGGCGATACGGCGCTGGAAAGCGCGTGGCAGCGCGCCGCGGCCGAGAACCCCGCCGTCGCCGTCCGTATCGGCTATGACGAGGCGCTGTCGCACCGGATGATGGCCGGCGCCGACGCGATTCTGGTGCCCTCGCGGTTCGAGCCCTGCGGCCTGACGCAGCTTTACGCGCTGCGCTACGGCACGATCCCGGTGGTGGCGCTGACCGGCGGGCTGGCCGACACGGTCATTCCGGCGAACCCGGCCGCGCTGGCGGCGAATGCCGCGACGGGCATCCAGTTCCATCCGGTGGGCGCGCAGACGCTCAACCTCGCGATCCTCGATCTGTGCGCGCTTTACGCCGACACGCGGATCTGGGACCAGATGCGCCGCAACGCGATGGCACAGCCCGTGGGCTGGGAGCGGTCTGCCCGCGCCTATGCCGATCTTTATGCCGACATGGTCGCCGCGCAATGATCCGACGACTCAGCATGGCCGAGGGGCGTGCCGACCCGATGGGCGCCACCTTCGACGGCGAAGGCGTTAACTTCTCGGTCTTCTCCGAACACGCCTCGCGCGTGACGGTCTGCCTGTTCTCGGACGACGGCAAGACCGAGACGCACCAGCTCGACCTGCCCGAGCGCGACGGCAACGTCTGGCACGGCTACGTCTCGGGCCTGCGGCCGGGGCAGCAATACGGTTTGCGCGCCGACGGCCCTTACGCACCCTATTCCGGCCACCGGTTCAACTACCACAAGCTGCTGCTGGACCCCTACGCCAAGCGGCTGACCGGCCACCCGCGCTGGCACGACGCGCTGATGGGCTATTCCGTGGGCGATCGCCACGCCGACCTGTCCTTCGACCGGCGCGACAGCGCGCCTTTCATGCCGCGCTGCGTGATCGAGGACCCGGCCTTTTCCTGGGGCGGCGATCGCCATCCGCGCACCCGCGACGCTGACACGATCATCTACGAGGCGCACGTCAAGGGCCTGACCAAGCGTTTTCCCGACATCGACCACCCGGGCACGTTCCTCGGCCTCGGCTCGGACCGGATGCTGGATTACCTGACCGATCTCGGGATCACCGCGATCGAGCTGCTGCCGGTGCAGGCCTTCCTCAACGACCGGTTCCTGGTCGAGAAAGGGCTTACCAACTACTGGGGTTACCAGACGATCGGCTTCTTCGCGCCCGAGCCGCGCTACCTGCATGCCGGCCGGATCGCAGAGTTCCAGTACATGGTCGCCCGCCTGCACGCCGCCGGGATCGAGGTCATCCTCGACGTCGTCTATAACCACACCGGCGAAGGCGACGAGACGGGGCCGACGCTGTCGTTCCGCGGCCTCGACAACCTGTCATACTACCGCCTGACACCCGACCGGCGCGGCTACGTCAACGACACCGGCACCGGCAACACAGTCAACGTCGACCACCCGATGGTGCTGCGGATGATCCTCGACAGCCTGCGCTACTGGGTCGAGGTCATGCACGTGGACGGCTTCCGCTTCGACCTCTGCTCGACTCTGGGACGCACCGACGACGGGTACGACCGGGGTGCTGCCTTTTTCGACGCGATCCGCCAGGACCCGGTGCTGAGCCGCACCAAGCTGATCGCCGAGCCGTGGGATATCGGCCCCGGCGGCTATCAACTGGGCGCCTTCCCACCGCCATTCCGCGAATGGAACGACCGCTTCCGCGACGACGTGCGCCGCTTTTGGCGCATCGACCTGGGATGCGTGCCGGCACTGGCCACGCGGCTGACCGGTTCGGCCCCGCAATTCGACCATTCCGGCCGCCCCGCCACCGCCTCGGTCAACCTGCTGACGGCGCATGACGGGTTCACGCTGATGGACCTCGTATCCTACGCGAAGAAGCACAACCACGCCAACGGCGAGGGCAACCGCGACGGCCACGGCGAGAATTTCAGCGACAACATGGGCGTCGAGGGTCGGGCGACCTCGGCCGCGCTGGCCGAGGCACGGGCGCTGCGGCGGCGCAACATGATGGCGACGCTGCTGCTGAGCCAGGGAACGCCGATGATCCTTGCCGGCGACGAGATCGGCAATTCGCAGCACGGCAACAACAACGCCTACTGCCAGGACAACGCGGTCGGCTGGATCGACTGGGACAACGCCGACGACGCGTTTCTCGACTTCACGCAGAAGCTGATCGCCTTCCGCAAGGCGCACCCGATCCTGCGGCAGAAGCGTTTCCTGCATTCGGAGGAACGCGAACCCGATGGCCTGATCGACCTGTTCTGGTGGCACGAGGACGGCCGCCCGATGGCGCAGGAGGACTGGGACGACGCGAGCCGCACCGTCCTGTGCGCCGAACTGCGCATGGCCAGCGGCACCCCCGCCTATGCCGAGCGCGAGGAGGCGCTGTTCCTAGTGTTCAATGCCGGCGACGCAACCGTGCGCGCCATGGTTCCGGGACCGTTCGACCGGCTACGCTGGCACAAGCGCATCGACACGCATGCCGGCTGGTTCGGCGACAAGCCGACGGCCGCGCATGTCGAGGTCGCCGGCCCCTCCGTCACCGTTTGCGTATTGGAGCCGCATGATGACTGATCCCCTGGCCGCGCTGGCGAAGGAAGCCGGCATCGTCCCCTCCTACACCGACCAGACCGGGCGCCGCCGACGCACGGGGCGTGCGACGATGCGCGCGCTGCTGGCGGCGATGGGTCTGCCCACGCAGACAGACGCGGACGCGGCCGGGCACCTGCAGGCGCTACGCGACGAACAGGCCGCGCGCGTCGTGCCGGAATGGATCGTCGTCACGCCCGACCGTACGCCGAAGCCGGGCCTGCCCGATGACGCCGAGTGGCACCTGACATTCGAGGACGGCAGCACCGCCGAAGGTCAGGGCGATGCCGCGCTTCCCAAGGTGCCGCTGGGACTGCACCGGCTGCACAGCGGCGGGCAGGATTGCACGCTGATCGCGGCCCCCCCGCGCCTGCCCGACCCCGAACGCGACTGGGGCCTGATGCTGCCGCTGCACGCCCTGCGCCCGCCCGAAACCGGCGGATTGGCAGACTACGACGACCTGCGCGTGGCGGGCGAGGGGCTGGCCGCACACGGGGCAGGGTTCTTGGGCCTCAACCCGATCCACGCGGGTTTCCTCGCCGATCCCACGAACTTCAGCCCCTACACGCCTTCTCATCGCCGTCGGTTGAGCGTGTTCCACGTTTCGGTGGAGGATACGCCGGCGCCCTCGGGCCCGCTGGTAGACTACGCGACCGAGATTCCCGCCCGCCGCGCCGCCCTGCGACGTGCCTTCGACGCCTTCCGCGCGGCCGGCGGCGCTACGGACTTCGACGCTTTCCGAAGCGCCGAGGGTGGCGCGCTGGAGCGTTTCGCCCTGCACCAGGCACTGTCGGACCTGCACGGCGCATACTGGACCGACTGGCCCGAGGCGCTACGCGACGCCGAGAGCGCCGAAACCCGCGCCGCCGCACGAGATTTGGCCGACGAGGTGACCTTTCACGCTTGGGCGCAATGGCGCGCGCATGAGGGCCTGCAGCAGGCGAACGAGGCGATGCGCGCCGCCGGCATGTCGCACGGCCTGTACCTCGACCTCGCCGTGGGTACCCACCCCGCCGGAGCCGAGACGTGGGAGGACCGCGACAGCTTCGGCTACGGGGTCTCGCTGGGCGCCCCGCCCGACGCGTTCTCGGCCGACGGCCAAAGCTGGGGCCTTGCCCCCTTCAACCCGCGCGCGCTGGTGGCTAAGGGCTTCGCCCCGCTGGCCGAGACCTTGCGCACGCAGCTGCAGCTTTCCGGCGCGTTGCGGATCGACCACATCCTGGGCTTCGACAGGGCCTTCTGGGTGCCCGAAGGCGACGCGCCCGGCGCCTATGTGCAGATGCCCCGCGCCGCGATGCTGGCGGTGGTCCGGCTGGAAGCCGCCCGCGCCGGCGCCTTCATCGTGGGCGAGGACCTTGGCAACATCCCGCCCGGCCTGCGCGGCGCGCTCGATGCGAGCGGAATCCTGGGCTGCCGCCTGCAGCTGTTCGAGCGCGAGAACGACACCACCTTCACCCGCCCCGAAGACTTCGACCGCACAGCGATCGCCAGCTTCTCGACCCACGACCTGCCCACCTGGGCCGGCTGGCGCAAGGGGTGCGAGATCGAGGCAAGGCGCGACCTCGGCCATATCAGCGAGGATTTCGCCCGCGGCGAACTGGCCCGGCGCCAGGATGAAGTTGCGGGCTTCGACGCCATGACGGAGGCGCACCGCCCCCCGGACACGCCGCCTGACAGCCCCGACGCGATGCACCACGCGCTGGCCGCGACGCGCAGCGCGCTGGCGCTGGTGCAGATCGAATGCGTGCTGGGGATCGAGGTCCAGCCCAACCTGCCCGGCACGGTGGACGAATATCCGAACTGGCGCCAGCGCCTGCCGCTGGCCCCGCACGACCTGAAGACCGATCCCCGGCTTGCCCGTGCGGCGGCGATCATGCGCGCCCACGACCGATAGGGAAGGAGGAAGCATGCCGCCTACCGACCGCATCGCCTTCGCCGAGAACGCGGCCCAGGCCGAGGCAAGCATGGCCCGAGAGGCGTCGACCACCGCCGCGACCTATTTCGACACGCGCAGCCTGATCGCCCGGCGGCCGGACGGACGGGTCGAGGGCGACCACGCCCTGTTCGGCTTCTGGACGACCGAGCTTCTGGACGCGCTGGTGCCCTCGGGCGACATCTTCATCGAAATCCTGTCGCCGCTCGACTCGCTGGACCTGATGCGCGCGCAATAGAGCGTGCGATTCGAGCACGCCGACGTCCCCGTGATCGGCGCCGCCCGGACGAGCTGGTCGATCTGGCCGGCCCGCTGCACAACTTCCCCAGCCGCCCCGGCACCGCCAGCCAACCCGAGAAGCTGGTGCTGGACGTGGTGTTCGGCCATTCCGGCAACCAGGTGCTGGACGCGCTCAACAGCCGCTTCTTCGCCGGGCCAAACATGTACGGCCAGAACCTCGACCACCAGAACCCGGCCGTACGCGCAGCCCATAGGCGGGCGGCCCCTATTCACGGCGCTGCGCCACGGCCCAGAAGAGCAGATCTTCACCGTGACGCACATGGCGTGCAAGGCAACGGACGAGATCGAGCCGCTGTTACTGAAAGTGCCGGAGATCGAGGGGGAGGGCTGGCGACTCGCGCAGCGCACGCCGTCGATCGGGCGCGACTACACGGGTGGAACGATCATGCTGCGCGACAGCGTGGAGTTGGTCAACACGCGCAAGCGCTAGGCGTTTTTCACCAGCGGGCGTCGTCGCCGAAGGCACCGGGGGAACGGGTGCTGTGCGCCTGCGTTTCCGCCCTGACCCGTCCCGTCCGGCCGCGACTGGCGGCAGCAGGCACCGCCGCGACGGAAAGCGCATCTGCGGCAATGTATACCGCTGTATGCTGTTTACGCGGCCGTCGCTTTGGCCTATGGCGGGGGCAATCGAAGAAAGGCTTGCCTCATGTCCGATTCCCAAATGCCAGACATCATCTACACCAAGGTCGACGAGGCGCCCGAGCTTGCCTCGGCGTCGTTCCTGCCGATCATCCAGCGCTTCGCACGCGCCGCCGGCGTCAGCGTCGACACCCGCGACATCAGCCTCGCAGGGCGCATCATTGCCGCCTTCCCCGAGCGCCTGACCGAGGCGCAGCGCCAGGACGACGACCTGGCCGCGCTGGGCCAGCTGGTGAAGAAGCCCGACGCCAACGTCATCAAGTTGCCCAACATCTCGGCCTCGGCGCCGCAGCTCGACGCCGCGATCAAAGAGCTTCAGGGCCAAGGCTACGACCTGCCCGACTATCCCTACAAGCCCGCCACCGACGAAGAGCGCGACATCCAGAAGCGCTATGACGCGATCAAGGGCTCGGCCGTGAACCCTGTCCTGCGCGAGGGCAACTCGGACCGCCGCGCCGCCGACGCGGTCAAGAAGTTCGCCCAGGCGAACCCGCATTCGATGGGCAAGTGGGAAAGCGACAGCAAGACCCGCGTCGCAACGATGGGCCGCAACGATTTCCGGTCGAACGAGGTGTCGACCACCCTGTCCGACGCCCAGGCGGGCAAGGCGAAGATCGTGCACGTCGCGCCCGACGGCACCGAGACCGTACTGAAGGAGGGCGTCGACCTGCCCGCCGGCACCGTGGTCGACGCGACCTTCATGTCCGCCAAGGCACTTGATGCGTTCCTCGAGCGCGAGATCGAGGCATCGAAGAACGAGGGCGTGCTGTTCTCGCTGCACATGAAGGCAACGATGATGAAGGTCAGCGACCCGATCATCTTCGGCCACGCGGTCCGCGCCTACCTCAAGCCGGTGTTCGAGGAGCACGGCGAGAAGCTGGCCGAGCTGGGCGTGAACCCGAACTCGGGCCTCGGCACGCTGCTGAACAAGGTCAAGGACGAGCCGCAGATCATCGCCGACATCGACGCCTGCATGGCTGAGCGCCCGCCGATGTACATGGTCGACAGCTCGAAGGGCATCACCAACCTGCACGTGCCGTCGGACGTCATCATCGACGCCTCGATGCCCGCGCTGATCCGCGCCGGCGGCAAGGGCTGGGGCCCCGACGACGCCAAGCACGACACCAACTGCGTGATCCCGGACAGCAGCTATGCCGGCGTCTATGACGAGACGATCAAGTACTTCAAGGAAACCGGCGCTCTCGACCCGGCCACCGCCGGGGCGGTTCAGAACATCGGCCTGATGGCCCAGAAGGCCGAGGAATACGGCAGCCATCCGACGACGTTCGAGATCCCGAAGGACGGCACCGTGAAGATGTACGCCGCCAACGGCGACCTGCTGCACGAGCACAAGGTCGAGGCCGGCGACATCTGGCGCGCGGCCAGCGCGCGCCGCGCCCCGATCGAGGACTGGGTGAAGCTGGCGATCGAACGCCAGAAGGCCGAGGGCTGCGAGGCGATCTTCTGGCTGGACGAGGACCGCGCCCACGACGCCGAGCTGATCAAGTTCGTGAAGCCCATCCTCGAGCGCGAGGGCGTGACGGATCGCTTCAAGATCATGTCGCCGGAAAAGGCCACGCGCCAGACGCTCGAGACGATCCGCAAGGGCGAGAACTCGATCGCGATCACCGGCAACGTGCTGCGCGACTACCTGACCGACCTGTTCCCGATCCTGGAATTGGGCACCTCGGCCAAGATGCTGTCGATCGTCAAGCTGATGAACGGCGGCGGGCTGTTCGAGACCGGCGCCGGCGGTACCGCGCCCAAGCACGTGCAGGACCTTGTCGCGACAAACCACCTGCGCTGGGACTCGCTGGGCGAGTTCTGCGCGCTGGCAGAAAGCCTGAAGTTCATGGCCGACCAGAAGAACAACGAAAAGGCCCGCCTGCTGGGCCTCGCCGCCGAGAAGGCGACGCAGGGTGTGCTGGACAACGACCGCTCGCCGCAGCGCAAGCCCGGCCAGCCGGACAACCGCCACAGCCACTACTGGTTCGGCCGCTACTGGGCCGAGGCGCTGGCCGCGCAGACCGAAGACGCGGATCTGGCCGCCGAGTTCGCGCCGCTGGCCAAGTCCCTCGCCGAGAACGAGGAGAAGATCGTCTCCGAGATGATCGAGGCGCAGGGCACCAAGGTCGATCTGGGCGGCTACTTCCACCCCGATCCCGAGAAGACTGCAGCGGTAATGCGTCCGTCGCCCACGCTGAACGCGATCATCGACTGAGCACGCACCGGGACGCAAACCATTGAAGGGCCGGCCCTGCGCCGGCCCTTTCGCTTTTCGCCCGTTCGAAGCCTTAACGCGTGTCCTGCACGTCCAGCAGGTCCAGGAACAGCGCCGCGTGGTCAAGGCCCGCCGCCTCGTCGCGGGCCTGGATCAGGCGGGCGTAGCGATCACTGATCGCCTGCGCCATCGGCAGCGTCAGGCCCAGCGCTTCAGCTTCGGACAACGCGTTCTCCATGTCTTTCAGCTGAGTAACGCACAGCGCGCCCGGCTGGAACGCTCGGTCGGTCATCCGCGCGCCGTGCATCTGCAGGATCGTGCTGTCGGCGAAGCCGCCCTTCAGCGCGTCGCGCACCGCCGCCGGATCGGCGCCGCCGCGTTCCAGCAGCAGCGTCGCCTCGGCCACAGCGCCGATTGTGATGCCGACGATCGCCTGGTTGGCGAGCTTCGCGAGCATACCCGCCCCGCTGGGTCCGACATGCACCGGGCGCCCGAGCGCCAGAAGCACCGGTCGGGCAGCGGCAAATGTCTCGGCCTCGCCGCCCGCCATGATCGCCAGCGCGCCCGCCTCGGCCCCCGCGGTCCCGCCCGAAACCGGCGCGTCCAGGTGCGCGACGCCCAGCGCCGCAAGGTCGCGCGCCTGCTGCCGCGCCTCTTCGGGCCGGGCCGAGGCCATCTCGATCCAGGTCTGGCCGGGCTGCAGCGTGGTGCGCAGCGTCTCGTCGGCCAGCACGGCCCCGGTCGCGCGGCCGTCGGACAGCATCGAGATCACGAACCCGGCGCCGCGCACGGCCACTGCCGGGTCCGCGCACACCGTCGCGGACAGCTCCAACGCCTCGGCCTTGGTCCGGGTGCGGTTCCACACCCGCACGTCGTGGCCCGCGCGCTCAAGCGCCCGCGCCATCGGCGCCCCCATCAGCCCCGTGCCCAGTACCGTGACCTGCATGCCATCCCCCAGCGCGTCCCCGTCCGCGGAGCTATAGCCAGATCCGCAGCCGCGGCCTAGGCCTCAGGCCGGCGCGTCGCCTTCGGCGGGCGCACGCGACGCCAGCGCGCTGTCCAGTTCACGCACCAGCCGGCGCTCTTCCTCGGCGCGGGGCTTGGACAGGCCCGCCAGCAGCAGGTAGGCAACCGGCGTCAGGTACAGCGTCGACAGCGTCGCCAGCCCCAACCCGCCGACGATCACCCAGCCAAGCGCCTCGCGCGCTTCGGCGCCAGCGCCCGCCGACAAGATCAGCGGCACCCCACCCAGCACGGTCGACACCATCGTCATCATCACCGGCCGCAGGCGCACCGTCGAGGCCTCAAGGATCGCCTCGCGCACGGATGCCCCCTGGTCGCGCAACTGGTTGGCGAACTCGACGATCAGGATGCCGTTCTTGGCCATGATCCCGATCAGCATGACCAGCCCGATCTGGCTGTAGACGTTCAGGCTCAGCCCCGTCAGGACCAGCGCGAAGATCGCGCAGGCCAGACCCAGCGGCACCGTCGCCATCACGATCAGCGCCGAGACGACGCTTTCGAACTGCGCCGCCAGCACCAGCAGCACCACAGCGATGGCGAATCCGAAGGTCACGATCAGGCCCGCGCCGGTCTGCTCCAGCGTTGCCGCCTCGGCCAGCGGCACGATGCGGTTGTCGTCGGCCAGCACCTCGTCACCCAGCCGGCGCACCTCGGCCAGCGCGTCGCCCAGCGCGAAGTCCGGCGTCAGCGACGCGGTGATCTCGACCGCGCGGTTCTGCCCCTCGCGGCCCAGTTCAGGCGCGACCGCGCGTTCGGTCAGCGACACGAAGCTGGACATCGGCACCATGGTCCCGTCCTGCGCCTGCACGAAGACGTTGGCCAGGTCGCCCGGATCGTCTACGGGGTCCGAGGTCGACAGCATCTGGATGTCGTAGCTTTCGTCGTCGATGAAGACCGACCCGACCGTGCGCCCGTCCAGCACCGCGCGCAGCGCCTCGCCCAGGCCGGTGATCTCGATCCCGAGGTCCGAGGAGCGGGTGCGGTCGATCTCGACGAACAGCTGCGGCTGCGTCGTCTCGTAGTCCAACCGGACCGAGCCGAAGGCCGGATTCTCCTGCATTCGGGCGATCAGGTCGTCGGCCACGTCGGCCAGCTGCGTGTAGCTGCTGCCGGATATCGCGAAGCTGAGCCCGCGCCCGGCCCCGCGGATGCCCAGCGAGTTCGGCTGGATCGCGAAGGCGCGCACGCCCACGATCTGCGAGAGGCCGGCGTTGATGTCGCCGACGATCTCGTTCTGCGACCGCTCACGCTCGTCCCAAGGCGCCAGGCTGAACACCATGAAGCCGCGGCTGTTTGACCCGAAGCCGGTGATCGAGAACACGTTCGTCACCTCGCCGCTTTCGCGCAGCGGGTCTGCGATGGCCTCGATCTCGCGCATCTTCGCTGTGGTGTAGTCCAGCGACACGCCCTGCGGCGCGTTGACGATCAGCAGCGCGACGGCGCGGTCCTCGCGCGGGGTCAGTTCTTGCCGGATGCCGCCGAACATCATCGCCGCGGTCAGCGCAAACAGCGCAGCGGCGACGACCACGACTATCGGCAGCGCCAGCGCAGCGCGCAGCGTCGCGGCGTAGAGCGCAGCCAAGCGGTTGCCCAGCCAGACCAAAGGGCCGCGCGGGTCGGGGTTCGGCTCCGCCGTCAGCAGGCGGCTGGCCAGCACCGGGCACAGCGTCAGCGCCACCACCGACGACAGGCCCACCGCCATCGCCAGTGTAAAGCCGAATTCGCGGAACAACCCGCCCGCCTGCCCCGGCAGGAAGGACAGCGGCACGAAGACCGCCGCCAGCGTCGCCGTGGTGGTGACGACCGCGAAGAACACTTGCCGCGTGCCCAGAACGGCGGCGGCGCGCGGTCCCATCCCGTCGGTGCGGCGGCGCACGATGTTCTCCAGCACCACGATGGCGTCGTCCACGACCATGCCGGTCGCCAGCACCAGCGCCAGCAGCGTCAGGATGTTGACCGAGAACCCCACCAGATAGATCGCCGCCAGCGTGCCGATCAGCGCCACCGGCATGGTCAGCGCCGGCACCAGCGTCGCCCGCGCGTCGCGCAGGAAGACGAAGATCACGACCACGACGATCCCCACCGCCATTGCCAGCGTCTTGAGCACCTCCTCGATCGCCCCGTTGATGAAGATCGCGTCGTCGGAGGTGACGAAGATCGACACGTCGTCGGGCAGCGTGGCCTGCAGGCTTTCCACCACCGCGCCCACATCGCGCGAGATTTCGAGCGTGTTCGACGTGGCCTGCCGGATCACGCCCAGCCCGATGCCAGTCTGGCCGTTTGCGCGCAGGATCGTCTCATCCGGGGCGGGGCCCAGCGTGACCGTGGCCACGTCGCCCACCTGCACGTCCGGCGCGACGGTCAGGCGTTCGAACGCATCCGGGTTCGCCACCGTGGCGGTCGTGCGCACGTTGATCGACTGCCGCCCGCCCGACAGGTCGCCCGCGGGCGCATCGTAGGCCACGTCCGACAGAGCGCGGCGCAGGTCGGCCAGCGTCAACCCCCGTGCGGCCAGCGCGGCCATGTCGATGTCGACGCGGAAGATCGGCTCGCGGTCGCCATAGACCTGCAGGTCGGCCACGCCCTCGACAGAGATCAGCCTGTCCTCGACCCGGTCACGCACCAGCCGCGTCAGCTCCTGCGGCGAGCGCCCCGGAGAGGTCACGGCGATCCGCACCACCGGCTGCGCGTCGTCGTCGGCCTTGACGACGCTGGGCGCCTCGGCGCCCTCGGGCAATTGACCCGCGACCCGCGCCACCGCGTCGCGCGTGTCGGTGGCGGCGACGTCGATGTCCACGTTCTCCTGAAACTCCAGCGTCACCCGGCTGGACCCGAACCGCGACGAGGACGAGATCGCGCGGATGCCCGACACCCGGCCCACCGCGCCCTCGATCCGGCCGGTGATCTCTTGGTCGACGCTTTCGGGCGAGGCGCCGGGGAAATCCGTGCGCACCGTCACCACGGGGCTGTCGACGCTGGGCAGTTCGCGGATTTCGACGCCAAACAGCGCCGCGATGCCCGACAGGATCAGCAGCGCGCTGATCACCAGCGCCAGGATCGGCCGGCGGACGAACAGCGCGGTGCTCGATCCGCCGATGGCCTTGCTGTCATCGGTGCTCATGCACGTTCCTCACAGCCGCGCCGGCCCGTCCAGAGCGGCCTGCCCGGTCGCGGCGCTGCCCTCGACCACCTCGACATCGGCGCCGGGACGCAGGCTTTGCACACCCTCGATCACCACCGGGTCGCCCGGTTCCAACGCAGCCTCGACCACCACGCTGTCGGCGTTGCGCTGGCGGATCGTCACGTCAACCCGCTGCGCCTTGCCATCGCGCACCACCCATACGTACGAGCCTTGGCTCGACCATTGGACGGCCAGCGGATCGATCGCCGGCAGCGCCTGTCCGGAAAAGCGAAGCTGCACCTTGAAGGCCATGCCGGCGCGCAGCCGGTCGTTCTCGTTGGCGACGCGGCCCTGCACCCGCAGAGTGCGGCTCGAGCGGTCGACGACATTGTCGATGGCAGCGATCCGACCATCGAGAACAAGGTCCGGGATTCCCAACGGCCGCGCGGTCAGCGGCGTGCCGACGTCGATCCGGCTGACCGCGCTTTCGGGCACGCGGAAATCGATCAGGATGGCCGAGCGGTCGGTGATCGTGCCGATCTCGGCCTGCGCCGGCACCCGGTCGCCCTGTTCCAGATCCAGCACGCCGTTCCAGCCCGCGATGGGCGCGCGCAGCGTGCGGCGGCCAAGGTCATACTCCGCCTGCTGCACTTCCAGTTCGGCAGTGCGCAACGCCAGACGTGCCTCGCGCTGGCGCACACCACTGACGGTGCCGGCGTCGGCCAGCTGCTCCAGCCGTTCGGCGTCGTCTCTGGCCTCGTCCAGCATCAGCCGCGCACGTTCCAGCGCGATGCGCTCGGCTTCGGAATCGAGCCGCAGGATCAATGCGCCTTCTTCGACGTAGGTGCCGCCGGCAACCGGAAGCTCGACGATCTGGCCGCTGACCTCGGTGCGCAGCGTGACGGCGCGCAGCGCTTGGCCGTCGCCGATAGCCTCGATCCGGTCGTCGACCGCGCCCTCGGTCACCTCTGCCACGACGACCCGCGCGGCACCGCCGCCGCCCCAGCCGCCGCGACCGCCTTCGCCGCCTTGTGGTTGGGCCGCCTCGACCCCCAGCAGATCCGCCAGGCCCGCGCGTTCAAGCCACGGACCCGAAGAAGGTACAAAGGTGATCCACAGGAACAGGGCGGCGGCGATGACGACCGCCGAGAGAATGATCTGCTTCAGAATGGCCATTGCGAATCCTTGCTTGACGCAAAGGTAACGCGCCTCGGCCATGTGTCACCCGTTATCACCGCGCCGTCATCCGTCGCGAGCGCTTTTTCACGCCCGAGACGCAAAGCGCCCGACCGCCAGCCGCTATTCCAGCGGCAGTCCCACGTAATTCTCGGCAATCGAGCGGGACGCGGCCTCGGACCCTGCAAGATAGTCGAACTCGGCCCGCTGCATGCGTTTCTCGAAGGGCGAGTTCTCCGGGAACTGGTGCATCAGCGTGGACAGCTGCCACGAGAACCGCTCGACCTTCCAGACGCGGCGCAGCGCGGCTTCCGAGTATGTGTCCAAGTGACTGTCGTTCCCGTCGCGGTAGTGCGCCGTCAGCGCGCGCGCCAGCAGACGCACGTCGGCCACCGCCAGGTTCAGCCCCTTGGCGCCCGCCGGCGGCACGATATGCGCCGCGTCGCCGGCCAGGAACAGCGCGCCGTGGCGCATCGGCTCGGCCACGAAGGAGCGCAGCGGCGCGATGCTCTTCTCGAAGGACGGGCCGGTCTCCAGCCGCGCCGCCGTCTCGACGCCCAACCGCACCGAAAGCTCCTCCCAGAAGCGGTCGTCGGACCAGTCCTCGACCCGGTCGGTCAGATCGCACTGCACATAGTAGCGGCTGCGCGTCTTCGACCGCATCGAGGCGAGCGCGAAGCCGCGCGCGTGGTTGGCGTAGATCAACTCGTGGCTGACGGGAGGCCGGTCTACCATGATGCCCAGCCAGCCGAACGGGTAGACGCGTTCGTAGGTGCGCAGCACCGCGTCGGGGATCGCCTTGCGCGACACGCCGTGGAAGCCGTCGCAGCCGGCGACATAGTCGCATTCCACCGTCACGTCGCGGCCCTCGTGGCGGAAGTGCACCCGCGGCGCGTCCGATGTCAGATCGTCCGGCGTCACGTTGTCGACGTTGAAGAAGAAGCGCTGGGCTTCGGCGAAGCGCCGATCGAACAGGTCCCTGGTCACCTCGGTCTGGCCGTAGACCATGACCGACTTGCCGGTCAGGGCCTTCAGGTCGATGCGGTGCCTTTCGCCGTCGAAGGCCAGGTCGAAGCCGTCATGGGGCAGTCCCTCGCGGTGCAGCCGGTCGGCGACGCCGGCGTCTTCCAGCGCCGCGACCGTGCCCCGCTCCAGCACGCCCGCGCGAATGCGCCCCTCGATATAGGCGCGGTCGCGGCGGTCCAGCACGACGGTGTCGATCCCCGCATTGGCCAGAAGCTGCGACAGCAGCAGACCGGCCGGCCCGGCACCGATGATACAGACCTGAGTTTTCACGATTTCCGTCATCTTCCGCCCCCGAAGCACGGCTGTTCAGATACAGGCTTGGCCCCCGTGCGGGAAGGGATAACCTGCGCGTCCGACCCGGCGCACACCTAGAGCGAGAAGTCGATCGTCCACTCCGTCCCCCCCTCGACGACGCAGGTGCGCTCGGCCCCGAGCTGGTCGGCCAGCGCGGTGACGATGCGCGGGCGGCGCTGTACGCCGTGCGCGTCGGGCAGCATGCCGATGCCATCGTCCGAGACCTGCAACCGGCAGCCCCCCGGGCGCCGGCGCAGCGTCACGTCGATCCGTCCCGCCGCCCGGCCCTCGAAGGCGTGCTTGATCGCGTTGGTGATCAGTTCGTTGACCAGCAGCGCGACCGGCAGCGCCTTGTTGATGTTGGCGCTGACCGGGCAGACCTGCGCCCGAAGCGTGACATGCGCCGGGCAGATCGATTCGCGGACCCGGTCCACTAACAGCGTCAGCACCGTCTTAAGGTCGATCTCGTCCGCGTGGCCCGCCTCGTCCAGAATTTCGTGCACGACCGAGATCGACATGATCCGTCCCGACGCCTCGAGCAGCGCGGCCGAGATCGCGCCGTCCTGCGCCGAGCGGGCCTCGGTCCGCAACAGGGCCGACATGATCGACAGGTTGTTCTTCACCCGGTGGACAAGCTCGCGCTTGAGGATCTCGGAAGCCTCGACCGACGCCTTCAGCTTGGCCTCGGTGCGCCGGTGCAGGGCCAGCTGCTCGTTGAGCTTGCGGATCTGCTGCGAATGCGTCCGGAAGTCCGCCGTCGCGTTGGCCGCCGCCGTCATCAGCACCGCCGGCCGGGCACCGTCGCCCGCGGGCAGCCCGCGCGCGCGCAGGTGCAGGGTGTCCTCCCCCCGCTGCAGCCGCAATGGCAGCCAGTTCGACGACGCCGCGGCCATCGCCAGCATCTCGCCCAAATCGGTGCCACGCAGCGTCGCCCACTCGTCCAGCAACGGTGGATGGCACGGGTCCAGTTCGCCAAGCCCGAGCGCCGACAGCGCGGCCTTGTTCGCATAGCGTATCTCGCCCCCGAGGCTCGTGACGAGCGTGGGCACCGGATGATCGGCGAGAGCAAGCCCCGCTACGCGATCGCTCATCATTCCCGGTCGCCACCCGCTTCCGGCGGCCGGTCGGGAAGGCGATAGTATTCGCGCGTGTCGGCGCCTTCGCGACCGGGCTCCAGCCAGACCACCACGCGGCATCCCGCGTCCCCGCGCGCGATGGTTTCCGAAAGCTCGACCCGGGCATAACCCAGATTGTCCGCCGCGATCCGTCCGAACACGTTCGATGTCATCATGCACAGCGACGGCCGCCCCTCGACCATCGCTCCGAACGGACAGCGGCTGTTGCCGAAGACGAGCTTCGTCTCGTCCGCCGAGATCAGGTGGAAATCGCCGTTGATCCGCCGCTTGAGGTCGACGCAAACCTGCGCCACCTGCTCGGCATCCAGCGCCCGTGTGCCCAGCGCCTCGCGGTAGGATCGGTCGATCCAGCGGCCCATCAGGCTGCCGACGGTGCTGACATAGCCTTCGGCGGCATCCAGACCGACCACGCCCTCGAGCGTGCCGGACAGATCGCGCAGCAAGCGCCGCATGAACTGGTCGCTGTCCAGATCCAGGTTCAGGTCTCGAAGGTCTTCCGACACGTTGGTCCCCCAGTGGCCGCCCCGCGCCGTCGCATTCGCGGACGGCCAAGTCCAGATGGCCAGTCGACTTTTTGTGGCTGCGTACAGTGTTACAGTACGATCGGCCATCGCGCGATACGATTCGCTGAGCGAACGCAGGCGGTCTTCCGCCGGCATTCAGCGAAACCGCCCGCGCCCGGCCCCGTTCTCGACCGAAAGTCGAGGGCGCATTTGCCGAAACGCTGGATGCTGGCCTGCTGCGCGCGTCCGTCGAGAAGCTGGGCCATGCCGACGACGACTGCTGGGCAATGGACAACCACGACTCTACGCGCGCGCCCACTCGCTGCGGCTGGGAGGACAACCCAGATCCCGCCGTGCTGGCGCTGGCTGCCCTCACTTGCCTGCGCGGCGCGTCCCTTCAACCTCGGCCACGACGGCCCCACGTCGATCTTGGCCACGCGGTCAGCGGTGAGGCTCTCGACGGGCACGGCTTCGGCTGCAACGCCGACGAGACAGGGTTTCACCTGCCCGCCTGGGGCGCGTGGCTCGGCCGCCCGCCCGGCGGCGCGGGCAATACCGGGGCCGGCACCGCACCCGCAGCGGAACGGGTGATCTCGCCGAAGGCCGAACCGCGCATCACGCGAAGGCAACAACGGGCGGACAGCGGGCACGGCCGAACGCGACCAGCGGCAAGACTACCGTGACGCCGGAAGAGGAAGAAGCCGAGGCCACGCCGGTCTTCGAAGGGACACCGACCCGGCGCGGAACTTCGGCGGCTACCGAACTTGCACCGCCGACCGATCGTGGGGCCTTCGGGCGGTCCAGATCGTGTGCCGGGCGCCGCGCTTGCGGCCGGCGCGCACGGCATGCGCCTCGGCGACGAACCCGGCACGCGACAGACGCTTCGTGAAACCCGCGTCTCGGTGCGCCGACCACACCGCCAGAACGCCGCCCGGCCGCAGCGCCCGGCGCGCCGCGCGCAGCCCCGCCTCGCCGTAAAGGCCGTCGTTGTCGTCGCGCGTCAGCCCGTCGGGACCGTTGTCCACGTCCAGAAGGATCGCGTCGAACCCACCCGAAGCGGCGCGGATCTCGTCGCCCACGTCGCCCTGCCGGATCTCGACGCGGCGGTCCGACAGGCAATCGCCGAACACCGGCTGCATCGGGCCCGACGCCCAGGCGATCAACTCGGGCACGATCTCGGACACGATCAGCCGCGCATCCGCCGGCGCGACCGCCTGCGCCGCCCGCAGCGTGAACCCCATGCCCAGCCCGCCGATCAGCACCACGGGCGCCGCCCGCGCGCCGGCGCGTTCCAGCGCCAGCGTCGCCAGCGCCTCCTCCGAGCCGCTCAGCCGGCTGTTCATCAACTCGTTCCCGTCGCCGAGACGGATCGAGAATTCCTCGCCCCGGCGCAGCAGCCGCAGCATGCCGCCACCTGGCGCCACGGCGGAGGCCAACTCGATCCAAGGCAGCATCAGCGTTCTCCCGTCTTCAGGCCCGCCTCGCGGGTATCCGATCGCGTCCGCCGGGTGAAGGCCCGCTCAGGGCTGGGTCGGCCCGCCCGGCCCGCCGCGCTGGAGGGCGTCGCGGATCTCGAGCAGAACGTCCAGCTGGGACGGCCCGGTATGCACTTCGGGCGCGACGTCGTCGGGCCGGTCGGCCACCGACTTGATGCGGTTCACCGCCTTGACCAGCAGGAAGACCACGATGGCAATGATGAAGAAATTCACGCAGGCCATCAGGAAGTTGCCGATGGCGAAGACAGGAACGCCCGCCTCGGACGCCTCGGCGATCGAGGCGAACTCGCCCTCGCCCAGCACGTAGAACCAGCCCGAGAAGTCGATGCCGCCGGTGAACAGCGCTATGAACGGGTTGATCAGGTCGCCCACCAGCGAATTGACGATCGCGGTGAACGCCGCGCCGATGATGATCCCCACCGCCAGGTCCATGACGTTGCCCTTGGCGATGAAGTCCTTGAACTCGTTTATCATCTGGCCGCACCTCTCTTGCCTGCGAAACCGGGCGTCCCGCCCTGGGCGGAGACTTGACCGAGACGCGGGCCTGATCAAGCGCGCAGGACGGTTCATGGTGCAGGGGATGTTCGCCTTGAGGTCCCTCCAAGGGTCAACCGAACGGGGAACGGCGAAACCTGACCTCACCTTGACTCAACCGGAATTCGCGCTTAACTGGCCGCTCGCTTCGCTTCCGGTCCGCGTCGTGATCCAGCGGATGGCCTTCCAGACAGGCTGGGGACCCACCATTCTACGGACAGCCCGTCTCTCCGCAGCTTCTTCCGGCAGCGCCGCGCGATGTTCGGCGACGCGAAAAGGCCGTTCCGGACCTCTACTCAGCCGCGACCGTTTCCGAAAGGCCTGAACGACGATGACGTTCGTTGTCTTCACAAACGGTCTTCTGCTGGTGGGCATGGGCATCCTGATGGCGGTGAACGCACTGCTGTTCCCCATGACCCGGATGGTATTCCTCGAGGCCGCGCTGCTGACGACGACGGTCGGCGGGCTGGTCTGCATCAGCACCGCGAACCGGCTCGGCGAGATGAGCCGCCTGCACTCGTTCCTGCTGACCGGCAGCACGTGGATCACGGCCGCCATCGCCGGGGCCTTGCCCCTCTGGCTTTGGGAGATGTCGCCAGCCGACGCGTTCTTCGAGGCGATGTCGGGCATCACCACCACCGGCTCGACCGTGATGGTCGGCCTCGACGCGACCGAGCGCGGGATCCTGCTGTGGCGCGCGTTGCTTCAGTGGATCGGCGGGATCGGCTTCATCGTCGCGGGCATCGCGCTGCTGCCCATCATGCGGGTCGGCGGCATGCAGCTGTTCCGGACCGAGAGTTCGGAGAAGGGCGAAAAGCAGCTGGCCAGCGCTGCCCGCTTCGCCTCGGCGACGATCTGGATCTATCTGGTCCTAACCTTCGTCTGCATCCTGGCCTACATCGCCGGCGGCATGAACACCTTCGAGGCGATCGCCCACGCGTTCACCACCGTCGCGACCGGCGGGTATTCGACGTCGGATTCCTCGTTCGGCCTGTTCGACAGCGCCTATCTCCAGTGGATGGCGACGCTGTTCATGCTGGCGGGTGCGCTGCCCTTCGCCTGGTATATCCGCGTCCTCAACCGCGGCGCCGTGCGCAGCGAGCAGGTCCAGGCGCTGATCGTCACGCTGGCGGTGGTCATCCTGGTCATGACCGCCTGGCGCGTCATCACGGCAGGCTCGCCCGTTTTCGAGACGCTGCGCCTCGTGGCCTTCAACGTCGTCTCCGTCGTGACGACGACCGGCTACGCCACCACCGACTACACCGCCTGGGGGCCCTTCGCCGTCGCGGTCTTCGTCTGTCTGACGGCAATGGGCGGCTGCACGGGCTCCACCTCGGGGGGCGCCAAGATGATGCGGTGGATCGTGTTCATGCGCAGCGCCAGGGCCCAGATCAAGCGCATCCGCCAACCACATGGCGTTCTCCCGATCCGGTACGAGGGGCGCTCCGTCGCCCAGGACGTCATGAGCGGCGTCATAACCTTCTTCGTCTTCTATTTCGCATCGGTGGTCGTTCTGGCCATCGCGCTGAGCCTGTTCGGCCTGGACATGACCACGTCGCTGTCCGGCGCGCTGACGGCCGTGGCCAATGTCGGTCCCGGCGTCGGAGAGATCATCGGCCCGGCCGGCAGTTTCGCCTCGCTGCCCGACGGCGCGAAATGGCTGCTCTCCTTCGGCATGTACATCGGTCGGCTCGAGATGCTGACGGTCTTCGTCCTCATGGCCCCGGCATTCTGGCGCGAGGTCGCGTGACGCGCGGCCTCGGCGGACCCGACCGAGGGCCGCGTCGCGCCATCAACGGGACAAGCCGCCACGGGCAACAGCCCTGACAGGCCCATCGAGACCTGCCCGAGGATCACGCTGCCGCGCCCCGGACAACGCCTGAACGCGCCTCGCCGTGCGGATTCCTGACCAAGGTCCACCCGCACACTGCCGTAACGTCACGTCATCAGCCAGCCCGAGAGCGGGTGCGCCGCGCCGGACGCCTCTGTAAGCTTGTCCGGCGGACGCACGAGCGAGAAGATGCAATATTCCCGGTGGCGTGCGTCGGACAGGGAGGGATTACGAATGAAGACGTTGTTTGCAGCGACGCTTGCATCGGTCGTGGCGACCGGCGCGGCGCAGGCGGAGATCCGCATCGGCCATGTCTATGGCCAGACCGGACCGCTGGAGGCCTATGCCGCGCAGAGCCACACGGGCCTGATGCTCGGCCTAGAATATGCCACCGAAGGCACGATGGAGATCGACGGCGAGCCGATTACCGTCCTCGAATACGACACGCAGCTCGACCCGGCGCGGGGCCGTTCGCTGTTGGCCGAGGCCTACGGCGACGACGACGTGCAGATCGCCGTCGGGCCCGTCAGCTCGGGCGTGGCGCTGGCCATGCTGCCCGTGGCCGAGGAATACGAGCGCATCCTGATCGTCGAGCCCGCCGTGGCCGATTCGATCACCGGCGAGAACTGGAACCGCTACATCTTCCGCACCGGGCGCAACTCGTCCCAGGACGCGATCGCCAACGCGGTGGCGCTGGGCGGCGAGGGCGTGGCGGTGGCGACGCTTGCGCAGGACTACGCCTTCGGACGCGACGGCGTGGCCGCCTTCCGCGAGGCGCTGGAGGAGACCGGGGCCACCATCGCGCACGAGGAATACGTGCCGACCGAGACGACCGACTTCACCGCCGCGGCCGAGCGCATCTTCAACGCGATGGGCGACGTCGAGGCGGAGCGGAAGCTTCTGTTCATCATCTGGGCCGGCGGCGGCAACCCGATGGGCCAGATCAACGCGATGGATCCGTCGCGCTTCGACATCGAGATCGCGACCGGCGGCAACATCCTGCCCGCGCTGGTGGCCTATCGTGAACTGCCGGGGCTGGAGGGCGCGACCTATTACTATCACGAGATCCCCGACAACGCGGTGAACGACTGGCTGGTCGAGACGCACCAGGAGCGTTACGACAGCCCGCCGGACTTCTTCACCGCGGGCGGCATGGCCGCGGGCATCGCCGTGGTCGAGGCGATCCGTGCCGCGGGCGGCGCCGATGACACCGAGGCGCTGATCGAGGCGATGGAGGGCATGTCCTGGGAGACGCCGAAGGGCACGATGACCTTCCGCCCCGAAGACCACCAGGCGCTGCAGTCGATGTACCACTTCCGCACCGAGGTCCGCGAAGGCGTGGATTACGGCGTGCCGGTTCTCGTGCGCGAGCTCGGCATCGAGGACATGGACATCCCGATCCGCAACCAGTGACCGATATGCCCGGCGTCGCGCAACGCGGCGCCGGGCCTTCGCGGCGGGACAGCCCATGACACAGACACTTCTCGAAACGGTCGACCTGTCCGTCCGCTTCGGCGGGCATGTGGCGGTCGACAAGGTCAGCTGCGCCTTCCGCGCCGGCGAACTGACGGCCATCGTGGGCCCGAACGGCGCGGGCAAGACGACGTATTTCAACCTGATTTCCGGGCAGATCGCGGCGACGCAGGGCGTCGTCCGCCTCAAGGGCGAGAACGTGACGCGCCTCGGCGTGGCCGCGCGGTGCCACCGTGGCGTCGGGCGCGCCTTCCAGCTGACGAACCTGTTTCCCGCGCTGTCGGTGCTGGAGAACGTGCGCCTCGTGATGCAGGCCCGCCAGCGCCGGGGGTTCAGCCTGTTCTCGATGGCCTCGGCCCAGACCGACGTCACCTCCGCCGCCCGGGCGGTGCTGGAGCGCGTGCGCCTCGACCGTCTGCGCGACCAGCTGGTTTCCGAGCTGAGCCACGGCAACCAGCGCAAGCTGGAGGTCGCGATGCTGATCGCGCTCGACCCGCTGGTCTTCATGTTCGACGAACCCACCGCCGGGATGAGCGTCGACGAGGCGCCCGTCGTGCTCGACCTGATCGCCGAGCTCAAGCGCGAGACCGACCGGACGATCCTTCTGGTCGAGCACAAGATGGACGTGATCCGCACGCTCGCCGACCGGATCATCGTGCTGCACAACGGCGCGCTCGCCGCGGACGGGGAACCGGCCGAGGTCATCGCCTCGGACGTCGTGCAGGAGGCCTACATGGGCAAGGAGATCGAGAATGTCTGAGCCGATCCTCCAGCTCGACGGCGTGGTGACCGATATCGGGCGCTATCATATCCTCAAGGGCGTGACCCTCGATGTGCCGCGCGGACAGGTGACGATGCTCTTGGGGCGCAACGGCGTCGGCAAGACCACGACGCTGCGCACGATCATGGGCCTGTGGCGCGCCAAGGCTGGCCGCATCCTCCTGGAAGGGCAGGACATGGCGCCGGTGCCGGTGTCGAGCCGCGCGGCACTGGGCATAGGCTTCGTGCCCGAGGACATGGGCATCTTCTCGGACCTCACGGTCGAGGAGAACATGATCCTCGCCACGAGGTCCGGCCCTCTGGATCCCGCGCGCCGCGACTGGCTTTTCGCAGCCTTCCCGCCGCTGCGGACCTTCTGGCGGTCCGAGGCCGGCAACCTGTCGGGCGGGCAGAAGCAGATGCTGTCGATCGCCCGCGCCATGGCCGAGGAACGGCGGCTTTACCTGATCGACGAGCCGACCAAGGGGCTTGCCCCCGCGATCGTGTCGACCATGGTCGGCGCGCTGCGCGAGTTGAAGGCGCAGGGGGCCTCGATCCTCATGGTGGAGCAGAACCTGTCCGTCGCCCGCGCGCTCGGCGACCGGGCGGCGGTCATGGATGACGGCGCCGTCGTCTGGGCCGGCGCGATGGCCGAACTGTCGGCCGACCCTGCCCTTCAGGAACGCCTGATGGGCCTGAGCGTGGAGGCGCATTGATGTCCGCGGCACCCGACCACTCGCCCACCTTCTCGCGGCTTTCGCTGACGGACCGGCTGTCGCTGGCCGCGCCGTACCTGCTGGTTCCGGTACTGGTCGTCATCGGCTTTCTCGCCATCGGCGCACCGTCGAGCTGGTTGACGCTGACCGTCTCGGGGCTGGCCATGGGGATGATGATCTTCATCATGGCCTCGGGGCTGACGCTGGTCTTCGGGCTGATGGACGTGATCAATTTCGGCCACGGCGCGTTCATCTCGCTTGGCGCCTTCATGGGCGTGAGCGTGCTGTTCTGGCTGTCGGCCTGGACCGACGCGCCGTCGCTGGTGCTCAACGTCGCCGCGGTGCTGCTGGCGATCCTGGCGGCGATGGTCTTCACCGGGGTCATCGGCTGGGCGTTCGAGCGGGTCATCGTGCGGCCGGTCTACGGCTCGCACCTCAAGCAGATCCTGGTCACCGTCGGCGGCCTGATCGTGCTGGAACAGGCGATCCACGTGATCTGGGGCGCCGAGGAGATCTATCTCAACCGCCCCGAGGCGCTGCGCGGCTCGATCACCTTCGGCGCCTCGGCGCTGGAGCGGTACCGCATCCTCGCCGTCGTCGTGGGCCTTGCGATCTTCGTCGCGATGCGGCTGGTGCTGCGGCGCACCAAGATCGGGCTGATCGTGCGCGCCGGCGTGCAGAACGGCGAGATGGTCGAGGCGCTGGGCTACCGCCTGAAGCTTGTCTTCATCGGCGTTTTCATCGCCGGCTCGGCGCTTGCCGGGCTGGGCGGCGTGATGTGGGCGCTCTACGAGCAGGTCATCACCGCCGGCATGGGCGAGAACATGATGATCCTGATCTTCATCGTCGTCATCATCGGCGGCCTGGGCTCGATCGAAGGCGCGTTCATCGGCGCGCTGCTGGTCGGGCTGCTGCAGAACTACGTGGCCTTCCTCGAGCCGAAGGTCGCGCTCATCTCGAATATCGGGCTGATGACCGCGATCCTGCTCTGGCGGCCGCAAGGCATGATGCCCGTCGTGAAGGCGAAATGACATGCTGGTGAACCTCATATCGGGCGACAGGCCGCGTTCAACCATCCTGACGATCCTGTTGCTGGTCGTGCTGGTCTGCCTGGCCCTGGCGCCGTTCCTCTTTCCCGGCGTGCGCCCGCTCGACACGGCGGCAAGGATCTGCGTCTTCATCCTGCTCGTGGCGTCCTACGACCTGCTGCTCGGCTATACCGGGATCGTGAGCTTCGCGCATACGATGTTCTTCGGCTTCGGCGCGTACGGCGTGGCCCTGGCAAGCATCCACATGGAGCGCGGCTGGGACGCGCTTCTGGTCGGGACGCTCGCCGGGGCGCTTGCGGCGGCGGTGGTGGCCTTCGTCATCGGACTCTTCTCGCTGCGCGTCCGGGCGATCTTCTTCGCGATGATCACGCTGGCGGTCGCCTCGGCCGTGGCCGTGCTGGTCAGCCAGCTGTTCCAGCTGACCGGCGGAGAGGACGGGCTGACATACCAGATCCCCCGCGAACTGACCCCCGCCTTCCGCCTGGGCGAGGTCTTCGGGGTGAGGATCAACGGGCGCATCCTTAACTACTACCTCGTGTTCTTCACCTGCCTTGCGTTGTTCCTCGTGCTGCTGCGCATCGTGAACTCGCCCTTCGGCACCGTCCTCGAGGCGATCCGCGAGAATGATTTCCGCGCCGAAGCGATCGGCTACCGGGTCGTCGCCTACCGGACCGCGGCAAGCTGCCTGTCCGCCGCGATGGCGGCCTTCGCCGGCAGCCTCTACGCGATCTGGCTGCGCTACGTCGGCCCCGACACGACGCTTAGCTTCGAGATCATGCTCGACGTCCTGCTGATGGTCGTGATCGGCGGCATGGGCACGATGTACGGTGCGGTGCTGGGCGCCGTGATCTTCGTGCTGGCGCAGAACTACCTTCAGACGCTGATGGGTGCGGGCGCGGGTCTGACCCAAGGGCTGCCGCTGATCCCGCAGCTTCTGGACCCGAACCGGTGGCTGATGTGGCTGGGCATCCTGTTCGTGCTGAGCGTCTACTTCTTTCCCACGGGGATCGTCGGCAGGCTGCGAACGGGTAAGTGAAGCGCAGCGTTTCGGGCCGGGATCGATGGCTGCATTCGACGGCCGGGAGCGACTTGCAGGGAGGCCACCGGCAGATGTAATCAGCCGATCCCGGGCCCTGTGTTGCTCCGGTCGGTTGTCAGATCCGAGCCTGTTCCGCTGAAAGGCTCGGTTCGTCGGCCGCACAGCCGCCCGTTCGATACTCGCGGTGCGAATTCGGCCGGTCCCTCCAAGGTGCAGGGTGGGCCGTCACGCCACGGGCCGGCCCCATTCCATGGTCTTGAACTTCTCTCTGAACGCGAAGCGTTCGAGATGGCTGTCGATGACGTGGCGCGCCTGTTCCAGCGCCTCGGCGCTGTCCGCCGCCAGCGTGACGACGAGCGCGTCCTCGGTCGCCGCCATGGTCGCCACGCCTGCCCCCAGGACGACCCGCCCCGACACGGCGTCGAACTGCACCTCGGTCTTGTGCCCGAAGTGCTTGCACAGCTGTTGAAGATAGCGGCTGGCGTTCGGCGTCTCGAAGCGGCCTTCGTCCGTCAATGTTTCTGCCATTCCGATTGTCCCGACTGTTTTCATCGGGTAAACGTCTGACAAAATTTGTCGGCTATGTCGAGTCACAGGCCATCGCAGAGGGACACCACCATGAAGCTCACCGTCACCACGCTGGCGCTTGCCGCTATTCCAGCCGCCGCTTTCGCCCAAAGCGTCGAGATCGAGACCGCGGCCGGGCCCGCGACGGTGCCGGCCGCGCCTGAAACCGTCGTCGCGCTGGACCTCGCGGCGATCGACACACTGAGCGCCCTCGGCGTGACCGTCGACGGCGTCCCGGACATCGCGCCCCCGGCCTACCTGGCCGATACGCTGGCCGCCGCCGAGACAGTGGGCACGCTCTTCGAGCCTGACTTCGAGGCGCTGGCGGTCATGGCGCCCGACCTGATCGTCGCGGGAGGCCGGTCGCAGACGCAGGTCAAGCCGCTTTCGCAGGTCGCGCCGACCATCGACATGACGATCTGGGGCGATGACCTGGTCGCGCAGGGCCGGGCGCGCGTCACGGCATACGGCAAGATCTTCGACCGCGAGGAGCGGGCAGACGCCCTTCTGGCGGATCTGGACGCAGCAATGGCCGACGCGCAATCGGCTGCCGAGGGCAAGGGCGACGCGCTGATCCTGCTGACCAACGGGGGCAAGGTGTCGGCCTACGGAGACGACTCGCGGTTCGGTTGGCTGCACACCGCGCTCGGCCTGCCCGAGGCCTACCCCGATCTTTCCGCCGAAACCCACGGCGAGGCGGTGTCGTTCGAGTTCATCGCGGATGTCGACCCCGACTGGATCTTCGTCGTCGACCGGGGCGCCGCCATCGGCCAGGAGGGCGAGGCCGCGGCCGTGACGCTGGACAACCCGCTGGTCGCGGGCACCACGGCAGGCGAGACCGACCAGATCGTCTATCTCGATTCCGCGCGCCTCTACCTTGCCGGCGGCGGCATCCAGTCGATGATGGGCACCATCGAGGAAATCACATCGGCACTGGGTTCGGACGCCGAGTAGACCGGGCGCGTGAGAACCGGACTGTACGCTGCGCTGACGCTCGCCCTCCTCGTGGGGGCGAGTTGCCTTGTGGGGGTCGTCGATCTGTTCGGCGGCGATCTCGACGGGCAGATGGTGCTGGCGGTCAGCCGCCTGCCGCGCACCTTCGCGGCCCTGCTGGCGGGGGCGGGACTGGCGCTGGCGGGGGTCGTCGTTCAGATGAGCGTTCAGAACCGGCTGGTCGAGCCGGGGCTGGTAGGCACGCCGGAATCCGCGATGCTGGGTCTGCTGGCGGTGACGCTGGTGGCGCCCGGCGCGGCGCTGATGATCAAGATGTCGGTGGCGGCGGGAACAGCGCTGATCGGCACGCTGGGTTTCCTGTGGCTGGCGCGCCACGTCCCGCGGAGCGACCCGGTGCTGCTGCCGCTGGTCGGGCTGATCTATGGCGGCATCGTCGGCGCGGCGGTGCTGTGGCTCGCCTGGACCACGAACCTGGTGCAGTACATCGGCGTCTGGCAGAGCGGCGAGTTCTCGGGCGTGCTGCGCGGCCGCTACGAACTGCTCTGGCTGGTCGCCGGCATCGCAGTGCTGCTATGGCTGGTCGCCGACCGGATCACGCTGCTCGGCCTGGGCGAGGACGCGGTGCGCAGCCTTGGCCTGAACTACCGCCAGACGCTGCTGACGGGGCTGGTGCTGGTGGCGGTGATCGTGTCGGTCGTGGTGGTCAGCGTCGGCTCGATCCCGTTCGTGGGCCTGGTGGTGCCGAACGTGGTCTCGCGCTGGCGCGGCGACAACCTGCGTCGCAACCTTCCGCTGGTGGCGTGGCTGGGCGGGTCCCTCGTGCTTGGCTGCGACATCATCGGCCGGCTGATCCGCTACCCCTACGAGATCCCCGCGGGCACGGTGTTCGCCGTCCTCGGCGCCGCGCTGTTCCTGTGGCTGCTTCATGCGACCCCGAGGCGCGCGCATGGCTGAGCGTAGGCTGATCCTGCTGGCGCTGGCTCTGGCGGGCGTATCCGCGCTGTTCATCCTGTGGAACCTGCGCGCGCCGATGGGATTCATCCTGTCCCTGCGGCTGGTGAAGCTTGCGTCGCTGTGCATCGTCGGGGCGGCCATCGGCACCGCGACGGTGCTGTTCCAGACGGTGGCCGCGAACCGGCTGCTCACGCCGGGGATTGTCGGTTTTGACGCGCTGTTCGTGTTCATCCAGACCATGCTGGTCCTGACCCTGGGGGCTGCCGGCTTCGCGACGCTGCCGGTGCTGGCACAGTTCGGGCTGGAAACGCTGGTCCTTGTCGTCGCGGCGCTGGCCCTGTTCGGCGCCTTGCTGCGCAAGGGGTCCGACGACATCCTGCGCCTCGTGCTCACCGGCGTGATCCTCGGCGTGCTGTTGCGCGGGCTGGCCGGGCTGGCGCAACGGCTGCTCGACCCGTCGGAATTCGCCATCGTCCAGCAAGCCAGTTTCGCGACCTTCGGCGCCGTCGACCGGGCGCAGCTGGCGATCGCGGCAGCCGTCCTGGCGCTGAGCGTCGTGGCGGCGCTGCGCCTTGCGCGGCTTCTGGATGTGGCGGCGCTGGGACGCGGCACGGCGCTGTCGCTGGGGCTGGACTTCGACCGCGTCATCTTTGCCGCCCTCGGGGTGGTGGCACTGTTGGTCGCGGTCTCGATGGCGCTTGTCGGGCCGATAACGTTCCTCGGGCTTCTCGCGGCCAGCCTGGCCCACGCGATCCTGCCCACCTGGCGCCACGCGCTGCTGCTGCCCGGCGCGGCGCTGATCGGGGCGATCATCCTCGTCTCGGGGCAGTTCGTGTTCGAGCGTCTGCTGGGCCTGCAATCCACGCTGACGGTGATCGTCGAGTTCCTCGGCGGCCTGCTGTTCCTCTTCCTCGTGCTTCGGAGGTCCCGCTCATGATCCGACTGGACGACGTATCGGTCGAGAAATCCGGCAGCCGAATCCTGTCTGACGTGTCGCTTGCCTTCGGCCAGGGCGGCATCACCGCGCTGATCGGGCCGAACGGTGCGGGCAAGTCCACGCTGCTGCACACCATAGCGGGGCTGATCGCCCCGGCACGGGGAAGGGTCGAGGTCGAGGGCGTCGACATCACCCGCGCGCGGCCGCCGGAACGCGCCCACCGCCTTGCGCTGCTGGCGCAGAACGAGCGGGTGACCGCGCGCCTGACGGTGCGCGAACTGGTGGGCTTCGGCCGCTGGCCGCATCACAGGGGTCGCCCACGCGAGGTCGACCGCCGGATGATC
Source organism: Citreimonas salinaria (assembly GCF_900107235.1). Lineage (GTDB taxonomy): Bacteria > Pseudomonadota > Alphaproteobacteria > Rhodobacterales > Rhodobacteraceae > Citreimonas > Citreimonas salinaria. Next base: position 195,436 of record NZ_FNPF01000001.1, read on the forward strand.
GCCGAGGCACTCGACACCTTCGACCTGACCACTCTGGCGGAAAGGCAGCTCGACGCGCTGTCGGGCGGGCAGCGGCAACGCGCCTTCGTGGCGATGGCCTGGGCGCAGGAGACGCCGTGGCTGCTGCTGGACGAGCCGCTTTCCGCGCTCGATCCGCGCCACGCCCGCGACATCATGGACCGTCTCCACGCCCTCACGCGGCCCGGTGCGGCGCGGCGCAGCGTGGTGATCGTCCTGCACGACCTTGGGGTTGCGGCGCGCTATGCCGACCGGATCGTCGCGCTGAAGGACGGGCGGCTGGTGGTCTCGGGACCGCGCGTCCTGACCATGACCGGCGCGATGCTGAGCGACCTGTTCGAGACCGGCCTGACGATCGAGCGGGTGGCCGGGCGTGACGTCGTGGTTCCGGCATGATCGCGGCCGGATGGTCATTCACTTGCGTTGAAGCTGCCTCATTCAAATCCGGCCTGCGTCATCCGCTTCATCGGTGCCGCGCGTACGATCCACGTGACTCATCGGCCACTTGTGCCGCCTGAGTGTTTCTGTCAGGTAGCGGCTCGAGGCAGCGACGAACCCTTCCCAGCCACCCGAAACCGGAACAACGACCTCGGGGGACGTGGGATGAAAGCATACGGAATTTTCGCGGCTATGACGGCTGGGCTGTTGCCCGTCGCGGCCTTGGCACAAGATCAGGACGACGAAGTATTCCTCGGCACGATCGTCCTGGAGTATCCGACCGTGCCGGGCCTTGGCGAAGAGACGATCTCGGTAACCAGCGACGGGATCGCGCTCAGCAACCCGGCCGACCTGTCCGAACTCTTCGTTGCCGAGCCGACGATCGCGGTCGGCAGCTCGATCCCGATGTCGCAGAAGGTCTATGTGAACGGCATTGAGGAGAACAACCTCGCCATTTCCATCGACGGCGCGCGGCAGAACAACAAGATCTTCCACCACAACACCACGACGCTGATCGACCCCGCCCTGCTCAAGGCGGTCCGGATCGATCCCGGCGTGGCACCGGCGGATGCCGGCCCCGGCGCGCTTGGCGGTGCGCTGGCCTACGAGACGAAGGATGCGGCGGACCTGCTGGCGCCGGGCGACACGTTCGGCGGACGCTACAAGTTCGAATACGACTCCAACGGCGACGTCCGGTCGAACAGCGTCTCGCTTTACGGAACCGGGGGCCGGGTCGAGTATCTCGGATTCCTGAAATACGCCACCGGCGACCTGCGCGAGGACGGCGACGGCGAGACCATCGTCGGATCGGGAACCGACGTCTTGAGCGGGTTGGGCAAGATGGCCTACCAGACGGCAACCGGCAGCCGGTTCGAACTCTCCTACGAGCGCGTCACTGACGACGAGGCACGGCCCTACAGGGCAAACATCGGAACGATCATCGGCGGCCGGCCCGTTCCGGCAACGCGTCCCTACGAGCTCGAGCGCACCAACGTCGTCTTCAGCTACACCAAGACGGCGCCCACCGCGACCTGGGACCCGACGATCCGGCTGGCCTATAGCGGGACCGAGTTGTTCAACGACGAAAGCGCCCTCAGCACGATGCAGACGATCCGCGGCGAGACGACGAGCTTCAGCGGAGAAGCCTCGAACCGGTTCGTCCTGGGGTGGGGCACGCTCAACGCGGGCGTCGACTTCTATTCCGACCGCGCCTCGATCGACTACACCTATCTTCCGAACGCGGCCTTCGACGAGGAGGCCCGGGAGAAACTGAAGAACCTCGGCGTCTTCGCGCAGATGCGCACGAACCCGACGGAGATGTCGAAGCTGTCCTTCGGTTTGCGCGCGGACTTTCAGGAATTCACGGGGGTCGACGGCTCGAAGCAGTCCGAAGCCGGTCTTTCAGCCAATATATCCGGCGAAGTCTCGATCACCGACCGATTTTCGCTCAGCGGCGGCTACAGCCACATCTGGGGCGGTCTCGAACTGGCCGAGAACTACATCATGAACCCGGCCTGGACCTATCCGGAAGACGGGCTGGAAGAGACCACGGCGGACAACATCTACGTCGCGGCGAGCTACGATGTCGGGAACTGGGCGGTCGACGGCAAGGTCTTCGCGACCCAAATCGACAACGCGCGCGCGGCAGGCTACGGCGGCGGACCGGGCCTGACCACCGACGTCGAGACGCGCGGGTTCGAACTCGGTCTCGGGACGGGCTGGGACGGCGGCTTCTTCCGCGCCGGCTTTGCCCGCGTCGACACAGAGGTCGACGGCCGCAACGCGGATTCCTACACCGGCAACTACCTGACGATGCCGATGGGGGATTTCCTGACATTCCAGACCGCGCACCGCCTCGGCAACGGCATTCTTGTCGGTGGCGATGCTCAGGTGGCCTTCGATTACGATGACACCTACGACCCGGCAACCGGGGGCCAAGGACCCGAACTGCCCGGCTACACCGTCGTCAATGCGTTCGCGGAATACTCTCCTGGAAAGATCGGCGACCTGACCCTGCGGGCGGAAATCAACAACCTTTTCGATGAATCCTATGCCAGTCGCGCGACGTACGGGCAGGAATTCGACACGGTCGTGCCCCTCAGGGAACCGGGCCGTTCCGTCCGCCTGAGCGCAGAAATCGTTTTCTGAAAGCGCCGTCGTGGCAATACGAACCCGCCTCGAAAGCGAACGCGGGGTGGATGCATCCGACTGCTCACAGCACCTGACGGGCGCAGTGCATCCACCTTATCGTTTCAGATGCGTCCCGTCCGACAGAAGCACCTCATCCATCGGCACGTCCCAGGGCATCGGGAAGATGGTCGGAAGCGAACACCCCGCGAACCCGACGCCGACGATCCGCACGCGCGGCTTCATCCGCACCAGCGTCCTGTCGTAATAGCCGCCTCCGTTCCCGAGGCGGTAGAGCGCCTCGTCCACCCCCACGAGGGGCGCGATGACGATTTCGGGCACGCCGGCCTCTCCATCTTCCGGCACGGGAATGTTCCAGAAGCCGCGGGACATCCGGCAGTCCGGCGACCACGTGTGAAAGGCCAGAGGCGCCCGTTCCTCGACCATGACCGGAAGCAGCACCCGCGACCCGGCATCATGGGCCGCTGACATCCAGGCGCGCAGATCCGGCTCGCCCCGGATAGGCCAGTAGACCGCTATGGCCAGCCCGGGCGCTGGGGTGATGATCCTGTCGAGACCATCGATGAGGGCGGCCGTTTCCTTTTTCCGGCGCTCTGAAGGAAGGGTGCGCGCCGCCAGCAGCCGCGCCCGCTCGGCCCGCCGGAACCGCGCCACGTCCCGTGCCGCCTCGGGGTCGACCGGATGCCCGTCCACAAGGAGATGGGCAAAGCAGGGTGTCGTGCCGCCGTCGCTCTCGTCGTCCGTCATCGGGATGTGTCCGTCGGTTCTTCGTGCCCGAGGCAGGGTACCGAAGCCCCCCGTGAAGACAATGGCATAGCCTGCGCAAGAGGCCGCGGGCCGTCGATCGGTGAAGGACCTGAGGCGCAACGTCGCGGTCCCGACTTGGCTGTTGAAGTCCCTTCGGCGGGTGATATGCGTATTTGAAATACCAATTGACGCGGCGCGCGCGGAACCGGGCGAAAGCCTTGGAAGGGACACGAGATGAAGGATGCTCTCGAACCAGCCGGGGATGCCGATGCGTCGTCGAGGACCGCCGCCCTCACCGGACTATCCGGCCGCGCAGGTCATACCGGAGACCGAGACGCGGTTTTCCCGGTTCGGATCGAGGTGAGACCATGATGCGGCTTGCGAGCGTGACAGGGCAGGAACGCGGCGCGACGGACAAGCTTTTGGCCGCCGTTGCCGACCGGCTGGCGCAAGACGGGGTCCGGCTGGCGGGCGCGCTGCGCCCGAGCCGGAACGAAGCGGCGGTCGGGCACTGCGACAGCGACCTGTGGCTTCTGCCGGAAGGACCGCTGGTGCGGATCACGCAAGATCTCGGCACCTGCTCCGGCGCCTGCCGGATGGATGCGGGCGCTCTGGAAGTGGCGGTCGGGATGGTCACATCGCGCGTACAGGCGGGCGAAGCGGACCTCGTGCTGCTCAACAAGTTCGGCCTGAGCGAAGCCGAGGGGCGCGGCTTCCGCGCCTTGATCGCCGAGGCGCTCGATCGCGGCGTGCCGGTCCTGATCGGCGTCTCCGACACCCATCGTACGGCCTTCGAGCGCTTTGCCGGGGACATGGCCGCCCACCTGCCGCCGGACGAGGACGCGCTTTTAGCCTGGTGCCGGTCGGCTGTCGCACCCGACGCGACCCCGACAGGGGCGCGCATGCGCGACCCTGATGGCATCCCGACCGGCATGCGCGCGACCAGGGCGGAGACGACGTGAAGGAACCGGACATGAGCATCACCACCACCCCCTCGGCGCCAATACGGCCGGGCGAGCGGCCGATGGCCCGGCTGGCCTGCCTTGCCGTCCAGCCGATCCTGTCCCGCGTGGTCCGCCGGATCGCCGATCGCCATCCATCGCTTTTTGCGCGGCTGGGGCCGCACCGAGAAACCGACTTCCTGATCGACCCCTTGGAACTGCCGTTCGCCCTGCACCTGCGCCCAGACCCTCAGGCGCTGGTCTTCCGCGCCGTGCCGCGCGAAGCCGCGCCCAGGGCGGGCGCCACGATCCGCGGCAGGTTCCTGCTGCTGCTGGAGCTGATCGACGCCGAAGAGGACGGCGACGCGGCCTTCTTCTCGCGCGATCTGGAGGTGTCCGGCGACACCGAGGCAGTCGTTCGGCTGCGCAACGCGCTCGACGACATGGACGGCTCGCTGGCCGAGGAAACAGCCGCCATGCTCGGCCCGCCCGGCCGGGCGATCCTGGCGCGTCTGCGGCGGGCCTATCTCACCGATGCGAAAGGACACGAAAGCGCATGAGCCTTGCCGAACTGATCTGTCCGGCGGGTACGCCGGCCGCGCTGCGCACCGCCGTGGATGCGGGCGCCGACGCCGTCTATTGCGGGTTCCAGGACGCGACCAACGCGCGGAATTTTCCAGGACTGAACTTCACCCCCGAGGAGCTGGCCGAGGCGGTGGGCTACGCCCATGCGAATGGCACGAAGGTGCTGCTCGCGCTGAACACCTATCCGCCGGCGGGCAAGGTCGATCTCTGGCGGCAGGCGGCCGACGCCGGTGCGCGCATGGGCGTCGACGCCTTCATCGTCGCCGACATGGGCGTGGCCGACTACATCGCGCGCACCCATCCGGACGTCCGCCTGCATCTTTCGGTGCAGGCCGCGGCCTCGAGCCCCGAGGCGATCCGCTACTACTGCGAGAATTTCGGCGTCAGGCGCGTGGTCCTGCCCCGCATCCTGACCATTCCCGAAATCCGTCAGCTACGCACCGAGATCCCCTGCGAGATCGAGACCTTCATCTTTGGCAACCACGGCCTCATGGTCGAGGGGCGCTGCAGCCTCACAAATTACCTGACGGGCCAGTCGACCAACATGGACGGCGTGTGCTCGCCCGCCTCGGACGTGGATTACACCCGCCACGGGGACGGGTCGATGTCCTCGCAGCTCGCCGGCTTCACCATCGACCGCTTCGCGCCCGACGAGAAGGCCGGCTACCCCACGATCTGCAAGGGGCGCTACACCGCGCCGCATCGCTCCGAGGGCTACTACGCCTTCGAGGAGCCGGTGAGTCTGAACCTGTCGCGGCTGCTGCCCGAACTGATCGAGGCGGGCGTGCACGCCTTCAAGATCGAGGGGCGGCAGCGGTCGAAAAGCTACGTGCGCAACGTCGTCTCGGCCTTCCGGACCGCCGTGGACGACATACGGGCTGGCCGCCAGCCCGACATGGCCGACCTCGTCGCGCTGACCGAGGGGCAGAAGCAGACGCAGGGTGCCTTCGAGACGAAGAAATGGCGGTGATCCCCATGACGAAACTGACGCTCGGCCCCATCGCCTATCACTGGTCCGCCGAGACCCGGCGAGACTTCTACGCCTGCGTCGCCGACGAGGCTCCGGTCGACGAGGTCTATCTCGGCGAGGTGATCTGCTCGAAACGCGCGCCCTTCCACGAGGCCGATCTGCCCGCCACCATCGAGCGGCTCGAGCGCGCGGGCAAGACTGTGATCCTGTCGACGCTCGCCGAGGTGATGCTGAAGCGAGAGCGCAAGGCGACGGCCGACCTCGCCGCGATGGATGCCGCCGAGATCGAGATCAACAACGCGGCAGGCCTGTTTGCGCGCGGCAAGCGCCCGCACCGGATCGGCCCGTTCATGAACGCCTACAACGAGGCGACGATCGCGTGGATGGCCGGACAGGGCGCGACGCATGTCTGCCTGCCATCCGAGATGCCTGCCCCGGCCATCGCCGCCGCCGCGCGGGCGGCACGCGACCTGGGACTGGGCGTCGAGGTGCAGGTCTTCGGCCGCGCCTCGCTTGCCGTGTCGGCGCGGTGTTACCACGCTCGCGCCCACGGCCGGACCAAGGACAACTGCCAGTTCGTTTGCGAGGACGACCCCGACGGCATGCCGCTTCGGACCCGCGACGATCGGCCGATCCTGCGGGTGAACGGCATCCAGACCCAGTCCGAAAGCTACGTCGACCTGCTGCCCGAGACCGGGCGGCTGATGGCGGACGGGGTGACCCACCTGCGCCTGATGCCGCAGGAGGTGGACATGGTCGCGGTGGCCACGCTCTTCCGCGAGGCGCTGGACGGGAAGCTATCGGTCCAAGAGGCCGACGCACGCCTCGCGGCGCTGAGCGGCGAAGCGGATCTCAGCAACGGGTTCTACCATGGCGCAGCCGGCTACCGCCGCATTGCCATGGCGGCGCCGACCTGAAGAACGCTCGCCGCCGATCGCCGGCGCGTCCCCGCCGCGAACCGCAGGGCGTGTGCCGGTGAAAGACGTCGGGACGACCCGGCACGCCCTCGCGGCACAGGTGACACCTCACCGGGCGATGTTCGTCCTGGCCGGAGCCTGGGCGATCGCGGCCAGCGTCGCGGTGGTCCGGCGTGGCGCCTTGCCGGCCGGGTCGCCGTTCGAAAGCGTCGCATCCTGGCACGCCCACGAGATGGTCTTCGGCTTCGGCAGCGCCGCTTTTGCCGGGTATGCGCTGACGGCAATGAAAAGCTGGTCCGCCCGCAACGGTCTGCGAACAAGGGGTGTTGCGGCCCTCGTCCTTCTGTGGATCCTATCGCGGATAGCGGCCTTCGGAGGATTGGGGGCCGGTCCGTGGCTTCTCGCGACAGCCGGTGCCGGATTCCTTGCAGCCGTGGCCGTGATCCTGCTGCGCGCGGCGTGGCTGGCCCGGCGCGGCGGTTCGCTGGCGCTGTTCGCGACGCTGTTGACCGCGTTGCAGATGGCGACCACGTGCGGCGCGTCCTGGCCCGGAAGCGGTGTCGTCGGCCTCAGCCTCCTGCTGTCGGTGGCAGGCGGCCGCATCGTGGCGGCATTCACCCTGAACGCCGTCCACCACGACGACGCGTGCAGCCGCCGGTTCAGGCTGGCTCACCTGCTGGGCGTGCCCGCGGCCGCGGCGATCGGCCTGTCGCTCATGCTCGATCTTGTCGATCCCGGGCGGATCTGGCCGACGCCGGGTCTGTTGCTTGTCGCTGCCGCCGCCGAGGCGGCGCGGCTGCTCCTTTGGCAGGCGCGACGGGTCTGGCGCAACAGCCTGCTGCTGATGCTGCACCTGGCCTATCTGTGGCTGCCGGTCGGGCTGGCGCTCGTCGCCCTGTCCCGCTCGGGGCTCGTATCGATCTCCCGCGGCGATGCGCTGCACGCCCTCGCGGTCGGGGCCGTGTCCTGTTCGATTTACGCCGTCACCGCGCGCGCGGTCGCACGTCGACGGCGCCGCCTGCACGCCGCGCCCCTCGATGTCGCCGGCTTCGTACTGCTCTGGACTGCCGCTGCCACAAGGGTCTTCGCTTCGCCCGACATGATGCAGACGGCACTGTTCCTCTGGTGCGCGGGCTGGATCATCTTTCTGTCGCGGCACGGAGCGGCCTTGCTCTCCCCCTCGCCGCGCCCGGTCTTCAGCGGCCCGAAGAAGGAATAGGGTCGCGCGCCGGGTTTCCACACCTGCCACCGCTTGGGCCCGGCTCGACCGGCACCGCTGCAGCCGCTATTGCACGGCAGCCGGTCCTTCGGACCGATGAGGGACGCCGGCGGCAGCCGGCAGGGCGATATCGGCCAAGGTGGAGCGGTCGAGTTCCGCCATGAAGGCGGTCTCGGCCGCATGAAGCCGCCCCTTCAGGCGGCAGGTCGGCATCACGCAGCATGTGCCGTTGGGCCCGAAACAGTCGACCAGCGCCTGATCCTGCTCGAGAAGCCGCACGATCTCGCCAAGGCCGATCTCGGCCGCGGGGCGCGCCAGCATCGCGCCGCCGCCCGCACCGCGACGCGTCGTCACGATTCCATGCCGCGCCAGCCTCTGGATGATCTTGTTGAGATGATGCCGCGAGAGATCGAATTCCTCGGCGATCTCGGTGGTCGTGAAGGCCCGGTCGGGCGCGCTGGCCATGCGCATCAGCGCGCGCAATCCGTAATCGGTGAAACTGGTCAGACGCATGGCGGCCCCGCCTTGAATTGGCATTTACAATGCCTGTTATAGGCCCTACCTCGGGAATGCAACGATCCGAGGCCGCTTCATGCCGCAGACGCAACCCCTGCCGCCGATCCGCTCGGCACGCCCCGCGATGACCGCCGAGGTCATGGCGCGCACCGGTCTGGACGAGGCGGTGCTGGCCCGGCTGGTGCATGCCTTCTACGCCAAGGTCCGCGGCGACGCCATGCTGGGTCCGATCTTCGCCGACCGGATCACCGACTGGGAGCCGCATCTCGAGAGGATGGTGGCGTTCTGGTCCTCGGTCGCGCTGATGACCGGGCGCTACCACGGCGCGCCGGTGCCGAAACACGCGGGCCTGCCGGTGACATGGGACCATTTCGAGCGCTGGCTGGCGCTGTTCCGCGCAACCGCGGACGAGGTCTGCACGCCCGAGGGCGCGGCGCACGTGGTCGAGCGGGCCGAACGGATCGCGCGGTCCCTGCACATGGCGGCGGTGGACACGCAACGCTCGGGCAGCGTGCCGTCGCTCGGGTAGACCGCGGCGCACCCGCAGGCGACGCCAAGCCATTCATGAAGGGAGACGGGCATGAAAAAGATCGACGTGGAGAACGACACCAGGCGTTCGAAATTCCTGATCGTGGCGATGATCGCGCAAGTCGTGGTGGTTCTTGTCATCCTGTTCATCTACCTGGCCTGGCTGAGGGCCTAGGCGGAACGACGCGACCCCCTGCGCCGTCGGACACGTGGAAGTCCTCGGTTGTTTCCCGGAGCCGCCCGCAATCGTCGAGCAGCAGCGCGTGATCGTCTCGCAACGCACCGATCCCGGGCGGCATTTCTGAAGCCGCGCCGATACCGGCCGCCGGAAAGACGACGGTTTCCGCCGGATGGATGCGCGACTCCGGCACGCTCCGGAGATGTAGCACAACCCGGAGGCGGCCCTCCGGAACGCGTTCTTCGCCCTCGTGCAGATCCTCGACCATCTCGGCCGGCTTCGCCACAAGACCGCCGGCGCGGGGAGACGCCGCGCATTTCGCGACGTCTCGATCACATTGCTCAGGTGCGGCGCTTTCCCAGGTCCTTGCGCTCCGCCTCGTCCTTCGCGCGGTCGCCGACGCGGCGCGCCGCGTCCTCGGCTTCCTCGCGCACGGCCGATGCCGCGCTGCCTGCAGTCTGATCGGCGGCGTCCCGCTTCTCCTCGGCAACCTTCTTTGCCTCGTCGGCTGCGGCACCGACGACGGACTTGGCCTTCTCGCTCTCTTCACGGAAGATCCGCTCGGCCTCGTCCATCAGGGCGTCGCTGTGTTCGCCCAGGTAGCGATCCTCCATGCGCGACCGCGGCAGGCCCCCGGCCAGCGCGGCACCGATCGCAAGCGCGATCGCACCCGCGACCAGCGGCTGGTCCTCGTAGAAGTCGGACGCCTTGTCGAAGCCGCGGCGCGCACTGCGCGAAGCGGAATCGCGCGCCTCGAGGGCGCGGCGCCGCGCACGGACAACGCGGTCGCGGGCGTCCGCGCTCATCTTCTCGGTGCCGCGCGACAGGCGCGCCTGCATGCGGTCAGCCCGAGCGCGTGCGGCCGCGGCGCGGGCCTTGGCGCCCGAGCGTGCCTTCTGCGCGCTGCCCGAGAGGGACGACTTGGCGCGACCCGCCGCATCCTTGGCCTGACCCGCCGCATCCTTGGCACGCCCTGCAGCGTCGGACGCACGATCACCGACGCCGGGACCGCTGGTGTGGTGGTGGTCATCGTCGTCGAGGTGGTCGAAATCGGCCGGCGTCACGAACTCGTCCGGATCGGGATAAACCCAGTCGGGACCTGCCCCAGGCTTCGTGGCGGCCGCACGCTCGGTGTGCGTGGTGTGCGGCGTGAACGCGGCCGGCTCGGTGTGCTCGGGATACTCGGTGTGCCGCGTCGACGAGAAGCGCCGATCCGCGACCGGATCACGGCCCTGCCCGAAGATCAGCCAGCCGAGGCCGATGCCGGTGAGGGCCAGCGCCATCGGGTTCTCCTTGACGGACCGCTGGATCGAGCTGGCGATCTCGCTGCCGTTGTCGCGCAACTGCGTGCCGATCTGGCGCACGACGTAGTCGGTGTCGAACCGGCCCGACAGCTCGCTCAGGGTTTCGTCGAGATCGGACCGCTCGGCCTCGATCTCGCGTTCTATGTCTTTCGAGGAACGGTCACTCATTTCGTGGCCTCCTTAACGGTTTCTGCGTCACGCTGGACGTTGGTTGCGGTGCGCGTCGGGGCAAGGCTGCGGGCCTTCAGCGCCTTCTTGGCGCTGGACAGCAGGATGAAGGCGATGATCGCGAAGATGACCGCCACGATCAGCGACGCCCAGCCCGTCCCGATGCCGAAGAGATTGACGAACAAGGCGACGAGGGCGGCCGAGATCCCGTTCAGCGCCACGATCCCGAAAGCCAGTGCCGCGGCCAGCGAAACCAACGCGCCCACGGCCTTGTTCATGTTCTCGCTGACCTCGGTGCGGGCCAGATCGACCTCGCGCCGCACCAGCGTCGACACTTGGGTCAGTGCCTCGCGCACCAGATCCAGGGTGGATTGCGCCTGTGGCGGCGTTTCGGAGGTATGCGCGTTGTTGTTGTCGTTGGTCGCCATTACGAATTTCCTCCGGTCCTGGGGGTGCCGGCCGGTGCTGCCGGGCTTGCCGGTGCGGTCGTCGGCGCCGGAGCCGGTGCAGGTGCGGCCGTGGGCGTGCCGGACCGGCGATCGAAGTCTTCGTGGCCCGAGCGATGGCTGCTTGCCTTGGCGAATCGCGCAGCGGCGAAGCCCAGCAGCACGGCGCCGCCGAGGAAGGCGATCGGGTTGCGGCGCGCGAAATGGTTCGCGTCGCTCACCAGTTCCCCGAGGTCCTTGCGGTTGAAGCCTTCCGAGGCATCGGCCAGCGCATCGGCGATCTGGCCGAAGGTGCGTTCCTGCGGAGACCCGTCGCGGCTTGCCTCGGCGGCCTTGCGCAGTGCCTGCGCCACGTCTCCCGCCTCGGACGCGATCCGGCTCTGGGCTTCCTCGGCCTGGTGGCCGGCCTCGTCCTTGACGGTGTCATAGGCCTGCTGGCCCGCCTGGCGCGCGTCTTCGGCCAAGCCCTTGGCCTGGCGCCGGGCCTCCTCGGACCCTTTTCGATTGGTATCGTCAGTCATGTCGGCATTCCTTTCTGAAACTCGCGTCTGCGGAAGACGCCGCTCGGTTGGATGTGCGTCTTGCACTAAGAACCGGCCGATTAGTGCCAGGTTCCCATGGCAAGGGAGGCGCACGCATCACGGGCCAGTTCCTGCGCAGGGCTACCCTCGGGGCGTCCGTCCGATCGTATTGGCCTTCGCCGCCCCTCGGCCGCCCTTTGGACGCGGTTTTCCGGTGGTCGTGTCCTCACCGGTTTGGTGCTCCATCTCCGAGTTGAGCTCCGCCCCCGGCAGCACGATGAACGGGCACGCCTGTGGATCATAGGCGACAGGAATCCCATCGGCAGTGGCGAGGTTGTCGAACCAGAGTGATCCGGCCCCCACTGGATTGGTGAAAACGCGCATCCGGGACAAGTTCCTCGTGTATCTCTGGAGGCACGACGTATGACGGCTTCGAAGGATGCGGCGATTGCCGGACGGATGTCGGGGGACCAGATGTCCTGTTATTTGGCGCTCTCCAACTTCGATTTCGCTTTGTCATCCGTCCGCGCGACCGCCCGCAGCGTTCGGGGATTCCGGCGCAGTTGACGGGCCGGCGGCGCCGCGGGCACGCGACGCTCCTCGCCGCGCGACCGGCTTCCGCGGCCGGTCCCCTGCCCAGGGCGAAGCGTAGCGGTCGATCAGGAAGCTCGTCGCGCCATGGATGAGCGCGGACGCGAAGATCGTATAGGCGACCAGCGCCCAGATCTGATCTTCGTTGATGAACTCCATGTGCCCCGTCGCGTAGCCCACGTAATAGACCGAGCCGATCCCGCGCACCCCGAAGAAGCCGACGATCAGACGATCACGCGAAGACAGGCCCGTTCGCAGGAGCGACAGCCAACCCACCAGCGGCCGGATGACCAGCAGCAGGCCGAAGCCGATCAACGTGTGCGTCCAGTCAAGCACCGGCCACAGCGCCGGAAGGATGCTTCCCAGCATCACCAGCAGGATCGCCGTCAGCGCGTGCTCGACGGCTTCGCTGAACGCGTGCAGGCGTTTGTGGAAATGGTGCTTCTCCTGCACGCGGCGGCAGATCAGGCCCGCGGTGAAGGCGCCGATGAAGCCATAGCCCTCGGCAAGCTCGACGACGCCGTAGCACACAAGGACCGCCCCGAGGGCGAGGACGCCGGGTCCGCTCTTCTCGATCGCGCGGCTGCCCCAGGTGGAGAAGAGGGCGCGGCCGAGCAGCCAGCCGATCAGCGCGCCGACCGCCGCGCCGACCGCGATCCGGTAGAGCAGGTCGCGCAACACCCATTCGGCGAGCCAGGCCGAGGGATCGGCACCCTGCGCGGCGACGATCAGACCGAGGTAGACGAACGGAAACGCAAGCCCGTCGTTCAGCCCGGCCTCGGCAGTCAGCGTGAAGCGCACCGGATGCTCGTTTCCCTCGAGCGGCGGCCCGACCTGCACGTCACCGGCCAGCACCGGATCGGTGGGCGACAGGACCGCCCCCAGAAGGATCGCGCCGGCGATCGTCATGCCCGCCATCGCCCATCCCAGCAACGCAAGGGCCGCGATCGTGAGCGGCATGGCGATCAGCAGCAGGCGCACCGTCGGGCGCCAGCGGCTCCAGCTGCTGACGTTGTCGATCCTGAGTCCGGTCGCGAACAGCACCACGATCACCGCGATCTCGCTGGTGATCTCCCAGATGCGGGGCGAGGCCGTCGGGTCGAGTGCCGCCGGCATGCCGGGAACGAAGGCGAAGGCCAGCAGTCCGAGGATCATCAGGATCGCAGAGGAGGATGCCGCGCGCAGGATCGCGACGCGCGGCAGGAGATAGGCGACGAACACCGAGCCTCCGATCGCGGCCATCAGGACATGCGTCGGCGACAATCCGAAGAATGGCTCGGCTTCGGACATTCGTGCGCTCTCCCTGCGGCGTTGGAATAGAACCCGCGTGTTGCTGCACAGTTGCACCCGCTGGAAACGATTCACCGGTCCGAGCGCGCCTGCCGGATCATTAAGAGAGACCACATCCTGCTGATCCGCAGCAATCTCGGACCGTCGGAACCGAGATTGATCTCAAACATGCAGGGCCCGTGGCCGTGGGGTTGTCCGCTTTGGTCGCCTTGCTACGCCTGCCACGCTGCGCAGCCGCAAGTCCGCTTTCGCCCTTCCTGCAGGTGCCTTCGCAGCCGCGGCAGAAGTCCCGCGGGAGCAGCGAAGGGCCGGAGCGTCCCGCACGTCGGACCTTCTGGAGATGAACGATGCTGCGCCGTAGCGGCTGACCATTTTACAGCAGTTCGGCGACGCGCGCGTGGAGCTTCAGCTAAGCGAGCGGCAGGGCGTCAGACATTCGCACTGCGACCGAACCGCGATCGCAGGCGACTGATTGCCAGTCACTTCCGCCCCGATCGTCGTGCCACGGCCCAAAATCTGGAGCACCAAGATCGCCCCGTTTCTTGGATGCGTCCCAGAAACACCTGAGAGAAGGAAATAGCAAAGGGCCCCGCAGGGCCCTTGTTTTATTGGTCGGAGTGAGAGGATTCGAACCTCCGGCCCCTGCCTCCCGAAGACAGTGCTCTACCAGGCTGAGCTACACTCCGACCGTTCGCGCCGTCTAGACGAGGGCGGGCGCTTTGACAAGCCTCATTCGTCGCCCCTTGCGCGCCGCCGCATCAGGCGCATCAGCTGTCCCACCCGCGGCGCCGTCGCGGTCTCGAACCGGGTGCGCGAGCGCAGGACCGGGCGGTTGCGCGATGCCGCCCGCCCGGACTCGCGCATCAGGATGTATAGCCCGGACCCGATCACGATCGCCGCGCCGACCAGCGTCCACAGGTCCGGCACCTCGTCGAAGAACAGCGCGCCGTACAGCGTCGCCCACAGGATCTGCGAGTACTGCATCGGCGCCACGATCACCGCCTCGGCCGACTTGTAGGCCGCGATCACCAGGCTCGACGCGACGAAGGCCAGCGCCGCCATCAGCGCCAGCCCGCCCAGGTGCTCGACCGGCATCGGGACGTAGACGAAGGGCAGGATCGCCGCCATCAGCGCGAAGTTGGCCAGCAGCGGGTACAGCAGCAGCACCACGTCGCGCTCGTCCTGGCCGATCTTGCGCACGATGATCGACGCCGTCGCGCTGCTGAACGCCGCGGCCAAGGCCGCAAGGTGGCCCAGCGACAGTTCCGTGGCGCCGGGCCGCAACACCACCAGCACGCCGACCAGCCCCACGATCACCGCCGCCCAGCGCCGCAGGCGCACCGATTCGCCCAGGATCGGGATCGACAGCACCGTGATGATAAGCGGCGAGGCGAACAGGATCGCGTAGACCTGCGCCAGCGGCAGCGCCGAGAAGGCGTAGAACGCGCAGACCCCGGTGATCACCGCCGCCGCCGTGCGCAGCGCGGTCCACCACGGCCTGACCGGGCGCAGGTGTCCGGGCCGCGCGTCGCGGATCAGCATCACCGTCACCAGCGGAAACCCGAACAGGACCGAGAAGAACACGATCTGGAAAGGGCTGTAGCTGCCGCCCAGCCACTTCACGATCACGTCGTGGGCCGAGTAGACGCCGAAGGACATCAGCGCGAATACCGCGCCTCTCGCGTTCGGGGACATGCTTGCGCTCCGGTGGTATCGCTGTCGGCGGTAGACCCGGCGGCCGTAGTGCGCAAGGGGGCGCGCAAGGGGCAGGGCCGCGAATTCGTCACGCGGCGGCCTTGGGCCGGCGCGGTTTCGCGGGCAGTGTGGCGGCGCTGGCGAAGGGCGGGGCATGGAAACGGACGCAACCGCGGTGGACGCGGTCCTGATCGGGCGGAACGAGGGCGCGCGCCTCGTCGCGGCGTTGGACTCGCTGCGCGGGCAGGTGCGCCGCGTGGTCTACGTCGATTCCGGCTCGGCCGACGGCAGCGTCGCCGCGGCCGAAGCGGCGGGCGCGACCGTGGTCCGGCTGGACCGCTCCGCGCCCTTCAGCGCCGCGCGCGGCCGCAATGCCGGCTTCGCCGCGCTGGACGCGCCCGGGCTGGTCCTGTTCATCGACGGCGATTGCGCGCTGGTCCCCGGCTTCGTCGACGCCGCGCGGGCGCGACTGGCACAGGACCCGCGCCTCGGCCTCGTCACCGGCTGGCGAGAGGAAGTCCGCCCCGGCGCCTCGCTCTACAACCGTCTGTGCGACTGGGAATGGCACCGCCCGGCCGGGCCGATCACCTCGTGCGGCGGCGACATCCTCGTGCGGGCCGGGGCGTGGCGGTCGGTGGACGGCCAGCGCCCCGACCTCATCGCCGGCGAGGACGAGGAATTCTGCCTGCGGCTCGCCAGCGCCGGATGGAGGCTGGAACGCCTGCCCCTCGCCGTGACGCGCCACGACGCCGCGATGACGCGCTTCAGCCAATGGTGGCGCCGCGCGACCCGCGCCGGCCACGCCTTCGCGCAGGTGGGCAGGCTCCACCCCCGGCACTGGCGGGCCGAGCGGCGGCGCGTGCTGTTCTGGGCCTTGATCCTGCCGGCGGCGATCCTGCTGGCCGTCACGGTCTCGCCCTGGCTCGCCGTCCTGCTGGCCCTCGCCTACCCCGTCAGCGGCTTTCGCATCGCCGCGATGCTGCGCCGCGACGGCGTGCCGGCACGCAACGTGCCTGCGCTGGCCGCGCTCCTGGTCCTGTCGAAGTGTCCGAACCTGCTGGGCATGGCGACCTTCTGGACACGCCGCCTGCGCGGGCGCGCCATGACGCTGATCGAATACAAGTAGGCCCGCGAGACGTCTCGCGGGCCCGGGGCAATCCCTAACGGTTGCCTAATGCGTCTCTGTAACCCATTGATTTCTGGTACCCGCGGCCATGTCCCACCGTGGGACACGGCCGAACGGGCATCAAAGCCCCGCCTGCAGCGCCTCGACCACCGCATCGCCCATCTCGGCCGTGCTCAAGGGCGTGACACCCTCCTCGCCCAGCAGGTCGGCGGTGCGCTTGCCGTCGGCCAGCACCTTCTCGACCGCCTTCTCCAGCCGGTCTGCCTCGTCCCCCAGGTCGAAGGAATAGCGCAGCGCCATGGCGAAGCTGAGGATGCAGGCGATCGGGTTGGCCTTGCCCTGCCCCGCGATGTCCGGCGCCGAGCCATGCACCGGCTCGTACAGCGCCTTGGGCCGGCCGTTGGCCATCGGCGCGCCCAGCGACGCGGAGGGCAGCATGCCGAGGCTGCCGGTCAGCATCGCCGCAAGGTCCGACAGCAGGTCGCCGAACAGGTTGTCGGTCACGATCACGTCGAACTGCTTGGGCCAGCGGGTCAGCTGCATGGCACCGGCGTCGGCGTACATGTGGCTCAGCTCGACCTCGGGGTAGTCCTTGCCGACCTCGGTCACCACCTCGCGCCACAGCACGCCGGATTCCATGACGTTGGCCTTCTCCATCGAGCACAGCTTCTTGTTGCGCTTCATCGCCAGTTCGAAGGCCGAGCGCGCCACGCGGTCGATCTCGGACTCGGTGTAGCGCTGGGTGTTGATGCCGACGCGTTCGTTGCCTTCCTCGATGATGCCGCGCGGCTCGCCGAAGTAGACCCCCGAGGTCAGCTCGCGCACGATCATGATGTCGAGGCCCGCGACCACGTCCTTCTTCAGCGACGAGAAATCCGCCAGCGCATCGAAGCACTGCGCCGGGCGCAGGTTGGCGAACAGGTCCATCTCCTTGCGCAGGCGCAGCAGGCCGCGCTCGGGCTTCACGCTGAAGTCGAGCTTGTCGTATTTCGGCCCGCCCACGGCGCCCAGCAGCACCGCGTCGACCTCTTGCGCCTTCGCCATCGTCGCGTCCGTCAGCGGCGTGCCATGCGCGTCGTAGGCGCAGCCGCCGACCAGGTCCTCGGTCACGTCGAAGGTGATGCCGCGCGCCGTCCCGTACCAGTCGATGATCTTGCGGACCTCGGCCATGACCTCGGGGCCGATGCCGTCCCCCGGCAGGACAAGAAGCGAACGGTCGGTCATGGCACTCTCCTTTTCGTGACGCCGCTTGGCGTAGCGTCCGGTGAACCGGGGGTCAATGGCGGGCGTTGGCGTGGAGACCTATCACAGACAACGCAACGACGAAGGAGAGACCATGCTCACGCCAGGCCAACCCGTGCCCGCCCTCACCGTGTCCACGCTGGACGACAACCGCTTCGACACCACGCGCGACCTGGGCGAGAACGGCGCGCTGGTGGTGTTCTACCGCGGCGCCCACTGCCCGAAGTGCAAGGAGCAGCTCAAGGAGATCGCCGGCGCCGCGAAGAAGGCCGAGGAGATGGGCCTGGCCCTGCTGCTGGCCAGCGGCGACGACAACCGCAAGGCGAAGGCGATGGCCGAGGAAACCGGCGTCGAGCCGCGTCACGTGGGCTACGATCTGACCATGACCCAGGCCCGCGACTGGGGGCTGTGGATCTCGACCGCGCGCGAGGGCTCGGAAGAACCGACGCTCTTCGCCGAGCCGGGGGTCTTCCACATCCTGCCCGACGGCACGCTCTACGCCGCGTGGCTGCAGTCGCATCCCTTCGCGCGCCCGGCCTTCGACGACATCCTGGGCGCCGTGCAGTTCCGGCTGGACAAGGACTATCCCGCGCGCGGCCAATACACCGGCCCGCTGGCCGAGCATGACGGCGGCGTCAAGCTCGAGGCGCCGGACGGCCCGAACGCGCAGGCCTACGGCAACACCAGCACCGCCGACTGATCAGGGCCGGACCACGTCCACCCAGACCAGCCCGTGCGGGCCCGCATCTTCGGCCGGCGGCGTCACGCCCTGCGCGACCACGCGCAGGGCCACGTCCGGCAGGACGTAGGACACGCGCATCGGCCCGGTGCTGTCCCATGTGGCGGTGACGGCGCCGGGCTGCGGGTCCTGCAGGCGGGGATGGTCCAGCACGGCGCGCACCGCGTCGTGCCATCCTTCGCCCGCGACCGGGTCGAGGTTCAGGTTGCCGATCAGCGCGACGGGCCCGGAAGGGGCCTCGGGACCGGTCAGGATGTGTGTCCAGAACAGGACCTCGTCGCGGTTGCGCCGGCCGTTGCGGTCCTCGGGGCCGTCGAAGACCGGCGGCGTCGCGCCGACCGTCAGCAGCGTCAGCGCGCCTGTAGGCGCGTCCACGGCAATCGCCCAAAACGCCGTGCTGGCCAGCCGCTGGATGTCAGGTGCCGGATCGTCCGCACCGATCGCGCTGTCCGGCACGTCCTTCCAAAGCACCGCCGAATGGTCGGCCGCCATCCGCAGCGGGTGGCGCGACAGGATCGCCTGCCCGCCCTGCCCAGAAAACCAGCCATAGCCTTGCGCGTCCCGCGGCCCGCCCAGGTATCCGTCGCCGTCGAGGTCGCGCCCCGTCGGCATACCGGTGTTGGGTCGCGCGACGAACAGGTGCGGATAGTCCAGCCCCCGCGCCGCCAGCGCCTCGGCGACGGCGCCCAGCGTCACGGCCCCAGCGTCGAAGTCGAAGTCGGTCAGGACCAGCACGTCGGGCGCGGCTTCGGCGATCGTGTCGAACGCCGCGAGCGGCGGGTCGCGCGACAGGTCGCGCAGCAGCAGGCCGGGCCCCTTGCGGCTGAAGTCGCCCGCCCACGTGGCCAGGCGCAGCGCCTCGGCCCGTGCCGGCGCCGGCGCGCCGGCCACAAGCACGGCCAGCGTACCGGCCAGAGCCGCGATCAGGCGGCGTGCAGTTCGGCCTGCCGGTAGGCGCGGCGGCGCTTTGCGGCGATCAGATCGGCGATGCGCATCAGCGCGACCCCGCGCATGATCAAGGCGGCCGGAAGGATACCCCATAGCGAAATGACCCAGATGGCGGTCTGCGGATCGGCCAGCCTCAGCAGCGACGGGCCGGAAGGCACAAGCTGCAGCGCGGCCGGGATCAGGAATGGCAGCAGGAATCCTAAGGCCACGTTAACGTGCGCGTCCCGCTCGAACCGCCGCAGGATGTCGCCGCCGGCGGTCGGGTCGACCATCGGCAGGTTGACCCAGACGTTGAACGGCCCGTGCGCCAGCGGCCACCGGGCCAGGCGCAACACCACCGCGAAGATCACCAGCGCAGCCAGCGACAGGCCGTAGGCGAGCCCCGCGGCGGCGCGCAGCGCGGCGTGGTCGGCCGCCGGTACCGTATCGGAGATCACCAGCACCATCAGCCGCACCGGCGAGAACGGGAAATCCAGCGCGTCGCCCAGCCACGCGCCGGGAACCGCGCCGCCCGGCGTGCCGCGACAGGCCAGCGTCACCGCCAGCACGATCGCGAACGCCATGGCGAAGCGCAGCCGGTTGTAAGGCGCCGCGTTGCGGAACTCGATGAACGACGGGTAGGACGAACGGTATTCGACGAAGACCAGCGCCCCCGCGATCAGCCCCAGCAGCGCGACCATCTGCGTCATCTCGGCGTCGCCGCGCGGCAGCAGAAGGCCCGGCGTCGCGATCAGCGAAGCCACGAGAAGCGCGCGAAAGAAGGCCCGGAACCCTTGCCCGATCACATGCATTTGCCCATCCTGTCCGGCCGAACGCGATGCATCGTCGTGCCCCGTCCCGGACGCACGCCCGAAAATCGGGCGGCTGCCACATTCTTGCCCCATTTTGGCCGGGATGCCGCCTTGGTGGCAATGCGCGCGCAGGCACAGACCCGACCGGACAAGCAAAAAACGCAGCAATGGTGCGGGCTTGCATCAGAAAGGCATTAACCTTCCACGCAAGCGAGACGTCGTCGGAGCAGGCGCAACCCAGACGTGTAACGCCCACTCCGAAGGCTATTTGAGGTGACCTGGCGTCACACCCAAGGGCGCGATTGCGCCGCCTTCGCTTCGAACGACTCGATGGCCGGCGCCTTCTCGAGGCTCAGCGCGATGTCGTCCAGCCCGTTGAGCAGGCAGTGCTTGCGGAACGGGTCGATGTCGAAATGGAACGTCTCGCCGTCCGAGCTGGTGACCGTCTGCGCCTCGAGATCGACTGTCATCCGCGCGTTCGCGCCCTTCTCGGCGTCCTTCATCAGCACGTCGACCGCCTCGCGCGGCAGCACGATGGGCAGCAGGCCGTTCTTGAAGCAGTTGTTGTAGAAGATGTCGGCATAGCTGGTCGAGACGATCGCGCGGATGCCGAAATCCTTGAGCGCCCAGGGCGCATGCTCGCGCGAGGACCCGCAGCCGAAATTGTCGCCCGCGACCAGGATCTGCGCCTCGCGGTATTGCGGCTGGTTCAGCACGAAGTCGGGCACCTCGTTGCCCGCATCGTCATAGCGCATGTCGGCGAAGGCGTGCTTGCCCAGCCCGGTGCGCTTGATCGTCTTCAGGAACTGCTTGGGGATGATCATGTCGGTGTCGATGTTGACCAGCGGCATGGGCGCCGCGATCCCGGTGAGCGTCTCGAACTTGTCCATCGTCTCTATCCTCGGATGGGCCGGCCGTGCCGGCGCTGGAACTGGTTGCAGTCGGATCCGTTGATTTCCCGAAGCTGCACAGGAGGTCAGGTTTGCCGTATCGCAAGGGAACCCGCGTCGAATGGAACTGGGGCCAGGGCACCGCCAGCGGTCAGGTCGTGACGCGCTACACCGACCCCGTCACGCTCACGATCAAGGGCAGCGAGGTCACGCGCGACGCCGACGAGGACAACCCCGCCTACCGCATCGAGCAATGCGACGGCGCCGAGGTGCTCAAGTCCGAAAGCGAACTTCGCCGCCCGTCCTGACCGCCCCCGGCGCCGCATCGCTCAGGCCGGCTCCGGCACGGGCTGCATCAGCTCGCGCACGTCGGTGATCCGGCCGGTGACCGCCGCCGCCGCCGCCATCGCCGGGCTCATCAGGTGGGTGCGCCCGCCGCGGCCCTGACGGCCCTCGAAGTTGCGGTTCGACGTCGCGGCACAGCGCTCGCCCGGCGCCAACTGGTCGGGGTTCATCGCAAGGCACATCGAGCAGCCCGCCAGCCGCCATTCAAAGCCGGCCTTCTGGAAGATCTCGGCCAGGCCCTCTTCCTCGGCCTGCGCGCGGACGAGGCCGGAGCCCGGCACCACCATCGCCCGCATGCCTTCCTTGATCTTGCGACCCTTCAGCACGGCGGCCGCGGCGCGCAGATCCTCGATCCGGCCGTTGGTGCAGGACCCGATGAACACCGTATCGATGGCGATGTCCTGCAGCTTCGTGCCCGGCGTCAGCGCCATGTAGTCCAGCGCTCGCTTCGCCGCGTCGACCTTGCCGCCCTGGAAATCGTCGGGCGAGGGCACGGACGCCGTGACCGGCAGCGCATCCTCGGGCGAGGTGCCCCAGGTCACGGTGGGGGCGATATCCTCGCCGCGGATGGTCACGACCTTGTCCCAATGCGCGTCCTCGTCCGAGAACAGCGTCTTCCACCAGGCCAGCGCGGCCTCCCACTGAGCCCCTTTCGGTGCGTGCGGGCGGCCCTTCACGTATTCGTACGTCGTCTCGTCCGGCGCGATCAGACCCGCGCGCGCGCCGCCCTCGATCGCCATGTTGCAGATCGTCATCCGGCCTTCCATCGACAGGCTGCGGATCGCCTCGCCGCAATACTCGATGACGTGGCCGGTGCCGCCCGCCGTGCCGGTGCGCGCGATGATGTTCAGCACGATGTCCTTGGCCGTCACGCCGGGCGCAAGCTGCCCGGTGATCTCGACCTTCATGTTCTTCGACTTCGAGCTGATCAGCGTCTGCGTCGCCAGCACGTGCTCGACCTCGGAGGTGCCGATGCCGTGCGCCAGCGCGCCGAAGGCGCCGTGCGTCGCGGTATGGCTGTCGCCGCAGACGATGGTCATGCCCGGCAGCGTCCAACCCTGCTCGGGGCCGATGATGTGCACGATGCCCTGCCGCACGTCCGACACCGGGTAATAGACCAGGTCGAACTCCTTGGCGTTGCGGTCCAGCGCCTCAACCTGGATGCGGCTTTCCTCGTTCATGCCGCCCTTCAGGCGGTCGGCGGTCGTGGGCACATTGTGATCCGGCACCGCGATCGTCTTGTCGGGCGCGTGCACGCGGCGCCCCGCCAGCCTCAGCCCCTCGAAGGCCTGCGGGCTTGTGACCTCGTGCACGAGGTGGCGGTCGATATACAGAAGGACGGTGCCGTCGTCGTCCTGCTGGACCACGTGGGCATCCCAGATCTTGTCGTAAAGCGTCTTGGCGGACATCGGTCGTCTCCACGGAAACTGTCGGTTGATCTGTCGGTCTCGGGCGAACCGGACTAACGCATGCAGCACCCGGCCGCGCGCCGGGCGCGCCTCATAGCCGCGCCAGAACCGAGTGCATCGCCCCGTGGAAGCGTTCGCGCAGGCGGGCGCGATCGGATCTGTCGATGAACGAAACCATGCCGCGCTCATACAGGCTTTGCCCCCGGCCCGCAAGGCGCGGCGCAAAGCCGCAGGACGGCACCGTTTCGCCCGCGGGCGCGTTGAACGATGATCCGGACGCCGCGCTGCGGCGTAGACAGCATGACGTCCGCGCGCAGGACAGGGGAAAGTCGATGAACAGCCCACTCAACAGGCTCAACGCCGCGCTGATCGCGGTCCTTCTGGTCGCCGCCGTGGCGGTCGAGGCCCAGAACGACACAGCAAGCCCGGTCGCGCTGATGATCTCCGCGCCCTGACCCGGCCGGCCGTCGGGCCGCGACGCGCGCCGCGCTGCCACCCGTGACGGCACGTCGCGGGCTGACAAGCAGCCCCGGCGCCCACATAGTCCCGCGCAACCGGCCCGGCCCCGGGCCCACGTACGGGAGGCATCCATGACCGACGACATCGTCATCCTCGGCGGCGCGCGCACCGCCATCGGCACCTTCGGCGGCAGCCTCGCCGGCACCCCGCCGACCGACCTCGGCACCGCCGCCGCGAAGGCCGCGCTGGACCGCGCCGGCGTCGAGGGCGCGCAGATCGGTCACGTGGTCTTCGGCAACGTCATCAACACCGAGCCGCGGGACATGTACCTGTCCCGCGTCGCCGCGATGCAGGCCGGCGTGCCCGACAGCGTGCCGGCGATGAACGTCAACCGGCTCTGCGGCTCGGGCGCGCAGGCGATCATCTCGGGCGCGCAGGCGCTGATGCTGGGCGATGCCGACTTCGCGCTCGTCGGCGGCGCCGAGAACATGAGCCGCTCGCCCTTCATCGTCCCGGACCAGCGATTAGGCGCCAAGATGGGCGACGTGCGCGTGCTGGACATGATGCTGGGCACGCTGAACTGCCCCTTCGGCAGCGGCCACATGGGCGTGACCGCCGAGAACGTCTCGGCCGAGCACGAGATCACCCGCGAAGACCAGGACGCCTTCGCGCTGGAAAGCCAGCAGCGCGCCGCCCGCGCGATCGAGGAAGGGCGCTTCAAGGATCAGATCGTCCCGGTGCAGGTCAAGGTGAAGCGCGACATGGTCGAGTTCGCCAGCGACGAGCACCCCAAGGCCACCACCGCCGAGGCGCTGGCCGGCCTGAAGCCCGCCTTCAAGAAGGACGGCGGCGTCACCGCCGGCAATGCCAGCGGCATCAACGACGGCGCCGCGGCGCTGGTGCTGGCGCGGGCGGGCGCGGCCGACAAGGCAGGCCTGGCGCCCCGCGCCCGCATCCTCGGCTATGCCCATGCGGGCGTTCGCCCCGAGGTCATGGGCATCGGCCCGATCCCGGCGGTCCAGGCCCTTCTGGCCCGCACCGGGCTGTCGGTCGCCGATTTCGACGTGATCGAGAGCAACGAGGCCTTCGCCGCGCAGGCGATCGCGGTGAACAGGGGCCTCGGCCTCGACCCCGCGCGCGTGAACCCGAACGGCGGCGCGATCGCGCTGGGCCACCCGGTGGGGGCCACCGGCGCGATCATCACCGTCAAGGCGCTCTACGAACTCGAGCGCATCGGCGGCTCGAAGGCGCTGATCACCATGTGCATCGGCGGCGGCCAGGGCATCGCCCTCGCGATCGAACGGATCTGAGCACTGCCCTTCAAGGGACGGCGGGTGGGGCGATGCGGCGCAGCCGCGAGCGTCACCCGTCGTCCCGACCCTGCCCGAACACGCCGAATTCCTAACGGATCGTGAATCCGCCTCTGCAACCCATTGATTTCCTTAGGGCGAAGCCCTGTCCCACCGTGGGACATCTTCAATTCGTCCTTTAAGGCGCCATTCATCCGGCCCTGCCAATCTGTCGCGAACGCGAGGGAAGCGGCCGATGGAGTACGCCAGATTGCTCGCCGAGGAACGGCGCGCGCGGCTCGCCGCGGAACGCCTGCTCGAGCAGAAGCAGGCGCAGCTTCACGCCGCCAACCGCGAACTGGACCTCCACGCCCGCAACCTGTCGCGCCAGGTGACCGACACCCGCGCCGAGGTGGTTGAGGTCCGCTCCGAGCGCGAGCGCGCGGTCTCCCAGCTGGGCGAGGCAACCGAGAAGATCGAGGTCGTCGAAAGCCGGCTCTGGCAGGCGCTGAGCGCGATCCGCGACGGTTTCGCCATGTTCGACCAGGACGGCCGGATGGAACTGGCGAACCCAAGCTACCTCGCCCTCTTCGACGGCGTCGAAAGCATCAAACCCGGCGCGACCTACGACCACGTCATCGACGTCCTGCTCGAAGAGGGCATCGTCGACCCCGGCGACGAACCCGTCGACGCCTGGCGCGCCCGGATGCGCGCCCGCTGGACCCTCGATCCCATACCCGAGGTCACGCTGCGCCTGTGGAACGGCCGCTTCATCAAGATCAGCGACCGCCGCCGCCCCGAGGGCGGGATCGTCACGCTGGGCGTCGACATCACCGCCCTGATGCGCATGTGGTCCGCGGTCGAGGAACTGCCCGACGGCTTCGTCATGTTCGACGCCGACGACCGGCTCGTGATGTGCAACAGTCGCTTCCGCGAGCTCTATCCCGTCTCTGCGCCCGCCATGCAGCGCGGTGCCACGTTCGAGGAGATCCTGCTCTACGGGCTGGAGCGCGGGCAATTCGCCGATGCCGTCGGCCGCGAGGAAGAGTGGCTCGAAGAACGGCTGAACACCCACCGCCACGACCTAAAGACGGTCGAGCATCGCCTCGACGACGATCGCTGGATCCGCGTCTACGAACGCGCCACCCGCGAGGGCGGCCGGGTCGGGCTGCGGGTTGACATCACCCGGATCAAGCACGACCAGGCCCGGCTGGAAGAGGCCATGCTGCGCGCCGAGGCGGCCAACCGCGCGAAATCGGCCTTCCTCGCCAACATGAGCCACGAGATCCGTACGCCGATGAACGGCGTCGTCGGCATGGCCGATCTACTGCTGGACACCCCGCTGGACGACGACCAGCGCACCTTCGTCGACACGATCCGCAGCTCGGGCGAGGCGCTGCTGACGATCATCAACGACATCCTCGACTATTCCAAGATCGAGGCCGACCGCCTCGACCTCAACCCCGAGCCGTTCGACCTTGAACGCACGGTTCACGACGTGATGCAGCTTTTGCAGCCGGCCGCCTACGCGAAGGGGCTGACGCTGCTGGTCGATTACGACATGTTCCTGCCGGCGCGCTTCCACGGCGATCCCGGTCGCGTGCGCCAGATCCTGACGAACCTAGTGGGCAACGCGATCAAGTTCACCCACGAGGGCCGCGTGCTGGTGCGCGTGGTGGGCGTTCCGGACGGTGCGGGCGGGACAGCCGTCCACCTGACGGTCGAGGATACGGGCATCGGCATCGCCGCCGAGAAGATCGAGCACGTCTTCGGCGAGTTCAATCAGGTCGAGACCGATCGCAACCGCCAGTTCGAGGGCACCGGCCTTGGACTCGCCATCACCCGGCGCTTGGTCGAAATGATGAACGGCGAGATCTGGGTTGAGTCCGAAGTCGCGCGCGGCAGCTGCTTCGGCCTCGGCCTGCCGCTGACGGGGGTCGAGCCCACCGCGACCGTGGCGCCGCCCGCCCTGCCGGCAGGGGTGGGCCGGGCGCTGGTCGTCGCAACCGACGGCGAGGCGCGGGCCATCCTGCAAAAGCAACTGGAATCGCTGGGGACCAGCGTCACGTTCTGCGCAACCGGGGCCGAGGCGCTGGCGCTGCGAACGCCAGCGGAAGGCTTCGCCGTGATCGCGGACGCGCTGGAGGACATGACCGGCGCCGGCCTGATCGCCGCGATGGCCGCGTCGGGCCACCCCCTGCCCGCCATCCTGCTCTCCGGCCGGGCCGACGTCTCGCCCGCCGATTGCGGTGCACACGCCGTGCTGCGCCAGCCGGTGTCGCGCCCGGCACTTGCCGCGGCGGTAGAGAGCATCGGGCGCAACCTGCCTTCGCCGCCCGCACCGCGCGATGCCACCGCGCACGGGAAAGACACCCGCCCCCGCTTCGACGTCCTCGTGGCCGAGGACAACAAGACCAACCAACTGGTCCTCGCCAAGATGGTCGCCGGCTTCCCGCTGGACCTGCGCTTTGCCGACAACGGACTTGAGGCTGTCGAGGCGTTCCGCACCTGGCGGCCCGACCTGATCTTCATGGACATCTCGATGCCGCAGATGGACGGCAAGCAGGCCACCGCCGAAATCCGGCGCATAGAGGCCGAAGCCGGCGCCGATTCGGTTCCGATCATCGCGGTGACCGCGCACGCCATGGCCGGAGATCGCGACGCGATCCTGCAGGCCGGGTTGTCGGACTACCTGACCAAGCCGCTGCGCAAGGCACAACTGGCCGAAATGCTGAGGCTTTGGGCCGGGCCGGGTGCGGTTCAGACAGCCGGCCGGACGAAGACCGGCGCGTCCGGCGACGACATCTCGGCGCTCCAGGCATAGCCGCCCAGGTCGAAGTCGTGCAGGCTGTCGGGGTCGGTCAGGCGGTTCTGCACGATGAACCGGGCCATCGCGCCACGCGCCTTCTTGGCGTGGAAGCTGACGATCTTCGGCGTGCCGCCCTTGTCTTCCATGAAGCGTGGCGTGATCACCCGCAGCGACAGCGCCTTCTCGGGGACCGCGCCGAAATACTCCTGGCTGGCGCAGTTCACCAGCACGTCGGTTCCGACCGTCTCGGCCTGCGCATTCAGCGCCTTGGCCAGAGCGTTGCGCCAGTAGTCGTACAGGTTTCCGCCCCGCCGGGTCTTCAGGCGCGAGCCCATTTCCAACCGGTAGGGCTGGATCGCGTCGAGCGGGCGCAGCAGCCCATAGAGACCCGACAGGATGCGCAGGTGGTCCTGCGCCCAAGCCAGTTCGTCCGCTTTCAGCGACGTGGCCTCGAGTCCTTGGTAGGTATCGCCGGCAAAGGCCAGCGCGGCCGGTCTGGTGACGTCGGGCGACGGCGCCGGGTCGTAGGCGTGGAACCGGTCGCGGTTCAGCTTCGCCAAGTCGTCGGACAGGCCCATCAGGCCCTTCAGATCCCCCAGGCTGAGGTTGCGCGCGGTCTTGACCAGCCGGGCGGCATCCTCGGCGAAGGCGGGTTCCGTCGTCTCGACCGACCGCGCGGCCCAGTCCAGCCGCTTGGCCGGCGAAATCACCACGAGCATCGCTGTTCCCCTGCTTGCGGGCCGTCCCGCCGGCCCCATGAAGACTTCGGCCGCGATCTAGTCCGCCACACGCAGAACGTCCAGAAACGCCTGCCCGAAGCGGTCGACGCGGCGCTCGTCCAGAACGCGCGCGAGACCAGCCTCGTCGGTGGGTCGCATCTCGGCCAGCTTGGCCAGCTGTCCGGCCGAACAGCTTAGCGGCTTTTCCGTGCCGTCGGCGCCGCGAACATAGCCCGCCTGCGCCTCCATCAGCGCGTCGTAGATCCCGCCGGCGCCCTTGGCGGCCAGCTTTCGTCGCGCCGGGTGCGGCTGCTCGTGCGCGCCGGTGACGACGGACAGGAACTCGGCGCCGTAGCGCTCGAGTTTCTTCGCGCCGACGCCGTTGATCCGCGCCAGCGCGTCCAGGCTGTCCGGCTTGCGCTCGGCGATCTCGATCAGGGTGCGGTCGGGGAAGATCACGTAGGCGGGCACGCGCGCGGCCTCGGCCAAGGCACGGCGCTTGGCCTTCAGTGCCGACAGCAGCGGCGCGTCCTCGTCCGAGACCATGGCCCGGACGGCGGGGCGGCGGTCGGTCGCGCGGTCGACCAGGTCGTGGCGCAGGGCGATGGTCTGCTCGCCGCGCAGGATCGGCAGAGCGGCGTCAGTCATCACCAGCGCTCCGTGGCGTTCGCCGTCGGGCCGGATCAGGTCACGGCCCATCATCTGGCGGAACACGGCCTGCCATTGGCCGCGCTTGAGCGACTTGCCGACGCCGAAGGTGGGCAGCTTGTCGTGGCCGCGCTGGCTGACCTTGTCGGTCTCGTTGCCCAGCAGGATGTCGATCAAGTGCCCCGCGCCGAAATTCTCGCCGGTGCGCAGCGCGGCGGACAGTGCCATGCGCACTGCCTCAGTCCCGTCGAATGTCTTTGGCGGGGTGTCGCACAGGTCGCAATGGCCACAGGGCTCGGCCGCCTCGCCGAAATAGGCGAGCAGCACCTGCCGGCGGCAGCCCAGCGCCTCGGCCAGGCCCAGCAGCGCGTTCAGCCGGCCGTGATCGGCGGCACGGCGTTCCGGCGGAGCCAGCCCCTCGTCGATCTGCGACCGGCGCAGGCGGATGTCCTCGGGGCCGTAAAGCGTCATCGTTTCGGCCGGAGCACCGTCGCGCCCGGCGCGGCCGATCTCCTGATAGTAGGCCTCGATCGACTTCGGGAGGTCGGCGTGAGCGACCCAGCGGATGTCGGGCTTGTCCACGCCCATGCCGAAGGCGATCGTGGCGCAGACGATCAGACCGTCTTCGGTGGCGAAACGCTCTTCGACGGCGCGGCGGTCATCGGCCTCCATCCCGCCGTGGTAATGCGTCGCCTCGTGCCCGTCCTCGCGCAGCGCGCGGGCGATGCCTTCGGTCTTGGCGCGGGTGCCGCAGTATACGATGCCAGCCTGCCCGCGCCGGGCGTCGGCAAAGGCCATGATCTGCTTGCGCGGGCTGTCCTTGGGCTGGAACGCCAGGTGGATGTTGGGCCGGTCGAAGCCGCGCAGGAAGGTCTGCGGTGCATCGCCGCCGAACAGTCGGGTGACGATCTCGGCCTGGGTCTCGGCATCGGCGGTCGCGGTGAAGGCCGCCAGCGGGACGTCGAGCGCGCGGCGCAATTCGCCGATGCGCAGATAGTCGGGGCGGAAATCGTAACCCCACTGGCTGACGCAATGCGCCTCGTCCACGGCGATCAGCGACACGTTCGCCTGCGCCAGCATCCGCTGCGCCCCGCCCGATGCCAGCCGTTCCGGCGCGAGATACAACAGCTTGAGCGAGCCGTCTTGCAGCGCGCGGAACACGGCGTCGGTCTCTTCCTCGGTGTTGCCAGAGGTCAGCGCGCCGGCGGCAACGCCGGCCTCGCGCAACCCGCGGACCTGGTCGCGCATCAGCGCGATCAACGGCGAAATGACAACCGTCACGCCCTGCCGCATCAGAGCGGGAAGCTGGAAGCACAGCGACTTGCCGCCGCCGGTGGGCATGATGGCCAGCACGTTACGGCCCTGCGCCACGGCCTCGACGATCTCGCCCTGGCCCGGGCGGAAGGCGTCGAAGCCGAAGACGTCTTTCAGCATCACCTCGGCGGGCGCGACATCGCGGGGCATGGGGCCTGCTTCTACCATATATGACGACGCGACCCTTGTTTCACACAAGGGCTGGGTGGATCAAGGCTGACCACCCGTCGCCGCAGGCGCGCTGTGAAGCCGCGTTCAATAGCCGTAGAAGACCCCGGCGTTGTTCGCCAGGATGATGCGCAGCGCGTAGACGGCGATCAGTGCCACCAGCGGTGCAAGATCAAGCCCGCCCATCTGCGGCAGGATGCGCCGGATCGGCGCGTAGATCGGCTCGAGCAGTCGGCTGAGACCGTCCCAGATCTGCGCCACCAGCGGCTGGCGCAGGTTCAGCACCTGGAAGTTGATCAGCCAGCTCATGATGACGTGCGCGATGATGATGAACCACACGATATCGAGGATCAGCATCAGGATCTGGAACAGGGATTGCATGGGCGCCTCGTCGATTTCAATTGCGTCCACAGGTAAGGCCGCGCGCAGTCGGGGGCAAGCCTGACGCCATGTTCTGGTTGACGCGCGGTTTCCAGCGGGTCACCGACGCGGCGACCCAAATCCGGAGCGCTGCCGATGTATCCCTTCGTGCGTCTTTTCAAGGACGGACTTCTGGCCCGCCGGGCCGGCCCGCTGGACATGCTGGGCACGCACGTGTCGCACCACGTCTGCTGGCCGTGGGACCTGGACATGTGGGCCGAGCTGAACAACGGCCGCACGCTGACGATCTTCGACCTCGGGCGTATCCCGCTGGCGATCCGCACCGGGCTGGTGGCGGCGATGAAACGCGAGGGCTGGGGGCTGGCGATCGCCGGAACGGCCGTGCGCTACCGGCGCCGGGTGCGGGCCTTCGATCGGGTGAGCATGCGATCGCGCCTGATCGGGTGGGACCAGCGGTTCCTGTATATCGAGCAGGGGATGTTCCGCCCCGACGGTGAATGCACCGGCCACGCGGTCTTCCGCAGCGCGGTGACCGACGCGAACGGCATCGTCGCCCCCGGCCGCGTCTGTGCCGCGCTTGGCGTGGCCGAGACCTCCCCGCCGCTGCCCGACTGGGTTCAGTCCTGGCTGGCGGCCGAGGACATGCGCCCCTGGCCGCCGTTGCAGGACCAGGGCGAGGACCGCACCGGCCTTGCGGCGCAATAGATCCGCGATGCCCCTTGCCAAGCCCGCCGCCCGCGCGGTTTGATCCCGCCGGGGCCGGGACGGGCACACGGGGGCAGGCATGGTGGACACGAGTCAGGGCGGCATCTCGACGATCGCACCCCGGCGGCGCATATGGGGCTGGATGATGTACGACTGGGCCCAGCAGCCCTATGCCACGCTGGGCCTGACCTTCATCTTCGCGCCCTACTTCGCCTCGGTCGCGGCCGAGTATTTCGCCGCCGGCGACGTGCCAGACACCAATGCCCGCGCGCAGGCGCAAAGCCTGTGGGCATCGGCGCAGACGGTGTCGGGGCTGGTCATCGCCCTGTCCGCGCCGGTACTGGGCGCCTGGGCCGACGCCTCGGGGCGCAAGTTGCCGTGGATCTACGCGTTCTCCGGCATCACGGTGATCTGCGCCGCGCTGCTGTGGGGGCTGCAGCCCGACGGCACCGGGTTGATCCTGGCGCTGGTGGCGTTCTGGGTCGGCTTCACTGCGTCCGAGGCGGCGTTCAACCTCAACAACGCGATGCTACCGTCGCTGGGCACGCCCGAGCAGGTCGGCCGCATCTCGGGCGGGGCGGTGGCGTTCGGCTACTGGGGCGGGGTCGCTGCGCTCTTCATCATGCTGCTGTTCTTCGCCGAGAACGAGGGCGGCACAACGCTGATCGGCCTGCCGCCGGCTTTCGGTCTGGACCCGTCCGCGCGTGAAGGCACGCGCGCCGTCGGACCCTTCATCGCGATCTGGTTCGCGCTGTTCATGGTGCCCTACGTCCTGTGGTGCCGCGACCCGGCTGTGCCCCGCGTTGCCCGGCCGACGCTGCGGATGGTCTTCGCCGAGCTGCGCACCACGATCCGGGGTGCCGCGCACCGGCCCAGCTTCGCCAGCTTCCTGCTGGGGTCGATGTTCTACCGCGATGCGCTGACAGCGCTTTATGCCTATGGCGGAGTCTATGCCGCGCTGGTGCTGGACTGGGAAATCGTCCAAATCGGCGTCTTCGGGATCATCGCCGCCATCGCGGCGGCGGTGCTGTCCTGGGTCGGCGGCATCGCTGACCAGCGATACGGGCCGAAGCCGGTTATCCTGACCTGCATCTGGCTGCTGATCGCCGTCTGCGTCGTCATCGTGGGCATGAGCCGCGAGTCGCTGCTGGGCCTGCCGCTGGCGGCCGGATCGTCGGTGCCGGACGTGATCTTCTACATCTGCGGCGCGGTGATCGGCGGCACCGGCGGCGCGCTCTACTCCTCGTCGCGGTCGCTGATGGTGCGCCACATCGACCCGGGCAAGCCGGCGGAGGGCTTCGGCCTGTTCGCGCTGACGGGACGCGCGACCGCGTTCCTGGCGCCGGCGCTAATCACACTGGCGACCGCCTGGACCCAAAGCAACCAGCTGGGGTTTGTCCCCGTAATCCTGCTTTTCGCGCTGGGGTTGTTTCTGCTACGGTGGACCGATCCCGCAGGAGACCGCATTCGATGATCCGCCCCGCCTTTCTCGGCCTTGCGCTGGCTCTTGCCGCCTGCGGGTCCGCCCCCCGCGTGCCCGAAACGGTTGCCCCGCTGGACCCGGTGCTGTCCACGCGCGAGGCCAAGCAGATGTTCGGCACGATGCCCTCCGCGTCGGACCAGCGCGCGACGCCCATCGGCAGTTACTCCAAGGGCTGCCTGGCCGGGGCCGAGGAATTGCCGGAGAGCGGCCCGACCTGGCAGGCGATGCGGCTGTCGCGCAACCGCAACTGGGGGCATCCGGAGTTGATCGACTACCTTGGCGACCTGTCGCGCACCGCCGCGCGCCAGCCGGGCTGGAACGGGATTTACATCGGCGACATCAGCCAGCCGCGCGGCGGCCCGATGCTGACCGGCCATGCCAGCCACCAGATCGGGCTGGATGCGGACATCTGGATGCTGCCCGCCACCGACCTTTCGCTGTCGCGCGCCGAGCGGGAAAACATCTCGTCGATCTCGCTGCAGCGCGCCAACGGCGCCTACACCAACGACAATTGGACCCGCCAGCACCACGAGATCATGAAGGCGGCGGCCAGCGATCCGCGGGTTGCGCGCATATTCGTCTTCCCCGCCGCCAAGGTCCGCATGTGCGCCGAGGAGACCGGCGACCGCGACTGGCTGCGCAAAATCCGCCCGTGGTACGGGCATCACTACCACTTCCACGTGCGCCTGAACTGCCCGCGCGGCGCCGAGGGCTGCGTGGACCAAGCCCCGCCGCCTCCGGGTGACGGCTGCGCCGACGCAAAGGCTTGGGTGAACAACATCCTGAATCCGCCGCCGATCGATCCCGACGCGCCGCCGCCCGCACCGAAGCGTGAATTGACCATGGCCGACCTGCCGCGCCAATGCGCGGCGGTGCTTGCCGCCGACTGAACAGCCGGACGACCATGCCCCTGTCCCTCGCGCGCCTGCGACCGGCGCTTCTTGTTCTGCTGCTGGCATCTGGCGGAATCGGCCTTGCCGCGCTGGCCCAGGACCGGTCC
This sequence comes from Citreimonas salinaria, assembly GCF_900107235.1. GTDB lineage: Bacteria > Pseudomonadota > Alphaproteobacteria > Rhodobacterales > Rhodobacteraceae > Citreimonas > Citreimonas salinaria. The sequence goes on from NZ_FNPF01000001.1 coordinate 229,121, forward strand.
GCGGCGGAGCACCTGCAGACTGCCGTCTGGCCACGCGACCAGCACGGGCTGGGCGGTTTTTCGGGCCTGACGGTATCCGAGGATGGTGCGCGATTTCTGGCGATCACCGACCGCGGCCACCGTGTCGAAGGCGTGCTGCACCGCGAGGCTGGCCGCATCACTGAAATCCGCGACCTCTCGGCGCACCGACTGCGCAACACGGACGGTCAGATCACGAAGGTGAGGGAGATCGACGCCGAGGGGCTTGCAGTCGCGCAGGACGGCACGGTGTACGTCTCGCTGGAGGGCGAGCACCGCATCTGGACCTACCCGCCCGGGCAGGACACCGCCCGCGCCGTCCCGACGCCCGCCGCCTTCGCCCGATTTTCGGACAACCGCGGGCTCGAGGCGCTGGCCATCGACGGTGACGGCACCCTTTTCGCGATCCCGGAGCAGTCCGAACGCTGGATGGGCGACTTCGCCGTGTGGCGCCGCACCGAATCCGGCTGGGATGACCACCTGACCGTGCCGCGCCGGGGCGTCTTCTTTCTGCCCGTGGGCGCCGATATCGGCCCGGACGGCCAGCTGTACGTGCTGGAACGCGCGTTCATGGGCATCGGATTCCGCAGCCGCGTGCGCCGCTTTTCGGTCGGCCCGGACGGGCTCGGCGAAGAGATCGTCCTGCTGGTCTCGCCGCTGCGGCGGCACGACAATCTGGAAGGGCTCTCGGTCTGGCGGGACGAAAGCGGCGCGATCCGGCTGACCATGATCTCGGACGACAACGAGAACCTGCTGCAGAAGACCCAGCTGGTCGAATATCGTCTGCCCAACACGCTTGCGCGGAGCGATGACAGTGGCTAAGGCGCGCAGGTCCGACAGGTTGTCGGGCCAAGTTCCCGCAAGCTTGCAAAAACGGGTCCTCCTATGACACGCGCGCATCTTCCCGGCGTTCTTGCCATGGCTGCCATCGTGCTGGCCTCCAACGTCCTCGTCCAGTTCCTGTTCGGCCAGTGGCTGACCTGGGGGGCGTTCACCTATCCCCTCGCCTTCCTGGTCACCGACCTGATGAACCGGCTTTACGGGCCACAGGCGGCGCGCAAGATCGTCTTCGCGGGTTTCCTCGTCGGGGTTCTGTGCTCGTTGATCGGCACGCAGATCACGCTGCAGGGCGACGGCTACACCTATCCGGCGGTCACGCTGCGCGTCGCCATCGGGTCGGGCGTCGCATTCCTCACGGCGCAACTGCTGGACGTGTCGATTTTCGACCGGCTGCGCGACCGCCGCTGGTGGGCCGCGCCGCTGGCGTCGTCTCTTGTCGGCTCGTCCGTCGACACGGCGCTGTTCTTCACCATCGCGTTTTCCGGGGCGCTGAGCGCGATCGAGCCGGGGAACGACGTCTCGTGGGCGGGCGAATTGTTGCCGCTGCTGGGCGTGGGGCCGATCGTGCCGCTCTGGGTGTCGCTGGGGGTGGCCGACTGGATGGTCAAGCTGGTTCTGGCGCTCGTGGCCTTGGTCCCGTTCCGCCTGATCGTTGCGCGGGCACGCGGGGCGCAGGCCGCGTGCCCGCGCAATTGACGCAAGATAACGCTTTGAGAATGCGCCGGCCCGTGGCAGCCTGATGTTGTGTTTCAACAACGAAAGGAGGTGATCCAGTGTCTAGAGAAGCATTGGAGAAAGGTGTCGGAACAAATCGGGGGATTGCGGTCCAGGGCTAACCCACGGATCAGATGACCGATTTGGCAGGAGCCACTCCGGCACCCGCCTCCGAGTTCTCGAAGGGTCGTCCGTGAGGGCGACCCTTTTCCGTTCCGTCCTCCGGCGCCGACAGGATCCCCTTTCCCGCGCCGCCCGATGCTCTAAGGTCGGGCCATGCTCAGGATCACGCCGACCATCGCCATCGAGGATTGGGAACTGACCGAACAGTTCATCCGATCCTCGGGACCGGGCGGGCAGAACGTGAACAAGGTTTCCTCCGCGGTCGAGCTTCGGTTCGAGGCAGATCGCTCGCCCAACCTGCCGGGGCCGGTCAAGGCGCGGCTGCGACGGCTGGCCGGGCGGCGCTGGACCAAGGAGGGGGCGCTGGTCCTGCAGGTCGACGAGACACGCAGCCAGGCCCGCAACCGCGAGATTGCGCGCGACCGGCTGGCCGAACTGATCCTGAAGGCGACTGAGAAGCCCAAGCGCCGCATTCCGACCAAGCCCTCGTTGGGGGCGAAGAAACGCCGCCTGAAGGCCAAGAAGGTGCGGGGCGAGGTCAAGGCGATGCGCGGTGCGGTCGATCCCGACGCCTGACGCGCGACCAGCACAATGCCGTGTTCGAATTAACCGGCACCCTCACTCCCGTACCTCGGACGACCAGCGCCGCGCCAGCGGCGGAGGTACCTGAGCCACCGGCCGCAGGCGGGTGGCGAGGCATCTGCGCGCTTGCGCGCTCCGCGTTGCAATCGCCAAAATCCAGGCATCCGCTTCAGAAGCGTTCCAGCAACCGTTCGAGATATTCCAGCTCGGCCGTTGGCCGCTCTGCATCGCCGGTCCGCCGGCGGATCTCGTCCAGCAATTCACGCGCGCGGCGATAGACGTCCTCGCCCTGCAGCAGGCCTTCGTCCGTTCCGGTCTGGCCGCTCGTACCGGCGTTGCGGCCAAGAGGATCGCGCCGCTCGCCCGGATTGCCGCCCTCGGCCATGCCCTGTTGGCCTTCGCCGCCCTGCTGTTGTTGAGCCATCGCCTCACCGAGGCTGCGCATGCCTTCGCGCAGCGCCTCCATCGCCTCGGACTGCTCGGAGATCGCGCCCGGCAGGTCGCCGTCGCGGAGCGCCTTTTCGGCGCCGTCCATCGCCTCTTCGGCCCTGCCAAGCGCCTCGGCGGCTTCGTCGCCTTCCTCGGTGCCCTGTCCCGGCAGGTTGCGCCGCTGGCGCGACAGCTCGTCCCGCAACGCGCGCTGCCGCTCGGCGAGGCTTTCGTCGAGTGACTGGCCATTCCCGGACTGTCCCTGTCCCTGCCCGGGCTGCTGACCCTGACCCGGCTGGCCCTGCCCTTGCCCCTGACCTTGCTGCTGGCCTTGGCCCTGCTGACCTTGCTGACCCTGCTGGCCGGGGTTGAACTGCTCCTGCAGGTCACGGAAGGCCTCGTCGGACAGGCCCTGCTGCTCACGCAGTGTCTCGGACAGCCCCTCCATGGCCTGCTCGCCGGGGCTTTGCCCCTGCCCGCCCTGGCCTTCGGTGACCTGCATGTTTTCCATCATCTGGCGCAGCTGCTCCAGTGCTTCCTGCGCCTCGGCCATGCGGCCCTGTTTCATCAACTCCTGGATCCGGTCCATCATGCGCTGAAGGTCGTTCTGCGACATCTCCATCATGTTCTGCGGATCGCCCTGGGCGGTGTCGCCGTTCTGTTCGCGCTCGCGCTGCTGTTCGCGGGCCAGCTGCCGCATGTAATCGTCGGTGGCCTCGCGCAGCTCCTGCATCAGCTCGGCGATCTCGGCGTCCGAGGCGCCGTTGCGCATCGCTTCCTGCAGCCGTTCCTGCGCGCGTTCCATGCGTTCGCGGGCATCTTCCAGATCACCTTCTTCCAGCTCCAGCGCCAGATCCCACAGCGCCTGCGCCAGGTCCGCCTGCTGCTGGTCCGTCAAACCTTCGGGGACGGCCTGTTCGAGGCTGGCAAGAATCCCTCGCAGCGTCTCGGCCTGCGCTTCGTCCCGGAACAAGGCGTCCGGGCGGTGCAGGATCGTGCGCATGATCTGCGCAACGTCACGCGCGTTCTGCCGGTTCCACAGCAGCGCCTGGCGCTGCTCGACCAGGGCCGAGGCCACCGGGTCGAAGAAATTGCGGCCGGGCAGATCCAGCACCTCGACCTGCGACAGGGCCCTCTGCCCGCGATCGTCCTCGACTTCCAGCTCGAGCCGCACCGGCAGGTTCGCCCACGGGTGCAGCGAGTAGTTCTCGACCAGCATCTCGGAGAAGTCCGAACGGTCGCCCGCCACCGGCATCGGCAGCGGCACCTCGAGGTCGGGGTGCGCCTCGGGCTCGATCTCGCGGCCGTAGCGACGGTCGACCTCGTCCAGCGCCAGGGTGAAGCGTGCCAGTCCCGCGACCACGCCGTGATCGTCGGTGGCGGTGAAGGGGATGCTGCTTTCGCCCTCGTAGGTGGTCTCGATCTCGCCGTCTCGCGCCACCGCGGGCGCCTGATCGGGGATCATCGCGACCTGCCAGACGCGGCCGCCCTGCCCGTCGATCGCCAGTTCGCCGGACCGCACGACCTCGAATTCCTGCGCCGTCTCTTCGCTGGCGCCGCCGGTGTTCGAGACGTCCTCGGTCACGCTCAGCGCGCCGACCTCGCCATACATGCGCAGGGTGATCTGCGCGCCCTCGGGCACGTCCAGCCCCGGCGCCGTGATGTCGTTGAGGTAGACCGACGGCAGCGCGGTGTAGGCCGGCGGCTCCATCCAGCCTTCCCACGCAGGGCCCTGCGCCAGGTCCGGACCGCCGGCGCCCATCGTCGTAACCGACTGCACCCGCATAAGAGAGCCGAACAGGATCGCCACCGACAGCGCGAGCAGTGCGACGTAGCGCAGCGCGAACGGGTCCGAACGCGCGACGCGCAGGTCCGGCTCGACCGCGCGGGCACTGGCCAGCCGCTCGCGCATGCGCTGCTGGTGCGCGCGCCAGACCGCCAGCGACGCCGTGTCCGTGGCCCCAACCGCCTGCCGGTCGAGCGCCGCCTGGATCGGATGGCCCTTCAGCGAATTGTCGAGCCGCGCCAGCGCGGCCTCTTCGGGCGGCAGGCGGAACCGCCGCACGCCGTAGACCAGCGCCCAGAGAGCCAGAACCGCGACCAGAAGACCCGCCGCCCAGACCCATTCCACCGCGACAAGGTCCTGCAGGCCCAGCATCAGCGCGGCCAGCGTGCCGATAATCACGGACCATAAGGGCCAGAACGCCCGCGCTCCGCGCTCGGCGGTCATGCCTAGCCGCGTCAGCCGCAGGGGCCAGCGGATCTGTCCTAGAATCGTCGCGGGATCGGTGTCGTTCTGCGCCAATACATCGCTCCTGGCCGGGTCGTGCCGGAGGCACGCGCTTTAGGATGGCCGCGGAGGCGCGCCCCTACAACCATTCGGGGATGGTATCGCGTGCAATGATATCGTCAAAGGAAGGACGCGCCCTTATGACCGAGAATTGATCGCCGTTCACCAGGACCTCGGGCACCAGGGGCCGCGTGTTGTACTCGCTGGCCATAACCGCGCCATAGGCACCGGCCGAGCGGAAAGCCACCAGATCGCCCGCCCCGACGGGCGGCATCTGGCGCGCCTTCGCGAAGGTGTCGCCGGATTCGCAGACCGGGCCAACGATGTCGAATGGCCGTGTCTCGGCCGCAGGGGCGGGTTCGAGCACCGGGTCGATGTCGTGATACGCGTCGTACATCGCCGGGCGGATCAGGTCGTTCATCGCGCTGTCGAGGATCAGGAAATCGCGCCCCTCGCCTTCCTTCACGTAGATCACCTTCGACACGAGGATGCCCGCGTTACCGACGATCAGGCGCCCCGGCTCAATCTCGATCTCGCAGCCCAGGTGTCCGACGGTGCGGCGGATCAGGTCACCGTAATCGGACGGAAGCGGCGGCGCCTCGTTGCTGCGGGTGTAGGGGATGCCCAGGCCCCCGCCCAGGTCCAGCCGGTCGATCGCATGGCCGTCGGCGCGCAAGGTTTCGGTCAGATCGGCGACCTTGCGATAGGCGGCCTCGAACGGCGAGAGGTCAGTCAGCTGGCTGCCGATATGCACGTCGATCCCGACCACGCGCAGGCCCGGCAGGCGGGCGGCCAGCGCATAAACCTCCCGCGCGCGGGCGATCGGAATGCCGAACTTGTTCTCGGACTTGCCGGTGGCAATCTTGGCGTGGGTCTTGGCGTCGACGTCCGGGTTCACGCGGATGGTGATCGGCACCGTCATGTTCATCGACGCCGCGATGTCCGAGATCGCCTGCATCTCGGGCTCGGACTCGACGTTGAACTGGCGGATGCCGCCCTCGAGCGCGGCGCGGATTTCGGCGCCGGTCTTGCCCACGCCCGAGAAGACGATGCGGTCGCCCGGAACGCCGGCGGCCTTGGCGCGGGCGTATTCGCCGCCCGAGACCACGTCCATGCCGGCCCCCTCGGCCGCAAGGGTCCGCAGGATCGCCTGGTTCGAGGCTGCCTTCATCGCGTAGCACACCAGGTGCGGCCCCCAGGCCAGCGCCTCGTCGAACAGGCGGAAATGGCGCAGCAAGGTGGCCGTGGAATAAACGTAGAAGGGCGTGCCCACAGCAGAGGCGATCTCGGGCACGGAGACGTCCTCGGCGTGCAGCACGCCGTCGCGGTAAAGGAAATGGTCCAACAATATCTCCGCGTCGCAGGGGCTGGGCCCGCTTACCGCAGCGGCGGCGCGGTTTCCAGCGCCACGCGGTCGCGGGTCAGGAGGGGCGGGATCGCAGGAACAGGTACAGCGGCAGGCCGCAGCTGACGCCGATGCAGTAGATCGCCGGGATCGCCAGCAACCCGCGCCAGTGCTTGCGGCGGACCGTCTCGGCCACGATCCAGATCGTCAGGGTGATCGCGGCGATGGTCAGGTCCCAGACCAGGCCGGTGGTGCTGGCGTTTACATACCATGCGTCGATCAGGGCGGACAGGCTCCAGCCGCTGGCGGACAGATAGGTCGCGAACCAGTACATAGGATGCACCGCCCCCCATACTGCCAGCGCCAGCCACAGCCAGCGCAGCATCTACAGCGCCACGCCCAGCGTGAACGGCCCCTGGCGGACCCGCACCGCGGTTGACATGCCGACGCCCTTGTTGCTGAGCGTCACGGTCGAGCTTGCCTCGGGGCGGATCGGCTCTCCGTCGGCGCCGCAGGCCGCCAGCGCAAGCAGCGCGAGGATCAGGAGCGGCCTCATGCCAGCGCCTCCTTCCAGCTAGCGACCTGCTCGCGCACGCGCGCAGGCGCGGTGCCGCCGAAGCTGGTGCGCGAGGCGACCGAGTTGTGGACCCCCAGCACGTCGAACACGGTTTCGTCGATGGCTTCGTGCACGGCCTTCATCTCCTCGAGGGTTAGGTCGGGCAAGTCGCAGCCCTTCGCCTCGGCCCTGGCGACCAGCGTGCCGGTCACGTGGTGCGCATCGCGGAACGGTAGCCCGGTTTCGCGCACCAGCCAATCGGCAAGGTCGGTCGCGGTCGAAAACCCGTGTGCTGCGGCGGATTCCAGCGCCGGGACATTTGCCTTCATGTCGCCGGCCATGCCCTCCATCGCGGCGAGCGCCAGCAGCCAATTGTCGGCGGCGTCGAAGACCTGTTCCTTGTCCTCCTGCATGTCCTTGGAATAGGCCAGCGGCAGGCCCTTCATCACCATCATCAGCGCCACGTTGGCGCCGAAGATGCGTCCGATCTTGGCGCGGATCAGCTCGGCCGCGTCGGGGTTCTTCTTCTGCGGCATGATGGACGATCCGGTGCTGAACTTGTCCGACAGCGTGACGAACCGGAACTGCGCGCTCGACCAGATCACCAGCTCCTCGGCGAGGCGGCTGAGGTGCATCGCACTGATCGAGGCGACGCTCAGGAATTCCAGCGCGAAATCCCGCGCCGACACGGCGTCGAGGCTGTTGGCCATCGGGCGGTCGAAGCCCAGCGCCTCGGCGGTCATGTGCCGGTCGATCGGAAATCCGGTGCCGGCCAGCGCGGCGGCCCCCAGCGGGCTTTCGTTCATCCGCTTGCGCGCGTCGCGCACGCGGTCGCGGTCGCGGCCGAACATCTCGACATAGGCCAGCATGTGGTGCCCCCAGGTGACCGGCTGCGCAGTCTGCAGGTGGGTGAAGCCCGGCATGACCCAGTCGGCGCCCGCCTCGGCCTGCGCGACCAGCGCGCGCATAAGCGCCGTCAGGCCAGCATCAGCGGCGTCGAGCTGATCGCGTACCCAGAGCCGGAAATCCGTCGCCACCTGGTCGTTGCGCGACCGGCCCGTGTGCAGACGGCCCGCCGGATCGCCTATGACCTCTTTCAGGCGCGCCTCGACGTTCATGTGGATGTCTTCCAGTGCGGTCGAGAACTGGAACGTTCCGCCCTCGATCTCTGACAGCACCGTGAGCAGGCCTTCCCGGATCGCGCTCGCGTCGCTATCTGTCACGATGCCTTGTGCCGCGAGCATCGCGGCATGGGCCCTCGACCCGGCGATGTCCTGCGCCGCGAGCCGTTTGTCGAAGCCGATCGAGGCGTTGATCGCCTCCATGATCGCATCCGGCGCGTCGGCGAAGCGACCGCCCCACATCTGGTTCGAGGAAGAGCTGGACATGGGTAATTCCTTCGGAGGGACGATGAAACGGACAGGTCTCGCGCTGCTCTATACCGCGGCGATCATGCTTGCAAACCCGGCCGCGGCCGACATTGAGGCCGCGCGGGACGCGCTGTCCGGCAGCATGAAGAAACTGGTCTTCCATGAGGAACCGCAGCCCGCCGGCACGTCCGATTTCACCACATTCGAGGGCGAGCCACTGAACCTGGCGGACTGGCAGGGCAAGTGGACGGTGGTGAACTTCTGGGCCACATGGTGCGCGCCCTGCCGCAAGGAGATGCCGATGCTCGACGCGCTGCAGGACGAATTCGGCGGCGAGGAATTCGAGGTCGTGACCATCGCCACCACGCGTAACCCGCCGCAGGCGATGCAGGCGTTCTTCGAAGAGATCGGCGTTCAGCACCTGCCGCTGCACCGCGACGAAGGCTCGACCCTTGCGCGCGAGATGGGCGTGCTCGGCCTGCCGGTCACCGTGATCCTGAACCCCGAGGGGCAGGAGATCGCGCGCCTGCGCGGCGATGCCGAGTGGGATTCCGACAGCGCCCGCGAGATGATTCGCGCGCTGACCGGCCTTAGCGGCAACAGCTGACGAACAAGATAATGCCTAAAATGCGAAACGGGGCGGTGAGAAGCCGCCCCGTTCCTCGTGCATCCGAAGATGCCGAGAGCGTTGCACCCGTGGGTGCCGAGAGAGTGAGAGAGTATTCGGTTCGCGGCGGCCCGGTTGGCGCCGCTGTTATGACCAATCTGGGCGAAACCGCGGCGCGGGGCAATGATAATCGCCACAATCGTATCTAATTGCGGCGGCCACTCGGCAATAGGCGCTTGGCCGGCGTTTTGTTTCCAAAAGCGCTGAAATGGGCATCACCAAGCCCCCGCCGATCTGCGACGAATCGTGGTTGACCCGACCGGCTCAGCGGCAATAGGCGCCATTGCCGTGGCGCGCGGTGTCGAAATGAAAATGGTCGCGGTGCAGGGCGTCGCTTCCCGGGCCGAGCACGGTTCCGAAAGGTCCGCAGGCCGCCCCATGCATCCGGGCCAGCGAACGGCCGTGCCGGCCACGGCCCCAATCGTTCAGCACGGTCATCGACTCGCCATCGGCAAGGGTGATGCCCGAGATGTCGATCGCCTTGCCCTTTCCGTGTTCGCTGACCGGCGCGCCGACAAGATGATTGCGCGACCTGCAGACATAATGCGCCGCGATTTGTAGGCTTTCGATGCCGCCACCGTGATTGCCGATCGCAGGCTTGGCGCCGCGATCGACCCAGTCGGCAAAGCGCCGCGCCGTCGGGCAGTCGACCAGCGCCCCCTGGCTCAGCGTCACGCCCGAAACCGATGTCAGCCGCACCGCGTCGTCGATGCCGCAGGCTGGCAGTTCGCCGGGCACCCTCCCCACGACCTCGCCCTTTAGGCGCGGATCGCCGCACAGGCCCCCGCGTCCATCCGACGCGTCGTCATCGCCACAGCCCGCAAGCAGCGCGGCACAGGCCGCAATCGAAAGAAATCTCATCGTTCGACCTTCGCGCGTCCGAAATCGGGCTTGTCGGTGTCCTGACCGGCCTGCAGGATGCCACGCCGTATCGCACGCGTGCGGGTGAAATAGGCGTGAAGCTGCTCGCCGTCGCCGGTGCGGATCGCGCGTTGCAGGGCGAACAATTCTTCGGTGAAGCGACCCAGCATCTCAATCGTTGCGTCCTTGTTGGTCAGGAACACGTCGCGCCACATGGTCGGATCACTGGCCGCAATGCGCGTGAAGTCGCGAAAGCCGGCGGCCGAGAACTTGATGACCTCCTGGTCGGACACGCGGCGCAGGTCGTCGGCGACGCCGACCATCGTGTAGGCGATTAGGTGCGGGATGTGGCTGACCACGGCGCAGACCAGGTCGTGATGCTCGGCATCCATGCGCTCGGTGTTGGCGCCAAGCGCGTGCCAGTAGGATTCGAGCCGCTCGACCGCGGCCTCGTCCGCGTCGGCGGGCGGCACGATCAGGCACCAGCGGTTGTCGAACAGAGTGGAAAAGCCCGCCTCGGGGCCGGAATGCTCGGTCCCCGCCATGGGGTGACACGGGATGAAGTGCACACCTGCGGGAATGTGCGGCGACACGTCGCTGATCACCGTGCCCTTGACCGAACCGACGTCAATCACCGTGGCACCCGACTTCAGATGCGGCGCGATCTCGGCGGCGACCTGGCCCATCACGCCGACCGGAGTCGCCAGCACCACCAGGTCGGCGCCGGCCACCGCCTCGGCCGCGCTGTCGCAGACGGTGTCGCACAGCCCGATGCGGCGCGCCGTCTCGCGCGTCTCGGCCGAGCGCGCGTAGCCCGCCACGTCGCCCGCAAGCCCGGCCCGGCGCATCGCCCAGAACATGGACGACGCGATAAGGCCCAGGCCGATCAGCGCGACGCGCGGATAGCTCATCGGGCGCCTGCCTTGAACTGGCCGATGCAATGGGCGACGCGGCGGCACGACGGTTCGTCGCCGACCGTGATGCGCAGCGCGTTGGGCAGCTTGTATCCCGCCACGCGGCGCACGATCAGGCCCTGGCTTTGCAGCCAGGCGTCGCAGGCGTCGGCCTCGGCCGCGTCGGCGAAGCGCGCCAGCACGAAGTTCGCCATCGACGTGTCGCAGGGCACGCCATGTTCGGCCAGCGCCCCGGAGAGCCAAGCGCGCAGGCGCGCGTTCTCGTTACGGGATTTCTCGACATAGGCGGTGTCGTTGATCGCCGCCTCGGCCGCCGCGAGCGCGGCCGAGGACAGGTTGAACGGCCCGCGGATGCGGTTCAGCACGTCGATCACGGGCTTGGGCGCGTAGCTCCAGCCGACGCGCATGCCTCCGAGGCCGTAGAGCTTGGACAGGGTGCGCGTCATCACCACGTTGTCGCGTGCCTCGACAAGCTTCGCTCCGCCATCGTACCCGTCGACATATTCCGCATAGGCCCCATCCAGCACCAGCAGCGCGCGCTCGGGCAGACCGGCGGCCAGACGCTCGATTTCGGCCATGCCGATCATCGTGCCGGTCGGGTTGTTGGGGTTGGCGATGAACACCAGCCGCGTGGCGTCGGTGCAGGCGTTCAGGATCGCATCGACATCCGTGACACGCTCGCGCTCGGGAACCTCGACCGGCGTCGCACCCGAGGCCAGCGCGTAGATCTTGTAGAGCGCGAAGCCGTGCTCGGTGTGGATCACTTCCGAGCCGGGGCCGGCATAGGCTTGGCACAGCAGCGTGAGCGCCTCGCCGCTGCCGACGGTGCACAGGATGCGCTGCTCGTCGAGGCCGTGGACCTCGGCGATCGCCTGGCGCAGCGCGGCATGGTCGGTCGAGGGGTAGCGGTGCATCTCGTGCAGGGTGCGCTTGACCGCCTCCTGTGCCGCCTGGCTGGGACCGAATGGGTTTTCGTTCGCGCTGAGCTTGACGACGTTCGAGATGCCTTCGACCTGGCTCTTGCCGCCTTCGTACAGCGCGATCTTCATGATCCCTGGCTGGGGTTCGATCTGGGACATGCGGCACCTCTGTTGCGACCGAACCGTCCATACTAGGCCGGGATGTTCGTGAAAAGACGGCAAATCGGACACGGCGCATTGGCCCCGCGCCGTGGTTTCAGACCTCGATGTCGATCGCGGTCTGGGCGCCGACGCCGAACACCTGCTTGTAGCGCGCGATCTCGTCGACCGGACCCATCGCCTTGTTCGGATTGTCCGAAAGCTTCACCGTCGGGCGCCCGTCCGCGGCGATCGCCTTGCACACGAGGCTGAACGGCGCGAGGCGGTCGCCGTCGACCAGACCGCGGAAATCGTTGGTTAGCAGCGTGCCCCAGCCGAAGGACACGCGCACGCGCCCGGCGAACTGGCGATAAAGCTGCAGGATGCGATCCTCGTCCAGCCCGTCCGAGAAGATCACCAGCTTGGTCTTGGGGTCCTCGCCGCGCTCCTGCCACCAGCGGATCGCCGTCTCGGCGCCTGCGACCGGATCGCCACTGTCGATGCGGATGCCGGTCCAGCCGGCCAGCCAGTCGGGGGCGCGGGCCAGGAAGCCCTCGGTCCCGTAGGTGTCGGGCAGGATGATGCGCAGGTTTCCGGAATGCTCGTCCTGCCAGTCGGCCAGCACATCGTAGGGTGCGCGGGCAAGCTCGGCATCGTCTTGGGCCAGCGCGGCATAGACCATGGGCAGTTCGTGCGCATTGGTGCCGATCGCCTCGAGATCGCGGTTCTTGGCGATCAGACAGTTCGAGGTGCCCACGAAGCTGCTGCCCAGCCCTTCCAGCATCGCCTGCACGCACCAGTCTTGCCACAGGAAACTGTGCCGCCGCCGCGTGCCGAAATCGGCGATGCGGATGCCGGACTCGGTGCGAAGGCGTTCGACCTTTTCCCACAGCTTCGTCATCGCGCGGGCATACAGCACCTGAAGTTCGAACCGCCCCATCCTGTTCAGGACCGCGCGGCCGCGCAGCTCCATCAGGACCGCCAGCGCTGGGATTTCCCACAGCATGACCTCGGGCCAGGCGCCTTCGAAGGTCAGCTCGTACTGATCGCCCACGCGTTCGAGGTGGTAGGGCGGCAGGCGCAGTCCCTCGAACCACCCCATGAAATCCGGTCGGAACATCTGCCGCTTGCCGTAGAAGGTGTTGCCGCGCAGCCAGGTCGATTCTCCACGCGTCAGCGACAGGCTTCGGATGTGGTCCAGCTGTTCGCGCAGCTCGCCCTCGTCGATCAGCCGGGCCAGCGGCACGTTGTCGGAGCGGTTGATCAGGCTGAAGGTGACATGCGTGTCCGGACGGTTGCGGAACACCGACTGGCACATCAGCAGCTTATAGAAATCCGTGTCGATCAGCGACCGAACGATCGGGTCGATCTTCCACTTGTGGTTCCAGACGCGGGTCGCGATATCGACCATGGGGCCCTCCGGACGGGTTCGTCGTGTCGCTTAGAGCAAGCGGCCGCTGTCAGGGCAAGCCCGCGGGACGCGCACCGCCCGCGTCGCGGCGCGAGCGCTTCAGTTCCGCGTCGAGTTCGGAGGGCTTGTGGCGCGCCTCGGACAGCGTGTCGTCCGGCGACCGGCCCTCGACCGCCGCCGCCGCAACCCGCGCCAGCGCGTAGGTCGTCACGCGCCGCGTGCCCTTCAGCGCAGCGCGGCCAAGGCCGATGGCGGCCAGATAGTCGTGATACGGCCCGAGCGTGCCGGGCCCGGGCTTCGCCGTGCCCCCGGCCACGGACTCGCAGGCTGAAACGTCGGTCGAGACGTAGGACCGGCAGATCATCGGCCGCGCGTCATAGGCACGGCATGCGCGGGTTTCCGGGTCCAGCGCGGCGCAGGCGTCCGGATGCCAGTCGCGGCCGTCAGGCCTGCCGGCCAGCGGCGCCAGCGCGGCATGAAGCGCGCGGGCCTCGGCCTCGGTGATCGTGCCGCCATCTGCGCCGCCCAGGATGCAGCAGAAGGCGCAGCCGCGCGCGCAGTCCAGCCCCGCGGGGAAAGGCGCCCCACTCAAGCCCACGCGCCCCAGCTGGACCGCCGCCGTTCCGTCCGCCAATGCGGCGACGATCTCGGTCGTGGACACGCCGCGCGCCGCGCTCGCCTCGGCGAAGGCGGTCAGGCCGCGCCGTGCCCGGTCGGCAGCGCCGGCCGCGGCCTGCGTTCTGGCCTTCGCCAACCGGTTGCGCAGGTCGCCCCTGGCTTGGCTCACGTCAGCAGGACCCCGGCCTGCGTCATGCCGTCGCGCGCCGCGCGGACCGAGCCATCGACGTCGATGCCCCGGCACAGGCCCTCGCGCACGGTCACGTCGAAGCCCAGCCTGGCCGCGTCCACGGCCGAGAAGTTGACGCAGAAATCCAGCGCCAGCCCGACCATCGTCAGTCGGTCGATCCCCCGCGTGCGCAGATAGCCTTCGAGCCCGGTCGGCGTTTCGTGGTCGTTCTCGAAGAAGGCCGAGTAGCTGTCGATCCCGCGCCGGAACCCCTTGCGGATGATCAGGTCGGCGCGCGTGGTTTCGAGTTCGGGGTGGAACGCGGCGCCGGGCGAGCCCTGGATGCAGTGATCTGGCCACAGCACCTGCTGGCCGTAAGGCATCTCGACCGTCTCCATCGGCGCCCGCCCGGCGTGCTGCGAGGCGAAGGACGAATGTTCGGCCGGGTGCCAGTCCTGCGTCAGGATGATCGCGCCGAAGTCGCGCATCAGCGCGTTGATCGGCGCCACGACGGCGTCGCCCTCGGGCACGGCCAGCGCGCCGCCCGGGCAGAAATCGTTCTGGACGTCGATCACGATCAGCGCTTCCATGGCATGCCTCCCTGCCTCGCACCTTTCGGGGTAGGGCCGGCTGCGCGGCCGGTCAAGGCCGCGCCCCCTTGCGCACGGCGCCGTGGCGCGCCTATTTCCCCGCCATGCTGACAGTCTGCGCGCTCTACCACTTCTCCCGTTTTCCCGACCCGGACGCCCTTCGCGCGCCGCTGCTGGACCTGTGCCGTGCGCAGAAGATCACCGGCACGCTGCTGCTGGCCCGCGAAGGCATCAACGGCACCATCGCCGGCCCGCGCGGAGGGATCGACGCGGTGCTGGCACATATCCGCGCCCTGCCCGGCTGCGCCGATATCGAGTGGAAGCTGTCCACCGCGTCCGAACGCCCCTTCGCCCGCATGAAGGTGCGCGTGAAGCGCGAGATCGTCACCATGGGCCAGCCGGACGTCGATCCGCTGGCCCGCGTCGGGCACCACGTCGACCCGGGCGACTGGAACGCCCTGATCCGCAACCCCGACGTGGCTGTAATCGACACCCGCAACACCTACGAGACCGCCATCGGCACGTTCAACGGTGCGGTCGACCCCGGCACCGACAGCTTCCGCGACTTTCCCGCGTGGTGGCAGGCCAACAAGGATCGCTTCCACAACAAGCGGATCGCGATGTTCTGCACCGGCGGCATTCGCTGCGAAAAGTCCACGAACTACCTACTGGGACAGGGCGTCGAGGAGGTCTTCCACCTCAAGGGCGGCATCCTGAAATACCTCGAGGAGGTGCCAGAGGAGGACAGCGAGTGGCGCGGATCGTGTTTCGTCTTCGACGGGCGCGTGTCCGTGGAACATGGCCTGCGCGAAGGACCGCACGACCTGTGCCACGCCTGCCGCCGCCCCATCCTTCCCGAAGACCGTGACCGTCCGGAATACGAACCCGGCGTGTCGTGCCATTATTGCGCGCACGAGACCTCGGCCGACGACAAGGCGCGTTTCCGCGAGCGCCAGCGCCAGATCGCGCTCGCCCGCGCCCGCGGCGAGCGACACCTGCACGCGGACGTGCCCGACGACTTCTGACCTCGCTCAGATGGTCTGGATCGCGCGCCTCGCACCGCGGCCGCGCAGGAGGATGCCCAGCATGATCGCGATGTTGACCGCGTTCCACGCGAAGCCGTTCACGAAGGCCAGGGCGTAGCTGCCGCTCCAGTCGTAGATCGCGCCCGAAAGCCACCCGCCCAGCGCCATGCCGAGAATCGTCATCATCATGACGAAGCCGACGCGGTTGCCGGCCTCTCGCGCGGGCATGTATTCGCGCACGATCACCGCGTAGGACGGCACGATGCCACCCTGACTCAGCCCAAAGACCAGGCTGACGGTGTAGAGCGACACCAGGTCGCCCGCCGGCAGGTAAAGAAGCAAAGCGATCGCCTGAAGGCCCGACCCGATCAGCAGCGTGGGCACGCCGCCCAGCCGGTCGGCCAAGACGCCCGACACCAGGCGCGAGGCCACGCCACCCATCAGCATCAGCGACAGCATCTGACCGCCCACGATCGCGCCGAAGCCCAAGTCGACGCACAACGCGACGATGTGCACCTGCGGCATCGACATGGCGACGCAGCAGCCGATGCCGGCCAGTCCCAGCAGCCATTGCAGCGCCTGCGGGCTCAGGCCGGTCGCGCGGGTGCGCGAGGTGGCGGCCGTCTCGGCGGCGAGACGCGCGCTCTCCGGGACCTTCGGGCGCAGCGTCTGCGCCAGCGGCAGGATCACCACCAGCGTCATGACCGCCAGCGCGCCGTAGACCCAACGCCAGCCCGCGCCGTCACCCAGCCACGCCAGCAGCGGTGGCCAGACCGCGCCCGACAGGTAATTGCCCGAGGCCGTGATGGCCACCGCAAGTCCGCGCCGGCGCAGGAACCACTGTGACGTATCGGCGATCAGCGGTCCGAAGCTGGCGGCGGTCCCGAAACCGATCGCCAGTTGCAGCGCGCACAGGACCGCGATCGACGGCGCGACGGCCGCCAGCGCATAGCCCGCCGCGACCAGGATGGCGGCCAGGCTAAGCGTCTTGGTGATGCCCAACCTGTCCGACAGCCGACCGAAACCAAGGTTGCCGGTGGCGAACCCGATCATCGTGGCGGCGTATGGCAGCGAGGACAGGCCGCGTGACAGGCCGAACTCGGCCTGCAGCTCCGGCAGCACGACCGTTACGACCCACATGCCGACATTGCCCGCCACCGCGATCAGCAGCGCAAGGCCGACGCGGAGCCAGGAATACCGGCTGTCGAGGACGAGGTCGGGCGTCATGCGGCCAAGCCTAGGCGCGCGTCCCGACCTTGCCCAGCCGCAAAGCGCCTAGAAGTAACCCTTCACCAGGGACCCGGCCAGCAACGCCCAGCCGTCCGCGATCACGAAGAACGCCAGCTTGAAGGGCAGCGACACGATCGCCGGCGGAACCATCATCATGCCCATCGACATGAGTACCGCCGCCACCACCAGGTCGATGATCAGGAAGGGCAGGAAGATCAGGAAGCCGACCTGGAAGGCGCGCGCGACCTCGGACAGCATGAAGCTCGGCACCAGCACCGACAGCGGCGCGTCGGGCGACAACGCCATGCCGTCTCCGTCTGGCCGCAACTCGGCCATGGCCGCAAAGGTCTCGGCGTCCATTCGGCCGGCCATGAACTGGCGAAACGGCACGATCGCACGGTTGAACGCCTCGGTGATGTCGATCTGTTCCTCGACCAGCGGCTCGATGCCGACCTCCCAAGCCTCGGTGAAGACCGGCTCCATCACGAAGTAGGTCAGAAACAGCGCAAGGCTGACGATCAGCATGTTGGGCGGCGATTGCTGCAGGCCCACCGCTTGGCGCAGGATCGCCAGCACCGTCACGATGAACGGAAAGCAGGTAATCATGATCGCGATGCCCGGCGCGAGGCTGAGCAGCGTGATAAGCGCGATCAGCTGGATCGATGTGGCCGTGATCGAGCCGCCCTCGCCCAGGTCGATCGACAGCGATTGCGCTTGCGCCACCGCCGGCATCACCAGCAGCAGCGCGGCAAGCCCCCAAAGCCGCATGTTACGACTGTGACTGCATGTCGACCACTTCGGTCACGCGCACCGCAAGCTGGCCCTGCCCCTGCCCGTCGACGACCTCGAGCACGCCGATCCCGATCAGCCGGTCCCCGACATACAGCTCGACCGGATCCTCGAGCATCTTGTCCAGTGACAGCACGCTGCCCTTCGACAATTGCAGTAATTCGCGCACCGACGGGCGGGCGCGGCCGATCGAGACGGTGATCTCGATCGGAACCGAGGTGAAAAGGTTGCCGCCGTCGGTGCGGGTGGTGGTCTGCGCGTCATCCATTGACGATCTTCCTTCCGTTCTCGTGCGAGAAGCCTTCGACCATCGTGGCGAAGGCAGTCAGCATGTCGCCCAGGTCGATCTGGCGCTCGGTCTCACCAAAGCGGATGTCGGCCTGGTCGGCGCCCAGCGTGTCGTCCTCGACAATGTCGACGGGAAAGGCGAAATCGCCCTCGATCAGCGGCGCGACTGCGTCCCTTCGGCCCGGCGCGACTGCGATCACCACATCGCGGCGGCCGATCTCCCGGGCGAGCGACTCGAGCTGCTCCGTGATGTGGACGCCCAGGCCTTGACGCGCGATTTCGGGCAGCAGCTTGGCGATCATCTCGTCGAGCAGCGGGCCGATCGCGCCCATGATGGCCGTGTAGGCCTCTTGGTAGGTGAAAGACAGGTCGCCCAAGTGTTGCGCGAAGGTGCTGGTCAGCCGCGCCGAATCGTCCGCCTGCGCCTTGACCGAGTCGTCCCAGCCGGCGCGGTACCCCTCCTCGAACGCCTCGAGCCTGCGCGCCTCGATCTCTGCCGGGTCGGGGGCGGGCGCAGCGTGCTCGGCGTCACGTACCGGCTCGCCGAAATCGTCGAGGTAGTCGCAAAGCCCGATCATTTCGCCTCTTCCTTCTCATCCAGCCAGCTGCGCAGGATCTCGACCGATTCGGTCTTGCGTTCCTCGATGAGGTTGCGCAGTCGCTCGACCGGGTCCGCGCTGACCGGCTCGTCGTCCATGTCGAAGTCGACCATGCCCATCCCCCCGAAATCCGGGCCTCCGGCCAGCGCCGGCAGAGTCTCGAACTGCGCGTCGCCATCCAGCACGCCGCTGGCATCGCCATAGTCATCCTCGGGCGCGGGCAACGCGCCGGCCGAGGCCCGTGCCGCGCCGCGTGCCAGGACGGGGCGAACCACGAAAAGGCCGAGCAGCAGCGCGACGAGCGCGAGAATGGCCATCTGCGCCAGGCGCATCATGTCGATGCTGCCCGTGAACAAGCCCGGCTCGATCGGGCCCGTGCCAAGCCCCTCAGGGCGCTCGAAGGGAAGCGACCGCAGCGTGATCTGGTCGCCGCGCGCCTCGTCGTAACCGACCGCCGATTCGACCAGCGCACGCAACGCCTGCATCTCCGGCTCGGGCAGCGGCTGGAATTGTTGCGCGCCGTCGGCACCGGGCGCATAGGTTCCGTTGACCAGAACCGCGACCGTCAGGCGGCGGATGGCGCCGGGCGCGCGCGTGACTTCACGCGTGGTTTCTGAGACCTCGTAATTGACCCGTTCGCGCGTTTCGCTGGCCTGCGAGGTCGAGCTTCCACCCTCGGCGTTCGCCTCGCCGTCGGGCAGGTTCGACGCGACCGTGACGTCGCCGGCTCCGGCCTCTTGCGACTGGTCGGTGCGTTCTTCGGTGTCGGTCGAGATCGCAACGCGGCCATCCGGGTCGAAACGCCGCTCAAGGATCGATTCCGTCTCAGTCACGGTGTCGACGCTGACCTCGACCACCGCGTTTCCGACGCCGACGCGCGCCTCCATCAGGCGCTGGACGCGGTCGCGCATCGACGAGGCGCGATCATCCGCACTCAGCGTGCCGCCGCCTTCGGCCTCGACCCCGATCAGGCCGCCCTTGCCATCGATCACCGCAACGCTCTCGGCGTCCATTCCCGGCACGGCCGACGCGACGAGGTACCGGATCGCGCGGGCCTGAGGCGGCGAAAGCACAGCGCCGGTGGTGGTGACAGAGATCGACGCCGTCGGCGTCACGTCACGCTGGAAGGGATTCGCGCTGCTGTTGGCGATGTGCACGCGCGCGGTGGCGATCGCCGGGTTGGCGACGATGGTGCGCGCAAGCTCACCCTCTTTCGCGCGCCAATAGGCCGCGTCGAACATCTGCGAGGTCGTGCCGAAGCCAGACAGCCCGTCGAGCAGTTCGTAGCCTTGGTTCCCGTTCGCCGGCAGGCCTTCGCTCGCGAGCGTCAGGCGCAGCGCGTCGCGTTCCGGTTCCGGCACGAAGATCGAGCCGCCGCGAATCTCGTACGCCATGCCTCGCGATTCGAGTGCCTGGACGACATCGCCCGCCGCGCTGGTTTCGAGCCCGGCGTAAAGCAACGCCATGTTCGGGGCAGACGCCATTCGCGCCAGCCCCAGAACGGCAAGCATGACCGCCAGCGACGCCCCTGCGACGATGATGCGCTGACGGATGCCAAGCGAGTTCCAGACAGTCATGAGCTGCTGCAAGAGTCGACCTCCACTCCAAACGTTCTGTTCGGGTTGAGGCCAGATAAGCCCACGCGCCTTAACAATCGGTTAGCCCCTTTGCGTCTATCTAACCCTCGAACCACAGAAGAGGTTGGACATGGCGGACGCTACGGTCGACGCCCCTGTCGAGGGGAAGAAATCCTCGAAGATGCCGCTGATCATCGGCGCGGTGCTGGCCGTTCTCGGCGGCGCCGGCGGGTTCTTCGTCGTGCAGATGAACCCGCTTGGCCTGTTCGGCGGCGCCGACAAGGCGCACGCGACGGAGGAGGGCAAGGACAGTGTCTATCACGACCCCACGCCGCTGGGCGATGTGGGATTCGTCGAGGTACCGCCGATCGTCATCAGCCTAGGCCCGACCGCGGACGGGCGAACCCTGCGATTCCGCACCAGCCTGGAGGTTCCGGCACAGCACGCAACCGCCGTCACCGCGATCGTGCCGCGCGTGCAGGACGTGCTCAACAGCTATCTGCGCGCGCTGGAACCCACCGATTTCGAGGCGCCGGGCGCCCTCATTCGGCTGAGGTCGCAGCTATTGCGGCGGGTAAAGCTGGTCGCCGGCGACGATCACGTGCGTGACCTGCTGGTGCTGGAATTCATCGTCAACTGAGAGGGGTGGAAATGGACCTGATCGCAGACATCCTGCTTGTCGCCGGCGCCTTGGGCGCGGGTTTCTATTGTTTCGTGCTGTCGCGTCGCCTGACGCGCTTTACTGACCTAGAAACCGGCGTCGGCGGCGCAGTCGCCGTGCTGTCGGCCCAGATCGACGATCTGTCCCGGACGGTGTCCAGCGCACGCAAGTCCGCCGGCGATTCCGCCGAGTCGCTGACCGCGCTGACAGAGCGGGCCGAGGGCGCGGCCCGCCGGCTGGAACTTCTGGTCGCGTCGATGCACGATCTGCCCAAGGACGCAGAGCCCACGCCCGAGGCGGAACCCAAGGATACCGTCTTTCTGAGGCACTCGCGCGCCGGAGGGTTCTAATGGCGGCCCGTTCAAAAAGCGCCCCGGCAGCGCAGCGCAGGACGCCCGCACGGCGGCGCACGCGCGGCGCACTGGCAACGATCGGTGGGCTGCTGATCGCCTCCGCGATTCTGCGCGGGCTGAATGGCGCAGGCGACGCCGTGGCGCTGGAGCTGCCCGGACTGAGAGCACAAGAGGCCGAAACAGACGCCGCCGACGCGGCGAGCGGATCCGACCCCGCCGTCAGGATCGAGCGGATCGCCGAAGCCGATATCGCCCCGCTGCTCGCCGCGCTCGATGAGCGCGAAGCCCGGCTCAAGACGCGCGAAACCGCGCTCGACATGCGCATGCAGGCCCTGTCGGTGGCAGAATCCGAGATCGAGGAAAAGCTTGCCGCGCTCGAAGCCGCCGAAGCGCGCCTCAAAGAGACCATGACCCTCTCCAGCAAGGCGGCCGAGACGGACATCGTGCAGCTGACCGACGTCTATGCCCGCATGAAGCCCAGAGAAGCGGCCGCTCTGTTCACCGAAATGGACCCGGAATTCGCCGCCGGTTTCCTGGGCCGCATGCGCCCCGAGGCTGCGGCGGCGATTCTTGCCGGGCTTCCCCCGCGCGTGGCCTATACGATCAGCGTGATCGTCGCCGGCCGAAATGCCGAAGCCCCGACCCGCTGATGGTTGCGCAGCGCGCCCCGGGGCTTAAATTGAAAACCGTACACGCAGGCCAGCATCATGCGGTTTGGACATCAACGCTGCCTACCACTCAATTGACGGAGGAACGGCCCATGCACACGCGCCGCCTTTTCCTGGCATCCGCCGCTGCCTTGGCCGCCGCCCCGGCCGCCGCTTTCGAACTCGAGCCGCCGCTTCGGCCGCAATCGGTGTCGATCCGTCAGGATCTTGAAGCGGGACAGATCATCATACTGCCCCGCGCGCACTTTCTTTACTTCATCGAAACCCCGGGCCAGGCAATTCGATATGGAGTAGGCGTCGGCAAGGCGGGCCTTGCATTCACCGGCACCGCCCGCATCGGCGCCAAGAAGGAGTGGCCGACCTGGCGGCCGACGAACGAGATGATCGATCGCGATCCGCACCTCTATCAGGAATTCATCGACAACGATTACGTTCAGCCCGGCGGGCCGACCAATCCGCTTGGGGCCCGCGCCTTGTACCTGTTCCAGAACGGACGCGACACGTTCTATCGCATCCACGGCACCACCGCGCCCCAGACCATCGGCCAATCCGTTTCGAACGGCTGCATCCGCATGCTGAACGAGCACGTGAAGGACCTGTACGCGCGGGTGCCGATCGGAGCCACCGTCACGGTGCTGTGAGCCACCGTCCGCGCCACCGCAACTTCGACCTGATCGTGCTCGGCGCGGGCCCGGCCGGTGCCGCCGCCGCTGTGACATCCGCAGGCGCAGGCCTTTCGGTCGCTCTGGTCGACCCGCGGCACTTTCCGCGGGACAAGCTGTGCGGCGGCGGACTGACGGGTCGCAGCATGCGACTTTACCGCGAAATCTTCGGTCAGGCCGTGCCACCCGTTCCGCTGGAGCGGCGCGACGCAATCGCCTTCCATGCCTTCGGCGAGGATCTGGGAACAGACCGGGACGCACCGCCGGTCCATCTCGGTATGCGATGCAGCTTCGATCACGCGCTGGTCGAGCATGCGCTGTGCGCCGGAGCGGTGGATTTCACCGGACGGACATGCACGCTAGACGTCGATACCGGCACCGTCACGATTGAGGCAGGCCAGTTGCGGGCGCCGCTGATCATCGCGGCCGACGGCGTCAACAGCCCGACCGCCCGGCACCTCTTCGGCACCCCCTTCGACCGCCGGACCATCGGCTTCGCCCTTGAGGTCGAGCTTCCGGATCGCGCTCCCGAGCGCGCGCTCCGCATCGATTTCGGCGCCGCGGAGTGGGGCTACGGCTGGCAGTTCCCCAAGCCCGCCGGCCTCACGATCGGAGTCGGTGGCGTGCTCAGCCGCAATGCCGACATGAAAGGTGCATTGCGCCGCTACCTCGACACGCTCGGCATTCACGAGTCCCTACCCGTGAAAGGCCAGTTCCTGCCGTTCGGCGCCTTCCGCGCGGTGCCGGGCCGGGGGCGGGTGCTGCTGGCCGGCGACGCCGCAGGGCTGGTCGACCCCCTCACCGGCGAAGGCATCGCGCATGCCATGCTCAGCGGCGCTGAGGCCGCGCGTGCCTGCACTGACGCGCTGGCCGCCAACGACCCCGACAGCGCCTTGCCGCTATACCGCAAGCGCATCGCGCCAATTCACACGGCGTTGCGCCACGCGGCCCGCCTGCGCCCGATCCTCTTTAGCGAAAGCCTGCGCCCCGCCTTCATCCGAAGTTTCCGGGACTCGCGCAGCTTGCGCCGCGAGTACCTGGCGATGCTGGACGGGCAGACGGATTACGGGCCGATCATGCGGCGCATGGCGCTGCGCCTACCCGGCTTCGTGATGCGGGCGATTCGCGGCGTTTGACCCGGTCGATCGGGCAAAGGCCGCCTAGCCGCCGTCCGACCCTGCCTGCGTGTCCGCGCGTTCGATCAGCTCTTCGACCTTTGGGCCCACCGTCTCGACGATCCGCGCGACCCCGGTCGCGTCCGGGTGTATGCCGTCGGGCTGCATGAACCGCGCGGCGTCGGGCATCCCTCCGTCGGGCCCACGCAGGCCCGCGAAGAAGTCGTCGAGATAGACCGCGTCGTATTCCTCGGCCAATTCGGGATACATCGCGTCGAAGTCGCGCTTGTACGCGGCACCGTAGTTCCCCGGCGCCGTCAGGCCGATCAGCAGCACCGCGAGGTCTCGCTCGGCCGCGACCTGGAGGATCCCGTCGAGATTCGCGCGCGCAACCTCGGGCGCGATGCCGCGCAGCAGGTCGTTGCCGCCCAGCGCGACGATCATCGCGTCGATCTCGGGGGTCAGAGACCACTCGACCCGGCTGAGCCCGCCGGCCGTGGTATCGCCCGACACGCCTGCGTTGACGACCCGCACGTCATGGCCGCGCTCGGCCAGCCATTCCCGCAGTTGCGGCACGAAACCCTCCTGCTCGATCAGCCCGTATCCCTGCGTCAGGCTGTCGCCCAGCGCCAGGATGTCGGTCTGCTGCGCCTGCGCCGGGGCGGACGCCAAGCCCGCCAGCACAAGCGCGGCCTTGAGGCCGAAGGCGCGCAGCCCATATGTCACCAGACCCGTCATGGCAGGACCCCTTCCAATATGTCCGATTCCGTTCTTACCCTCGAAGATGTGACCTTGCGGCTGGACGGCAATGCCGGCCCGGTGGAAATCCTGCACGGCATCGACCTGACCGTGCGGCAGGGCGAGGCGGTGGGCCTGGTCGGGCCGTCGGGTTCTGGCAAGTCGTCGCTGCTGATGATCATGGGCGGGCTGGAGCGCGCCACGTCGGGGAAGGTCATCGCGCTGGGCCGCGACCTGACGGCGCTGGACGAGGACGCGCTTGCGCTGTTCCGGCGCGACAACATGGGCGTGGTGTTCCAGTCCTTTCACCTGATTCCCACGATGACGGCGCTGGAAAACGTCGCCACCCCGCTGGAACTGGCCGGGCACCGCGACGCCTTCGACCGCGCCGCGGTCGAGCTTGACGCCGTCGGGCTGAAGCACCGGGCCGAGCACTACCCCAGCCAGTTGTCGGGCGGCGAGCAGCAGCGCGTGGCGCTGGCCCGCGCACTGGCGCCGCGCCCGGCCATTCTGCTGGCGGACGAGCCCACCGGCAACCTGGACGCGGCGACCGGCGCTTCGATCGTCGAGCTTCTGTTCGGCATGGCGCGCGACCGGGGCTCGACCCTGGTGATGGTGACGCATGCGCCCGAACTGGCCGACCGCTGCGACCGCGTCGTGCCGCTGGCCGACGGGCGGATCGCCGAAGCCGACGCGCGGCGCGCCGCGGAATGAGCTTGGGCGTCGCAGCCCGCATCGCCCGCCGGGAACTGCGCGGCGGTCTTAAGGGGTTCCGGATCTTCCTGGCCTGTCTCGCGCTGGGCGTGGCGGCGATCGCCGGGGTGGGATCGGTCCGCTCGGCGATCCAGGCCGGGCTGGCGGATCAGGGCGCGGTGCTGCTGGGCGGGGATGCGCAAGTCGAATTCACCTACCGCTTCGCCAGCGAGGCCGAGCGCGCGTGGATGGAAACGGTGGCCGCCGAGGTGTCCGAGATCACTGACTTCCGATCGATGGCAACCGTCGACCGCGAGGATGGGACCGAGCGTGCATTGACGCAGGTGAAGTCGGTGGACGACGCCTACCCACTGCTGGGCGAGGTGGTGCTGGACCCCGCAATGCCGCTGGACGACGCGCTGGCGGATCGTGGAGCCGTCATGGCCCCGGTGCTTGCCGACAGGCTGGGCCTGTCGCCCGGCGAAACGTTCCGGCTGGGCGAACAGGAGTTCACGCTGCGCGCCCGGCTGGCACGCGAACCGGATGATGTCGGCCAGGGCTTCAGCCTTGGTCCACGGACCATCGTGCGGACCGACGCGCTCGAGGGCTCGGGCCTGCTGGCCGAGGGGTCGCTCTTTGACACGGAATACCGCCTGCTTCTGCCGCCCGGCGCCGATCTGGACGCGGTGCGCGAAGACGCCCTGGCCCGGTTCGAGGCGACCGGGCTGAGCTGGCGTGACGCACGCAACGGTGCGCCGGGCGTGGCGCGTTTCGTCGACCGGCTGGGCGCGTTCCTTGTTCTCGTCGGCCTGTCCGGGCTGGCGGTCGGCGGCATCGGCGTGTCCTCGGCCGTTCGGGCCTACCTTGTTCGCAAGAATCCGGTGATCGCCACCTTGCGCACGCTCGGTGCCACGCGGCGGGTGATTTTCGCCAGCTACTTCATGCAGATCGGCGCACTGGCGGTGCTGGGCATCGGCATCGGTCTGGTTCTGGGCGCGCTGGTGCCGCTCGCGCTGGGCCCGGTCATCGCGCAGGCGCTGCCGGTGCCGGCGCTGTTCACGCTGCACCCCACGCCGCTTCTTGAGGCCGCGCTTTACGGCATCCTGACAGCCTTGATCTTCACGCTGTGGCCGCTGGCACGGGCCGAGCAGGTGCGTGCGGCGACCCTGTTCCGCGACGCGCTGGCGGGCGCGGCCGCGTGGCCCGCACGGCGCTACGTGGTGGCGACGGCGCTGCTGCTGGCCCTGCTTGTGGGGCTTGCCGGCCTGTTCTCGGGCAGCCCTCTCCTCACGCTTTGGACCGCCGGTGGCATCCTTGGTGCGCTGGTGCTTCTGGCGCTGGCGGCGGGCGGCATCCGCTGGCTGGCGCGCTGGGCGGCACCCGCTGCGCGCGGCCGTCCCGCGCTGCGTTGGGCGCTGGGCGCCATTGGCGGACCCGGCGAAGGCGCCGGCGCCGTGGTCCTTTCGCTGGGGCTTGGTCTTTCGGTGCTGGCCGCCATCGGCCAGATCGACGGCAACCTGCGCAACGCGATCCAGCGCGACCTGCCCGAGATTGCGCCCAGCTACTTCTTCGTCGACATCCAGCCCGACCAGATCGACGGCTTCCGCGCGCGGCTGAACGACGACCCGGCGGTCAGCCGCGTCGACACCGCGCCGATGCTGCGCGGCATCATAACCCGCATCAACGACCGCCCCGCGCGCGACGTGGCCCCGGGCCACTGGGTGATCGAGGGTGATCGCGGCGTGACCTACTCGGCCCGCCCCGACGATCGCACCACCGTCACCGCGGGCGAATGGTGGCCCGAGGATTACGACGGGCCGCCGCAGATCAGCTTCGCCGCGGAAGAGGCCGAGGAGATCGGCCTGCAACTGGGCGACACGCTGACGGTGAATATCCTGGGGCGCGACATCACGGCCGAGATCACGTCGTTCCGCGCGGTCGATTTCTCGAACGCGGGGATCGGCTTCGTCATGACGATGTCGCCGTCCGCGCTGGAAGGCGCGCCGCACACCTTCATCGCCACGGTCTATGCCGAGCAGCAGGCCGAGGCGCAGATCCTGCGCGACCTCGCCGACGCCTATCCCAACATCACCGCGATCAACGTCCGAGACGCCATCGACCGGGTCAGCGACTTGCTGGCCGGGATCGGCGAGGCGGTGCGTTGGGGGGCGGCCGCCACGCTGCTGACCGGCTTTCTGGTGATCATCGGCGCCTCGGCGGCCGGCGAGGGCGCGCGCACCTACGAGGCGGCGGTCCTGAAGACGCTGGGTGCCTCGCGCGGGCGGATCCTGGTCAGCTTCGCGCTGCGGGCGGCGCTGCTGGGCGGCGCGGCGGCGATCGTGGCGCTGGCGGCGGGGATCGCCGGCGGCTGGGCGGTGTCCACCTTCGTGATGGAGACGTCCTACACCGTGATGTGGCTGCCCGCGCTGGGAATCATCGCGGGGGGTGTGGCGGCGACCCTGCTGTCGGGGCTGGCCTTCGCCTGGCGGCCGCTGGCGGCGCGGCCGGCGCGGGTCCTGAGGGCGCGCGAATGATCGCCCGCACGTGCCAAAAAGGGGTGTCCCACGATGGGACACCCCTGCGCCATAGCGAAATCAATGCGTTACAGAGACGGATTCACGAACCGTTAGGGATTCACTCGGCTGCGTCGGCGTATTCGCTCATCGGCGGACAGGTGCAGATCAGGTTCCGGTCGCCGTAGACGTTGTCGACGCGGTTGACCGGCGGCCAGTACTTGTCGACCCGGAAGGCGCCCGGCGGGAAGCAGCCCTGCTCGCGCGAATAGGGGCGGTCCCAGTCCCGGACGAGGTCCTCCATCGTGTGCGGCGCGTGTTTCAGCGGGTTGTCCTCGCGGTCCATCCGGCCCTCCTCGATGGCGCGAATCTCCTCGCGTATGGCCAGCATGGCGTCGCAGAAGCGGTCGAGTTCGGCCTTGGTCTCGGACTCGGTCGGCTCGATCATCAGGGTGCCCGACACCGGCCAACTCATCGTGGGCGCGTGGAAGCCGCAATCGACGAGGCGCTTGGCGATATCCTCGACCGTGATGCCGGCCGATTTCTCGAACGGGCGCGTGTCGAGGATGCATTCGTGCGCCACGAAGCCGTCATGCCCGCGGTAGAGTACGTGGTACGCCCCTTCGAGCCGGTGGGCGATGTAGTTGGCGTTCAGGATCGCAACGCGCGTCGCCTGGGTCAGCCCGGCGCCGCCCATCATCAGGACGTAGCCCCACGAGATCGGCAGCAGCGAGGGCGAGCCGAACGGCGCGGCCGAGACCGGCCCCGGACCGTCCGTGCCCTGCGGATCGCCGGGAAGATGCTCGGTCAGGTGCGCCTTGACGCCGATCGGCCCCATGCCGGGCCCGCCGCCGCCATGCGGGATGCAGAACGTCTTGTGCAGGTTGAGGTGGCTGACGTCGCCGCCGAGGTCGCCGGGGCGCGACAGGCCGACCATCGCGTTCATGTTCGCGCCGTCGATATAGACCTGCCCGCCGTGGTCGTGGGTGATGGCGCAAATCTCTTTCACCGTCTCCTCGAACACGCCGTGCGTGCTGGGATAGGTGATCATGCAGGCGGCCAGCCGGTCCGAGTGCTTTTCCGCCTTGGCGCGGAAGTCGTCGATGTCGATCGAGCCGTTGCTGTCGCACTTCACCGCCACGACCTTCCAGCCGACCATCTGCGCGCTGGCAGGATTGGTGCCGTGCGCGTTGACCGGGATCAGGCAGATGTCGCGCGCGCCCTCGCCCCGCGCGATCTGCCAGTTGCGGATGGTCAGCAGGCCGGCATATTCGCCCTGCGCGCCGGAATTGGGCTGCATCGAGATCGCGTCGTAGCCGGTGATCGCGCAGAGCTTGGCGTTCAGGTCGTCGATCATCTGCGTGTAGCCCTGCACCTGGTTGGCCGGGGCGTAGGGGTGCACGTGGGCGAATTCGGGCCAACTGACGGGCATCATCTCGGCGGCCGAGTTGAGCTTCATCGTGCACGATCCCAGCGGGATCATCGCCCGGTCGAGCGCGAGGTCCCGATCGGCCAGCCGGCGCATGTAGCGCATCATCTCAGTCTCGGCGCGGTTCATGTGGAACACGTCGTGCTGCAGGTACTCGCTTTGGCGGATCAGCGTCTCGGGCAGGCGGTAGTCGGCGGTGCGGTCGTCGGTCCGGTCGATGCCGAAGGCGCGCCAGACGGCTTCGATGGTTTCGGGGCGGGTGCGCTCGTCGAGCGTGATGCCGACCTTCGTCCGGCCGACGCGGCGCAGGTTCACGCCCTCCTGCACGGCGGCCTGAAGCACCCCGCGCTGCAGCAGGCCGACGTCGACGGTGATCGTGTCGAAGAACTCCTGCGGCTCGATGGCAAAGCCGGCCTCTTCCAGCCCGCGCGCCAGCCGCGCGGTCTTGCGGTGGATGCGCTGCGCGATGGCGCGCAGGCCCTTGGGCCCGTGGAACACCGCGTAGAATCCGGCCATGACCGCCAGAAGCGCCTGCGCGGTGCAGACGTTGCTGGTCGCCTTCTCGCGCCGGATGTGCTGTTCACGGGTCTGGAGCGCAAGGCGGTAGGCCTTGTTGCCGTGGCTGTCGATCGACACGCCGACGATACGGCCGGGCATGGACCGCTTGTAATCCTCGCGGCAGGCCATGTAGGCGGCGTGCGGGCCGCCGTAGCCCTGCGGTACCCCGAAGCGTTGCGTGCTGCCGACGGCCATGTCGGCGCCCATCGCGCCGGGTTCCTTGAGCAGGCACAGCGCCATCGGGTCGGCGGCGACGATGCCCACGGCGTCGGCATCGTGCAGCGCCTCGATCTGGCCGGTGAAGTCGCGGACATGGCCGTGGGTGCCGGGATACTGGAAGATCGCGCCGAAGACGGCGCCCGCTTCCAGCGCGTCGGAGTTGCCGACGATCACCTCTATCCCCAGCGGCTCGGCGCGGGTCTTCATCACGGCGATGTTCTGGGGGTGGCAGTTCTCGTCGACGAAGAACGCCCTGGCCTTCGACTTGGCCACGCGTTGCGCCATGGTCATCGCCTCGGCACACGCCGTCGCCTCGTCCAGCAGCGAGGCGTTGGCGATTTCCAGCCCCGTCAGGTCGCAGACCATCGTCTGGTAGTTCAGCAGCGCCTCGAGCCGGCCCTGGCTGATCTCGGGCTGGTAGGGCGTGTAGGCGGTGTACCAGGCGGGGTTCTCGAAGATGTTGCGCTGGATCGCGGGCGGTGTGACCGTCCCGTGATAGCCCTGCCCGATAAGCGAGGTCATCGGCGTGTTCTTCTGCGCGACCTCCTTCATGCGGTGCAGCAGCTCGCGCTCGGACAGCGGCTTGCCGAAATCCAGCGGTTCGGCCTGCCGGATCGAGGCGGGCACCGTCCGGTCGATCAACTCGTCGAGGCTGTCAACGCCGAGGGCGCGCAGCATCCCGGCCATCTCGTCTGGCGACGGGCCGATGTGCCGCCGGTTGGCGAAATCGTAGGGCAGGTAGTCGATGGGCTGATAGGCCATGCCGTCATTCCTCGCGTCGCGTGCTTCTTCTGTCCTGAAACATCCCGGGGAGGCCCGGCACGGGCCGGGGACAGAGCCCCCTGCTCCCTCGCTGTCGCCTTTCGGCCCGGGGGCAAATCCCTTGTCCGGCGGTTGTTTGTCGTTTCGGTTTAGTTGGTTGGTTCGCCGGCTGTCAACGCGCCAGCGGAGTGCCGTCGGATCGTCCGGGACCGGCCCTCGTGCGCCGTGGTCCGTCACGCATTGCGCAGGTTCCCCAGTGGGCTTGGAATGCGCCAAGGATCCACCGACGATCTGGTTGGCGCGCGTAAGGGCCGCTTCTCCTGCACGGGAAGTCCTACACTGGAACGCGGACTGCCGGGATCCATTGAATTCTTGTCAGACAGGCCGTCTTCGGACGGGGGGTTCGGTATGAGGGTGATGCTTCGGATCAGGGTCGCAAGTTCTTCGCTGGCCTGCGCGACGAGTTCCGGGTCCGCAAGGAGCGTCTCGAGGAACTCGAGCGCGGCCTCGAAGATTGCCGGTATGTCCGGCGGCAGACGGTCCCTAGCCGCCAGCTGCGCCTCCAGGGCTGCCACGCGCTGCTCGATCGGGTCGGTTTCGGCCCGAGGTAGAGGCGGTTGTTCAGGATGCGCTCCTGCCGGTTGCGGTTGCCTCGGATGGTGGAGGCATCCTTGGGAGCCGGGAGACGGCCTTCGTTCAGTCCCCTTGCGATCGGGGGGACCGAGCGTCGCTCGGCGGTTTCGCAAAAGATCCTGAGCACCACGCCCGCCTCGTCCGGATTGATCTCGCGGGTGAGCCCGGTTTCGCTTTCGCGGCTCCGGTAGCCGAAGGCGCTGGTATGCAGGCGCCCGCGCGAACGGTGGCCGTGGCTGTCGTAGTCAGCACCGGGCCGGAAAGCGCCCTTCAAAGTGTTCGCTCACCAGAGCGTCCGTCCCCGGTTTCCGGCGCACCAAAAGGTGCAGATCACAGACGAAACGCACGTTCCGCCAGCCCGTTGGCGAGCAACGGCGCGATGGCGAAGGCCTCGGCCTCGTCCAGGCGATGCGTGGTCACGAGATCGGCAAGGTAGGCGCAATCGACCCGCCGCGCGACATCGTGCCGGGCCGGGATCGAGCACAGCGCCCGCGTGTCGTCGTTGAACCCGGCGAGGTTCCAGAAGCCCGCCGTTTCGGTGACGCCGGCGCGGTACCGGCGCATCCCCTCGTAGCTGTCGTGGAACCACCACGGCGGGCCGAGCAGCAGGCAGGGCCAGACACCGCATAGCGGCGCAAGCTCGCGCGTGTAGGTGGACTCGTCGAGCGTATACAGCACCACCGTCAACCGCGGGTCCAGACCGACGGCGTTCAGAAGCGGGCGGAGCGCCTCGGTGAACGAGACGGGGACGGGGATGTCGAAGCCGCGGTCGGTCCCGAAGGCTTCGCGCACCTCGTCCGAATGGCTGCGCGACGAGCCCGCGTGGATCTGCAGGACCAATCCATCCTCGACAGACATGCGCGCCATCTCTGTCAGCATCTGCGCACGGAACAATTCGGCGTCGCCGGATTCCGGCCGTCCGGCGCGAATGCGGTCGAACAGCGTCTCGGCGTCCGCCGCGCTCAGGTCGGCGGTGCGCGGTGTCGGATGGCCATGATCGCTTGCCGTCGCCCCCATTTCGATGAAGAACGCGCGGCGCGCGCGGTGGGCGTCGAGGTACCCCTGCCAGCGACCGGTGTCGCAGTTGGTGAGTTCGCCCAGCCGGTCGAGGTTGCGTGCGAAACCGGGCGCATCGGGGTCGATCACCGCATCGGGCCTGTAGGTGGGCAGAACGCGTCCCTGCCAATTGTCCTCTAGCGCCTTGCGGTGCCAGCGCAGGTCGTCGAGCGCGCTGTCCGTCGTGGCGATGGCCGAAATCCCGAACCGCTCGTAGAGCGCGCGCGGGCGGAATTCCGGCTGCGGCAGTTTCTCGGCGATGGCGTCGTAGGCGTCGTTCGCGGTCTTCGGGGAAAGCCGCTCGGACACGCCGAATACATCCTCAAGGGCCTGGTCCACCCACATCCGCGAGGGCGTTCCGGCGAAGAGATAGTAATGGTCCGCGAAGGTCTTCCAGATCCTGCGGGGGTCGGGTTCGGCGTCCGGCCCGATACCCATCGCCGCGAAAGAAACGCCCTGGCTGGTCAGCATCCGCGTCAGGTAGTGGTCCGGCGTGAAGAGCAGCGAGGAGGGGTCGGAAAAAGTCTCGTTCTCGCCCCACCAGCGCGGGTCGGTATGCCCGTGCGGCGACACGATGGGCAGGTCCTTGATCGTGGCGAACAGGTCGCGGGCCAGGTCGCGCCCGCGGGTGTCTACGGGGAACAGGCGGTCGGGGTGCAGAAGGGACATGGGCCTCACATCAGCCAGTTGGGCAGGAAGAGCACGATCTGCGGAAACAGGATCATGACCACGACCGTCAGCAGGACGGCCGCGATGAAGGGCATCGCCTCAATCGTGTAGTCGCGATACGAGCAGCGCAGGATGCCGCAGACGGTGAACATCGACACGCCGACCGGCGGGGTCATCCCGCCGAAGGTCACCAGCGTCATCATCACCAGCCCGAAGTGCACCGGATCGATGCCCGCCGCGGTGATGACCGGCACAAGGATAGGCGTCAGCAGCATCACCAGGACCGTCGCCTCGATGAGCATTCCGAGGACCAGAAGAAAGCCCGAGACCACGAACAGCAGCACCGTCGGGTTCGTAATCGCCGTCAGCGCGAACTCGGCGATGTCCTGCGGCACCCGCTCGAACGTGATGACATAGCCGAACGTGCCCGAGAAAAGGATGATCAACATGATCATTCCGATGTCGTTCAGCGTCTGCTGGAATGCCTCGAGCACGCGGCGCGGGGTGAGCTCGCGGTAGATCAGCATGCCCACGATCAGCGTATAGAGCACGGCGAAGGCGCCGGCTTCGGACGGCGTGAAGACGCCGAACCGGATGCCGACCAGCAGCCAGACGGGAAACATTATGGCCCAGAAGCCCGACACGAAGTCGCGCCCGACTTCGCGCAGCGTCGGCCGGCGGTCCATCTCGGGGACGTAGCCGCGGCGCACGGCCACGATGCGGGTCGCCGTCATCAGCGCGATCGTCAGCAGCACGCCGGGCACGATCCCGGCGATGAACAGCCGTCCGATCGACACCTCGCCGAGATAGCCATAGAGAATGAGCCCCAGGCTGGGCGGGATCGTCGCGGTTATGAGCCCGCCGATGGCCAGCAATGCGCCCACGAAGCCCGGCGCGTAACCCTTGTCGGCCATCGGAACGCCCAGCACGCGCGCCTGCATGGCCGCGTCGGCGACTGCCGAGCCCGAGACGCCGCCCATCATGGCGCTGAGCAGGATCGACGATTGGGCCAGCCCGCCGCGCATCCATCCCGCCAGCGTCGTGGCGAGACGGATCAGCCGCTCGGTGATGCCCGAGCCGTTCATGAGATTGCCCAGCAGGATGAACAGCGGAACCGCGAGCAGCGGAAAGGACTGACTGACCGCGACGATGCGCTGCACCGCCGTGGAATCGGGCAGGAACGTGGAGGGCAGCAGGAAATACGATGCACCGGCGATCCCGATGGCGAAGGCCACGGGCATCCCGATGGCAATCAGCAGCAGGGCCAGGATGAGGATGAGGGTGGAAATCAAAGGATTTCCTCCTTGGCAATATCGTCGGCGTTGCGGTCCGGCCCGGCGAGGTGATCGAACAGGCCCAAGGCGCCGGCCCGCCGCAGACGGCGCACCATGCTGATCGCAAGCAGCACGGCCCCGACGGGCACTGCCAGCGTCACGAGGCCATAGGAAAGGCCCGAAGCGCCCAGTTCGCGTTCCCAGTTGCTGGTGGCGAGAAACCAGCCGTGCCACGCGACGAGGCCGAGAAACGGCAGGATCAAGGCAAGAGAGAAAAGCGACAGTGCTGCGCGCACGCGTTCCGGCAAGGCGTCGAAAAGCGCGCCGACGCGGATGTGCTGGCCGTCGCGCGCGGCGACGTCGGCCCCAAGCAGACAGGCCCAGATGAGCGCCAGCTGCGCGTAGCTCGGAGCGGCCGTGACCGGTGCCCCGAGGCTTCGGCCGATGCCGGCGACCAGAACCGCCACGACCAGGCCGAGAAGTGCCAGCAACGCGAGAGCCTGTTCGGCTCGGTCGAAGATCCTCCAGAGCACGCGTTCATCCTTTCCACGTCAGGGTGATGCCCCGGCCCCCGGGGTTCGGGGGCCGGGTGCGCTGCGTTACTCGTTCTGGCCCAGATGCGGCTGGAGCGCCTCGCGCGCCTCGGTGAGGCCCAGGGTTTCATACACGCCTGCGACGGCTTCCTTGAAGGGCTCCATGTCGACCTCGTTGAACGCGACGCCCGCCGCTTCCATGTCGGCCTGCACCTCGCCGAGCTTCGCGACGGTCGCCTCGGTCGCGGCATCGCCGGCGCGCTTCAGCTCTTCGTCGAGCACGGTGCGCAGGTCCTCGGGCAGCGACTGGTACCACGCCTCCGACGTCACCAGGCCGGTGAAGAGCTGGATGTGGTTGGTGAAGGCCACGTTCGTGGTCACCTCGTGCAGGTTGATGCCTTGGGCGCCCGTCAGCTGCGCCTCGGCCCCGTCGATCGCGCCAAGCTGGAGTGCGGAATAGACCTCGGACCAGGCCATCGGCGCAGGCGTGGCGCCCATCGCGTCGACGGTGGCGATCCAGCCGGGGGCGTCGATGGTACGCACGCGAACACCGTTCAGATCTTCGGGCGTCTCGATCAGCTTGTTGGTGAACATCTGGCGCGTGCCCTGGAACCAGTTGTAGTTCAGCAGGCGCAGATCCGACGAATCCGCAAGGTCTTCGACCCATTCCTGGTAAACCGGCGAAGACGTGACCTGGGCGTAGCCGGTATAGTCGTCCACCAGATAGGGCGCCGACAGGATGCCCAGCTCTTGCTGGAAGGGTGCAAGGCGACCGGCATCCACGAGCACCGCGATGGGCGCACCGTTGCGGATCTGTTCGAGGACGTCGTTGTCCTCGCCCAGCTGCGAACTCGGGTAAATCGTGACGGCCAGCCGCCCGTCGGTGCGCTCTTCGATGCGCTCTTCGGCTTCCTGCATGGCGATCACCAGCGGATCGGTCAGCGGTTGCGACGTCGACAGCGCCAGCTCGTACTCCTGCGCCAGCGCCTGCGACGCGGCGAAGGTGGCGACTGCAGCCAGTGCGCCCTTGGTTATCAGGTGTCTCATGTTTTCTCCTCCTTGGTGAAGTGTGGTGGGATGCCGCCCTGCTCGTTCCGTGGCAGGGAGTCGCTCCCGTCGAGCCTCCAGAGGCCGGCGCGGCCGCCCTCCGTGACAAAAAGGGCGACGTGGTAGAGAAGGCGGCTGAGCGCCGTGTCCCAGACCACGCGGCCGTCGCCGTCCAGACGGTTCACCCAGCGGGGCGTGTCCATCGGCGCGAAGTACCGCCCGAAAATCGTGCCGGCGATCCGGCGTGCCTTGGCGGCCGCGGCCGCGTCGCCTTCGTTGAGCGACATCTGGGCGTAGACCTTGCCTGCCTCGGTCAATGGCCAAAGCAGATGCGTCGCCTCGGTCACGTGGCCTGCGGCGTCGACCGCGTCGTAAGGCGCGCCTGTCAGCGGACCTTCGTGCCGCATGCCGCGCGCCTCGGCGAATTCCACCATGCGCCGCGCATCCGCTGCCGCCGCCTTGTCCCTGGCGGCCGCGCCGTAGCGCCGCAGCAGCCAGGCCCACTCGAACTGGTGGCCGGGCTCGCGCCGGGCACCTAACGGGCCATCCAGCGGTTTCAGATCAGATCCCACGAATTCGCGGACCGCGCCGGTCGAGGAATCGATCAGATGCTCTCGTGCAACCCTTACGATCGGGCGCGCCCGATCGAGCCAGACTTCACGTCCGGTAGCGGCATGCGCTTCGAGAAGCGCCTCGAGCATGTGCATCTGGGGGTTCTGCGCGCGGATCTCGGACCCTTCGGCACCCCGGTCATCTTCCCACAGGGCGCCGGTTTCAGGGTCCACCAGCTGCGTATCGACGAAGGTCCAGAGCGCCTCGAGGTCGGCTTCGGTCACCTGACTGGAACCGGTCCGGAAGAGCGCCGCGAGGGCCAGAAGCGCAAAGCTCTGGTCATAGCTGCGCCGCAGGTGGCTTGCCGGATCCTCGAGCGCAGTGCCATCGGGCGCGACCGAGAAACGGTACCCACCGTCGGCGTCGCGCAGGTGCGCCGCAACGAAACCGTGAACGCGCTCCGCCGCGGCCAGAAGATCCGCCCGACCCGTGGCGGTATGAAGATGTGCCAGCGTGAACGCCACCCGGCACTGCGTAAGCGTCGTTCGTGGGCCGCTTTCCCCCAGCGCTTCCAGGACCGGCGTCGGCCCCTCGCCGCCGGGCGGTAGCGCCAAGGCAAGCCAAGCCGGAATGCGCGCGGTCGCGAAACGCGATGCGGCTTGCACCCCGGACGCGGGCGAGTCGTCGCACCAGCGTTCGGTGCCGGGCAGGTCATGGATCGCACCGGGCGCCGCGATGACCTTCTCGGCAATCGCGATTCCGGCACGCGCCGCCTCGACCGGCGGCTGGCCCTTCAGCCGGGCCGCGATGTAGCCGCCATTGAAGCTGTCGCCTGCGCCCGTCGCGTCCACGATCGACCGCGCCGCGATGACCGCGACCTCCTCGTGCGAGGACAGTGTCACCGGCCGTTCGGCGTTCTTGACCGCGACCTCGCCGGCGCCCGCTTTCAGGTAACGCGCGATCGTGTCCGCGGGACTTGCGTCGCCGAAGACCCGCATCTCGTCTTCGAAGCTTGGAAGCACGATGTCTGCGTGGGCGGCCATGTCCGTCAGGACGTGCCGGATTTCATCGGCGTCGTTCCACAGCGCGGGCCGGATGTTGGGATCGAAGGCGATGATGGCGCCAGCCTCGCGCGCCGCATCCAGTGCATCCAGCAGCCGCTGTCGTGCGGGGGGCGACAGGATCGCCAGGGTGATCCCGCTGAGATAGATCATGTCCGCGCCATGCAGCGCCTGCGACAGCGACGGCCGATCGTCGGCCAGCGCGCGGGCCGCCGACTGGCCGCGCCAGTACAGGAAGGCGCGATCGCCGTCGCGCTTCTCGATCATGTAGAGGCCGGGAAGGCAGCCTTCGATCCGGCGGATGGTCGATGTCCCGATCCCGGCCCGGGACAGCGTGCCGACGATCCTGTCCGACTGGCTGTCTGTCCCCAGCGCGGTGAAGTACGCGACCTCGTCCCGGGCCGGGTCCAGCCCGAGGCGGGCATACCAGAGCGTGTTGAACGTGTCCCCGGCCACGCCCGAGCGCCAATGATCGTCGATACCGCCCGAAAGCTCGATCATCACTTCGCCGATCGCGACAAGGCGGCTCATGTCGCCTCCTTCGCGATCGCGGCGCGCATCCCGTCGGACAGCAACGTTGCAAGCCGTGTTTCGACCTGGCCGCGGAAAGTCGCGCTGTTCCGCAGCTCCGCCGGGAAGAGCTGCGGCAGCGCGTTTAGGGCCTGCACGATTTCGGCAGCGGAACCGTCTGTCCCGGCAATCGCCCGCGTCAGAACCCCGGACCGCGGATCGCGCAGGTCATACGGGTCGCCGCGCTCGTCCCGGCCAAGGACATAGCGCATCCAGGCCGCCACCGCGAATGCGTAGGGGGCGGGATCGTCGCCCGAGGCCAGTGCCTCTTGCGCCGGGGCGAGTATGCGCAGCGGAAGCTTTTCCGTCCCGTCCATCGCGATCTGGTGGGTCTGGTGCGCGATCGCCGGATTGGCGAAACGCACGACCAGCGCCTGCCGATAGGCGTCCAGGTCGATCCCTTCCAGCGCACCGACAGTCCTTGCCGCCGCGCGCATGTGCCGATCGACCAAGGACGCGAGCGCCCGGTCGGCCATCGCATCGCGCACGAACGCGTGCCCTGCGAGGAATCCGGCATAGGCGATCAGGGAATGCGCACCGTTGAGCATCCGCAGCTTCATGCGCTCGTAGGGCTGCACATCTTCGACGAATATCGCGCCGCCAGCCTCCCAGGCCGGTCGGCCCAGCGGGAACCGGTCTTCGATCACCCACTGGCTGAACGGTTCGGTTTCGATCGCCGCCGCGTCCTCGTAACCGGTCAGCCGGTGGGCGAGTTGCACGGTCTCCTCGGTCGCGGCCGGCGTGATGCGGTCGACCATGGACGAGGGGAAAACGACGTTGTCGTCGATCCAGTCGGCAAGCGCAGGATCCACGTGCCGGGCGAAGCCAAGCACGCCCGCGCGCAGCAACGCGCCGTTGTCCGGAAGATTGTCGCAGCACAGGATCGC
Source organism: Citreimonas salinaria (assembly GCF_900107235.1). Classification (GTDB taxonomy): domain Bacteria; phylum Pseudomonadota; class Alphaproteobacteria; order Rhodobacterales; family Rhodobacteraceae; genus Citreimonas; species Citreimonas salinaria. Next base: position 267,837 of record NZ_FNPF01000001.1, read on the forward strand.
GGGCGGTTCGAGCCCGGCGTCGCGGCGCCGCCGCAATCCGTCGACGAGCAGACCGATGACCCCTTGCGGCGCGTCGGGCCGCGCGAGGTCGGCGGCGACGGCAGGATGGTCAGGGTCGATGTCCAGCGCCGCGCGGTCGATGCCGTAGGCCTTCTCGGTCACGGTCAGGCTGACGATCCGGATCTCGGGCCGCGCGATGCGCGCCGACACGGCTTCGGTTTCGCGCGCCGCCGCGACCGCGTCGGCAATCGACCCGATGACACGAGCGCGGTCGCCGTCGGCCCCGCGCTCGATCAGGGTGAAAAGCCCGTCCTGCGCGTTCAGCGCGTCCACCGTGGCGGTCGAGCGCAGGCTGACCGCCACGATCCGCCAGTCGCCGCCTTGGACGGCAAGGGCCGCGTCGGTATAGGCCGCCTGGTGGGCGCGGTGGAAGGCACCGAGGCCGATGTGCAGAATGCCGATGCCTTGCGACGCGAGTGCATAGTCCGGTCTCACGCCGTCGGGCAGATGGCGAAGATGATTTGCGCCCAGCCGCGTCATGCCGGCGCCGCGACGGGATGGGAGAGCGCTGCGATCACGCCGCGCAGTTCGGCCAACCCCTTGAGGCGTCCGATCGCCGGGTAACCCGGCTGCGCCTTGCGGGTGAGATCGTCGAGGATGTCCTGCCCGTGATCGGGCCGGAACGGGATCGAGACGTCGCTCCGGCCCGCCTTGCGTCGCCGGGCTTCCTCGTCCAGGGCAGCCTTGACCAGTGCGACCATGTCGGTCTCTCCGGCAAGGTGCTCGGATTCGTGGAAGGAGCAGGGCATGCCTTCGGTTTCGCGCCTGACGTTCCGCAGGTGCAGGAAATGCACCCGGTCGCCCAGGCGCGCCATCATGCCGGGCAGATCGTTGTCGGCCCGCACGCCCAGCGAGCCCGAGCACAGCGCCACGCCGTTCGCGGGCAGATCGACGGCGTCGAGGAACGCCCGGTAATCCGCTTCCGTCGACACGACGCGCGGCAGGCCCAGCAGCGGAAACGGCGGGTCGTCCGGGTGGCAGCACAGCCGCATGCCAAGTCGCTCGGCCTCGGGGGCCACCTCGGACAGGAAATCGACGAGGTGCTTCCTCAGGGTCTCGGCGGAAAGCTGTGCGTATTCTTCGAGGTGCAAGCGCACATCGTCCATGCTGAGATGTTCGGCAGCGCCGGGAAGGCCGAAGACGACGTTTTCCATCAGCTGAGCTTTGCGCGCCTCGCTCATCTCGGCAAAGCGCCGCTTTGCCGACTCGCGAACGTCCTCGGGAAAGGACTCGGCCGCGCCCCGGCGCTTCAGGATATGGATGTCGAACGCGGCGAAATCGACCAGATCAAACCGCATGGCCGTGCCGTTATGGTGTGCACGCCAGGCCAGGTCGGTGCGGGTCCAGTCGAGCACCGGCATGAAATTGTAGCACACGACCTCGAGGCCCGCGGCGGCGAGGTTGCGCAGGCTTTCGCGATAGGTTTCGTAATGTGCACGATACGCGCCGGTCTGCTTCTTGATGTCCTCGGAGACCGGCAGGCTTTCTACGACCTCCCAGGCCAGTCCCGACGCTGTTCCGTCACGCCGCGCGCCGATTTCATCCTGCCGCTGTCGGATGGCCTCGGGCATCCAGACCGCGCCGGTCGGCACGTGATGAAGGGCGGATACCACCCCCTCGACCCCGGCCTGAAGCATGTCCTCGATGCCGACCCCGTCGCCGGGACCAAACCAACGCCACGTCTGCCGCATGATTCCTCCTCCACTCGGCACATGGGTAGAGAAACGATCGACTGGTGACAAGTATGGTAGTATATTTATTTGGACGCCGCAGTTGTGAAGCGCTCGGCACGGCGCTATTACCCCGCCATGGACAAGCTTGCCGTCATCGAGGCGACCGCACCCATCGGCGCTCAGCTGATCGCCGATCTGCGTCTGCGGATCGTGACCGGCGCGCTGCCCCCCGGCACCCGGCTCTCCGAGAAGGAGATCGCAACCGCCTACGGCATGTCGCGACAGCCGGTGCGCGAGGCGTTCATCAAGCTCGCGGCCGAGCGCCTGGTCGAGATCCGGCCGCAACGCGGCACCTATGTGTGCAAGATAAACCTGCACGAAGTGGCGCAGTCCCAGTTCGTCCGCGAGGCGGTCGAGGCCGACATCGCGCGGCTCGCCGCGCGCGCGGCCGATCCGGGATGGATCGAGACGCTGCAGGCCCAGCTTCGGACGCAGTCGCAGCGCGTGACGCAGGGCGGCGCAGTCTTCGTCGAACTCGACGAGCTTTTCCATCAAACCCTTGCCGCCGCGGCCGACCGGTCCGGCGTCTGGGCACATATCCAGCCGCTCAAGATGCACATGGACCGCGTGCGCTACCTGACGGCCGAGGAGTTCCCGCTGGACCACCTCGTCCTCCAGCACCAGGCCATCGTCGATGCCGTCGCCGCAGGCGACGAGGACGCGGCCGAAGCCTCGGTCCGCGTACACCTGCGCGGCGTGCTCGACGACCTCAGAAAGGTGGCCGAGATGCTGCCGCACTGCTTCGATCCGCTGCCGGATTGACCCGACCGGGCGCCGACACCCGGTTTGCCGTCAAGGGCGTCATTCCTCGGCCGTCAGCAGGAACAATCAGGGCGCCATCGCGCGCACCTGCGTCAGCCCCAGCGCGCGGTCACTTTCGATCCGCCGGAAATGGTGCACGATCGGCTGCCTGTCGTAGGCCATCGGGGACTCAAGGCAGCCGCGCAACTCGACGCGCGCCAAAGCGCGCCCCGTCGATTTCATGGACACAAAAGGCAGGACTTTGTCTCGCCCCGGTCAAGGTTGCCATGGCGTACGGTGCCCAGACGCACGCGGCACAGTCGGCCAAGACTGGCGCAGCCCCGTGCAGCGCCCTTCAGACCAGTCATGCACATAGTTCGATGGATCAAGGTATTCCGCCGGCCCGGGAACCCGCTGCATTCAGCGGTAAGGCAGAGCCCCCTTGCCTCAGTCGCCGATGAACTTCTTGTAGGCAGCCTCGTCCATCAGGTCGTCGAGCACCGACAGGTCCTCGACCTTGATGCGGAAGAACCAGGCATCGCCCTCGGGGTCCTCGTTGACCTTGGACGGTTCGTCGACGATGGCGTCGTTGACCTCGACGATCTCGCCGTCGACCGGGGCTAGGATGTCCGACGCCGCCTTGACCGACTCGATCACCACGATCTCGTCGTCCTTGACGACCTCGGTGCCGACCTCGGGCAGCTCGACGAACACCACGTCGCCCAGCTGCTCGGCCGCGTGGGCGGTGATGCCGACGGTGACGACGTTGTCGTCGCCCGCGTCCAGCCATTCGTGTTCCTCGGTGAATTTCATGCCTGTCTCCTGTCAGATCGCCGTATGAATCTCAGCGTTTGAAGCCGGGGGCGACGAAAGGCAGCTTCGCCACCGTCACCGGCAGGCGCCTGCCGCGCACCTCGCCCCAAAGTCGCGTGTCTGCCGTGGCCAGCGTCGCGGGCACGTAGCCCATCGCGACCGGCGCGCCGACGGTCGGCCCGAACCCGCCCGAGGTCACCTCGCCCACCGGGGTATCGGACTCCTCTGCCTCGAACAGCGGGGTGCCCTCGCGCATGGGGGCGCGGCCATCAGGGCGCAGGCCGACACGGGCCATCGCCGCGCCGTTCTCGAGTTCCGACAGCACCAGGTCGGCGCCGGGGAAGCCGCCTTCGCGGTCGCCGTCCCTGCGGCGCACCTTCTGGATCGCCCAGCCCAGCCGCGCCGCGGCGGGCGTGGTCCCGCCGTCGATGTCGTGGCCGTAAAGGCACAGCCCGGCCTCCAGCCGCAGGCTGTCGCGCGCGCCGAGGCCGATCGCCTCGACCCTCTCGTCGGCCAGAAGCGCGCGGGCCAGATCCTCGGCCGCGGCGGCGGGCATGGAGATCTCGAAGCCGTCCTCGCCGGTGTAGCCCGAGCGCGAGATCCAGCATTCCGCGCCGCCCAGCGGCAGCGTCGTGACGTCCATGAAGCGCATTTCGGCGACGTCGGGGTTATGGTCGGCCAGAACAGTCTCGGCCTGCGGGCCCTGCAGCGCCAGAAGCGCGCGGTCCTCCAGCAGCTCGACCGTGATCCCGCGCGGCTCGAGCGCGGCGCGCAGGCGCGCGAGGTCGGCATCCTTGCGGGCGGCATTGACCACCAGGAACAGGTGATCGCCGCGGTTGGCGATCATCAGGTCGTCCTCGATCCCGCCGTCGTCGTTGGTGAAGAAGGCGTAACGCTGGCGCCCCTCGGGCAGGCCCACCACGTCGACCGGCACCAGGCTTTCCAGCGCCTCGGCCACGCCGTCGCCGCGCAGCACCACCTGGCCCATGTGGCTGACGTCGAACAGGCCGGCAGCGTCGCGGGTGTGCAGGTGTTCCTTCATCACACCCAGCGGATACTGCACCGGCATCTCGTAGCCGGCGAATGGCACCATCTTGGCGCCCAGCGCGCGGTGCAGCCCGTTCAGGACGGTGTGTTGAAGCTCGTCGACCTCGGCCATGCGCCCCTCCGGTTCTGTCCCGGCCTAGCGGTCCGGGCATGCGTGCGCGAAACACGTCCGCGCGTCATGCCCCCTCTGTCCCGTCGCCTGAGATCGTTATCCCTTCGGCGTCCCGGCCGGGCCGGGCTCTCTCCAGAGTCTTCGAACCGCGACGGTCCTTGGGCCTGAGAGTTTCCGGGGCGGTTGCTCCTTCGGCACCGGGTCGGACCATCGGCCCTGCCGGTTCTCCCATCGCGGTTGACGGGACGCTAGACCATCGTGTTTCCGCTTTCAAGCGTCGCGGAAGACGCGACACGCCTTTGACAAGGGGGGCGTTTCGGGCCTTCATGCCGCGCATGAAGCACCCTTATTTCTTCGGCTACGGATCTCTGGTGAACCGGCGGACGCACGTCTTCACCCCCTGCCACCGCGCCCGGGTCACCGGCTGGCGCCGCGCCTGGTGCGCCACCGTCAGCCGGCCACAGGCGTTCCTGACGGCGATTCCCGACGCGGGCGCCGAGACGCTGGGCCTGATCGCGCCGGTGCCGAACGACGACTGGGCCGCGCTGGACGCGCGCGAGGAAGGCTATGGCCGCCACGACGCGACGGCGCAGGTCGTCCACGAGGCGGGCGAGGTGTCGCGCATCGCCGTCTACTCGATCGCGGAAGAGCACCGCCTGCCGTCCAGCACCGAGCACCCGATCCTGTTGAGCTACCTCGACGTGGTCATCCAGGGGTTCGCCGCCGAGTACGGCGCCGAAGGAGCGCGCGGCTTCTTCGACACGACCGCCGGGTGGGAGACGCCGATCCTGAACGACCGCGACGCGCCGCTCTACCCGCGCGCGCAGACGCTGACGGGGGACGAGCGGGCGCTGGTCGACGAGGGACTGGCGCGGCTGGGCTGCCGCGTGCTGACCGAAAGGCCTAGCGCGCGCCGGGCTTGACCTGAAGCAGCGGCATGACGTGCGCCATCTCGGGGCCGCGCTCCATGCCGGTCACGGCCTTGCGCAGCGGCATGAACAGGCCCTTGCCCTTGCGGCCCGTGGCCTCCTTGACCTGCGCGGTCCAGTTGGCCCAGGTCTCGGTGTCGTAGGGCGGTTCGCCCAGCATGGCGAAGGCGTCCGCGACGAACTCGCGGTCCTCGTCGTCCACCACCGGTTTGGCCCCGTCGCGGAACAGCGTCCACCAGCCGGCCAGGTCATGGCGGGTGGTGATGTTCTCGCGCGTGACGTCCCAGAACAGGGCGGCCTTATCATTCGGCACGCCCAGCGCCGCGATGTCGCCGGCCACGGCCTCGAGCGGCAGCGCGTGAAGCTTGCGCGCGGTCAGCGGGTACAGGTCCTTCACGTCGAACTTGGTCGGAGCCGAGCCGAACTGTTCCAGCGCGAAGCCCTCGGCGATCTCGTCCAGCGTCATGCGCAGCTCGACCGGCTGGCTCGATCCCAGGCGCGCCATCAGCGACAGGAGCGCCTCGGGCTCGACTCCCTGCTCGCGCAGGTCCTTCAGCGACAGGGTGCCCAGCCGCTTGGACAGCGATTCACCGGCCGGCCCGGTCAGCAGCGAATGGTGCGCGAAGGCGGGCGGCTCTCCCCCCAGCGCGCGGATGATCTGGATCTGCGTGGCGGTGTTGGTGACGTGGTCGTTGCCGCGCACCACGTGGGTCACGCCCATTTCCATGTCGTCCACGACCGAGGCCAGCGTGTAGAGCACCTGCCCGTCCGCGCGGATCAGCACCGGGTCGCTGAGGCTGGCCGCGTCGATCGAGATCGGGCCGAGGATACCGTCGTCCCACGCGATGCGCTCGTTCTCGAGCTTGAAGCGCCAGACGCCGTCGCCGCGCTCGGCCCGCAGCTTCGCCTTCTCGTCGTCCGACAGCGACAGGGCGGCGCGGTCGTAGACCGGCGGCTTGCCCATGTTGAGCTGCTTCTTGCGCTTGAGGTCCAGTTCGGTCGGGGTTTCGAACGCCTCGTAGAAGCGGCCCATCTCGCGCAAGCGATCGGCAGCCTCGGCGTAGCGGTCCAGCCGCTCGGACTGACGCTCTACCCGGTCCCAGGTCAGGCCCAGCCATTCCAGGTCGCGCTTGATCTGGTCGACGTATTCCTCCTTGCTGCGCTCGGGATCGGTGTCGTCGATGCGCAGGATGAAGGTGCCTCCGGCCTTGCGGGCGATCAGGTGGTTGAACAGCGCCGTGCGCAGGTTGCCGACGTGGATCAGGCCGGTGGGCGACGGGGCGAAGCGGGTGACGGTCATCGGGGCCTCCTTGACGGCGCTGGTCCTTTCACATGGCGAGCGCGTTGTCCATATGACACGCAGGTGGCAGGATCGCCCCCGGATACCGCCCGACCCGGACAGGAGGCCAGATGACGCAGATCGTGACATTGACGCTGAACCCCGCGCTGGACCTTGGCGCCCATACCGACCGGGTGGTCGCCGGGCCCAAGCTGCGGCTGAGCGAGCCCGAGGCGCATCCGGGCGGCGGCGGCGTCAACGTCAGCCGCGCCATCGCCAAGCTGGGCGGCACGTCGCGCGCTCTGGTCTCGCTGGGCGGCCCGACGGGCGAGCGGCTGGGCACGCTTCTGGCGGAAGAGGGGCTGGACTTCGTGCCCATCCTGTCGCCGGGCGAGACGCGCTTCAGCCTTGCCGTCACCGACGCCGAGGGTGAGCAATACCGGTTCGTCCTGCCGGGGCCGGATTGGGACGAGGGCACGCTGGGCGCCGCGGTCGGCCGCGTCGACGAGATCGCCGCCCCGGACGCCTATGTCGTGATCTCGGGCAGCCAGCCGCCCGGCGCGCCGGCCGGGTTCGTCACCGAGTTCGTGCGCGCGCTGGGCAAGGGCCGCCGCGTCGTCGTCGATACCTCCGGCCCCGCACTGGTCGAGCTTGCCGCCGGCACGCCGCCCGCGCCCTGCGTCCTGCGCATGGACGGGGCCGAGGCCGAGGCGCTGGCGGGTCACCCGCTGGCCACCCGCACCGACACGGCGGATTTCGCCGAGCGGCTGCGCGTCGGCGGTGCCGCCGAAACCGTGGTGATCGCGCGCGGTGCCGACGGCAACGTGATGGCCGGGCCCGACGGACGCTGCCACGTGACGGCGGCGAAGGAGCCGGTGGTCAGCGCCGTGGGCGCGGGCGACAGCTTCGTGGGCGGCATGGTGATGGCGCTGGCGGCGGGCGAGACGCCGGACCAGGCGCTGCGGCACGGGGCTGCGGCGGCCTCGGCCGCGGTGGTCACGCCGGGGACCGAGTTGTGCCGGCGCGAGGACTTCAACGCCTTCCTGCCGCGCTGCGTGATCACGGCGCTGTAGATGCGGCTGTTCATCGCGCTGCCCCTGCCCGACGAGGCGCTGGACGCCATAGGCGCGCTGCAGGCCCGGATGCCCAAGGGACGCATGGTCGATCCGGACAACATCCACCTGACGCTGGCTTTCCTGGGCGAGTGCGACGACACGCAGGTCGAGGCCGCGCACGACGCGCTGGACGGGTTCCGCGCGCCCGCGGTCACCACCGGGCTGACCGGGCCGGCGATCTATGGCGGCCGGCACGGACAGGCCGTGGCACTCGAGGCGGATGCCGGCGCGCCGCTGTTCGAGCTGCACGACCGCCTGCGCGGCCGGTTGCGCGGCGCCGGTCTGGCGCCCGAGCGGCGCCGCTTTCGTCCGCACGTGACGCTGACGCGGTTGCCGGGGCGGGCCGATGCCTCGGGCTGCCTTCAGGCGCTGCTGGGCGTGCGGCTGGGGCCGTACCTGCTGGACCGGGTGGTGCTGTTCTCGTCCGTGCTGCACCCCGACGGCGCGATCCACGAGCCGTTGCTGACCTGCCCGCTGGACGAGGGGGCGCCAGGCGCATGACCAGGACCGACGCGGCGGCGTTCCACGCGATGGCTCAGGCCGCCATCTACGCCTTCCCGGAACCCTTTGCCAAGGCGGCGGCGGGCGTGCTGCTGCGGGTCGAGGACTGGCCCGACGACGCGGTGCTGCGCGAACTGGGCATGGACGATCCGCTGGAGCTGACGGGGATGTACGACGGAATCCCGATGACCGAGAAGTCCTTGGCCGATCCGGCGCCCTACCCCGACACGGTCTGGCTGTTCCGCAAGCCCATCCTGGCCGAGTGGCGCGACCGCGGCGACGTCGAACTGTTCGACCTGGTGGCGCATGTGACGGTGCACGAATTCGCCCATCATTTCGGCTGGTCCGACGACGACATCGCCACGATCGACCGCTGGTGGGAGTGAGCACCGTTCCACGAAGTGGCGAAAGGCCAAAGGGCAGCCGAACCGCTAGCGCGAGCGCCACCGGTTCACGATCGGATAGCGCCGGTCCAGCCAGAAGGCCCGGCGCGTCAGCCGCGTGCCCGGCGCGGACTGGAAGCGCTTATACTCGCTGACGTAGAGCAGGCTTTCCACCTTGCGGGCATCGGCCTCGGCGTAGCCGGCGTCTACGCAATCGGCCACGTCGCCGTCGCGGTCCACGAGGATGGTCAGGATCGCGTCGAGCACCGGGTAGTCGGGCAGCGAGTCGCTGTCCTTCTGGTCGGCGCGCAGCTCGGCCGAGGGCGGCTTGTCGATCACGCTGTCGGGCATCACGGGGCCGTCGGGACCCAGCATCCAGTGCCGATGGTTCGCGTTGCGCCAGCGGCAGGTTTCGAACACGCGGGTCTTGTAGAGGTCCTTGATGGGATTGTAGCCGCCGGCCATGTCGCCGTAGATCGTGGCGTAGCCCACGGCCACTTCGGACTTGTTGCCGGTGGTCAGAAGCATCTCGCCGAACTTGTTGGACAGCGCCATCAGCAGCAGGCCCCTGAGGCGCGACTGGAGGTTCTCCTCGGTCAGGTCCTCGGGGAGACCCTCGAACAGGGGCGCGAGCGTGGCGGTGATGGCGGCGCGGCCTTGGGTGATCGGAACGTAGTCGTAGCGGCAGCCCAACGCCTGCGCGACGGCCTTCGCGTCGTCCAGCGAAGCGGACGAGGTGTATTCCGACGGCAGCATCACGCAGCGCACGTTGTCCGCCCCCAGCGCGTCGACCGCGATGGCGGCGACCAGCGCGGAATCGACGCCGCCGGACAGGCCCAGCAGCACCTTTCCGAAGCCGGTCTTGCGGCAGTAGCCGCGTAGCGACTGCACCATCGCGGCGTAATCCTGCTCCCACGCATCCGGGTGTGGCGTGAAATCGCCCGGCTCGGCCCGCCAGCGGTCGTCGGTGCGGGTGAAATCGACGTGGGCGATGCAGTCCTCGAAGACCGGAAGCTGCACCGCGACCCGCCCGCCGGGGTTGAGCACGAAGGACCCGCCGTCGAACACCTGGTCGTCCTGCCCGCCGGTCATGTTGAGATAGACCAGCGGCAGCCCCGTCTCGACCACCCGCGCGACCATATGGTTCAGCCGCACGTCCTGCTTGCCGCGGTAATAGGGCGAGCCGTTGGGCACCAGCAGGATCTCGGCCGCGGTCTCGGCCAGCGTCTCGGTCACGTCGTCGTGCCAGGCGTCCTCGCAGATGGGCGAGCCGATGCGCACGCCGCCCAGCGCGTAAGGGCCGGTGACGGGGCCGCTGTCGAAGATGCGCACCTCGTCGAAGACCAGCTCGTTGGGCAGGTGGTGCTTCAGCACGCGCGCGACGACGGCGCCGCCCGAGCAGATGTGGTAGGCGTTGTAGAGCCGCGTGCCCTCGACCCAAGGGCCGCCGATCGCCAGGGCCGGGCCGTCTGCGCAGTCGCGCGCCAGTTGCTCGACCGTCTCGATCGCGGCGGCGTGGAAGGCGGGCTTCAGCGTCAGGTCCTGCGGGTTGTAGCCGGTCACGAACATTTCGGGCAGTGCGACCAGATCGGCGCCGGCGTCGCGGCCCTGCGCCCAGGCGGCGCGCGCCTTGTCGGCGTTGCCGCGCAGGTCGCCCACGATCGGGTCGAGCTGGGCCAGCGTCATGCGAAGGCGGTCGGCCATGGTATCCTTCCCGGTCTCCTGTCGTCCGCGCACGGACATAGCAGACAGGTGCCCGAGGGGAAGCCGGTAACGCCACCGTAGGCACGCGGGATAAGCCGTTGCCCCGTGCCGCCCGCTCCTTTACCGTCGGCGCTCGAGCAATCCCCGAAAAAACGGGCGGGCATGAGAGCATGAGAACGGCAGGTATCTTCGCGGTCCTCGTTGCGCTGGCAGGCGCGGCGCAGGCGCAGGACGGCGACATCCAGACCAAGGAATACGACGACGGCGGCGTGTACGAAGGCACGTTCCAGGACGGTCTGCAGCACGGCACCGGCACCTACCGGCTGCCCAACGGCTACGAATACACCGGCGACTGGGTCGAGGGCGAGATCCGCGGCCAAGGCGTCGCGCGGTTTCCGAACGGCTCGGTCTACGAGGGTCAGTTCGTCGCAGGCAAGCCCGAGGGCATGGGCCGGATCGTCTTCGCCGACGGCGGCACCTACGAAGGCCAGTGGCTGGACGGCAAGATCACCGGTCAGGGCGTGGCGGAATACGCCAACGGCGTGCGCTACGAAGGGTCCTTCCGCAACGCGCTGCACCACGGGCGCGGCGTGATGACGGCGCCGTCGGGCTACGTCTACGACGGGATGTGGGTCAACGGCGTCAAGGAAGGCGAGGCGACGATCACCTATCCCGACGGCTCGGTCTACGAAGGCCGCGTCACCGAGGGCGAGCGCGACGGCGCCGGCACGCTGACGATGCCCGACGGGCTGGTCTACGAAGGCACCTGGAACGCGGGCCAGATCGACGGCGAAGGCCGGCTGACCCAGCCCAACGGCGACGTCTACGAGGGCGAGCTTGCCGATGGCCGCCGCCACGGCCAAGGCCGAGTGACCTATGCCAACGGCGACGTCTACGAAGGCGCCTTCGAGGACGATCGCCGCCACGGCCAGGGCCGGTTCGAGGGCGCGGACGGCTACGTCTACGAGGGCAACTGGGTCGACGGCCAGATCGAGGGCCAGGGCCGCGTGACCTATCCCGACGGGTCGGTCTACGAGGGTGAATTCCAAGGCGATCTCGCCAACGGCATGGGCAAGATCACCTATCCCGACGGCGCGACCTACGAAGGCGACTGGGTCGACGGCGTGATCGAGGGCGAGGGCATCGCCACCTATCCCAACGGGCTGGTCTACCAGGGCGGGTTCCGCAGCGCGCAGAACCACGGCTTCGGCGTGATGACCTATCCCGACGGCTATCGCTACGAGGGCGACTGGGTTGACGGCGAGCGCGAGGGCACCGGCAAGGCGACCTATCCCGACGGCACCGTCTACGAGGGCGAGTTCCAGGGCGGCGAGCGCCACGGCCAGGGCACGATCACCATGGCCAGCGGCTTTTCCTATACCGGTGAATGGCAGGACGGCGAGATCGAGGGCGAGGGCGTGGCGACCTACGCCAACGGCGACGTCTACGAGGGCACGTTCGAGGCCGGCAAGCGACAGGGCACCGGCACGATGCGCTACGCCAGCGGCGAAGAGACACGCGGCGAATGGGTCAACGGCGCGCTGGTGGAGCGGGCCGAGGACGAGGCGCCGGCCGAAGAGGGCGACGATTCGCCCGATACGCCGGAGGCCCCGGAAAGCGCGGAACCGGACGGGCCCGAGGCGGATGGCGAGGACACGCTGCCGCCCCCGTTGGAATGACTAGACTGTGAGCGGCCGGCGCGTGTTCGCCTCGCTCGGCCATTCTAGACCGCAGCCACGCCGATCATGCTGAGTGGCGTTCCGCGAATTGCGGGAGATGCGGTTCTTCAAAGCGTCCACGCGATCCCGAGTGATCTGGGCGTGGCGCTCTAGACGACCTCTCCCGCGTCCATCCGGTCGAGGAATCGCGCCGCCTCGCGCAGCACCGTCTCGCGCCGGTCGGAATCCATGCGATCGAAGGTGCGATACATTTGCGCCATGCGGGGGTTGCCCTCGAAGCGGTCGCGGTGGCGGTCCATGAAATACCAGAACAGCAGGTTGAACGGGCAGGCATCGGGGCCGGTCTTGTCCTTCACCTTGTAGGCGCAGTGGCCGCAGTAATCCGACATCTTCGCGATGTAGTTCCCGGACGAGACGTAGGGCTTCGACGCGATGACGCCGCCATCCGCGAACTGGCTCATCCCGATGACGTTCGGGGCCTCGACCCATTCGTAGGCGTCCCAGTAGACCGACAGGTACCATTCGTGCACCTGCCAGGGATCGATCCCGGCCAGCAACGCGAAGTTCCCGGTCACCATCAGCCGCTGGATGTGGTGGGCGTAGGCGTCGTCGCGGGTCTGTTCGACCGTGCGGCCGACGCAGCGCATCTTCGTTTCGGCGCCCCAGAAAAGGGGCGGAAGGTCGCGGTGGTGGCCCAGGACGTTGCGGCGCGTGTAATCCGGCCCTTCGTGAAAATAGATGCCGCGCATGAAGTCACGCCAGCCGATGATCTGGCGGATGAAGCCTTCGGCCGCGTTGATCGGCGCATGACCGTCGCGCCAGGCCTGCTCGACCGCCTCGCAGACCTCGATCGGGTCAAGCAGGCCGAGGTTCACGTAACCCGAGATCAGCGCGTGGTAGAGGAAGTGTTCCTCGTCCAGCATCGCGTCCTGGAAATCGCCGAATTTCGGCAGGGCGTGCTGCACGAAGTGTGTTAGCGCGCGGCGGGCCTCCCCTTGGTCGGTGGCGAAGTGGAACGGGCGCACCTGGCCGAAGTTGTCGCCGAAGCGTGCCTCGACCAGATCAAGCACCTCTTCGACCGTCTCGTCGGGGGTGAAGCGCATGAGCTGCGTGGCGATGCCGTCGCCCGGCGCGGGCTTGCGGTTGTCGTGGTCGAAGTTCCATTTGCCGCCGGCCGGGTCGTCGTCTTCCATCAGGAAGCCGGTCTTGCGCCGCATCTCGCGGTAGAAATACTCCATCCGCAGCGCCTTGCGGTCGCGCGCCCAGTCGTCGAATTCCTTGTGCGAGGCGACGAAGCGGTCGTCCTCGAGCTGCGTGATCTTCAGCGGCGCGTCGTTCAGCGCCTCGATCAGGCGCCACTCGCCCGGTTCGGTCGCGATGACCTCGGTCGCGCCGGTTTCCTCGGCGCGACGAAGCAACTCTCCGACGACCGAGCCGGAACTGTCCGGGTCGTCCAGCGCCGTGTAGCGCACGTCCCAGCCCTCGTCGCGCAGCCGCGCCGCGAACTTGCGCATCGACGCGAAGATCAGCGCGATCTTCTTGGGATGATGGGGAACGTAGCCCGCCTCGTCCGCGACCTCGGCCATGACGACGATGTCGGTCCGCCTGTCCGCCTCACGCAGGGCGACGACGCGCTCGGTCAACTGGTCGCCGAGGACGAGGATCAGCCGACCTACCACGGGATTTCCCGCATGGCGTAGTCGTAGAATCCGCCGGTGTGCTCGGGCGTCAGGTTTTCCAACACGTTGGCCAGCCGTTTAGCGGCCTCGTCCGCCGGAACGGACGGGTGCCGGTCGAGGTATTTCTCGGTGAAGGCGGTCTGGACGGTGCCGGGGTGCAGGCAGGCGACGCACAGGTGGCGGTGGCTGCGCGCCAGCTCGATCGCGGCGCCGTGCATCAGCTGGTTCAGCGCGGCCTTGGCGGCGCGGTAGGAGTACCAGCCGCCCAGACGGTTGTCGCCGATGCTGCCCACGCGCGCGGACAGCGCCGCGAAGACCGCGCGTTCGCGCCGGGGCAGCAGCCGCTGCGCGTGCTTCAGCACCAGCGCAGGGCCCAGCGCGTTCAGCGCCACCTGGTTCATCAACGCCGTCGGCGTCAGGTCGCGAAGCGCCTTTTCGGGTTCCGCGCCGCCGATCTCGAGCGCGCCGGTCGCCACGAAAATCAGGTCGAACGGGCCATCCAGCGCGCCAAGCGCCGCCTCGACGCTGGCCTCGTCCGTCACGTCCAGCGCGTGTTCCGAACGCGAGAGGCCCGTGACGGCGGTGCCGCGGCCACGCAATTCGCGGCCAAGCGCGCCGCCGATGCCGCCGCTGTCGCCGATGATCAAGGCGCTTTCCATGGCGCGCCAGCTAGCGGCGCGCGGCCCGGGATCAAGCGCGGCGCAGGCGGCGCGACGTCGCCGGGTCGCGCTTTCGGCCGGCCTGCGCGGCCTCGACCAGCGCGCGGAACAGGGCGCGCTGGCGGCGGGCATAGAAAAGGTGTTCCGGGTGCCATTGCACGCCCAGCGCGAAGGGCGGGCTGGCCCGTTCGACGGCCTGCACCATCCCGTGTTCGTCGCGGGCACAAACGCGCATTCCGATCCCGAGATCATCGACCGCCTGGCTGTGCAAAGCGTTGACGCGCATGGGTTCAGTGCCCGCGATCCGCGACAGGTGCGTGTCGGGCACGACGTGGACGTTCCGTTTGGGCAGGATCGTGGTGATCTTGCGCTGGTTCAGCCGCGACCATGCGTCCTGCTCGAGCGTACCCTGCAGCGCGACGTTCAGCATCTGCGCCCCCCGGCAGATGCCCAGAACGGGCACGCCCTGGGCCAGCGCCTCTTCGGCCAGCCGCCGTTCCAGCGTGTCGCGCCGCGCGTCCAGCCGCGCGGTCACGCGCAGGGTCTGGCCGTAGAGCGCGGGCGAGATGTCGTCGCCGCCACCGATGATCAGCCCGTCGACCGAGGGCAGGTCCGCCGCGCGGCCGACGCCCCAGCGCAAAGCGCGCCCGCCCGCGAGCCACACGTTCAGCGCCACCAGCGGAAAGACCCGCCACCCCGAAAGCTGGGAGGTCGTCACCGCGATCACCGGCCTGCTCATGCAGCGACCCCGGTGCCCAGGATGTTGCCGACCTGCCGGGCCCAGTCGTCGCGCGATTCCCGCGTCGTCCGGTGTTCGCGCCATGCGGCGCACAACGCGTCTGTCATTGCGGAATCATCGGCGACACGCTCGATGGCCAGCCAGTCGGCCCAAGGCTCGGCCAGGCTCCAGCCGGGTTCGTCGATCCGGCAATCGGGCAGGCGAAAATGGTAGGCGGGACGACCGCCGATAGTCCGCGCGCGTGGAAATGCCTGCTCGTAGGCGTCGGGCACGGCGTCGCGCAGCAGCGGCAGAAGGTCCAGCCCGTGGTTCCGGCTTTGGGTGTGGCGCGCATAGAGGCGCGCCAGTCCGGCAAGCGTGTCCGGCGGTGCATCGACCAGGTCGTCGGTCAGTGGGGCCGGCCACGGATCGACGAAGGGCAGGATGCGGCGGGTGATGTCGATCCGGCGCCGGGTCCTGAGCCAGTCCTCGGCAAGGCCGAAGGCGCGGGCGACGCGGACGACGCGCATGTCGTCGCCGCTGCGCGCCGGGTTGAGGTGGACGCCGAAGCCCAGCAGCGCGCCGTGTCGCGACCCCAGCGCGCCGGCCCGGCGCAGGTCTTCGCGCAGGGCGTCCAGCGTCGCGAGCGCGCGGGGTGTCAGCGGGTCGGTCACGATCTCGACGGGAATCAGGCCGCGCAGAGCATCCAGCCCCTGCTGGACCAGCCGGCCGCCGCCCAGCTTGCGCAACGCCGTGTCGAGCTCGACCCGGAGATCACCCAGCGCGCTGTCGTGCAGGACCACCACGTGCGGTGCCGAACGTTCGAACCCGCCGCCCAGCCGGTGGCAGGCGATCTCGGCCACCTCGATCTCCGTCAGGCCGGCCAGTTCGATCTCGACGCCGCACAGGCGCTCCGCGCCGGGCAGCGGCGGGAAGGGGTCATCCGGACGGCTCATGCTGCGGCAACCCCACGATTTCGCCCAAGGTTCCGCGAGCGGGCGTCGGACCCGCGAAAACTTGAACGATTCTTTACGGGCGGTCCCGGAACGGCATTGGCGCCGGCGTGTTGACCGGCCTTAACCGCAGAGGGATCCGCGCCATGCCTCACTGGAGCGCCATCTTCATCATGGCGGCGATCATCTCGGCGTTGTTCGCATTCGGCGGATTCGCCGGCGGGACGGCCGCGATCGCCGAGATACTGTTCTATTTCTTCCTCGCCGTCCTGGGCGCCGCGTTCGCCCTGCGCGCGGCACAGCGCGACGACAGGAACGATCACGACGACTTGGGCCGCGGCTGAACCCAGCCTTCGCGCGGACGCCCCCAGCGCCCACACGCAGCAGGCAGACGCTCTCAGGCCCTCAGCGTCTCGGTGGACGAGAAGAACATCGCCTGGCTTACCGCCGAGCGCACCTGGTCTTCCTTGTAGGGCTTCGAGATCAGGAAGGCGGGCTCCGGCCCCTCGCCGGTCAGCAGGCGCTCGGGGTAGGCGGTGATGAACACGACCGGGATGTCGCCGTGTTTCTCGAGGATCCGGTTGACGGCGTCGATGCCGCTGGACATGTCGGCGAGCTGGATGTCGGACAGGATGAGTTCGGGCTTTTCCTGATCGGCCAGCGCGACGGCGGCTTCCTCGGTGCTGGCGGTGCCGGTGATGCGGTGGCCCATCTCGGCCACGATTCCCTCGAGATCGACGGCGATGATCGCCTCGTCCTCGATGATCATCACCTTGCCGGCGACCGACTTGGCCATTTCCTGGAAAGCGATGTCGACCAGCGACACGGCCTCGTCGCGCGGGATGTCCATGATCGCGGCGATGTCGTCGTAATCCATGTCCTCGATCGTGTAGAGCAGCAGCGCCTCGCGCGTGTTCGAGGTCAGCTTGGCCAGGTGGCGCTGCGCCTTGCCGGTCAGGCCGGTTTCCTCGTCGTCCATGTAGCCGCCCAGCGTCGACCAGATCGTGTGGAAGACCTTGAACAGCGCCGGCTTCGCACCCAGCGACCGGTGATACGCGGCCGGATCGTCCAGAATCGCCTCGAGCGCTGCCATGGCGTAGGTGTCGCCCCGTTCCTGCGACCCGGTCAGTGCGCGCGCGTAGCGGCGCAAGTATGGCAGGTTCTGCCCGACTTCCCCGGCCAGGTCGGTAGAATTTTCGTCGCTCATCTCGTCTTTCCTGTTATTTGGTATAGGTATGGAACCGAAGCGCCCCGCGGGAGTTTGGTTCCCCGGTGGCGGGAAGACCTGGAGATCGGCATAGCCCTCAACATGACGCAACAGAACAGTTCATCAAGACTTCAATCGCAGATCGACCGTAACCTCAAGCGGGCCTACGATGATGTGTTGAACGAAGACGTGCCCGACCGCTTCCACGAACTGCTTGCGCGGCTGCGCAACTCCGACGGTTCGGGCGAACCCGCCCGCGGGGCCGAGGAGCCGCGCGCCGATGAGTGATGCCCCCGAGACGCGCGACCCGCGCGACGAGATCGTCGAGCACCTGGGCGCCATGCGCGCCTTTGCGATCTCGCTGACGCGGAACGGATCGCTGGCCGACGACATGGTGCAGGACGCGCTGGTCAAGGCCTGGACCAACATGGACAAGTTCCAGCGCGGCACCAACATGCGCGCATGGTTGTTCACCATCCTGCGCAACACGTTCTATTCGCATTACCGCCGCCGCCGGCGCGAGGTCGAGGATGTCGACAACGTCATGGCGGACAGCCTGGCGCAGAAGCCCGACCATGACGGCCGGCTTCAGATGAACGATTTCAATGCGGCCTTCGACAAGCTCAACGAAGAGCAGCGCGAGGCGCTGATCCTCGTCGGCGCCGGCGGCTTTTCCTACGAGGAAGCGGCCGCGACCTGCGGTGTCGCCGTCGGGACCGTGAAAAGCCGCGTCAACCGGGCGCGCGCGCGGTTGGCCGAGCTGATGCAGTTGAACGAAGGCGAGGCGCTGGAAGCGACCGATCAGGTGACCAGGGGAATCGTAGCGTCGAACCCGAGCGCAGCGTGACCGCAAAGGGCCTCGAGTTGCGCGTCAGGACATTCCTGCGTCGGCTTCCGGTCCAGTTGATCGCCCTTCTGACGCTCGCGCTTTTCCCGCTCGGCGTGATCTCGCTCTACCAGACCGGCGTGGTTCTGGAGGAGGCGCGGGAACGCAATCGCGCCACGCTGATGGAGCGAACGGTGGCGGCGGGAACGCTCGCACGCGAACTGATCCAGCGCGCCTCCGGGGCATCCCAGGCACTTGGCTCGGCGGTTGTCGGGATGGACATCGGTGCCTGCGCCGAGGCGCTGGACCGGTTCGTCGCCGCGGACGGCGACTTCCTGTCCGCGCGCTTCCATGCGGTCGACGGGCGGCTTCTCTGCCAGTCCCGCGGCACCGGGCCGGCCGAGCGCGCCGCTGTCAGCCGGCTTGGGCCCGACATCCAACCCGCCGAGATGGAAATCTCGATCCGTCCGGCCAGTGAAAGCTACGGCACGCCGGTCATCCGCGTGGCCCGCCCGGTCCGGGACGACGGCGGGCTGATCGGCTTCATTTCCCTGTCGATCCCGCTTCGGATCGCCGAGGCGCTGATCGCGACTTCACAACGGGCGACCGGGAACAACCTTCGGCTGGCGGTCGTCGCCCGCGACGGCGTGGTGCTGGCCTCGTCGCACGAAAGCGCCGGGAATGGCGGATACCTGCCCCGCGCCATGTCCGCCGAGACCCTGTTCGAACTGCAGGGCGCGACATTCGAGGCAGAGGCCGGAAACGGCGAGACTCGCGTCTTCGCCGTCAGCCGCATGATCAACGGCCAAGCGGCGCTGGTGGGAAGCTGGCCGCAGCGCGCCGTTCTGGGCCAGGACTGGACATTGGCGACGCTCGCGCCGCTGATCTTTCCGATCCTGATGTGGGTGATCGGCACGATAGTCGCCTATTTCGGGCTGCAGCGCCTGGTGATCCGCCACATCACGGCGCTGCGCAGCGCTATGCGGCAACTTGCCCTCGGAGAGCTGCGCGGCGGCCGGATCGAGCTCGAGAACCCGCCGGAGGAGCTGCGCGAGACCGAGCGCGCCTTCAACCGGATGGTACTATTGCTAGCCCAGGCCGAGGCCAAGCAAGAGCAGGATCTGCGCGACAAGGAGGTCCTGCTGAAGGAAGTGCACCATCGCGTGAAGAACAACCTCCAGTTGATCGGCTCCATCATGAACATGCAGGCGCGCAATGCCCGCACGCCCGAGGCACGGCGCGTTCTGGACAGCCTGCGCAACCGCGTGCGGGGCCTGGCGACGATGCACCGCACGTTGTATTCCAGCCCCGAGATGACCACCGTGCAGGCCGACGCCATGGTCGAGACGCTGGTTTCGGATCTGGCCGGAGGCGCCGCTCAACGACGGGTGGACGTGGTGACCCGGCTGGATCCAGTCGAGCTCTACCCCGATCAGGCGGTGCCACTGTCCATGCTCGTGGCCGAAACCGTCACGAATGCGGTCAAGTACGTGGGACGCCGGGAGGACGGCGTGGCGCGAATCGAAGTGGATCTCGCGCACGACGAAAGCGAACTCGTGGTCCTGACGGTCGAGAACACCAAGGGCAGCGATTTGCACGTGTCAGACGACGGCGCCGAATCCTCCGGCGACGGGCTTGGCGCGCGGCTGATCAAGGCGTTTGAACAGCAGTTGCACGGACGATCGGAAGTCGTTGAATCCTCGGATTCATATCGTTTCGTCCTTCGATTCCACCGGCGGGATTTCGACAACGACGATGCGGCTGTGCCTGCCTAGAAATTGGCACTCCCGCACGCGATCGCGCCCGAACGGGCCCCTTGGCGTCGTTGACTCGCGAAAAATTTCGTCGAAAGATCGTTAAATTAAGCACGGCAACGGAATCACGCGTTCCTGGTAATCCCACTGATTGACAATCCGTCGGGCCCGAAGTTAGCCATAGATATATTTAGTAAAAGTTTACAGACGGGTCCCGTTTGATGATGCGAGGGTGATATGTACGATTTGGCTGCTGCTCAGGACCTGTACCCGGAGGCGCTGCCGCTGGATACTTCGAGCCCTTCGCGAAGGGCATTCTTCATCGCAAAAAGAAGCTTCGACGTGGTGGTGAGCATCCTGCTGCTTCCCCTGCTTCTGATCTGCGCGGTCGCCTTGCTGGCGCTGAATCCGTTCTACAATCGAGGTCCGCTGTTCTTTCTGCAGACGCGCATGGGCCGGAACTGCAAGCCGTTCAAGGCGATCAAGTTTCGCAGCATGCGGCCGGCTGAACGCCTTTCGCGCGGTGCCGACGGGCCGTTGGACGCCGATCGTATCACGCCGCTCGGAAGCTTCCTTCGCAAGACCCGGATCGACGAGTTGCCGCAGATCATCAACGTCCTGCGCGGCGACATGAGCCTGATCGGCCCGAGGCCCGATTACTTCAGTCACGCCAGGCGCTATCTGCGCGAAATCCCGGGCTACAAGTCCAGGCATGTGGTGCGGCCCGGCATCAGCGGTCTGGCACAGACCGAGCTCGGATATGCCGTCGGAATCGAGGCGACGCGCCGAAAGGTGCAGGCCGATCTCTACTACATCACCAACACGAACATGCGGTTGGAACTCTGGATCTTCTGGCGCACCCTGACGGTCGTGGCCAAGCGCGCCGGCTCCTGACCAACATCGCGACAACGGCAATTCAGGGGGCTGCTTCGGCGGCCCTTTTTGATTGCGAATTGGGCACGCGTTCTTCGGTGAAGCGATTTCTCTCCGCAGAATGGAAATCCCCGGCCAGTCGCTATGCGTGGCCGGGGTTCGGACGATCCGCTCCTTGGGCCGCGATCAGTTGGTGGCGGTCGCCTCCCGGATGAGAACCGGGAAAAATTGCTGCAGCGCGCGGTTCCACTTGGTGATCGGCTGCTCCTCGATGAACACGATGTCGCGCGGGCGCATCTCGAATTCGGTCGCGTTCATCATGTGGACGACGTTCGATGCATCGAGATGGTAGGCGATGATGCGTTCGATGCGACCTTCGTAAGCCCCGTCGCGCAGCACGTAGATTTGCGACGGGTCGCCGGTTTCGGTGCTGAACCCGCCCTGATCGTACAGAACGTCGGCCAGGGACGCTGTGTGCCCGTAAGGCAGCGCAAAGCGCGACTGGTTGTTCACCTCGCCCACCAGATAGACATACTCGCGCTCGACGGCATCCAGATCGGTGCGCGCCCGGAACAGCGAACGCTGTTCGTCCAGTGCAGCACGGCGGCGGGCGATCTCGGCCTGCAGACGGGTCAGTGCGGCAGACTGCGTGGCTTCACGGCGCGCGATCACGTCAAGCCGCGACTGGTAGAACTGCAGCGCGCGGGTCAGGTCGTAGCTGGTGTCGACATAGATCGCGTCCCCATCGAGCAGAGCGGCATTGCCCAGCGACGGCTCGTCAAGAAGGACCTCGACGGGGATCTGGTACAGCGTCCCGTCGCGGTAGATCCGGACGGACGCGAATTCCTCGTCGGTGACGGTCAGGCCGCCGGCTGCGGTCAGGGCGTCGCGCAGCGTCACCGTGCTGAGCCCGATGGGCACGATCGTGGTCTGCCCGACAGCACCGCCGACGGTGGCGCGCTTCGAGTTGAACTCGGCCACTTCGAGGCTGAAGGACGGGTCGATCTGGTTGGAGACCAGCGTCTCGAACACGCGGTCCTCTGCCTGTTGCAGCGTCAGGCCCCCGATGTCGATTGTTCCAACCTCGGGGATGGCGATCGTGCCGTCGTCCCGGACGGTATAGCCCTGCCGCTGGCTCTGCGCCGCCAGCAGACCGGACAGTTGCTCAACGGTCGAGGCCGCCCCCCGCGTCGCCAGCAGGACAACGTCACCGACACCGATGCGATAGGGAGGAGGGTCGATCGACGGCAGCGGGCGCAGGTCGAGGGCCTCGCGCTGTTCTTCGGGAACGTAGGGCATCGCGGGCAGCGCCGCTCCGGACATTTCGGACTGGCCGAGATCGGCGCCGACGAAGAACGCGTTCGGCAGGGATTTGGGGGCGTAGGGCGTCCGGTTGGCACGCGCGACCTCTGCCGGGGTCAGCGGCACCACATCGACCACCGCGCCTTCGGCGACGGTCCGGACGGACGGGCTTTTGTAGGTGATGCCGCACCCGGACACCGCCAGCGCCATTGCCAGCGCCACCGCACGCGGCGCGTTGCCCGGAAGTAGACTGTCTTTGCCTGCCTTGATCATCACCGCCATCCTGCCATTTCGATCGAGCGCCACGGCGACAGCGAGCACAAGCAGGTCGGCGCGGCAGAGACCGCCCGTCGACCCGCGCCCAACGATCGCACGCGACTTCCAGAACGGTTTAGCGGAAAGCTGCCGCGACTCGCAGGGAGGCGGGCCAACTTCGGGGTTTTTCGACGCTCCCGTGCCCAATGTGCCACAGACCGCACGATGTCTTGCGGCACGTCAGTCGCGCGTCGAGATAAACTCGACATTGCCCTCGTGGATCAGGGCGGCTGTCAATCGCCCGGTTACATAAGCGCCGGTGTCGATGGAAATTCGCCCGTCCCGCGCCTCGGGTCGTTCGACGATGGTGTGGCCATGCACCACCCACACGCCATCGTCGCGCACCTTCGCCTGAAAGTCGGGGTGACCCCAGAGCAGGTTTCGGCGCGGCTGTCCGGCGACGGGAAGCGAGGGATCGGCGCCAGCATGCGTGACGGCCACGTTGCCCGACTGCCATGAAGCGGGAAGATTCCCGAGCCACTGGATCAGGTCATCGCCCATCGCCTCGGCCAGCTGGTCGCGCAGATCGGTCATCGTGGTCTCGGGCTGTTTGCGGACGCTGTAGCTTTGCAACGTCTGCAGACCGCCGAACGCCAGCCAGCGGTCGCCCTGCCCTTCGGGATTCTGAAGGAACCGGGTCATCATCTCTTCATGGTTGCCGGCCAGGCAGACGAAGTCCTGCGGGTAGAGCGTGTTGACGTGATGCAGCCAGCCCAGCACCTCGGCAGACCGCTCTCCGCGATCGACATAGTCGCCGACGCAGACCACCATCGGATCGTCGGAAATCTCCTCGATCCGATTGAGGATCCGTTCCATCCCGACATAGTCGCCGTGGATGTCCCCGATGGCGAAAAACGCCCGGTCCGGCGCGATAGGCGCATCGAACACCGCGGGCCGCAGGCTTTGAAACATGGATCGCAGCGAGAACATGAACCCGTTTCGCCCGGATTCCCCGGCTTATCAAGTGTCAAGCCGGGGAAAATGCGGCAAATGCGGCCGGTTCGGGCGCTGACCATACGCGTCGGACCCGGGTCCCAGATTCCACTATCGCGCGGCTTCTGAGATTGCGCGCACCACGCGCTGCAGGTGATGCCGGTCGACGGGCTTTTGCAGGGTTGGCGTATCTTTGAACTCGTCCGTCAGCCCCGCGACCCCGTAACCCGTCACGAAGGCAAACGGGAGTTGCCTGGCCCGAAGGAGACGCGCGACGGGGAAAGAGGTCTCGCTCGCGAGGTTGATGTCCAGCAGGGCAAAGTCGAGCGTCTCGCGAGCGGCCAGTTCGGCAGCCCGCTTCAACCGCATCGCCGGACCGACCACCTCGAAGCCCAGTTCGACAAGCAAGTCCTCCATCTCCATCGCGATCAGCATCTCGTCCTCGACGAGGAGGACTCTACGGGGGCGCGTCGGCAAGATCGGGTTGCTCCTTGAGGGTGTCCAGCGGCGACGACATCGTGAAAACGAACCCGTCGGGCGCGTAATCCAGTTTCACGTCCGCTTCCAGCTCTGCTGTCAAACCTCTCTCGATGAGATGCGTTCCGAATCCCGAGCGTGTCGGGTCGGCAACCGGAGGGCCGCCGCGCTCGCGCCAACGGAACCGGAACCCTGCCGGCGGGCCGGGATCGACGCTCCATTCGATCTCGACCTTGCCGCACTCGTTGCTGAAGGCTCCGTGCTTTGCCGCGTTCGTGGCAAGTTCGTGAAGCGCCAGCGCAAACGCCAGTGCAGCCCGCGGACCGAGGGGCACGGAGGGACCGGAGATCGACACCCGACTGCCGTGAGGGTCCGCGTAGGGCTCGAGTATCTCGCGGACCACGGTGGCCAGTTCGGTGCCTTCCCAGTTCTCGCGAGTCAGCAGGTTCTGGGCGCGGGACAGCGCGATCACCCGCGCACTGAGGGCCTCGCCGGCCTCTTCCAGGGTCGACGCACTGCGCATGGTCCGGACGATGATCGCCTGCACGGTGGCCAGCGTGTTCTTCAGTCGGTGGTTGAGCTCGTTCATCAGAAGGCGCAGGCGCAGGTCGGCGCGAACGCGCTCGGTCACGTCATGGCCCTCGACGAAGATGCCGCTGGTCTGTCCATTCGCGTCGAGGATCGGCTGATACACGAAATCGACGAAACGCTCTTCCTCGGGCGCGCCGGGTTCGTGCTGGAGAGCAAGCCCAACCGCATGGCCGGTATAGGCCTTGCCGGTCGTGTAGACCTCGTCCAGAAGTTCGGAGAAGCCTTGGTTGATTAGCTCGGGGAGCGCGCCGAGCACCGGCTTTCCCTCGACCTCTCGGTGACCGATGAGCTTTGAATACGCCGGGTTGGTCAGCCTGAACACGTGGTCCGGCCCGTCCAGCAAGGCCATGAAGCCCGGCGCCTGCTCGAACAATTGTTGCAGGCGCTCGTTTTCCGACGCCAGGCGCCGCTCGGCCAGCACCGTTGCGGTCGTTTCTTGGCACGCGCAGAACATGCCACCAACCCCGCCGGATTCGTCGCGCACCGGCGAATACGAAAACGTGTACCAGGTGTCTTCCGGGTAGCCGTGCCGCTCCATCACCAGATGGAGGTTCTCGTGGAAGGTCGCCCGCCCCGCCAGGGCCTGCTGCACGATGGGCTCGATGTCCTCCCAGATCTCGGGCCAGACGTCCGCGAAGGGCCGGCCCAGCGCTTCGGGGTGCTTGGTGCCCAGAATCGGCCGGTAGGCGTCGTTGTACAGAAAGGCCAGATCCGCCCCCCACGCGATGAACATGGGATAGAGCGAATTGAGCATGAGGCTGACGGCCGTTCTCAGCGATTGCGGCCAACCTTCTGGCGGCCCGAGCGGGAAATCCGTCCAGTCATTCGCCCGGATCAGGCTGCCGATCTCTCCTCCGCCGGATAAGAACGCCGTCTCGGCGGGCTCGTTGCTCATCGGTTCTGCTCCGTGCTTCTCGTGCGTGAACCAATCCGCTTGCCTTGGGCAGAGGCCACATCGCTACCAGTTTCGCGCCTTTTTCATTCCTGACACGCTCGCGCGCAGGTGTCGATGGCGCACCTATGTTGCGGCGCGGCGCATGTCCACGACAGCATATGGTGTGAACGATTACAAGAAAGGCACCCGGTGCCGTCAAAACGCGCCCTCGCGGCCGCGGCCTTGAACTCCGTACTCCATCGGGACGACGGTCTCGGGGAAGTTCAAGTGGTGCCGGTGATAGGACTCGAACCTACGACCCCATCATTACGAATGACGTGCTCTACCAGCTGAGCTACACCGGCCCGGTGCGCGGCCTCTTAGCACCCGATCCCGACAAGGAAAAGCGCTATTTCACCCTTGCCCGCTCGGAATCCGGCTCGACCACGGTGGCGGCCGCGGGTTCGTCGGCCATCTCGGCGTCGACGATGTCGGCTTCTTCGTCGGTGCCCGCCGTGGTCGCCTCGGTCGTGGCCGCCGGACCGGGTTCGGCAACCGGCTTTTCAAGCGCGCCGACGATCAGCGGCAGCATGTCGGCGCCGGCCGGCAGAACGACTTCCGATTGTGCCGGAGTCGTCCATTCCAGCGAATCGAACGCACCGCAATTCGAGCACAGCGGCGCCCAGTCGCCGTGAATCGTGTGGCAGTTCCCGCAGACCCATTGCGGGCCGCGCGAGGCGGTAAGAGCCTTGGCGAGCCAGCCGCGCACCACGGCGTCGGACGCGCCCTCGCCGCGTTCGATCGCGGCCATGACGGCCAGGACGCGTGCATCGGGCTCGTGCTCGGCCATCGGCCCCAATGCGCGCCGGGCGGCGGGGAAATCTTCGGCCGAAAGCGCCAGTTCGGCGCGCAGCAGGCGGGTCTCGCGGTGTTCGGGGTTGATCGAGGTCAGCGTTCCGAACCGGCGCACGCGGTCGGACGGAGACTCGCCCGGCTCGATCTCGGCGAAGGCGGCGGCCAGGTCGGGATGCGGATGCGCGGCCCAAGCCTTCTTCAGGACCTTGACGGCGTAGCGCTTGTTGCCCTGCGCGATGTAGGCGCGCGCGGCCATCGCCGCCGCCGGAATCAGGTCGGGCGACGCCTTGTTGGCGCGGATCGCCGCGTCGTTGGCGTCGCCGTGCTTGCCTTCCGCGTCCAGCGCCTGCGCGCTCGACAGCGCCAGCACCGCGTCGCGCCGGCGATAGACATCGCGCGGCAGCGCGCCCTGTTTCAGTTTCTCGGCCAGCGTCGCGCGCGCGCCGGCATAATCGGCCTTTTCCGCCTGCAGGCGCAGCAGCGTGTCCTGCACCTCGACATGGCGCGGCTTGATCGCGAAGGCGCGCTCGGCCAGCTTCAGCGCGGTGTCGGTGTCGCCCGCAGCCAGCTTCTGCTTCATCAGGCCCCGGATGCCGACGAACCGGGTCTCGTCCCGCGTCACCAGCCGCTTGTAGACCTCTTCGGCCTTCCTGCGGTCGCCGGTCATTTCGGCCGCCTGGGCGGTCACGAGGTCGGTCAGCTCCGGGCGGTGCAGGTACTTCTCGGCGCGCGACGCCTTGGCCATCGCCAGCCGCCCCTCGCCCGAGGCAAGCGCCATGATCCCCTCGGACAGCGCCTGGTAGCCCTTGCGCTCGCGGTTGCGGTCGAAATAGCGCGACAGGGCCGTTTCGTCGCCGTTGATGAAGCGCAGCAGCGCCACCAGCAGGCCCGCGATCTTGAAGGCGATGTAGACGAGGACGACCAGCACCAGCAGCGCGATCACCGATTGCAGGGCGCCCAGCGTGTACTCGGTGCCCGCGACGGTGATCATCATCCCGCCCGGGCTTTCCATCAGGAAGCCCGCGGCAAGGGTCAGCGCCGCGACCAGGACGACGAAAACGACGATCTTGAGAAGTGACCAGAGCATATTCAGATCCTCGTTATTCGTTCAGTTCGCGGGAAAGGCCCGAAGCGGCGTCCAGCGCCTCGGCCCGTGTGCGGGCCATCGCTACCCAGTCGGCCATCTCGGCCTGCGCGGGTTCGGGCAGTTTCTCGATTTCGGCCAAGGCCTGTTCCAGATTGCCGCGTCGCACGGCGGCCTCGGCCCGGCTGAGGATCGCATCGGCGTCGTCGCCAAGCTGCGGCGTGACCGATCGCGCGCCCAGCTGGTTGCGGAGAAACGCGCGCACGCCGCCGGCCGTGTCCTCCTCGACGCGCGCGGCGCGCAGCGCGTCGCGGGCGGCGTCGGGGTATTCGGCCACCAGTTGCGCCGGGGTCGGAATGCCTTCTTCGTCGACTTCGGTCAGCGCGGTGGGCACCGCCACGCCGCTTTCGAGCAATGCGTTCAGCGGCTCTTCGTAGAACCGTCCGGCCTGTAGCGCGGCGATCAACTCCGCCAGCGTGGCACGCTGTTCTGCCAGCTGTGCCTGACGCGCCGCGCTTTCCTCGGATTGCCGCGCGGTCTGGGCGATGGATTCTATCTCGGCGCGGCTTCGCTCGACCTCGGCGCGCTGCGCTTCGAGACTATCACGCAGGCTCGCCAGTTCGCTTTCATATGCGGCGATCGCCTCGGGCGAGACCGCCTGCTCCATCGGCTGCTTCTCGAGCTGGGTCATCCGGGCCTCGAGCGCGTCCAGTCGTTCGATCAGCGTTTGCTGGCCCTCTGCCAGCGTGTCGATTCGCGGCACCAGAGCGTCGACCGCCCCGACGACGGAATCCACGTCGATCTGGTCGAGCGCCCCCTGCATTTCCTGTAGCCGCTCGTCCAGCCCGGCGACGCGCTCGTCCTGCTGCGTCAGGCGGCTCTCGGTCTCGGCGATGAAGGGGTCGGGTTCGGGCGCGGGCATGAAGGGCAGGCCGCCCTCGCCGTAACGCGCCGCGGCAAAGCCCAGCGCGGCGGCCACGATCCCGCCCAGCACCATGGGCACGAAGCCGCCCTTGTGCTTGACCACGGTTTCGCGGACCGGGACCGGATCGCCGAGGGCGGCCGCCGGCGTCGCCTCGGGGGGCAGACTATCGTCGCCCGCAGCCGCCAGCGGCGTGTCGTCCGTGGCGCCGAGCGTGTCCTCCGAGGTGTTGCGCGAGCCGCCGGCGGGCGGCAGCGTGTTGTCCCACGCACCGATCGTTTCGTCCGAGGCGCCGAGCGTGTCGGCACCAAGTGGCAGCGTGTCCTCGGCAGCGGTGTCGGCGGAAAGGTCACCGCCTAGAGCTTCGGCGCCGCGCCCCTCGGCCGGGGTGATGCCGTATTCGTCGACGGGCGCGTCGGTGCCCACGTCTCCCGGCGGTCCGTCCTCGGAATGGCGGTCGGGGCTTTCGGCGGCGGGATGCTCTCCATCGTCGATGGGCGCCAAGCCATAGGTATCGTTCGGAGCAGCGTCCTTGGCCGTTTCGTCGCCGCGGTCCGGATCGTTCTTCGACTTTGCCACCTTGCGCCACCCTTTCGAATTCCTGGTCGTGTCTTTCCGGTCGGGACAGACAGGTCCCACCGGTCTACACGCGCCCCCTGCGCGCCTCAAGTTCCCTGGCCTGCGTCACCATGGCGGCCGTGCAGGCGATCATGGCCGCCTGCTGGGGCTGCCGCGCGATGCCGGGTTTCACAATATGGCCCCCCCCTGCGGCCATGGCCACCGCCTCGCTGAAGGCGGCGACGAATATCGGCGCCTTCCTCGGCAAGCCGGCAAAAGCTGTCGCCGTTCTAGGCGAGAACAACGGAACGACGACCGGCCGGGTTCCCTGCAGCACGGCGCGCGCCTCGTCCGTGGGCGGGCAAAGCGGCTGGTCGTAGATTACCGCCTCGGTCGTGGGAACGCCCATTTCGGTCAGGCGGCAGGCGACGTCGCCGCGCGCGTGGCTGCCGCGCAGATGCACCAACGGGACGGCCGCCTCGCCCCTGCCCAGCATCGCCACCAGCGAGTCGGCATCGCCCCCGGCCGATCTGGCCCGCAGGCCCGCCTGCTCGGCGGCACGGGCGGTGGCTGATCCGACCGTGAAGGCTGTCAGCCCGGGCGAACCGCCTAATTCAGCGTAGGCCCGCACGCCGTTGGCCGAGGTGAAGATCAGTCCGGAGACGTCGCGCAGGTCCGGCAGCGGTCCGGTCACGCGCACGTCGATCAACGGCGACAGGATCGGCGTGACCGGACCGATTCCGTCCTGCCGCAACGCCTCCAGAAATGCGCGCGACGCTGATTCGGGACGGGTCAGCAACAGCAGGGTGGGCGGCGCTGGCATCCGGTTATCCTCGTCGGGCCTGATCCTTGTGAGGCGCATGCCCCGGTGGTAGCTGGAAGACATGTTCTGCGCAACGAGGCCGCGATGACCGCAACGCCGCTCATGCTTGGGCTGGAAAGCAGCTGCGACGACACCGCCGCGGCGCTGGTACGCGGGCGCGAGGTGCTCGCCTCGGTCGTGGTCGGGCAATCCGGGCTGCACGCGGCCTTCGGCGGCGTGGTCCCCGAGATCGCCGCCCGCGCCCATGCCGAGCGGCTGGACCTGTGCGTCAGCCAGGCGTTGCAGCAGGCCGGTGTGACGCTGGACGAGGTCGACGCCATCGCGGTGACGGCAGGTCCGGGGCTGATCGGCGGCGTGCTGTCGGGCGTGATGACCGCCAAGGGCCTGGCCGCCGGGACGGGCAAGCCGCTGGTCGGCGTGAACCACCTTGCGGGTCACGCCCTGACGCCGCGCCTGACTGACGATCTCGCCTTCCCCTACCTGATGCTTCTGGTCTCGGGCGGGCATTGCCAGTTCCTGGTGGTGCACGGTCCCGAGGATTTCACCCGCCTCGGCGGCACGATCGACGACGCGCCGGGCGAGGCGTTCGACAAGACCGCGCGCTTGCTGGGCCTGCCGCAACCGGGTGGCCCGGCGGTCGAGGCCGAGGCGGCGCAGGGCGATCCCGCCCGCTTCCGCTTTCCACGCCCGCTGCTGGACCGGCCCGGCTGCGATCTGTCGTTTTCGGGGCTGAAGACCGCGTTGCTGCGCGAACGCGACCGGCTGGTCGCCACACAGGGCGGGTTGTTTCGCCGCGACCGCGCGGACCTGTGCGCCGGATTCCAGGCGGCGGTGCGCGACGTACTGGCGGAAAAGACCCGGCGCGCCGTTGCGCTCTATCTAACCGAGGCACCGGCCGCGCCCGCTCTGGCGGTCGCCGGCGGCGTGGCCGCGAACGGCGCGCTGCGCGAGGCGCTGAGATCGGTCTGCGACGAGGCTGGCCTGCGCTTCACCGCACCGCCGCTGGCCCTGTGCACCGACAACGCGGCCATGATCGCCTACGCAGGAGGAGCCTTGCTGATGAACGGAACCCGGCACGACATGACGCTTGCCGCGCGCCCGCGCTGGCCGCTGGACTCGGCCGCCGCACCGCTGATCGGTTCGGGCCGCAAGGGCGCCAAGGCATGAGCGTCGCTGTCCTGGGCGGCGGCGCCTTCGGCACGGCGCTGGCGGTCTCGCTGGCGCAGAACGGGCCGGTGACACTGTGGGCGCGCGACGCGGCGGTGATCGACGAGATTGCGACCCACCGGACCTCGCCCCGGCTGCCGGGTTGCGCCCTGCCCGACGCGATCACGCCGACGACCGACCTTGCCCACGCGGCCGGGGCGGATGTGTTGCTGCTGTCGGTTCCGATGCAGGCGCTGGCCGATCTGCTGGAAATCATTCCGGTCCGGCTGGCGGGCAAGGCGCTGGTCGCCTGCAGCAAGGGGATCGAGCTGCGCACCCTCTGCGGTCCGGCCGCGGTCATCGCCCGTCATGCGCCCGACGCGATACCGGCCATCCTGACCGGCCCCAGCTTCGCCGCCGACATAGGCCGCGGCCTGCCCACGGCGCTGACGCTTGCCTGCGCCGACGCGGACACGGCCCGTTCGTTGCAGACCCGCCTGTCGACGCCGAACTTGCGGCTGTACC
Source organism: Citreimonas salinaria (assembly GCF_900107235.1). GTDB lineage: Bacteria > Pseudomonadota > Alphaproteobacteria > Rhodobacterales > Rhodobacteraceae > Citreimonas > Citreimonas salinaria. The sequence continues at coordinate 299,007 of NZ_FNPF01000001.1, forward strand.
GCACCGCCGACACCGTCGGTGCCGAGCTGGGCGGTGCGCTGAAGAACGTGGTCGCCATCGCCTGCGGCACGGCGATCGGGCTGGGCCTTGGCGACAGCGCACGCGCCGCGCTTATGACCCGCGGCTTTTCCGAGATGCAGCGCCTCGCGGCGCATCTGGGCGCCGATCCCGACACGCTGACCGGGCTTTCCGGCATGGGCGACCTAGCGCTCACCTGCCATTCCGAGCTGTCGCGCAACTTCCGCCACGGCGCGGCGTTGGGCGCGGGCAAGCCCGTCGACGCGCGCGCCACGGTCGAGGGCGTCGCCACCGCCCGTGCGCTGGACGCGCTGGCCCGGCGAGACGGTCTGGACCTGCCGATCTGCACCGCCGTGAACGCCATAGCCGGCGGCGACACCGCCCCCGAGGACGCGATGCGCGCCCTTCTGACACGACCCCTCAAGGAGGAATGAAAGATGCTCGTTGCCCTGATGACCCATGATCGTGAGGACGCCCTGTCAATCCGCAAGGAAAACCGCGAGGCGCACCTCGCCTATATCGAGGCCACCGGCGTGGTGAACCAGGCCGGTCCGCTGCTGGACGACGACGGGCAGATGGCCGGATCGCTGATCATCCTCGAAGTGCCTGACATGGAAGCCGCGCGCGACTGGGCCGACAACGACCCCTACGCTCGCGCGGGCCTGTTCGAGAGCGTCACGCTGATCCAGTGGTATCGGGCGATCGGCGGATGAGGCACTGGCTGTTCAAGTCCGAGCCCTCCACCTGGTCGTGGGACGACCAGGTGGCCAAGGGCGCCGCGGGCGAGGAATGGGACGGCGTGCGCAACTATCAGGCACGCAACGTCATGCGCGAGATGTCCGTCGGCGATCTGGGGTTCTTCTACCACTCGCAGAAGGAGAAGGCGGTCGTCGGCATTGTCGAGGTGATCGCCGCCGCGCATCCGGATTCGACCAGCGACGATCCGCGCTGGGAATGCGTCGACATCAGGGCGGTCGAGCCGCTGCCCAAGCCGGTAACGCTGGACACGATCAAGGCGGATCCGCGCCTGTCGGAGATGGCGCTGGTGCGGCAGGCACGCCTGTCGGTGCAGCCGGTGTCGGACGCGGAGTGGAAGATCGTCTGCGGCCTCGGCGGTCTGGGCTGAGCGCTATCTCGTCGCAGGCCTCGCAGCGAAGGTGCATGCACGGCGGCTCGCACCTTAAGAATCGGCCGGCGCAGAACGCGCCGGCCGCAAATATCAGTAGCGGTAATGCTCGGGCTTGAACGGACCCTCGGGCGTGACGCCGATATAGGCCGCCTGCTCCTTCGACAGCTGGGTCAGCTTCACGCCGATGCGGCCAAGGTGCAGCCGGGCGACCTTCTCGTCCAGGTGCTTGGGCAGGATGTAAACCTGGTTCTGGTACTTCTCGCCGTTCTTCCACAGCTCGATCTGCGCCAGAACCTGGTTGGTGAACGACGCCGACATCACGAAGGACGGATGCCCGGTGGCGTTGCCGAGGTTCAGCAGACGGCCTTCGGACAGCAGGATGATCCGGTTGCCGGAGGGCATCTCGATCATGTCCACCTGTTCCTTGACGTTGGTCCACTTGTGGTTCTTCAGCGCGGCGACCTGGATCTCGTTGTCGAAGTGGCCGATGTTGCCGACAATCGCCATGTCCTTCATCTCGCGCATGTGCTCGATGCGGATGACGTCCTTGTTGCCGGTGGTGGTGATGAAGATGTCGGCGCTGCCGATCACGTCTTCCAGCAGCACGACCTCGAACCCGTCCATCGCCGCCTGAAGCGCGCAGATCGGATCGGCCTCGGTCACCTTGACGCGCGCGCCGGCGCCGGCCAGCGACGCGGCCGAGCCCTTGCCCACGTCGCCGTAGCCGCAGACCACGGCGACCTTACCCGCCATCATCGTGTCGGTGGCGCGGCGGATGCCGTCCACCAGCGATTCCTTGCAGCCGTACTTGTTGTCGAACTTCGACTTGGTGACGCTGTCGTTCACGTTGATCGCCGGGAAGGGCAGCGCGTTCTCGCGCATCAGCTGGTACAGGCGGTTGACGCCGGTCGTCGTCTCTTCGGACACGCCCTTGATCTGGTCGCGCACCTTGGTGAACCAGCCGGGGCTTTCCTTCATTCGCTTCTGGATCTGCGCCTTGATGACGGTCTCTTCCTCGGACTCGGGCACCGGGATGATGTCCTCGCCCGCCTCGGCCCGCGCGCCCATCAGCACGTAGAGCGTCGCGTCGCCGCCATCGTCCAGGATCATGTTCGGCCCGTCGGGGAACTGGAACGACTTGTCGAGGTAATCCCAGTGCTCTTCCAGCGTCTGGCCCTTGATCGCGAAGACCGGCGTGCCGCCCTCGGCGATCGCCGCCGCCGCATGGTCCTGGGTCGAGAAGATGTTGCACGACGCCCAGCGCACGTCGGCGCCCAGCGCGTTCAGCGTCTCGATCAGGACGGCGGTCTGGATCGTCATGTGCAAGCTGCCCACGATGCGCGCGCCGGCCAGCGGCTTCGCGGCACCGTATTCCTCGCGCAGGGCCATCAGACCGGGCATCTCGGTCTCGGCGATGTCCAGCTCCTTGCGGCCGTAGCCTGCCAGTGCAATATCCTTGACGATGTAATCCTTGGCCATTGGGCCGCCTCCGCATCTATACGTTCGCCGCGGGACGTAGCACCCCGATCGTCTGGTCGCAACGTGCATGGCACGGCGACCGTGACCAAAGCATGAATCGCCGCGCGGATCCCGCCCCCGCGGCTTTACATGCGGGGCCGCACTGCCTAATCCGCCGGCATCTCGCACCGCAGCATGGATGACACGAATGCCCAAACCCGCACGCGCCTGGCAACGGATGCTGTCGGGTCGCCGGCTTGACCTGCTGGACCCGACCCCGCTGGACATCGAGATCGAGGACATCGCCCACGGCCTGGCCTTCGTCGCCCGCTGGAACGGTCAGACGCGGGGCGATTTCGCCTATTCCGTCGCCGAGCATTCGCTGCTGGTGGAAACCCTTTTCGCCCGGCTGTACCCGACGGCGACCCCGGCGCAGCGCCTGACCGCGCTGCTGCACGACGCGCCCGAATACGTGATAGGGGACATGATTTCGCCCGTAAAAGCCGCCGTCGGGCCTGATTACAAGGCACTCGACAAGCGGCTGGAAGTGGCCGTGCACATCCGCTTCGGTCTGCCGGCGGAAACGCCGCCAGCGCTAAAGAAGCGCATCAAGAAGGCGGACACGGTCAGCGCCTGGATGGAGGCGACCGAGATCGCGGGTTTCACCGAGACCGAGGCGACGAAGCTGTTCGGCCGGCCGTCTGCCAATGTGATCGAAGGCCTGTCGATCCGCCTGCGCCCGCCCGTCGACGTGCGCGCCGAGTACACCGCAAGGCACGCAGCACTGCTTTCGGCGCTCTGACGGCGCGAGGGTCGCGGATCAGCGGGGGCTGCGCTTGGCGAGGATACGCTGCAGCGTGCGGCGGTGCATGTTCAGCCGCCGGGCGGTTTCGGAGACGTTGCGGTCGCAGAGCTCGTAGACCCGCTGGATGTGCTCCCATCGCACGCGGTCGGCGCTCATAGGGTTCTCGGGCGGCGGCGGCAGCCCGTCCGACTTCGCCAGCAGCGCGTTGGTGATGTCGGTCGCGTCGGCGGGTTTCGACAGATAATCCGTGGCGCCGATCTTTACCGCCGCCACGGCGGTGGCGATCGCGCCGTAGCCCGTCAGCACCACGATCCGGCTGTCCGGGCGCTTCTCGCGCAGCACTTCGACGATATCCAACCCGTTGCCGTCCTCGAGCCGCAGGTCGATCACCGCGTAGGCCGGCGGGCGGGCCTTGGCGATGGCCGAACCCCCGGCAACCGACTCCGCCGTCTCGACCGAAAAGCCGCGCTTTTCCATCGCCTTGGAAAGGCGCTTCAGGAACGGTTCGTCATCGTCGACCAACAGCAGAGACCTGTCGGCGCCCAACTCATCCACACTGTTTTCGGTCACTGGACAGGCCCTCCCCGTGGCGCCGTGACCGGATGGTAGTGTGCAGCCACAGGGTGGTCAAACCGCGGCACGCTCAGGACGCTTCGACGAAGCACGCCACCTTCTCGGCCATCTCTTCGGGCGAAGCCTCGCGCCGGAAGAACTCGACGAAGCCGTGGTCGGGAAGCATCAAATAGGTAAAGGTCGAATGATCGACCAGGTAGTATTCGTCGCCCGTGTCACGGATCGAGAAATAGGTCCGATAGGCGTCGCTGGCGACCTTCACCTGCGCCTCGGTCCCGGTCAGGGCGACCATGTCCTCGTGCATGTTGGCGGCGAAGTCGCCCAGCACCTCGGGCGTGTCGCGGTCCGGATCGACCGAGATGAAGACGGGCTGCACGTCCAGCCCCTGCTCGGCCAGCAGATCGACCGCCTGGGCGTTGCGCGCCACGTCCAGCGGGCAGACGTCGGGGCAGAAGGTATAGCCGAAATAGACCAGGCTGGGCTTGCTGAGCACGTCGGCTTCGGTGACCGTCTCGCCTTCGGTGTTCACCAGCTCGAACGGGCCGCCGATATCGCCCGGCCCGCCGGCCACCACGCTGGCGCGGCATTGGTCAAGTCCGTCGCCGCCGAAGCCCAGAAGATCGGTCAGCCAGTTCGCCTGCGCCGCCGTGGCCGTCGCCGCAAGAATTGCCGCGGCCGCAGCCGCCCGCACCCCGTATCGTCTTTCCATGCTGGCCTCGGCCGTTGTTTGGGTTAGCTTCCGACACCTAACCATCACGCACCCCGTGACAAGAGGCGAAACCGCGCACATGGCGCAGACCGACCTTGGCATCTTCAGCGAGACGCAACGCAGCAACTGGGTTCGCCTGCGCACGATGATCCTGTTGCGCTGGTTCGCGATCGTCGGGCAGCTGGCCGCGATCACGGTGGCGCAGCACCTCTACGACCTGCAGCTGGAGCTGGGGCTGTGCTACCTTGCGGTGGGCGTGTCGGTCGTTGGCAACCTGGTGGCGATCTTCGTCTTCCCGGAAAACAAGCGCCTGTCCGAGACCGAAAATTTTCTCATGGTCATGTTCGACCTGCTGCAGCTGTGCTTCCTCCTGTATCTGACGGGCGGCCTGAACAACCCCTTCTCGCTGCTGGTTCTGGGGCCGGTTACGGTGTCGGCGGCGGTCCTGACGCTGCGCTCGACGGTCATCCTGGGGATGACGGCGTTCGCGCTGGTCTCGGCCATGGTCTTCTTCCATCTGCCGCTGCGCACGTCGGACGGGGTCATCCTGCGCATCCCCGACCTGTTCGTCTTCGGTCAGTGGACGGCGATCAGCATCGCGATCCTGTTCATCTCGATCTACGCGCGCCGCATCACGCGCGAGATGCATTCCATGTCCGACGCGCTGAGCGCCACGCAGATGGCGCTGGCCCGCGCGCAGAAGTTGAACGACCTGGGCGGCGTGGTGGCCGCGGCCGCGCACGAACTGGGCACGCCGCTTGCGACGATCAAGCTGACCGCCGCCGAGCTGGCCGAGGAGCTGGCCGACCGCCCCGACCTGCACGACGACGCGCGCCTGATCCGCGACCAAGCCGACCGTTGCAGTGCAATCCTGCGGTCGATGGGCCGGACCGGCAAGGACGACCTGCACATGCGCCACGCGCCCTTGGTCGAGGTCATCCGCGAGGCCGCCGAGCCGCACCAGAACCGCGGCAAGGACATCACGATCTCCGGCGCCCCCGCGCCCGGCGGCGCGGGGGCGCAGCCGCAGATCCTGCGCCGCCCCGAGATCATCCACGGGCTTCGCAACCTGGTGCAGAACGCGGTCGATTTCGCCCGCGCCCGCATCTGGATCGAGGCGAACTGGGACGACACCAGCGTCTCGATCCGCATCATCGACGACGGGCAGGGTTTTCCGCCCGACCTGATCGGCCGCATCGGAGATCCGTTCGTGCGCCGCCGCCGCACCGAATCCGACCGTCGCGTGCGCCCGGAATACGAGGGCATGGGTCTGGGGCTGTTCATCGCCAAGACCCTGCTGGAACGATCGGGCGCCGTGCTCAGCTTCGCCAACGGCACCGATCCGGCGCTGTCGGGCGCGCAGCAAAGCGAACGCCGCGGCGCGGTGGTCGAAGTCGTCTGGCCGCGCGGGGCCATCGTGCGGGATCAGCGCGACGCCCGGGGAGCCCTGGGCGAGAACCGGCCGCTCGAGATCTGACGCGGCATGGCGGGGATAGGCACAGATCAGGGCTTAAGAGACCGTTAACCAATTCAGGCGATACCGGGTGCGGTATTGCTGGGGCACGCATTTTGCACGATTATCTGGCAGTCGCTGTTGGTTTCGGATCCGGCCTCGGGCTGTTCGCGGGACTCTGGATCATGGGCCGCGTCGCCAGCCGCCCGCCGGCGCCATCGGCGGTCAGCATCCCGACCAGCGCGTCGATCCTGCTGCAGGATGGCGTGGTGATCGACAGCACCGAGGACACGGCGCTTCTGCTGCCAAGCGCGCCGCATCCCGGCTCCGGCTGGGGCGAGTTGCGAGAGCTGGTTCTGCCCGTGTTTCCCGGCTTCCCTCGCGTCCCGCCCGAGTCCGGTGTTTCGCTGGAGGCGGCCGGGAACAGCGACATGACCATGCGCATCGCCACCGACGGTGGCTTTGTCCGCTGCGTGATCCGCGCGCCCCAGCTGGCCGAACGGCGCAGCCGCATGCGGCTGTCGGACCAGCTGGCAGGCGACCGGAACCGCGCGGCGCTGGACTCGACGCCGCAGCCGATCTGGCAGACCGATCACGACAACCAGGTGATCTGGTACAACAGCGCCTTCGCGCAACTCTGCCGGGAAAGCGGAACGGACCCTCATGGCGAGAGTCCCTTCGCGGATATCGGTCAGGCCGAGGCCGCGGCCGGCACAGTCCGCGCGCGCGTGGCCTTGACCGACGGACGCGCGCGGTGGTTCGCGCTGACCACGCGCCAGACCGATGCAGGTCCCATGCACTTCGCCACCGCCATCGATACGCTGGTCGAGGCCGAGCGCGCACAGCGGACGTTCGTCCAGACGCTGACCAAGACGTTCGCGCACCTGCCCATCGGCCTCGCGGTGTTCGACCGCGATCACCGGCTGGTCCTGTTCAACCCGGCGCTGGTCGACCTGACCCGCCTGCCGGTCGATTTCCTGTCGGCGCGCCCGAATCTGCTGTCGTTCTTCGACCACATGCGCGAGAATCGCATGATGCCGGAGCCCAAAAGCTATTCCGGCTGGCGCGAGCAGCTCGCGCAGGTGATCTGCGCCGCCCGCGATGACCGCTATTGCGAGACGTGGAACCTGCCGTCGGGGCTGACCTATAAGATCACCGGCCGGCCGCATCCCGACCGCGCGGTGGCCTTCCTGCTGGAAGACATAAGCGCCGAGATCTCGCTGACGCGCCGCTTCCGGTCCGAACTCGAACTGACGCAATCGGTCATCGACTGCTTCGACGAAGCGGTCGCCGTGTTCTCGCAACTGGGCGTGCTGACCTTCTGCAACTCGGCCTACCGCGAGATGTGGAAATGCGATCCCGACAGCGCCTTCGCCGAGGTCACGATCATGGACGCAACGCAGGATTGGCAGCGCGCCTGTCTGCCCAGCCCGATCTGGGACGACCTGCGCGACTTCGTTCTGACCATGCGCGAGCGGTCCGCGTGGACCGCGCCGCTGACGATGTTCGACGGCCGTGGGCTGACCTGCGCGATCGAGCCGGTGGCCGCCGGCGCCACCATGGTCCGTTTCGCCCGCGAACGGCGCGTTGCGGTTCAGCCCGCCCTGGCATGAGGCGCCTTGCTGCCGGTCACATACGCCGCGTGCAACCGGACGCAAGGGCCCGCTTGCAGCGCGGCGTGTGACGCGTATCCTCGCGCCCGATGACCACCCGTTTGCTTGATTTCGTCCTCGGCTCCGAGGAGGCCACAGCGCAGTTGGCCCGTTCCCTGGCGCCCTCGCTGCACCCGGGCGACGTGCTGCTGCTGTCCGGCGGGATCGGCGCCGGCAAGACGCACTTCGCTCGCAGCCTGATCCAGACGCTGCTGAACGTGCCCGAGGACGTGCCCTCACCCACCTTCACGCTGGTTCAGGAATACGACACGACCGCCGGACCGCTCTGGCACGCCGATCTCTACCGACTGTCCGGCCCCGACGAGATCGAGGAACTTGGCCTGGTCGAGGCGTTCGACACGGCGATCTGCCTCGTGGAATGGCCCGATCGGCTGGGCGCGCTGACGCCGTCGGGGGCGCTGCACATGGACTTCGCCGCCGATCCCGACGACGACCGGCGGCGCGCGCTGCATGTCGCGTGGACCGATGCACGCTGGGCCGCGCGTCTGGCCTCGGTGGACGCATGAACGCGTTCCTGACCCGCGCCGGCTGGGCCGATGCAGCGCGCGAGCCCCTGGCGGGCGATGCATCGGCCCGGCTCTACACCCGTTTGCGCCGGGCGGACGGCACGGCGATCCTGATGCAGGACCCCGGCGGCGACGTGAGCCTGTTCGCCCGGCTGGCCGCCCATCTGAACGACCTTGGCCTGTCCGCGCCGCGCATCCTGGCGCGCGACGACGCCGGCGGTCTCCTGCTGCTCGAGGACCTTGGCGACGGGCTGGTCGCACGGCTGGCCACCGACCCTGTGCGCGAGGCCGAGCTGTACCGCATCGCGGTCGACGCGCTGGTCAAGCTGCACCGCCACGCCGCGCCCGCCGATCTGCCCGAGGCCACGCCCGACCACATGGCGTCGATTACACAGCTGGCCTTCTCCCACTACGCTGCCCGCCCCGAGGCCGCCGCGCCGGCGATCGACGCCCTGCGCGCGATCCTGGCGGACACTGCAGCGGCCACCGACGTGATGGTGCTGCGCGACTACCACGCCGAGAACATCCTGCTCCTGCCACAGCGCAGCGGCGCGGCGCGGGCCGGGCTGCTGGACTTCCAGGACGCGTTGCGCGGGCACCGGGCCTACGATCTCGTCTCGCTTCTGCGAGACGTCCGGCGCGACCTGTTTCCCGGCACGGCCGAAACGGCGATCGCGCATTACCTGCGCGCAACCGGCACCGAGGAAGCGCCGTTTCGGGCGGCGATGGCCGCTCTGGGGGTTCAGCGCAACCTGCGCATCCTCGGCGTATTCGCCCGGCTTGCCGCCGAGTACGGCAAGCCGCGCTACCTGTGTCTTCTGCCGCGCGTCTGGGCGCATCTTCAGACCGACCTTGCGCACCCGGCGCTATCACCGCTGCGGCGGCATCTGGACTCGATGCCGCCGCCCTCGCTCGCGCCCCTAGCGCGGCCGGAGCCCGCATGCCAGATGCCGTAATGCTGTTTGCAGCCGGGTTCGGGACGCGCATGGGCGCGCTGATCCGGGACCGCCCCAAGCCGCTGGTCGAGGTCGCCGGCCGCGCGCTGCTGGATCACGCGCTGGACCAGTGCGCCCGCATCCCGCGTCGCGTGGTGAACGCCCATTACCACGCCGAGCAGATCGAGGCGCACGTGGCGGGGCTGGGAATCCCCGTGTCGATCGAGAAGCCCGAGATCCTGGATACCGGCGGCGGGCTGCGCCGGGCGCTGCCGTTGCTGGGCCCCGGTCCGGTCTTCACCCTGAACACCGACGCCGTCTGGCGCGGCCCGAACCCGTTGCACCGACTGGCCGCGGCATGGGATCCGGGCACGATGGACGCGCTGCTGCTTTGCGTTCCGCTGTTTCGTGCGCATGGACGCCAAGGCGGCGGTGACTTCACCTTGGACCATGGCCGGCTCAGCCGCGGCGGGGACATGGTCTATACCGGCGCACAGATCGTGAACCCCGCCCTGCTGGAAGGGATCGAGGGCGACGCGTTCTCGATCAGCGCGCTTTGGGACAAGGCGCAGGCGACCGATCGGATGCGCGGCATCCCCTATTGCGGGCATTGGTGCGACGTCGGCCATCCCGGCGGCATCAAGGTTGCAGAAGAGATGCTACGCGATGTTTGAACGCCGAGCGCCGCGCGTCTTCGCCCTGCCGCCGGGCGTCGATTTCCCCGCCGCGCTGGTCGATGGCCTGCATGCGCGCATGAAGGACCGCCCGCCCGAGGCGATGGCACGCGTGACGCTGTTCGTGAACTCGGATCGCACGGCCAAGGGCATCCGCGCTGCCTTCGATGCTGGCCCGCCCGCGCTGCTGCCGCGCATCAGGCTGGTGACCGACCTGGCTGACCCGACGATGCGCGCCCGGCTGACACCGCCGGTCCCGCCCCTGCGCCGTCGGCTTGAACTGACCGCGCTGGTTGCCCGTCTGCTGCAGACCGAGCCCGGCCTCGCCCCGCGCGCGGCGCTGTTCGATTTGTCCGACAGCCTCGCCACGCTGATGGAGGAGATGCACACCGAGGGCGTCGATCCCGGCCGCGTGGCTCGCCTCGACGTGTCCGACCAGTCCGGCCATTGGCAGCGCGCGCTGCGCTTCATCCGCATCGTCCAGGTTTTCTTCGACGCGGATTCCGACCCCGACCGAGCCGCCCATGCCCGACGCGCGCTGATGGCGCGGCTGGAGGCTTGGGCGGATGCGCCTCCGGCCGATCCGGTGATCGTCGCCGGCTCGACCGGGTCGCGGGGCACGACGCACGCGCTGATGCGGGCGGTGGCGCGCCTGCCGCAGGGCGCGGTCATCCTGCCCGGCTTCGACCGCGCCCTGCCGCAAAAGGTCTGGGGCGGGTTTGACGACCCGCTGACCGGCGAGGATCATCCGCAATACCGCCTTGGCCGGCTGCTGGCCGAACTGGGGCTGGAGGCGCGCGACGTGCTGCCCTGGACCGCAGCGCAGGCGCCGGCGCCCGAGCGCAACGCCGTGATCTCGCTGGCGCTGCGGCCCGCGCCCGTCACGTATCAATGGATGGCCGAAGGCCCCACCCTGCCGCCGCTGCCGCAGGCGATGGCCTCCGTTACCCTTCTGGAAGCACCCGCGCCGCGACACGAGGCGCTGGCCATCGCGCTGCGCCTGCGCCAGGCGGCCGAGGACGGAACGCGCGCGGCGCTGGTCACGCCGGACCGGACGCTGACGCGGCAGGTGACCGCGGTGCTGCAACGTTGGAGCATCGTGCCCGACGACAGCGCCGGCCGGCCGGCGCAGATGACGGCGCCGGGACGTTTCCTCCGGCACGTGGCGCAGCTGTTCACCGAGCCCCTGTCCGCCGAGGTGCTGCTGACGCTGCTGAAGCACCCTCTGTGCCACGAAACCGGCCGGGGGCCACACCTGCTGAACACCCGCGACCTCGAACTGCACCTGCGCAAGAAGGCGTGGGCCTATCCCAACGCCCCCGCGCTGCGCGCCTGGGGCGAGGCCGAGATGCGGGCCGGCTGGACCGATTGGCTGACGCGGTGCTTCTGCGACCTCGAGGATCCGGCGTCTCGCCCGCTGGCCGAGCATGTCGACCGCCACGTCGCGCTGGCCGAGGCGATCGCCGCCGGCCCGACCGGCTCCGGTGCGGGTGCGCTGTGGGACCGCGCCGCCGGCCGGACGCTGCTCAGGATCGTGGAAGAACTGCGCGCCGAGGCACCGCACGGCACCGACATGACCGCGCGCGACTACGCCGCGCTGTTCGGCGCACTCGTTTCGCGCGAGGAAGTGCCCGAGGTCGATCCGACGCATCCCGGCATCCGCATCCTCGGCCCGCTCGAGGTGCGCGCGGCGCCGGCCGACCTGATGATCCTCGCCGGATTGAACGAGGGCAGCTGGCCCGAGGTGCCCGGCGCCGATCCCTGGTTGAACCGCGCGATGCGGGCCGAGGCGAGGCTGCTGCTGCCCGAACGGCGCATCGGCCTGTCGGCGCACGACTTCCAGATCGCCGCCGCGGCGCCCGAGATCTGGCTGACCCGCTCGACCAAGTCCGACGACGCCGAAACGGTCCCGTCGCGCTGGCTGAACCGGCTGTCGAACCTGCTGTCGGGCCTGCCGTCGCGCGACGGGCCCGCCGCGCTGGATCAGATGAAGGCGCGCGGGAAGCATTGGCTGGCGTTGGCGCGCGCGGCCGAAGAACCGCTGCAAGCGCCCGCCGCGCACCGTCCCTCGCCCGCGCCGCCCGTCGCGGCGCGTCCCGCACAGCTGTCGGTGACCGAGATCAAGCGCCTCGTGCGCGACCCCTACGCGATCTACGCCAAGCACGTGCTGCGCCTGCGCCCGCTCGATCCGCTGATGCGCCCGCCCGATGCCTTGCTGCGCGGCATCCTGCTGCACGAGATCCTCGAAACCGTGGTCAGGGACGCCCGCGATGCGAACCGCCCGGTGACCGCGGATGACCTGGACGCGGCTGCCCGCGCCATCCTGTCCGATCCCGCCAACCTGCCCTTCCCGTCGGTCCAGCTCTTGTGGCGCGCCCGCGTGTCGCGCATCGCCGACTGGTTCGCCGAGACCGAGGCCGACCGCCGCGCCATCGCCCGTCCCGCCCACTTCGAGGCGCAGGGCAAGGCCCAGATCCCGGAACTCGGCTTTACCCTGACCGGCACCGCCGACCGCATCGACATCGACGAACGCGGCGGTGCCCATGTCTACGACTACAAGACCGGGCAGGCTCCGACCGAGAAGCAGCAGCGCCATTTCGACAAGCAGCTTCTGCTCGAAGCCGCGATGATTGAGCGCGGCGCCTTCGAGAACCTGTCGCCCGACCACGTGGCGCGCGCGCTGTTCATCTCGCTGTCGCCGTCCGATCCCAAAGAGGTGCCGGCCCCGCTGGAGGATGCCCCGCCTGATACCGTCTGGGCCGAGTTCACCGCGCTGATCGCGGCCTATGCCGACCCGACCAAGGGCTACACCGCGCGCCGCGCGCTGCTGTCGGACGCCGACGCGGGCGATTACGACCATCTGGCCCGGTTCGGTGAATGGGACGTCACCGACACCGCCACGCCCGAGCCGCTGCCATGATGGAAAATGCCCCCCGCGCCCACGTCATGGACGACGCCACCCGCGCTCAGGTCCGCGCCGCGCGGCCGGACGAAAGCACCTGGCTGTCGGCCAATGCCGGATCGGGCAAGACGCGCGTGCTGACCGACCGTGTGGCGCGCCTGCTGCTGGACGGCGTTTCGCCGGAACTCATCCTGTGCCTGACCTACACCAAGGCCGCCGCGTCCGAGATGCAGAACCGCCTGTTCCGCCGCTTGGGCCAATGGGCGATGCTGGACGACGACGCCCTGCGCGCCAGCCTGCTGGAACTGGGGTTGGATTCGTCGCCCTCGACCGATGCGCTGCGCCGGGCGCGCACACTGTTCGCCCGCGCGATCGAGACGCCGGGAGGCTTGCGCATCCAGACGATCCACGGCTTCTGCGCGGCGCTGCTGCGACGCTTCCCGCTCGAAGCCGGTGTCAGCCCGCAATTCACCGAGATCGAGGATCGCGCCGCCCAGCTTCTGCGCGCCGAGGTGCTGGAGCGCATGGCCGATGGTCTCGAAGCGCCGCTGATCGAGGCGATCGCGCCGCACCTGCCCGACGATCCCGACCCGCTGCTGCGCGAGATCGCGTCGCACAAGGCGCATTTCCTGTCGCCGCCGGACGACGCGGCGCTGGCACACGCCTACGGCTTAGCGCCGGGTTTCGGCGAAGCCGCGCTGCTTGACGAGGTGTTCTCTCCCGGTACGCTGGACCTGTTGCGCGACATGGCGCCGATGCTGGCGCAAGGCGGCGCCTCCGACCGCGCCGCAGCCCAGGCCTTCGCGTCGGTGACCGCAGCGGACATCGCCGCGCTCGAACGGCTCGAGCCGGTGTTCTTTACGCAGGCGGGCGAACCCCGCAAGACCCTGCCGCCGACCAAGGGCTGCCTGAAGGCTCAGCCTCTTGGACCATACCTCGACGGCTTCGCCGCGCTGGCTGACCGCGTCACGGACGCCCGCGGCAAGCGCATGGCGCTGGCCTGCATCGCCCGCGACCGCGCGCTGATCGCCTTCGCGCAACCCTTCCTTTCCCGGCTCGAGACCGAGAAGACCCTGCGCGGCTGGCTCGACTTCGACGACCTGATCGACCGCGCGAAAACCCTGCTGAGCGACGCCAGCGTAGCGGAATGGGTGCTCTACCGGCTGGATGGCGGAATCGACCACATCCTCGTCGACGAGGCACAAGATACCAGCCCGGCCCAGTGGCAGGTGATCGAGAGCCTCGCGCGGGAATTCACTTCGGGCTCGGGCGCGCGGCAGGACGTGCGGCGCACCATCTTCGTCGTCGGCGACAAGAAGCAGTCGATCTACTCCTTCCAGGGCGCCGATCCGTCCGGTTTCGACCGGATGCGCGACGAGTTCGCCGAGCGTCTGCGCCCCACCGGCGCGCCGCTCAATTCGATGATGCTGGAATACAGCTTCCGCTCGGCCGAGCCGATCCTGCGGCTGGTCGACAACACCTTCACGCAGGCCAGCGCCAGCGGATTCACCCCCGACCAGCGCCACCGCGCGTTCAAGACCGACATGCCCGGACGCGTCGACCTGTGGCCCGTGGTCGAGAAGACCCCCGACCCCGAGGACGGCGCCTGGTTCGAGCCCGTCGACCGCATCAGCCCGCGTCACCACACCGTGACGCTGGCGCGCCGGATCGCCCGATTCATCCGCACCACAATCGAAGACGGCACGCCGATCCCCGAGGGCCACGGCACCGGCGCGCGGGCCGCGCATGCCGGCGACTTCCTGATCCTCGTGCAGAAGCGCAACCGCCTGTTCACCGAGATCATCCGCGCGGCGAAGCAGGAGGGTCTGCCGATTGCCGGCGCCGACCGGCTGAAGGTGATGGCCGAGCTGGCGGTGCGCGACATCATCGCGCTGCTCAGCTTCCTCGCCACGCCCGAGGACGACCTTTCGCTGGCCACGGCGCTGCGCTCGCCGCTGTTCGGGCTGACCGAGGCGCAGCTTTACCGCCTCGCACAGGGCCGCGGGCAGAAATTTCTCTGGCAAGCACTGCGCGACGGCGGCGACGCCGACACGCTGGCCGTCCTGAAAGACCTGCGCGACCAGGTGGATTACCTTCGCCCCTATGACCTGATCGAACGCATCCTGACGCGCCATTCCGGCCGCCGGAAGCTGGTCGGCCGGCTGGGGATCGAGGCCGAGGACGGCATCGACGCGCTGCTGACGCAGGCGCTGGCCTACGAGGCATCGGACATCCCGTCGCTGACCGGCTTCCTGCAATGGGCGCAGGCCGACGACCTTCAGATCAAGCGAGCGCCGGACAGCGCCGGCGCCACGCTGCGCGTGATGACGGTGCACGGGGCCAAGGGTCTCGAGGCGCCGATCGTCATCCTGCCCGACTGCGCCGAAAGCCGCAGCAACAACGACCGGACATCGATCCTGCGCGACGAGGAAGGCGCGCTGTGGAAGACTCGCGCGCCGCTACAACCCGCGCGCCACGCCGCCGCCGTCGCCGCCGCGAAGCAGGCCGAGGCGCAGGAACGCGACCGGTTGCTTTACGTCGCGCTGACACGCGCCGAGACCTGGCTGATCGCCGCCGCCGCCGGCGACCTGGGCAAGTCCGGCGAGACCTGGCACGACAAGATCCGCGCCGGGATGGAAGCCTCGGGGGCCGAGACAGCGCGCTTCGCCTTTCCCGATGACGGGCCGGACCAGGGCCTGCGGCTGAAAAGCCCCGCCTGGGACGCCATGCAGGCCGCGGCCGCGCCGCCGTCGACACCGTCCGCTCCCATCGCGCTGCCTGCGTTCTTCGACCGACCCGCCGCCGCGCCGGTCATTGCGCCGCCGACGGTGTCGCCCTCGAACCTGGGCGGGGCGAAGGCACTGCCCGGCGCCGCCGGCGACACCGAAGAAATCGCGAAGGCGCGCGGCACCTTGATGCACGCCCTGCTCGAGGATCTAGCGCCCGTTGCGCCGGCCGACCGCGCAGCCATTGCGGCGCCACGGCTCGAGGCGTTGACCCGCGATTCCGAAACCGCCGCGCTGGCGGCCGACGGCGCGGCGCTGCTGACCGAGGTCTGCGCCGTGCTCGATGCGCCGGACCTGACCCCGTTCTTCGCCCCGCAAACGCTGGCCGAGGTACCGGTGACGGCGGACCTGCCCGGCATCGGCCGCATCCACGGCGTCATCGACCGGCTGGTGGTCGACGAGGCCCGCGTCCTGGCCGTCGATTTCAAGTCGAACCGCACCGTACCCGACACCGAGGCCACGGTCCCAGACGGCCTGCTGCGCCAGATGGGCGCCTATGCCGCCGCTCTGGCGCAGCTTTATCCCGGCCGCCGGATCGAGACCGGGCTGGTCTGGACCGCGCAGGCGCGTTTCATGCCGCTGTCGGCCGACGTGGTGCAGGCGGCGCTGGCCCGGGCGACCCCGGCTTGACGATCGGGGGGGGCGTCCATACGTTCACGGCTCTGACAACGCCGGGAAGGAAGGACCCCCTCATGAGCACCGTGGCAGTCACCGACGACACGTTCGACGCCGAAGTCAAGAATTCCGACATCCCCGTCGTGGTGGATTTCTGGGCCGAATGGTGCGGCCCGTGCAAGCAGATCGGCCCCGCTCTCGAGGAGCTTTCGACCGAGATGGAGGGCAAGATCAAGGTGGCGAAGGTCGACGTCGACCAGAACCCCAACACCGCCGCCGCCCTCGGCGTGCGCGGCATCCCCGCGCTGTTCATCTTCAAGGATGGCCAGGTGATCTCGAACCGCGCCGGCGCGGCACCCAAGGCGGCGCTGAAGGGCTGGATCGAAGACTCGATCTGAGGCGACTTCCGCAGAAAACATCCCGGGGTGAAGTGCCCCGGCCCCGCCGGGGCAAGAGGGCGGCGCCCCTCTCCCGGCCCACGTGAAAGGTATTCCATGTCCGCAACCGACTTCCCCGGCTGGCACGGCACCACGATCGTGGGCATCCGCAAGGGCGGCAAGGTCGTCATCGCCGGCGACGGCCAGGTCTCGCTGGGCAACACCGTCATCAAGGGCAGCGCCCGGAAGGTGCGCCGCCTGTCGCCCGGCGGCTCCGACGTGGTCTGCGGCTTCGCCGGATCGACGGCGGACGCGTTTTCCCTGCTGGAACGGCTCGAGGCCAAGCTCGAGGCGACGCCGGGCCAGTTGCAGCGCGCCTGCGTCGAACTGGCCAAGGACTGGCGCACCGACAAATACCTGCAGAAGCTCGAGGCAATGCTGATCGTCACAGACGGTCGCGACCTGTATGTCATCACCGGCGCGGGCGACGTGCTGGAGCCGGAACACGGCGTGGCCGCCATCGGCTCGGGCGGGAACTTCGCCCTGGCGGCCGCCCGCGCGCTGATGGATAGCGACCGCGACGCGGAGGACATCGCCCGCACCGCAATGGCCATCGCATCCGACATCTGCGTCTTCACCAACGGCAACCTGACCGTGGAAACCATCGAAGCCTGAGGGCCGGAACATTCCGCCACCGCGCCCGCGAAAGGACCGACATGACCGACCTCACCCCGCGCGAGATCGTCTCCGAACTCGACCGCTTCATCATCGGCCAGAAGGACGCCAAGCGCGCCGTCGCCGTCGCCCTGCGCTCGCGTTGGCGCCGTCGGCAACTGTCCGAGGACCTGCGCGACGAGGTCTATCCCAAGAACATCCTTATGATCGGCCCCACCGGCGTGGGCAAGACCGAGATCAGCCGCCGTCTGGCCAAGCTCGCACGCGCACCCTTCATCAAGGTCGAGGCCACGAAGTTCACCGAAGTCGGCTATGTCGGCCGCGACGTCGAGCAGATCGTTCGCGACCTGGTGGACGCCTCGATCGCCATGACGCGCGAGCACATGCGCGAGGACGTGAAATCCCGCGCCCAGCAGGCGGCCGAGGATCGCGTGATCGCCGCGATCGCCGGCGAAGGCGCGCGCGAAGGCACCCGCGAGATGTTCCGCCGCAAGCTCAAGGCCGGCGAGCTGGACAACACGGTGATCGAGCTGGAGCTGACCGACAACTCCTCGCCCTTCCCGCAGATGGACATTCCTGGCCAGCCGGGCATGGGCGCGATGAACATCGGCGACCTGTTCGGCAAGGCGCTGGGCGGGCGGACGGTCAAGAAACGGATGACCGTCGCCGAAAGCCACGAGATCCTGGTCTCGGAGGAGGCCGACAAGCTGCTGGACGACGAGCAGGTCAAGTCCGCCGCGCTCGAGGCGGTCGAGCAGAACGGCATCGTCTTCCTGGACGAGATCGACAAGGTCACCGCCCGGCAGGACGCGCGCGGCGGCGACGTGAGCCGCGAGGGC
Source organism: Citreimonas salinaria (assembly GCF_900107235.1). Classification (GTDB taxonomy): domain Bacteria; phylum Pseudomonadota; class Alphaproteobacteria; order Rhodobacterales; family Rhodobacteraceae; genus Citreimonas; species Citreimonas salinaria. The sequence continues at coordinate 317,134 of NZ_FNPF01000001.1, forward strand.
GTGCAGCGCGACCTGCTGCCGCTGATCGAGGGCACGACCGTCTCGACCAAGCATGGCGCGGTCAAGACCGACCACATCCTGTTCATCGCCTCGGGTGCCTTCCACGTGGCCAAGCCGTCCGACCTGCTGCCGGAACTTCAGGGCCGCCTGCCGATCCGGGTGAACCTGCGCGCGCTGACCGAGGGCGATTTCGTCCGCATCCTGACCGAGACCGACAACGCCCTGACGCGGCAGTACACCGCTCTGATGGCGACCGAGGGGGTCGAGGTGACCTTCACCGAGGAAGGCATCGCGGCGCTGGCCAAGGTCGCGGCCGAGGTCAACGAGAGCGTCGAGAACATCGGTGCCCGGCGGCTCTACACGGTGATGGAGCGGGTCTTCGAGGAGCTGAGCTTTGCCGCGCCGGACAAGGCGGGCGACAAGGTCACCGTGGATGCCGATTTCGTCGAGGAGCACCTGGGCGAGCTGACCCGCTCGGCCGATCTGAGCCGCTACGTGCTTTAAGGGGTGTCCCACGGTGGGACACTCTTGCGACTTAATGAAATCAATGGCTTGCAAAGACGGCTTTACGAACCCGTAATCTTTGGGCGGCGCGGCGGTCGTGGGCGTCGGCGCGTTTTGCCGGTTTCGATCAACCGTCCCGAAGTCTTTTCATGCGGAAGATGCAGGGGGGCGTGACGTCCCCACCGAGACGCAAAAACGCCCCGCCGGACCGGCGGGGCGTTTCGCGCTTCAGGCCGTTTCGGACGCCGGGATCAGTTCATCCACCAGCGCTCTGCCATGCGGGCGTTGTCCATCTGCCACAGGTTGCCGATCACGCCGGGGGTGGCGACCTTGTTGCTGATCGCCTCGACGTAGTTGGCGAACATCGGGATGACGACGCCGCCGTCGTCGTTCAGGATCTGCTGCATCTCGTAGTACATCTCGCGCCGCCTGTCGGTGTCGAGTTCGGCACGCGCCTCGAGCAGGAGGTCCTGGAAACGTTCGGAATCGTCGCGGTCCCATTGGGTGGCGTTCCACGGCGCGCCTGCCTCGTAGGCGTTCGAGAACATCCAGTCCTCGGTCGCGCGGCCCGACCAGTAGGAGATGCAGAACGGCTTCTTCAGCCAGACGTTCGACCAGTAGCCGTCGGCCGGTTCTTGAATGATGTTGATGTTGATGCCCGCCGCCTTGGCCGAGGCCTGGTACAGCTGGGCGGCGTCGACCGCACCCTCGAACGCGGCGTTGGAGGCCGACAGGTCGATGTCGAGCGAGTCGTGGCCGGCTTCCTTCAGGTAGAAGCGTGCCTTGTCGGGGTCGTAGGTGGTCTGCTCCATGTTCTCGAAGAAGAACTGGTTGGCGGGGCCGATCGGGCTGTCATTGCCGACGCGGCCGTGGCCCAGCAGGATCTTGTCGACCATTTCCTGACGGTTGACCGCGTGCTTGAGCGCGCGGCGCACGTTGACGTCGTCGAAGGGCGCGACGTTGGTCAGCATCGGGAAGGTGTAATGCTGGTTGCACGACACTTCCTGGATGCGCAGCTGCGGGTTGGCGCGCAGCAGCTGTTCGGTCTTCAGGTCGATGCGGTTGATCGCGTCCACCTGGCCCGTCAGCATGGCGTTCATGCGCGCGGTGTTGTCGTTGATCGCGATATACTCGATCTCGTCGAACCAGCCGGCATTGCCGTCCTTGTAGTGATCGTCGACCCGCGTGGCGACCATGCGCACGCCCGGCTCGAAGCTTTGCGCGCGGTAGAGGCCGGTGCCGATGCCCTTCTGGATCGCCTCGTCGATCTGGCCGGCGGGATAGATCAGCAGGTGGTAGTCGGACATCAGGTAGGGGAAGTCGGCATTGCCGTTTTCCAGCACCATCTGCACCTGGTGTTCGCCGGTCTTCTTCATCTCGACGATGGTCTCGACGATCGGCTGCGCCGCGGATTTCGAGCCTTCCTCGGTGTGCATCTTGAGCGACGCGATCACGTCGTCGGCGCCGAACGCCTTGCCGTTGTGGAAGGTCACGCCCTTGCGCAGGTTGAATGTCCAGGTCTTGGCGTCGGCCGAGGCATCCCAGTCGGTGGCCAGTTCACCCCTGAGCGAGCCGTCGGCGGCGACCTCGGTCAGGCTGTCGAACACCGCGCCCTGCGCCGAGGCGATCATGAACAGGTCGGAATGGGTGCGCGAATCCCAGCTGTCGGACGAATTGGCACCGTTGAGGCCCACCCGCAGGCGGCCGCCGCGGCTGGCCTGCGCGCGCAGCGGCAGACCGGAGGCGGCGAGCACACCGGCGGCTGCACCGGTGGTCAAAAGGCCGCGTCTGGAAATGCGTGTCATGATCGTCTCTCCCCTGTTTCTCGATCGTGGCGGGGCAGCCCGCCAATAGCTTCAGGCCCGCCGAAGCAGGCCGATTCTGTCATATCTTATCAGCCGACGCGTCGCCGATGTCATCAACTCCGCGTTCTTTAAGCAGATTCGTCAGCCAGTCCGGGTCCATCTCGGGGACCGAGGACAGCAGCAGGTCGGTGTACGGGTGGTGCGGCGGGCGGAACATCTCGGGCTTGGGGCCCTGTTCGACCACGCGCCCATCCTTCATCACCACGACCTCGTCGGCGATGGATCGCACGGTGGCCAGGTCGTGGGTGATGAACATGTAGGACAGGCCAAGCTCGTCCTGAAGGCGGGCGAGCAGGCGCAGGATGCCTTCGGCCACCAGCTGGTCGAGGGCGGAGGTGACCTCGTCGCAGATGATGAAGCGGGGCTCGGCCGCCAGCGCGCGGGCGATTCCGATGCGCTGCTTCTGCCCGCCGGACAGTTCCGACGGCAGCCGGTCGAGATATGTCTCGGGCGGCAGTTCGATCTGGTCGAGCAGTTCGGCCACGCGGTCGCGTTTCCGGCGGCCGCGCAGGCCCATGTAGAACTGGACCGGGCGGCCGATGATCTCGCCGATGGTCTTGCGCGGATTCAGCGCGGTGTCGGCCATCTGGTAGATCATCTGGACCTGGCGCAGCTGGTCCTTGGACCGCTTGCGGTAGTCCAGCGGCAGGGTCTCTCCGTCCAGCTCGACCTGGCCCACGCGCGGCGGCAGCAGGCCGGTGATGACGCGCGCGGCGGTGGATTTCCCCGAGCCGCTCTCGCCCACGACGGCCACGGTGCGCCCGGCATGGATGTCGAAGCTGACATCGTGCAGCACGTCGATCTTGCCGTAGGCGGCGGTGATCCCCTGGACCGAGATCACCGGCGTCGCGTCCACGGCCGGAGGCGGCTTGTCCGGGCGCTGGAATTCGCGGACGGCCCAGAGGCTCTTGGTGTAGTCTTCCTGCGGCTGCTCGAGCATCGAGCGGGTGTCGCTTTCCTCGACCTCGTCGCCGCGGAGCAGCACCTTGATGCGGTCGGCCATCTGCGCGACCACGGCGAGGTCGTGGGTGATGTAGATCGCTGCGGTGTCGAATTCCGCGACGATGTGGCGGATCGCGGCCAGCACCTCGATCTGGGTGGTGACGTCGAGCGCGGTGGTCGGTTCGTCGAAGATGATCAGGTCGGGCCGGCAGGACATGGCCATCGCCACCATCGCGCGCTGCAACTGCCCGCCCGAGACCTGGTGCGGGTAGCGGAACCCGATCTCGTCGGGGTTGGGCAGGCGCAGCTTGCGATACAGCTCGATGCCGTCCTCCTCGGCCTCGGCGCGGGTGGCGGTGCCGTGGGCGACGGGCGCCTCGGCGTGCTGGTCGATCAGCTTGTGCGCGGGGTTGAAACTGGCCGCGGCGGATTGGGCGACATAGGCGATGCGCTTGCCCAGAAGCTGGCGCTTCTGCTCGGCCGAGGCGTTCACGAGGTCGATCCCGTCGAAGGTGATCGAGCCGCCCGAGATTCGCACCCCGTCGCGGGTGAAGCCCATCGCGGCGAGGCCCAGCGTAGACTTGCCGGCGCCGGATTCGCCGATCAGGCCCAGCACCTCGCCCTTGTGCAGGGTCAGGTCGACGCCGTTGATGATCGGCGTCCAGGTCTCGTCGCTGCGGCCCTCGATGCGGATGTCGCGCATCTGGAGCAGGACGGGGCGGGCGGTGGTGTCGGTCATTCCTTGAGCCCCGAGGATCGGTGCAGCATCCAGTCGACCACGAAGTTCACCGCCACGGTCAGCAGCGCGATGGCGCCGGCGGCCATGATCGGCAGCGCGGCGGTCAGCGGCGAGAAGGCGGCGAAGTTGATGAACTGCGCGAGATCGCGGACCATCGTGCCCCAGTCGGCCAGCGGCGGCTGGATTCCGACGCCGAGGAACGACAGCGAGGCGATGGTCAGGAACACGAAGCAGAAGCGCAGGCCGAACTCGGCCAGGAGCGGCGCGTAGGCGTTGGGCAGGATCTCGCGGAAGATCAGGTAGCCCAGCCCCTCGCCGCGCAGCTTGGCGGCCTCGATGTAGTCCATGACGACGATGTTCATGCCCACCGCGCGGGACAGGCGGAAGACGCGGGTGCTGTCGATCACCGCGATGATGAAGACCATGTAGACCGTCAGCATCCAGCTTTGCGTCGCCCATGCGCTGGCGATGGTCATCAGCAGCAGCGCGAAGATCAGCGACGGGATCGCCATCAGCACGTCGACCGCGCGGGACATCAACTGGTCGAACCAGCCGCGCAGCACCGCCGCGAGGAACCCGAGCGATCCGCCCAGCACGAAGGCCAGCAGCGTTGTGACGAAGGCGATGCCGACGGTGTTCTGGGCGCCGTAGATCAGGCGGCTCAGCAGGTCGCGGCCGATCTGGTCGGTGCCGAGCGGATGCGCCGGGTTGCCGCCGGTGGCGGGGTTGCCGCCGGGCAGCGCGTTGACCTGGTCGAAGACCACCGCCTGCCCGTAGGGGGCGATCAGCGGCGCGAAGATCGCGAGGATCGCGTAGACGAGGATCACCAGAACCCCGAAGGCGGCGGTCAGCGGCATATGGCGGAACAGCTTGCGCGTCGCGGAGGTGCCCACGTGCCGGCCCAGCAGCCGGAACAGGAAGGCGGCGATGGCGAACACGATCAGCGCATGAACCGCCCAGCGGAAGAAGGTGACACCCGCCACGGGCGCGCCGGCCTCGGTCACGGCCGGTTGGAGGTAGTACCAGACCGCCCAGACCAGCAGCGCCAGCACGAAGGCATAGCCGAAGGCGACGGCGTAGGGCATGTCGCGGAAGCGCGGCGCGTTGCCGGTGGCGCGTCGCCCGACGAAGCGGCCGACCCAGGCAGCAACCGCAATCGCCACCAGCGCGATCAGGATCATGGTCCAGACGCTCATTTCGGGTGCCTCAGGCGGGGGTTGGACAGGATCGACAGGATGTCCGCCGTCAGGTTCAGCAGGATGTAGGCGGCCGCGAAGATCAGGCAGCAGGCCTGCACCACGGGGATGTCGCGGTTCTTCACGCTGTCGACGAACAGCTGACCGATGCCGGGATAGACGAACACCACCTCGACCACCACGACCCCGGTGATGAGATATGCGAGGTTCAGCGCCACCACGTTGATGATCGGCGCCAGCGCGTTGGGCAGCGCGTGGCGCACGATGACGCGCATCGGGCTGACGCCCTTCAGGCGCGCCATCTCGATATACGGGCTGGCCAGCAGGTTGATGATCGCCGCGCGGGTCATGCGCATCATGTGCGCCGTGACCACCAGCGTCAGCGTCAGCGCCGGCAGCAGCGTCTTTTCCAACCTCTCGGACAGGGTCATCCCCTCGTAGATGTTGGACAGGGACGGCAGGACCGGGTTCAGCACGGCGAGGAACAGGATCAGGATGTAGGCGAGGAAGAATTCCGGGCTGGAGATCGAGCTCAGCGTCGAGACGTTCGCCGCCTTGTCGAAGGCCGAGTTGCGGAACAGCGCCGCCAGGATGCCCAGCCCCACCGCGAAGGGCACCGCGATGCAGGCGGTGACGCCGGCGAGGAACATCGTGTTGGCGAAGCGCGGTGCGATCTGCGAAGCAACGGTGCGCAGGTTGTCGCCCCCGCCCATGTTCGACTGGAAGTTCATCTGCGCGTAGCTGACGCCGAGGTCGCCGCGCAGCGTGTCGCCCAGCCACGAGAAGTAGCGCAGGATTGCCGGCTCATCGAGCCCGAGGTCGCGCCGGATCGCGGCGACCGCCTGTGGTGTCGCGCCCTGTCCGAGGATGGCCTCGGCGAAATCTCCGGGCAGCATGCTGACGGCGCCGAAGATCACCATCGACACCACGATCAACGTCAGGACGCCCAGCGCCAGGCGCTGGGCAATGATCATGAAAACTGCGGTCACCGGCCCTGACGGTATCCTTGTTATTCTTTGCGCCGACCGTAACGGCCTTCGGTCGCAAGTAAACCCCCATACGGCGCATTCAGGCAGCGCGCGGGGACCGGCCGCGCCGCCGGGCGCGTCAGGCGTTCGCGTCGGCGATCTGGTCCATCACGCGCACCAGCTCGGCGCTGATGCCGGGTTCGGACAGGGCGTGGCCGGCGTTGCGGATCATCCGGAGGTCGGAATCGGGCCAGAGGCGGGCCAGTTCCCACGCGCTGTGGGGCGGGCAGATCATGTCGTAGCGCCCCTGCACGATGGTGCCCGGCGTTCCCGCCAGCCGGTCGACGTTCTTCAGGATCCAGCCGTCCTGCTCGAGAAAGCCGTCATTGACGAAATAGTGGTTCTCCAACCGCGCGAAGGCGCGGGCGTATTCGCCCGGCGCCTCGCCCCCCTGCCCGCTGGAGTAGACCGAGGCGAGCGCGTTCTCCCACGCCGACCAGGCTTGGGCATGTCGGGTCTCGGTCCGCAGGTCGCCCGAGAACAGCCGCTTGTGGTAGGCGGCGATCAGGTCGCCATGCTCGTCCTCCGGGATCATGTCGCGGAACCGCGCCCAGGGTTCGGGCCAGAACTGCCCCGCGCCGCCGCCATAGAACCATTGCAACTCGCGCCGCGTCATCAGGAAGACGCCGCGCAGCACAAGGTGGCGGACGCGGTCGGGGTGGGTGATGCCGTAGATCAGCGCCAGCGTCGCGCCCCAGCTGCCGCCGAAGACGACGAAGCGGTCGATGCCCAGCGCCTCGCGGATGCGCTCGACATCCGCCACGAGGTCCCAGGTGGTGTTGTCGGTCACGCTGGCATGGGGCCGCGAGCGGCCGCAGCCGCGCTGGTCGAACAGGATCACGCGGTAGGTGGCCGGGTCGAAATAGCGCCGCATCGCCGGGCTGCAGCCGCCGCCGGGGCCGCCGTGCAGGACGATCACGGGAACTCCGGCCGGATTGCCGCATTGTTCCACGTAGATGCGGTGCCCGGCGCCCACGTCCATCATGCGCTGGTCGAACGGGTCCGACGGCGGATAGAGATACTGCACTGCGCGTTTTTGGCCCAGGTCTTTGTCCATTCTGCCTCTATATTGCGGGCGGCAGGGAAATGACCATGAGGAATGTCATGCAAACCACCGTCGAGCCGTCCGAGATCGCCAAATTCGAAGCCATGGCCGCAGAATGGTGGGACCCGGAGGGCAAGTTCAAGCCCCTGCACATGCTCAACCCCTGCCGGCTGGACTACATCACCGACCAGATCGCCGGCGAGTTCGACCGCGACCTGTCGGCGCAGGCGCCGCTCGAGGGGCTGCGCATCCTCGATATCGGCTGCGGCGGCGGGCTGCTGTGCGAGCCGATGGCGCGGCTGGGCGCGACCGTCGTGGGCGTCGACGCGGCCGCGCGCAACATCCCCGTGGCGCAGACCCACGCGGAACAGTCTGGGCTGGAGATCGACTATCGCCACACCACCGCCGAGGCGCTGGCCGAGGCGGGCGAGCAGTTCGACGTGGTGCTGAACATGGAGGTGGTCGAGCACGTCGCCGACCCGCAGGATTACCTGGATGCCTGCGCGCGGCTGCTGAGGCCGGGCGGACTGCACGTATGCTCGACGATCAACCGCAACCCAAAGAGCTTCGCCATGGCAATCGTCGGCGCGGAATACGTGATGCGCTGGCTGCCCAAGGGCACGCACGAATGGAAGCGCTTCATCACGCCGGACGAGCTGTACGGACACCTGCGCGCGGCGGGGCTGGACCCGGTCGACCGCAAGGGCTTTGTCTTCAACCCGGTGACCTGGCGCTGGTCGCTGTCGGACCGGGATCTGTCCGTGAACTACGTGACCGCGGCCCTTCGACCGTGACGTCGCTTGCGGGGCTTTCGCCGGGCGGTCCGCGCGTCTAGGTATTTGAGCAACGTAGGAAAGGAAGGACGCACATGTTCCAAAAGAGCAAGGACCCGATCACAAGGACTGGCCTGGGCATCATCGGGGCGGTTGGCGTCGCGCTGATCGCCGTCGCGTTGTGGACCACGTTCGTCCCCCTGACCGACGGCGAACCGGACTCCGACACGGTCCCCAGCGCCGATGACGGCCCCCCCGTGGGTCCGCTGCCGCAGGTCGGCGACGGCGAGAGCCTGGAGAGCGTCGTCGAGGAGACCGGGGGCGAGGACACCGAACTTGCCGAGGAACTGGCGCAGGACGAGGCGGCGCAGGACGCGACAACCGTGACGGACGAGGCCGAAGTGGAAGCGGTCGAGGCGGATCAGGCCGAAGCGGCCCCGGATGCCGTCGCCGTTGCGGAAGAGGAAACGGCCGCAGCCGGTGACCCCCCGCCGCTGGAGGCCGGGGACGATGCGCAGACGCCCGATATCGGCCAAGACGCCGCCGATACACTTGCCGCGGAGGAGAGTGCCGCGGCCGGCGATCCGCCGCCGCTGGATGTCGCCGGGGAAGCCGGCGCGCAGGAGCAGGCACAGGCCGATGCCGGCGCGCAGTTCACCGAAGAGGGCATGGCCCTGCTCACCGCCGATGCCGAGGCCGGCGCACGCGTGTGGAACCAGTGTCGCGCCTGCCACGTTGCCGACGAGGAGCAGAACCGCGTCGGGCCGCATCTGGTGGACATCGTCGGGCGCCAGATCGCCTCGGTCGAGGGGTTCAACTACAGCAACGCGCTGCAGAACGTCGAGGCCGAGCACTGGACCCCGGAGGAGCTGGACGCCTGGCTGGCCGATCCGCGCGGTTACGCGCCGGGCACCACGATGAGCTATCAGGGCCTGCGCGACGCCGAAGACCGCGCCAACCTGCTGACCTGGCTCTACGAGATGCAGCAGGGCGAGTAAGCGGCCGAATTGCGCACCCACGAAAGAGGACGGGCGGCCATCGGCCGCCCGTTCGCATCTCACCGGTTGCCGGGTGCGACAGCACCTCCCGGCCGGATCAGCCCGCCAGAAGCGGGTCGAGCTTGCCCGCGCGATCGAGCTCGTAAAGCTCGTCGCAGCCACCCACGTGGGTCTTGCCCACGAAGATCTGCGGCACGGTGCGGGCACCGCCGGCGCGCTCGATCATCTCGGGCTTGCGCTTGGGGTCGGCCAGCACGTCGATCTCGGTGAAATCGACGCCCTTGGACTTCAGCAGCCGCTTGGCGGCGTGGCAGAACCCGCACAGGGGCGAGCTGTAGACGACGACATCCTGCATTGTTCTCTCCTGACTCTGTGGCTGCCTTTCATCTAGGCATCCTTGCCGACGCGTGCCAGCACCGCGACGCAGACGCGGGTGGCGCCGGCGGCATGGCAGGCCTTGGTCGCGGCGGCCAGCGTCGCGCCCGAGGTCATCACGTCGTCGACGATCAGCACCGGGCGCCCGGCGATCAGGGACGCGCGGCGGGGGTTCACCGTGATCCGCCCGTCGAGCAGGGCAAAGCGCTCCTCCTTGGTCTTTCCATCGAGCGAGGGGGTCGCCCGCGGGCGCAGCAGCGCGTCGGGCGACCAGTCGATGCCCAGCCGTCCGGCCAGCGCGTGGCCCAGCAGCGCCGACTGGTTGTAGCGCCGCTTCAGCAACCGCCGCAGGTGCAGCGGCACCGGAACGACGATCATGCCCTCGCTCACGATGGGGCGGGTGAGGCGCGCCATCCAGTCGGAGGCGGGGCGCGCGATGTCGTGCCGGTCGCCGTGCTTCAGCGCCAGCACCAGCCGCCGCGCGGTGTCGCGGTAGACCAGCGCCGCGCGGCCCTGGTCCCACGGGCGGGGCACGGACAGGCAATCGTCGCACAGCTCGCCCCGGTCGGATTCGCCCGGCAGGGGCAGGCCGCAGGCGTCGCAGGCCAGCCCCGCGACGAAGGGCGTATCGCGCCAGCACGGGCCGCACAGGCCGAAATCGCTGTCCACCCCGTCGCCGCAGGACAGGCAACGCGGCGGGTAGACCACGCGCAGAAGCGTTTGCAGGACCGCGTGCGCCATCCTATGTGCCCTTCATGTCCGATATGCCCCGCCTGACCGACCGCGCCGCATTGCAGCGCCACCGCGACCGCGCCGCGCGCGATCCCGCGCTGTTCCTGCACGAGGCCGCCCGCGACGTGGCTCAGGATCGCCTGAGCATGGTAAACAGGTCCTTTACGGATGCGGCGATCGTCACGCCCTTTCCGCAGGTCTGGGAAGGATTCGCGCCCGGCGCACGGGTCGTGCCCGACGCGCCCGTGCTGGACCTGACCGAGGGCGCGCACGACCTGGTGATCCACGCGATGGCGCTGCACTGGGCCGACGACCCGGTGGGCCAGCTGATCCAGTGCCGCCGCGCGCTGCGGCCCGACGGGCTGATGCTGGCCTTCACGCCGGGGGGTCGCACTCTTACGGAATTGCGCGCCGCCCTTGGCCAGGCCGAGGTCGAGGTGACCGGCGGGCTGAGCCCCCGGGTCGCGCCCATGGCCGAGATCCGCGATCTCGGCGCGCTGCTGCAACGCACCGGGCTGGCGCTGCCGGTGGCGGATTCCTGGACGCTGGACGTGGAATACGCCGGCGCGCTGAACCTGATGCGCGACCTGCGCGCGATGGGTGAGACCAACGCGCTGAACACCCGGCTGCGCAGGCCCACCCGCCGCGCGGTGCTGCTGCGCGCGGCGGAATTGTACGCCGAGGGCTTTTCCACGCCGCAGGGGCGCGTGCGCGCAACCTTCGAGATCATCACGCTGACCGGCTGGGCGCCCGACGCGTCGCAGCCGCAACCGCTGCGCCCCGGCTCGGCCGCCGCGCGCTTGGCGGATGCGCTGAACACGCAGGAGACAAAGCTGGACGATTGACCTGTACCGCCGGGGCGATAGGTATGCGCGAAACACGACAAGCCGGGAAGACGAACATGCTGGACGCAACCGGGCAGGCGACGCGCCCCGCCCACGCCCCCGCCGACCATCCGAAGATCCCGGGGCCCAAGATCGGCATCCTGCTGGCGAATCTCGGGACTCCGGACAACTACGATTACTGGTCGATGCGGCGCTACCTGAACGAGTTCCTCTCGGACCGCCGCGTGATCGACTACAGCCCGTGGAAATGGCAGCCGCTTCTGCAGCTGGTCATCCTGACCAAGCGGCCGTTTTCCAGCGGCGCGGCCTACAAGTCGATCTGGAACGAGGACAAGGGCGAAAGCCCGCTGATGACGATCACCAAGGACCAGACCGCCAAGATCGCGGCGCAGATGCAGGCGCAGTACGGCGACCGGGTGATGGTCGATTTCTGCATGCGCTACGGAAACCCGTCGACGAAATCCAAGGTCCACGCGATGGTCGAGGCCGGCTGCCGGCAGATCCTGTTCTTCCCGCTGTATCCGCATTACGCGGGCGCGACCTCGGCCACCGCGAACGACGCGTTCTTCCGCGCGCTGATGGAGGAGAAGTGGCAGCCGACGGTCCGCACGGTCGATCCGTATTTCCAGCATCCGCTTTATATCGAGGCGCTGGCCCAGTCGATCGAGCGGGCCTATTCCAAGCTCGACAAGCGCCCCGACATCCTCGTGTGCTCGTACCACGGCGTGCCCAAGCGCTACCTGCTGGAGGGCGATCCGTATCATTGTCACTGCCAGAAGACGACGCGCCTGCTGAAGGAGCGTCTGGGCTGGAGCGACACCGAGATCACCACCACCTTCCAGAGCCGCTTCGGTCCCGAGGAATGGCTGAAGCCCTACACGGTCGAGGAGGTCGCGCGGCTGGCGCGTGACGATGGCAAGAAGGACATCGCCGTCTGCGCGCCCGCCTTCAGCGCCGACTGCATCGAAACGCTGGAAGAGATCAACGAGGAGATCAAGGAAAGCTTCGAAGAGGCGGGCGGCGAGCGTTTCACCTACATCCCGTGCCTCAACGACGACGACGCCCACATCAAGGCGCTGAGCGCGGTGATCGAAGAGAACCTGCGCGGCTGGGTCGACTAACGCGGCCGAGGATCGCACGAGTGCAACAAAAAAGGCGGTGCCGCGGCACCGCCTTTTTCGTGTCTGTCGCTGCTCTTACGAGTGCGAGGCAGCTGCCAGGATCGCAATGAACAGCAGCGGGATGACCACGCCGGCGGCCGAGGAGGTCTGTTGCGTCTCTTCGACGACGACGACGGGCTCCATTTCCATGACCACTTCGTTCTTGCCTCCGGCGAAGGCAGAAGTGGCGGCAGCGGCGGACAGCAGCGCGGCGAGTGCGAGATTCTTCATCATATCCTCCAGTCGTTTGCCCGTTGCCCGTGCGGGTCATGCACGTGCGCCAAGCATCAAGATCAAGTCGTGACTGAGGTTATGCAGCAGAAACCGGCTCTTGCAATTCCGCCACGCCTGCGGCCCGTGATGCCGGACCGGCCTTCGTCAAATAAGCAACACCTGCGTGCCCACTTCGGCCATCTGGTACAGCTCTTCGATATGCTCGTTGTAGAGTCCGATGCAGCCGTTGGACGACCGGCGCCCGATCTTGCGCGTGTCGTGCGTGCCGTGGATGCGGTAATACTGCCAGCTCAGGTGCAGCGCGCGGGTGCCCAGCGGGTTGTCGGGGCCCGGCGGCACGTAGTCCGGCCAGTCGGGATTGCGCTGTTTCATCGACGGCGTCGGGCGCCAGTCGGGGGCAGGGTCCTTGAACGTGACCCGCGTGCGGCCGCGGCGGGTCAGATCCTCGGTCAGGGGCACCGACGACGGATACAGGTGGTAACGGCCGCTTTCTTCCCAGAAATGCAGCGCGCGGGAATCGATGTCGACCAGGATCGCGCCCTGGTCGAGGTTGCTGAAATACGGCTGCCAGTCGAGCGTGCGAAACGACGAGACGTTGCGGCGCACGATCTCGGACACGTCGTTTTCCATCTCGGTCGAGCCTTGCGTCTGCGCGAAGGCGGGCGTCGCCACCAGAGCCGCGCTGCCCGCCATGAAACTGCGCCGATTAAGGCCAAGCCCATTCTTCTTCATCATCGTTTCGATTCCTTTGCCGCAAACCGTTGACATCAGATATGGCGCCTACGCTGCAGCCGCAAATCAAACCCGCGTGCGTTGGCCGAATCGGGCTTAAGTTGGTTTGAAGCCCTGCGCGGCGCGGGATAAGGTGCAGCGATCTGCATTGTAGTCGGAAAGATAATGCCCATGACGACGCGCCGTTCCCTTCTTTTTCTCTCTGCCGGCTTTGCACTTGCAGCCTGCACCGCACCCATGACGACCCTGCCGCCGGAGCTCGGGCCGGACGGAGAACCGCTGCCGCGGGCCTACCGGCCCGGGAACGAGGCGACCGTGCAATACCGGATGCTCGATTCTGTCAACGCGTTGCGGGCCTCGGCCGGCGCACCGCCGCTGGAACTGAACGCGCAGCTGAACGCCGCGGCGGCGACGCATGCGCGCGACATGGCGGTGCAGAACCGGCCGTGGCACTTCGGCTCGGACGGCTCCTCGCCGGTCGACCGGGCGCGGCGCGTCGGCTATTCCGGGCGCCTGGTGGGCGAGGCGATTTCGGAAACCTACGAAAGCGAGCTCGAGACGCTGGCCGCGTGGATGGAGCAAGAGAACGTGCGCGAGGTGATCCTCGACCCGTCCGCGCGTGACATGGGCTTTGCCTGGCATCAGGAAAACAGCGGCAAGCTGTGGTGGGTCATGGAACTGGGCGCGCCCGGCCTGTCGCCGGTTCCGGGCATGTGAAGGCGCCAAGGCCCGCCGGTGAGACGGCGGGCCGCACCGGTCAGGGCATGATCCGGATCGGCGTGCCGTCGCGCACCATCGCGTAGATGTCGCGCATGTCGCGGTCGGTGACCGCGATGCAGCCGGCGGTCCAGTCGCGCGCACCCGGCCTGCGTCCGTCGTTGGGCATCCCGTGAATGAAGATGTCGCCGCCGGGAGACAGGCCCAGTGATGCGGCGCGGGTCACGTCCTCGGTCCGGGGATAGTCGATGCCGATCGACAAGTAGTACTTCGAGTTCGGGTTGCGCCGGTCGATCGTGTACTCGCCCTCGGGGGTGCGGCCGTCGCCTTCGAACTGCTTGTGGCCGTCGGGGGCGAAGCCCAGACCCACGTCGTAGGATTTCAGCACCTTGTTGTGGTGCAGCAGGTACATGCGCCGGTCGCTCTTGTCGACGAGCACCTGCGTGACCTCGGGGCCGTGATACGTCTTGAATTTCGAACTGCATGCCGACAGCGCCATCGCGGCCGCCAGCAGCAGCATCAGTCCCATCGTTCTCATTTTTCGGTCCGCTCGTTTGCCGGTTTTTTGGTCTTGCCTGTTTTCGGTAACCATAGCGTAAAAGGCTGCGCCGGCATAGCTCACGAATTCGGGGGAGGTGCGTCCGAAAGCCGCTTCTCGATCGTCTCGAGCCGGCGCAGCACCTCGTCGCGGTAGGCGTCGGTGGCCTCGCCCTCCTCCTTCTGGTGGGCGTCCTGCATCGAGTTCACGATCAGGCCGACCAGCAGGTTCACCACGGCGAAGGTCGTCACCATGATGAACGGCACGAAGAAGGCCCAGGCGTAGGGATAGATCTCCATCACCGGGCGGACGATACCCATCGACCACGATTCCAGCGTCATGATCTGGAACAGCGAATAGGCCGACCGACCGAGATCGCCGAACCATTGCGGGAAGGTGTCGCCGAACAGCTTGGTCGCCATGACCGCGCCGATGTAGAAGATCAGCGCCATCAGCAGGAACACGCTGCCCATGCCCGGCAGCGCGGTCACGAAGCCCTCGACCACGCGGCGCAGGCGGGGTGCGACCGAGATCACGCGCAGCACCCGCAGGATGCGCAGCGCGCGCAGCACCGACAGACCCTGCGCTGCCGGCAGCAGCGCGATCCCCACGATGACGAAGTCGAAGACGTTCCAGCCGTCGCGGAAGAAGCGCCAGCCATAGGCCACCAGCTTGAGCGCGATCTCGATCGTGAAGATCGCCAGGCAGATCCGGTCCACCGCGATGATCAGCGGACCGGCGGCGGCCATCGCATTCTCCGACGTCTCGAGGCCGAGCGCGACGGCGTTGATCAGGATCACTGCGATGATTCCGTTACGCACCACCGCGCGCTGGAGGACTTCCCCCAGTCTTTTGCGAAATCCCATGCGTCAGCGCTCCAGAGTGAGGGTTGCGGCCAGTTCCACGTGCGTCGACCAGCGGAACTGGTCGATCACCCGCACCGGCCCAAGCGCGTAACCGGCGGCGATCAACGCGGCGGTGTCGCGGGCGAAGGTCACGGGGTTGCACGACACGTGTGCTATGCGCGGCACGCGGGCGCGGGCGATCTGGTTTATCTGCGCCTCGGCCCCCGCGCGGGGCGGATCGATCACGACAGCGTCGAAGCGGGCGAGTTCATCGGGCAGCAGCGGGTTGCGGAACAGGTCGCGCGCCTGCGTCGTGACCTTGCGCAGGCCCGTCGCGTGGCGCCATCCGCGGTCGAGCGCGGCCAGCATTTCGGCATCGGATTCGTAGGCGGCGACCTCGGCGGTCTCGGCCAGCGGCAGGGTGAAGGTGCCGCAGCCGGCGAACAGGTCGGCCACGCGGGCGGCATCGCCAACTGCGTGGCGCACGGCGTCCAGCAGCGCGGCCTCGCCCTCGGCGGTGGCCTGCAGGAAGGCGCCCGGGGGCGGGGCGACCTGCGCACGGCCGAAGGTCTGCGTCGGCGGGCGGCGGGTCAGCGTCTCGCCGTCCCAGGACAGGCGGGCCAGGTCGTGGGCCTGGGCAAGTTCGGCGAAGGCCACCGGGCCGGGGCGCGCACCCCCGCGCACCGCGACATCCAGCCCGCCGTCGCTGTCGGTGACCAGCACCGAGATCTCGGACTTGCGGCTGGCACCGGCGGCGGTCAGCGCCTCGACCACGGGCAGCGCGGCGGACAGCGCCGGCCGCACGACCAGGCAGTCGGGATTCTCGACGATGACGTCGCTGCCCTTCTGGTGGAAGCCGGCAGTGGCACCCTTCTTCGTGCGGCGGGCCGAGAAGGTCGCGCGGCGGCGCGAGTGCGGCGGGGAGGTTTCCGTCAAGCGCACGTCCGCCTCGATCCCCTGCGCGGCCAGCGCGCGGATCACCACGTCGCGCTTCCACTCGGCCGTGAAGTCCAGCGCCGCGTGCTGCAGCTGGCAGCCGCCGCAGCGCTTCGCATGGCGGCAGGGCGGCGAGACGCGTTCGGGCACCGGTGTGACGATGCGGGGGGCGGCCATGTGGCCGGCGGCGATCTCGCCCTCGACCACCTCTCCGGGCAATGTGCCGGGGGCGTAGACGGGGCCGCCGTCCACGCCGGAGGCGATGCCGTCGCCCTGGTGGCCCAGCCGCTCTATCACGATCCTGTCCAAGGCTTCCCCGCCGCGTTGATCCGCCCGTCGCCTACCTTGCGCGGGCGCACCGATCAAGCGGCGCGATCACTCGGCCGCGCGCACGGAATCGTCATCCTCGTCATCCGAGCCGATGAAGCCGCCGGACTGGCGTTCCCAGTAGCGGGCGTACAGCCCGCCTCGGGCCAGAAGGTCGTCGTGCGTGCCGGTCTCGACGATGCGGCCGTCGTCCAGCACCACGATCCGGTCCATGCTGGACAGGGTCGACAGGCGGTGCGCGATGGCCAGCACGGTCTTGCCCTCCATCACGCGTTCCAGCGCGTCCTGGATGCTGGCCTCGACCTCGGAATCCAGCGCGCTCGTCGCCTCGTCCAAGACGAGGATCGGTGCGTCCTTCAGGATGGCGCGCGCAAGGGCGATGCGCTGGCGCTGACCTCCCGACAGCTTCACGCCACGCTCGCCCAGGTAGGCGTCATAGCCCTTGCGGCCCATGTGGTCCTGCATGTCCTGGATGAACTCGTGCGCCTCGGCCCGGCGGGCGGCGTCATAGACCTCTTCGTCGGTGGCGTTCGGGCGGCCGTAGCGGATGTTATCCATCGCCGAGCGGTTGAACATCGCGGTTTCCTGCGTGACCATCCCGATGCGGTGGCGCAGGCTTTCCTGCGTGACGCGGCTGACGTCCTGCCCGTCGATCTCGATCGCGCCCTGTTCGGTGTCGTACATGCGCAGCAGCAGCGACACGAGCGTCGACTTGCCCGCGCCCGAGGCGCCCACGATGCCCAGCTTCTCGCCCGGTGCGATGGTCAGGGCGATGTCGCGCACGCCGCCGCCTTCTTCGCGCCCGTAGCCGAAGGTCACGTCGCGGAACGCGATCTCTCCGGCCTCGACGGCAAGGTCGGTGGCGTCCTCGGCGTCGATCAACCCGTGCGGCGGGGTGAGGGTGCGCATGCCGTCCTCGACCTCGCCCACGTTGGCGTAAAGCGCCATCAGCGTGAAACTGACCCAGCCGGTCATCTGCGCCAGCCGCAGGCTGACGGCGCCGGTGGCGGCGATGTCGCCCGCGCTGACCAGCCCCTGCGACCAGTACCAAAGCGCGCCGCCGACCAGCAGGATCGGCAGGATGCCCGCCAGCCCCATCAGGCAGAAGCGGAACAGGGCCGAGAGATACCCGAACTCGATCGTTCGGTCGCGCAGACCGCCCATCGCGCCCAAAGCGGCGCGGTCCTCATGCTCGGCATGGGCGAACAGCTTGACGGTCTTGATGTTGGTGACCGTGTCGACCACCTGCCCCGACACGTTCGCCCGCGCCGCCGCCCGCGCCTTCGACCGCTTGCGGACACGGGGCATGAAGTAGCGGATCATCCACAGGTAGACGGCCATCCACAGCACCAGCCCCCCGGCGATGCGCCAGTCGACCGTGCCCAGCATGAAGATCGCACCCACGACCGAGGCGAGCGCGAACAGCACCGTCTGCACCACCTCGACCACGGCGTCGGTCAGGGCGCGGGCGGTCTGCATCTCCTTCTGGGCGATGCGGCCGGCGAAGTCGTCGTCGAAAAAGGTCACGGACTGGCCCAGCGTGTAGCGGTGCAGGCGCGACAGGACGAGGTTGAAGACGTTGGGCGCGATGGCGATAGACTGCATCGCCGCGTTGGCGCCCATGGTTACGGGCCGCACGATCAGGAAGAACAGCAGCGCCAGGATCAGGATGCCCGCCTGGTCCGAGAACACGTTGCCCGCCTCCGAAGCCAGCGCGGCGTCGACCACCACGCCCAGCATCAGCGCGGCCAGCACCTCGACCACGCCGGCGACGATGGACACGCCGCCGGCCAGCGCCAGCGGCTTTTCGGCCCCGCGCATCGCCCAGCGCAGGAACCGCGCCAGCGTGCGCGGCGGCGCACCGTCGGCGTGGGAAAACGGGTCGATCCAGGTTTCGGGTCTCATTCGGCAGCCTGCGTGTCGGGGTCGAGGAACCCGCCGGATTGGCGGGCCCAGAACCGGGCATATAGCCCGCCCTGCGCCAAAAGCGCGTCGTGGGTGCCATCCTCGACGATGCGGCCCTCGTCCAGCACGATGATCCGGTCCATCGCGGCGATGGTCGACAGCCGGTGCGCGATGGCGATGACGGTCTTGCCCTCCATCATGCCATACAGCGTGTCCTGGATCACCGCCTCGACCTCGGAGTCCAGCGCGCTGGTGGCCTCGTCCAGAAGCAGGATCGGCGCGTCCTTGAGCATCGCGCGGGCCAGCGTCACGCGCTGGCGCTGCCCGCCCGACAGCTTGATGCCGCGCTCGCCCACCTGCGCATCGTAGCCGCGGTTGCCCTTCGGGTCGACGAGGTCGAGGATGAAGTCGTGCGCCTGCGCGCGTTTCGCGGCCTCGATCATCTGCGCCTCGGAGGCGTCGGGGCGGCCATAGAGCAGGTTGTCGCGGACCGAGCGGTGCAGCAGCGCGCTGTCCTGCTGGACCATGCCGATGGCGCGGCGCAGGCTGTCCTGCGTCACCTTCGAGATGTCCTGCCCGTCGATCTCGATCACGCCGCGCTCGGCGTCGTAGAAGCGCAGTAGCAGCTTGACCAGCGTGGACTTGCCCGCGCCGGACCGGCCGACAAGGCCGACCTTCTCGCCCGGCTTTATGGTCAGGTCGACGCGATCCAACCCGCCGGCGCCGCGCCCGTAATGGTGCGACACGCCCTCCAGCCGGATCTCTCCCTTGTCCAGCTTCAGCGGCTGCGCGCCGGGCGCATCGACCAGCGTGACGGGTTGGGCGATGGTCTCCATCCCCTCGGCCACCACGCCGAGTTGGCGGAAGAAGGTGGTCAGCGCCCACATGATCCAGCCGGTCATGCTGTTCAGCCGAAGCGTCAAGGCGGACGCCGCCGCAACGGCGCCGGTCGTCGCTGCGCCCTGCATCCACAGCGCGATCGCCCAGCCGACGACGCCGACGATCAGCAGCCCGTTCAGCAGGGTCAGCGCCACGTCCATGATCGTGTAGATCCGCATCTCGGTCCCGAAGGTGCGACGGGTCTTCTCGATCGCCTCCTTCGCGTAGTCCAGTTCCCTGTCGTGATGCGCGAACATCTTGACCGAGTGGATGTTGGTATAGGCGTCGACCACGCGGCCGGTGACCTCGGAGCGGGCATCCGACGCGGCCTTGGACGCGGGGCCGACGCGCTTGATCACCCACGACATCAGGACGGCATAGCCGATCAGCCACAGGATCAGCGGCGCCATCAGCCGCGGGTCGGCGCCGTTCAGCACGATCAGCGCGCCCAGCACGTAGGCCAGCGAATAGGTGATCGCGTCGAAGACCTGGAACACCGCCTCTCCGGCGGCGGGGGGCGTCTGATGATGCGATTGGCGATGCGGCCGGCGAAGTCGTTCTCGAACCAGCCCACCGACTGCCGCAGCACGTGACGATGCGCCCGCCAGCGGATCAGCGTGCCGAAATTGGGCATGATCGCGTTGTTGAGCACCAGCACGTCGAGTGCCTGGAAGGCCGGGCGGATCAGCAGGACGAAGACGCCCAGCGCGATCAAGGCGGTGCCGTGGTCGGCCCAGACCTGCGCGGGGTCGCCCGACAGGATGTCGACCACCCAGCCCATCGCCCAGATCAGCCCAAGTTCGACCGCTGCGACGGTGACGCTGAGGATGCCGGCGACGATGAAAACGCGTTTGAACGGCCGCGCGTAGTCGAGCATGAACGGCCAGAGCCGACGCGGCGGGCGGTCGGTCTGCGGGTAGTCCGCATAGGGGTCGACGAGGGACTCGAATCTCCGGAACACCGGACTCTCCTTTCGCGGGCAAGCTAGCCCGGCGTCACGCGCTTCCCAACCGGTTAACGCAGAAGGTCGTTCCGCGTCAGCGTGAAATCCGAGGCGATCCAGCGCGCTTCCAGTTCGCGAAGCCTTTGGCCCAGCGCGGGACCTTCGTAGGTGGGCATCAGGTCACGCGCCGTGACGGGAAATCTTGCACTGGCGCCGCGGTCGATCCTTTCTGTCGCATCGGTCGGCAGCGGCTGGTCCAGCATGGCCGCGCGCAGCACGGCGACGTCGCGCGCGGTGTCGGCGCCGTGGCGCCAGGCCAACTCGGCCAGGCCGGCGGGCGCGCCGGTGGCGTCGTGCAGCAGGGCCAGTCGCCGCGCGTCGGCCTTCGAGTGGCGCAGGTCCTCTGAGCCGTCGCAGCCCAGCGCGGCCAGCCGACGCAGGGCATCCGGCGGCAGGTTCAGCGCGGGTTCGAGCGCGATGAGCGGACCCAGCGCGCCGGGATCGGCGCCGGGCAGAACCGCGCGCAGCACGCCCACCTGCACCATGACGGCGACGGCGGGCCCCGGGTCGGGCGCGGCCATCAGCTTGCGCAATTCGGCACCGACGCGTTCGCGCGACAGCTTTTCCAGCCCGTCGAGATTGCGCGCGATCCCGTCCAGCGCATCGGCGTCAAAGCCCTGGTCGGGGTCGCCATACCACGCGGCAAAGCGGAAGAAGCGCAGGATGCGCAGGTAATCCTCGGCGATGCGGTCCGAGGGCTGGCCGATGAAGCGGACGCGGCGGGCCTGCAGGTCGGCGAGACCGCCCAACGGGTCGATCAGCCGCCCGTGCCGGTCGGCGTAAAGCGCGTTCATGGTGAAATCGCGCCGCGCGGCATCCTCCTCGACCGTGTCCGAGAAGCGCACCACCGCGTGTCGGCCGTCGGTCTCGACGTCCGCGCGGAAGGTGGTGACCTCGAATCCCAGTCCCTCGGCCACCACGGTGACGGTGCCGTGTTCGACGCCGGTGGGCACCGGCTTCAACCCGGCGGCCCTGGCCAGCGCGATCACCCGCTCGGGGTGCGCATCGGTCGAGATGTCCACGTCGGCGACCGGCGCGCCCAGCAGCGCGTTGCGCACGCAGCCGCCCACCGCGTAGGCGGCGTGCCCTGCCCCGTCGAGCATCGCCATCACCGCCTGCGTGGCGGGCGCGTCCAGCCAGTCGCCGCTGACGCGGGTCACGGGTTCACCCGGTCGGCCAGCCCCCGAAGGATGCGCGCGGTGGCGCCCCAGATGTAGTAGGGTCCGAAGGGTGCCGTGTAGTAATGCCGCCGCGTTCCGCGCCAACGCCGGGCCTGCTGCCAGTAGCGCGCCGGGTCGGTCACGTGCTCGAACGGGACGGTGAAGATTTCGTCCACCTCGCCGGGTTCGGGCACGGGATTGAACGGGCCACGGATCAGGCCCAGCACCGGCGTCATCAGGAAACCGGTGACCGTCTCGTGCGTGGGCATCGTGCCAAGCACCTCGACCGTCTCGGGCACGAGCCCGACCTCTTCGTGCGCCTCGCGCAGGGCGGCGTCGATCGCGTCGGCGTCGATCTCGTCCTGCTTGCCGCCGGGAAAGGCGATCTGGCCCGGGTGGTGCTTCAGCCGGGACGAGCGTTTCGTCAGCACCAGCGCCAGTCCGTCGCCGCGTTCGACGAAGGCGACCAGAACGCCCGCCGGGCGCAGGGTGCGGCCCGGTGGCAGCACCGCGTCGGGATTCAGGTCGAAATCGGAAGAGGCCGGGTCGTCCGCCCCGGCCACCGCCCGCAATGCGGCTATCTGCTCAGCCTTGCCCATCGCCGGCCTCGAACCCCAGCGTCGCGGGGTCCAGATCGTAGTGCGCGCCGCAGAACTGGCAGTCGGCGGTCACGCGCCCTTCCTCGGTGGTCATCTTCTCGATGTCCTTGGCCGAGTAGATCGACAGGCTCTGGCGCACGCGGTCCTCGGAGCAGGTGCAGCCGAACTGGACCGGCTGGCTGTCGAAGACGCGCGGCGTCTCTTCGTGGAACAGGCGCACCAGAAGGTCGGTCGGCGCCACCTGCGGGCCGATCAGCTCCATCTCCTCGACGGTGTTCAGGTGCATCGTGACGCGGTTCCAGTTCTCCTTGTCGTCGCCGTCCACCAGGTCGTGCGCCTCGAGCAGCCCTTCGTCGCCCGAGCCGCCGCCCTGCGCGAAGGGCGACGCCTTGGGCATGTGCTGGAGCATGATGCCGCCCGCGCGCCAGTGTTCCTTGACGCCCGGCTCGGTCGAGCGGCCGTAGGACAGCGCGAAGATTGTCGGCAGCTGTTCGGACTGTGCGAAGTAGCTGGCGGCGCAATCCGAGAGCGAGGTGCCGGCGATGGGCGTGATGCCCTGGTAGGGCGTCATCCCCTGGCCCTGGTCGATCAGGATGGCGAAATAGCCCTTGCCCAGCTGGTCGAACCCGCGCGCGTCGGTGACGCGGTCGCGGTCGAAGCTGGCATAGGCGCGGATGCGCGCAGGCTCGCCTTCCTCGGACGGTCCGTAATAGTCGGTGGCAATCATGCGCACCGGGCCATCGGTCTGGACCTGCAGCGACAGTTTCCAGCGCAGCTTGATCGTCTGGCCGATCAGCGCGGTCAGCAGGGCCATCTCGGCCACCAGCGCCTCGACCGCGGGGGGGTAGTCGTGCTGCCGCAGCACGCCGGACAGCACGCCGTCGAGCCGCGCGATGCGGCCCCGCATGTCGGGCCGGTCAAGCTGGAAGGGCAGGACGGTATCGTCCCAGGCGATTTTTGTGCCGATGCTCATGGGGTTTCCTTGTGGGCCGGTCGCAGGCATAGGTGTGCCATATAGGCATGACGCGGCGCGACGCAACGGGGGAGCGATGATCCGACGGTACGGTGCGCCGCCCGATCCCGGCCGGCGCTGGACGCTGCGCCCGGGGGTCTACGCGATCCTGCCGCGCGACGGCGCGCTTCTGCTGACCCACCAGAGCGACCCGGTGCCGGAATACCAGCTGCCGGGTGGCGGCATCGAAGCGGGCGAGCATCCGGTTGCCGCGCTGCACCGCGAGGTGTTCGAGGAAACCGGCTGGAGCATCGGCCCGCCGCGGCGGCTGGGAGCCTTCCGGCGGTTCACCTTCATGCCGGAATACGACCTTTGGGCCGAAAAGCTGTGCACGATCTACCTGGCACGGCCGGTGCGCCGCCTTGGTGCGCCGTCCGAGCCGGGGCATCTGGCGTGCTGAATGCCCGACGCCGAGGCCGCGGCGCTGCTGGGCAATCCCGGCGACGCGGCCTTCGTGGCCGGCTTGCCTGTCACGGAGTCTCGACGCTGAGCGCGTCGAATTCGAGAAGCGCGGCCGAGACGTCGTCTCCCAGGTCGCTGTCGACGAGCTCGGTGCGCAGGCGCCAGAACATGTCGTGCAACAGCTCCTCGCCCCGTGCATGGGCGGCGGTCTGGCGGAAGAGGTCGACCAGCCCCTGCTCCTCCAGCATCGAGCCGTCGCGCATCCGCGCCTCGGTGAAGCCGTCGGAATAGATCAGCAGGCGGTCGCCCGGCGCCATGTCGAAGCGGACCTGGTCGTAGCGAACGTCCGGCACGAGCCCGATCGGCAGGCCGCCCTCGCCCAGCAGCCGGATCTCGCCATCGGCGCGCAGCAGGATCGGCGGCGGATGTCCCGCCTGGACCATCCTCATCTCTCCGCTGTGCAGGTCGCCGGTGACGTAGGCCATCGTCAGGTATTCATCGACGCCCGGGTCGGCCGCCAGCCGGCGGTTGAGCTTTTCGGCGACCACCTCGGGCGGGTGCAGCGCGAAATAGCGATCGAAGCGGCGTTCCAGCGCGAGGTTCTGGTCGGGGAAGCGGCTTGACAGGTAGCCCGCCACACGCGCGGTCACCATGGCCGAGGTGATGCCGTGGCCCGAAACGTCGATGCCGTACATCCCCAGCCGCCCGGTCCCGGGGCTGAACATGCCGACGAGGTCGCCGCCGACGTGACCGCAGGGCTGCAGCAGCAGGCTGACCCGCGACGTGCCGAACAGGCGCGAGCGTTCAGGCACCAGCGCCTGCTGGATGGTCCGCGCCTGCTTCAGATCGCGGTCGATCTCGGCATGCAGGACGCGCAACTGGTCCAGCGCCTCGCCCAGCTGGCGGTTGCGGTCGGACAGCGCGCGCTCCATCGCGAGGACGCGCGAACCGGCACTCAGGCGCGCGCGCAGTTCCGGCGCGTTGACGGGCTTCGACAGGAAGTCATCGGCGCCCGCGTCCAGCCCCTCGGCGACCTCGGCCTTGTCGGTCTTGGCGGACAGCAGGATGAAATAGCCGTAGCCGTCGTGCGGCAGGTCACGGAACGCCCGGCACAGATCGACGCCGCTCATGCCGGGCATCATCCAGTCCGAGATCACGATGTCGGGCGGCGCGGCAAGACACGCCTCGATCGCCTGCTCGCCGCTCTCGGCCTGCGCGACGGCAAAGCCCCAGCGTTCGAGCATCGAGCGCAGGATTCGCAACTGCACCCTGCTGTCGTCGACGATCAGCACGTGGCGCACGGATGCCGGCCGCCCCGCCGGGTCGGTCTTGGGGTCGTGCGACGAGGGACCGGCGCGTTGCATCCGACGAAAAGAACCGGTGCCGATTAAGAAGCTGTGAACCCTAAAATGCGACGCAAAGAGCGATTTGGCGCTCGTCCTTCGTTCACCCTTTTCCCCCAATCTCGGGAAAGCCCCGGAGCGCGGGAAAAGGGGATGTGCGATGATCGACTGGGCACGCGTGTGCGAACTGCGCGACGAGATCGGCGCGGAGGACTTCGAGGAGGTGGCCGAGCTTTTCCTGACCGAGGTGTCGCAATGCATCGCGGACCTGCCGGCGGCGCGAAGCCCGGCGGTGCTGCGCGAGCGGATGCACGCGCTGAAGGGCGCGTCGCTGAACCTGGGCTTCGCCGCGCTGGCCGATATCTGCCGCGCCGGGGAACGGGCGGCCGCGCAGGGCGACATGAACGCGGTGCGCCCGGCCGAAGTCCGCAACATCTTCGCCGCGTCGCTGGCCGCTTTCGAAGCCGAATTCGCCCGGCGCTTCGCCGCGTAAACGCGACAGGTCAGATCACGAACCGGGCCAGAAGCTCATCGTCGGTGATGTCCTGATAGGTGAAGCCGTGCTCGTCCAGCTTGGCGAACAGCCGCGCGAAATTTGCGGGGTCCAGCGTCTCGATTCCGATCAGGACCGACCCGAAGTTGCGCGCGGACTTCTTGAGATACTCGAACCGCGCGATGTCGTCGTCGGGGCCCAGCAGGTTCAGGAAGTCCTTCAGCGCACCGGGCCGCTGCGGCAGGCGGAGGATGAAGTACTTCTTTATGCCGGAATACCGCTGGGCGCGTTCCTTGACCTCGGGCAGACGCTCGAAGTCGAAGTTGCCGCCGGTGGTGACGCAGACCACCTGCCGGCCGCGGATCGCCTGACCCAGATCCTTCAGCGCATCGACCGACAGGGCGCCGGCCGGTTCCAGCACGATGCCCTCGACGTTGAGCATGTCGAGGATCGTGGTGCAGAGCCGGTCCTCGAGGATGGTCAGCGTGTTCGCAGCGCCGACGCCCGACAGCCGGGCAAAGGTGCGCTCGCCGATCTTCGCCACCGCCGCGCCGTCGGCAAAGGTGTCGACGCGCGGCAGGGCGACGGGTTCGCCCGCTTCCAGCGCAGCGCGCAGGCAGGCGCCGCCGGCGGGCTCGACCAGAGTGAACAGGCTGTCGGTGCCGAGATAACTGAGAACACCCGCAGACAGACCGCCGCCGCCCACCGGCATCACGATGTGGTCGGGCGCGCGGCCCAGCTGCTCGACGATCTCGACCGCGACGCTGGCCTGCCCCTCGATCACGTCCTCGTCGTCGAAGGGCGACAGGAAGTGCCCGCCCTCGTCGGCGCAGAAGGCCTGCGCGGCGCGCAGCGTGTCGTCGAAGTAGTCGCCGATCAGCCGTATCTCAATGTTGTCGCCGCCGAAGATGCGGGTCTTCTGGATCTTCTGCTGCGGCGTCGTGACCGGCATGAAGATCACGCCGCGCTTGCCGAAATGCCGGCAGGACCACGCCACGCCCTGCGCGTGGTTACCCGCGCTGGCGCAGACGAACAGCGGCGCCTCGGCCTGCTTTCGCATGGCATTGAAGGCGCCGCGCAGCTTGTAGCTGCGCACCGGGCTCAGGTCCTCGCGCTTGAGCCAGATGTCCGCGCCGAAGCGCTCGGACAAGTGGGCGTTGCGCGACAGCGGCGTGGGCTCGAACACGTCGCGCATGGCATGGGCCGCGGCGCGGGCGGCGTTCTGGAAATCGGTCATGTGCGATCTGTGGCCCAGCGCGCGCCCCCGCGCAAGTCAGTCGATGGGGCGGCCCTGAACGTAGTGGCCGTAAAGCGTCGTCAGGACGGACACCCCGATGATCGTCGCGAACCAGCCGGTGACGATGGTGTAGACCACGTTCACGATAGACGTCGGGTCGGGATTCACCAAAGCCGGAGCCTGAATCACGAGGCTGGCGCCGATCACGATGAAGGCGAGCACCACGATCGCGCCGTCGGCGTCCTTCGTCGCGCGCCATCCTTCGCGCAGGGACAGGCGGTGGCCCACGGCCGCAGCGGGCAGCGTCACGCCGAGGCGGAAGAACAGGTAGCCGCCCAGGCCAATCATGCCGAAGGCGAAGATCCCGGCGACGGCCGGCGCGATCGCCAGGAAGAGCATGATCGGGATGAACGCCACGAGAATACCCAGAACCACCACGATCCCCACGACGATCGACCGCCACAGGTAGCGCAGCAGCGTCGCCCCGTGCCATCGCGGCAGCCAGCCCTGCGGATATTCCTCTTCCAGCACGAAGCGGTGCCAGCCGACCGCGATCCACAGGCTGGCCACGATGGCCGCGAACGCAAGGATCACGCTCAGGAGCGATGGCTCGGCGGCCATGCCGGGCACCTCCGCGGCCTCGATCGGGCTGTAGAGCGCCGAGACCTGCCCGGCCACCTGCACCGTGTAGAGCAGCGCCGACACCCGCAGCGCCGGGCCGAGGTTGCGCAGCACCAGCCGCACCGAGTGCATGAAAATGTCCCAGCCCTTCTTCACCGCGCCCTCCGCCGCAACCCGCGTCCCCTGCGTAACAGTCCCGGCGGCCCGGTCAACGCCCAGCGCCTTGCCGCGCGCGGGAAAACCCGATAATCCGCAGCGCGATACGTGGACGGAAGGAACCCCCCATGAGCGCGCCCAAGAAAGTCGTCCTCGCCTATTCCGGCGGTCTCGACACCTCGATCATCCTGAAATGGTTGCAGACCGAGTACGGCTGCGAGGTGGTGACCTTCACCGCCGACCTGGGCCAGGGCGAGGAGCTGGAGCCGGCGCGCAAGAAGGCCGAGCTGCTGGGCATCGACCCGGCCTCGATCTTCGTCGAGGACGTCCGCGAGGAATTCGTGCGCGACTTCGTCTTCCCGATGTTCCGCGCCAACGCCGTCTACGAGGGGCTGTACCTGCTGGGCACATCGATCGCCCGTCCGCTGATCTCCAAGCGGCTGGTCGAGATCGCGCGCGAGACCGGCGCCGACGCAGTCGCTCACGGCGCCACCGGCAAGGGCAACGACCAAGTCCGGTTCGAGCTGTCCTGCGCCGCGCTCGACCCCGACATCAAGGTGATCGCGCCGTGGCGGGAATGGAACCTCGGCTCTCGCACGTCGCTCATCGCGTTCGCCGAGCAGCACCAGATCCCGATCGCCAAGGACAAGCGCGGTGAGGCGCCGTTCAGCGTCGACGCGAACCTCCTGCACACCTCGTCCGAGGGCAAGGTGCTCGAAGACCCCGCGCAGGACGCGCCCGATTACGTCTACCAGCGCACGGTGAACCCCGAGGACGCGCCGAACGACCCCGAACTGATCGAGATCACCTTCGCCAAGGGCGACCCGGTCGCCGTCAACGGCGAGGCGCTGTCGCCCGCCGCGATCCTGACCAGGCTGAACGAGCTGGGCGGCAAGCACGGGATCGGCCGGCTGGACTTCGTCGAGAATCGCTTCGTCGGCATGAAATCGCGCGGCATTTACGAAACCCCCGGCGGCACCGTCCTGCTGGAGGCGCATCGCGGGATCGAGCAGATCACGCTGGACAGCGGCGCGGGCCACCTGAAGGACTCGATCATGCCGCGCTACGCCGAGCTGATCTACAACGGCTTCTGGTTCTCGCCGGAACGCGAGATGTTGCAGGCGCTGATCGACAAGAGCCAGGAGAACGTCAGCGGCACCGTGCGGCTGAAGCTCTACAAAGGGTCGGTGCGCACCATCGGCCGCTGGTCCGAAGAAAGCCTGTATTCCGAGGCGCACGTGACCTTCGAGGACGACGCCGGCGCCTACGATCAGAAGGACGCGGCCGGGTTCATCCAGCTCAACGCGCTGCGCCTGCGCCTTCTGGCGGCGCGCAAACGGCGGCTGGCACGTTGACGCTGCGGCGCGGCACGTAACGTCACGCTACCGGGTTCCTGCCCGCTTGCGCCATGATCGGCGCATCGCAGGAAGGGACCCGAAGACAGTGACGATGAATATGGACGAGATCGCCGCGCGCATCCGCGAAGGACTGGCCCGCAAGCCGCTGGACGAAAGCCTGCGCTTCGATTGCGGCGAGGACGGAGCCCTGCGGCTGGAAGGGTCCGAAGTGACGCATTCGGACGCCGTCGCCGACTGCACCATCCGCATCTCGCAGGCGAACCTGTCGAAGCTGGTCCAAGGCCAGCTGAACCCGATGACCGCCTTCGCGATGGGCAAGATCAAGGTTTCGGGCGACATGAGCGTCGCGCTGAAACTGGGACAGCTGCTGTAGCGGTCGAACCACCAACCTAGGTTCAGGCGCGCGCGCGCCTTCCTCCGGGGGCTCACGCAGCATCACCTAGTGGTGAAAGCCGCGCACGAACCTTGCTTTGATGCATGCGTTGCCGGACCAATGTGGAAAACCCGGAGGACACCATGCGCACTGCCATCCTGACCCTTGCCGCAGCTGCGGCCCTGACCGTCGCCCCCAGGGCCGACGCCGCCGAGATCGTCGTCGCCGGCGGCTGCTTCTGGTGTGTCGAGGCCGATTTCGAGAAGGTCCGCGGCGTGTCAGAGGTCGTCTCGGGCTATACCGGCGGCACCACCGAGAACCCGACCTACGACCAGGTCACCGGCGGCGATACCGGCCATTACGAGGCCGCGCGCATCGAGTACGACCAAAGCGAAATCAACGCGCGTCAGCTTTACGACCTGTTCTTCCGCTCGATCGATCCGTTCGATGCCGGGGGGCAGTTCTGCGACCGCGGTGACAGCTATCGCAGCGCGATCTTCGTCGACGGGCCCGAGGAACGCGAGGCCGCCGAGGCCGCGAAAGCCGCCGCCGAGCGGGAACTCGGCCAAGAGATCGTGACGCCGATCCTCGGGCTCGACGAGTTCTACCGCGCCGAGGATTACCACCAGGATTACTACAAGAGCTCGGAACGCACGTTGACGCGTTTCGGCTATATCGACCGCGCCGACGCCTACGAGCGGTATCGCGAGGGCTGCCGCCGTGACCAGCGCGTGCGCGATATCTGGGGCGACGACGCCCCCTTCGCGGGCTAGAGCGACAGGTCCTGGACCTCGCGCAGGTCCGGGATCACGTCGGCGGTGCCGTGGCGCGTGACCATCAGCGCCGCGGCCTTCGTGGCAAGGCCGATCGCCTGCGCCATCGGCATTCCGCGATCGAGCCCCGCCAGAAGATAACCGGTGAAGGTGTCGCCGGCGCCGGTGGTGTCGACAGGACGCACCTTCAGCGCGTCGAAGTGACGCGTGGTGCCCGCGTCGGTGTCGTGCCAGTCGCAGCCATCGGGCCCGCGCGTCACCACCACGTCGCGCACTGGCAGCGCCTGCGGCTGCATGCCGGTTGCCTCGGCCAGTTGTGCCGCCTCGACCGCGTTCAGCACCAGCAGGTCCAGCAGCGGCAGGACCGCCCGCACGGCATCCGCGTCGAAGGGCGCCGCCGCATAGGCGACGCGCATGCCCCGGGCCGAGGCCATTTCGGCCCCCTCGCGCTGCAGGCTGGTTTCGTTCTGGAAAACGAAGACATCGCCGTCCCGCGCCTCGGCCAGCGGTTCCAGATGCTCGGCCGTCAGCTCGTGATTGGCGCCGGGATGCAGCACGATCGCGTTCTCGCCGGCGTCGTCGACCATGATGATCGCGTGGCCGGTCGGGCCGTCGACAGTGCGAATGTGGCGAGTGTCGACGCCGTATTCCAGCAACCGCTCGACCGCCCAGCCGCCGTCGGCGCCGACAGCGCCCAGATGCACGCAACGTGCGGCCGCCCGCGCCGCCGCCACCGACATGTTCGCCCCCTTGCCTCCCAGTCCGCGCGAGAATTCGCTCGACGCCAAAGTCTCGCCCGGTGCCGGTAGGTGCGGCAGCCGATAGACCAGATCCGCGTTGATAGAGCCCAGGTTGAAGACCGTCATCGCGGCAGGTCCCTAGCCCACCTTGCACGCGGCAAGAACCGCCATGTTCAGGATGTCGTTGGCGGTCGAGTTGGTCGAGCAGATCTGGATCGACCTGTCGACGCCGGTCAGGATCGGACCGATCACCGTCGCGCCCGCCAATTCCTGCATCATCTTGACCGAGATCGACGCCGAGTGGCGTGCCGGCACCACAAGGATGTTCGCCGGGCCGGTCAGGCGCTGGAAGGGATAGGCCTCTTGCGCGCGGGTGTTGAGCGCCACGTCGACGGTCATCTCGCCCTCGTATTCGAAGCTCACACCGCGGGCGTCCAGCACCTCGGGGGCGAGGTGCATCTTCTCGGCGCGCTCCGACACCGGGTAGCCGAAGGTCGAGAAGCTGACGAAGGCCACGCGCGGTTCCAGCCCGAGGTGCCGCGCCACGCCGGCGGCGCGCTCGGCGATGGTGGCAAGGTCATGCTCGTTGGGCCATTCGTGCACCAGCGTGTCGGCGACCAGCACGATACGGCCCTTGTGCAGCAGCACGGTCACGCCCGCGGCACCGTGCTTGGCGTCGGCGTCGAAGACGTGGTTGATCAGCTCCATCACGTGCGCCGACTTGCGCGTGGCGCCCAGGATAAGCCCGTCGCCGTGCCCGTGCGCCAGCATCAGCGCGGCGAAGACGTGCCGGTCGCGCGCCGCCAGCCTGTGCACGTCTGTCCGGTCCAGCCCCTTGCGCTGGCCGCGGGCGTACAGGAACTCCTTGTAGGTCTCGAGATGCGGCGTGTTGGCGGCATTCACCACCTCGATCTCGCTCGCCGCGTCGGCAAGGCCCGCGGCGTCCAGCTTGGCCTTGACGTCGGCCTCGCGCCCCACCACCAGCGCCTGACCCAGCCCCGAGCGCTGGTACATCACCGCCGCGCGCAGCACGCGCGGGTCGTCGCCTTCGGAAAAGATCATCCGCGTCTGGTTCGCGCGGGCGCGCGCGTTGATCGACCGCAGGATCGAGGCGGTGGGATCCATGCGGACTTTCAGGCTTTCCTCGTAGGCCTCCATGTCGATGATCGGGCGCCGCGCGGCGCCGGTATCCATGCCCGCGCGCGCAACCGCCGGCGGGATGCGCCAGATCAGGCGCGGGTCGAAGGGCGTGGGGATGATGTAGTCGCGCCCGAAGCTAAGCGCCGTGCCATAGGCCAGCGCGACCTCGTCGGGCACGTCCTCGCGCGCCAGCGCAGCCAGCGCCTCGGCGCAGGCGATCTTCATCGCGTCGTTTATGGCGCGGGCGTGGATGTCGAGCGCGCCGCGGAACAGGTAGGGAAACCCGAGCACATTGTTGACCTGGTTGGGGTAGTCGGACCGGCCGGTGGCGACGATCGCGTCCTGGCGGATCTCCTGCGCCTCTTCGGGCGTGATCTCGGGGTCGGGATTCGCCATGGCGAAAATGACCGGGTTGTCGGCCATCGACTCGACCATGGCGGGCGTCACCGCGCCCTTGACCGACACGCCGATGAAGACGTCCGCGCCCTTCATCGCCTCCTCGAGCGTGCGCAGGTCGGTCTTCACCGCGTGGGCCGATTTCCACTGGTTCATACCCTCGGTGCGGCCCTGGTAAATCACGCCCTTGGTGTCGCAGGCGATGCAGTTCTCGTGCCGCGCGCCCATCGACTTGAGCAGTTCGATGCAGGCGATCCCGGCCGCGCCCGCGCCGTTGAGCACGATGCGGCAATCCTCGATCTTCTTTCCGCTGATGTGCAGCGCGTTGATCAGCCCCGCGGCGCAGATCACCGCCGTCCCGTGCTGGTCGTCGTGGAAGACGGGGATGTCCATCTGCTCCTTCAGCGTCTGCTCGATGATGAAGCATTCCGGCGCCTTGATGTCCTCGAGGTTGATGCCGCCGAAGGTCGGGCCCATCAGTTTGACTGCCTTGATGAACTCGTCCGGGTCTTCGGTATCCAGCTCGATATCGATCGAGTTCACGTCGGCGAAGCGCTTGAACAGGACCGACTTGCCCTCCATCACCGGCTTCGAGCCCAGCGCGCCGAGGTTGCCCAGCCCCAGCACCGCTGTGCCGTTCGAGATCACCGCGACGAGGTTGCCCTTGTTGGTGTAGTCGTAGGCCAGTTCGGGGTTCTGCGCGATCTCCTCGCAGGGCACGGCGACACCGGGGGAATAGGCCAGCGAAAGGTCGCGCTGCGTTGTCATCGGGACGGTGGCGTTGACCTCCCACTTGCCGGGCATGGGCTCGTAGTGGAACGCCAGCGCCTCTTCGCGCGTGTACTTGGTTCTGGACATGGCTTCCCCCTTGCTCGCGGCGGTTTTCCGGTTTTACCGCGCCTCCGTCAGCCTTAATGTCACGCGAAACCGGCCGGGGGAAGGTTCGTGAACGCAAACGTCAAGGCGCCCGACGCGTCCGTCACGCCAATGATGGCGCAGTACCTGTCGATCAAGGCGGATTACGCCGACGCGCTGCTGTTCTACCGGATGGGCGATTTCTACGAGTTGTTCTTCGACGACGCGGCGGCGGCCGCCGAGGCGCTGGACATCGCGCTAACCAAGCGCGGCAAGCATGACGGCGACGATATTCCGATGTGCGGCGTTCCCGTCCACGCGGCCGAGGGCTACCTGCTGACGCTGATCCGCAAAGGCTTCCGCGTCGCCGTGTGCGAGCAGATGGAGCCCCCGTCCGAGGCCAAGAAGCGCGGCGCCAAGTCCGTCGTGCGGCGCGAGGTGGTGCGCCTCGTCACCCCCGGCACGCTGACCGAAGACACATTGCTGGACGCGCGGCGGCACAACTACCTGGCGGCGCTGGCGCGGGTGCGCGACGACTGGGCGCTGGCGTGGTGCGACATCTCGACCGGCGCGTTTCACGTGATGCCGGTCGGGCAATCGCGCATCGGTGCCGAGATCGCGCGCCTGTCGCCGTCCGAGCTTCTGACGACCGACGCGGTGGACGAGACCATGCGCGAGGTCCTGGGCGACTTGTGCGTCTGGCCCACCGTCCTAGGCGCGGCCAGCTTCGATTCCACCGCGGCCGAGGGGCGGCTGTGCACGGCCTACGGCGTCTCGACGCTGTCGGGCTTCGGCACCTTTGACCGGGCGGAACTGTCGGCGATGGGCGCCGTGGTCGACTACCTCGACATCACGCAGAAAGGCGCCCTGCCCCGCCTCACGCCGCCCCGCTCCGAAGCGACCTCGCGTCTGATGCAGATCGACGCCGCGACCCGCCGCAACCTGGAGTTGACGCACAGCCTTCAGGGCGGGCGGGCGGGCAGCCTGCTTTCGGTGATCGACCGAACGGTGACGGCGGCAGGCGCGCGGCTGCTGGAGCGGCGGCTGTCGTCGCCGTCACGCGACCTGTCGGTCATCCGCGGACGGCTGGAAGCCGTGCGCTGGGCTGTCGAGACGCCGCTGGCCGATCGCCTGCGCGACGCGCTGCGCCGGGTGCCGGACCTCGACCGCGCTTTGTCGCGGCTAGCGCTCGACCGGGGCGGTCCGCGCGATCTTGCCGCCGTCCGCAACGCGTGTGAACAGGCCGCGGACATCCTGCGAATGCTGGGCGGCACCGACCTTCCCACCACGCTGGACGAGGCACGCGCCGCGTTGAGTGGCTTCGACGCCCTGCGCGGCACGCTGGCCGCGGCGCTGGTGGCCGATCCGCCGCTTCTGGCACGCGACGGCGGCTTCATCGCCGCGGGTCACGACGCCGCGCTGGACGAGGCGCGCCAGCTGCGGGACGAGGGGCGCGGCGTGATCGCCAGGATGCAGGCGGATTACGCGCAGCAGGCCGGCATCTCCGGCCTCAAGATCAAGCACAACAACGTGCTGGGCTACTTCATCGAGACCACCGCGACGCACCGCGACCGCATGCTGCAGCCGCCGCTGTCGGACACGTTCATCCACCGCCAGACCACCGCCAACCAGCTGCGCTTCACCACCGTCGAACTGTCCGAGATCGAGACGCGCATCCTCAACGCCGGCGGCGAGGCGCTGGACATCGAGAAGCGGCTGTTCGCGGACCTGCGCGCGCAGGTCCTCGACGCCGCGCCGGCGCTGTCCGGGCTGGCGCTGGGGCTGGCCGAGTTCGACCTGAGCCTGAGCCTTGCCGACCTGTCGCGCGCCCGGGACTGGACGATGCCGCAGGTCGACGACAGCCGCGCCTTCCGGATCGAGGGCGGCCGCCACCCTGTGGTCGAGGCCGCGCTGGAAGCCAGCGGCACGCCCTTCGTGGCCAACGATTGCGCGCTCGACGCGGGCGACGGCGCGGCGGTGATGCTGCTGACCGGTCCGAACATGGCGGGCAAGTCGACCTTCCTGCGGCAGAACGCGCTGATCGCGCTGCTGGCGCAGATGGGAAGCTTCGTGCCTGCGCGCGCGGCGCGTGTCGGGCTGGTCAGCCAGATCTTCAGCCGCGTCGGGGCCTCGGATGATCTTGCACGCGGCCGGTCGACCTTCATGGTCGAGATGGTGGAAACCGCCGCGATCCTGAACCAGGCCGACGACCGCGCGCTGGTGATCCTAGACGAGATCGGGCGCGGCACCGCCACCTATGACGGGCTGTCGATCGCTTGGGCCGTGCTGGAGCACCTTCAGGCGGTGAACCGCGTCCGCGGCCTGTTTGCGACGCATTACCACGAGTTGACGCAGCTGGCGGGCAAGCTGGACGGCGTGCGCAACGCCACGGTTGCGGTCAAGGAATGGCAGGGCGAGGTGATCTTCCTGCACGAAGTGCGCGACGGTGCCGCCGACCGCTCCTACGGCGTGCAGGTGGCGAAACTGGCGGGTCTGCCTGCCCCGGTCATCGAGCGCGCGCGCACCGTCCTGCAGGCGCTGGAGGAAGGCGAGCGCGAGCGGGCCGCACCCAAGGCGCTGATCGACGACCTGCCGCTGTTCTCGGCCGCCGCGGCGGCCCCGCCGACGCAATCGAAAGTGGCATCCGAGGCCGAAGAGCGCCTCGCTGCGCTCAACCCCGACGACCTCAGCCCACGCGAGGCGCTGCAGGCGCTTTACGACCTGAAAGCCCTGACGCAGGCCTGAGGCCGGCCGCTGCCGTCATCTGGATGAAGAAAGCTGGACGCGCGGGGGCAACGCCCCCGTCGCAAGCACGGTCTCAGCTGGCCGGTGTCGAGCTGACGCCCACCTGCGCGGGGCGCAGAAGCCGGTCGTGCAGCAGGAAGCCGCTGGCCGAGACCTGGATGATCTCGCCGGCCTTGGTGTTAGGCACCGGCGCCTCGAACATCGCCTCGTGGTGCTGCGGGTCGAAGCGGTCACCGACCTGCGGCTCGATCCGAGTCACGCCGTGGCGGTCGAAGACAGTCGCCAGTTCCTTTAGCGTCAGCTCGACACCCTCGACCAGCGCGGTTGAGGCAGAAGTGTCGTCATCCTTGGCCACGGCCAGCGCGCGCTGAAGGTTGTCGTAGACGGGAAGGAGGTCGCGGGCGATGCGCGTGCCGCCATAGGCCTGAGCCTCCTGCCGGTCCTTCGCGGCGCGCTTGCGCGCGTTCTCGGCATCGGCCAGCGCGCGTAGCAGTCGATCCTTCAGCTCGTCGCGCTCGGCGCGCAGCGAGTCCAGCTCGACATCCTCGTTGCTGGGCTCGCTCTCGTCTTCGGGTTCCACCGCCTCGGGATCGTCGAGAAACGGATCTTCCTTCGGGTCTGCCATGTCTCACCTCTGCTGCCGGTCGGCGATCAGCCGTCCGACCAATTGGGCCGTGTAGTCCACTATGGGGACGATGCGGCCGTAGTTCAGGCGGGTCGGGCCGATCACGCCTACCGCGCCCACGATCTTTCGGTCCGCGTTCATATATGGAGAGACCACCAGAGAGGAACCCGAAAGCGAAAAAAGTTTGTTCTCGGATCCGATGAAGATGCGCACGCCGTCGCCCTCCTCGGCCAGTTCCAGAAACTCGGCGATGTCGCGCTTGCGCTCGAGGTCGTCGAACAGCAGGCGGATCTTTTCCAGTTCTTCCTCGGCGGCGTCCTCGCCCAGCAGGTTGGCGCGGCCGCGCACGATCAGGCGCGCCGACATGTCCGGCTCGGCCTCCCACACGGCGACGCCGGATTCCACCAGCTCGGCCGCAAGCGAGTCGAGCTCCTGGCGCCGCCTGACGATTTCCTGTGCCATGACGGTCTTCAACTCGGACAACGTCTTGCCGTCGACGAAGGCGTTGATGAAGTTGGCCGCTTCGCGCATGGCCGAGGGCGTCTGTCCCTTCGGTGGCGTGAACAGACGGTTTTCCACGTGCCCGTCGGCGAAGACGATGACCACCAGGGCCCGTTCATGCGACAGACTGACGAATTCGATATGCTTCAGGGGCGCCTCGTGCTTCGGCGTCAGCACGAGCGACGCGCCATGCGTCACGCCAGACAGCGCATGCCCTACCCGGTCCAGCAATCCGCCCACGTCGTCGGTGTTGGACCCCAGCGTCGCGTCGAGCTTTTCGCGGTCGGTGGCTTCCAGGTCGCCGACCTCGAGCAGCCCGTCGACGAACATGCGAAGGCCGAGCTGCGTCGGCACGCGACCGGCGCTGACATGGGGGCTGTCCAGCAGGCCCAGGAATTCCAGGTCCTGCATAACGTTGCGTACCGTCGCAGCCGAAACCTTTTCCGACAGCGTGCGCGTCAGTACGCGCGAGCCCACGGGCTCGCCCGATGCCAGATACCCCTCGACCACGCGCCGGAACACTTCGCGCGAGCGGTCGTTCATCTGTTCGAGCAGCGCGCCTGCCTCTTTCATACTGCGCCTCTTGCCAGTCGGGCCATTAAAGGTGCCTCTTTGCCGGCGTCAATCGGGGTTGCGCCGGGGGTGACGGCCCGTCTATGCCGAGCCAATCAACGGAGAGGCTTCATGCGACCATCTGGACGGAATTTAAGCGAAATGCGCCCGGTTTCAATCGAGACCGGTGTAATGCGGCACGCAGAAGGCTCTTGCCTGATCAAGGTCGGCCACACCCACGTGCTGTGCTCGGCGTCGCTGGAAGAACGTGTTCCTCCGTTCATCAAGGGCTCGGGTCAGGGTTGGGTAACGGCGGAATACGGGATGCTGCCGCGCTCGACCTCGTCGCGGATGCGGCGCGAGGCGACTTCAGGCAAACAGGGCGGCCGCACCGTCGAAATCCAGCGCTTGATCGGGCGCAGCCTGCGCGCGGGTGTCGACCGGCAGGCGTTGGGCGAGCGCCAGATTACGGTGGATTGCGACGTGCTGCAGGCAGATGGCGGCACGCGCTGCGCCGCGATCACCGGCGGCTGGGTGGCGCTGCGTCTGGCGGTGAACAAGCTGATGAAGGCGGGCGACGTGAAGACCGACCCGCTGATCTCGGAGGTGGCGGCGGTCAGCTGCGGCATCTATGCCGGTCAGCCCCTGCTGGACCTAGACTACCCCGAGGATTCCGAGGCCGGCGTCGACGGCAACTTCATCCTGCGTGGTGATGGGCAACTGATCGAGATCCAGATGTCGGCGGAGGGCGCCACGTTCTCGCGCGCGCAGATGGCCGAGTTGATGGATCTGGCCGAGACGGGCGTCTCGCAACTGGTCGAGGCGCAGCGAAAGGCCGTTGCATGATCCGGCGCTTCGACGGAGACACGTTGCTGGTCGCCACGCACAATAGCGGCAAACTGGGCGAGATCGCCGACCTGCTGTCGGATTTCGACGTGACCGTCATCGGCGCGAAGGCGATGGACCTGCCCGAGCCGGTCGAGAGCGGCACCACCTTCGTCGAAAACGCGCGGATCAAGGCGCATGCGGCGGCGCAGGCGACCGGCCTGCCCGCCTTGTCCGACGATTCCGGGATCGAGATCGACGCGCTGGACAAGGCTCCCGGCGTCTACACCGCCGACTGGGCGGAAACGCCTCAGGGCCGGGACTTCGTCATGGCCATGACAACGGCGCATGACCGGCTGGTCGAAAGTGGTGCACCCGAGCCTTGGACCGCACGCTTCTGCTGTACCCTGGTCCTCGCCTGGCCCGACGGGCATGACGAGGTGTTCCCCGGCAGGATGGAAGGCCGTATCGTGTGGCCGATGCGCGGCGACCAGGGCCACGGATACGACCCCATTTTCCAGCCGCAGGGATACGACGTGACCTTCGGCGAGATGGATCGCTGGAAAAAGAACCGCATCAGCCACCGTGCCGATGCCTTCGCCAAGCTTGTCGCAGGCTGCTTTGCCCGTTGAACCCTGGCAGCGCGGCGGCTTCGGCCTGTACGTCCATTGGCCCTTCTGCGAGGCCAAGTGCCCCTATTGCGACTTCAACAGCCACGTCACGGCGTCGATAGACCAGCGCCGCTGGGCTGATGCCTTGGCCGCCGAAGTGCGCCGCTGGGCCGAGGTGACGCCGGGGCGCGTTCTGTCGTCGATCTTCTTCGGCGGGGGAACGCCGTCGCTGATGACACCCGAGACCGTCGATACGGTGCTGCGGGCGGCCCAGGATAGCTGGACTTGGGCGAACGACATCGAGATCACGCTGGAGGCCAATCCGCGCTCGGTCGAGGCGGCGCGGTTTCGCGGCTTTGCCGAAGCGGGGGTGAACCGCGTGTCGCTGGGCGTACAATCGCTGCGCGAGGGCGACCTGCGACGGCTTGGCCGGCTGCACGACGTGGACGAGGCGCGGGCGGCGTTCGACATCGCCCGGAAGACGTTCGACCGGGTGAGTTTTGACCTGATCTATGCCCGGCAGGGCCAGACGCGCGAAGCGTGGCGCGACGAACTGAGCGAGGCGCTGGACATGGCCGCAGATCACCTGTCGCTGTACCAGCTGACGATCGAGCCCGGCACCGCATTCTGGGACCGGCGCCAGGCTGGCGGGTTGCGCGGCCTGCCCGACGAGGATCTGGGCGCGGACCTGTTCGAGATGACGCAGGACATCTGCGGCGCGGCGGGCATGCCGGCCTACGAAGTGTCGAACCACACCCGGCCGGGTGCGGAATCGCGCCACAACCTGGTCTACTGGCGGTCGGGCGACTGGGTCGGTGTCGGCCCCGGCGCGCATGGTCGTGTCACAATGGATGGCGCGCGGCGCTCGAACGCCGGATGGTTGGCCCCGGGCAAGTGGCTTGGCGCGGCCGAGGCCGGCAACGGTGATGAATCCATCGAAGTCTTGACGGACGAAGATCGGGATGCGGAATACCTGATGATGGGTCTGCGCCTAACCGAAGGTCTAGATGTTGATGGTCTAGGCGCTGTCGCCAAGGATCCGCGGTTCCACCGCTCGATTGATGAACTGATCGCTCAGGACTTGCTCTGGGCACGGGATGAAAGCATAGGGGCGACTGCGCGCGGTCGCCTTCTGTTGAACGCAGTCATCGCCGAGTTGATGCCGGACTGAAGCCTAGCGGTGCGAACTCAGCAGCGCGCACAGCGTATCGAGTTGTTCCAGCGTGTCGTAGCTGATCGTGAGAGCGCCGCTTTCGGCAC
Organism: Citreimonas salinaria; assembly: GCF_900107235.1. Classification (GTDB taxonomy): domain Bacteria; phylum Pseudomonadota; class Alphaproteobacteria; order Rhodobacterales; family Rhodobacteraceae; genus Citreimonas; species Citreimonas salinaria. Next base: position 357,229 of record NZ_FNPF01000001.1, read on the forward strand.
CAGATCTGTGGTCTATCCGCACCGACATGCCCAATGCAGCCGACAAATCGCCCTCGAGCGCCTTGGTGTCAGCATCCTTGTCGAAGCTCGTCCCATCGGCGCGCTGGCGCGGCTTGGATTTCGTGCTGGACGGCCCCTTGGCCAGCCGCTCGGCTTCCCGTACTGAAAGTCCTTTTGCGACAATCGCTTGCGCCAATTCGTCCGGCTTTTCCGCCGTGATGAGCGTCCTGGCGTGGCCGGCACTGAGGTGACCCTCTGTCACCATGGCCTGCACGGTTTCAGGCAGGTTGAGAAGGCGCAGAAGGTTCGCGATGTGGCTGCGGCTTTTGCCTAAGGCCTCGGCCATCTTTTCCTGCGTGTGGCCAAACTTCTGCATCAGCTGACGGTATCCCAGCGCCTCTTCGATCGGGTTCAGATCGGCGCGTTGGATGTTCTCGATGATCGCAACCTCGAGAACCTCGGTGTCGTCGAAGCTTCGGACAAGAACCGGCAATTCGTGCAACTGCGCCATCTGCGCAGCACGCCACCGCCTTTCCCCCGCTACGATCTGGAACCGGTCGGGGTCGGCCGGATCGACGCGCACGATCAGCGGTTGGATGACACCCTTCGTCCGGATCGAATTCGCAAGCTCTTCAAGCTGCGCCGGGGTAAACGAACGGCGCGGCTGATCAGGGTTTGGCACGATTCGTTCGATCGGCACCACTCGGTCGGCGCGTGGACGGCCGGAATCGCCGGGTTCGACGGTTTCGACATCCGCCATCAACGCGGACAGGCCCCGTCCCAGCCCGCGGCGCTGTTCTTTCTTCGGTGCCATGCGTGTTTCGCGTCCTTCGTTCTTCATGCGGCCAACAGATGGTTTTTCCTCAACAGTTCCGACGCGAATGCCCGATATGCCTGCGCGCCCTTCGATGTCGAGTCGTATTCAAGGACAGGCAGCGCGTAGGACGGAGCCTCGCTGACGCGAACGTTGCGCGGTATGACCGTGGTGAAAACCAATTCGCCAAGGTTTGCGCGCGCATCCGCCTCGACCTGCTGCGACAGATTGTTTCGGGCATCATACATCGTCATGACGATGCCCTCTATCCGCAGATTGGGATTTGCGCTTTGCCGGACTTCGCGGATTGTCAGCATCAATTGCGACAGACCCTCGAGCGCGAAGAACTCGCTCTGAAGCGGCACGAGCACCGAATGCGCGGCAACCATGGCGTTGATCGTCAGAAGGTTGAGCGACGGCGGGCAGTCGATCAGAACGAAATCATAACCATGTTCCAGTAGATCGGGACGTCGAAGCGCATCGCGCAACAGGAAGCTGCGCTTTTCGTTGGAATATAGTTCGATATCCGCAGAGCTGAGGTCGACATTGGCCGGAATGAGGGAGAGATTGGGGCTTGCCGTCTCGTGAACCAGATCCGTCAATGCGATGTCGTCCAGTATTAGATCGTAACTGGTGTAGGCACGCATTTCGGACTCGACCCCCAGGCCGGTCGAGGCGTTTCCCTGTGGATCAATGTCGACGATGAGAACCTTGAGCCCCGTTTCGGCCAGTGCCGCGCCAAGGTTGATCGTGGTCGTCGTCTTGCCGACGCCGCCTTTTTGATTGGCAATCGCGATGATCTTCGGCGATGCCGGCCGCTGCAGATCAGACATGCGAAAGGTCTCCGACGGTCAGGATGACGGATGAGGGGTCCGTTTCACTTGTATGGACCCGGTGCGAGAAGGTCCAAGACTTCTTGGCGATATCCACCTCTTTTTGCCAGCTTATTCCTTTGGGGAGGAGCGCTATCCCGTCGACGGCGGAATGGCGCGCGACGTGACCCAACAGGAGGTCCAACGGCGCCAGCGCTCTGGCCGAGACGACGTCAGCGCAAAGCGGTACGACATGTTCGATCCGAGCGGCCTCGACTGCAGCACTCACTCCGGTTTCGCGCAGCACGGTGCGCAGGAAAACCGCCTTGCGCCCATCGCTTTCGACCAGCGTGATATGCATGTTGGGCGATTTCTCGGCCGCGAGTATGGCGACGACAAGACCCGGGAAGCCACCGCCGCTACCAAGGTCTACCCATTTCCGTGCATTGGCGGGAGCCAGATCGAAGAGTTGCGCCGAATCCGCGATGTGTCGCGTCCAGACGTGGCTCAGACTACTTCGAGAGACGAGGTTGATGCGTGGGTTCCACTTCGCCAACAAATCGGCAAAGAGAGTCAGCCGCTCATTTGTTTCACGTGAAACATCAAGATCCGCCCGTTCCGTCATGCAATAGCGCGTCGCTCGTCTTGCCGAAGCCGTGCCACGATCAAGGCAAGCGCCGCGGGCGTCATGCCCTCTATTCGGGCCGCTTGGGCGATGCTTTCCGGCCGCGTGCGCGACAGCTTGCCTTTCAGCTCGTTCGACAAACTGGGCAGCGCGTCATAAGAAAAGCCCGAGGGAATCGCTACCGCCTCGTCCTTCTTCAGCAGGTCGACGTCCCTTTGCTGACGCGCCAGGTAGTTCGCGTAGATCGCCTCCTTGGCTATTTGTGTGGCGGTATCTGGCTCGATTTCAGCAAAGGCCTCGTCAAGCATCCGCACGTCATCGAAAGACACGTCCGGAAAGGACAGCAACTGGTACGCTGTGCGTCGCACCCCGTCGGAATTGACGTTGACGCCGATGGATTGCAACTGGTTTGGCGTGAATGTTCCCTGTTGAAGCATTTCGCGCGCCGTCTCCAGTTTCTCCAGTTTCCGACCGAACGCGCGCCGCCTTGCCTCGCTGACGCAGCCCAACGCGATGCCCTTCGGCGTAAGACGTTGATCAGCATTATCAGCGCGCAGAGACAGCCTGAATTCGGCCCTGGACGTGAACATTCGGTACGGCTCGGCGACGCCGCGAGTCGTGAGGTCATCGACCATGACGCCAATATACGACTCGGTCCGCTCGAAAAACGCCGGCTCCCTGCCCTGCGCTCGCCGTGCTGCGTTCAAACCCGCGACCAAACCTTGAGCGGCAGCCTCTTCATAGCCCGTCGTACCGTTAATTTGTCCCGCCAGGAACAGTCCCCGCAAAGATCGAACCGCGAGCGTCCGGTCCAGAGCGCGGGGGTCCACGTAGTCATACTCGATCGCGTATCCGGGCTGGCGGATCTGCACTGCCTCCAAGCCGGGAATGGTGCGCACGTAGGCTTTCTGAACATCCACCGGCATGGATGTCGAAATTCCGTTCGGATAGATCGTGTCGTCGTCAAGCCCTTCCGGTTCAAGGAAAATCTGGTGCGATTCCTTGTCCGCGAAACGCGTCACCTTGTCTTCTATCGAAGGGCAATAGCGCGGGCCGACGCCCTCGATGTGACCTCCGTACATCGCTGACCGATCGAGGTTCTGGCGAATGATGTCGTGCGTCGCAGCGGTCGTCGCAGTGATTCCACAAGAGATTTGACGCGCGACGGGTTTTCCGGACAAGAAGGAGAACATGACCGGATCGTCGTCGCCCGGCTGCTCCCCAAGTTTCGACCAATCTATGGTCTTCCCGTCTAGACGCGGGGGCGTCCCCGTCTTGAGGCGCCCCAAGGGCAGCCCGAAGTCATCAATACGCTCCGCCAACCGAATGGACGGCTTGTCGCCCATCCTCCCACCGTTGCGCCGTTCGTTTCCAATATGGATGACGCCGCGAAGGAAGGTACCGCTGGTCAGAATGACCTCGCGCGCACGCAAGACCGTGCCGTCGGCAAGCTGAACGCCCTCGACGCGGTCTCCGGCCTGGATCAAATCAACCACTTCGCCCTGCACGACGTCGACAGCCTTCTGTCCGCGAATGGCCGATTGGATGGCCGCGCGGTACAGGGTCCTATCCGCTTGCGCACGGGGCCCTTGCACGGCCGGGCCTTTCCGGCGGTTCAGAAGACGAAACTGGATGCCGGCCTGATCTGCCGCTACGCCCATGATGCCATCCAACGCGTCGATCTCACGAACGAGATGTCCCTTTCCCAGCCCGCCGATCGCCGGGTTGCAAGACATGACGCCAAGGTCAGCTTCGCGCAGCGTCACCAGAGCCGTCGTGGCGCCCATGCGAGCAGCAGCGGCCGCGGCTTCGGTGCCGGCGTGGCCGCCGCCGATCACGACGACGTCGAAATGATGTTTCACGTGAAACACTCCCTATTTTCCGACGCAGAAGCTCGAGAAAATTTCTCCGAGGATCTGCTCCACGTCTATGTGGCCCAGCAGTGCCTCGAGCCTGCGCAGCGCGAGTCGCACCTCCTCGCTGGTCAGTTCATACAGATCCGCACCGCTGTCGAGAAGCCCGATCGCTGCATGAAGATGTGAAGCGCCGGCCGTCAATGCAAGGCGGTGACGTTCGCGGCTGGCAAGCCCCGCCTGCACCGCCTTGTCCATCAGCCGCGCCTTAACCGCGTCGACCAGCGCCGGAACCCCCTGCCCGGTCGTTCCAGACACGCCCTCACCGCCCACAAGGTCAATCTTCGCGCGGAATACCAGATCATCCGGCCCTGGAACGACGCCCGGCGTGATATCTTCGGTCACAAGGTGCACACGCAGATCGGCCGCCTCGGCGCGTTCACGCCCGCGTTGCACTCCGATTCGCTCCACCGCGTCGTCGGTCTCGCGAAGCCCCGCTGTATCCAGAAGCGTCACCGCAAGCCCGCCGAGGTCCATGCGAACCTCGATCACATCGCGCGTGGTGCCAGCTATTTCCGAAGTAATCGCGGCCTCTCGGCCAGCCAAGTAGTTGAGGAGTGTAGACTTTCCCGCATTTGGCGGCCCGATGATGGCTACCTGGAAACCCGTCCGGACACGCTCGGCCGCATCAAGGCCGGACAACTCGGCTTCGATCCCCTCAACAACCTCGGTCAACAGCGCCCTAACTTCCGGAGACACGTCCACTGGCACGTCTTCATCCGCGAAGTCGATCGTCGCTTCGAGCAGCGAGACAGCCCGCAGCGTTGCGTCGCGCCACCGCCCTACCCGGGCGCTGAGTGCGCCTGAGAGGAGATCTAGCGCCTGGCGCCGCTGCGACTCGGTTTCCGAATCTATGAGATCTGCTAGGGCTTCGACCTGCGTCAGGTCCATCCGCCCGTTCTCCAACGCCCGCCGGGTGAATTCTCCGGGCTCTGCCATACGGAAGCCGTCGAGCGCACCCAGCCGGCGTAGGACAGCCTGGATGATCGCCACGCTGCCGTGCAGATGGAATTCAACGACTTCTTCGCCGGTAAAGCTCTTGCCGGCGTCGAAGCGTAGAACCAGTGCTTCGTCCAGAACACCGCCCTCGGCGTCCCGCAGTCGGCGCAGACTCGCTCGCCTGTATTCCGGACGCCCTCCAGCCAAGGCGTCGCATGCATCGTCCGCGCGCGGACCCGACACCCGGATCACCCCCAGACCCGCCTTGCCCGGAGCCGACGCCAGGGCAAAGATCGTGTCCATAGCCTTATCCTAGCTGTTCATCGAGTCGAAGAATTCGGCGTTCGTCTTGGTCTGCTTCAACTTCGAGATCAAAAACTCGACACCGTCGGTCGTGCCCATCGGGTTGAGGATCCGCCTCAGGACGAACGTCTTCTGCAGATCGCCCTTGTCGACCAAGAGCTCCTCCTTCCGCGTGCCGGACTTGAGGATGTCGATCGCCGGGAAGACCCGCTTGTCGGCCACCTTGCGGTCCAGCACGATCTCGCTGTTGCCGGTGCCCTTGAACTCTTCGAAGATGACCTCGTCCATGCGGCTGCCGGTGTCGATCAGCGCGGTGGCGATGATAGTCAGGCTGCCGCCCTCTTCGATGTTGCGCGCCGCGCCGAAGAACCGCTTGGGCCGCTGCAGCGCGTTCGCGTCCACACCGCCGGTCAAGACCTTACCAGACGAGGGCACGACCGTGTTAAACGCTCTGCCAAGTCTTGTGATCGAGTCAAGAAGGATAACAACATCTCGTTTGTGCTCGACCAAGCGCTTGGCCTTCTCGATGACCATCTCGGACACCGCGACGTGCCGCTGCGCAGGCTCGTCGAAGGTCGACGACACGACCTCGCCCTTGACCGAGCGCTGCATGTCCGTGACCTCCTCGGGTCGCTCGTCGATCAGCAGGACGATCAGGTAGCATTCGGGGTGGTTCTTCTCTATGCTGCTCGCGATGTTCTGCAGCAGCACGGTCTTGCCGGTCCGCGGCGGCGCGACGATCAAGCCCCGCTGTCCCTTCCCGATCGGCGACACCAGGTCGATGATCCGGGCCGACCGATCCTTGATCGTCGGATCCTCGATTTCCATCTTCAGCCGCTCGTCGGGGTACAGCGGCGTCAGGTTGTCGAACGCGATCTTGTGCCGCGCCTTCTCGGGCTCCTCGAAGTTGATGCGTGTCACGCTGACCAGCGCGAAGTAGCGCTCGGCATCGTCCGGCGCGCGCATCTCGCCCTCGATGGAATCGCCGGTGCGCAGCGAGTATTTCCGGATCATGTCGGGCGACACGTAGATGTCGTCCGGGCCCGGTAGATAGTTCGCCTCGGGCGAGCGCAGGAAGCCGAAGCCGTCCTGCAGCACCTCCAGCACGCCGTCGCCGAAGATCTCCCATCCCTCGTCCGCGCGTTCGCGCAGGATCTGGAACATCATCTCACCCTTCCGCATGGTCGAGGCGTTCTCGATCTCGAGTTCCTCGGCCATGGACAGCAGGTCCTTGGGGCTTTTCGCCTTCAGGTCGGAGAGGTTGAGGCGTTCCTCGGTCATCGGACATCCTTTCACGGGCACCGAAGGCACCGCGGGTCGTGCAGGCAGGGGGGTGTCATCCAGAACAGGAGACATCAAGGCTGATAGCAGCACGCCCCCGGTTTCGTCAATCGAAGCCGTCGAGACCTCCTGAAGGCCGTCCCTACCTTCTCAAATAAAGAGAAAGATAAGGTTGTTGTGATAGTAGGCCCCTCAGATGGCTGGGGATTAACCCTTTCGCAACAAAATCTCCACAAACGGGCCGATTGTGGATAATCCGCTGGGCGGTTTCGCGGCAAGCGTGCTCTTGAAAGCGACAACTATAGGATTAGAAAAGACAAAGTGTGGATATTCCGAGCGCATACAGCCTGTGAATAAACTTGGGCAGAATGCCGGGGTTGCGCGTTGGTCCCCCGTCTTTTGTTTTCCCGCTCCCCAAGCGGACAAGATCATCGGCGCCGCGCAGAACCGCCCGAGTCCTCCACCGCTTGCGCCTGCGGCGGTTTTTCCGCAAAACGGTCCCCGCGTTCCGACCCCCGGCGATCCACGGAGTTTTCCACAATGGCGGCCGATCTCATCCTCGCCTCCGGGTCTGAAATCCGGCGCCGGATGCTGGAATCCGCCGGCCTGACCCTCGAAATCGAATCGCCCCGCGTCGACGAAGAGTCGATTCGCGCCGCAGTAGCGCTCGAAGGCGCCTCGCCCCGTGAAACCGCCGATACGCTGGCCGAGGTGAAGGCCGCCAAGGTCGCAGGCCGCCGTCCCGAAGCCCGGGTGCTGGGCTGCGATCAGGTGCTGGATATTGATCGCGAAGGGCTTGCCAAACCGTCAACGCGTGACGAGGCGGCCGCGCAGTTGCGCCGCCTGCGTGGCAAGACGCACCGCCTGCTGTCCGCCGCCGTCCTGTTCGAGGGCGCCGAGCCCGTCTGGCGCCACGTTGGCGTAGCGCGGCTGACGATGCGCCCGGTATCGGATGCCTTCATCGAAGCCTATCTGGACCGCAACTGGCCCGGCGTCGCCACCTCGGTCGGCGCGTACAAGATAGAAGAAGAAGGCGCCCGCCTGTTCGCCCACGTCCAGGGCGACCTGTTCACGATCCAAGGCCTTCCGCTGTTCGCGCTGCTGAATTTCCTGACCGACAGGGGGACCATTCCCGGATGACCGCGTCACTCCCCCGCATCCCGCTGGCCGGCGTCATCGGCTCTCCGGTTGCTCATTCCCGTTCACCGGTCCTCCACGGCCACTGGCTGCGCCGATACGGGTTGAAGGGTCATTACGTCCCGCTCGACATCGCCGAGGACCGGCTCGAGGTCATGTTGCGCGTCCTGCCCGAGCTCGGCTTCGTCGGCGTCAACGTGACGATCCCCCACAAGGAACGCGTGCTGGCGCTTGCCGATCTCGTCTCCGACCGCGCCTCGCTGATCGGAGCCGCCAACACGTTGATCTTCCGGCCCGACGGCAAGATCTATGCCGACAATACCGATGGCTACGGCTTCGTCGAGAACCTGCGCCAATCCGTGCCGGACTGGCGACCTGCGGCCGGCCCTGCGACTGTCTTTGGCGCGGGCGGCGCCGCGCGCGCGGTCGTCGTCTCGCTTCTGGACGCGGGCGTTCCCGAGATCCGTGTGACCAACCGGACCCGCCTCCGCGCCGAGATGTTGCGCGAGAACTTCGGCAACCGCGTTCAGGTCCACGACTGGGTCAAGGCCGGCAACCTGCTCGAAGACAGTGCGCTGGTGGTCAACACCACGTCACTGGGCATGACCGGCAAGCCCGAAATGCGCGTGCCGCTGGACGGGATGAAGCCTGGATGCGTGGTCAACGACCTGGTGTATGCGCCGCTCGAAACGCGCCTCTTGCGCGTCGCGCGGGAGCGGGGATGCCGCGCCGTCGATGGGTTGGGCATGCTCCTGCACCAGGCGGTTCCCGGCTTCGAACGCTGGTTCGGCCAACGCCCCGACGTCGATGCCGCCTTGCGCGAGGCCGTGCTGGCATGACCTTCCGGCTTGGTCTGACCGGGTCGATCGGCATGGGAAAATCAACGACCGCAAGGCTTTTTGCCGAGGCCGGTTGCGCCGTCTGGGATGCCGACGCGGCCGTGCATCGCCTCTATTCCAGCGGCGGGGCCGCGGTCGGCCCGATCGCCGCCGCGTTTCCCGATGCCGTGCGCGATGGCGCCGTGTCGCGAGACGCCCTGCGCCCTATCATTGCCGCCGACCCCGATGCATTGTCCCGGATCGAGGCGATCGTTCACCCGCTGGTTCAGGCCGACCGCCAGGCGTTCGCTGAAGAGAACGCTGACCGGATCGCGGTCTACGACATCCCCCTGCTATTCGAAACCAGGGCCGAGACCGAGATGGACGCCACCGCCTGCGTAACCGTTTCACGTGAAACGCAAAATGCGCGCGTGCTGGCGCGCGGCACAATGTCCGAGACGGATCTTGACCGCATTTTGGCCCGCCAGATGCCGAACGAGCAGAAATGCGCCCTCGCCACCTACGTGATCGAGACAGACACGCTTGACCACGCGCGCGAGCAGGTACACGATATATTGCGCAAAATCAGAAGCGGACTACCAGATCATGCGTGAAATCGTCCTCGACACGGAAACGACCGGATTCGAGCCGGAGCAGGGCGACCGCATCGTCGAGATCGGCGCGGTCGAGCTGATGAACCACGTGCCGACCGGCCGGACGTACCACCAGTACATCAATCCCCAACGTGCGATGCCGGCCGAGGCCTTCGCTGTGCACGGACTCGGCGATGATTTCCTGCGCGACAAGCCGCTGTTCCACGAGATCGTGGACGAGTTCCGCGCCTTCATCGACGGCGCCAAGCTGGTGATCCACAACGCCGCCTTCGACGTGAAATTCCTCAACGCCGAGTTGAAGTGGTGCAAGCGCCCTGCCCTGCCCGCCGATTGCGCCACAGACACGCTGGACATCGCGCGGCGGCGGTTTCCCGGCTCGCCGGCTTCACTGGATGCGCTGTGCCGGCGCTTCGGGATTGACAACGGCGCACGCACGCTGCACGGCGCATTGCTGGACTCCGAGATCCTGGCCGAGGTCTATCTGGAACTGATCGGCGGCAAGCAGCCGGATTTCGGGCTGTCGGCGCCTGGCCAGCGGGCCGCCACCGCCGATGCCGGCGCGGACTGGCGTCCGCGTCCCCGCCTGGAACCCTTGGCGCCCCGTCTGTCGGACACGGAAAAGGCGGCTCACGCCGCCTTTGTCGAGAAGCTCGGGGAAAGTGCGCTCTGGACGCGGCTCTAGGAGGATCGATGCAGTAAAGGGTCTGCCGATCAACCCTACTGCGTCGGCGCGTTGGATGCCTCGGCCTGCGTCGCCGCCTGGCGGCGCTGGATCTCGGCGCGGTACAGCGCAAGAAAGTCGATCATCTCGAGGTTCAGCGGCGGGAAGCCACCATCGCGCGACATGTCCGAGACGATGCGGCGGGCGAACGGGAACAGCATGCGCGGGCACTCGATCAGGAGGAACGGGTGCAGCTGGTCCTCCGGCACGTTCTCGATGTTGAAGACGCCGACATAGTCCAGTTCCAGCAGGAAGAGTTGCGCGCCGTTGGACTTCGACTTGCTGTCGACCTTCAGCTTCAGCACCACCTCGTACTGGTTCTCGACCGAGCGTTTCTTCGCGTCGAGGTTCACCTGCACCTGTACGTCGGGCTGGACGTCGCCGCCGGCACCCTTCTGGGACAGGATGTTCTCGAAGGACAGGTCGCGCACGAACTGCGCGAGGACGTTCATCTTGGGCGCCTGCTGGGGCTGCTGGGGCTGCGTTGCGCCGTTCTCGCTCTCGGCCATGGGTCGGTCTCCGCTGTGTCAGGGTTGAGGACGGCATAGCAGCGCCGCCGCCCGGCCTCAATGCCCGGTGTCGCGCATGACCGCGCCACCGGCGCGTATCAGTGCCGCGTCCAGCCAGAGCCGGGATGGTTGGGCGACTTGCCGCGCGGCACCTCCGAATACTCGCCCTCGATCACCGTGTCGCGCGGGCGCCGGCCCGCGTATGGATCGCGATACGGTCCCTGTGGCCCCTGCCCCATTGTGAATCGCTGCACCTTCACCCGCTTCTTAGCCCAAAGGAACACCGCATGCCGCACCGGCGGCGCCAGAAGCGCGAAGCCGACCGCGTCGGTGAAGAACCCGGGCGTCAGCAGCAGCGCACCCGACACCAGGATCATCGCGGCATCGGCCAGCGGCTCGGACGGGTTGTCCAGCCGCTCGAAGCTGGATCGCAGCCGCCCGATCGCCATCCGTCCCTGCGCGCGCACCAGCCAGGTGCCGGCGATGGCGGTCAGCACGACGATCGCCAACGTCGGCCAAAGGCCGATAAGACCGCCGACTTCGATGAACAGTGCGATCTCGATCAGCGGGACCAGAAGAAAGGCGAGAAACAGCCACATGGGCGAGACCTCCGGACGTGGGTTCAGGTGGACTTGGCCGCCTGCGGTCCCTACATAGGAAACCAACCGCGAAGTTTCCATGCACACCCCTACGAGGTGCCGATGAATTCCTCTCTTCTGCAGCTGCTGGTCCTGGCCGGAATCGCCGTCTTTCTCGTGTTGCGCCTGCGCAGCGTGCTGGGGTCGCGCGATGGCTACGAGAAGCCGGCAGTGCCCGGCAGCAGCGCGCGCGATCGCGCAGCGCACCGCCCCGATTTCGAGGTGATCGAAGGCGGGCCGGATCACGATATCGTGGATCACGTGCCCGAAGGCTCTCCTGCGGCGCGCGCGCTGGCCGAGATGAAGCGCGTAGAGCCGTCCTTCGGTGTCGGCGACTTTTTGGGCGGCGCGCGCGGCGCCTACGAGATGATCCTCATGGGGTTCGAGCGCGGCAAGGTCGACGAACTGATCCCCTTCCTCGCCCCCGACGTCTACGAGACCTTCGCAGACGTGGTCCAGCAGCGGCAGGAGCAGGGCCTGACCATCGAGGCCGATTTCGTCGGCGTGCGCGAAACCGCGCTGCACGACGCCAGCTTCGACCCCGAAACCCGCCGCGCCGAAATTACCGTGCGCTTCATCGGCGAGCTGACCTCGGTCGTGAAGGACGCCGAGGGCAACGTCATCGAAGGCTCTCCCACCGCGATCAAGCGGCAGAAGGACATCTGGACCTTCGCGCGCGTCATGGGCAGCGACGATCCCAACTGGCAGCTCGTCGCCACGGACGAATGATTGGCAGGCTTGCGGCGGCCCTTCTCGCGGTATCCGCGATGACCGGTTCCGCACAAGCCGCCGACGGATCGTCCTACGCGATCCTCGGCTTCGAGGATCTGCAAGGCTGGGCCGATGACGACCACCAAGCCGCCCTCGACGTGTTCCGCAACACCTGTGGCGATCTGAACGATCCCGACTGGCGCGCCTTGTGCGCGATGGCCGCCGATACCGGCGACGCGCGGCAGTTCTTCGAGCTGTTCTTCCGCCCGGTGATGATCTCGGACGGCGCCGATCCGCTTTTCACCGGCTATTTCGAGCCTGAACTGGATGGTTCGCTCACCCGCACCTCCCGCTATTCGCACCCGCTCTACACCATGCCCTCCGAGGCCGCCGAAACACGCCCTTGGCTGACCCGGCGCGAGATCCTGTCCACCGGCGCGCTGGCCGGCCGCGGGCTGGAAATCGCTTGGGTCGATGACCCGGTCGAGGCGTTCTTCCTTCAGGTCCAGGGCTCCGGCCGGATCCGCCTGCCCGACGGTCAATCGATCCGGGTGGGCTATGCCGGCGCCAACGGCCATCCCTACAGCTCGATTGGGCAGGAACTGGTGCGCCGGGGCATCTACGAGCCACACCAGGTTTCGGCCGACGTCATTCGCAACTGGGTGCGCCGCAACCCCGACGAGGGCCGCGAGCTGCTGTTTCACAACGACAGCTACGTGTTCTTCCGCGAGGTCAGCGAGGTTCCGGCCGAGCGCGGCCCGCTGGGCGCGATGAACCGCTCGATCACGCCGATGCGCTCGATCGCCGTCGACCCGGCCTTCGTGCCGCTTGGCGCGCCGGTCTGGATCGAGAAGGCCGGCGACGAGCCGATGCAGCGCCTGATGATCGCGCAAGACACCGGCTCGGCCATCAAGGGTGCGCAGCGGGCCGATATCTATTTCGGCACCGGCGACGATGCCGGGCAGCGCGCCGGGCGCGTCAAGGATGGCGGGCGCATGGTCGTGCTGCTGCCGATCCAGCGCGCCTACGCCCTGCTGCCGCAGGACCCCCCATGACCCGGCGGCGCCTGCGCCCGGACGAGCTCGAGCTGTGGCAGCAGATCGCGCGCAGCACCGATCCGCTGCACAAGCGCGCCCGCCATCGCACCGAGGCGCCGCAGAAACAGTCCCGAGCGGAGCCGAAGCAGAAGCCCGATCCGCTGCCGATCCAGCCGTTCACGGTGGGGCAGGCGGCCAAGGCGCGGACCGCGACTCAATCCGTGCCGCAGCCTACGGGCCAATGGCTCGACGCGCAGCCCAAGCGCATGGACTCGAAGGCGTACACGCGACTCAAGCGCGGCAAGCTCGCACCCGAGGCGCGGCTAGACCTGCACGGCCTCACGTTGGACGAGGCGCATCCGCGGCTGATCTCGTTCATCCTTCGCGGTCAGTCGCGCGGCTTTCGTCTGGTTCTGGTCATCACCGGCAAGGGCCGCCGCGAGGACCCCTACGACCCGATGCCTGACCGGCGCGGGGTGCTGAAACGTCAGGTTCCGATCTGGCTGGGCCAGGCGCCGGTGGCGCAGGCAGTGCTGCAGGTGGCGCCGGCGCATGTCCGGCACGGCGGCGAGGGCGCGTATTACGTCTATCTCAGGAAAAGCCGATGAAGGGGCTGGCGGGTGTTCTCGGGATGCCGGCGCGGGCGAGGCGCGCGTGACAGTCGACCACTTTGTGCAGGAGGCACATCCTTGAGCAACGCGATCCCCGCCTGGGTGGACGGCCGGCTTGCGCCGGTCGACAAGCTGGAGGTCCATCTTAGGGGCCTGCGGCACAAGGCCGTGTCGGTCTTCGTGACCAGCGGCGACCGCGTGCTGATCCAGCGCCGCGCCTTGGGCAAGTATCACACGCCCGGCCTTTGGGCGAATACCTGCTGCACGCATCCCGGCTGGGACGAAGGCAGTCTGGACTGCGCCAACCGGCGGCTGGAGGAAGAGCTGGGGATCACCGGGCTGGCGCCGGAATACCGCGACCGGGTTGAATACCGCGCCGATGTGGGAGGCGGGATGGTCGAGCACGAGGTCGTGGACATTTTCCTGGCCGAGGCCCCGGCGGACCTGTGTGTGGTGCCGAACCCGGATGAGGTCATGCAGACCGAATGGGTGCGCTTTGCGGACCTGATCGCGCGGGTGGCCGCCGCGCCAGTGAGCTTCACACCCTGGCTGCGGATCTATCTGGATACCTACGCGGAACGGATCTTCGGTGACCGGATGATTTCGCGGATCTGAACCTCTGGTCTGGATGTCCCACGGTGGGACATGGTTGCGCCTAACAAAATCAAGCACTTCCAGAGGCGAATTTACCATTCGTCAAGATTTACCCCGCGTCGGAGCCGAGTGACGAGGCCCGGCGGCGGCGGCCGCGGGGCAGGGTCTTCGGGCTCGGTCGGGCTGAATTCCGCGCGCTTCAGGCTGTCTCCCAGCCAGGTGCGCACGGGGCGCGGCGGGCGCTTCGTCATTGCTTGCGTCGGCGGCGCCGAGGAAGCGATGGAGGCCGCCCCGGCCGGAACCCGACGGCGGACCCGGTGTTGACCGGCAGCACATCAGGCTAGATTGACGACAGGACTGTAGGGAGAGCGACCATGACATTGAAGATCGCAACCATCGTGACGCTGGCCGGCCTTGCGGCCCCCGCCTTCGCACAGGACAACGGCGCCGCCGTGACCGGGGACGCCGCAGCCGGCGAGACCGTGTTCAACCGGTGCAAGGCCTGCCACCAGATCGTCGACGACGAGGGAGAGATGATCGTGCGCGGTGGTCGGGTCGGACCCGATCTGTACGGCCTCGCGGGCCGCGAGGCGGGCTCCGTGGAGGACTTCAACTACAGCGACGCGCTGGTGCAGGCGGGCGATCAGGGGCTGGTCTGGGAGGCCGAGACCTTCAAGCCGTTCGTGCTGCATCCCTCCGACTACCTGACCGAATACCTAGGCGAGACCGCGCGCAGCAAGATGCAGCCGCAGCGTCTGGACGACGAACAGCTGAACGATCTCTGGGCCTACCTGTCGCAGTTCGGCGCGGCCGAGGACGCCGAAGGGGAAGCCCCCGAGGGAAGCTGACCAGCGGCCGCGCGCTTCGGCGCGATGGCGATCAGGGGCGCGCCCGCCGGGCGCGCCTTTCGCGTGCCGAAAGGTCGCGCGCGAGCGGCTCAGTTCGTGAGGATCGTGGCCTGTCGCGTCAGGCCGAAGGTCGTCCCGACCAGCCCGAGGACCATGCGAGTGTTGTTGACCGGGGATTCCGTCGCCAGAACCGTGTCGCCGGGCTGGATCTGGAACTTGCGCGCGGCGAACAGGCCGTCCGCGCTGGTCAGGTCGAAGGCGAAGACCACCTGCGGCAGCCGCGGGCCTGCGCCGCCGAGCATCGTCGCGGGGTATTCGCGCAGCACCAGGACGCCCTCGGGGTCGGCGCGGCTTTCGACCAGTCCGCCCATCAGCGACAGCGCCTCGAGCGCGCTCAGGTGGTCCTTGGGGAAATAGATCAGATCCTCGGTGCCCGAGGCGCCCAAGGCGACGAAGCTGCGGTCGTCGGCTTCGACGATGACGGTGTCGCGCGGGGACAGCAGGGCGTTGTAGTGCGCCCCTTCATAGAGACGGTCGGCCGAGATGGTGAATGTCCGGGACCCGCGCAGAAGCTTGACCTGCGGATTGCGCAGGTTCGATGAAATGCCGCCGGCATCCGCCAGCACGTTGAGGATCTTGTAGTTCCGCGACGGCATCGGGTAGGCGCCGGGCTTGGCCACGCCGCCCACCACGTCGATGGCGTAATCACGGCCCTGCAGGAGGCTCAGCTGCACCTGGGCCGATGGCGCGATGACCTCGAGCCGGGACTGGACCCGCTGGCGCGCTTCGGCCGGCGTCAGGCCGCCGACCTGGATCTGGTCGACATAGGGCAGGAAGATCCGCCCCGAGCCGTCGACCTCGACCTCTTCGATGCGGGTGAACCGCTGGTTGGGATTGGTCAGCAGCGAATTGTCCTGGCTGTCCCAGATGGTGATGTCGAGCAGGTCGCCGCCGCGGATGATCGAGTTGTCGGGCCCGGCGCCGGTCTGGGGCCAGCGCGCGCTGGTGTCCGGTTCGGGCCAGGCCTGCAGGGCGGCAAGGCTTGCGCGGGTGACCTCGACGACCTGGAAACTGGGCGTTTCGGCGCGGGTCTCGCGCAGGATCTCGGACTGGACGGCGGCGCCGCGCGGCAGGCTGCAGGCGGCCAGCAGCAGCAGCGATCCGACGAGAATGGTCCGCGTGATGGTCTGTCGCACGTCTTCCCCCGGCCGGTCCGGCACCTTAAGCCGCTTACACCGGCTTCGTCCCGTGATAGACACTCTGCCGGTGCAAGGAAAGACCGGAGAACGCCCCCCGTGGCCGAACAGCGACCGATCCCCGTGCTGCTGCTGGGCGCGACCGGCAAGGTCGGGCGCATGCTGCGCCACCCGGCCTGCGCCGAGGCGCTTTCCGGCATCGAATTGATCCCCGTGGGACGGCGCGGCGCCACGATCCGCTGGGCGCCCGGCGACGATCCGGCGGCGTTGCCGCGGGCCGAGTGCGTGCTGGCGCTGTGGGGCGTCACGGCGGGCGATCGGCTGGAGGACAACACCGCGCTGGCGCTGCAAGCCGCTGCGGTGGCGCGCGCTGTCGGGGCGCGGCGGGTGCTGCATGCCTCGACCGCGGCGGTCTATGCGCCGGCGGCGGCGCCCCATCCCGAAGGCGATCCGATGGCGCCCGCCGGTGCGTACGGCGCCGCCAAGGCCGCGATGGAGGGCGCGCTGCTGCGCCGTGTCGGGGGCGGGGTCGAGCATGTGCGGCTGCGGATCGGCAACGTGGCCGGCGCCGACAGCCTGTTCGCCAGCCTGAGCCGGGGCGGCGCGGTCACGCTGGACCGGTTCGCGGACGGGCAGGGACCCGTGCGCAGCTATATCGGTCCGGTCGACCTGACGCGCGTTCTGGCTGCGCTGGTCCGGGCGCCGGCGCTAGACGGCGTGTTGAACGTGGCGGCGCCGGGCGCGGTGCCGATGCAGGCGCTGGTCCGGGCGGCGGGCACTCCGCTGGCCTGGCGGGAGGCGCCTGCGGGGGCGATCCGGTCGCTGGTGCTGGACACGGCGCGGCTGTCGCGGCTTTGTTCCTTGGGCGATGGGGCGTCGGACCCGGGCGCGATCGTGGCGCAGGCTCGCGCGGTCGGGGCCCTGCGATGAGCCTGCCCAAGCGGATCGTGGACGTGCTGGGCGCGCTGGTCCTGGGCGTGCTCCTGTCGCCGCTGATCGTGCTGGTGGCGCTGAGCGTGGCGCTGCGCGACGGGCGGCCGGTGCTGTTCCGGTCCGAACGGATGACGACTCCGCAGCGGGCCTTCGGCTTGTGGAAGTTCCGTACGATGCGCGTGGCGCGGGACGATGCCGGCGTGTCGGGCGGCGACAAGGCGGCGCGGATCACCGCGAACGGCCGGTGGCTGCGGCGCACGCGGCTGGACGAGCTGCCGCAACTGTGGAACATCCTGCGCGGCGACATGAGCTTCGTCGGACCGCGTCCGCCCCTGCGCCGCTACGTCGATCTGCACCCGGACCTGTACGCCCGCGTCCTGCGCGCGCGGCCGGGGGTGACGGGGCTGGCGACGATCGTCTTTCACCGCCACGAAGAGCGCCTGCTGGCGTCCTGCCGCACGCCCGAGGAGACCGAGGAGGTCTATCGCCGCCGCTGCATCCCGCGCAAGGCGCGGCTGGACCTGATCTATGCCCGGCGGGCGACCGTCTGCAGCGACTTCCAGTTGATGGCCGGCACGGTGTGGCGCCGGATCAGGGTGCACTGACGGCTCAGCGCCGCAGCGTCTGCGCCGAAAGCATGCCCTGCGTCTCGCCCATCCATTGCCGTGCGCCGGCGACGTAGCCTCCGGGGGTGACGATGAACGTGTTGGAGACGCGCAGATCGTCTGTGTTGCAGTCGGCGGTCATCACCTGCCCGGTTGCGGAATAGGCGCCAAGCGCGACGTTGGCCTGCTGGCCGTCGGTCGTCACGAGGCAGGTGAAGGCGATCTCGCGCGTCACGTCCTCGGGGGTGAGAAAGCGCATGACGTAGGGCGCGGTGCCGGTCGTGCGGCGTCGCAACTGCGCCAGCAGCGCGTCCTCGTCCGACGACATCAGGTCACCGCCCAGCCCGCGGGTCTGCACGATCAGACCGTCGCGGAAGGTCACGCTTTGCCGTGCGGCGTTGCCGAAGGTGCGGTACGGCCCGTTGCGCTCGATCTCGATCATCATGAAGCGCGCGCCGGCGTCGGTTTCGAGGAGCATCACGGGCCCGTCCGTGGCAGCCAGCACCTGCCGGACCTGCTCCGGGCCGACCGAGACGGGGGCACCCGCGCCGTCGCGGTCGAAAACGAGAGCGGGCAGCGACCTGAGCAGGCGCATCGAGTCGCTTTGGGCGCTGGAGCAGGCGCCAAGCGCGACGAGCGCGCCGACGGCCCCCACGAAAGCCGCTGCGCGGCGCATCCGCTTGGCCAGGATCATCGCCAGAACCTCCCCCAGGATTTCGCCGCATCGGGCTCGTGGTATTCGCGCACCTTGTCGTAGAGCCGGCCGCGGACGTTCAGCCGCGCACCGCCGTCACGCGACAGCGACTGGATGACGATGTCGTTCGACTGGCGCGACGGCGTGCCGGCCAGGGTCGCCAGCGGGATGGAGAAGCGCAGGCCCTTGTCGAACGAGCCTTCGCCGAAATCGTCGGCGGTGGCATCGGTGAAGGTCGCGTAGGCACCGATGCTCCAGCCGTTGGCGAACTCCCGGTCCAGCGCGACGGTCGCGCCGAGATCGCCTGCCAGGTACTGGCCCGCGTCGATCTGGCCGTGGAAGCCGTTGCCGAAATCGTAGTAGGCGGAGACGTGGCCGTTGAAATCCGGAATGGTGAACCGTTCGCCGCTGACCGGGTCGATGGTCTCCATGTCCTGCAGGCCGAACAGCTGGTCATAGTCGCGGCGCTGCACGTAGTTGAGTTCGGCGCCGAGGGCGAAGCGGCTTTCGACGGGCTTCCACAGGATCTCGCCGGAGGCGCCGGCATACATGGATTCCAGGTAGCCGAAGGTCAGGCGGCTGTAGAGATTGCGCCCGGGGCGCTCGTACCAGGCCGCCTGGAGATACTCGATCGCCGGGTCGCCCTCTTCCGCATAGAGCGGCCCGTCGGTGCGCACGCGCGGAAGTTTCGATTCGCTCGGCTCGGCCTCTCCGATGTCGCCGGCCAGGGACTGGGTCAGCGAACCCGACAGGATCAGGCCCGGCGTGATCTCGTAGCTGCTGCTGGCGCGCAGGCCCAGGTCGTAGCGCACGGGGCTGTCCGGGTCGAAGACCGAAAGCTGAAGATAGGGCGCGAGCGAGTATTCGAACTTGGGGTAGAAGCCGGGCGAGGCCGGCGGCACGCGGCCCTGCGCGTCGACGAATTCGGTGCGGGCGAGCATCGCTTCGGCCGCGTCCTGCTCCAGCCGCTCGAGGTCCGAGCGCTGCATGATGACCGAAGCGGTGCCCATTCCGTCGACGACCGGGATGATCTCGAACGTTTCGACCGAGGCGGGCAGGGCGCGTGTCATCGCGCGGGCCATCCGGCCGATCGCCTGCGCGGGCGCGCCGTAGCGGTCGTTCAGGAAGCGGACCGTGGCGCGCGTGGGCTGCAGGTCGATGCCTTCCAGTACCAGCCCTTCCTCGGCGGTCAGGTTGCGCAACGACGCCACCGCCCTGCGGGTCGCGTCGGGACGGGTGGTCCAGCCCAGATCCTGCGCGGCGCCCGGCGCGCGCGGCTCGACCGGGGGCGGCGCGGCTTCGACCCCGCCGGGCACGCCCAGCGTCTTGGGATTCGTCTGCACCGACACCTGGAAGCCGAGCTCGGCCCCGTACATGTGGTAGAGCGACAGCTGCGTTCCGTTGGCGAAGCGGTAGTCGACGCCGTAATTCCACGGGCTGTTCTTTTCGTGCACGTCGCGCGACGTCTCGGCCTCGTAGTCGTCCGAGGAATACTCGACGGTGAAGCGCAGCCGGTCGTTGGGCGCGTACGAGATGCCGCCGAACGCCGCGACGTCGCCCCGGAACCAGCGGTCGGCGCTGGGCACGCCGCCCTCGCCCAGGGTTTCGGAGGGGCGATCGCCGGTGGAGGCGAAGGATTGGTAGCTGCCCAGCCGGCCCCAGCCGACGCCGCCGGTCACGGTCAGGCCGTCGGCGACGGTCTTCGACGCGACGAGATATTCGCCGCTGTAGATGCCGGTGCCGATGAAATCCTGCAGGCCGACGGCGATTGCGGGCCGCACACGGCCTTCCTTCAGCATGAGGAAGCGCAGGTCGAAGCTGCGGTCGTAAAGCGTGTCTTCGCCGTTGGAGAAATCGTCGATCGACGTATAGCGGAACGAGCCGGTCAGCCGTGGCAGGATCTGGAAGGACAGCGTCGTCCTGCGCGACTCGCCGAATTGCGCGATGGTCGCGGCAAGCTGCGCGTCGGGCATCATCCCGGCGGTCGGCATGTCGACGAGGCCGGGCGCGCCGTAGGTGTTGAAACTGAAGCCGCGTTGATCGTTCGCGGTCTGCGGTACCGCCTGCGTGGCCGCGCCGGTCGCCGCCACCAGAACGACAACCCCCGCCGCGCTGGACCTGAGCCTGGACAACACACCGATCCGCATATGGACAATCCTTCTGGGCAAGACTGCCTTCCGGCGTAGCCCAGCGATCGGTTCAAGTCTATCTTGGAGGTCCGTCCCGTCCCGGCATGTGGAAAATTCAGCGCGACTGTGCCCTAACGTCTACAAGTTGATCTGTTAAGCGGGCGTTAAAACGCCCCTCGCTACACCTGACCTCGGTGGGAGAAAGGTGGAGTGATGAATGGCGACGGTACTGTCGCGCCAGTCATCATCAAGCGGAAGAAGGTCGTCGCGGGGGGCGGCGGTCATCACAGCGGTGCATGGAAGGTCGCTTACGCGGACTTCGTGACCGCCATGATGGCGTTCTTCATGCTGATGTGGCTGCTCAACGCGACGACGGAAACACAGCGCGCGGGCATCGCGGACTATTTCACGCCGACCGTGTCGATCTCGCGGATCTCGGGCGGGGGCGACGGGCTGTTCGGTGGCGAATCCGTGGTGGCCGAGAACACGCTGCCGCGCGAAGGCACCGGCGCGTCCGCGCTCAACCCGACCGAGGCCGACCGCGCCCGAGGTTTCTACGACCAGGGCAAAGACGAAGCGGTGACGGCCGAGGACGAGGTGTTTCGCGAGGTCGAGGAAAAGCTGACCGGACGCGGCGGCGAAAGCATCGTCGCCGACGAGCGCCTGCAGCACATCGTGACGCGGGTGACCGACGAGGGGCTGGTGGTCGAGCTGTTCGAGACCGAGCGCGGGCGCCTGTTCGACGGCGCGCAGCCCACGCCGCTGCTGGCGTCGCTCGCCCGCGAGGTGAGCGAGGCGGCGCGCATGGTCCGCAACGACATCGCCATCGGCGCGCATACCGCCGCCTTCCCGGTGGTCGTGGCCGAAGATCCGGTCTGGGACGTCTCGGGCGCACGCGCGCGGGCCTTCCAGGGCCTGCTGCTGCAGACGGGCACGGACGAGCGGCGCTTCAGCCGCGTCACCGCCCATGCCGACCGCGAACCGGTCGAGCCGAACCGCATGGCCGTGCGCAACAACCGCATCGAGATCGTCTTTCTACGCAAATAGGTCGACGATACGCGGTTAATTGTATCTGTTAGCCTGTCGTTAAATGACGCGCCTTATCTGTGGTCCTCGAAACGATCCGTGGACAGCAGAAAGGCGTGTCATGACGATTTCCTCCTCTCTCAATGCCGGTGTCTCGGGACTGTCCGCGAACGCGACGCGACTGGGCACGATCTCGGACAACATCGCCAACGCATCGACGATGGGTTACCGGCGGGTCGAAACCGACTTCTACTCGGTCGTGATGGGGGGCGGCGGCGGGACCTACACCGCCGGCGGCGTGCGCGCCTCGACCCAGCGGTTGATCTCGGAAGGGGGTTCGATCGTCGGCAGCAGCAACGCCACGGACCTCGCGGTGCGCGGCGGTGGATTCTTCCCGGTGGCCCGCGCCGCCGAAGTGACCGGCGGCGCCGCGAACCCGCAGATGTTCCTGACCAGCACGGGTTCCTTCCGGCCTGACGCCGAGGGCTATCTGCGCACGGAAAGCGGGCTGATGCTGATGGGATGGCCCGCGGATGCGAACGGCAACGTTCCAGCCTTCCCGCGCGACACCGCGGCCGGCCTTCAGCCGGTCCAGATGGCGGTCAACCAGCTGACCGCCGAGCCGTCGACCAACATCAATCTCGGGGTGAACCTGCCCTCGACCGAGGCGCAGCCGGGCTCGACGCCGACCGGACCGATCCCGCTGACACTCGAATACTACGACGCGATGGGCGGGTCGAATTCCCTGACGATGACCTTCACGTCGGCGGCACCCGGAACGGCCAACACCTGGGATGCGGTGATCGACGATCCCGACGGGAACCCGATCGGCAGCTACAGGCTGACATTCGACAACACGCCGGGCAATGGCGGCGCGCTCATTTCGGTCGCGGACACCAGCGGAGGCCTGCCGGGCGTTCCAGCAACCGACATGCTGTCGGTCACGGTGCTCGATCCTGTGACCGCCCCGGCATCGGGACCCGGCGACCAGACGTTGACCATCAACATCGGCGCCAGCGGCGGCAGCATGGGCATCTCGCAGCTGGGAGACACCTTCGCGCCGCTCAGCATCCAGCGCGACGGCAGCCAGATGGGCACGATGACCAACGTCGAGGTCGACGCGAACGGCTTCGTCACCGCGTTCTTCGACAACGGCACCAACCGGGTGATCTACCAGGTGCCGCTGGCCGACCTGCCGAACCCCAACGGGATGCGCGCGCTCGACCGGCAGACCTACCTGCCGACGCCGGAAAGCGGCGGCTTCGTCCTGTGGAACGCGGGCACCGGTCCGACCGGAGAGATCGTGGCCTTCGCGCGCGAGGAATCGGCCACCGACGTGGCGGGCGAACTAACCGACATGATCCAGACCCAGCGCGCCTATTCGTCGAACGCAAAGGTTATCCAGACCGTCGACGAGATGCTTCAGGAAACCACCAACATGAAGCGCTGACCGCGCTTCGCCGCCTGAGGAGGCCGCCGAATGTCACTCTCCGGAGCACTTTACAACGCGTTCAGCGGCCTTCGCGCCAACACCCGCGCCGCCAACGTCGTTTCGACCAACATCTCGAACGCGACGACCGAAAGCTACGGCCGCCGGTCGCTGGAGCTTTCGCCGGGATCGGCGGGGACCTCGGGCGGCGTCAGGATCGACGGCGTCGTGCGCAACGTCGACCCCGTGGTTCTGGCTGACCGGCGCCTGTCGGACGCGTCCCACGGTTACGGAAACTCGATCTACACCTTCAACACTCGGTTCGAGGCCGCCGTCGGCGATTCGAACGCGCCCGGATCGCTGGTCGACCGCAGCCTGGCATTCGAGAACGCGCTTCTGACGGCGGCCTCGAACCCCGCCGCGACACAGCGGCTCGAGATGGTGGCACAGACCGCGGATGCGCTGGCAGACAAGCTGAACACGCTGTCCGACGGTATCCAGACGGCGCGCGAAACCGCCGACCACACGATCGGGCACCAGGTCGAGCGGATCAACGACACGATGCGCAGCCTGGAGCGGATCAACGACCGGGTCCTCAAGGCCTTCAACACCGGGGGCGACGCCACGTCGCTCCTGGACGAGCGCCAGAGGCTTCTTGACGGGATCTCCGAGATCGTGCCGCTGCGCGTCGTCCAGCGTGAACAGGGCCAGATCTCGGTCTACACGCGATCGGGCGCGACGCTGCTCGACATGTCGGCCTCGGAGATCGGCTTCGAGCCCACCGGCTACATCACGCCGGACATGGCGCTCGGCTCGGGGCTGTCGGGTCTTACGCTGAACGGCGAACCGATCGTTTCGGGCGACCGGGGCATGTTCGCCGGCGGCGACATGGCGGCCCAGTTCGACATTCGCGACCGGCTGGCGCCGGCACGGCAGGCGGAACTGGACGGTCTGGCCAGCGAGCTGATGCAGAGGCTCGACAACCTCGGCGCGGATGCCACGCTGGTGGCAGGCGATGCCGGATTGTTCCGCGATGCCACCGGCGGCATCAGCGGCGGCGGCAATCCGGCGGCCTTCGATCCCGCGAACGAGGTCGGCGCCGCCCAGCGCATCAGGCTGAACACCGACCAGGTCGCCCCCGGGGCGGGAAACTCGTGGCGCTTGCGTGACGGGATGTATGCCGGCGCGGCCGGCAACGTGGGCGACGCCACGCTGATCCAGGCGATCGCCGACGCGATGACGGATGTCGCACCGCCCGCCACCGCCGCCTTCGGGACCAAGCCCGCGAGCCTTACGGCCCTGTTCGGGGATTTCACCGGCTCGGTCGCCGGAGGCCGCGTGACCGCCGAGAACGAGCTTTCCTTCCTCGTTGCGCAGAACACGGCGATGAAAGAGCTGGAACTGAACCAGGGCGTGGATACCGACGCCGAGCTTCAGCGCCTGATGCAGATCGAACAGCACTACGCCGCGAACGCCAAGGTGATGTCGACGGTGGACGAACTCATGGAACGCCTGTTGAGCATCTGAGGAGAAGCAGAATGCAATCCGTAGGAGATATGGCGCGCGCCCTCGTGCTGCGTACCAACCAGGTCCGCTTGCGGACCGAGATGGACAAGCTGGCGGTCGAGGTCGCGACCGGCCTCGTCAAGGACCGCGCCAAGCATCTGGGTGGCGACATCACCGGGCTGACGGCAATCGACCGGACGTTGTCGCGGCTGAACGCCTACCGCATCAACACCACCGAAGCGGCGCTGGTGACGGGCACGATGCAGCAATCCCTGGGCAACATCCAGGATGCCAGTACCAACCTGGCGCAGAACATCCTGGGCGCCGAGCTGACACCCTCAAGCGGGCTGCTCGACTCCATGTCGGCCGATGCGGAAGCCACCATCAACACGGTCTTCAGCGCGTTGAACCAGACCGTGGCGGGGCGTTTTGTGTTCTCGGGCACCGCGACGGACAGGCCCGCGGTCGTCGATCCCGAAACGATGATGACGGCCGTGCGCGGGGCGACCACGGGCAAGACCACCTTCGCCGACATCTCGGCCGAAGTGGATTTGTTCTTCGCCCCCGGCGGGCTCTTCGACACGACGATCTACACCGGGTCGGGCGACGGGATAGCGCCCTTTCAGATCGGCGAAGGCGAGACGGCCCAGGCCGATATCCGCGCGACGGAGCAACCGCTGCGCGACATCCTCAAGCCGATCGTCATGGCGGCCCTGGCACGGGACGCTTCGCTGGATCCGTCGGTGCGTGTCGACCTGCTGCGCGAATCCGGCGCGACCATCGTCGGCGCGCAGGAATCCTTCACCACGCTACGTGCGGGTCTTGGCGCGACCGAGGCCAGGATCGAGGACGGGATGGCCCAGAACGCCGCCGAGCGGACCGCGACCAGCATGGCCAAGCTCGATCTGATCGAGGCCGAGCCCTACGAGACCGCCGCGCGCTACGAAAGCGTCCGCGCGCAGCTCGAGAGCATCTACGCCATTACGGTGCGCTCGCAACGCCTGTCCCTAACGGAGTTCATCCGATGATCCTGCGCCTTCTGGTCGCCCTTTCGCTGGTCGCTGCGGCGATCCAGCCCGCCGCCGCGCAGTCGGTGCGGATCAAGGATCTGGTCGAGGTCGACGGCGTGCGGTCCAACGATCTCGTGGGCTACGGCTTGGTCGTCGGCCTGAACGGCACCGGAGACGGTCTTCGCAACGCGCCCTTCACCGAAGAGATCATGTCGAACATCCTAGAGCGGCTGGGCGTCAACGTGCAGGGTGAACAGTTCCGCCCCCGCAACGTGGCCGCGGTCTTCGTCACGGCGCAGCTTCCGCCTTTCGCCCGCGCCGGCGGCCAGATCGACGTCACCGTGTCGGCCATCGGCGATGCCAACAGCCTGCTGGGCGGCACGCTGATCATGACTCCGCTGAACGCCGCCGACGGGCAGATCTACGCGGTGGCGCAGGGCACCGTGATCTCGGGCGGTGTCGACGCCGAAGGCGATGCCGCGCGCATCGTGCAGGGGGTTCCCACCGCCGGTGTGATCCCCTCGGGCGCGCGGGTCGAGCGCGAGGTCGAGTTCGACTTCACGCAGCTCAGCTCGCTCCGGCTTGCGCTGCGCGAACCGGATTTCACCACCGCGGCGCGGATCGAGGACGTGATCAACCGGTCGGTCGGTGGCCGCGCGGCGACCATGCTCGACGCCGGGACCGTCCGCATCGACCTGTCCAAGACCGGGGCCACCTCGCCCGCCCGCGCGATCGTGGCGCTCGAGAACCTGGCGATCGAGCCGGAGCGGCGGGCGCGCGTCGTGGTCGACCAGCGGTCGGGGACGATCGTCATGGGCGCGGACGTGCGGATCTCGCGGGTCGCGGTCTCGCAGGGCAACCTGACGCTGCGGATCGAGGAGGCGCCGGTCGCCGTCCAGCCCAATCCCTTCGCCGAGGGCGAGACCGTGATCGTCCCGCGCACCGAGGCCGAGATCATCGAGGAGCCCGGGATCGGCCTGGCCGAGGTGCCCAGCGGTGCGACCCTGTCCGAGGTGATCGCGGGGCTGAACGCGCTGGGCGTCAATCCGCGGGACATGATCGACATCCTTAAAAGCATCAAGGCGGCGGGCGCGCTGCATGCTGAATTCGTGGTGATGTGAAGAGACGGTTTCTGCAAAGCCGGCAGTATCGGGGAAAAAGATGCTTGGAATAATCGGGATCGTTCTCGTCTTCGTGATGGTCTTCGGCGGCTATGTGCTGGCCGGCGGCAAGATGGCGATCATCATCAAGGCACTGCCGTTCGAGCTCATGATGATCGGCGGCGCTGCGGTGGGCGCGTTCCTCATCAGCAACGAAGGCAGCGTCGTGAAGCACGCGATCCGCGACATGAGCAAGGTTTTCAAGGGTCCGAAATGGAAGCCCGAGGATTACCGGGATCTGCTGTGCCTGCTGTTCGAACTCATCCGCCTGGCGCGCAGCAGCCCCGTCGCGCTTGAGGAGCACGTCGAGAATCCGGAAGAATCCGCGATCTTCGGCAAGTATCCCAAGATCGCGGCCGACGCGAATTCGGTCGAACTGATCTGCGACACGCTTCGCTCGGTCTCGATGAACTACGACGACCCGCACCAGGTCGAGGAGGTTCTGGACAAGCGGCTGGAGCGCATGCAGGCGCACGCGCTGCATCCCAGCCATGCGCTGGGGTCCGTCGCCGACGCGTTGCCGGCGCTTGGTATCGTCGCCGCCGTTCTGGGCGTGATCAAGACCATGGCGTCGATCGACCAGCCGCCGGAAGTGCTGGGCAAGATGATCGGCGGCGCGCTTGTGGGAACGTTCCTGGGGGTGTTCCTGTCCTATGCGTTCGTCGCCCCCTTTGCCGCAAAGATGAAGGCCACGATCGACGACGATTTCCACTTCTACCAGCTGATCCGCGAGGTCCTGGTCGCCAACCTCCACAACCACTCGACGAACATCTGCATCGAGGTCGGCCGCCAGAATACCCCGTCGCATTTCCGGCCCACCTTCGTGGACCTGGAAGACGCGCTGAAATCGGTCAAGCAGGCATCATGATCCGGCTGTTGCTTTTACTTCTTCTGATGGCCGGCCCCGCCACGGCGCAAACCGTGACCGTGCGTTCGGGCGAACACGGCACGTTCACGAGGCTGGCGTTCGATTTGCCCGAGGGCACGCGCTGGACGCTCGAGGAGGGCGACGGAAGCGCAAGCAGGCGGCTGACCTTCGACCCGGCTCCGGGACGCATCGACACCGGCGGGGTTTTCGCCCGCATCGATCGCGGCCGGCTCGCCGATCTGTCGACCTTTCCGGGTGGCGGGGGAGTGACGCTGGCGCTCGCCTGCCGTTGCGACGTGGACAGCTTCATGCAAGGCACGCGGATGCTGGTTCTGGACATCTTCGAGTCTGACAGTCCGGTGGCGGAAGCTGTCGAGAGCGGTGGGCAGGCGCTGCAGCCATCGGTAATCTTGCCGGCCGTTCCGGACACGCTGACGGCGGTCAACCTCGGGGCGATGCCGCGCATCGGACCCGAACCGGCGCCGGCGCTCGTGGCTTTCGATCCGGCGCAGGCGCGCCGCGCGCTTCAGGCCCCCGAGTCCGCCTCGCCGTCCGCCGCCGGCTTGATTTCCGATATCGCCCAAGCGGTGGCCGAGTCGGCCGGAGCCGGTGTCCTCGAGCTTGCCGAGACGATCGATCCGGTCCGCGAGACGCCGGAACGTCCCGCGGCATCCGGCGAGTCGGATTTCAATCCGTCATCGACCACGCGAACCATCGAGGAGGACCGGGTTCGGATCGGCGTGGAGGGCTGCATTCCCGACGCGCGCCTGATTGCGGGGGCGGGGTCGGGCGCGCCGGACATCGCCACAGCTTACTCGGACAGGGATCAACTGCTGTCCGAGCTTGGACGACCCTCCCAGGAAGCCGTGGCGCTGCAGCGCGACCGCTTGCTGGCGATTGGCCTGGGCGCCGAGGCGCGGGCGCTTTCCGGCCTTATCGAGCACGACAACGCCCCCGATCGCGTCAAGCGCGCGCTGAGTTATCTGGTCGACGGGGAGCCGGACCCGGACGGCATTTTCCGGAACCAGCTGGGTTGCCGAAACCAAGCTGGCCTGTGGGCATTGCTGACGGACGGCGCGAACACGTCGGGAGTCGATCTGGACACCGATGCCATCGTGCAGAATTTCGAGATGCTGCCCGAGGCGCTGCGCCGCCATCTCGGCGCGGCGATGGCCGAGAAGCTGGCGAAGATCGGCGAACCCGACACCGCGCGCATGCTGATTTCCAGGCTTGAGCGGACGCATGGCGAGAAGACCGACGGGCTCAAGGTGGCCACGGCGGGCCTCGACCTGCACGACGGTGACCCGGCGGCCGCCGCCACCGCGGTTCGGGACGTGACCACGTCGGATCCCGAGATGCTGCCCGACCTGGCGTCGGTGCGAACCGACACCGCCTTTGCGCAGGATCGGGCGGTTGACCCGGAGACACTGGACGTCGCCGAGCTCTTGTGGCGCGAACGACGCATGCACGATGACGGGCCGGGGGCGACGCGAACCTACGTGCGCGCCCTTCTGACCCATTCGCGCTTCGACGAGGCCATCGAAGTCTTCCGGAGCGACACGTTGCCGGCCAACGTCTCGACCGGCTTGCAGCGCGACATCGCGGCACGTCTTGCGCGCGATGCGCAGGACGTCACCTTCCTGAAGCACATGATGCCGCAGGCGTCTGCCGATCTGCATCCGCAGGACCGTGCGCTGGCACGTCCGGTGGCCGAGCGCCTGATCGCCAGCGGGCTGCACGAAGCGGCGCTGTTCCATCTGCAGGCGGACGCGCGTCCTCCGGCCGTGGCTGACCGGATCCTGATGGCCCGCGCGCTGCTTTCGCTCGACCGGTATGCCGAGGCCGAGGAGCGGATCATGGGGCTCGACGAGCCGGACGCGCGCAAGCTGCGGGCGGAGATCCGTGAAGCGATGGGCGATTACGCCTATGCCTCGAACGCATTCGCAGCGCTGGGCGAGAGCGACGCCGCGCAGCGCGCCGCCTGGCTCGGCAGCGCCTGGTCCGATCTCGATGAGACTCCCGATCCGCTTTTTGCCGAGGCCGCGACGCTTGCCGCGACGCAGCCGCGCCCCGAGCAGGGAACCGGCCGGCCGGAACTGGCGGAGATCGACGCGCTTGTGGAGGACAGCGCGCAGGTGCGTGCGACGCTGGATGCGCTGCTGGCGCACACCAGCATCGGGGCCGGCGAATCGCCGGCGTCAAGCAAAAATTAAGGTCTAATGGCGTAGCTGGACGAGCCGGGCAGAAGCCCCGGTCTCGCCGCGGGACTGCATGCTATGAAGGGCGTCGACAAAACCGGGCTTTTCCAGCCCACCATTCTGCTCGCTCTGGCGTTGATGGCGATCATCGCGATGATGATCCTGCCGATGCCGTCGTGGGTGCTTGACGTCGGCCTTGCCGCATCCTTCGGGCTGGCGATCCTGATCTTCACGGTTACGCTGTTCATCGAGAAGCCGCTGGATTTCTCGGCCTTCCCGACGATCCTGCTCACATCGCTGATGCTGCGGCTGTCGCTCAACGTCAGTTCCACAAAGCTGATCATCGGCGAAGGGCACACCGGCACGGGCGCGGCGGGCGACGTCATCCAGGGCTTCGCCAACTTTGTCATGGGCGGGTCGGTGTTCCTGGGCCTCGTGGTGTTCGGCGTGCTGATGATCGTGAACTTCGCGGTCATCACCAAGGGCGCCGCGCGCATGGCCGAGGTGTCTGCCCGCTTCGCGCTGGACGGGATGCCGGGCAAGCAGCTGGCCATCGATTCGGACATGTCCGCCGGCGCGATCGACCATGCCGAGGCCAAGGCGCGGCGCGAGAACGAGTTGCAGGAGACGACGTTCTTCGGCTCGCTCGACGGGGCGTCGAAATTCGTGAAGGGCGACGCGGTCGCGGGTCTCCTGATCACCGCGCTGAACCTCGTGATGGGCATCATCATGGGGGTCTTCGTGCACGGGATGCCCGCCGGCCTCGCGTTCGAGACCTACGCCATCCTGACCGTCGGCGACGGGCTGGTCACGCAGATCCCCGCGGTCATCATCTCGATCGCGGCGGGTCTTCTGCTGGCGCGCGGCGGCTCGACCGGCTCGACCGACACCGCGCTGTCCGACCAGCTTGGCCGTCATCCCGCGGCGCTGGCGACCGTGGGCATCCTGATGGCCTTCTTCGCCTTCGTCCCGGGCCTGCCCTTCGTGCCGTTCATGCTGGGCGCGGCAGTTCTGGGCGGCACGGCCTGGTGGCTGGCGCGCCGCAAGCCCGAGGACGATGACGACGACACCGAGGACGCAGCCCCCGTGGTGCCGCGCGACAAGCCGATCGGCGACGTGCTGGACCTGGACGACATCCATGTCGAATTCGCCACCGACCTCGTGAACATGGTGCTGGATCCCGGCACGGGGCTGGACGCCCGGATCTCGAACATGCGCAACCACGTGGCTTCG
The DNA here is from genome assembly GCF_900107235.1 of Citreimonas salinaria. GTDB lineage: Bacteria > Pseudomonadota > Alphaproteobacteria > Rhodobacterales > Rhodobacteraceae > Citreimonas > Citreimonas salinaria. The sequence goes on from NZ_FNPF01000001.1 coordinate 388,141, forward strand.
AACTACGGGCTGATCCTGCCCGAGATCCGCCTGACCGATTCCAGCCTTTTGCCCACGGGTACCTACGCGATCCGCATCCATGGGGTCGAGATGGCCCGCGGCGCACTGCATCCGGATCTGGTGCTTGCGCTGATCCCCGAGGAGGCCGGCGCACTGCCCCGCGGCCACGACGTGAACGAGCCCGTCTACGGTGCCCCGGCGCGCTGGATCAAGCCGGACGATCAAGAGGCCGCCGCGATGACCGGCCTGACCGTCGTCACGCCGACCGAGGTTCTGGCGACGCACCTGCTCGAGATCATCCGCCGCAACTTCCCGCGCCTGCTGACGCTGAAGGCGCTGCGCCGCCTGCTCGACGAGATGGTGTCGCTGACCAACGGCGCGCGCAGCGAAGCCAACCGGAAGCTGCTCGAGGAGCTGATCCCGGACAAGGTGCAGATCGACACGCTGCTCCAGGTGCTGCGCCTGCTGCTCGAGGAACAGGTTTCGATCCGCAACCTGCCGCTGATCCTCGAGGCGATCGCCGAGACCCGCGGCCACCAGAAGATCCCCGAGACGATTTGCGAACACGTCCGCCAGCGGCTGAGCTTCCAGTTGGTCGCCGGCATGCGGCGCGAGGACGGGACGATCCCGCTGATCCAGCTTGCGCCGGAATGGGAGGATACCTTCGCCGCGCACCAGATCGACGGCAGCCAGGGTGGACTGGACGTGGCGCTGCCGCCCGACCGGTTCGAGGCGCTGACCGCGGGCCTTGCCCACGAGATCGGCGATGCCAGCGGGCGCGGGGTGTTCCCGGCGGTGATCACCTCGGCCCGGCGGCGGCGATTCCTGCGCACGGTGATGGCGGCCAAGGGAATCAACAACCCGGTGATGTCCTTCGAGGAAATTGGCGTCGAGGCCCGTCCGGCGCTGGTGGGGACGGTGGCCGCCTGATGCCGATCGAGGAAGCCTTCGGCGCCGCGACGATACTGGCCTGGGGCAGCCTGATCGTGTTCTTGCGGGTCGCCGCGGCGCTGTTCGCGCTGCCCGCGCTGGGCGAGCAATGGCTGTCGCTCCGCGTGCGCCTGCTGCTGGCAATCATGCTGACCGCCGCGATCGTGCCGGCGGTGCTGCCCGCGCTCGACATCCCCGACCCGTCGCTGGGCAGCTTCCTGAAGGCGCTGGTGACAGAGACGCTGGCCGGCCTGTTCATGGGGATCATGCTGCGCCTGTTCGTCCTGGCGATCCAGACCGCGGGCTCGATGATGGCGCAGTCGACATCGCTGTCGCAGATCATGGGACAGGCGGGCATCGACCCTCTGCCGGCGATGGGCCACGTTCTGACCGTCTCGGCGCTGGCGTTGCTGATGGCCACGGGCTTTCACGTCAAGGCGGCGGCCTACCTGATCCTGTCCTACGACATCCTGCCGCCGCTCGAGTTTCCCAATCCCGGCGCGGTCGCCGATGCCGGCCGGCGCCGCGTGGCCGAAAGCTTCGCGCTGGCGTTCAGCCTGGCGCTGCCCTTCGTCATCCTGTCGGTGCTGTACAACCTGACGCTGGGGGTCATCAACAAGGCGATGCCGACGCTGATGGTCGCCTTCGTCGGGGCGCCGGTGATCACCATGGGGGCGGTCGCGATGCTGTTCCTGACGGCGCCGCTGGCGCTGACCGTGTGGCTGGAAGCGGTCGAGGTCTTCCTTGCCGCGCCGTTCCGGTAGCCCCGCATGTCCGAGGAGGAAGGCGCCGAAAAGAGCCACGAGCCATCGCCGCGCAAGCTCGAGAAAGCGCGCGAGAAGGGCGAGGTTCCCCGATCGACCGACCTGATGACCACGATGGCCTATCTGGGCATCCTGCTGGTCGGGATCGGCTTCGGCGCGAAGGCCCTCACGACCTTCGCCGACGCGCTGGTGCCGTTCCTTGCCCAGCCGGAGCGCCTGGCAACGCTGTTCTTCCGCGACGGCGCGCCTGCGGTGGCGGCTTCGGTCATGCGCGCCACGATGGTGCCGGTCGCGCCGCTGCTGCTGGTGCCGGGCCTGCTGGTCCTGCTGCTTCTGCTGGCCACGCGGACGCTGCTGTTCACCCCGTCCAAGCTTGTGCCCAAGTTCAGCCGCCTGTCGCCGATCGAGGGCGCCAAGAACAAGTTCGGTCGCAAGGGCCTGTTCGAGTTCGCCAAAAGCTTCGTGAAGCTGCTGGTCTATTCCTGCGTGCTGGCGCTGTTCCTCGGTTCGCAGATGGAGCAGATCGTCGGCATGATGCGCGCCAGCCCGGCCGAGGGCGCGGTCGCGCTGGTGAGCAAGATGATGCGGTTCCTGACGATCGTGGTGGTGATCGCCGGCGCGATCGGTCTGCTCGATTTCTTCTTTCAGCAGGCCGAGCACATCCGCAAGAACCGCATGACGCACAAGGAGATGCGCGACGAGTTTAAGGAGTCCGAGGGCGATCCCTACATCAAGCAGCAGCGCCGCCAGAAGGCGCAGGAAATCGCCATGAGCCAGATGATGCAGGACGTGCCGGGCGCGGACGTGGTCATCGTGAACCCGACGCATTACGCCGTCGTGCTGAAATGGAGCCGCGCCGCGGGTTCGGCGCCCGTCTGCGTCGCCAAGGGGCAGGACGCGGTCGCGCTGAAGATCCGCGAGATCGCCGCCGAGGCCGGCGTGCCGATCCGGTCGGACCCGCCGACCGCGCGGGCGCTTCACGCGACCACCCGGATCGGCGACGAGATCGCGCCCGAGCATTACGAACCGGTGGCCGCGGCGATCCGCTTTGCCGAGGACATGCGCCGCCGCGCACGCGAAAGGGGTTGGGGATGACGGGAAAGCTCGACGACCTGCATCCGGTCACCGGCGCGCTGCGCGACCGCGCGCTGGAAAGCCACCGCAGGAACCTGGCCGAAAGCCGCCGCATCGCCGCCGAGGTGGCCGAGATCGACGCCCTGCGCCGCGCGGCGCAGTCGGACTGGGCCGGGCTCGGCGCGCACCGGATGCTGGGCGCGGACCGGCTGTGGAACGGCTGGCTGCTGAACCGCCGGGCGAGCCTGCTGCAGCAGGCCGCGATGGCCCGCGCGCGCGAGCATGACAGCCAGGCCGCCGCGCGCACCGCGCTGGCCCGGCACGATGCCCTCGAGGATCTGGCGCGGCAACAGGCCGACGAGCGCAGGCAGACGCGCGATCGCGCTGCGACCGAGCGGCTTCAGGCGCTTGGCATCCTGAACGCAGGCGGCGAAGGCTAGGCCGCCGCGGCGATCAATCCGGCGCGACCAGAGGGGCGTTCCAACCCTTGGCGGCTGGCCAATCCCGCGCTCTTGCGCCATTGTCCGCGCCAATCGCCAAGGGAGACGCGCCATGGGGTTCGGCAAGGGCTGCCACCTGCACCTGATCGACGGATCGGCCTACATTTTCAGGGCCTTCCACGCGCTGCCGCCGCTGGTGCGCAAGTCCGACGGCCTGCCGATCGGCGCGGTCAGCGGCTTCTGCAACATGCTGCACCGCTACGTCGAGGGGAACACCGGCCCCGACGCGCCGACCCACGTGGCGGTGATCTTCGACAAGGGCAGCCAGACCTTCCGCAACGACCTCTACGACCAGTACAAGGCCAATCGCGACGCCATGCCGGAGGACATGCGCCCGCAGATCCCGCTGACGCGCCGTGCGACCGAGGCGTTCAACATCGCCTGCAAGGAACTGGAAGGGTTCGAGGCCGACGACATCATGGCCACGCTGGCCTGCCAAGCGCGCGAGGCCGGCGGGCGGGTGACGATCATCAGTTCGGACAAGGACCTGATGCAGTTGGTGGGCGACGGGGTCGAGATGCTCGACCCGATGAAGAACCGGGTGATAGACCGCGAGGGCGTGATCGAGAAGTTCGGCGTGCCGCCCGAACGGGTGGTCGACGTGCAGGCGCTGGCGGGCGACAGCGTCGACAACGTTCCCGGCGCGCCGGGCATCGGGCTCAAGACCGCGGCGCTGCTGATCAACGAATACGGCACGCTCGAGGACCTGCTGGACCGCGCCGAGGAGATCAAGCAGCCCAAGCGCCGCCAGACCCTGATCGACAAGCGCGAGCAGATCGAGCTGTCCAAGAAGTTGGTGCAGCTCGACTGCCACATGGATCTGGGCTTCGCACTGGACGAGCTTGAGGTGCGCGAGCCCGACTCGGCGGTCCTGCTGGATTTCCTCGCCGAGATGGAGTTCCGCACCCTGTCCAAGCGCATCGCCGACGCGATGGGCAAGGAGGCGCCGGTCATCCCCGAAAAGGCGCCCGATCCGGCCGAGGAAGCCTCGCTGCCCGAAATGCCGCCGATCGACACCGATGCCTATACCTGCATTCGCGACGTTGCCACGCTGCGGGAATGGGTTGCGGCGGCCCATGCGCGGGGTCACGTCGCGCTGGACACCGAGACGACCGGCCTGAACGAGATGCTGTGCGATCTCGTCGGCGTGTCGCTGTGCATCGAGCCGGGGCAGGCGGCCTACGTGCCGCTGACCCACCGCGACGGCGCCGCTGACGACCTGTTCTCGGGCGATGCGCTGACCGAGGGGCAGATCCCGCTGGACGAGGCGCTGGCCGTGCTGAAACCGATGCTCGAAGACCCGGCGGTGCTCAAGATCGGGCAGAACATGAAGTACGACGTCAAGGTTCTAAGCCGCTACGGCATAGCCGTGGCGCCGATCGACGACACGATGCTGATGTCCTACGCGATGCATTCCGGCCTGCACGGGCACGGCATGGACACGCTGGCCGAGCGCTACCTCAGCCACACCTGCATCCCGATCAAGCAGCTTCTCGGAACCGGCAAGGCACAGGTCACCTTCGACCGCGTGCCCATCGACCAGGCCGCGACCTACGCCGCCGAGGATGCCGACATCACGCTGCGCCTGTGGAAGACGTTCAAGCCGCAGCTGCACCGCGCCCGCGTCACCCGCGTCTACGAGGGGCTGGAACGCCCGATGGTTCCCGTGCTGGCGGACATGGAGCGCGCGGGCATCAAGGTGGACCGCGACGTGCTGTCCCGCATGTCCGGCGCCTTCGCGCAGAAGATGGCGCAGCTGGAATCGGAGATCCACGAACTGGCGGGCGAGAAGTTCAACGTCGGCTCGCCCAAGCAGCTGGGCGAGATCCTGTTCGACAAGTTCTCGCTGCCCGGCGGTAAGAAGGGCAAGACCGGCGCCTACGCCACCGGCGCCGACGTGCTCGAGGATCTGGCGACCGAGCATGACCTGCCGGCGCGGGTGCTGGACTGGCGCCAGATCAGCAAGCTGAAATCGACCTACACCGACGCGCTGCAGACGCATATCAACGCCGATACCGGCCGGGTGCACACCTGCTACTCGATTGCGGGGGCCAATACCGGGCGCCTCGCCTCGAACGAGCCGAACCTGCAGAACATCCCCGTGCGCAGCGACGAAGGCCGCCGCATCCGCGAGGCCTTCGTCGCGGACGAGGGCAAGGTGCTGGTCAGCCTGGACTACAGTCAGATCGAGCTGCGCATCCTGGCGCACATGGCCGGGATCGAGGAGCTGAAGCAGGCCTTCGCCGAGGGGCAGGACATCCACGCGCTGACGGCATCCGAGATGTTCAACGTCCCGCTCGACCAGATGACGTCCGAGGTGCGCCGGCAGGCCAAGGCGATCAACTTCGGCGTGATCTACGGGATCTCGGGCTTCGGTCTTGCGCGTAACCTGCGCATCCCCCGGGCCGAGGCGCAGGGCTTCATCGACCGGTATTTCGAGCGCTTCCCCGGTATCCGGAAGTACATGGACGACACCATCGCCTTCGCCAAGGAACACAAGCGGGTGGAAACCCTGTTCGGTCGCGTCATCCATACGCCTGAAATCTCGGCCTCTGGTCCACGGGCGGGATTTGCCCGCCGTGCGGCGATCAATGCCCCGATCCAGGGCACCGCGGCCGACATCATCCGCCGCGCGATGGTGCGGATGCCCGACGCCATCGCGGGCCTGCCCGCGCGGATGCTGCTGCAGGTGCACGACGAACTGCTGTTCGAGGTCGAGACCGGCGCCGCCGAAGACCTGATCGCGGCCGCGCGCGCGGTGATGGAAGGCGCCGCCGATCCGGTGGTGAAGCTGGACGTGCCTCTGGTGGTCGATGCGGGGCAGGGGGCGAACTGGGCTGCCGCGCATTAGGCGACTTGACGTTCTCCGCTACTCCACCACACAAAAAACGGCCCGTGACCGAAGTCACGGGCCGTCGTCTTGTCGTTCAATGGCTTCCGATCAGAACGGGCTGTCGGGGAAGTAGAACTGCTCGGCGTTTTCCTGCGTGATGATCTGGCTGCCGATGATGAACCGGCCCGAAACCGGTGTGGGCGACACGAGGCCAAGCGCCGTCAGCTCGATCGCGGTGGCGATCTGTGCCGGCGGGTAGGTGACGTTGACGGGCAGCATCGGGTCGCCTTCCATCATGCGCTTGATGATCTGCTTCATCCCGGCGCCGCCGACGACCCACATCTCCTCGTTGCGGCCCGCCTGCGAGATCGCCTCGAGCGCGCCGATGGCCATGTCGTCATCGGCGGCCCAGACCGCGTCGATGTCTTCGTACTTCGACAGGAAGTCCTGCATCACGTTGAAGGCGTCGTCGCGGTTCCAGTTGCCGTGCTGCATGTCCAGCACGTTGATGCCCGACCCTTCGATGGCCGCCTGGAATGCCTCGACCCGCTCGTTGTCGAGCGTGGTCGGGATGCCGCGCAGCACCACGATGTTGTCGCCCTCGCTCAGGGTCTCGGCAAAGTACTCGCCCGCGACGCGGCCAAAGCCGGGGTTGTCGCCCGCCACGTACAGGTCCTCGATCCCCTCGACAGACAGGCCGCGGTCGACGACCGTGACCCAGATGCCCTGTTCCTTGACGGACTGGACGGGGCCGGTCAGCGGCTCGGATTCGAAGGGCAGCACGACCAGCGCGTCGATGCCGCGGGTGGCGACCATGTCCTCGATGTCGTTGACCATGGTGCCCGCGTCGCCGGCGGTGGCCAGGACGAAGTCAAGCTGCGGGTAGGTCTCTTCCAGGCGCTCGATGCTGGCCTGGGCGTGGTAGTTGAGGCCGCCCATGAAGCCGTGCGTGGCCGACGGAATGGCCACGCCGATGGTCATGGTGTCTTCCTGCGCCAGCGCGGGGCCCGACGCCAGCGCCAGACCCAGCGCGGCGCCCTTCAGGATCGTTCTGCGTTGCATGTGTTTCCTCCCAATTGTGCCGTTCATTCGGCGGACTTGCCCTGCCGTTGCAAGACGACGGCAAGGATGACGATGACGCCCTGGATCGTGCCGTTCAGATAGGGCGAGACGATCGAGGCGAGATTCAGGATGTTGTCGATGAGGCTGAGGATCAGCACGCCGATCACTGTGCCCCAGACCCGGCCGAAGCCGCCCTTCAGCAGGGTGCCGCCGATGATCACCGCGGCGATGGCCTCAAGCTCCCACAGCACGCCGGTCGAGCCGGACGCCGAGCCGAGGCGCGGCACGTACATGATCGTCGCCACGCCCACCAGCACGCCCAACAGCACGTACGTGCCCATACGCACCCGGTCGACCTTGACGGCGGAATACTTCGCCACCTGCTCGTTCGCACCCAGCGAGGCGCAGTGGCGCCCGAACGGCGTCTTGCGCATCGCCAGCTCGCCCAGGATCGCGACCAGCGCGAAGACGATGATCGGCCATGCGATGCCGAGGATGCCGTCGTAATAGACCGGGCGGTAGAAGGTGCGCGCATCGAAATCCAGCGACAGCGTTCCGCCATCGGCCAGCCAGGTGGTCAACGAGCGGTAGACGCCCATCGCACCCAGCGTCACGATGAACGCCTCGATCCGGACCTTGGCAATCAGGAAACCATTGAGCATTCCCGCCGCCAGCCCGGTCAGCAGGGCCACGCCCATGCCTGCCAGGACCAGCGGAACGCCGATGCCCAGCGTCGGAATCAAGGCGTTCATCGCCATGATCATTACCCCGGCGATGAAGGCCGCCATCGAGCCCACGGACAGGTCGATCCCGCCGCCGGTGATGACGAAGGTCATGCCGACCGCGATGATGCCGATGAAGGCCGAGCGCGCCAGCACGTTCGTGACGTTCGCGTAGCTCAGGAAGTTGCTGTTGAGCATGGCGCCCAGGACGATCAGCGCGATCAGCGCCAGGACTGGCCCGAGAACGTGCAGCGGCAGGCTGCGCCGCCGGCTGGTCGCTTGGGGTGCCGCGGTGGTGTCGGTCATGCGCTTGCTCCGGTCAACTCGTCCACGCCCATGGCGCGGCGCAGGATCGCGTCCTCGGTGATTGCGTCGCCGCTCAGCTCTCCGGCGATGTGGCCGCGGCCCATGACGACCACGCGGTCGGCAAGGCCGATCACCTCGGTCAGCTCGGACGAGACGACGATGACGCTCTTGCCCGCCGCTGCCAGCGCGGCGATGAATTCGTAGATCTGCTGCTTGGTGCCGATGTCGATGCCGCGCGTGGGCTCGTCGATGATGACGATCTGCGGCTCGGCCAGCATGGTCTTGGCCAGCAGAAGCTTCTGCTGGTTGCCGCCCGAGAGACTGCCGGCCAGCATGTCGCGGTCGTTGACGCGGATGTCGAAATCCGAGATCGCGTTCGTCAGGGCCGTGTCCTCGGCCTTCTTGTCGATGAAGATCCTGCCGAAGCGATCGAGCGCCAGCAGCGTCAGGTTCTCGGTCAGGGACTTGGTCAGCAGCAGGCCCTTTTCCTTGCGGTCCTCGGTCAGGTAGACCAGTCCGGCCTCGCGCGCGGCGCGGACCGAGTTCGGCTTGATCGTCTGGCCGTTCACCCGGACAAGCCCGGTGGCCGGGCGCAGGCCCACGATGCCTTCCATCAGCTCGGTCCGGCCGGCGCCGACGAGGCCGGCAAAACCCAGCACCTCGCCCCGGCGCAAGGTGAACGACGCATCGCGCACACGGCCGGGCACGGTCAGCCCCTCGACCTGCAGCACCACATCGTCCCGAGCGGGCACCTTGGGCGGGAACAGGTCCGAGAGTTCGCGGCCGACCATCGTTTCGGCCATCGCGTGTTCGCTGAAGCCTTCGGCGGGTCGCGTGGTGATGTGGGCGCCGTCGCGCAGCACCGTGACTCGGTCGGCGATGCGCGCGATCTCGTCCAGTTTGTGCGAGGTGTAGAGAATCGCAGTGCCCTGCGCCTTCAGCCGCGCGATCTGCTCCAGCAGCACGTCGGTCTCGCGGGCGGTCAGCACGGCGGTCGGCTCGTCCATGATCAGCACGCGGGCGTTGCGCCCAAGCGCGCGGGCGATCTCGACCATCTGGCGGTTGGGGACCGACAGGTCGCGGATCGGCGTGCGCGGGTCCGCGTGGCAATCCAGCCGCGCCAGCAGGTCGCGCGCTTCCTCGCGCATCGCCTTCTTGTCCAGAAAGGGACCGCGCATCTTCTCGCGGCCCAGAAAGATGTTCTCCTCGACCGTCAACTGCAGGGCCAGGTTGAATTCCTGGTGGATCATCAGGATTCCGGCATCCTCGGCTTCGCGCTGGTCGGCGAAGCGAACCGGCCGGCCGTCCAGCAGCAGCTCGCCCTCGGTCGGGGCAAGGTAGCCGCCGAGGATCTTCATCGTCGTGGACTTGCCTGCTCCGTTTTCCCCGATCAGGGCGTGAACCTCGCCCGGTATCAGCGAGAAATCGACGCCGTGCAGCACCCGGATCGGCCCGAAGGCCCGGGTGATCCCGCGCGCCTCGAGGATCGCCGTCATGGCTTCACCCAAGCCGCATCGCGCTTCGACGACCGGACGCAGGCATCGACGAAGGAGACGCCCTCGACGCCGTCGGCGATCGTCGGAAAGGTCACCCCCTCGGGCACCGACGCACCGGTGCGCGCGGCGCGGATCGCCTGCGCGGCCTCGCCGTAGATGTTGGCGAACGCCTCGAGGAACCCTTCCGGGTGCCCCGGCGGCGTGCGTGTCAGCCGGCGCGAGCCGTCTGACGTGGCGGCCGAGGCACGTGTGACGATCTCGGTCGCGCCGCCCAGCGGGGTGACCAGCAGCCGGTTCGACTCTTCCTGCCGCCACTCCAGCCCGGCCTTCGTGCCGAAGACGCGCAGGGTCAGGGCGTTTTCCTTTCCCGCCGCGACCTGGCTGCACCACAGCATCCCGCGCGCGCCGCCGTCGAAGCGCAGCATGACATGCGCGTTGTCGTCCAGCGCGCGGCCGGGGACGAAGGCTTGCAGGTCCGCCGCCAGCGCCGTGGGTACCAGCCCGGTGACGAAGCGCAGCAGGTTGAAGGCATGTGTGCCGATATCCCCGGTGGCGCCGCCCGCGCCCGAACGTTCGGGATCGGTCCGCCACGCGGCCTGCTTGTTGTCGGGGGCCGGGACCTCGGCCAGCCAGTCCTGCGCATATTCGACCTGCACCACGCGGATGTCGCCCAGGTCGCCGCGCGCGACGCGGGCCTGCGCCTCGCGGACCAGCGGGTAGCCGGTGTAGTTGTGCGTCAGGATGAACTGCGCGTCCGACTGCTCGGCCGCCTTCGCCAGCTTCTTGGCGTCGGCCAGCGTGCCGGTCAGCGGTTTGTCGCAGATCACGTGGATGCCGCGTTTCAGGAACTCGCGCGCCACGGGCAGGTGCATGTGGTTGGGCACCACGACGGCCACCGCCTCGATTCCGTCCTTGAGCCGCGCCTCGCGCTTGGCCATCTCGACATAGTCGGTGTAGGTCCGATCGCGGGGAAGGCCTATCGCCTCGGCCGAGGCGCGGGCCTTGTCCTCGGTCGACGACAGCGCGCCGGCGACAAGGTGGTAGTGCCCGTCCAGGCGCGCGGCGATGCGGTGGATGGAGCCGATCATGGCGTCCTGTCCGCCGCCCACCATGCCCAGCCGGATCGGGCCGGTCCTGTCGGCAAAGCGGCTCATGCGCCCAGCCCCAGCATCTTGCGGTTGGCGGCCTCGTCCGTGCCGCCATCGGCGAAATCGTCGAAGGCGTGCGGGGTCACACGGATGATGTGGTCACGCACGAAGGCCGCGCCCTCGCGCGCGCCGTCCTCGGGGTGCTTGAGCGCGCATTCCCATTCGACGACAGCCCAGCCGTCGAAGTCGATCGCCGCCAGCTTCGAGAAGATGGCCTTGAAGTCGACCTGCCCGTCGCCAAGCGACCGGAAGCGCCCGGCGCGGTCGACCCAGGACTGGTATCCGCCATAGACGCCCTGCCGGCCGGTCGGGTTGAACTCGGCGTCCTTGACGTGGAAGGCGCCGATGCGCTCGGCGTAGATGTCCAGGTTATCGAGGTAGTCGAGGCACTGCAGCACGTAGTGGCTGGGATCGTAGAGCATCTTGGCGCGTGCGTGCTGGTCCACGCGGTCGAGGAACATCTCGAAGGTGACGCCGTCGTGCAGATCCTCGCCGGGATGGATCTCGTAGCACAGGTCGATGCCGTGTTCGTCGGCGAGGTCCAGCAGCGGGCGCCAGCGGCGGGCAAGCTCGTCGAAGGCCATGTCGACCAACCCGGCGGGGCGCTGCGGCCAGGGGTAGACGTAGGGCCAGGCCAACGCGCCCGAGAATGTCGGCAGCGCCGTCAGCCCAAGGTTGGCCGAGGCGCGGATCGCCTTTTCGACCTGCGAGACGGCCCATTCCTGCCGCGCCGCCGGATCGCCGCGCACGGACGGGTTCGCGAAGCCGTCGAAGACCATGTCGTAGGCCGGGTGTACCGCGACCAGCTGGCCCTGCAGGTGGCACGACAGCTCGGTCACGGTGATGCCGTTCTCGTGGGCCTGCCCGGCCCAGTCGGCGCAGTAGCCTTTGCTGTCCGCCGCTTTGTCCAGGTCGATCAGCCGGCTGTCCCAGCTTGGCACCTGAACGCCCTCGTAGCCGCAATCGGCGGCCCAGCGGGTGATCCCGGTCCAGCTGTCGAACGGCGCTTCGTCGCCTGCGAACTGCGCAAGAAAAAGAGCGGGGCCCTTGATGGTTTTCACGGCGTCCTCCCATGCGCGCCGTTTTCCCCCTCCGGCGCGCCTGTAATCGTTTGCACGTGATGGTGACAAAGAATGAAATCGTTTACAACAGATTTTTGTCGGGCCATTCTGGCGCACGTGAAAGGGCGGGGATGGACCGGAAAGTCGCCACGATTCAGGATGTTGCGAAGGCGGCGGGGGTCTCGACCGCCACCGTCAGTCGGACGCTGTCCAAGCCGTCGGTCGTCGCCGCCACCACGCGCGAGGCGGTGCTGAGCGCCGTTGCCGAGACCGGCTATCGCGTGAACGCCACGGCCTCGAACCTGCGCCGGCAGCGGACCGGATCGGTGATCGTGCTGCTGCCCAACATCGCGAACCCGTTCTTCTCGCAGATCCTGGCCGGGCTCGCTTCGATCCTCACCCCGGCGCAATACGGCATGCTGATAGCCGACACGCAGGCCGGCCCGGACCCGGACCAGCGGTTTCGCCACTACCTGACATCGGGGCAGGCAGACGGCATCGTTTTGCTGGATGGCTCGCTGGCGCCCGACGCGCTGGACATTCCCGGACGGCCGCCCGTGGTGATGGCGTGCGAGTGGATGACACGCGATCTGCCCTCGGTGCGTGTCGAGAACGGCAAGGGGGCGGCAATGGCAGTCGGCCACCTTGCCAGGCTGGGGCACCGCGCCATCGGCCACGTCACCGGCCCGCGCGGCAACCTTCTGACCGAGACGCGGCTGGAAGGCTTCCGCGAGGCGCTGACCTCGGTCGGGGTGCCGATGCGCCCGGACTGGATCCTCGAGGGCGACTTCAGCATGGATTCGGGCGCCGCGGCGGCCCGGGCATGGCTGGACATGACCGACCGACCCACGGCGCTGTTCTTCTCGTCCGACGAAATGGCGGTCGGCTTCATGGGCGCGGTGCAACGCGAGGGGGTCCGCGTACCGGACGACGTATCGATCGTGGGCTTCGACAACATCGAGATCGCGCAGCACCTGAGCCCGGCGCTGACCACGATCCGCCAGCCGCGCACGCAGATCGGCATCCGCGCGGCGGAGCTGCTGCTGGGCATGATCGAGAGCGGAACGCGCACCGGGCCCTCGGATCTGATCGAGATCGAGTTCATCCGCCGCGACAGCGCCGGCCCGCCGCCGCGCAAGACGTCCGGCTAGATCCTGTCAGCCCAGGAACCGGTGGCCGACCGGCCCTGACATCCACGCGATCTCGCCCGCAGCGATAGTGGCGCAGATGCGCCCGGTTTCGCTGTCCGCGATCAACAGATCGGCGCGTAGGCCCGGCTCGATTCGGCCACGATCGGCCAGTCCGAGAAGGCGCGCGGGCCCATCCGAGACCAGCGCCCAGGCGGCCGCGTCATTGAGCAGCCCCAGCTCGACGCAGCGCCGCGCCGCGCGGGCCGGGGCCGGGTAGTGGTAGTCCGAGGCCAGCGCGTCGCACAGCCCGTCCGCGACAAGATCCAGCGCCGAGGCGTTCCCCGCGTGGCTTGCCCCGCGCACCACGTTTGGCGCGCCCAGCACGATGGCGTCGCCGTGAACTCGGGCCGCGCGGGCGGCTTCGGCGGTTTCGGGAAACTCCGACACGCGAGCGCCGCGCGCACGCCAGGTAGCCCGGCCTTCGGCGGCGCGGTCGTCGTGGCTGCCCATGGTGACGCCCTGTCCTGCCAGCCGGGCACACAGCGCGTCGAGCGCGGCCGGCACCTGGTCCGATGCCTCGTGCAGCGCCTGCATCAGCGCCAGGTGCGCCTCGGGGTTGCGGCCGGATTTCAGGGCCTGCCCGGTCAGCCGCTGCGGCCGGCGCCCCTGTGCCAGCCGCTCGTGCGGAAGATGGTCGTTGAACACGACCATCGGGATGCCGAACCGGTCAATCATCGCCTCGGCGCGGTCGAACGCATCGAGGAAGTGGGTTTCCAGCCGCATCTGAAGGCGCAGGTCGACCGGCACCGTAGGCGCGACCGAGGCGGTGGCGGCAAAGACCTCCTCGGCGAAGTCCGGCCCGCGCATGCCGCCCTCCCAGGACCAGAACTGTGCAAGTACCGCGGTGGTTATGCCGTTCGCCGCCAGCTCGGCCGATACCGCGACCATGCCCGCGTCACGCTCTCGGAGCGCGCCGCGGCGCGGGGCCATGTGACGCTCGAACCCGTCGCCGTGGGCGTCGACGATGCCGGCGCGGATCTCGTAGCCGCGCAGATCGACGCGTCGTGCCAAGGTGCCCTCGACGATGCGCCCCTCCGCGACGGTCAGCGGCGCGTCGTCCCAGCCGTCCGGGCGCAGGACGTGCGCGCCGTCGAAGGTCATCTCAATCGGCATCGTCGTCCTCGGCGCACAGCCCCAGAAGGCAGGCCAGCTGCTCGACCGGGAAATACTGCGTCCAGTCCAGATCGGGGTCGAACCTGCCCTCCTCGAGGAAAAGGGCCGTCTGTGCCATGACCACCGGCGACTGCATCATGAAGGTGTGCGTGACCGGCAGCGTGATATGCGCGTCCATACCCTCCACAGCGGTGGCCTGCACGGAAACCTTGCCGTCGTCGACGCCCGGAATGATCGCCGAGAACGCCGGGTTGAGCGTCTGCGACCCGGCGATCACGCCCAGCGGGAAATCGACAGGAGGCAACATCTGCGGCAGGTCCTGCGGCCCCGTTCCCAGCTGCTGGCCGGCCGGGCCATTCATCCACTCGAAGATTTCCCAGCCGCCCAACTCGTCCACAAGCTCGGTGCCATGGTTGGGCGGCGCCAGCATGACGACGCGGCCCAGGCGGTCGGGTCGGTGGTCGCGCAGCCAGAAGCGCAACAGGATTCCGCCCAACGAATGCGTGACGAAATGGATCCGTCGCTCGCCGCAGCGCGCGATGGATTCGGGCAGGACGTTTTCGGCCAACGCCTGCACCCGCGCCTTGGTCGAGGGATAGCCCGGGATCACGACGTGGTAATTGCGCAGCCGCAGGAACTGCCCCATCAGCGCCATTGAATACTCGGTGCGCGCCAGCCCGTGCAGAAGCACGACACAGTCCTTGGCCGCGGCGGGCGCCGCGATCAGAGCCAGGCAGAGCGCGAGGACGAGGCGGGTCATGCCCGTGAGATATAGCCTGCCCAGCCGCTGTGAAAGGTGAAACCGGTCGACCACGCGCTAGCGGCGCAGCACCGACAGGCCGATACCCCCCAGAACGATCGCGCCGGCCAGCACCGCATCGGCGTCCGGCACCTCGCCCAGCAGCGCGGCACCGCCCGCCATCGCGATGACCGGCACGCTCAGCTGGGCGATCGCCGCCACCGTGCCCGGGATCCGCGGCAGTACGGAGTACCACAACGCATAGCCCATTCCCGACGCGACGGCGCCCGACAGCACCGCAAGGGCCAGGCCCAGCGGCGTCGCCGGTTCGAACGATCCCGGCAACGCTCCGGCCAGCAGCAGACCCGCCGGCGCGGCCAGCGCGAAATTCGCCATCGTGGCCACGAGCGGGTCAGCCGTCGCGCGTCCCGCAAGCGAGTAACCGCCCCAGCCGATGCCTGCCGCCACCATCGCCGCCGCGTGCGGCAGGCTTACGGTGACGCCCGCCCCCGGCCACAGCAGCCAGGCAAGGCCGCCAAGCGCGACTATGGCGCCCGCCCAGCGGGCGCGCGGCGGCGTTTCGCCGCCCATGATCGCGCCGCAGAACATGGTGATCTGCACACAACCGAACAGGATCAGCGCGCCCAGCCCCGCGTCCAGCGCCTGATACGCCCATGAAAACCCGAAGACGTAGACGAACAACCCGGCGACGCCCGGCACGCGCCCCGGTCCGCCGAAGACAGGCTTGCGCCGCAAAAGCAGGACCAGCGCCAGCAGCACGCAGGCGCCCGCCGCAAGGCGCACTGCGCCGAACGGGATCGCGCCGATATCGCCTCCGCCCACCGCCGCGCGGTTCAGGATCGAGTTCGCCGCGAAGGCGGTCATCGTCAATGCGGTCAGCAGGAACAGGCGCATGCCGACGGCTTACGCCACCGCGCGGGCGCGCGCCAGCCGCCGTCCCCGTCCTTCAATCCCGCACAACCACTCCGGGAGAGCCGCCGTGAGGCGGCGGGGACAGAATCCCGGAAGACCGCCATCGGCACGGCTCACGACAGGTGCCGAAACGGCCCAACCGTTAAGAAACCCTGAATCCGTCTTTGCAAGCCATTGATTTTATTGAGGCGCCCCGATGTCCCATCGTGGGACACCCTGCGCGCCGCCGCTCAGGCCACCATGTCCTCGGCCCGCTTCAGGTCGACCGAGACGAGCTGGCTGACCCCCTGTTCCTGCATCGTGACGCCGAACAGCCGGTCCATCCGCGCCATTGTCACTGCGTGGTGCGTGATGATCAGGAAGCGCGTGTCGGTCCGGCGGCACATCTCGTCGAGCATGTCGCACAGCCGCGTGACGTTGGCGTCGTCCAGCGGCGCGTCGACCTCGTCCAGCACGCAGATCGGCGCGGGATTCGCCAGGAAGACCCCGAAGATCAGGGCGAGCGCCGTCAGCGTCTGCTCGCCGCCCGACAGCAGCGACAGGACCGACAGCTTCTTGCCCGGCGGCTGGCACATGATCTCGAGCCCGGCCTCGAGCGGGTCGTCGCTCTCGACCATCACCAGGTTCGCCTCGCCCCCGCCGAAGAGGTGCGTGAACAGCATCGAGAAGTTGGCGTTCACCTGCTCGAAGGCGGTCAGCAGGCGTTCACGTCCCTCGCGGTTGAGGCTGGCGATCCCGCTGCGCAGCGTGGCGACGGCCTCTTCCAGATCGCGCTTTTCCTCGGCCAGCGTGTCGCGCTCGGTCCGGATATCGACCGCGTCCTCCTCGGCACGCAGGTTGACTGCGCCCAAGGCGTCGCGCGCCCGCTTCAGGCGGCTGACCTCGCCTTCGAGCGTGTCGGAATCCGGAATCGCCTCGGGATCGATGTCCAGCCGGCTCAGCAGCTGCGCCGGGCTGGTCTCCAACTCGTCCTCGATGCGGTCGGCGGCGGCCTGAACGGTCTCGCGCGCGGCCTCGGTGCGGGCCTGCGCGGCGGCGCGGGCCTCGCGCGCCTCGCCGGCCAGCCGTTCGGCATCCCGCTCGGCGACGACGGCCGCGCGAAGGGCCGTCTCGGCGGCGGCAAGCGCGTCGGCCGCGGCGGCGCGCCGGTCCTCGGCACTGTCCATCGCGTCGGCCAGTTCGTCGCGCCGCGCCACGATCTCGCCGGGGGCCTCTGCCGCTTCGGCCAGTTCGGCCTGCGCGGCATCACGCCGCTCAACCAGTTCCGCAGCGCGCGTCTCGGCCGTCGTGAGGCGATGGCGCCAGCCGGACAGTTCCTTGGCAACCGTCTGCGAGCGGGCGGTGCGCGCCTGTCCCTCGCGACGCAACTCGTCATGGGCCGAACGACGAGTCATCATCGTCATTCGGGCGGCCTCGACCGTGATGCGCAGATCCTCGACCAGTGCCCGCGCCGCGTCCAGATCGCCCAGATCCGCCAGTGCGCGCTCGGCCTCGGCCAGTTGCGCGCGGGCGGCGGTGGCCTCGTCCTCGTGCCGCTGCAGGGCCATCGCCAGGCTCTCGAGCTTGCCCTCCGCCATGTCGCGGTCGGCGCTGGCGCGCGATTGCGCGCGGGCGGCGTCGGTCAGCGCGGTGTCGGCGGCACGACGGGCCTCACGCGCGGCGCGGTCGGCTTCGGTCTGACGGGCAAGCGCGGTGGCCAAGGCTTCGTGCGCGGTGCGGGCCGTGTTCAGGCGCCCTTCGGCCTCGGCCAGTTCCCCCTTCAGCGTGTCCAGCCGGTTGATCTGTTCCAGCCGCAACGCGGCGGCCGAGGGCTGATCCTCGGCCGCGGCGCGATAGCCGTCCCAGCGCCAGAGATCGCCGCGCAGGCTGACCAGCCGCTGGCCGGGGCGCAGCGCGCGCTGCAGCGCGGCACCTTCGCCGCCGCCGACCAGACCGATCTGGGCCATCCGCCGCGCCAGCACGGCCGGAGCCCGCACGCGATTGGCAAGCGGCGTCGCGCCTTCGGGCAAGGGCTGAGGGTCTTCGTAGGGCGGAAGCGCGCTCCAGCCCGACGTGCCGTCCGCGTCCACTTCGGGGGCGCGCAACTCGTCCGCCAGCGCGGCGCCCAAGGCCTTCTCGAAGCCGGACTCGACGCGCAAGCGGTCCAGTATCTGCCCGCCGCCCGACGAATCCCGCTCCAGCAGGCGCGCAAGCGCCGAGACCTCGGCCGAAAGCGCTGTCGTCTCGCCCTCGGCGGCCGAGCGCTCGGCCCTGGCCTCGGCCTCCTGCGCCTGGGTTTCGGCACGCGCGGTTTCGGCTTCGGCCAGCGCGGCCTCGGCCTCCTCGGCCATGTCCTGCGCCTCGGCTGCGCGGTCGTCGGCCTCTTCGGCGGCGACGCGGCTGTCAGCCAGTGTCTTCCTTGCGACCTCCATTGCCTCGCGGGCGCGGATGGCGTCACCCTCGGCCCGGTCAAGGGTCTTGCGGCAATCGGCGTACAGGCGCTGAGCCGACTGGTGCCGCGCGGACAGGCGGGCGACGTCCTCGGTCCGGGCGGCTTGGTCGGCCTCGCGCTCGGCCAGGACCGAGGCGGCCTCGGACGCGGCTTCGGAGGCCTCGGCCAGCGCGTCGTCATGGCCCTCGGCGGCGCGAGCCAGCTCGCGCGCCTCCCATTCCAGCCGCTCGATCGTCTCGCCCGCGTCGCGATTCAGCCCGGCCTCGCGGTCGAGATCGCGGGCAAGTTGGTCGATCCGCGCGCGCAGCGTGGCGATCCGGTCCTGCGCGCGGGTTTCGTCGGCGTCCAGCGTATCACGCTGCACCGAAAGGCGCTGCAGGATCGCGCTGGCGACAGCCTCTTCCTCGCGCAGCGGGGGCAGGGCCTCTTCGGCCGTCGCGCGGGCGGCTTCGGCGGCGCGCGCGGCCTTCTCGGCGCGGGCGGCCTCGTTGATGCGGGCGCGCAGCACCTCTTCGGCGGCCAGCCGCGCGGCGTCGGCCTCGTGCCAGCGGCGATACAGCAGCAGCCCCTCGGCGCGGCGCAGTTCCTCGCCGATGGCGCGGTAGCGGGCGGCCTGCCTGGCCTGCTTGTCGAGCGTCGCCAGCTGCGCGGTCAGCTGCTCCAGCACGTCGTCGACGCGCGTCAGGTTCGCGTCGGTGTTCTTCAGCTTCAGCTCGGCCTCGTGCCGGCGCTGGTAGAGGCCCGCGATCCCGGCCGCGTCCTCGAGCACCCGGCGGCGGTTCTTCGGCTTGGCGTTGATCAGCTCGCTGATCTGCCCCTGCCGGACCAGCGCGGGCGAATGCGCCCCGGTCGAGGCATCGGCGAACAGCATCGTCACGTCGCGCGCGCGGCTGTCGCGGCCGTTGACCTTGTAGGCGCTGCCCACGTCCCGGGTGATCCGGCGCACGATCTCGAGGTGGTCGCTGTCGTTGAAGCCTGTGGGCGCCAGCCGGTCCGCGTTGTCGATATGCAGCGAGACCTCGGCGAAGTTTCGCGCTGGTCGGGTGGACGCGCCGGCGAAGATAACGTCCTCCATCCCGCCGCCGCGCATCGCGGTGGGGCGGTTCTCGCCCATCACCCAGCGCAGCGCCTCGAGCAGGTTGGACTTGCCACAGCCGTTGGGGCCGACCACGCCTGTCAGCCCGTCGCCGATCAGAAGGTCTGTCGGGTCGACGAAGCTCTTGAATCCGGTCAGGCGCAGCTTGCTGAAGCGCAACGCGTTCTCTCCCTCGGGTTGCGCCGAGGGTGCCGTCTGGCGCGGCGACCTGTCAACGGGAAACGGGCTCATCTGGCCGAGCGGCGCGCATTCTCCACAAGATATTGCGTTTTCTGCGGCAAGCGCGCAGGCTTCCGCCGACCGGAGGGCAGCCGATGATCGTTCAGCCTGACAACCCGCACGACCCGCAGGCTGCGGCGCTTCTGCAGCAAAGCCACGCGCTGATGCAATCGCTGTTTCCGGCCGAGGCGAACCATTTCTTGTCGCTCGACGCGCTGGCCGCACCGGGGATCACGTTCTTCACCGCGCGCGAGGGCAGCGTCTTGCTCGGCACCGGGGCGCTGGCGGCCAAGGCCGCTTACGGCGAGGTGAAATCGATGTTCACCGCCGCCGATGCGCGCGGGAAGGGAGTGGCGCGGGCCATCTTGGACCGGATCGAGGTCGAGGCGCGGGCGCGGGGCCTGCCCCTGCTGTTGCTGGAAACCGGCACCGGCCTAGACGCGGCGCATCGGCTTTACCGCCGCGCCGGCTTTGTTCCCCGGGGGCCGTTCGGCGACTACGATGAGGGCCCCTACAGCCTGTTCTTCGAAAAGCGGCTCTAGAATCGGGCGCAGTCCAGCGCGCCGGCGGTCCAGTCGCCGATGGTGCGCCAGTCGATCAACTCGCACAGCAGCACGCGGGACCGCGCGGGAATGGCGGGCGCCGGTCGCTCGCCGCAGGCGAGGCCCACGAGCATCATCGCGGGATCGCCCTGAACCCAGGCCACCCGGCAGCCGGGGCGTTCCGCCTGCGCGGCCAGCGCGGCGCGGCGGGCCGTGGCGTCGAACGCGGGCAGCCATTCCGGCGACGTCCGGACGGCTTCAGCTAAGGGGCCACGAAAGCGAAGGGTAAAGCGCGAGCCTTCCACCTCGCGCGTCACGGCCTCGCCGCCGCGAAAGCCCGGCCCGGCCGCATCGCAGGCCGAAAGGGTGGCAAATAGCATGAGAGGCCAGAGCATGCGCATTCCGGCAAGCATCGCCGGATCGTGGTTAGCGAACGCTTAACGGAGGTTGCCCCGGATCTAGAACTTCACCTTGACGCCAGGCAGGTCCAGCGCCTTGAGCAGGTCGCGCAGTTCCTGCCGCGCCGCGACGTTCGAGATCGACAACGACCGAACGCCTACGTCGCGCAGGTCCAGCAGGGTAAGGCCGCGCGGAAACAGCTCGCGGAAGACCACCCGCTCGGAGAAGCCCGGTGCCACGCGGAAGCCGATGCGCTTTGCCAGCTTGGCCAGCGCCTGTTCCATCTTCGCCTTGTTGATCATCTGTTGGGCGCCGACCCGGTTGCGCAGCACGACCCAGTCGGCCGGTTTCAGCCCTGCCTTGGCGCGCAGCTGCCGCGCCGTCCAGACCATCTCGGCATAGACCGATGGGCCGAGGATCTTCTCGCTGTCGTGGTCGATGCGTGCAAGGAGGTCGAAATCGACGAAGCTGTCGTTCAGCGGTGTGACCAGCGTGTCGGCCATTGCGTGAGCCGCCTGCGCCAGCCGTGTGTGCGAGCCGGGGCAGTCTATCAGGACGAAATCGTTGTCGCTTTCAAGCGCCGAGACGCCGTTGGCGATGCGGTAATCGTTTGGGTTTTCGCCCTCGGGGACATCGTCGGGGTTTACCTCGGGCAAGTCGATCCAGGTCGGGCTGGGCAGGTCGCGGTTCTCGGAAGAGAGGAACCTTGCCCGGTTCTGCAGGTAGCGCACGAGGCTTTTCTGCCGCAGGTCCAGGTCCAGCACGCCGACCTTGAAGCCCAGCCGCGCGAGCGCGGTCGCGATGTGCATCGAGACGGTGGACTTGCCTGCACCGCCCTTTTCGTTGCCGACCACGATGATATGCGCCATGGCGCGTCGCTCTCCTGAGGTTGGTGCGCGGGGTTCCGCCGATGCGGTAAGCCGGTCCTTGGCACAGAAAAGGCCCGGCGCAAAGGCCGGGCCTCGGGTCATTCGCAAGGAATGCGGTCAGTGAAGCTTGTCGCCCACTTCGTCGATCGACCGGTCGATGAGACGTGCCGATTCGTCCTGCGTCATCTGCTGCGAAACCACGTCGCGTGCGGCGGCGATGGCCACGGTGATCGCGCGGTCGCGTACCTCGCGCACGGCCTTCGCCTCGGCCGACGCGATCTGGCTTTCGGCGGCGGCCATGCGGCGGTCGACCGAGTCGCGCATGTCTTCCTTCGCAGCCTCGGCGGCACGCTCGGCCTCTTCGCGGGCATGGGCGACGATGCGGTCGGCCTGGGCCTGCGTTTCCTTCTGCTTGCGCTCGAAGCTGGCCAGCAGGGCCTGTGCCTCTTCGCGCAGGCCGCGGGCCTCGTCCAGTTCCGACCGGATGCCCTCGGCGCGCTTGTCGAGCATGCCGGCAAGCATCCCCGGAACCTTGAAGTACAGCAGGATCGCCAGGAAGACGATGAAGCCGATCAGCACGACGAAATCGGTGTTCCGCAGCGTGAAGAAGCCGTATTCGCCGGTGGCCGCGAAGGCCGGGCCGGCGGTCAGCATCGCAGCGGGAAGGATCAGGTGGCGCATGGCTTATCCTTTCATCCGCTGGTCGACGGCGGCGTCGATCTTGCCCTGGTCGGCCTGCTGGCCGAGGGCGGCGACAAGTGCGGCGGCGGTGTCCTTGGCGACCGCTTCGACATTCTCCAGCGCCGAGGCGCGGATGTCCGAGATGGTCTTTTCCGACTCGGCGGTCTTTTCGGCGATCTGGGCGTCTGCCGCTTCCATCGCCTTGGCCGTTTCGGCCTTGATCTCGTCGCGGGTGCGCTGCGCGATGGCCTGGGCTTCGGCGCGGGCATCCGCCAGCGCCTTCTCATAGGCCTTCTCGGCGTCGGCGGCCTTCTTCTTGAGGTCTTCGGCCGCGGCGATGTCGTTCGAGATCGCGCCCTGCCGTTCCGCCAGCACCGCGGCGATGCGAGGCAGCGCGACGCGGCTGAGGATCAGGTAGATCACGACCAGCGTGACGACAAGCCAGAAGATTTGGTTCGGGAACCAGTCAGCGCAAAGCTGCGGCATGCCGATGGCGCTGCCATCCATGCCCACACAGCTGCTGACCAACCCTTGGGTCTCGGTCGCCATGGCGTCCTCCGTCGGACCTGTTCGTACCATCGGGCGGCCGTGGGATCACGGCCGCCCGCGCGTAAGGATGACAGCCGTGGCTTAGACGGCGAACATCAGCAGCAGGGCGACCAGGAAGGAGAAGATGCCCAGGGCTTCAGCGAAGGCGATGCCGATGAACAGCGTCGCGGTCTGCGATGCGGCGGCCGACGGGTTGCGCAGCGCGCCGGACAGGAAGTTGGCGGCGACGTTGCCCACGCCGAGTGCGGCGAGACCCGTACCGAGACCTGCGAGACCGGCGCCGATATGTGCGAGTTGACCTTCCATTGGGGTATCTCCTTACGTCTGGAAGTTTGAGGTTCTGTCGAATTGCGGATCGGACCGAGTCCGGGGCCGTCAGTGATGCGGATGAAGCGCGTCCTTGAGGTAGACGCAGGTCAGGATCGTGAAGACATAGGCCTGGATGAAGGCCACCAGGATCTCGAGACCGTACATCGCGACGATGCCGAGCACCGCCAGCGGCGACACCGCGACCAGCGCCGCGAAGCCCGCGAAGACCTTGATCACCGCGTGACCGGCCATCAGGTTGCCGGCAAGACGGATGGAGTGGCTGACCGGACGCACGAAGTACGAGATGAGCTCGATGATCATCAGCACCGGGCGGATCGCCAGCGGCGCCGAGGTCGGCCAGAAGAGGTACAGGAACTTTGTCCCATTCAGCACGAAGCCCAGGATCGTCACGGCCAGGAACACCGCCAGCGCCAGCACCACGGTGACAGCGAAATGCGAGGTGGTGGTGAAGGCCGTCGGGATCAGGCCGAGGAAGTTCGCGAAGACGATGTAGAGGAACAGCGTGAAGATATAGGGGAAGTACTTGATCCCCTCCTTGCCTGTCACGTCCTCGACCATCTTGTAGATGAAGCCGTAGGCCAGTTCGGCGACCGACTGGCTGCGGCTCGGGATGACGGCGCGCTTCGACGTGCCCAGAACCATCAGAGCCAGGATGCACAGCACGGCCAGTGCCATCCACAGCGTGACGTTCGTGATGGTGAACATGCCCACCGAGCCGGTGCCGAACAGCGGCTCGACGATGAACTGGTCCATCGGGTGGAAAACCAGACCGCCGCTTTCGCCGGTAACCTCTTCAGTCGCCATCCTGTTTTCCCTCGTGCGTGACGCGCGCGGCGTCGCTCTTGTCCGTCATGCCCGCAGCATCGGCCAACCGGCCGGCCTCGCGGGCGTCCTGCTTCACCTGCACCTCGCGCGCCGTGCGGATCATCACGTTGATCCCCGCGGCGATGCCCAGCAGCGTGAACACCAGCATGAACCACGGGCCGGTATCCAGAAACCGGTCGAGTCCGAAGCCGATGCCGAAGCCGATCCCGAGACCGGCCACCATTTCCGTCACCATCCGCCAGGCGATCTGTGCCTGGGAATAATGCTCCTCGTGGTGGTGCTTTTCGCCCGCCGTAGCCGCGCGACGCGCTGCGAGCTTCTTTTCAAGCTCTTCCAGCCTGCGCCTGGGATCGGTCTCGGTCACGCGAAAGCCCCGCCCGAAGTGTCGCGGTGTTGCTAAGCGCAGGGGCGGGCCGAGTCAACAGCGATGCGGCGGCAGCTGGCGAACGCAAAAGATATTGAGTTTGCGCAATAATTTCTGAAAGTCTTGCGCGCGCGACGGACCGCGCGCACGCGTCATCCTTCCGCGCCGGCGGTCTTCGCATATTCAACTATCAGGTTGAACATGCCGTGCGGGGCTTGACCGGCGCGCGGCGCGGCGCCTTATGCGACCCATGGATCCCTCGCTCGACATCGTGTTCGCGGCGCTTGCCGACCCGACCCGCCGCCGCATCCTGTCGATGCTGCTCGAGGACGACATGGCGGTGACCGACGTGGCCGAGCCGTTCGAGATGTCGCTGGCAGCGATATCGAAGCATCTCGCCATCTTGGCCGGCGCCGGCCTGATCAGCCAGGAGAAGCGCGGCCGGGTCAAGTGGTGCGCGCTCGAGCCCGACGCCCTGCGCGAGGCCAGCATCTGGATGCAGGGTTTCGGCCAGTTCGAGCCGGTGAACCTGGACGCCTTCGAGCGGTTCCTGCGGAACGAGGGCCTGACACCCGAGGAAGGCTGACCTCTGGGCGCAGCTTCAGGCGGTTTCCTCGCGCAGCAGCATCAGAAGGGCGAACGCAGTTAGCGCCACGCCCGGCAGCACCATTTCCGGGGGCGTGCCCTGTCCGACCGCGATCTCCCACAGGATGACCCAGCTCGGCGTGAGATACGTATAGGCCATTACCTTGGTCGAAGGCAGGCGAAAGGTGGCGTAGCGCACCAGCGAGAAGGACACGGCGGTCGCCGCGATCGCGGTATAGCCGATGGTCCACCACACGATCGCCGGCAGGTCCGCCCATTCGGTGGCGAGCAGGCGCGGGCCGGACCACAGCGCCAGCAGCACCGCACCGAAGGTCAGGATGACGGCCGTCTGCGCCGCGGCGGGCTCGCCTCGGCTGAGCCGGCGTAGCAGCGGCGCATAGAGGGCATGGCCGACCACCCCCCAGAAGAAGATCGCCTCGCCCCGCCCGATGTCGAAGGCGACCAGCGCCTGCGGGCTGCCGTCGAAGATGACCCACAGGGCGCCCGCGCCGCCGATGACGATGGCCGCGGCCATCCACAGCGTGGTGACCTGCGCCAGAAGCAGGTAGCCGAACACCGCCGACAGCGCGGGGTTGAGCGTGAAGACGGCCGACATGCTGACCGGCCTAGCGGTCTTGAGGCCCTCGAACATCGTCACGAAATACGCCGCGAACAGCGCCGCCACGATCAGGTAGCGCCACGGCGAGGCGAACATCGACCGCGGCACGCCGGTGGTGGTCATGGCGATCGCCCACATGGCGGCGGCCGCCAGCGTGAAGCGCACCGCGTTCAGCGCCGCGGGGTCGATGAACGGGGCCGCCATGCCGCCGAGGCTGAACGAGCCCGCCACCAGAGCCGAGAACGCGAGCATCGCCAGGTGGCCGCGCGCCGCCTCGGTCAACGGCACGGCCCTTCGTTGGCGTAGTCCTTCAGGTGCGTCAGGAACGCCTGCACCTTGGCGGTGCGGTGCAGGTCGACATGCGTCACCAGCCACAGGGGTGACGTCCATTCCTCGCGCGGGGGCATGATCTGCACCAGCTCGGGATGCGCCGCAGCCTCGCGCATCGCGAAGAAGCCGATGCCGGCGCCGGCCAGCACCGCCTGGTTCATCACCCGGCTGTCCGAACTGCGGAACGTCACGCGGTCGTAGGGAATCGTGTGGCGCAGCCATTGCTGGAAAGGCGCGCGCCCGTCGGGATCGTCGTGCGCCACGAAACGGTGCGTTTTCAGCGCCTCAATGTCGCCGGGCAGGCCGTAGCGGTCGACATAAGCCTGGCTTGCATACAGGGCGATGTCCTGGTGGATGAACGGCTGGACGACATTGTCGGGCTCGTCCGGCTGACGTCCGGCGCGTAGCGCGACATGCGCCTCGCCATATTCCAGGCGAAACAGGCGCTCTCCGGTCAGCAGGCGCACGATCACGTCGGGATAGGCTTCCTGAAAGCTGGTCAGCGCGCCTACCAAAAGGGGCGCCAGTTCCACCAGCGACGTGACCATCAACTCTCCGGACACGTCGCTGCCGCGGCCGCGGATGCGGCCCTCGAGCTGCTGGAACTGGTCGTCGGTGGTCTGGGCGACGCGCAGCAGGTCCTGCCCGGCCTCGGTGGCGGTATAGCCGCGAGCGTGGCGCTGGAACAGCTTCACCCCCAGCCGGCGCTCGAGCGCATCGATATGGCGGATCACCGTGGCGTGATGCACCCCCAGCGCCTCGGCGGCGCCGCTTACGGTCCCCCTTCGGGCGACTTGGAAGGCGGTGCGGATCTCGTCCCAGTTGTCCATTATCGACCTGTGCGCTGACTCACATCTCGTCGGCGATACTGGCGATTGCGTTCGTGAATGCAAGTGCGAGATGCACCTCTTGCGCGGCGCGGTCTTGACTCTGGTCGCCGGCCCGGCGTATCCGGCCCGCATATCCGGAATGGCAGGCGCCTTCCGGTCCCTTGGGCTATGCTCGGGATCGCCCTCCGTCAGCGCGTTGCGCCCACGGGGGCATCCGTCGTTCGGGCCATCGCCCGCGACCGGGGGGCCGGCGTTTTCCCGGCCCGGGGTTTGTGAAGCTCAGCCGCCGCGCCTACCTTCGGGCGTGACACAGGACGACAGGAAAGGGGGCCTGCCCTCATGTTCGAATCTCTCTCCGAACGTCTCGGCGGCGTATTCGACCGGCTGACCAAGCAGGGAGCGCTGTCCGAGGACGACGTGCGCTCGGCCCTGCGCGAGGTGCGCGTCGCCCTGCTTGAAGCGGACGTCTCGCTTCCGGTGGCGCGCAACTTCGTCAAATCGGTCGAGAAGAAGGCGACCGGTGCGGCGGTGACGAAATCGGTGACGCCGGGCCAGCAGGTCGTCAAGATCGTCCACGACGAGCTGATCGATGTCCTGCGCGGCGAGGGCGAGCCCGGTTCGCTGCGCATCGACAGCGCGCCCGCGCCGATCCTCATGGTCGGCCTGCAGGGCGGCGGCAAGACCACGACCACCGCCAAGCTGGCCAAGCGTCTGAAGGATCGTGACGGCAAGAAGGTCCTGATGGCCTCGCTCGACGTCAATCGCCCGGCGGCGATGGAGCAGCTGCAGATCCTCGGCACGCAGATCGGCGTCGACACCCTGCCCATAGTGAAGGGCGAGGACCCGGTCACTATCGCCAAGCGCGCGAAGACGCAGGCAAGCCTTGGTGGCTACGATGTCTACATGCTCGACACCGCCGGCCGGCTGTCGATCGACGAAGAGCTGATGGCCCAGGTCGAGGCGGTCCGCGACGTGTCGAACCCGCGCGAGACGCTGCTGGTGGTCGACGGCCTGACCGGCCAGGACGCCGTCCACACGGCCGAGAACTTCGACCAGCGCATCGGCATTTCCGGCGTCGTGCTGACCCGCATGGACGGCGACGGCCGCGGCGGTGCGGCGCTGTCGATGCGCGCGATCACCGGCAAGCCGATCAAGTTCGTCGGTTTGGGCGAGAAGATGGACGCGCTGGAGACCTTCGAGCCCGAGCGCGTCGCCGGCCGCATTCTCGGCATGGGCGACATCGTGGCCCTGGTCGAGCGCGCGCAGCAGACGCTCGAGGCCGAGCAGGCCGAGCGCATGATGAAGCGGTTCCAGAAGGGTCAGTTCAACATGAACGACCTGAAGGGCCAGCTCGAGCAGATGATGAAGATGGGCGGCATGGGCGCCATGCTGCAAATGATGCCGGGTGCGGCCAAGATGGCCAAGCAGCTGGACGATGCGGGCATGGACGACCGGGTGCTGAAGCAGCAGATCGCGCTGATCCAGTCGATGACCAAGGCCGAGCGCGCCAACCCGCAGATCCTCCAGGCCTCGCGCAAGAAGCGCATCGCCAAGGGCTCGGGGATGGAGGTCAGCGATCTGAACAAGCTGCTGAAGATGCAGCGCCAGATGGCGGACATGATGAAGAAGATGGGCAAGATGGGGAAGGGCGGCGCGCTCAAGCAGGCTATGCGCGGCATGTTCGGCAAGGGCGGCATGCCGCCCGAGATGGCGAACATGGACCCCAAGGCGCTGGAGCAGGCGGCCCGCCAGATGGGCGGCCCCGGCGGCATGCCCGGCATGGGTGGCGGCGCGCTGCCGCCCGGGCTGAGCGGGTTCGGCAAGAAGAAATGACGGCGGACGGGACTCATATTCCGGCAGCCCCTGTCGCCTATGGCCACGGGCACCATGCGTCGGCGCGCCTGACGCATGCCCCGCGGCTCGAAACCGACAGGCTGATCCTGCGCGGGCCCGAGCGCGGCGACATCGAGCCGGTGATCGCCTTTCTGATGGATGCCGAGCACGCGGCAGGGTTCGGCCACATCCCGCTGCGCGGCGATGCTTGGCGGTGGTTCACGATGAATGTCGGCCACTGGCACATCCATGGCTTCGGCTACTTCGTGATCGAGGACAATGCGAGCGGCGCGTCGATCGGTATGACCGGCGTCTGGTTCCCTGAAAGCTGGCCCGAGCCCGAATTGGGCTGGCTTCTGTTCCGCGGCCACGAGGGCCGGGGGCTGGCCTTCGAAGCGGCCAGCCGTGCGCGCCAGTGGGCATATGACGACCTAGGCTTGAACACGCTGACCTCTAACATCGTGCCGTCGAACGATCGGTCCAAAGCTCTCGCTGCCCGCCTTGGCGCTGTCCATGAACGCACCTACCACAACGAGCAGATGGGCGAGGACGAATTGTGGCGCCATCCCGGGCCGGAGACCTGCGCCTGATGCTGCCCGACATCCATCTGACCACGGAGCGCCTGACCTTGCGCACGCCGATCGAAAGCGATTTTCCGGCGGTCTCGGCTTTCATGGCCTCGCCCCGGTCCTGCTTCGTCGGCGGGCCGATGGAGGGCGAGTTCGACCGCTGGCGCAGCTTTCTCGGAGCCGCGGGGCACTGGGCGCTCAAGGGCTACGGCATGTTCGTCGTGCTGCACGGGGACAGACGCGTGGGCCGGGTCGGCATCATAAACCACCTCGGTTGGGACGAGCCCGAACTGGGCTGGCAGGTGTTCGAGGGCTGCGAGGGCCAAGGCTATGCCACCGAGGCGGCGATCGCCGCACGGCGCTGGGCATCCGAGGCACACGGACTCGGCCCACTGATCTCGTACATCGCGCCGGCGAACGACCGATCGCGCGCGGTGGCGATCCGATTGGGCGCGCGGCACGAACGGGACGGCACGCTGCTGGATTTCCCGGTGCAAGTCTGGCGCCACCCCGCGGGGGAGGCGGCAGCATGAAGGTACGCGTGCATATCTGGAAGGCCCGCGACCTGTCGTGCGCAACTCTTTTCCGTGCGTCGCTCGTCCGCGACCGATTCATCACGAGGACCGCATGATCGAAGACGCTTCCCGCGCCCAGGCGCTGCTGAAAGAGCATCGCGACAGCATCGACCGGCTGGACGCGATCCTTGTCTTCGCGCTGGCCGAGCGGTTCAAGCATACCCAAGCCGTGGGCGTCCTCAAGGCGCAGCACGACCTGCCCCCATCCGATCCCGCACGCGAGGAAAAGCAGATCGCGCGGCTTCAGGATCTGGCGGAACGGGCCGACCTGGACCCGGAATTCGCCAAGAAATTCCTGAACTTCATCATTCAGGAAGTCATCCAGCACCACAAGCTGCACCAGCAATAGGCGCGGCCCCGGCCCGCCACCACGCCATCAAAGGAGACAGACCAATGGCCATCAAGATCAGACTCGCCCGCGGCGGTTCCAAGAAGCGCCCCTTCTACCGCATCGTCGCCGCCGACAGCCGCATGCCGCGCGACGGCCGCTTCATCGAGAAGCTGGGCATCTACAACCCGCTGCTGCCCAAGGACAGCGAGGACCGCGTGAAGATGGACGTCGAGCGCATCCAGTACTGGCTGGGCCAGGGCGCGCAGACCACCGACCGGATCGACCGCTTCCTCGAAGCCGCCGGCATCCGCGAGAAGACCGAGCGCAACAACCCCAACAAGGCGAAGCCGGGCAAGAAGGCCCAGCAGCGCTCCGAGGAAAAGGCCGCCAAGGCGGCCGAAGCCGACACCGCCGAGGCCTGAGCCGTGCGCGGTGCGACCCGGCCGGCGGCCCACCCGCCGGCCGGGATCGCAGGTGTTCCCGTCTCGACCGCGCCTTCGTGCTTCCGGTGCGGGCGTGGCGGGGACGCCGATCCTTCACTCTTTCAGGGATCGCCATGACCGATCTGATGTGTGTCGGGGCCATCGCGGGCGCCTTCGGCGTGACCGGCGAGGTGCGGCTGAAAAGCTTCACCGCCGACCCGCGCGCAATCGCGGATTACGGGCCGCTGACCACCGAAGACGGCAGGCGCACGTTCCAACTCGAACTGGGGGGCGAGATCAAGGCGGGCTTCGCTGCACGCCTGGAGGGGATCGAGACCAAGGAGCAGGCGGACGCCCTGCGCGGCACGCGACTGTTCGCCCCGCGCGACCGCCTGCCCGCGCTGCCCGAGGATGAATTCTACCATGCCGACCTGATCGGGCTGGCGGTCTACGACACCGGTGGCGCGCATCTGGGTGTCGTGCATGCGGTGCATGACCACGGCGCTGGGGACCTGCTGGAGCTTCATCTTCCGGAAGGGGGGAAGACGGTTCTTCTGCCTTTCACGCGCGCCGCGGTGCCTACCGTCGACATCGCCGCCGGCCGAATCGTCGCGGATCCGCCCGAAGGTCTGTTGGACTGAATTCCCGGTCGAACGCCTGAACCGGGCGGCGAAGGCATCGTCAAGCCTGACCGCCCTCCGTTTCGTTCCGCGAGTGGAAACGAAACCGGCCGTTTGAGCGCTTCGTCGCCAGGGAGGCGCCGGCAATCGGGTCCGATTGCACGGGGCCACCAAAATGCTGCCCCGTTCATCCGGTATCGATTCCTGCACAGTGGCAGGGAAGAACCGGAATGCAGCGCTTTTCCGACCAGCGCCTGGCCGCAATCAGCTGGGCCTGTGTGATTTCAGCGCTGGGCTTGGCGCTGACGGTGCCGGGCTACGGCGCTGCGACCTTCGTCGCCGCGGCCGCCCTCGCGCTGGTCGCTTGGCAGTTTCCGCCGGGCAAGTTCGCCGCCAAGGTGCGCCCCGGGGACCTTCTGTGGACAACGGAGGGATTGGAGCCCGCATATACGGCCGACCGCCTGCGGCCCGGTCTATTGCGCGATTTCGCGCTTGTGCAGGGCGCGGCACGACCGCCTGCCGAGCCATTGTCGCCACATCTCCGGGCATCCGAAATTGCCTTGCGCGCCATGCATCGCGGCGGCATCGCAGACGTGCGCGAGCTTTCGGACCGCGACGTGTTCGCGCTTGCGCTGTTGCGGGACGCGATCCTTGCCGATCCGCCGCGCGCGGCCTGCCTCGCGACCATGTTCCGCGATCCTGCGGCGGTTCTGGATCTGCGCGAGCGCATGCGTGGCGGCGCTACCTTCGAGGTCGGATCGCACCGCGTCGCCTGACACCGGAATCTTCCGGCCGGCGCTCCTCGCGCGGGATCTTGTGTCGGGGCCGCCGCGGCACTACCAGCGGGCCATCCCGGAGGTGCCCCATGTCGAATGTTCCAACCCGGTCGCACGGGCGCAAGTCCATCGAGCCATCGCTCAAGCCGCGCGACCTGATGGGCGGGGATGACAGGCTTGTCCGGGCGTGGCAGGCGCAGGTCATCACGCTGTTGCCCGACGCCTTCCCAGGCATGCTGGGCGAGTCGCTGACCGGCACCGCGCTGAAGGACGGGCTGTGGCAGTTGCACCCGGTCGACCTGCGGAGCTTCGGCGAAGGGCGCCATCGCAACGTCGACGATACGCCGGCCGGTGGCGGGGCGGGGATGGTGCTGCGCCCGGACGTCATGGGCCGGGCCATCGATACCGCGCGCGCGTCCATGCCCGATGCCGCGCCGCTGATCTACCTGTCACCGCGCGGGGCGCGATTCGATCAGGTGCGCGCGCGCGCACTTGCCGCCGGGCCGGGGGTCACGCTGATCTGCGGCCGGTTCGAGGGACTCGACCAGCGGGTGATCGACCACTACGCCATCGAAGAACTGTCGATTGGCGACTATATCCTGACCGGCGGCGAGATCGCCGCGCAGGCGGTGCTGGATGCCTGCGTGCGCCTGCTGCCGGGCGTGCTGGGCAACGCGCAATCCACGGTCGAGGAGAGCTTTTCCGACGGCCTTCTGGAGCATCCGCAATTCACGCGCCCGGCCGCGTGGCGCGGGGCGAGCATCCCCGCCGTGCTCACGTCGGGCGACCACGGTGCGGTCGACCGGTGGCGGCGCGAGCAGTCCGAGCGCCTGACCCGCGAACGGCGCCCTGACCTGTGGCAGGCGCGTAGCGGACAGGACTGACCTCGGACCGCGCAGCACCTCTTGAAACTCCCAAGCATACGCCGTCGCTGACCGACGATTGGACTTGATCCGTAGCGGCGCCCCTTCTATACGGCCCAAGCCTTTGCGGTCCGACCGTAACGGCCGATTCCGCATTGCGGGCGCGCCAGTCGCAGGTGCGCGGGCCGCAGGCGGGGCGACAAGGAAACGCGGTTCGAATTCTCCGGCGGGCGCATGCGCGGACCCGGCCAACGACCCGGAGCTCTGGGACAAGGCAAACCTTCGCGGACCAACCGCGAGCAGATAGGAGATGGTCAGATGAATCTGATCGCACAGATCGAGGCGGAGCAGATTGCTTCGCTGGGGAAGACGATCCCCGACTTCAAGGCCGGCGACACCATCCGCGTCGGTTACAAGGTGACCGAGGGCACGCGAACCCGGGTGCAGAACTACGAAGGCGTCTGCATCAGCCGCAAGAACGGCGAGGGCATCGCCGGATCGTTCACCGTCCGCAAGATCTCGTTCGGCGAAGGCGTGGAGCGCGTGTTCCCGCTGTACTCGACGAACATCGAACATATCGAGGTGGTCCGCCGCGGCCGCGTCCGCCGCGCGAAGCTGTATTATCTGCGCGCGCGTCGGGGCAAGTCGGCCCGTATCGCCGAGGACAACACCTACAAGCCGCGCGCAAGCGCCGAGTCGTAAGGAGCCTTTGGCATGAAAAAGGACATCCACCCGAACTATCACACGGTCACCGTCAAGATGACCGATGGGACCGAATTCCAGACCCGCACCACGTGGGGCAAGGAAGGCGACACCTTGACGCTGGACATCGACCCGACGGTGCACCCGGCCTGGACCGGCGGCAGCTCGCGCCTGATGGACCAGGGCGGCCGCGTGTCGCGCTTCAAGAAGAAGTACGAAGGTCTCGGCTTCTGAAGCTGGCACTCGACCGGAAGTCACGAACGCCGCCCCGAAAGGGCGGCGTTTCGCGTTCATGCAGAGGTACTTGGTAGCCTCAGCCCCGGCGCAGCGCACCGAGCGCGGTCGACAGGGTGAACCCCGCGGCGGCGGCGGCCACGATGCTGGGGCCTGCGGGCGTGTCGAAGCTCACCGATGCCCCGAGACCGGCCAGCGCCGCGGCGATGCCGATCCCGGCGGCGAGCAGGGCCATAGTCTCGGGCGTGCGCGCGAAGGGCCGGGCCGAGGCGGCGGGGATGATCAGCAGCGCGGTGATCAGCAGCGCGCCGACCACCTTGATCGCCACCGCCACCACCACCGCCAGCGCCAGCGTCAGGATCAGCTGTTCGCGCCTTGGATCGATCCCGGCGGCGCGCGCAAGTTCGGGGTTCAGCGTCGCGGTCAGCATGGCCTGCCACCGCCAGCCGACAAGGCACAGCACCAGAGCGGCGCCGCCCCAGATCACCGCCAGATCGGCTCGCGACACCGCCAGGATGTCGCCGAACAGGTAAGCCATCAGGTCGATCCGCACGTTCGTCAGGAAGCTTGCCGCAACGAGCCCGACGGCCAGCGCCGAATGCGCCATCACGCCCAGCAGCGTGTCGGCCGCGTGGTCGCGCGCCGACAGCATCGTCACGGCCAGTCCCATCAGCAGGGCCACCGCCAGAGCGCCGGTGAAGACGCTGATCGAAAAGGCCAGTGCAAGCGCAACGCCAAGGATCGCCGCATGCGCGGTCGCGTCGCCGAAATAGGCCATGCGCCGCCAGACGACGAAGCATCCCAGCGGGGCGGCGGCCAGCGCGGCACCCATGCCTGCCAGCGCGGCGCGGACCATGAAATCGTCGAGCATCACGCCTCCGCCTGTTCTGCATGACGCTCGGCCTGCGGATGGTCGTGGCTCTGCGCGTCGCCGTGGTGGTGATGGTCGTGGTGGTGCCGGTACAGGGCAAGCGCCCCGCGCGTACCTTCGCCGAACAGCGCACGATAGACCGGCGCTTCGGACACGACTTGGGGCGTGCCCTCGCAGCAGACATGCCCGTTGAGACAGATCACCCGGTCGGACGCGCTCATGACCACGTGGAGGTCGTGACTGACCATCAGGACCGCACAACCGGTGTCGTGACGGACGTCCTCGATCAGGCGGTAGAACGCCGCCGCGCCGGGTTGGTCCAGACCCGCGGTCGCCTCGTCCAGGATCAGAAGCTGCGGCCGGTCCAGCAGCGCGCGCGCCAGAAGCACGCGCTGGAACTGCCCGCCGGACAGCGTGGCAAGTTGCTGCTGGCCCGTCCCGGCCGCGCCGGCGCGGGCCAATGCCTCGCGCGCCGCCTCGTCCGTGACGCGGCGCGGCAGCGACAGGAAACGCCGCACGGTCATGGGCAGGGTCCTGTCCAGCACCAGTTTCTGCGGCACGTAGCCGACCCGAAGGCCCCGCGCCCGCGTCACGCGCCCCGCCGCCGGCTTCAGTCCGCCGATCAGCGCCCGCATCAGCGACGACTTGCCCGAGCCGTTCGGCCCGACCACCGTCACGATCTCGCCCGGGCGGATCGCGAAATCCACGTCGCGCAGCACCGTCCGGTCGCCAAAGCGCAGCGTCAGGTCGTGCGTCTCGATCAGTGCGCTCATGCCTCGCCCCCTTCGGCGCAGGCGGGACACAGCCCCGTCGCCTCGCGCACCGTGCGCTCGATGACGAAACCGGCGCGGGTGGCGGCGCGGCCCAGCTCGCCCGCATCCGGCGCGATCTCGGCCTCTGCCACGCGGTTGCAGACCCGGCAGATCAGGAAGGCGGGCGCGTGACCGGCCTTGTGCCCGGCGCAGGCGATGAAGGCGTTCAACCGCTCGATCCGGTGGGCGAAGCCATTCGCCGTCAGGAAATCCAGCGCGCGATAGACCACCGGCGGCTGCGAGCCGAGCCCCTCGTCGCGCAGGCGTTCCAGGATGTCGTAGGCGCCCATCGCGCGGTGCGCCTCGAGCAGGATCTCGAGCACGCGGCGACGCACCGGGGTCAGTTGCAGGCGGGCTTGCGCGCAGGCGGCCTCGGCCGTGGCAAGGCTGTCCTCTATACACGAGCCGTGATCGTGCCGGGCAAAGCCGGCGCCGAGCGAGGGTTGCGCTGTCATCATTCGTCCTCTAGAGCGGATGTAATGTTATATAATCACACTTGGAGTCGCTGTCCATGACCCGCCTTCCCTCTTTCTGCGTGGTGCTGGCCGCCTGCGCTACACTGGCCATGCCGGCGCGGGCCGATGTACCGCACGTGGTGGCCGACATCGCGCCGGTGCATGCGCTGGTGCTCCAGGTCATGGAGGGCGTCGGCCAGCCGGACCTGCTGTTGCCGCGCGGTTCGGACCCGCACGGCCACGCGCTGCGCCCCTCCGAGGCGCGCGCGCTGTCCCAGGCCGACGTCGTCGTCTGGATCGGCGACGCGCTGACGCCCTCGGTCGCTTCCAGCATCGACACGCTGGCGGCCGGTGCGGACAGCCTGCCGCTACTCGATGTGGCGGGAACCACCGTTCTCGCGTTCCGGGAGGACGCGCTGTTCGGAGCCGCCCATGGCGACGAGGATCATGGCGAGGATGAAGACGTGGATCACGGCCACGACGCCCATTCCCACGATGAACCGGACCACGGACACGATCATTCCGGCGCCGATCCGCACGCCTGGCTGGACCCGCGGAACGCGATCGTCTGGCTGGACGCAATCGCAGAGAC
Organism: Citreimonas salinaria; assembly: GCF_900107235.1. Classification (GTDB taxonomy): domain Bacteria; phylum Pseudomonadota; class Alphaproteobacteria; order Rhodobacterales; family Rhodobacteraceae; genus Citreimonas; species Citreimonas salinaria. The sequence goes on from NZ_FNPF01000001.1 coordinate 424,336, forward strand.
GCTTGCCGAACAGGATCCCGCGAACGCGGCGACCTACCGGGCGAATGCCGAGGCCGCGCAGGCTGCAATCGCCGAAACCGAGGCCGAGATTGCGGCCGAGCTTGCCGATGCGGGCGACCTGCGCTTCGTCGTCTATCACGACGCCTTCCAGTATTTCGAAGCCCGCTTTGGCCTGCGTGCGGCCGGCGCGCTTTCCCTGGCCGACGATGCAAGTCCCAGCGCCGCGCGCCTCGCCACGATCCGCGACGCGGTGCGTGCCGGCGATATCCAGTGTGCCGTGGCCGAGCCGCAATACGATGCCGGCCTGATCGCCGCCGTTTTCGAGGACACGGCCGTCGAAACCGTCATCGTCGACCCGGCGGGAGCCGACCTGGAGCCGGGTCCGGACTTCTACGCCCAGCTTCTGCGTGTGGCGGCCGCCGGCTTCGGCCGCTGCGACTGAGTCCTATGGACAGTGGCGCGACGATTTGCCAGCGTCGCGCCACGCCCAAAACCGGAGACCGCCATGAAGGACGAGAACTTTCTAAAGGAGAACAACGCACGTCAGTTGTGGCATCCGATGGGCCATCCCGGCGAGGCGCAGGCGCAGCCTCCGAAGATCATCACCGGCGCCCAGGGCGTTCGCATCACCGACATCGACGGCCATGATCCCGTGGACGCGGTGGGCGGGCTGTGGTGCGTCAACCTCGGCTACTCGAACGACAAGGTGAAGCAGGCCATCGCGGACCAGCTTCAGGCGCTGCCCTACTACTCGGCCTTCGCCGGCTCGACCAATCCCGCCGCGATCGAGGCCGCTTATGCCACGCAGGCTTTCTTCGCCGAGGACGGGATCGAGCGGGTGTTCTTCACCTCCGGCGGATCGGACAGCGTCGATACCTGCCTGCGGCTCGCGCGCCAGTATCACCGCCTGCGCGGCCAACCCCAGCGGACAAAGTTCATGTCGCTGAAGAAGGGCTATCACGGCACCCATTTCGGCGGCGCCAGCGTGAACGGCAACAACCGCTTCCGGATCAACTACGAGCCGCTGCTGGCCGGCTGCTTCCACCTGCCGGCGCCTTACACCTACCGCAATCCGTTCAACGAAACCGACCCCGAGGCGCTTGCCCAGGCCATCGCGCAGGTGGCCGAGGACGAAATCGCCTTCCAGGGCCCTGACAGCATCGCGGCGTTCATCATGGAGCCGATCCTGGGCGCCGGTGGTGTCATCGTGCCGCCCGCGACGTTGATGCCGCTGATGCGCGACATCTGCGACCGCCATGGCATCCTGATGATCGCGGACGAGGTGATCACCGGCTTCGGCCGCACCGGCGACTGGTCGGGCTCGCGCCACTGGGGCGTCAAGCCGGACATGATGAGCACCGCCAAGGGCATCACCTCGGGCTATTTCCCGGTCGGCGCCGCGCTGATCGGCGGCAAGGTCGCCGACGTGTTCGAGAACGCTGATTCCGAGGGCGCGATCTGGCACGGCTACACCTACTCTGCGCATCCCGTGGGTGCTGCGGCCGTGATCGCCTGCCTGGCCGAGACCGAGCGCCTGGACCTCGCCAGCAACGCTGCCGCGCGCGGCGCGCAGCTGCACGAGGGCTGTCTGGAGCTGGCGCGGAAATACGACATCCTGGGCGACGTGCGCGGTGGCCATGGCCTGATGATCGGCCTCGAGATCGTCAGCGACCGGGCGAAGAAGACGCCGATGGACATGACCACGATGAAGCGCATCCACGCTGCCACCTACGAGGCCGGCGCGATGGTGCGGCTGGGCATGCACAACATCCTGATGTCGCCACCTTTGGTCATTACCGAAGCCGAAATTGAGACGATCCTGTCCGCGCTGGACAAGGGCTTTGCCGCCGCCTGACCTGCGCACGGGTCGCGTTTTGCCGCGCACGTCCCTCCACAGCGATGGTGTGATCCGCCGCGTCGCGCTTGCCTCCATGGGCAGGCGCGCCTGCGGGTGAACGAACCTTTGGCAGGACGCGGCCGCGATAGGCGTTTGATGCCACGGCCGGACCCGCTGCCGGGGCGGGCGAAGCCGGGGTGTACTGGCGATATACGAACAAAAACGAATATGAACCTTTCATTTCCGCGCTTCGCTCGTGTTAGAGTTTGCACAACGATCCCGGAAGTGCGGCATGGCAGAGATATTCGGAGTCGGCAAAGGTCGACCGGCACCCCAAGCCGCGGCACCTGACTGGCTGCGTGGACACGGTCGCGCAAGATTGCATCAACGGAGAGGGAGGGACGGATGACCTACATTCTGGCCATCGATCAGGGAACCACATCCAGCCGGGCAATCCTGTTCGACGAGGATCTGAAGATCGCCGCGTCCGCGCAGGAGGAATTCGAGCAGCACTACCCGGCCAGCGGCTGGGTCGAACACGATTGCGGCGACATCTGGACCAGCACCGCCGCCGTCTGCCGCGCGGCGATGGAGCGAGCGGGCGTGCGTGCCGGCGACATCGCGGGCATCGGCATCACGAACCAGCGCGAGACCACGCTGGTCTGGGACCGCAAGACCGGCAAGCCGATCCACAACGCCATCGTCTGGCAGGACCGCCGCACGCACGAAATGTGCCAGAAGCTGAAAGCCGAGGGCCTTGAGGAAACCGTGACCGCCAAGACAGGCCTGCTGCTCGATCCGTATTTCTCGGCCACCAAGGTCGCGTGGATCCTCGACAACGTGGACGGCGCCCGCGCCCGCGCCGAGGCCGGAGATTTGGTTTTCGGCACCGTCGACAGCTGGCTGATCTGGAACCTGACCGGCGGCGCGGTGCACGTCACCGACGCCACCAACGCCGCGCGCACGATGCTGTACGACATCCGCAAGGGGCGCTGGTCCTCGACCATGTGCAAGATGCTGGGCATTCCGACGTCGATGCTGCCCGAGGTCAAGGATTGCGCCGCCGACTTCGGCATGGCGCGCGCCGACCTGTTCGGTGCCGAGATCCCGATCTTCGGCGTCGCGGGCGACCAACAGGCTGCCACGATCGGGCAGGCGTGCTTTGATCCCGGCATGTTCAAGTCGACCTACGGCACCGGCTGCTTCGCACTGCTCAACACCGGGGACGAGCCTGTGACGTCCAAGAACCGCCTGCTGACGACAATCGCCTACCAGCTCGACGGCCATCCGACCTATGCGCTGGAAGGGTCGATCTTCATCGCAGGCGCGGTGGTGCAATGGCTGCGCGACGGGTTGCGGATCATCCGGGCGGCGCCCGAGACGCAGCCGCTGGCCGAAAAGGCGGACGAGGCGCAGAACGTCGTTCTGGTGCCCGCGTTCACCGGGCTGGGCGCGCCCTACTGGAACGCCGAGTGCCGCGGCGCCGTGTTCGGCCTGACGCGCAATTCCGGCCCCGAGGAATTTGCCCGCGCCGCGCTGGAATCGGTGGGTTACCAGACGCGAGACCTGCTCGAGGCGATGCACGCCGACTGGGACGTCGAGGGCCGCACGATGGGCGGGGGCGCCGACAAGCCGCTCCGCGTCGATGGCGGGATGAGCGCGTCGGACTGGGCGATGCAGTTCCTCGCCGACATAACCGGCGCGCCGGTGGACCGCCCCGAGGTGGTCGAGACGACCGCGATGGGCGCGGCCTGGCTTGCCGGTCAGCGCGCCGGGTTGTACCCGGACATGGAGGGTTTCGCGAAGATGTGGCGGCTGGAACGCACCTTCGCGCCCGGCATGGACGAGGCGAAGCGCGACGCCAAGTACGGTGCCTGGAAGCGCGCCGTTAAGGCGGCCCAAGCCTTCTGAGGAAGCCGCCAACCGGAGGAAATGCGCCGGGGCCGCGAATGGCCCCGGCGATCTTGCGTCAGGCGATGTCGAATTGCAGCGGCTTGACCTGGCCGAACTTGCCGGTGGCCTTCAGCGCATCGACCGCGGTGGCGGGAACCGGTTCGTCGACATACAGCATCGCGATCGCGTCCCCGCGCGACACCGACCGGCCCAGCGTGAAGTTGGCGATATTCACGCCGTGCTCGCCCAGCGTCTGGCCCAGCGTGCCGATGATGCCGGGCACGTCCTCGTTCGTGGTGTAGATCATGTGCTGGCCGATCTCGGCTTCGATGTTGATGCCCTTGATCTGGATGAAGCGCGGTTTGCCGTCGCTGAACACCGTTCCGGCGATCGAGCGTTCGCGGTTCGGCGTCACCACCGTCACCTTGATGTAGCCCTCGAAGACACCCGACTGTTCCTGGTTGGTGGTCGAGACCTTCACGCCCCGCTCGCGCGCGATCAGCGGCGCCGAGACCATGTTCACGTCCGGGTTCATCTGCTTCATGATGCCCGCGATCAGCGAGCAGTTCAGCGCGTCGAGGTTCATCTCGGCAGCGGACCCGTCGTATAGGATGTTGATCGCGGTGATCGGCTCGTCCGTCATCTGGCCGATGAAGCGGCCCAAGTGGTCGGTCAGCTTGATCCAGGGGCCCATGATCTTGGCCTCTTCGGCCGTGACGCTGGGCATGTTCAGCGCGTTTTCCACCGCGCCGGTCAGCAGGTAGTTCGACATCTGCTCGGCCACCTGCAGGGCGACGTTCTCCTGCGCCTCGGTGGTCGCAGCGCCCAGGTGCGGCGTGCAGACGACGTTGGGCAGACCGAACAGCGGGTTCTCGGTCGCGGGCTCGACGGCGAAGACGTCGAAGGCCGCGCCGGCCACGTGGCCCGACTTCAGCAGGTCGGCCAGCGCTTCCTCGTCGACGAGACCGCCGCGCGCGCAGTTTATGATCCGCACGCCCGGCTTCGTCTTCTCGAGCGCCGTGCGATTCAGCATCCCGCGGGTCTGCTCGGTCGCCGGCACGTGCAGGGTGATGAAGTCGGACCGCTTCAGAAGATCGTCCAGTTCGACCTTCTCGATCTGCATCTTCTGGGCCTTCTCCTCGGACAGGAAGGGATCGTAGGCGATCACCTTCATCTTCAGCCCACGCGCGCGGCCGCAGACGATGCCGCCGATATTGCCCGCGCCGATCACGCCCAGCGTCTTGCCGGTCAGCTCGACGCCCATGAAGCGGGATTTCTCCCACTTGCCGGCATGGGTCGAGGCCGAGGCCTCGGGGATCTGGCGCGCGACGGCGAACATCATCGCGATGGCATGCTCGGCCGTGGTGATCATGTTGCCGAAGGGCGTGTTCATCACGATCACGCCCTTCTTGGACGCGGCGTCCTTGTCGATGTTGTCCGTGCCGATGCCCGCGCGGCCGATGACCTTCAGCTTGTGCGCGTTCTCCAGGATCTTGGGCGTGACCTTGGTGGCCGAGCGGATCGCGAGGCCGTCATACTCGCCGATCACCTGCGCCAGCCTGTCCTTGTCCTTGCCGAGGTCGGGCATGAAATCGACCTCGATCCCGCGGTCGCGGAAGATCTGGACGGCGGTTTCGGAAAGCTTGTCGGAGACGAGAACCTTGGGTGCCATTGTGCATGTCCTTGAGTGGGCACATCGCATGCACGGGCGATGCACAACCCATACATACGCGATATGCGCGGATCTAAGTCCGGTTGAGGGGGGCGGGGTGCGCGAGCGCACACCCCGGGAAAGGATCAGGCCGCCTGCGCCTGTGCGTCGATCTCGGCCGCGAAGGCCCAGTCGAGCCAGGGCAGCATCGCCTCGATGTCCGCGGTCTCGACCGTGCCGCCGCACCAGATGCGCAGGCCGGCCGGCGCGTCGCGATAAGCGCCGACATCCAGCGCGACGTTCTCGGATTCCAGCCGCTTGGCGACGGCCTTGGCGAAGGCGGCGGGGTCGGCAATGCGCGGATCGGTGAACTTCAGGCAGACCGAGGTGTTCGACCGCGTCGCCGGATCCGTGGCGAGGTTGTCGATCCAGTCGCGCCCGTCGCAGAAATCCCAGATCGCGTTCGCATTGGCATCCGCCCGCGCCATCAGGCCCTTCAGCCCGCCGACCGAGCGCGCCCAATCCAGCGCCAGCAGGTAATCCTCGACCGCGAGCATGGACGGCGTGTTGATCGTCTCGCCCTTGAATATGCCCTCGATCAGCTTGCCGCCCTTGGTCAGGCGGAAGATCTTGGGCAACGGCCAGGCGGGGGTGTAGGATTCCAGCCGTTCGACGGCGCGCGGGCTGAGGATCAGCATGCCGTGCGCGGCCTCGCCTCCCAGCACCTTCTGCCAAGAGAACGTGGTGACATCCAGCTTGTCCCAGGGCAGGTCCTGCGCGAAGGCGGCACTGGTCGCATCGCACAGTGTCAGGCCGTCGCGGTCGGCGGGAATCGCCGCGCCGTCGGGCATCCGTACACCGGACGTGGTGCCGTTCCAGGTGAAGCAGACGTCGCGGTCGTAATCCAGCGCGGCCATGTCGACGATGTCGCCGTACTCGGCCTCGTGCACGCGGGCGTCGAGCTTCAGCTGCTTGATCGCGTCGGTGACCCAGCCCGCGCCGAAGGATTCCCAGGCGACCATCTCGACCGGGCGCTGGCCCAGCATGGTCCACATCGCCATCTCGAACGCGCCGGTATCCGAGGCGGGGACGATGCCGATGCGGTAGTCGGCGGGCACGCCGAGGATCTCGCGCGTGCCGTCGATGGCGGCGGCCAGCTTGTCCTTGCCGATCTTGGCGCGGTGCGACCGGCCCAGTGCCGCGTCGGACAGCCCGTCAAGCGAGAAAGTGGGGGGTTTGGCACAGGGGCCCGAGGAGAAGCGCGGGTTCGACGGTTTCGTCGACGGACGCGTAGTGTCCGGCCGCGTGGCCGGGTTGGTCGTAGCCATGTCTGCTAACCTTCCAGATAGTCGCCCCTCGTTGGGGAGGGGTGTCCCACAAACGGGACTACGCCTGCCGCAAGAACGAAGCAATAGGGCAAGGCACATGCCATGCAGGTCAGCGCAGCGTTTTGCGCAATCGCGTAGGAACGGAAGTTTCCGATTGGCACAAATCCGGCCCAGCAGAGTCACGCCGTTTCCGGGACGGAAAATTTGATTCGTGCGTAAACTCATCCTTCGAGGTGACATCGGACCGGTGGTCCCCAGAGCCAAACGGGCTGGCTGGAGAATCGGGGCGATGAAGCGAGCGGTCTCGGTAGGGGCTGTTCCAGCTGCGTCCTGGCGTCTGCAGGAACAGCACCTTCAGGTGGCAGAATACTGCCGCTGGCAACCATGCGTTGTGTCATGGGGCCAACACTCCCATACTATTGGTTGACGTAAGGTGATTCCGGGGGGATGCCGATGGACTGTGTGAATGACGACACCGTAAAGGCCGTGATCGAGTTGGCGGAGTGTCGCTTCCGATCGAAGGCGGTCCGGCAATCTTTCATGGCCACACCCAGCGCGATTCTGGGTCATCGTAGCCCCCGGGAGGTCTTAAGCCGGCGGGATCATTTCGAAATGATGCAACTGAGCCTCCTGCTCATGTCGAGTGTGCCGCGGCCGCGGGAAGAGAGCGGTCGTGCGGTGGGCAAGGTACGGGCACCTCAGGCGCTTGGCGCGTCGATCGTCGCCTCCCGGTCTCCTGGCCAGAGCCACCGCCCTGTGTGACATCGGCAACGAGGATCGGCGAAGCGTGCTTCTACTACAAAAACCGGGTCAACTGTCGCCGCTACCGGGAAAAGGGCGCGGAGAAGCGCGTACACGCGCATCCGGGCCGACTAGCGGTAAGTCCACGCGCTCCTGGCTGTGACACGCTTGAACTGCGCGTTCCCGTTGCGCGTGATGCCGCAGCGCACCCATGGATCGCTACAACGCCGTCGGCACTGCCGAGCGCGTTCGCACATTCGTTGGCTGCTTTGTCGCTCGAGCAACGAAGAGAGCTTCAGTCGGGCAGGTCTTCGAATGCGGCGAGCCGCTGAAGGCAGTCGATCAGAACGGTGCGCTCGCCGGTCGAGAATCCCGCCATCAGATCGGAGTTGTGTTTCTCGGCCACCTCGACCAGGTCGTCGAACGCACTTCGCCCCTGCGGCAGAAGCGTCAGGATACCAAGGCGACGGTCCCCGGAACTCTCCCGACGCGTCACGAAATTTTTGTTTTCCAGCGCTTTTACCGCGCGGCTGATCTTGGTCTTGTGCATCTTCGATAGCCGGCCGATCTCGCTCGCGGTCATGTCGCCATAGCGGCCCAAATGGAACAGCACGCGCCACTCCGTCCGAAGCATTCCGTACCTGTCTTTGTAGATCCGCGAGAACCGGATGCTGGTCTCTTCAGCGGCTTGGTTCAACAGGTAGGGAAGAAAGTTCCTCAGGTCGAAGTCGTGCATCGATTTCCTCACCGACTGGTCTTGTTGGTTACAAAAGCAACCAGTACTACGTCCTCCAACAGTTTGGAGGATCGATCATGAACGACCAGACACAGATCTCTGGCCTGATGCAGGCGTCCATCCCACAAGGCGTCACCGAAGGCTACATGCCCGGCTTCGGCAACGATTTCGAGACCGAGGCGCTGCCCGGCGCGTTGCCGCAGGGAATGAACAGCCCGCAGAAGGTGAATTACGGCCTGTACGGCGAACAGCTGTCCGGCACCGCCTTCACCGCGCCCAGCCACCAGAACGAACGGACCTGGTGCTACCGCATCCGCCCCTCGGTCAAGCATCAGGGCCGGTACGAGCGTATCGACCTGCCATACTGGAAGACCGCGCCGCATGTGCCGGAAAACGTGACCTCGCTGGGCCAGTACCGTTGGGATCCGGTGCCGCATAGCGAGGAGCGGCTGACCTGGCTCACGGGCATGCGCTCGATGACCACGGCGGGCGACGTGAACACCGCCACGGGTATGGCCGCGCATATCTACCTCGTGACCGAATCGATGAAGGACGACTACTTCTACTCGGCCGACGGCGAACTGCTGGTCGTCCCGCAGGAAGGCAAGCTGCGCTTCGCCACCGAGCTGGGGATCATCGACGTCGAGCCGCAGGAGATCGCCATCATCCCGCGCGGTCTCGTCTACCGGGTCGAGGTGCTGGAAGGCCCCGCCCGCGGCTTCGTGTGCGAGAACTACGGCCAGAAGTTCGACCTGCCCGGGCGTGGCCCCATCGGCGCGAACTGCATGGCGAACCGCCGCGACTTCAAGACGCCCGTCGCGGCCTTCGAGGATCGCGAGACGCCGTCCACCATGACGATCAAGTGGTGCGGTCAGTTCCACCGCTCGGAGATCCCGCACTCGCCGCTGGACGTGGTGGCGTGGCACGGCAACTACGCCCCTTGCAAGTACGACCTGAAGACCTACTGCCCCGTGGGTGCGATCCTGTTCGACCACCCCGACCCGTCGATCTTCACCGTGCTGACCGCGCCGTCGGGGGTCGAGGGCACCGCCAACATCGACTTCGTGCTGTTCCGCGAGCGCTGGATGGTGATGGAGGACACCTTCCGCCCTCCCTGGTACCACAAGAACGTCATGTCCGAGCTGATGGGCAACATCTACGGCCAGTACGACGCCAAGCCGCAGGGCTTCGTCCCGGGCGGCATGAGCCTGCACAACTGCATGCTGCCCCACGGCCCCGACCGCGAGGCTTTCGAGAAGGCGTCGAATGCGGAGCTGGGGCCCGACAAGCTCGACAACACCATGTCGTTCATGTTCGAGACCCGCTTCCCGCAGCACCTGACGGAGTTCGCAGCGAAGGAGGCCCCCTTGCAGGACGACTACGTCGATTGCTGGGACGGGCTGGAAAAGCATTTCGACGGGACGCCGGGCCGGAAGTGACGCTCGCCGGGGCGGGGCTTCGAATGGCAGACCAAGGATAGAGGAGGAGCAGCTTGCTCAAGCGAAGCTGGATCGACAGCGCCAATGATCCCGAAGGGGAGTTTCCGCTGAACAACCTGCCTTATGGGGTGTTCTCGACGAACGGCACCGCGCCCCGCTGCGGCGTGGCGATCGGGGACAGGGTGCTCGACGTCGCGGGCGCGGAAGAGGCCGGCCTGACCGAAACCGCGGACCTTCTGCAGTACGCGACGTGGAATCCGCTGATGGCCGCGGGTCCCGCCGCGTGGTCGGCATTCCGCGAGCGCCTGACCGACCTTCTGGCCGAAGGGGCGGCGGATCGCGCCAAGGTCGAGCCGCTGCTGGTGCCGCTGGCCGATGCGACCATGCACATGCCGCTGGAGGTCGCCGAATACACCGACTTCTACGCCGGCAAGCAGCACGCGCAGAACGTCGGCACGATGTTCCGCGGGCCGGAGAACGCGCTGCCGCCGAACTGGCTGCACATCCCCATCGGCTACAATGGGCGGGCGTCGACCGTCGTGGTTTCGGGCACCGACATACGCCGTCCCTTGGGGCAGACGAAGCCGAAGGACGCCGAGATGCCCTCGTTCGGGCCGTGCAAGCGGCTGGATATCGAGCTCGAGATCGGCGCCATCGTCGGCACCCCGTCGAAGATGGGCGAGCCGATCACGACCGCCCGCGCCCAGGACATGATCTTTGGCTACGTCCTGCTGAACGACTGGTCGGCGCGTGATCTGCAGGCGTGGGAGTACCAGCCACTGGGCCCGTTCCAGGCCAAGGCCTTCGCAACGTCGATCTCGCCCTGGATCGTGACACGCGAGGCGCTGGCCCCCTTCGCCGTGGATACGCCGCCGCGCGAGAAGCCGCTTCTGCCCTACCTTCAGGCCGACTTCCCCGGGAACTATGACGTGGCGCTGTCGGTCGAGATGAACGGCCACCGCATCAGCACCACGAACATGCGCGAACTCTACTACTCGGCAGCGCAGCAGCTGGCGCATCACGCGTCGTCGGGATGCGCCATGCGGACGGGCGATCTGCTCGGTTCGGGCACGATCTCGGGACCCGAGCCGTCGAACTACGGCTCTCTGCTCGAGATGACGTGGGGCGGCGAAAACCCGCTCGACGTTGGCGGAGAGACCCGGACCTTCATCGAGGACGACGACACGCTCACCCTCAGGGGGCATGCGCAAGGGGACGGCTACCGCGTCGGCTTCGGCGCCTGCACGGGCACGATCCTTCCCGCCCCCGAATTTCCCTAAGAGACGACAGGAGGCCACATGGCCAAGGCATTCGCATCCGCCGGAGACATGGCGGACAAGGAGATCAGCTTCACGCAGGTGGGCGAGGGGCTTTGGGCCTTCACCGCCGAGGGCGATCCGAATTCCGGCGTCATCATCGGCGACGACAGCGTGATGGTGGTCGAGGCGCAGGCCACCCCGCGGCTGGCGCAGAAGGTGATCGAGAAGGTGCGCGAGGTCACCGACAAGCCGATCAGCCACCTGGTGCTGACCCACTACCACGCGGTGCGCGTGCTGGGCGCATCGGCCTACGACGCGCGCGAGATCATCATGTCCGACATGGCACGCGCCATGGTGGCCGAGCGCGGGCAGGAGGACTGGAACAGCGAGTTCGACCGCTTTCCGCGCCTGTTCCAGGGCCACGAGAGCATTCCCGGCCTGACCTGGCCCACCACCACCTTCAGCGACCGCATGAGCGTCTACCTGGGCAACCGCCGCGTCGACCTGATGAAGCTGGGCCGCGCCCATACGGCCGGCGATATCGTCATCCACGTGCCCGACCAGAACGTCATGTTCACCGGCGACATCGTCGAGTACCACTCGGCCTGCTATTGCGGCGATGGTCACTACGGCGACTGGCCGCAGACGCTCGAACGCATCCGCGCGTTCGACCTGGACGCCATCGCGCCGGGCCGGGGCGATGCCTTGGTCGGCCGCGACATGGTGAACGCGGCGCTGGACAACACCGCCGACTTCGTTTCCTCGACCTATGATGCCGTGAAGCGCGTCGCAGTCAGGGGCGGCTCGCTGCAGGAGGCCATGGCCCATGTGCGCGAGGTCTGCGACCCCAAGTTCGGCGACTACGCGATCTACGAACATTGCCTGCCGTTCAACGTCGCCCGTGCCTTCGACGAGGCGCGCGGCATCGACACGCCGCGGATCTGGACCGCCGCGCGCGACAAGGAAATGTGGCAGGCCCTGCAGGGCTGATCCAACTGCCCGGGCGTTGTCCGGGCACCTTCTTGCCGGACCGATCGGGCGTCGCACCCGCCCTCGGCCATGTCCACTTCGGGAGGAGACGTGATGCTGGACGACCGCTACGCACTGGCGCACCGACTTTATCCATACGAGCGCGCCGCCGATCAGGATGCCGAGGTCGCGGCGCATCATCCGGTCGTGGTGATCGGGGGTGGCCCCATCGGGATGGCGATGGCGCTCGATCTCGCCTTGCGTGGCGTCCGCACCCTGGTTCTGGACGACCACGAAGGAGTCGGCGAAGGCAGCCGCGCGATCTGTTTCGCCAAGCGCACGCTGGAGATCTGCGACCGCTTGGGTTGCGCCGACGCCATGGTCGACAAGGGCGTCGTATGGAACCTGGGCAAGGTGTTCCACGGCGAGGATCTGGTATTCGAGTTCAACCTTCTGCCCGAGGGCGGGCACCGGCACCCCGCCTTCATCAATCTTCAGCAGCCCTATTTCGAGAAGTTCCTGGTCGACCGGATCCGGCAGGCGCAGGCCGAAGGCGCACCGATCGAGATTCGTGGCAAGAACCGCGTCGAATCGCTGGACGTGCGGGACGACGGTGCCGGGATCGAGATCATGACGCCCGAGGGGCCTTACTCGATCACCGCCGATTGGGTTCTGGCCTGCGACGGGGCCGGTTCACCCACGCGCAGGGGGCTGGGTCTCGGGTTCGAGGGCAAGGTGTTCAAGGACAGCTTCCTGATCGCGGACGTGCGAATGAAGGTCGACTTCCCGGTCGAGCGCCGCTTCTGGTTCGAACCGCCGTTCCGCGAGGCCGGGGATTCCGCGCTTCTGCACAAGCAGCCCGATGACATCTGGCGGATCGACTTCCAGATCGGCTGGGACGTGGATCGGGACGCCGAGCTGAAAGAGGACCGGATCCGCGCGCGCATCGACCAGATGCTGCCCGGCGTGGAATACGAGATCGTGTGGACCTCGATCTACACGTTCCAGTGCCGCAGGATGGAGTCGTTCCGCCATGGCCGCGTGCTCTTCGTCGGCGACAGTGCTCACCAGGTTTCCCCCTTCGGTGCCCGCGGGGCGAACGGCGGCGTGCAGGACTCCGACAACCTCGCCTGGAAGCTCGCCATGGTGTTGAACGACGAGGCGCCCGAGGCGCTGATCGACACCTACGACGCCGAGCGGTGCTACGCGACCGACGAAAACATCCGCAATTCCACCCGATCCACCGATTTCATCACGCCGAAATCCGAGATCAGCCGAGTCTTCCGGAATGCAGTGCTGCACCTGTCGCGCCGCCACGACTTCGCCCGCCCCTTCGTGAACTCCGGTCGCCTTTCGGTGCCCTGCATCTATGACGGCTCTCCGCTGAACGGGGCCGACAGCCTACCCGGCGGTCCCGCACAGACCCGCCCCGGCGCCCCCTGCCCGGATGCTCCGCTGGAGGACGGGTTCCTTCTGCATCGTCTTGGCACGGGATTCGTGCTTCTGGCGATCGGACAGGAGCCCCCGGACACTTCGGGTCTGCGCAGCGTGTCGATCGCCACGCCGAACGCGGAGACACGCGCGCGATATCTCGTGGCGGCCGACCGGGCACTTTACCTCATCCGGCCCGACCAGCACGTCGCGGCACGCTGGGAAACCGCGACACCAGTGGAGATCGAGGCCGCCCTGAACCGCGCGACCGGAAAGGAAATGGCATGAGTGCTCTCGTCACCTCCCGCAACATTGCCATCCCCGACGAAGCCTACGATCTGCTTCTGACGGCACATGAAGGGCTGACCAAGGACGAAAGCGACGCCCTGAACGCGCGGCTGATCCTGACGCTGTTCAATCACGTCGGCGACCTCGACGTCATTCGCGAAGCCATCGAGGTCGCCCGTCAGTGAGCGCCATTCTCTACGATTACTGGCGCTCGACCGCGAGCTACCGGGTCCGCATCGCGCTGAACCTCGCCGGCATCGCCTACAGGTCCGTGCCGATCGACCTGATCGGGGGCGAGCAAAGCGGGCCGGATCATCTGGCCCGCAATCCCCAAGGGTTCGTGCCGGTGTTCGAAATCGACGGCCTGCGCCTGACCCAGTCGCTGGCGATCATCGAATATCTCGACGAGACGCGCGGACTGGGGCTGTTGCCGGCCAATCCCGCCGAGCGTGCCCGGGTTCGCCGCCTGAGCCTGACGATCGCTGCCGACACCCACCCGATCTGCAATCCGTCGGTCGTCAAGGTGGTCCTTGGCCGCCTCCCCGGCGACACCCGCGACGAAGCAAGGGTGGATTGGATGCGGCACTTCATTCGCCGCGGCCTGATGGCTTTCGAGGCAATGCTCGGCGAACCCCCCACGGGTCGGTTCTGTCACGGGGACACCCCGACGCTCGCGGACCTGTGCCTGATCCCGCAAATCTACAACGCTGACCGATGGGGCGCGGGCTGGTCCGACCTGCCCCGCATTCAGGCCGTCGCGGACGCGGCAGGCGAAATCGGCGCCTTCCGCGCAGCCAGCCCCGAGGCCGTGAACCAGACGGGCTGATGCTGGTTACGCGTTCTATCGATAACTGAAGGCAATCCGATCAACTGCCTGATCTTCCGGCTCAATCGTGCCGAACGGCAGCAGGCGCCGTCGGAAGACCCTGCCCGACGGGAAGAAAACCGCAGGCAAGCGTCACGAGGGCGCCTTGTCCGGCGCCCCTCACGCGGGAACGTGTCCCGCGTCGCGCCACGCGTCGAATACGCGCAGCGCGGCTTCGGCGAAGGCATTGTCGTTGATGTGGCACTTCAGATCGTGCAGCGTCACGTTATCGGGACAGGTCGCGACCAGTTCGTCGCAAAACGCCGCGAGCCCGGCGGCGTCGTGCAACGGCTCGCCGGGGCGATCCCACTCGCCGCAACCGCCGCGCGGCAGCAACACCGCCGTCGGCCCGGTCGCCTTCGCCAGTTGCTCGGAGTGCGCGCGCGCCACCTTTCGCCGTCCCTCGTCGTCCAGCACATAGGACGTGATCAGGCGGTTGTGCGCGTGGCTGGGCAGGCCGTCGAACCGCGGGTCGGCCGGTTGCCAGCCGATCACGTCCACCAGGTCGTAGCAGCCCGGCGCCACCAACTGCGGGACGCCCGCCATGCCCGCGCCGGTCAGGCGCGATCCGCCCGCGCTGACCATCGAGCCGAAGACGTGGTTGCCCAGTTCCTGCGTGCAGAAGTCGAAGACGCAGGCGAAGGCGCCTTCCTGCGCGAGGTTCTCGAAAGCGCGCCCGCCCATGCCTGTGGCGTGGAAGACCGCCACCTCGTAGCCGCGCGCCTCGAGCGCGGGCTTCAGCGGCACCATGTAGCGCAGGGCGGTCTTGCCCAGGCTCGTCATCCCGATCAGCGGCTTGTCCCGTTGCGGCGGCTGTGCCGCCCGCGCCGCCCCCAGCACCGCTCCGGCAGCCTGCGCCAGCGAGGCGCGGCAGACCGAGTTCAGCCCGTAAAGCCCGCCCGCCCACAGGATCATCTGCACGTCTGCCGGCAGACGCTCGGGCGGCAGCAGCGGCGAAAAGGCGATGGTCGAGACCACGTATTTCGGAATGCCCAGCGGCAGTGCGCCCAGCAGGTCCAGCGCCAGGTCCGTACCCATGGAGCCGCCCAGCACGATTGCCCCGTCCACGCGCCCTGCGGCGCAAAGCTCGGCGGCCTTGGCGGCGGCGCCGCGGCCCATGATCTGCATGGCGACGTTCTCGTCACCGCTGTCGATCGCCGTCTGGATCGAGCTGCCGCCGGCCTCGGCCACCTCGTGCTTGGAGATGTCCACCGGCCCCGACGGATCGCCCAGCACGCTGACATCCATGGTCAAGACCCGTCCGCCCTGATCCTCGATGCACGAGACCAGAAAGCCAAGCTCGTCGGCCTTCGTGTCGTAGGTCCCGGCGACCAGTATCGTCTTGTCGGTCATACCCACCTCGTCAAAGCTTAATCCATGCGGTCTTCAGATCGACGTATTTGTCGAAGGCGTGCAACGACTTGTCGTGCCCGTTGCCCGATTGCTTGACCCCGCCCAACGGCACGGTGATGTCGGGCCCGCCATAGGTGTTGACGTGCACAACCCCGGCCTGCACGGCGCGGATCATGCGGTGCGCGCGGCCCAGGTTCTGCGTCCAGACCCCGGCGGCAAGGCCGTAATCGGTGGCGTTGGCCAGCCGCACCGCCTCGTCCTCGCCCTCGAAGGTCGTCACCGCCAGGACCGGGCCGAAGACCTCGTCGCGGAAAAGCCGATGCTCGGGGGCGACGTCGGCGATCACGGTGGGCGCCATGTAGTAGCCGCCGGTGTCCTGCATGATGCGCGAGCCGCCCAGGGTGACGCGCGCGCCCTCGCGTTCGGCCCCGGCGACGAAGTCGAGGATCTGCGTCAGCTGCGGCTCGGAGTTCACCGCGCCGGACTGCGTGGCAAGGTCCAGCGGGTCGCCCACGCGCATCCTCGCCGCGGCCTCGGACAGGGCGGCGACGAAGTCGTCGGCCACGCCGCGCTGCACCAGAAGCCGCGAGCCCGCGACGCAGACCTGCCCGGAATTGCGGAAGATCCCCGCCGCGGAAACCTTCGCCGCCTCGCCAATGTCGCCCACGTCGTCGAAGACGATGTTCGGGGACTTTCCGCCCAGCTCAAGATAGACGCGCTTGAGGTTCGATTTCGCCGACGCCTCGAGCAGGCGCCGCCCGGTGGCGCCCGAGCCGGTGAAAACCAGTGCGTCCACGTCCATCGACATCGACAGCGCCTGTCCGCAGCCCGCGCCGCGCCCGGTCACGACGTTCAGCACGCCCTCGGGCAGGCCGGCCTCCAGCGCCAGTTCGCTGATGCGCAGCAGGGTGAGCGACGCGGTCTCGGCCGGTTTCAGGACCACCGAGTTGCCCGCGGCCAGCGTGGGGGCAAGCTTCCACGTGCCGATCATCAGCGGGAAATTCCACGGCACGATCGCGCCGATCACGCCGACCGGTTCGCGGTGGATCAGGCCCAGCGCGGCATCGGCGGTGGGGGCGATCTCGCCGTAGATCTTGTCGATCGCCTCGGCGTACCAGCGGATGGTGTTCACGGCCGATCCGACCTCGGCCTTGGCGGCCATCGCGATCTCGGTGCCGTTGTCGCGCACGCCCAGAACCGTCAGATCGAGCGCGTTCGCCTCGATCAGGTCGGCCCAGCGGAGCAGGATCTTCTTGCGCGCGGCGGGGGCCTGGCCGGACCAGCGGCGATCGGCAAAGGCGGCGCGGGCGGCTGCCACGGCATCGTCGACATCCGCCTCGGTGGCGTCGGCGATGGTGGTCAGTATGCGCCCGTCGATGGGCGAGATGCTGTCCAGCGTCTCGCCGCCGCGCGCGTCCTTCCAGGCGCCGCCGATCAGAAGGCGGCCCGGCGACACGTCGCGCGTGCGCAGGGCGTCGATGTCAGCCTGGTCGAACATGGGCGTCCCCTGTTTTCGCAAGGTTCGAATAATGAACCGGTGGTTTAAAATATTGACTTGAGCCACGTCACGTGTCAACCGTTGCATGCGAGACGGAACGCCCGGTGGCGCGGCATTCGTTTTTCGGAGAGGCGTGGAATGGGAACGACGGCGAAAGCGCTCGCTCTGCTCGACCAGTTTTCGATCGACCGGCCCGAGATCGGGCTGAGCGATTTCCACCGCCTGGTCGGGCGCGACAAGGCGACCGTCCACAGATACCTTACCGAGCTGGAACAGGCTGGCTTCGTCGAGCAGGACCCGGTGACGCGCGTCTACCGGCCCGGCCCCGCGGTGCTGCGGCTCGCCACGATCCGCGAGACGTGCTTTCCGCTGAAAAGCGCGGTCGAGCCGGTTGTCAGGGCCGCCGCCAAGGAACTCGGGGAACTTGTGCACTTTTCCCTTCTGCAGGGCGGCGCGCTGGCACCGGTTGCGCACCACGACCCGCACCAGCACGGCACGGCGGTATTCTTCGATGAAGGCGCCATGCTCCCCTTGCACGGCACTGCCTCGGGGATCAGCATGCTGGCCTTCGGACCCGACGCGCTTTGGTCCGGGATCGGCGCTGCGCCGCTGCG
The DNA here is from genome assembly GCF_900107235.1 of Citreimonas salinaria. GTDB lineage: Bacteria > Pseudomonadota > Alphaproteobacteria > Rhodobacterales > Rhodobacteraceae > Citreimonas > Citreimonas salinaria. Next base: position 442,238 of record NZ_FNPF01000001.1, read on the forward strand.
GGACTTCACCGGCCAGACACCTACGGACGAGCCGACCCTCCGCAGGCTGAGCGAGGCCGCGCGCGACGCCGGATACGCGCTGGCGGACCGCACTTTCGATGCGGATGTGGTGTCGGTCGCGATGCCGGTCTTCGGACCGCACGCGGCGGCAAGCGGCGCCGTGGCCGTGGCCGCGCCCGCGGGCCGCATGAACGACGCGCTGCGCGAGCGCGCCATCGAGACGTTGCGCCGGATCGCGCCGGTGCTCGGCCAGTCGCTGGGCGGCCGCATGCCGGCGAAGACGGAGGCGCAGGATGCCTGAAGCCCTGGTTCTGGATTTCGGCGGCGTGATCTCGCGCACCCTATTCGAGACCCACGCGCTCAGCGAGAAGGCGCTTGGCCTGCCGCCCGGAACGCTGGACTGGCAGGGCCCCTTCGCGCCCGAGACCGATCCGCTGTGGCGGCGCATGCAGGCCGACGAGATCACAGAGCGCGACTACTGGCGCACCCGTACCGCGGAAGTTGCCGCGCTCGTGGGCGCGGACTGGACGCAGATGTCGGACTTCGTGTGCGCGGCCCGCGGGGCCGCCCCGTCCGAGGTGATCCGCCCCGAGGCGCTGGCGGCCATGGACGCAGCAAAGGCCGAAGGCGCCCGACTGGCGGTGCTGTCGAACGAGCTCGACCTGTTCTACGGCGCGGATTTCCGCGCCAAGCTGCCGTTCCTGGCCGACTTCGACGTCATCGTGGACGCCACCTATTCCGGCATCCTGAAGCCCGACCCGCGCGCCTACGCGGCGGTGACCGAGGCGCTGGCACTGCCGCCCGCGGCCTGCGTCTTCGTCGACGACCAGATGCGCAACATCCAGGGGGCAGAGGCCGCGGGCCTCGTGCCCGTCCATTTCGACGTACGCCGGCCCGGCGACAGCTTCGACCGGGCGCTCGATGCGCTCGGGATAAGAGGGAGACGATCATGAAAGACGGCAATTTCCTGCGCGAGAACAACGCAAAGCACTTCTGGCAGCCCATGGCGCACCCGGCCGAAAGCCTAGCCAACCCTCCGGTGATCGTCACCGAGGCGCAGGGTGTGCGTATCCGCGACGTGGACGGGCACGAGACCGTCGACGCGGTGGGCGGGCTGTGGAACGTCAACCTGGGCTTTTCGTGCAAGCCGGTGAAGGATGCCATCGCGGCGCAGCTTGAACGCCTGCCGTTCTACTCCACCTTCCGCGGCACGACCAACGACGCGGCGGTCGAACTGTCCTGGATGCTGCGCGACTTCTTCGCGCCCGACGGCATGGCGCGCTGCTTCTACACCTCGGGCGGGTCGGATTCGGTCGAGGTCGCGCTGCGGCTGGCGCGCCAGTATCACAAGATCCGCGGCGAGGGCGGGCGCACCAAGTATCTCAGCCTCAAGAAGGGCTATCACGGCACGCACACGCTGGGCGCCTCGGTCAACGGCAACGCCAATTTCCGCACCCAGTACGAGCCCCTGATGCCGGGCTGCTTCCACGTGCCGGCCCCCTACACCTACCGCAATCCGTTCGACGAATCGAACCCCGAGAAGCTGGCGCAGCTGTGCCTTGCCGCGCTCGAGGACGAGATCAGGTTCCAGGGCGCCGAGACCATCGCCGCCTTCATCATGGAGCCGATCCTGGGCGCGGGCGGGGTCATTCCGCCGCATGAAAGCTTCATGCCAGGCGTCCGCGCGATCTGCGACAAGTACGGCATCCTGCTGGTCGCCGACGAGGTCGTCTGCGCCTTCGGCCGCACCGGCGACTGGACGGGCTCGCGCCACTGGGGGGTGAAGCCCGACATGATGTGCATCGCCAAGGCGATCACGAACGGCTATTTCCCCTTCGGCGCCGTGATGATCGGCGAGGCCCTGGCCGAGGCCTTCGAGGGCGACGGATCGGGCAAGGGCTCGATCGGGTCCGGCTACACCTATTCCGGCCATCCGGTGGGCGCCGCCGCCGCCATCGCTTGCCTGCACGAGACCGAGCGCCTGCAGGTCAAGGACAACGCCGCCGCGCGGGGCATGCAGCTTCACGAGGGTCTGCTGAAGCTGAAGGAGCGCCATGAACTGATCGGCGACGTGCGCGGCGGTCACGGCCTGATGTGCGCGGTCGAACTGGTGTCGGACCGCGAAGCGAAGACGCCTGCCGACAAGAAGACCGCCACGGCCGTGGCCAAGGCCGCCTATGAGGACGGCGTGATGCTGCGCGTGTCGGGCAACAACATCATCCTGTCGCCCTCGCTGATCATCGAAGAGGCCGACATCGACAAGATCATCTCGGCAATCGGGACGGGCCTGTCCGCCGCTTCCTGACCGAGCCGCCGAAGCGCGACATAGTAGATCAGCGACACCGCCAGCCGGTCCTTGTCGACCACGGTGATGTAGACCGTGTCGCGGTGCAGCGCCTCGGCGGGGCGGGGCGCGGCGGTGCCGGCCTTCTTCGGGTCGATCTGCGCCGCCAGCCTGTCGGCCAGCGCGTCCGACAGCAGCGTCTCATCGTAGGGACGGCCGGAGACGGGGTCGCTCGGGAACATGTTGCGCACGCCGTAGGCGAGGCGCGTCGCCTCGGTCTGGAGGTGGATGCGCGCGGCGCTGTCGGGTGCGAGGCCCGCGATGTCGAACCGTTCGAGGATGGCGGCGATCAGCTGCGCTGTGTCGCCTTGGGTGTTGGGCGGCAGCTCGACCAGGTCGTGGCCGCGATAGCCGCGTCGCACCGGGTCGACCGGCGTGGCGGTGGTGTTGGCGAAATCTTCGGCGCGGTGAAGGCCGCCATGGGCGCGCAGCGTGACGACGATGTCCTCCATGATCTCGCCGCGGTAGAACGCTTCGGCGCCGTCGGGGGCGATGAGCCTCAGGGCGGCGGCCTGCGGAGCCGAGGCGAAGCGGCTGCCGGCCTTGTAGGGCTTGCCGCCATCCGTGAAATGCGTGCGCCCCGGGCCGATCAGCCGGTCGCCGAAGGTGGCCCAGTCCAGCGCGGTGCGGTGATAGACGGGAATGCCGTTCTCCGCGTGGTGGATGGCCGGTGCCAGCACCTCGGCGAGGCTCATCTTGCCGCGGGTGCTCACCAGCCGGTCGAACGCGTCCACGGCGCCGGGTACGGTTACGCCGTGGGAGGAATCCAGCCGGATCGTGTCGTGCCCCTGCTCGCGCAGGCGCGCCGCGTCCAGCGCCGCCGGCGCGCGGCCCGAGCCGTTCAGGCCGGACACCGATCCGGTCGCCGGGTCGTGGATGATGGCGAAGACGTCGCCGCCGAGGCCGGTCATCGGCGGCTCGCAGATGCCCAGGACCACGGCGCCCGCCACGGCCGCGTCGACCGCGTTGCCCCCTGCGCGCAGGATATCCAGCGCGGCCGGGGCCCTGGTAGTCGTGCATCGTCAGTCTTCCTTTCCCGCAAAGAGCTAGGTTCCGTTGCGTTCCTGGGCCAGCGGCAGAAGTTCCTGAAGGCTCAGGTAGTTGTGACCCACATGCTCGATCATCAGGGCGCGCGCGTTGGCGGCGTCACCGTCGAGGATGGCCTCGGCGATGGCGCTGTGCTGCCGGTGCGGCACGGTCAGGTCGATGAGGTCGCTGTCGAAGATGAATCCGATCGCGCTGTAGGGGCTGACCTTGATCCGGGTCTCGCGCGCGAGCGCGGTGATCATCCAGTTGCGCGCACCGCTGTGGATCAGGGCGTGAAATTCGTCGTCGATCTCCTGCGCCTCGGGGCCGTTGCCCGCGTCGCAGACCTGGCGCGAGATCTCCATCAGCGCCTTGACGCGCAGCCTTCGCGCCTCGCTCAGCCGTTGCGCCGCGTATGAGGCGCACAGCCCCTCGATCTCGCCCATCGCCTCGAAGGCCTCGCTCAGCTCGTTCTCGCTCATCCGGCGCACGATGGCCGAGCGGCGCGGCCGAAGCTGGACAAGCCCCGAACTGGACAATTTCTGGATCGCCTCGCGGATGGGCATACGCGAAACGTCGAGTTTCTCAGCGAGCGACTGCTCGTCCAGCCGGTCGCCCGGCCGCAAGGTGCCGCGAACGATCATTTCGGCAATGCTTTTGCTGATCCCTTTTTCCAATCCGCGCCTCCTCTGGTTGCCGCAAGGGAAACAGCACTTTGTGCGGGTCAAGAATATTGTATACGATTTTTTTCGTATCGCACACGAAGCACCCGCCGCATGCGCTAGCAACTGGCGCTGCTTCGGCCCCTAGGCCCTGTCAGTCTTCGGAAAAGGCGATGGTCGGGACGTCGACCACGGTCGCGCCGCCATCGACGGTCAGGACGGCGCCGGTGATCATCGCCGCCTCGTCCGAGCACAGGAAGGCGGCCGCGCTGGCCACGTCGTCCGCCGCGGCCGGCCGGCCCAGCGGCACGTCGCGAGTCACCAGCGCGTAGGCCTCGTCGACCGAAGCCAGCCCGCGCCGCTGCATCAGCTCCGCCATTTCGCTGTCGGCCATCTCGGTACGAACCCAGCCCGGGCAGATCGTGTTGCAGCGCACGCCCTTGGGCCCGTAGTCGCGGGTGATGGACTTCGCCAGCCCGATCAGCGCGTGCTTCATCGTGACGTAGCCGCAGGCCTCGGGCCCGGCGGCAAGGCCAGCGATCGACGACATCATCAGGATGTTGCCGCGTCGCGCGATAAGGTCGGGCAGGGCGGCGCGCGCGGTCACTATCGCCGTGTTCAGGTTCGCCTGCACCGAGGCATTCCAGTCCTCGTCGCTGTTGTCCTGCAACGTGCCGAAGCCGAAGCCGCCGGCATTGCAAACCAGCACGTCCAGCGGGCCGAGGCGGTCGTGGATGCGCGCCAGCGCGTCGGCCACCTGCCCGGACGAGGCGGCATCGGCCGGCACCGCCAGTCCGCCGATGGCGTCCGCCGCGGCCTTCAGCGGCTCGGCGCGCCGGCCCATCAGCGCGACCCGCGCGCCTTCGGATGCGAACCTGCGGGCCATCGCGGCGCCGATGCCGGTGCCGGCGCCGGTGATCAGAACGGTCTTGTCGGTGTAGCGCGCCATGGTCTCGTCGCTCCCTGTGTGTCAGCGTTGCTGCGTGTCGTGGCTGTCGTGGTCGCGTTCGCTCTCGGGCAGCCGGCTGCGCCGTTCGCGGATCACGCCCCAGACGTGGAAGCCGATCAGCAGCACGATCGCCACGGCGAGCCCCGCGGCGATCGGCCGGTCCACGAAATCCAGCGGCTCGCGCACCCGCGCCATGGCCGAACGCAGCTTGACCTCCATGATGCCGCCCAGGACCATGCCCAGGATGATCGGCACGACCGGCAGGTTCTGCCGCTTCAGCACCAGCCCCAGCATTCCGAATCCGGCCGCCATCACGCAATCGGTGACCGAGTTGCGCAGCGAATAGACCCCCACGAAGGACAGCGTCAGGATGATCATCCCGAGGAACCGCGTCGGTATGCGGATGATCCGCGTCAGGGCGTTCGACGAGAACCCGATGAACACCACGACGATGACGTTCAGCAGCAGCATCGCCGCGAACAGCGCGTAGATGAAGTCGAGTTGGTCGCGGAACAGCGCCGGGCCGGGCACCACGTTGTGCACGTAGAAGACCGACAGCATCATCGCGGTCAGCGCCTCGCCGGGGATGCCCAGCGCCAGGAGCGGGATCATCGCGGCGGCGGGCACCGCGTTGTTGGCGGATTCGGACGCGACGAGGCCTTCTTCGCTGCCCTTGCCGAACAATTCCGGGGTCTTCGAGGTCTTCTGCGCGTGAGTGTAGCTGAGGAACTGGGCCGTGAACTCTCCGACGCCGGGGATCATGCCCATCATCACGCCGATGCCCGACCCGACCCCGGCGATGCGCTTGAACCGGAAGACCCGAAGCATCGCGGTGAACATGTTGCCGTCGATGCGCTGACTGTCCGGCGACTGGTCCGGCTGCGACAACAGCAGGAAAGCCTGGCTCAGCGCAAAGAGGCCCAGCACGACGACGATCAGGTCGAAACCCGACTGCAGCGCGTCCAGACCGAAGGTGAAGCGCTGGGTGTAGCGCACCGGCTCCAACCCGACGGTGCCGAGGAAGATGCCGAAGGCCGCCAGCGATCCGGCGGCGAAGGTCTGCCCGCGATGGGCGATGACGACCAGGACGATCCCCAGAAGTGCTGCCAGGAATATCTCGCGCGAGCCGAAGAGCGGCGCGATCTTGGCCAGCAGCGGCGACAGCAGGATCAGCGCGGCGATCGACAGCACGCCGCTGACGAAGGACGCGCCGTAGGCCAGCCCCAGTGCGTGCAGTGCCTTGCCCTGGCGGGTCATCGGGTAGCCGTCATAGGTGGTCAGCGCGTTCACCGCGGTGCCGGGCGTGTTGATCAGGATCGCCGGAAGCGAGCCGCCGTACATCGACGATCCGTAGATGCCCAGAAGCATGGTCAGCCCGACCAGCGGGTCCATCGAGAAGGTCGCCGGCAACAGGATTGCGATGGCGACCGCCGGTCCGACCCCGGGGATCGCGCCGATGATGACGCCACCGACGGAACCGACCAGCAGCGCCAGCAGGATCTGGGGGGTTGCCAGCAACCCCAGTCCGGACAGGAAGACTTCCATGCGCGCGGCCTCAGAAATAGGTCATGATGAAGGTGCGCGCCGGCCCGGACGGCAGCAGGTCATACACCGCTCCCGCGGGGATGCTGACCTGCAGCATCGACTTGAACAGCACCACCACGAAGACCGCCACGCCCAGGGCCGCAAGGCTCCAGTTCAGGCCGCGGTAGCCCAGCCGCCATGTCAGCAGAAGCGTGAAGAGGATGGTCGCGGGCAGGTATCCCAGCCAGGGAACGACCGAGACGTAGACCATGAACCACAGCACGTATTCCAGCGCCTTGACCCACTCCGCGACCTCCTGCCAGCGACCCTCGATCCTCTCGGAGACCAGCGCGCCCACCAGGTGCAGCGTCGAGAAGACGACCATGGTGACCACGGCGACGGTCGGCCAGAAGGCGGGCTGCGCGAAGGTCTGCACGCGGGCGACCCAAGTCGTCTGGGACGGCAGGTTCGCCAGCAGGAACAGCGAAAACAGCAGCGACAGGGCGGCGACGAACATGTCGCCGGGCCGCCGGTAACGCTTGAACAGGTCCTGAAGCGTCTTGCTGCGCACCATTTGCCGTCTTCCTTCCACCGGCCGTCTGCAAACGAAGGGCGCGCGCAGCCCTATGCCGCGCGCGCCCCAGTGGCTTATTCCTCGAGAAGGGTGGTGATCCGGTCGAGCGCGGCGGCGTCGGACTCGATGCGCTCGGCCGCCTCCTCGGCGCCGATCCAGTAGATCAGCGCGCCGGTCTCCGCCGCGATCTCCTGGGCCCGATCCGAGTTCATCACCCGCTCGGCCACGTCAGCGATCTTGGTGCGCACGCCCTCGGGCGTATCCTTGTGCACGAACAGCCCGTTCCACAGGCTGGCGCTCAACTCGGGTACCAGCTCGCCAACCGTCGGCACGTCGGGGGTCAGCGGGATGCGCCGCTCGCCGATCGTGACCAGCACGGTGACGTCGTCGATGCACGGCAGGATGGACTGCAGGTTGGTGTTGATCACGTCCGCGTCGCCCGAAGCCAGCGTGTTGCAGTCCAGCGCGTCGAAGGCCGTATCGGCGGCGTATTCCATGCCCTGTACCTTCGCCATGCCAAGCGTGACCTGCGTCGGCACGAGGAACGAGCCGAAATGGCCCAGCACGACGGGATTGTCCTGCGCATGCTCCACCAGTCCGTCGATGTCCGAGAACGGCTGCGACTTGAGCGAGGCCAGGACGAAGGGATAGGTCAGGAAGATCCCGACCGGCTCGAACGGGTTGGGGTCGAGCGCGGGGATGCCGACCATCGGGCCGACCACGGGAACGTCGATCACAAAAGAGCCGATCGTATAGCCGTCCGCCGGGGCCATGGCGACTTCGGCGGCGCCGGGAAACGGTCCGCCGCCGCCGCCGGGCTTGTTCACGACTGCCGTGGGTACCCCGTAGGTCTCCTGGAATTCCTCGGCGATCAGGCGCGTGAAGACGTCCTCGAGGTCGCCCGGCGGAAAGGGCACGACGAAGCTGACGGGTTTCTCGGGATATTCGGCAAGGGCAATGCCGGGCAGGGCGGTCGCGGCAAGCGCGAGGGCGGCCATGGTCTGGAACGACTTCATCGGAGATCTCCTGTTGGCGCTCGTTTTTTCTTGAGTGTCAATATTTGACACTCTATGGTCAAAAATGATGGGTCCGCGCCACGGTGCTTGTCAAGAATTGCATTGGACGCGGGACGTTTTTGTTTGCCTCCGCGCAAGGGGTCTGCCGTGGGAACGATCACCAAGGCGTTGCGACTGCTGTCGCATTTTTCATCCGACCGGGCCGAGATCGGCTTGGCCAGCTTCGTGCGGCTCAGCGGTGGCGACAAGGCGACCGTGCGGCGCCACCTGGTCGAGTTGGAGAAGAACGGCTTTCTCGAACAGAATCCCGAGACGCGCAGCTATCGCCTTGGCCCAGCGCTGCTGCGTCTGGCGTCGGTGCGCGAAAAGCACTTCCCGATCCGCGCCGCGATCGTACCGGTCGTGGACGACATGGCCGCGCATCTGGGCGAGCTGGTCCATGCCTCGCTGTGGCAGGGAGACGTGATGTCGCCGCTCTACCATGCCGACGTCTCGCGTCACGGCCTGCGAGTGATCTTCGACGAGGCCGAGCTTCTGCCGCTGCACGCGACCGCGTCCGGGCTGGCGATGCTGGCCTTCGGCCCCGAGGGCATCGCGGACACTGTTCTGGGCGCCGATCTTGCGTCCTACACCCCCAGCACGGTCATCGCGCGTTCCGACCTGCAGCACCTGATCGAAACCTGCCGCGCCGCCGGCCAAAGCTGCTCGGACGAATTCTTCACCAAGGGCGTGATCTCGTTTGGGATGCCTTTCTTCGGCCCTGCCGGCGACGCGATCGGCACGCTGGCCGTGGCCTATCCGCGCTCGCGCCAGACACCGTCGCTCGAGGCGCGGGTGATCGCGGCGCTGCGCGACGGCTGCCGCACGATCACGCGGGCCTGCGGCGGCACGGTGCCGCCCGCGCTGGCCGAGATCTGGGACCGCGACCTGGCCGGTCCGGGCCAACCGCACGACAGGGGATCCGCTGCATGACCAGAAGCACCGGCAAGATGCTGGCCGATCGCGCGCGCCTTTTGGGGCCGAACGTCTCGACCTTCTACGAAGACCCGGTGCACTTCGTGAAGGGCGAGGGCGTCTGGCTGTGGGACGCTGACGGGCGCCGCTACCTCGACTGCTACAACAACGTGCCCCATGTCGGGCACTGCAACCCGCGCGTGGTCGAGGCGATCTGCCGGCAGGCGGGCACGCTCAACACCCACACGCGCTACCTGCACGACATGATCCTCGACTATGTCGAACGGCTGACCGCGACGATGGACGTCGCGCTGGAATCGGCGATCCTGACCTGCACCGGGTCCGAGGCGAACGACATCGCCCTGCGCATGGCCGAGGGCATGACCGGCAAGCGCGGCATCATCGCCACCGACGCGACCTATCACGGCAACACCGCGCTGGTCTCGCAGCTCAGCCGGTCCAACGTGCCGCGCGTGGGCTTCGGGCTGGAGGGCTACGTCCGCTTCGTCGACGCGCCCGACAGCTATCGCAATCCCGATCCCGACGGCACGCTGTTCGCGCAATCGGTCGCCCGCCAGATCGCCGCGCACGAGGAGGCGGGCACCGGCTTTGCCGCGCTGATCGTCTGCCCGTATTTCCTGAACGAGGGCTTTCCCGACCATCCCGACGGTTGGCTGAAACCCGTGGCCGAGGTGGTGCGCGAGGCCGGCGGCCTGCTGATCTGCGACGAGGTGCAGTCGGGCTTCGGCCGGACGGGCACGCATTTCTGGGCGCACCAGAAGATGGGGATCGTGCCGGACATCGTGACGCTGGGCAAACCCATGGGGAACGGCCATCCGGTGGGCGGCGTCGTCACCCGGTCCGAGATCCTCGCCACCTTCCGAAAGGGCTATCGCTATTTCAACACCTTCGGCGGCAACCCCGTGTCCTGCGCCGCCGCGCTGGCTGTCTTGGACGAGATCGAGGCCGAAGGGCTGGTGGAGAACGCGCGCAAGGTCGGCCTCTACGCTGGCGAGCAGCTGGAACGCCTGCGCGACAAGCACGAGGTGATCGGCGACATCCGCGGCTCGGGGCTGATCTTCGGGGCGGAAATGGTGCTCGACCGCGACTCGCGCGAGCCCGCCAGCGACTTCACCGACCGGATCATCAACGCGATGCGTCACCGGGGCATCATCCATTCCAAGCTGGGCCGCCACAAGAACACGCTGAAGATACGCCCGCCGATGCCGTTCTCGCGCGAGAATGCCGATCTCCTGTTCGACACGCTCGACGCGGTCCTGGCCGAGACGCCGCTGCACCCATGAGCGATGTGGTCGACAAGGCGCTGTCCCTGTGGGGGATGGCGGGGGCGCATAACCGCCTGATCGCCGCGCGCGAAAACAGCGTGTTCCGCGTGGACCACGGCGGAGTCTCATTCGCCCTGCGCCTGCACCGGCAAGGCTACCGCAGCGACGCCGAGCTCTGGTCCGAACTGGAGTGGATGGCGGCGGTGGCCCAAGGCGGCCTGCTGGTGCCGTCGCCGGTCCGCTCGGCCTCGGGGCATCTGCTGGAAGATGTGAGCGGCGTCCAGGTCGACATGCTGTCCTGGCTGCCGGGGCAGCCGCTGGGCGAGTCCGGTCTTCTGGACGATCCGCAGGCGCGCCGCGACGTCTTCAGCCGGATCGGGCACGAGATGGCGCGGCTGCACGCGATCTCGGACAAGTGGAAGGCGCCCGAGGGGTTCACCCGCTGTGCCTGGGATCGCGACGGCTTGCTGGGCGCCGATCCGCTCTGGGGCCGGTTCTGGGACAATCCGGCGCTCTCCGAAGGGGAGCGCACGCTGTTCCGACGTGTACGAGACGAGGCCGACCGGCGTCTTGAGAGCATCGAGGACGGGCTCGACTATGGCCTGATCCACGCCGATCTCGTGCGGGAGAACGTCATGGTCGACGGAAGCCGCGTGCAGCTGATCGACTTCGACGATTCCGGCTATGGCTTCAGGCTCTTCGACCTGGCGACGACGCTGGTGAAGTTCACCGACGCGCCGGATTATCCGGCGCTGCGCCACGCGCTGGTCGAGGGCTATCGTTCCCAACGGGGCATCGATACGACGCACCTGGATTTCTTCGTGCTGTTGCGCGCGTTGACCTATGTCGGCTGGATCATCGACCGCATGCACGAAGGCGGCGCGAGCGAGCGCAATACCCGCTACCTAGGAGCCGCGCGCGCGCTGGCGGATCAAGTCCTCGGGATTCGGTAACGGGCGCATCCAAAGTGTCGTTGGACGAAGGGTTCGCCTAGGCCTCCGACTATTTCGCATTCGCGCGGTCTTTCGCGAAGCCCTGTCGCAGACCGTCGCTGCTAACCGCCTGAGCCGAGCTTTCGGTACGTCATCAGCTCGGCCGTGGAGACGCGTTCGGCGGGTGCGGCGACGGCCTGATCATCGGCCTCGTGGGCCTCGCTTTCCGCCCGTTCCTTCAGCCATGCATGATGCTCGGATTTCGTGCAGACCGGATCGGTGGCCGTGGCATTGCCCAGCAAGGCGAAGGTCTGGCAGCGGCAGCCGCCGAAATCCTTGGTCTTGCGGTCGCAGGACCGGCACGGCTCTTCCATCCAGTCGGTCCCGCGATAGGCGTTGAAGGCGCGTCCGTTGTACCAGATGTCCGATAGTGAGCCGTCCTGCACGCAGTCGAATTGCAGGTGAGGGATGGTCTGCGCGGCGTGGCACGGCAGGACCAGCCCCTCGGGCGTGATGTTCAGCCCGGTGCTGCCCCAACCGCCCATGCAGCGTTTCGGAAAATCCTCGTGATAATCCGCCGGCACGTAATCGATCACCAGCGTACCCTTCAGTGCCGCGCGCGCCTCGGCCACGATGCGGGTGGCTTCCTATGCCTGCGCGCGGGTGGGCATCAGGGCGGCGCGGTTCTTCAGGGCCCAGCCGTGGAACTGGACGGTCGCCGCCTCGATCCGGCGCGCGCCCATCTCGACGGCCATCTCGAGCGCGCGCGGCAACTGGTGCAGGTTGTGCCGGTGCAGCACCGCGTTGAGCGTGAGCGGAAAGCCGATGGCGCCGATCCATTCCGCCACCTGCATCTTGCGGGCGAAGCCGCCCCTGTAGCCGCCGACGGCGTCGGCCATCCCGGCGGTGGTGCCTTGCAGCGAAAGCTGGACATGATCCAGCCCCGCCTCGTCCAGTTCTTCGAGGCGGCGGCGGGTCAGCCCGATGCCGGAGGTAATGAGATTGGTGTAAAGGCCCGCCTCGCGGGCAGCAGCCACGAGCTAGGTCAGGTCGCGGCGGGAAGCGGGTTCGCCCCCCGAGAGGTGAAGTTGCAGGACGCCAAGATCGGCCGCCTCTCGAAAGACGCGCGTCCAGGTCTGCGTGTCGAGTTCTTGCGCCTGCCGCGTCAGCTCGACGGGGTTCGAGCAGTAGGGACACGACAGCGGGCAGCGATGGGTGAGTTCGGCAAGCATCGCGACAGGGGGCTGGATCGTCACGGGGCGATCTCCAGAAAGCGGCGGGCGCGCAGCGCGTTCAGGAAGCCCGCGCTGTCCTCGGCAATCTGGCTAGCCGGTGCATCGTATCTTGCGGCGAGCGACGCGGTGATCTCGCCGAAGCTGCGGATGCCGTCGACCTCGGCCAGGACGGCGTGTCCCACCATGTCGAGCGTGATGGCCCTTTCCGGGGCCAGAAGCACCCAGGTGTCGCGTACCCTGTCGTGGTGCAGGCGGACGCCGCGTGGCAGAACAGGGATCTCGGCAGGCTGCATCACGAAGCCAGCCGCTGTCGAAGACCCGTGCCCGGCTGCCATGCGCCGGGCGGGATGCGCCCCGGCTCGACATAGGCGCCCCACAGAGCGTCGAGCTGGGACCAGAGCACGTCGGTCTTGAAGGTCAGCGCCCCCGCCGCCGCGTCCTGCCGTTCCGCCGTGTCAGCGTGGTCGAGCACCCACGCCAGCTTGAAGGCCACGTCCTTCGGCGCCTCGGTCAGCCGGTTGCGGAAGTAAGACAGCGCGCTGTCATCGGCGAAGGCATAATTCCGCAACAGCCCTCGATCCTGTTTGCGTGGATCTTCGGCGCGAAAAGCTCAGTCAGCGATGAGGCCACCGCCTCCAGTAGCGTCTTTTCGCGGACGTATCTGACATAGGCATCGACGGCGAAGCGCGTGGTGGGCAGAACCCCGTCGCACGAGGCGACGTAGTCCGGGTCGAGCCCGACCGCCTCGGCCAGCCGCAGCCACCGGCGAATGCCGCCCTCGTTCTCGTCCGTGCCGTCATGGTCCTCGATCCGCGAGCGCCAGGCGCGGCGCAGCGCCGGGTCGTCCACGCGGCTCATGAAGGCGGCGTCCTTCTTGGGGATCGAATGCTGGTAGTAATAGCGGTTGATGACCCAGGCCCGCACCTCGTCCGGTGTGCAGCCACCGCCGTGCAGCCGATCGTGAAAGGGGTGCAGATCGTGATAGCGTTCGGCCCCGATCCGGCGCAGGCGGGCCTCGAATTCGTCGCGGGACTGGGGGGTTCGCTGTGGGCTCATGCCGTCATCTCCATGCCATCGCGTCCGACGATCCAGCCGGCGGCCTCGGCTTCGGCGCGTTGCTCCGAGTCCGGGCGCAGGACGGGGTTGGTGTTGTTCATGTGGACAAAGACCTTTCGGCCGATCGTCATGTCCGCGAAGGACGCGATCGAGCCGTCTGCGCCCGAGATCGACATGTGCCCCATGCGCTGCCCGGTCTTCTGTCCCAGCCCGGCGCGGATCATCTCGTCGTCCTGCCAGAGCGTGCCGTCGAAGAAGAGCAGATCGGCGCCTTCCAGTCGCGCGCGCAGGTCATCGGTCAGAACGGCGCAGCCCGGCACGTATTCGGCGCGCTTGCCGCCCGACCGGAGCGAAACGCCCACGGTCGTCTCGCCGATCAGCCCGGTTTCCACGGCGAGGCGTTGAGGATCGCCCAATCCGCCTCGTTCGCGGTGACCGCCAGTGAGGATTGCGTCTGTTGCGGTATCCGCCCCTCGCGGGCAAGACGGCAATTCTCGCAGCCGCAATTCCACTGCGGCAGACCACCGCCCGCCGCAGCTCCGAGTATGTGCGCGCGAAGCGTCATGTCGATGATCCGCGCGCCATCCGATCAGAACAGGACGTCGCGTCCTTCCTCGCTGTCCGGGCCGTACATGTTGATTTCCATGCCGCATTCGATTTCGCGGGCGACGGGCTTCGACCATGCCATTTCTGGATCTCCTCCAATGGATATCAGTCCTTGGATGCTGGCATGCGACAGCCATTCCGGGCGATTCTTATTTTGTGAGAGCGGCACCGACTTCAGTCGGTGGCGGCCCGCTCATCGTAGAAATCAGTCGATCTTCGGCGCTTGCCCGTCGAGGCGAAAACCCTTGTTGCGCTGCGTCAGGATGGCGAATCCGAAGTCCTGCCCGGCAAGCTTCTTGCGCAGGTAGCCGATATAGACGTCCACGACATTCTCGGTGCCGGAGCCCTCGCGCGCCCAGAGCGTATCGAAGATCTCGCTGCGCGGCAGCGGGCGCTCGGCGTTCCGGGCCAGCAAGAGCAACAGGTCCGCCTCCCGTTCGGTCAGGACGGCGACGCGGTCGCCGCAGCGAAGCGTCCGCTCGGCCGTGTCGAACCGGGCCACGGGATGGGCGCGGGCGCGCATTTCCTGCACGCGGAGGCGCGCAACGAGTTCGTCGAAGGAAAAGGGTTTGACCACGTAATCGTCGGCGCCGGCCTCCAGGCCGGCCGTCCGGTGCTCGACCTCGGACAGCGCGGAAAGCATCAGGATCGGAAGCGCGGCACCGGCCCTGCGCGCGTCGCGAACTAGGTCGATACCGCTGTCGGCGCCCAGCATCACGTCGACGATCGCGGCGGCAAGACCGTCGTCGGCCAGCCGGGCCAGCGCACGGTCGGCGCGGTTCTCGGTCTCGGTCAGGTAGCCGCGCAGCGTCAGGCCCCGGGCAAGTGCCGAGGTTATGTCGGGGTCGTCGTCTACGATGAGGAGCCGGCCGGTCATGGCTGGAATCTAACGCGCGGCGCGGGGCATGCGAACCGATACTTCGGTCCCCGGTGCGGGGCTAGGGCCACATCGCGCGGCACGGGGCTTCGGACCGCGATGCTGCCGCCCTGCGCTTCGATCACCCACTTCGCCAGCGCAAGGCCGATGCCGAACCCGCTTTGATTCCCACTGCCCTGCGCGAACCGCTCGAACACCCGGACCTGCTGCGCGGTGGCGATCCCGGGCCGGTTGTCGATGACGCCGATCCGGACGGTCTCGTCGACTTCGACTCTCATGCGGATCTGACCTCCATCGCGGGCGTGGTGGATCGCTTTACGGACGAGGCCCGCCAGCACCTGCCGCAGCCAGTTCGGGTCGCCCGCCACGCTGGCCGAAGGCACCGCGTCATCGACGCCGAGTACGATCCCGGCGCTGTCGCATTCGGGACCCACCTCGTCGACCACCTCCGCGATCAGGTCCGGCAGTGGTACCGGGCAGATGTCCAGCCGCAGCTCGCCCGTGTCGGACCGGGCGACGCGCAGCAGATCGTCGATGCGGCGGTTCAGGCGGGCGGCACGGGTCTCGATCGTGGCGAAGGCTTCGCGGCTTTCGGGATTGGCCTGCCGGCCGATCTGCGCCTCCATCAGGATGACGGTCAGCGGGGTGCGCAACTCGTGGCTGATGTCGGCGAAGAGGCGGCGGCGCGTCTCGTCCACCCGTTCCAGCCGGGCGTTGGCGTCACGCAGTTCCCGTGTGCGCCGATCGACCGTATCGTTGAGGCGCGACCACTCGGCCTGCACGGCCTGCTGGCGCCGGGCCAGCGCCTGCGCCATGCGGTCGGTCTCGGCGTAGAGCAGGCCGATCTCGTCGTGGCGCGTGTCGGGCAGGGCGATGGCGAAATCCTCCTGCCCGATTTGCCGCGCGGCCAGCCTGAGCCGGTCGAGCCGCCGGATCTGCGACCGGATCAGGCCGAAATAGAAGGCCAGCACCATGACCAGCGCCAGCGCGGCCATCACGATGGCAAGCGCCGACAGCGTGCCTCGCAGCCGTTCGACCCGTTGCAGCGCCTCGCGGCGCAACAGGGCTTCGGTGTTCACGGCCTGGTTCAGCAGCGGGTCGAAGCTGGACGCGAAACTTTCGAGATACGCGCGCAGGCCGTCGGGTTCCTGCCCCGGGCGGGCCAGACCGCGCACCGTGCTGTCGAGCAGCGCGCGCATCCGCGCGAGGCCCAACGACTGGGTGCCGTACCGCGACTGCTGGTCGAGGCCGCCGTGCTCGGCGGCTTCGACTGCGCGTACCAGATCGGCCTCGAGCTGTTCGAACGTGGCGTGGATGTTCTGGACCACCGGCGCGCTGCGCTCGGCGCGGGCGTCCGGCGGCAATCCCGACTGCACCGCTTCGGTCGCGATCACGAGGAAGGTCGAGACCTGGGTCGACAGGATCGCGTAGCGCGACATGCGGACCTCGGCGGCCAGGGCGGTATCGATTCCGTTCGCGACGCGCGCCATGCCGACGTACAGAGTCATCGCGGTCAGCACCGTGCCGGCGGTCAGCAGCGCCGCGCCGGTGGCAAGGCGCGCCCGAAGCGACAGGCGCGGCCTCATCCGGCTGACCCGCTTCGTCCGGCGCCCGCTGCGCGCGCAGAACGGCGTTCAGGGTTGAAAAATCGGGCGGCGATTCATGTCATCGGCTGGGAACAGGGGAAACGTTGGCCGGATGACGCGCGCCTGCCGTAGCCGGGAGTTTGTCACCAGGGGACATGTTGGACTGGAGAATTGCATGGTAGAACTGCTTTTCGTGACCTGCATGGCCGGTGGGCCGGCTACCTCGGAGCATTGCCGGGAACGCAGCCTCGTCTTCACCGAAGCGACGCCGACGACCTGCATGATGCACGCCCAGCCCCACCTGGCCGAATGGGTGGTGAACCATGCCGGTCACCGCATCCAGAGCTGGACGTGCCAGGTCGTGGTACCGGGCGAGCGCGAGGCCTGACACGGCCTCAGCCCTTGCGCTTCATGAGGCCGCGCGCCGGATCGTAGCCCCAGAACGCGACGAGCGAGAAGACGACCGACGCCAGCAGCACCCACAGCAGCGCCTCGGCGTTGAACCGGGTGTAGAGCGCGAAGCGGATCAGCTCGACCACGTGGGTGAACGGGTTGATCGCACAGAGGTCATGCAGGAGCGGCGAGCTTTCCCGCATCTTCCACAGCGGGTAGAGCGCCGAGGAGAGGAAGAACATCGGGAAGATGACGAAGTTCATCACCCCGGCGAAGTTCTCGAGCTGGCTGACGAAGCTGGACAGCACCAGCCCCAGCGCGCCCAGCATGATCCCGCCCAGGAACAGCGCCGGCAGGACGGCGACGTAGCCCCAGCCGGGCATGGTGATGCCGAACAGCGCCGCGATGCCGAGGAAGGCGTAGACCTGCAGCACCGAGATCGCGCTAGAGGCAACGAGCCGCGAGAACAGCAGCCACCAGCGCGGCAGCGGGCTGGTCAGAAGCAGGCGCATCGACCCCATGTTGCGGTCGTAAACCAGCGAGAGCGAGCTTTGCATCCCGTTGAACAGCAGGATCATCGCGCAGAGGCCGGGGACGATGTAGGTCTCGTAGGTGATGTAGGTCTGGTAGGGCGGGATGATCGACACGCCGAGCGCTGCGCGAAAGCCCGCGGCGAAGATCAGCAGCCACACGAGCGGCCGCACGAGCGCCGACAGGAACCGTTCGCGCTGGTGGACGAAGCGCAGGAATTCGCGGCCGACGATGGCGCGCAGGGCCACGAGCCAGGTCATACCGGCGTTCCCGTGCGGCTCAGGAACCAGTCCGACAGGGGCTGGTCGCCGCGGATCTCGCCGGTTTCGCCGCCGGCCAGGATCTCTCCGCGATGCAGGACGAGCAGGCGGTCGCTGTCGCGCACCTCGTCTGTCAGGTGCGTCGCCCACAGCACGCAAAGCCCGTCGTTCCGGGCGAGGTCGTGAACGTGCGCGGTGATGCCGGCGCGCGCGGCGGCGTCGAGGCCGACCGTCGGTTCGTCCAGCAGCAGGACCTGCGGCTTGTGCAGCAGGGCGCGGGCCAGCTCGGTCCGGCGGCGGTGGCCGCCGTTCAGCGCGCGAACCTTCTCGTCGGCGCGTTCGAGCATGTCGAGGCGGGCCAGCGCGGCCTCGATCTGTGCCGGGACCACGCGGCGGGGCAGGCCGTGCAGCGCCGCGAAGTATGACAGGTTCTGGCGCACGCTGAGGTCGAGGTCGAGCGTCGGCTGCTGGAAGACGACGCCGAGATCGGCCAGCGCCTTGCGCGGGGCCCGGCGCAGGTCGCGTGCCCGGCGACCGAGATGCGACCCTCGGGCGAAACCAGAAGCCGCGTCAGCAGCGAGACCAGCGTCGACTTTCCCGCTCCGTTTGGCCCCAGCAATGCGCAGAAACGCCCCGGCGCCAAGTCGAACGAAACGCCCTTGAGCGCCTCCTTGGCACCGTGGCGGAACTTGAGGTTTTCCACGTGCAGGCCGGGGGGCATCGGTGGGCTCGGATCTGGAACGGAACAAAGGCGAGGATGGAGGGGGGGGCGTGCCGGATGCAAGCGGCGCGCGCCCGCCGCCGGGCCGACTTTCGGAGGTATCCTGGCACGGGATGCGCGGGGAAGGAAAGCGCCCGGCGCTCGCGGCGCCTAAGACTAAGCGCTGAATTGTCGGAACGCTGCCGTCTTGGGAGAATGATCCCGGGCGCCACGCGGAAGAGGCGCCGACAACGGGAGGAACGACCATGGGACTACTGGACATCTTCTCCAGAAGCGACGCAGGCAAGGCCGCTGCGCCGAAGTACACGCATGTCAAGATTCACCCCCAGGTGGACAACGGCATCCCGCCGAAAAAGCCCGGCTTCAGCGGCGGCACGCTGAAGTGCAAGTGCACCAGCAGCCCCGTGGTCGTGGAGGTCGATGCGCAGACGGCGCACAATCACGTCTGCGGCAGCACCAAGTGCTGGAAGCCGAAGGGCGCGATATTCAGCCAGATCGCGGTCGTCCCGCGCGACAAGGTCCATGTGAAGGAAAACGCCGAGAAGCTGCACGTCGTGGATCCGTCGGCCGCGATTCAGCGTCACGCCTGCCGGGATTGCGGCGTGCACATGCTGGGCCGGATCGAGGACACCAACCATCCGTTTCACGGGCTCGACTTCGTGCACACCGAACTGTCCCCGCAAAAGGGCTGAGCGGCACCGACCTTCGCGGCCTTCGTGTCCTCGATCATCGAATCTCGTGTCGAGCCATCCCGGATGGATGAAATCCGCGGTCGCCTGACGGAGCTGGGGCTAGAACCCTATGATTGCCTTTCGCCGCCGCTGATTGACGTGATCGCGAAGCATGTGGCCAAGCAAAAAGCCGCCGCTGCCTGAGCGACCGAGGGCGGACCCGTATACGACCGGCGAAGATGTTGCTGTGACCGAAGTCGCGGCCTTGCGCAAAGGCCGCAGGCGCCGCCGCGTCGTACGCGCCCGCGCGCCTTGGACGATGTTCCGCGCCCCGGGGCGGCAAGGACAGGCCGAGGCTGTAATGCGTCACTGTTGCAATACATCCCAGCTTGGATAGCCTTCCCGCAGGGGAGGAACTGAAATGCAACATTTCAAGGTGAACGGGCCAACCGAGTCGATCTCGTCCGTCCTGATCGTTGACGATCACCCGCTCTACAGCGATGCCTTGGCGGGTGCTCTGGAAGGCGTGTTCCGTCCGTGCCGGATCGAGAAGGTCGGCTCTCTTGGTGCCGCCATCGAGGCGCTGGATGCCGGATTCGAGCCGGACCTGATCATGTTCGATCTGAAGCTTCCCGACGTGAACGGCATCTCCGGCTTCGTCGCGCTCAGGGCCCGCGTGCCGGACACGCCGATCCTGGTGATATCGTCCCTGACCTCGCGAACGCTGGTCGAGGCGCTGATGCAGAAAGGCTGTGCCGGGTTCTTGCCGAAAGATGCGCCGGTCGAGGAGCTCCAGACCGTGCTGGCCGAGATCGCCAAGGGTCGTAAGCACGTGCCGAGCGACTACCGGAGCAAGGCGCCGATCGGTGTTCAGGACAGCGCACCTGAAAACGTGCATCAGAACCTGGCGTCGTTGACGCCTCAGCAGCAGAAGGTCATGCAGCTGATCTGTGACGGTAAGCCGAACAAGCAGATCGCCTACGAGCTGGACTTGGCCGAGGCCACGGTGAAGGCGCACATCACGGCGTTGCTGCGGCGGTTAGGCGTGCGGAACCGCACCCAGGCCGCTCTGATGGTCGAGGCCACGCGCCAGGAGGCGTTCGGCGGCGAGGAGGAGCCGGAAGCCCGCAGCTTCCTGAGACGATAGGCCGATGCGCGATGCCGAATATGACGACGGTTGCCCGCGCCATGTGAGCGTGGCGCAGTCGTTCTCGCGCGACGCGGAGACCGCCGCACGCGAAGCCTGTGCGCAGATCGATCCCGGGGACGTCTGCTTCGTCCTGGCCTTCGTTCCGGACGGTCTGGATTGCGATGTGCTTGCCGGGGCGCTTGGCCGTGAGCTGGACGGAGTGCCCGTGTTCGGGTGCACGACGGCAGGGCAGATCACGGCCGACGGCTACCAGAACGAGGCGCTGCTGCTGATCGGTTTCCGCCGGGAACACTTCCGCTGCGCGTCGACGCTCATCGAGCCGCTCAAGCCGCTGTCGATCGCCGCGATCATGGAACAGGTGCGCGAGGCGAATACGCGGTTCACGCATACGGCGGGCTGGAGCCGACTGGCCCTGGTCTTTGCCGACGGGCTGTCCAAGCAGGAGGATCTTCTGGCCTCGGTCCTGGAAACGATGCTGGAGGGCACTCCCGTCTTCGGCGGCTCGGCCGCTGACGGACTGAACTTCCGGCGCACCCGCATCCTTCGGAACGGCGCTTTCCACGACAACGCCGCGCTGTTGCTGCTGATCGAGACGAACCTGCGCTACCAGGGGCTCAGCTTCGACCACTTCCTGCCGGAGGGGCGCGAGCTGGTGATCACCGCCGCCAATACCGAAGAGCGCCTGGTCCATGAGATCAACGGCGCCTCTGCGGCGCAGGAATTCGCGCGTCTGGTCGGATGCGCGGTCGAGGACCTGTCACCCCAGGTTTTCGCCGAGAACCCGATGCTGGTCCGCCACAACGGCAACCACTATGTCCGCGCGGTCAGCGACGTGCGCGAGGCACAGACGCTGTCCTTCCTCGCCGCCATCGACGAGGGACTGGTCATGGTTCTGGGGCGCGGGAAGGCGATCATCGAGACGCTGGACTTCGAACTCGACGCGCGCGACCCGGCGGGCGAGAAACCGGATTTCATCCTGGGATTCGACTGTGTCCTGCGCCGGCTGGAAATCGAACAGAAACAGCTTGGCGCCGCGGCCAGCGAGGTATTCCGCAGACGGCGTGTCTTCGGCTTCAACACGTATGGCGAGCAGCATTGCGGGATGCACATGAACCAGACCTTCGTGGGCGTCGCCTTCTTCGATCCCGACAGGAGCCGGTTGCATTGAGCCTGATCGACCCAACGGAACCGATGGAGGTCCAGCTCGCGCGGCAGGGCAAGATCATCGAGGCACTAGTTCGGCGGGCAACGCGCGAGAACGACGTTGGTCAGAACGCCTACAGCGCGTTTCAATCCGCGATGGAGTTGCAGACGCGGGTCGCCGCCCGCGACCGGGATCTGGCCCGTGCGACGACCGAACTGGAAAGCGTGCGGGTCGAGCGCGAACGCACGCGCAAGAACCTCGACCAGGCGCTTTCGGCGATGGGCGAAGGCTTCGCGCTGTTCGCAAATGCGCAGCTGGACGTCTGCAACGACCTGTTCCTGAACCTGCTGCCCGACATCTCAGGCCGCGTGGTGCAGGGCATCGCGCTGTCCGATTACGTCGACCTCGTGAACCAAAGCCGGCACGTCGTGTCCATCGACCGGCGGATCGAGCCGGTCGAAGACGGCGTACCGTCGCTGTCCTCCGTGCTCGAGCTGACAGATGACCGCTGGTACCAGGTCGCGATGCAGCGCACATCGCCCGACAGCATGGTCCTGCTGCTGACCGAGATCACCGCCATCGTGCGGCGGAACCGCTCCGAGAAGGAGCACCTGATCGACAAGCAGGCCGCCTACCTCCAAGCGATGTTCGAGAACATGACCTCGGGGATGTGCAGCTTTTCCGCGGCGGGCGATCTGGTCATCCACAACAAGCGGTTCCGCCAGATGACCGGGCTTTCCTTCACCGCGCTGCAGAAGAGGATCACGCTCACCCAGCTTCTGCGGTTGCTTTCCAGCAGGGGCTACATCGCCGAAGGGCCGCTGCAGCAAGTCGATGCCTGGCGCGTCGAGCTGACGCGGGAAGGACACCTGCGCCGCCAGGTGCGCAACCATTCAGGCGAGGTCTTCGATCTGCAAGCCAACATGCTGCCCGACGGCGGTTTCCTGATCGAGCTGAAGGACATCACGCTGGAGATCCGCGCAACCGAGACGCTGGAAGGCAGGGTGAAGGAGCGCACTCTGGAGTTGACCAGGACCAACGAGCGCCTGACCCAGCAATACGAGGCCAAGGCCCGCGTCGAGGAAGAGCTGCGCCTTGCCAAAGAGCGTGCCGAGGCGGCGGTGTCGTCGAAGACGCGGTTCCTCGCGGCGGCGAGCCACGACCTGCTGCAGCCGATCAATGCCGCCAAACTGCTGATCGCGACGCTTCGGCAGAATGCCGACGGAACCGATTTCGCGCCGATGATCGACCGGCTGAAAGGCGCGTTCTCGTCGATGGAGCAGCTACTGCGCGCGCTGCTGGACATCTCGCGGCTCGACAGCGCCGAGCAGGACGCGGTCAACCCGGCGGTGCTTTGCCTCGGGCACGTCATGCAGACGGTGTTCGAGGATCAGATGCCGCTGGCGCAGGAAAGGGGTGTCGATCTGCGGATGGTGCCCTGCATGGCCGAGGTGCGCTCTGACCCGGTCTATCTGCGTCGTTCTGTTCAGAACCTTGTCGTGAACGCGATCCAGTATTCGCGACCGGGCGGGCGCGTGTTGCTGGGCTGCCGCCGCAGCGAAGACCGGGTCGTGCTGCAGGTCTGGGACACCGGGATCGGCATCGGCGAAGCCGACCAGAGTCGCATCTTCGACGAATTCGCCCGCGCCGGGAACGTGCCGGCCGGATCGGGGGTTGGACTGGGTCTGTCGATCGTCGAGCGCACTTGCCGGCACCTGGGTCATCGCCTGTGGATGTCCTCGGAAATCGGCGTCGGATCCGTCTTCTGCATCGAATTTGAAACCGTCGGCCGCGCCGAACCTGCCAGGGACGACCTGCAGCCGCCGACGGTTTCCGGCAATTTCCTGGCGGAACATATCGCGATGGTGGTCGAGAACGACGAGGACGTGCTCTTCGCGACGACGCAGACGCTTCAGGCCTGGGGGGCGGCGGTGCTGGCAGCGAGATCCACCGACGAGGCGTTGCGCCACGTGCGCGACATAAGCATGCCGCCGGACATCGTGCTGGTCGACTACCAGCTCGACAACGGCGACACCGGCCTTGACGCGATCCGGCGCATCCGCGCCGCGACGCACACGCACGTGCCCGCCATCATGATCACGGCGGACCGCCGCGAGGCCCTGCTGCGCGCCGGCAGCGAAGAGGATTTCGTGGTGATGACCAAGCCCGTCCGGCTGTCGCGCCTGCGGCCCCTGATCGAGTGGAAGCTCAGCGAAAGTGCCGCAGCGATTGCGCCGAAAGTCGACGGTGACACCGGGGATCGAGTCCCTAGAGTCGACTGAGGGAGGAACCATTCAATGCGAAACGCTCTGACTGCGACGGCTGTCGCGCTGTGCCTGGCGACCCCGCTGCCCGCCTTGGCGGCGAGCGGTGAGGAAACCTACGATCTGCTGTTCCGCGGGGGGCACGCTGGACGCGGTTCCCATGGATCAGGCGCTGGTCTATCGGCGCGAGGTCGAGAGCCGGCTCAAGCCTGAAGCGGCAGAGCGCGATACCGGCAGCGTGGTGCTGGACATCCGGGAAGGTGACGCGCCGATGGCCGATCTCCGGTTCCGGCAGGACGACAAGTACCGCGGCCTCGGCAGCTTTCCGGCCAGCGTCGGCAATCCGATGATCATGTATTTCTACGAATCCGTGGTGCGGGACATGGCCGAAGCGGCGGGCGGAAGCCCGTTCTACATCCGCAACCGCGTGAAGGATGCGTTGGTCCAGCCATCCGACATCGTCGAGGGAGAGGCGGCGGTCGATGGCCGGACGGTCGAGACCCGCACGATCACCCTGCACCCCTTCCACGGCGATCCGAATGCCGACCGGATGCAAGGTTTCGGCGATCTCGCCCTGACGGTGACCATGTCGGAAGAGGTGCCCGGCTGGTATCTCAGCCTCGTCGCCGAAGCGCCGGGTGAGGACGCGCCGGTCTACCGCTCGGCCATCACGTTCGAGTCTCTGCAGGAGGAGGCGCAATGACGCGGTTTGCGGCAGCTGCGCTTTTGCTGGCGTTACCCTGCGCGGCGCAGGCGCAGGACGCGGCGCAGCGCTACAACGACTATCCGACCGCGGCGCGGGCGGATTACGTCTTTGGCTGCATGGCGACCAACGGCAACAGCCGCGAGGTTCTGATCCGGTGCAGTTGCTCGATCGACGAGATCGCGTCGATCCTGCCCTACGTGCAGTATCTCGAGGCCGAGACCGTGCTTTCGATGCGGCGCGTCGGGGGCGAACGGATGGCCGTCTTCAACAGCGCAGTCGCCGCCGAGACCCTCGTCGCCGACCTGCGTCGCGCGCAGGCCGAGGCCGAGCTGGTCTGCTTCTGGATCAGCCCTGCTTCGGTTATCCTTGGACATCCTCGGAAAGGACCTGCTCGAACCGGTTGCCGTCGGTATTCGTGGCCCTGACCGTCAGCGTGGGCGCGCCGTTGTCGTCGTAGGCGAAACGGAAGACCGGGTTCTCCGAGATCGAGATGCCGCCCTCCATCGTGAACAGGCGGTCGTCGCCCTGCCAGACTTCCAAGTGATCGATGAAATGCGCCGGGATGAAAAGCTGCGTGATCTGGTCGCGCTGCAGCCCGGAATAGTTCGGATGCCGCAGCATGATCTGCGCCTCGGGCCGCGGCGTGGACATCTGCGCCTCGCCGAACACGCGCAGCTTCATCTGCCCCATGTTCGCCAGTGCCACCTGCGGGTCGCGCCTCGCCGGGGCCGAACACCCGCCCGACGCCTTGACGAAGCGGCCCGACATGAACAGCCCGTCGGGAGTGTCGGCGATGACGCGGACGTTCGAATACTGGTTCACCCGGACGCGCAATTCGAAATCGATCGGTGCCATCGCCTCGGCGAACGTCAGTTCGGCCGCCACGGGGGCGGGGTTCTCGTCGATGACGATGGTCGCCTTCTCGATTCGGGCGGAAGGGTCGACCTGGCGCAGGATGATCGGCACGGTGGCGGCGTCGTTCGCGCGGTAGGGCGCGTCGAGCGCCAACGGGCTGTCCGCGTCCGACAGCGCCCGGTCGCCGATCACGTCGAACTCCAGCGATTGCCACGTGGCGCTTTCGGTCAACGGGTTCTCGACTGTCCCGTCCGCGAAGGCCGGTGCGTTCAGCAGGGCAAGCGCCCCTGCGAGTACGAGCGTGCGGGCCATGCCGTCTCCTCCTGCGTGGGGTGCGGGGATGGTGCCATGGCGGAACGCGTGCGGATACCTCGCATAAAGTCGGTGTGGCCTTGGCCGCCGTCTCTGGCACGCTGGCAGCAGGAGAAATGGGATGTTCGAGGCGATCATCGTGCTGTGTCTGACCGGGGCGGACGGCCCATGCCGGGATGTGCTTCTGCCGGGCTACGAGGCGTCGGACAGGGCGTCGTGCGAGACGGCGCTTGACCGGCAATTCCCTGATCTGACGGCATTCGTCGCGTTGCGTGTGGCCGCCGCGCCGCATTGCCGACCGGCGGCCGAGGCGCTGCCGATGGTGGCGGTTGCTGAGGGCGTTCACGTGCACCGGGGCTTTGTGGAGGAGCCGGACGGACGGAATCGCGGTGACGTGGCCAATCTCGGGCTCGTGATCGGCGGCGCCTCGGTCGCGGTCATCGACAGCGGCTCGGCCCGGTGGATGGGCGAGGCAGCCTGGCGCGCGATTCGCAACCTGACGGACCTGCCCGTCAGCCACGTGATCCTGACGCACATGCACCCCGACCACGTCTTCGGCGCGAGCGTCTTCGAGATGGCGGGGGCGGACGTGGTCGGTCACGCGCGGCTGCCGCGCGCGCTGGCCGAGCGGCAAGGGAACTATCTCGAAAGCCTCGGCCGCCTGATCGGGCCCCAGGCTCTGCTGGCGACCCGCGCGCCGGGGATCACGCGGACGGTGGACGGCGAAGACCTGATCGACCTTGGTAACCGCGTGCTTGACCTGCGCGCCTGGCCCGCCGCGCATACCGGCACCGACCTGACCGTGTTCGACCGGCAGACAGGCACGCTGTTCGCCGGGACTTGGTGTTCGACGCCCACACGCCCGCGCTCGACGGCAGTCTGCGCGGCTGGCAGGCGGTGCTGGAGGAGTTGCAGGCGCAGGACGTCCAGCGGGTGGTGCCCGGTCATGGCGCGGCGGCTCTGCCCTGGCCCGAGGGGGCCGAGCCGCTGGCGCGCTATCTCAAGACGCTGGCCAGCGACACGCGCGCGGCGATCGCGGCGGGCGAGCGCCTAGGCGACGCGGTCACACACATCGCCGAAAGCGAGCGGCCGCACTGGCAGCTTTTCGACGCCTACAACCCGCGCAACGCGACCGTCGCCTATACCGAGCTGGAATGGGAGTGATCCGCCTTCGTCGATCTCGGCCTGAAGCAGCTGCGCGATGGCGTAGATCCGCTTTTCCAGAAGGGTCGGCGTCTCGCACAGGTAGGTGATGGATTGCTGGCGGTCGGAATAGATCGTCTGGTCCCAGTCGATCTGTTCCTCGAGGTCGTCGACCTTGTCGAAGTCCGGATCGTCCTTCTCCATCTCGACAACCATGTCCTGGCGCGCAGCCTCGATCTGCGCGGCGACGCCGATCTGGCTGGTCGAGAATTCGGCGATGCCGTCTATGATCCGCGTGCGGCGGCGCGACAGCCTGTCGAAGACGCCTTCGAAGACCAGGCCCATAGTCGCGGCGTCGCCGCCATGCGTCTCGGCGAAGGCGGCGATGTCGGGCGCCAGAGCCTCGGGTTCGATCCGGCGGACCGCCAGCTTGCCGGCGAGCTCCTCTATCGCGTCGCTCAGCGCAGCGTCGGCGGGCACTTTCTCGGGGATTGGGTGCGGCCACATCAGGCCAATCGAAAGCCTTTCCACCTTGCGCTGGATGCAGGGCCACGTGGGGTCGGAAAATCGGCGGACAGGGCCATGCCCGGCAAAGCAAGCCAAAGCAGCGCGGCGGCCGCCATTTCGCGCGTCTTCATGGTGGTCTCCTCCGTCGGGCGAAAGGATGCCCGACGCCCCGGCGACTGTCTACGCCGCGGGATGCAAACTATAGTCTGCATTGTCCGGGTATACCCCGGTCCACCATACTTCCCCGAAAGAGGCGCCGGCCGGGAAAGGCTGGCGAAGACTGAAGAAAGGACAGACATGCGCACTCGTGCAGCCGTGGCACTCGAGGCCGGAAAGCCGCTTGAAATCATGGACGTGAACCTGGACGGGCCGAAGGCGGGCGAGGTGCTGGTCGAGATCAAGGCGACCGGCATCTGCCACACCGACGAATTCACCCGTTCGGGCGCCGACCCCGAGGGCATCTTCCCGGCGATCCTGGGCCACGAGGGCGCGGGCGTCGTCGTCGAGATCGGCGAGGGCGTCACCACGCTCAAGCCCGGCGACCACGTGATCCCGCTTTATACGCCGGAATGCCGCGAGTGCTATTCCTGCCTGTCCGGCAAGACCAACCTCTGCACCGCGATCCGCAACACGCAGGGCAAGGGCCTGATGCCCGACGGGACGACCCGCTTCAGCATGCTCGACGGGACGCCGATCCATCACTACATGGGCTGCTCGACCTTCTCCAACCACACCGTGCTGCCCGAGATCGCGCTGGCCAAGGTCCGCGACGACGCGCCCTTCGACAAGATCTGCTACATCGGCTGCGGCGTGACCACCGGCATCGGCGCGGTGATCAACACCGCCGGGGTCGAGATCGGCTCGACCGCGGCGGTCTTCGGGCTGGGGGGCATCGGCCTGAACGTGATCCAGGGCCTGCGCATGGCGGGCGCGGACATGATCATCGGCGTCGACCTGAACGACGCCAAGGAAGACATGGCGCGCAAGTTCGGCATGACGCATTTCGTGAACCCCTCGAAGGTCGAGAACACGGTCCAGGAGATCGTCAAGCTGACCCAGCGCGGCATCGATCACATCGGCGGCGTGGACTATTCCTTCGACGCCACGGGCAACGTGCAGGTCATGCGCGACGCGCTGGAATGCTCGCACCGCGGCTGGGGCGTTTCGGTGATCATCGGCGTCGCTCCGGCCGGGGCCGAGATCAGCACCCGGCCGTTCCAGCTGGTGACGGGCCGGGTCTGGAAGGGCACGGCCTTCGGCGGCGCCAAGGGCCGCACCGACGTGCCGAAATTCGTGGACTGGTACATGGACGGCAAGGTCGAGATCGACCCGATGATCACGCACAAGCTGACGCTGGACCAGATCAACGAGGGATTCGACCTCATGCACGAGGGCAAGTCGATCCGTGCCGTCGTGGAATTCTGAGGAACGGTGATGGACATCGTTTCCGAAAATCGCAGCTTCGGCGGCGTTCAGGGTGTCTACACCCACGACTCCAACACCTGCGGATGCGAGATGACCTTTGCGGTCTATCTGCCGCCGCAGGCCGAGGAGGGCCCGGTGCCGGTGCTGTGGTACCTGTCGGGCCTGACCTGCACGCACGAGAACGCGATGACGAAGGCGGGCCTGCAGGAACATGCGGCCATGCACGGGCTGGCGGTGGTCTTTCCCGACACCAGCCCGCGCGGCGAGGGCGTGGCCAACGACGAGGCCTACGACGTGGGGCAGGGCGCGGGCTTCTACGTCAACGCCACCCGCAGTCCGTGGCGGCCGCATTACCGGATGTACGACTACATCCTGAACGAGTTGCGCGACGTGGTGACGGCCGAGTTCAAGGTGGACGGGCGCCACGGCATCACCGGCCATTCGATGGGCGGGCACGGCGCGCTGACGCTGGCGATGCGCAACCCGGACCAGTTCGACTCGGTCTCGGCCTTCGCGCCGATCGGCAACCCGACGAAAAGCGACTGGGGCCGCAAGCAGTTCAGCGCCTATCTCGGCGATGACGAGGCCAGCTGGGCGGATCACGACGCGACCATGCTGCTCGAAGACAAGGGCTGGAAGGGCGACATCCTTGTCGACCAGGGCGGCGCGGACCAGTTCCTCGACCTGCTCCGGCCCGACGCGCTGGCCGAGATGCTGGCGCGGCGCAGGCAGGCCGGCACGTTCCGGATGCAGAAGGGCTACGACCATTCCTACTTCTTCGTGAACTCGTTCGCCGGCGACCACGTCGCCTGGCACGCCGATCGCCTTTACTGAAACCGAACCGACGGGAAGCCGACCACGATGATCAGACACCTCGCAGCAGCCACCCTTCTCGCCACGATGCCAGCTTTGGCCGTGGCCGAAAGCCATGCGATGGCAGGAGACGCCGCGGCCGGCGAAAAGGTCTTTCGCAAGTGCATGGCCTGCCACGACGTGGGCGCCGACGCGAAGAACAAGGTCGGCCCGATCCTGAACGGGGTGATCGACCGCCAGATCGCCAGCGTCGAGGGCTACACCTATTCGGACGTCCTCAACGCCATGGGCGCGCGCCGACGTGATCGCCCATCTCGCGACGTTCTCGGAGGAGGGCGACAGCGGGTCGTGACCGTTTGATGGCCGTGGCGGAGGGAGGAGGTCCGCCGCCACGGCCTCGACCGGCAGGGCTGGGCAGGTCCGCCCAGCATGCCACCAGGCGGCCCTTTGGCCGCGCAAAGGTAGGAAGACAATGAAACTACTTCGCATGCTAGCGTCGCGTTCGCGACCGCCGTTCCGGCGCAGGAGCTGCCGACGATCCGCGCCGCCACGCTGGCGATCGGCACCGTCAACTGGGAGATGAACACCATCGTCGAGCAAGCCTTGACGAGAAGCACGGCTTCAACCTCGAGATCCAACAATACGCCGACAACGGCGCGACCCGCGTCGCCGTCGAAGGCGGCGAGGCCGACATGGCCGTCGCCGACTGGATCTGGGTCGCCCGGCAGAACGCCGCCGGCAAGGACTACGTGTCCCTCCCATATTCCAAGGCCGTTGGCGGCTTGCTGGTACCCGGCGACAGCGAGGCGCAGAGCCTCGTCGACCTCGCCGGCGGCAAGATCGGCATCGCTGGCGGGCCGTTGGACAAGTCGTGGCTGATCCTGCGGGCCTACGCGCAGCAGGAACACGGCATGGACCTGGCCGCCGAGACCGAACAGGTGTTCGGCGCGCCCCCGCTGATCTTCAAGGCCGGGCTTTCGGGCGAAATGGACGGCGCCATCAACTTCTGGCACTTCCTCGCCAAGATGAAGGCCGGCGGCATGCGCGAGCTGATCTCGGTCGACGAGGCGGGCAGGGCGCTTGGCCTCGACACCGACACGCCGCTTCTGGGCTACTACCTCAAGCAGAGCTTCCTCGACGAGCATCCCGGCCTTGCGCAGGCCTTCTACGACGCCAGCCGCGACGCCAAGGACCTGCTGTCGTCCAGTGACGAGGCGTGGGAAGCTGTCCGTCCGAACATGAACGCCGGCACCGATGCCGAGTTCGAGCAGCTCAAGAGCGACTGGATCGCCGGCATTCCGGCGCGCGGACCGGTCGACATCGAGGGCGCGAACCGGATGCTGGAGCTGATGAACGAGCTCGGCGGCGCCGAACTGGTCGGCGAGGCGACCGAGATTCCCGCCGGTCTGTTCGCCGACGTGGGATAAGCCTTGGGCCCGATGATCGACAAACCCGCGGTGACCTCCGCCCTGTCGATCCTCGGACTTTTCGCGCTGTGGGTCGTCGCGGCGACGCTGAGCGCCTTTCCACAGATCCTGCCGCAGCCCTGGGCACTGCTGGAGCCGTTCCAGCGCGAGATCGCGAACGGGAAGCTGCCTTATCATCTTGGCGCGACGTTGCTGCGGGTGATCTGGGCCTTCTGCCTAGCGATGGCCTTCGGCGTGGCGCTCGGGCTGGCGATGGGACGGTCGGAGCGGCTCAACCGCTGGCTCGACCCCTGGCTGGTGATCTTCCTCAACCTGCCGGCGCTGGTGCTGATCGTGCTCTGCTATCTCTGGATCGGCCTGAACGAGACCGCCGCGATCGTCGCCGTGACGCTGAACAAGATCCCCAACGTCGCGACCTTCATCCGCGAGGGCGCGCGGGCGCTGTCGCCCGATCTCGACGCGATGGCGCAGGTCTACCGCATGTCGTGGATGGCGCGTCTGCGGCATGTCACGCTGCCGCAGCTTGCGCCCTATATCGCCGGGGCCGCGCGGGCAGGGGTTGCGGTCATCTGGAAGATCGTGCTGGTGGTCGAGTTCCTGGGCCGGTCCTCGGGCATCGGCTTCCAGATCCACCTTTACTTCCAGCTGTTCGACGTGAGGATGGTGCTTGTCTACTCGCTGTCCTTCATCGTGGTGATGCTGGCGGTCGAATGGCTGTTGCTGCAACCGTGGGAACGCCGCGTGAGGCGCTGGAGAACGGCGTGACCAGTGTCGACATCCGCTCGAAATCCTTCGGCGGGGTGCCGGTGCTCGGCCGCGTGCGCTTCGACATCGCACCCGGAGAGAGAGTCGCGCTTGTCGGCCCTTCGGGAATCGGCAAGTCGACCGTGCTGCGCATCGTCACCGGCATCGACACGCGGTTCGAGGGGCACGTGGATCGCCCCGAGGCGATGGCCATCGTGTTCCAGGAACCCACGCTGCTGCCGTGGCGCAGCACGATCGACAACCTTTTGCTGACCCACCCCGGCCTTGCGCGCGATGACGCGCTCGCGGCACTCGACCGCGTGGGTCTGAGCGGCAAGGACGGCTTCTTTCCTGGACAGTTGTCGCTGGGCCAGCAGCGACGCCTGTCGCTGGCGCGCGCCTTCGCAGGAAAGCCCGACCTTCTGATCATGGACGAGCCCTTCGTCTCGCTCGACCCCGAGATGGCGGAACAGATGATCGCGCTGACCGAGACGCTGATTGCCGAGACCAAGCCGGCGACGCTGTTCGTGACCCATGCCCATGCCGAGGCCGAGCGGCTCGCCGACCGAGTGCTGGTGCTCGGCGGACATCCCGCCACGCTTGGCTGATCGCGCAGGCCGTCGGCGGTCGGAACGTGCCCCACGCAGGCGCTGCGGTTCGGGCGATTTGTGCTCCTCTGTCCTGAGGCCATCGGCAGCATCCATAGAGGCGAACGCCCGAGCAGTGGGATGGACGCCGCGCTGGGGCCTCTGCGGGCCTCCGCGTCCGCTTGATGACGTCCATCGCATCACCTTTATGCGCCGCGTGCTGGCCGGTGCTGCGGGCAAGACACTTGATTTTAACGTCGTGCAGGGCAACCTTGGAATGATGAACAGCTTTTCAGCGTTTCCTTCGGGTCCGTCGGGGCAATCGGTCGTCTCGTTCCACCGGACCGAACTTTCGGTGATCCTGTCGCTCTACGGCCGCATGGTGGCCGCCGGCGAATGGCGCGATTACGGCATCTCCAGCTTGCGGGACGCGGCGGTGTTCTCGGTCTTCCGGCGCACCGCCGAACACGCTCTCTACCGGATCGAGAAGCGGCCGAAGCTGCGCGCGCGGCAGGGCGAGTACGCGGTGATCGGGATGGACGGACAGGTGATCAAGCGCGGGCATGA
The DNA here is from genome assembly GCF_900107235.1 of Citreimonas salinaria. Classification (GTDB taxonomy): domain Bacteria; phylum Pseudomonadota; class Alphaproteobacteria; order Rhodobacterales; family Rhodobacteraceae; genus Citreimonas; species Citreimonas salinaria. The sequence continues at coordinate 475,085 of NZ_FNPF01000001.1, forward strand.
CCTGAAGACCGTACTGCGCGTGCTGGAACGCAAGCTGATCCGCGCGGTCGAGTAGTAGCGCGGCACCGTCCGGTCGGTGCGTCAGGCCAGCCGCGCATGGCGGGTGACGGCGCCGTCGCCCTGAGCCTCGATCCGGGCGATCGCGCCTTCCCGCGCTTCATATGCTACGGCCATGTGATGCACGTTGGCGTGCAGGATCGTGTCCGGGTCAGCCACCCACGCCACGTGGCCCTTCCAGAACAGCAGATCCCCGCGGCGGGCGGGCGTGCCCGGCGGCTGGGTTTCCCCCAGCGCACGTTCCTGAAGATCGCTGTCGCCGGGGCACGACCTGCCGCACAGCGCCAGCGCAAGCTGCACCAGGCCCGAGCAATCGATGCCGAAGGCGGAGTTGCCGCCCCAAAGATAGGGCGTGCCCACAAGACGTTCGGCCACCTCAACGGGGTCGGCGGCGCGTTCGTCCAGCGGCGAGAGGTGAGCGGCCGGTACGAATCCGTGGGCGGTTTCCGCGAACCGGCCGTGCCTGGTCAAGACTGCCACGCGCGCGCCCATGGGCAGTGCGACCCCCTCGGGCGACTTGATATCAGCGCGCGGATAGACATGCGTCGCGCGGGCGGTCACCCGATGCGTCGGGGCGCAGGTGGTTCCCAGCGACGTCGCCTTCACGTAGCCGACATACCCGTCATCCTCCGACTGCACGAAAGCCCAGTCCGCCTCGCGCTCGAACACAGTCACTGCGGCGCCGGCGAGCAGCTGACGGTCGCGCGGCCCGCCGGGCGCGGCGCACAGATCAACAACCGGCGCAGTAACGCCGGCGGCGCTTCCCTCGACGTAGCGCGGCGCATCGACCCGCCCGCGCAGGGATGCGGCGGCGACCCGTTCATTGGCAGGAGTCAGGCGCCGGTCGCTCATAGTTCCAGCACCGATTCGAGCGCGCCGAGGATGGCGCGCGAGCCTTGGCCCAGCCCGCCCTTCGAGCGACCCGGCGCGGCGACGGGCTGCCAGCCATAGATGTCGAGATGCGCATACCGCGTTCCCGGTTCGACGAAGCGGCGCAGGAAGAGCGCGGCGGTGATTGCCCCCGCCATGCCTCCCGAGGGGGCGTTGTCCAGATCCGCGATGCCCGGCTCGATCATCGCCTCGTAGGGAGTGTGGAACGGCAGGCGCCAGACCGGATCGGCCGCGGCGCGGGCAGCCTGTTCCAGTGCGGCGGCCAGCGGGTCGTCGTCCGTGAAGAACGGCGCGATGTCGGGGCCGACGGCGACCCGCGCGGCGCCGGTCAGCGTGGCCATCGAAATCAGCAGGTCGGGCTTCTCCTCGCAGGCCAGCGCCAAGGCGTCGGCCAGGACAAGCCGTCCTTCGGCATCGGTGTTGTTGACCTCGACCGTCATGCCCTTGCGCGAGGTCAGGATGTCCTGAGGCCGGAAACTGTTTGACGACACCGAGTTCTCGACCGCCGGGATCAGCACGCGCAGGCGCACCGGCAGTTCAAGCGCCATGATTGCCTGTGCCAAGCCCAGCACGTTTGCCGCGCCGCCCATGTCCTTCTTCATCAGACCCATCGAACTGCCGGGCTTCAGGTTCAGCCCGCCGGTGTCGAAGCACACACCCTTGCCCACCAGCGTGACCAGCGGGCCGGTCTCGCCCCAGCGCATGTCGATCAGCCGCGGCGCCTGCGGCCCGGCGCGGCCCACCGCGTGGATCATCGGGAAGTTTTGCTCGATCAATGCGTCGCCGGCAATCACAGAAATCGACGCGTCGAAGGTTTCCTGTACCGCCCGCGCCGCGTTCTCCAGCGCCGCGGGTCCCATGTCCGCAGGTGGGATGTTGATCAGGTCGCGGGTCATCGCCTCGGCCTCGGCGAGGATCTCGATCCGGGCCGAGTCGATCCCGTCCGGTGCGACGAGTTCCGCGCCGGGGGCGTCGGTTGCCCCGCGGCGGTAGCGGGTGAACGTGTAGCACGACAGAAGCCAGCCCAGGCACTCGTTGGCCAGTGCCGCATGGTCGATGCCGCCGCCGGCGATGCGGTAGATGCCCGGTGCCAAGCGTGGCACCGCCGCTGCCAAAGGAAAGCGCAGGCGCGCGCGCTCGCCCGGCGTGCCGTGGCCGACCAGAGCCGCGCAGGGTGCGCCCTCGGGTCCGGGTATCATCAGTGCGGCGCCAATCGCGCCATCGAAGCCCGACGCCTGAACCCAGCGGCGGGTGGTGTCGTCGGCCTGCGCCAGCCAAGCGTCGACCTTGTCCGGAGACAGGACGTGAAGCGGCCAAGCCTCGGACGTGGCGGGGGCGAAGGACAGTGACATCGGCGAAAAGAACCTGTGCTTGGATTTCCGCCGGCATCGTAGGGCCTTCGCCCTTCTTCGCAAGGTATCAGACCGAAAGTTCGGGCGAATTCCACAACCGGCATAGCGACTGCTCGGCGATGCGGGACAAGCGGTTCAGCGTCGCCGCCTCGGCCACCGTGTCGGCATCCTCGATGCACAGGATGACGTCGCGAGACACCTGCGCCATGCCCTTCAGGCCGATTTGCTCGGCGACCGGGCACAGCGCGCGCAGCGCCTTTTGAAGGTCTTCGCGCGGGCCGTCTATCGACAGGCGCTGGATGTGAAACAGGCGCTGGCTGATATCTTCCATCGCGCGGCAGACGATGTCCTCGGCCCCGTAGGGACCCAGGTCGCTGCGCAACACTTCGAGCGGTTCCGCATCGACGCGCGGCAGTTCCTTCGGAGCAAGAAAGATTACACTCACAACTTCCCCTTCACGGTCGCACCCCCACGGCTGCACACGGTGTGCCAGAGCAGGGTTCCCGAAAGGTTGATCCGGCGGGGTGATTTCGCTCGAATTTCCACTGAATTCAGCGTATTCGGATCGGCGACATCCCGAACCGGAGACGCGACATGCACCGCGTGCGCCCGCTGCCCGCCTATCTCGTCCAGCGCTATCATGGCTGGAAGGCCACCGGCTACCAAGAGAACCGCGCCTGGTACAAGCGTCTGGCGGCCGAGGGCCAGCGCCCCCGCGCGATGGTGATCTCATGCTGCGATTCGCGGGTTCACGTGACGTCGATCTTCGGCGCGGATCAGGGCGAGTTCTTCATTCACCGCAACATCGCCAATCTGGTCCCGCCCTTCGAGCAGGACGGCGCGCAGCACGGCACCTCGGCGGCGCTGGAATACGCGGTCACGGCGCTGGCGGTCGCGCACGTGATCGTGCTGGGCCATTCGCAATGCGGCGGCGTGCAGGGCTGCATCGACATGTGCGAAGGCCGTGCGCCCGAGCTCGAGAAGGAGACGTCCTTCGTGGGGCGCTGGATGGATATCCTGCGCCCGGGCTACGAACGCGTCCGAGAGACCGAGGGCGACAAGGCCGGCGCCCTGGAAAAGGAAACGGTCCTTGTGTCCCTGCGCAACATGATGACCTTCCCCTTCGTGCGGCAAGCGGTCGACGAGGGGGGGCTGACGCTGCATGGTCTCTGGACCGACATCGGCGAGGGCGGCCTGGAATACTGGGACGCCGCTGACGAACAGTTCAAGCCGGTCTAGCGGTTTCCGTCCTGCCGAAGCACGCCCGAGCGGCCGTCGCGACCGGCGCTGATCGACGCGCGTCCCAGCCGCCGTGCGAGAAGCCGCAGCGGCATGCCCAGGCAGCGCCCGGTGCAGATCGGCAGCCCGCTCTCGTTCAGGACGACCAGTCGACCTTCGCGAAACCCCAGGCCGTAACCACGTTCCGCCAGCCGGCACGCCAAGTCGTTCCAGGACTCGGCGGCGTCCACGATGGGGCGCAGAAAGGCGCGCAGCAGCATCAGGGTTTCGGAATCCAGCGGCGCCGGAAGTATCGAGCGCTCCTTGAAATCGTTGGCGGAGGGTATGTGCATCGTCGTCGCTCCCAGAACAGGGCGTCAGGCTTGCAAGCGACTAGGGCGAAACTTCGACGGCAGCGCGCCGAAGCGCGGATCTCGAAAGGAAAGGTTAACGGATCGTTGCTAGAACGCCCCAATGTCCCTGACCCAAACCACGCTTTGCTTGCCTGTCCCGCTACGCCCGCCCGGTTCCGGTCGGCCCGTGGACCCGAAGCAGGATGCCGCGGATCAACCGCAGAGGAGCTTGGCCCCGCAGGCGCGCAGGCTGGCGCGTCAGCGATTGATTCCTAGCCGCAAAAGTGCCGATCCGGCGTCCGCGCATGATTTCGAGATTGAGATTCCCGCCAGGAATGCGCCCGCTTCGACCCGGCTTTGCGTGCAAAGCCGTCGGTTCCCGGCGGCGACGGTGGGCGGGATGAGCGGTCGACGAAATCGAACCGCGGCCCAGACGTCGGCTCCGGTGACCGGAGCCGACGACGGATCATTTGGACGCTCAGCCCTTCTTCAGGACGCGCTGACCGAAGACTTCGGCGATCTGCACCGCGTTCAGGGCGGCGCCCTTGCGCAGGTTGTCGCTGACGCACCAGAAGTTCAGGCCGTTGTCGATCGTGCTGTCCTGGCGGATCCGACTGATGAACGTGGCATAATCGCCCACGCAATCGATCGGCGTGACGTAGCCGCCGTCCTCGCGCTTGTCGACCACCATGATGCCGGGGCTTTCGCGCAGGATGTCGCGGGCCTCGTCCTCGTCGAGGAATTCCTCGGTCTCGATGTTGATCGACTCGCCGTGGCCGACGAAGACCGGGACGCGCACGCAGGTCGCGGTGACCTTGATCGACTTGTCGAGGATCTTCTTGGTCTCGGCGACCATCTTCCACTCTTCCTTGGTCGAGCCGTCTTCGAGGAAGACGTCGATATGCGGAATGACGTTGAAGGCGATCTGCTTCTGGAACTTCTTCGGCGGCACCTCGGTGACCGGGTTGTAGACCGCCTTGGTCTGGTCCCACAGCTCGTCCATGCCTTCCTTGCCGGCGCCGGACACCGACTGGTAGGTGCTGACCACCACGCGCTTGATCCTGGCGCGGTCGTGCAGCGGCTTCAGCGCCACCACCATCTGCGCGGTCGAGCAGTTGGGGTTGGCGATGATGTTCTTCTTGGAATAGCCCATCACGGCGTCGGCGTTCACTTCCGGAACGACCAGCGGAACGTCCGGGTCGTAGCGATAGAGCGAGCTGTTGTCGATCACGACGCAGCCGGCCTTGGCCGCCTTGGGCGCGAATTCCTTCGTCGCGTCCGAGCCGATGGCGAACAGCGCGATGTCCCAGCCGGTGAAGTCGAAGGTGGCAAGGTCCTGCGTCTTCAGCGTGCGGTCGCCGAACGACACCTCGGTCCCCAGCGAGCGGCGCGAGGCCAGGACGGCGATCTCGTCGACCGGAAATTCGCGTTCGTGCAGGATGTTGAGCATTTCGCGGCCCACGTTGCCCGTGGCGCCGGCGACGACGATCCTGTAACCCATGTGGTCCTCCATTCGGTCACGCCCGGCAGTCTTGTGGCCGGACAGGTTGACGCGCGTCATATAGCACCCCCATGGCATGCGAAAGGCCCCTGCGCCCGGCCGCAGCGTCCGCCGGCGCGAATCCCCTGGGCGGGAACCGGCCGAAGCGCCCCGCCGCGATGTGCCGGGGAGGGGCGCAGGCTTGTCTATTCAGGCCGTGATAACCTAAGGTTGAACAGCGACCGCGACGGCCTTGGGAAGAGCTGGGCGGATATGCAGGCCCGAAAACGGGTCGAGGGGGCAGGGGCATGATCTACCGACTGGTGACCGCGATGACGCGCCGGCAGAAGCAGTGCGTCTTCGCCGCGATGGACGCATTGGTAGCCGCGGCAGCGGTTCTGGTTTCCGTCGTGCTGGTCGCTTCGTTGCGTGGCGAGGCGGCCGCGCTGGCGCAGGCGATGCCGTTGGCGCTGTGCGCGGCCTGCGCCGCCGTCGTCCTGTCCTGGTCCCTCGGCCTGCCGCAGGTCAAGTTGAACGCCTTCGAGATGCGCAGCGCCGCCCGTGCCGCGCTGCTGGCGCTGTTCGTGACGGTTGCGGGCATCGGGCTCGACGCAATCCTGAACACCGGCTTCGCGATCGGCCAGCACGTGATCGCCGGGCTGATCCTGCTGATCCTGACCGTCAGTTGGCGACTTCTGCTGCTCAACGTCACGAACGAGATCTACCGCCGGGGCAAGCCGCGCATGCGGGTGCTGATCTACGGTGCCGGTCAGACCGGACGGCAACTCGCCGCGGCGCTGCGCCATGACGAGAAGATCTATCCCGTGGCGTTTCTCGACGACAATCCAACGCTGCAAAGCCTCGTGATCGGCGGGCTGCGGGTTCACGCGCCCTCGGCGGTCGAGGATCTGGTGCGCAAGAAGACGATCGACCGTATCGTCCTTGCGATGCCGTCGATCAACACGCCTGCGCTCGCGCGTATCGCACATGGCCTGCGCAATGTCGGGGCCGAGGTGCACGCGCTGCCGTCCTTCGCGCAGATGGTCGGGCAAAGCGGCGTGCCGATGCGCGCGGCGCCGGTGCCGCTCGATTCGCTGCTGGGGCGCAGCCGTCTGGAATCCGACCTGCCGCTTGTCGGCGACACGTATTCGGGCCGGCGCGTCATGGTGACCGGGGCCGGCGGCTCGATCGGGTCCGAGCTTTGCCGCCAGATCCTGGCCTGCAATCCGCACTGCCTCGTTCTGGTCGACCAATCCGAGCTGGCGCTCTACACGATCGAAAAGGAACTAACCGAACTTGACGCCGCGCCCGAGATCGTGCCGGTTCTCGGCTCGATCCTGGACGGGCCGACGATGACGAACGTGATGCGGCGGCACCGCATCGACGTCGTCCTGCACGCCGCCGCCTACAAGCACCTTCCGCTGGTCGAGGCGAACCCGATCGCGGGCCTCGAGAACAACGTCCTAGGCACACGCGTCCTGGCCGAGGCGGCGCGAGAGACCGAAGTCGAACGTTTCATCCTGATCTCCTCCGACAAGGCGGTGCGCCCCACCAACGTCATGGGCGCATCCAAGCGGCTGGCCGAACTGGTGGTGCAGGACCTCGCGACGCGTTCGGGCCGCACGCGGTTCTCGATGGTGCGCTTCGGCAACGTTCTGGGATCGAGCGGGTCGGTCGTCCCGCTGTTCGAGGAGCAGATCGCCCGCGGCGGCCCGGTGACGCTGACCCACGCCGAGGTCACGCGCTACTTCATGACCATCGCCGAGGCGGCGCGCCTGGTGCTGCTGGCGGGCTCTTTCGCGCGCGGCGGCGACGTCTTCGTGCTGGACATGGGCGCCGCCGTTCCCATCCGCAGGCTGGCGCGCCAGATGATCGAGGGGGCCGGGTTCTCGGTGCGCGACGCGGACAACCCCGATGGCGACATCGAGATCCGGATCACCGGCCTGCGCCAAGGCGAGAAGCTGCACGAGGAATTGCTGATCGCCCCGGACATGCTGACCACGCCGCACGCCAAGATCATGCGCGCACAGGAGAGCTACCTGTCCGAGTTCGAGACGGCGAACGCCCTGCGCGCCCTGCGCGACGCGATCGACGACCGGGACGAAGCCGCGGCGCGCGCGGTCATCGGCCGCTGGGTCGAGGGTGTGGCCGCGCCCGCGCACGGGGGCGCAGCCAGCCTCTGAACGCGACGCCGATCTGGTCGGCTTCTAGCGCTGCTCTCTCCCGGGGATCTCGTCGCGCTTCGGCGCGGGCTTCCATTCGTCGATGGTCTTCGCGGCTTCGTCGGCGCTTTCGACGAAGCGGAACAGTTCCAGATCCTCGGGGCTGATCGTGCCGGCATCGACAAGCGCATCCCAATTGATGATCTTCTCCCAGAAGGCGCGGCCGAACAGCAGGAAGGGCACGCGGTCCATCCGACCGGTCTGGATCAGGGTCAGCGCCTCGAACATCTCGTCCAGCGTGCCGAAGCCGCCGGGGAAGACGCAGATCGCGCGCGCGCGCATCAGGAAATGCATCTTGCGGATCGCGAAGTAGTGGAAGTTGAACGCGAGGTCCGGCGTCACGTAGGGGTTCGGCGCCTGTTCGTGCGGCAGCACGATGTTCAGGCCGATCGACACGCCGCCGGCCTCGTCGGCGCCGCGGTTGCCGGCCTCCATCACGCCGGGGCCGCCGCCGGTGCAGATGACGTAGTCGCGATTGCCCGACGCGACCGAACGTTCGGTCATTAGCCGCGCGAAGGCGCGGGCCTCGTCGTAGAAATGCGACAGCTCGGCCAGGGTCTGCGTGCGGGCGGTGTGCCGGTCCGCCGGCGCCGGAATGCGGGCGCCGCCGAACAGCACGATGGTCGACTCGATCTCGTGCTGGTCGAGCAGCATCTCGAACTTCAACAGTTCGAGTTGAAGCCGAACCGGCCGCAGCTCCTTGCGGAACAGAAACTCGTCGTCGGCGAAGGCCAGCCTGTAGGACGGCGACCGCGTCTGGGGCGTATCCGGCACGCCGGCGGCGGTCGTGCGGTCGTCTCGTGCATCCCGGAACGCGCTGTGGCGGTCGTCGTCCATTGTCTTCTCCTCGTATCGGTGTCCCACGCCTAGCGCCTCGTCCGGTAAAGGGGAAGCCGGTGGGCCGCCGCCGGTGCATTGTCGCAGGGGCAATCCGGCGCTATAGCCCCTCGGAACCATCCGCAAGGGGACAGGACCATGTCGAACGCACAGCTTGAGACCGCCATCGAGGCCGCCTGGGAAAACCGCGCCGAGATCACGCCCGCCACCAAGGGCGAGACGCGCGAGGCCATCGAGGCCACGCTCGAGGCGCTGGACAGCGGCAAGCTGCGCGTGGCCGAACGTGGCGCGGGCGGAGAGTGGACGGTCAACCAGTGGGCCAAGAAGGCCGTGCTGCTGGGCTTTCGCATCAAGGACATGGAAATCCAGTCGGGTGGCCCGCAGGGCGGCGGCTGGTGGGACAAGGTCGACAGCAAGTTCAAGGGCTGGGGCGACGACGACTGGAAGACCGCCGGCTTCCGCGCCGTCCCGAACTGCGTCGTGCGCAAGTCGGCCTACATCGCGCCGGGCGTGGTGCTGATGCCGTCCTTCGTGAACCTGGGCGCCTATGTCGACGAGGGCACGATGGTCGATACCTGGGCTACGGTGGGCAGCTGCGCGCAGATCGGCAAGGGTGTCCACCTGTCGGGCGGCGTCGGCATCGGCGGCGTGCTCGAGCCAATGCAGGCCGGTCCCACGATCATCGAGGACAACTGCTTCATCGGCGCGCGCTCCGAGGTGGTCGAGGGCGTCATCGTGCGCGAAGGCTCGGTCCTGGGGATGGGCGTCTATATCGGCCAGTCCACCAAGATCGTCGACCGCGAGACCGGCGAGGTCTTCATGGGCGAGGTGCCCCCCTACTCGGTGGTGGTGTCCGGCTCGATGCCCACGAAGAACAACCTGAACTTGTATTGCGCCGTGATCGTCAAGCGCGTGGACGAGAAGACACGCTCGAAGACGGGCATCAACGAGTTGCTGCGCGACTAGGGAACCGCTCACCGTTTCGTTACGTTGCGCCCACGCCATCGGTTCAACGGGAGAGACGAAATGGAAGGACTTGGTTGGTTCGCAGCCATCATCGTGGGCGGCCTTGCAGGCTGGATCGCGGAAAAGATCATGGGGGGCGATCACGGCCTCCTGACGAACATCGTGCTGGGCATCGTGGGCGCGATCGTCGCGAACTTCCTGCTGGTGCTTATCGTGGGCTCGACGTTGGGCGGCTGGATCGGCCAGTTGATCGTCGGCGTCATCGGCGCGTGCATCCTGATATTCGCCTGGCGCGCGATCAAGGGCCGCACCTGACCCTTTCGCCACATGCTGCGACACGGTAAGGCTGGCCCCGTAAAGAAGCGGGGCCGGCCATGACCGACAAGTCTGCGCAGAAGACGAAAGAGGCGAGGGCACACCAGGTCTACACGCTGGTGGTCGAAGTGGGGCGCACCAAGGGTGACGGCCTGCCGGACGGCGCCAAGGGCGCCGCGCTGATGTGCTATGCCTCCGGCGTGGACGAGGCCGAAGCGGTCCGCGAGACCGTTGCGATCCTCAAACAGGCAGACATGGCCCCGCTGGACGTGACCGGCTACGGCACCGAGGCCGAGCGTCGCGCCGAGGGCCACGAGATCGACGACGAGGAAGCTGCCCTGATGGCGCGCGCGCTGGAAGAAAACGCAGTCATCGTCGCGCAGGTCACCCCCTTCCACGACTGATATCCGGCATTTGCCAATCCCGTCGCGCCACGCTAGCCAAGGGCGAAACGCGAAGGAGCCGCCATGCCCGTCGACCCCGTGGACCTGACCGCGCGCCTCGTGCGCTGCCCGTCCGTCACGCCGGACGAGGGCGGCGCGCTGGATCTTTTGCAGGCGCTGCTGACGGATGCTGGATTCGACTGCACCCGCGTCGACCGCGGCGGCGTGTCGAACCTTTTTGCCCGATGGGGACCGCGTGGCCATGCCCGCACCTTCGGGTTCAACGGCCACACCGACGTCGTTCCGATCGGCCGGGCCGAGGATTGGACCCATGATCCGTTCGGCGCCGAGCGGGAGGACGGTTTTCTGTACGGCCGCGGCGCCACCGACATGAAGTCCGGCGTCGCCGCCTTTGCCGCCGCCGCCGTGGATTTCGTCACCGAAACCCCGCCCGAAGGCGCCGTGGTGCTGGCGATCACCGGCGACGAAGAGGGCGATTCAGTGGACGGCACTGCCGCGCTGCTCGACTGGATGGGCGAGGCGGGCGAGCGCCTGTCGGTCTGCCTTGTCGGCGAGCCGACATGCCCCGAAACGATGGGCGAGATGATCAAGATCGGCCGCCGCGGCTCGCTCAACGCCTGGATCACGGTTCGGGGGAAACAGGGCCATTCCGCCTATCCGCACCGGGCGCTGAACCCGCTGCCGGCAATGGCGCGGCTGGCGGACCGGCTGTCCTCGCACGCGCTGGACGACGGCACGGACCACTTCGACCCGTCGACCCTGGCGTTCGTGACCATCGACACCGGCAACCGCGCTACGAACGTCATCCCGGCCGAGGCGCGGGCAACGCTGAACATCCGCTTCAACGATCGGCATGACGGCGAGAGCCTGACGCGGTGGCTGCGCGAGGAAGCGGCGGCGGTCGACGCGACCTTCGGCACCACGACCGAGATCGGCGTCAAGGTCTCGGGCGAGGCCTTCCTGACGCCGCCCGGACCGCTGTCGGACCTCGTGGCGGCCGCGGTCGAGGCGGAGACCGGCATTGCGCCCGTGCTGTCCACCAGCGGCGGCACGTCGGACGCGCGCTTCGTCAAGGATCACTGCCCGGTGGTCGAATTCGGGCTGGTGGGCAAGACGATGCACGCCGTCGACGAGCGCGTCGAGATTGCGCAGATCGGCCAGCTCAAGGCGATCTATTCGCGCATCCTGATAGAGTATTTCGCATGAGCGTCACCATCGCCGAGACGACGGACATCGACGCCTGCCATGCGCTCCGCCGTACCGTCTTCATCGACGAGCAGGGCGTGTCCGTCGCCGAGGAGATCGACGGCCGCGACGCCGAGGCGGTGCACCTGCTGGCCAGCGTCGACGGCGTGCCGGCGGGCACGGCGCGCATCCTGTTCGACGGCGAAACGGGCAAGATCGGCCGCGTCTGCGTGCTGCGGCCCCATCGCGGAACGGGCCTGGGGGCAGCGCTGGTAAAGGCCGCAGTCGAGGCGATCCGGGCACGCCCGGACACGCACATCGCGGCGCTGGGCGCGCAACTGCCGGCGCTGGGCTTCTACGAGCGCTTGGGCTTCGTCGCCTACGGCCCCGTCTTCGACGACGCGGGCATCGACCACCGGATGATGAAGCGCGATCTTCGTGCGTCGTAGGGGCCCGCATGGCTTCAGGATAAAGAAACAATAGGACCGGCATCTTCGCCCGGCTAGATGGCCGCAATTGCCCATGACGACGTCGGGCACGCATGCTACGTGCAGCGTATGACACGCATTCCCACGAAGACGGACATCCTCGACTGGATCTCCGAGAACCCCACGCTGACCTCGAAGCGCGACATCGCCAAGGCCTTCGGCATCAAGGGCGCCGCGCGCATCGACCTCAAGCGCGTGCTCAAGGAGCTCGAGCACGAGGGGCATCTCGAGAAGCGCAAGAAGACCTATCGCGATCCCGACCGCCTGCCGCCCGTAAGCGTGCTGGAAGTGCAAGCGCCGAACGCCGACGGCGACCTGTTCGCGCGCCCGCTGGAATGGCACGGAGAAGGGGTCGAGCCGATCGTGTTGATCGTGCCGCGCCAGAGCGATCCGGCGCTGGGCGAGGGCGACCGGATCCTCGCGAAACTGCAGGTGGTGCACGAGGAAGACCACAACTACGAGGCACGGCTGATCCGGCGGATCGGGTCGAGCCCGAGCAAGGTCGTGGGCATATTCCGCAAGGGCGCCGAGGGCGGCCGCATCGTACCGATCGAGAAGGGCAGCAACAAGGAGTGGGTGGTCGCCGCCGACGCCACCGGCGGCGCGCAGGAGGGCGAGCTGGTCGAGGCCGAGCAGGCTGGGCCGAGGGGCCGCATGGGCCTGCCGCGAGCGCGAATCCTGCTGCGGCTGGGTGATCCGACCGCGCCGCGGGCGGTGTCGCTGATCGCGATCCACCAGCACGGCATCCCCGACGATTTCCCCGAGGACGTGCTGGCCGAGGCCGACCGGATGAAGCCGGCCGGGCTGGCGGGCCGCGAGGATCTGCGCGACCTGCCGCTGGTGACGATCGACCCCAGAGATGCGCGCGACCACGACGACGCGGTCTTTGCCGAACCCGACGACGATCCGAAGAACCCCGGCGGGCATGTCCTGTGGGTGGCCATCGCGGACGTCGCGCACTACGTGCGCCCGGGATCGAAACTGGACGCCGAGGCGCGGCGGCGCGGCAATTCCAGCTATTTCCCCGACCGGGTCGTGCCCATGCTGCCCGACCGGCTGTCGGGCGACCTGTGCTCGCTGCACGAGGGCGTCCCGCGCGCTTGCATCGCCGCGCGCATGGTCATCGACGCCGAGGGTGAATTGCGGCGCAAGAAGTTCGTCCGCGGGCTGATGCGCTCGCCCGCCTCGCTGACCTACGAGCGTGTGCAGGCGGCGATGGACGGCCGGCCCGACGACGAGACCGGCCCGCTGCTCGACCCGGTGATCCGCCCGCTTTACGCCGCCTACGCCGCGCTGAAGGCCGCGCGCGAACGCCGTCAGCCGCTGAACCTGGAGCTGCCCGAGCGCAAGATCGCGCTGGACGACGAGGGGAAGGTCAGCTCGGTCGACTTCGCCCAGCGGCTGGATGCGCACAAGCTGATCGAGGAATTCATGGTGTTGGCCAATGTCGCGGCCGCACAGGTGCTGAACGAAAAGGACGTGCCGCTGCTGTTCCGCGTCCACGAGGAGCCGCCCGCGGACAAGCTGGAATCCCTGCGCGACACCGCCGAGGCGGCGGGCTTTTCCCTCGCCAAGGGCCAAGTGCTGAAGACCGAGCACCTGAACCGCCTGCTGGATCAGGCGGCGGGGTCGGACGACGCCGACCTGATCAACATGTCGACCCTGCGGTCGATGACGCAGGCCTATTACAGCCCGAAGAACTTCGGGCATTTCGGGCTCGCGCTGCGGGATTACGCGCATTTCACCTCGCCCATCCGGCGCTACTCGGACCTCGTGGTGCATCGCGCGCTGATCACCGCCCATGGCTGGGGCGATGACGGGCTGAGCCCGGCCGAGATCGAGAGGCTGGAAGAGACCGCGCAGCACATCAGCGACACCGAGCGCCGTTCGATGATGGCCGAACGGGACACGACCGACCGCTACCTGGCCGCCTACCTGTCGGATCGCGTGGGCGCCGAGTTCACCGGCCGCATCGCGGGGATTGCGCGCTTCGGCGTCTTCGTGAAGCTGGACGAGACCGGGGCCGACGGGCTGGTGCCGATCGGTACGCTGGGGCGCGAGTTCTTTCATTTCGACGCCGACAGCGGCACGTTGATGGGCGCCGATTCCGGCCGGGTCATCGCCATCGGGATGCGCGCCCGCGTGCGCCTCGTCGAGGCAGCGCCGGTGACCGGCGGCATCGCCTTCGAGATGCTCGAGATCGAGGACGAAGCCTATGGCGGCGGGGCGCGTCGCGTCTCGGGACCGAAGGGGCGCGGACGCAGGCCCGGCACGGCGCCGCCGCGGCGCAAGGCCGCCAAGGCCGGCAAGAAGGACGCCAAGGTCAAGCGCAAGGTCAGCCGCCAGCGCCGCGAAAAGCGCTAGTCGGCCGGCGGGATTTAGCGCTTCACGGTAAACGTGACTTCGCACGATCCGGTCTTGTCGATAGAATGCGGACAAACCCGGGAAAACATCGGGCAGAGCGGAGAATACCGATATGGGCGTGACTTTCATCGTTGCGGCGCTGGCCGGCGGACTCGTCGCCGGGGGTGCCTGGGCCGGACCTCTCGAGCGGTCCGAACGTCCGGTTCTGCGCGCGGGCGCAGAAACCGTATCGCGGGCGTCCTTCGCAGCGATGGCGCCGGGCACCTCTCTGCGCCCCACGGCGCGGATTCGCGCCGCCGTGCTTGCCCCCGAGGTCGAGCGGGCCGCGCTGGTCCAGCCCTCGGGCTCGGACGCCGGTCTGCGCGCCTGGATCGAGGATTTCACGCCACGCGCGCGGGCGCAGGGGATTGGCGACGACACGCTGCGCGCGGCTTTCGCCGCCGTGCGCTACGACCCGGACGTCATCCGCCGCGACAGCAACCAGTCGGAATTCACCAAGACGCTGTGGGATTACCTCGGCAGCGCGGTTTCCGACACGCGCATCGCCAACGGCCGCGCGGCCCTGCGCGAGCACGACGCCCTGCTGCGCGCGATCGAGACACGTTACGGCGTACCGAAGGAGATCGTCGCGGCGATCTGGGGGCTGGAAAGCGCCTATGGCGCATTCCGAGGCTCGGACCCGGTGATCGGGTCGATGGCGACGCTGGCCTATGATGGCCGCCGCGCCGCCTTCTTCGAGGAGCAGTTGATCGCCGCGTTGCAGATCCTCCAGGAGGGCCACACGACACCCGACCGGATGACCGGGTCCTGGGCTGGCGCGATGGGCCACACGCAGTTCATGCCGACCTCGTTCCGGCAGCTGGCGGTGGACTGGACCGGCGACGGGCGGCGCGACATCTGGGGCGATGACCCGGCCGACTCGCTGGCCTCGACCGCGCATTACCTCGACAAGAACGGCTGGGTGACCGGCCAGCCCTGGGGGGTCGAGGTGCGCCTGCCCGAAGGGTTCGACTTCGCCCAGGCCGGGCGCGACGAGAAGCGCATGCCGTCCGAATGGGCGCGGCAAGGGGTGCTGGGCGTCGAGGGACGGCCGGTGAACGACTATGGCCGCGCCTCGGTTCTGGTGCCCGCCGGGCACCGCGGCGTCGCCTTCCTGGTCTTCGAAAACTTCAGGGTGATCGAGCGCTACAACGCCGCCGACGCCTACGTCATCGGCGTCGGTCACCTGGCCGACCGGCTGGCCGGCGGTGCGCCGTTCCAGGGCGACTGGCCCGAGGGTGACCGCGCGCTGACGCGCGACGAGCGGATGGAACTGCAGCAGCGGCTGAGCGCGGTCGGATTTGATACGCGCGGCGTGGACGGGCGCATCGGGCCGATGACCCTGAACGCGGTCCGGAACTTTCAGCGCAGCCGGGGCATGGTGCCTGACGGCTATGCCGATCCGGCGCTGTTGCAGAAGTTGCGCAACCTCTGAAGCCCAACCTCTGAAGCCCAACCGAAGGGCCCAAGGGCAAAGGCCGCGGACGCAGGGGCGTCGGCCCTACGGTTGACGGAGGCGAAACGCTACAGCCGGTCGACGAATTCGGCGAGAACGGCCTCGTAGACCGGCCGCTTGAACGGCACGATCTGCTCGACCACCGCGTCCGGTTCCAGCCAGCGCCATTCGGAGAACTCGGGATGCTCGACCGCGATGTTCACCTGGGCGTCGGTGCCGTGGAAGCGCAGCAGGAACCACTTCTGCTCTTGCCCGCGATAGCGGCCCTTCCAGATGCGCGGCACCAGATCGTGCGGCAGGTCGTAGGTGATCCAGCCGGTGGTCTCGGCCTCGATCGTGACGAGGCTCGCGGGGATGCCGGTCTCTTCCTCGAGCTCGCGCAGCGCGGCGGTGCGGGGGATCTCGCCCGGGTCGATCCCGCCTTGCGGCATCTGCCAGGCGGGAATGTCGCTGTCCAGCCGCTGCCCGACGAAGACCTGGCCGTCCGCGTTGACCAGCATGAGGCCGACATTGCGGCGGTAGGGAAGGCGGGCGATCTCGTCCGGGGTCATGAAACATCCTGTGCGTGTGAAGCGCCCAACAGGCGGCGTCGGACCCGGTGGCGCGTGCGATACATGTAGCCCGCCCACAGCGACACCGGCAGGCCCATTTTCCCGGCGGATATCTCGATCCGCTCGGTCAGGCGCGCGCCCTTGTCGGTGCCGGACACCGACAGCCAGTGTTCCCATCGGTCGATCCCCGCGCCGTATTCCAGCGTATGGAAACTGCGTGTAACATCGTCGCGGTCGAGCACCTCGATCACGTAGGGCCGCCAGGGCAGACGGCCGAAGGGCGACACCGCGATGTTCAGGCATTGGCCACGCGTCAGGCGCCCCTCGGGCAGACCACGGAAGGTCACGAGCCCGTTCGACAACGGCTCCAGCATTGCCAGGTCGGTCACCAACCGCCACAGCCGGTCGGGATTGGCCTCGTAGTCATAGCTGAGTGAGACCGTGCGCGTCATCGGCGGGCCGCTCGCGTCTGAAGATGGAAGATAGGGGCGGCGCGCAGCTGCGCACCGCCCCGAACCGGTCACTGCTGGGGCTGCGGAGCCAGCGCGGTCAGGCCCTTGAGGATGTCGATGGCATAGGCCAGCTGGTAATCCTCTTCGCGCAGGGCGGCGGCCGCCTCGGCGCGCGCGCGGTCCTCCTCGATCTGGCGGGCCTCTTCGTCGGACAGTGAGTCGTTGTCCAGGCGCCCGCGCAAATCGGCTTCGGAGCGGCCGAAGGCGTCCTCTTCCTCCTCGGAAGCGTCTTCGTCCGGCCGGGCGGGCGGCTGCTCGACCACGATGTCCGGGCTGACGCCCAGCGCCTGGATCGAACGACCCGACGGCGTGTAATAGCGCGCCGTGGTCAGGCGCATGGCGCCTTCGCCGCGCAGCGGCATGACTGTCTGGACCGACCCCTTGCCGAAGCTTTTCGTGCCCACGACGATCGCGCGACGATGATCCTGCAGGGCGCCCGCGACGATTTCCGACGCCGAGGCAGAGCCGCCGTTTATCAGCACGACGATCGGCTTGCCGTTGGCCAGATCGCCCGGCGTGGCGTTGTAGCGGTCGCCGTCGATCGGGTCGCGGCCGCGGGTCGACACGATCTCGCCCTTGTCGAGGAAGGCATCGCTGACGCGGATCGCCTGGCTCAGCAGGCCGCCCGGGTTGTTGCGCAGGTCCAGCACGATGCCGTTGACCGCGTCTTCGCCGCCGGCTTCCTCGATCCGCTCGGCAAGGCCCTCGGCGAGGTTGGGATAGGTCTGGTCGTTGAACGTGGTCACCCTCAGCACCACGGTGTCGCCCTCGATCCGGGTGCGCACGGCGGTCAGGGTGATCGTGTCGCGGATGATCGACACGTCGAAGGGCTCTTCAACGCCCTCGCGGACCACGGTGATGATGATCTCGGAACCCACCGGTCCGCGCATCATGTCCACGGCCTCGTCGAGGGTCAGGCCCAGAACGGATTCGCCATCCACGTGGGTGATGAAGTCGCCCGCCGCGACCCCGGCCTCGTCGGCGGGGGTGTCGTCGATCGGCGAGACGACCTTGACGAAGCCCTCTTCCTGCGTGACCTCGATGCCCAGCCCGCCGAATTCGCCGCGCGTCTGGACGCGCATGTCCTCGGCGTCGTCGGGCGGCAGGTAGCTTGAATGTGGGTCGAGCGAGGTGAGCATGCCGTTGATGGCCGCCTCGATCAGGTCTTCCTCGTCCACCTGTTCGACATATTGCGCCCGTATGCGCTCAAAGATGTCGCCGAACAGGTCGAGTTGCTCGTAAACCGAGGTTTTGCTTTCGGTCTCCTGCGCCAGCAGCGGGCCGACGAACTGTGTCGTCGCCACAACCGAAAGCAGCGCGCCGCCGAACGCGGCCATCGCGAATTTCCTCATGTGCAGATCATCCCTTGTCGGTTGCGAACCAGCGCCGCGGATCGACGGGTTCGTCGCCTTCCCTGACTTCCATATAAAGCGTTTCGCTGCCCGGGGCACCCCCCCCCTCACC
The DNA here is from genome assembly GCF_900107235.1 of Citreimonas salinaria. GTDB lineage: Bacteria > Pseudomonadota > Alphaproteobacteria > Rhodobacterales > Rhodobacteraceae > Citreimonas > Citreimonas salinaria. The sequence goes on from NZ_FNPF01000001.1 coordinate 493,239, forward strand.
GGAAGGTGACACGCCGTCGGCCGCCACCGAGCCACCCATCAGGCCCACCGGCCCCCCCGCCGGCAGTACTTGCCCGGCCTCGACATAGGCGGCGTCTAGACCCGCCAGCACGAATAGAAGATCGGCGCGCGGCTCAAGGATGACCACCAGCCCGTAATCCAGCAACGGCCCGGCATATCGGACGGTCGCAGCCGCGGGTGCCGTGACCAGCGCGGCGGGCTGCGTGGCGATCACGAGGCCGGGCCGGCGCACGCCGGCGGCGTCGGCTTCGCCGGGCTGGCGCAGCACGGTGCCGCGCACGGGCATCGGCAGCGGCCGCAGGTTTTCAAGGTCGGCGGGTTCCTCGGGCGCGGTCGGCTGGCCCTGCGTCAGCTGCGACAGCCCGTCTGCGAAATCGTCCAGCGTCTCGGTGGCCGAGATCAGGATCGCGGTGCGCACCGGGTCGTCGGTGAAGCGGCGCGGCAGCCCCGTGCGGTCGGCGATCGCCTGGCTGAGCGCGGTGCGCGCCTGCTGTACGCCCGACAACCCGCTGGCGAGGTGGTCGGCCGCCTGCTGCTGCAGCGTCCGAAGCTCGGTCACCTCGGCCAGGTCGGCGCGCAGGTCGGCGGCGCGGGCCTCCAGCGCGGGCGTGACCGAAGCCAGCAGCAGCCCGGCGCGGACGGTGCCGCGCGGCCCCTGCGGATGGGCCAGACTTCGTGGGCCGGCCTTGTCGCCCACCGCGCCGAGCACGCCCAGCAGCTGCGCGATCTCGCTCTCGCGCGCCTGCAATTCGCGGCTGAGCGCCGTTTCGCGGATCGTGGCGGCGCGCAGGCCCACCCGCATCGCGGCAAGCCCGTCCTCGTAGGCGCGGACGGTACGGGTCAGTGCGGCCACGCGGTCGCGCGAGCGGTCGGCGCTTTCCAGAGAGGCGGCGGCCTCTTCGATCGCGCGGGCGGCGGCGCGGGCCTGCTCGCCCGCATCCTGGGCATGAACGGGCGCTGCCAGCAGGGCCAGGATCAGCGCGACGCGCGTCATTCGATCAGGCTTTCCCCCGTCATTTCCTCGGGCTTATCCAGCCCCATCAGCTGCAGCAGCGTCGGCGCCACGTCGGCCAGCCGACCGTCGCGCAGGCGCGCGCCGTCGGGGCCGCCATGCAGGATCACCGGCACTAGGTTGGTGGTGTGCGCCGTGTGCGGCCCGCCGGTCTCGGGATCGACCATGACCTCGCAGTTGCCGTGATCGGCGATGATCAACATCGCACCGTCGGTCTTCCCGAGCGCCTCCAGCGCGCGACCGAGGCCCGCGTCGACCGCCTCGCAGGCGGCGATGGCGGCGTCGAGATCGCCGGTGTGCCCGACCATGTCGGGGTTGGCGTAGTTCACCACGATCAGATCGTAGCCCACGCCGATCGCCTCGACGAAGCGGTCGGTGACCTCGGCGGCGCTCATCTCGGGCTGCAGGTCGTAGGTGGCGACCTTGGGCGACTTGGGCATCGCGCGGTCCTCGCCCGGTTCGGGCGTTTCCTGACCGCCGTTGAGGAAGAAGGTCACGTGCGGGTATTTCTCGGTCTCGGCCAGCCGAAACTGGCGCAGGCCGTGCTTTGCGACCCATGCGCCCAGCGTGTTCTTCAGCTCGCGCTTGGGGAACGCGGTGTCCATGTATGTCTTGTGGCGGTCGGAATACTCGACCATCCCCAGCAGGGCCGACAGTGGAGGCTTGTCGCGCTCGAAACCGTCGAAATCCGGATCCCCGATGGCGGCGAGGATCTCGCGCGCGCGGTCGGCGCGGAAGTTCAGGCAGAAGAAGCCGTCGCCCTCGGCCACGCCCTCGTGGCCGTCGATGACCGTCGCGGGGATGAACTCGTCGGTCGTGCCCTTGTCGTAGCAGGTGGCGATTGCCGCCTGCGCGTCCGAGGCGTGCTGCCCTTGGCCGCGGATCATCGCGTCGTAGGCGGTCTCGACCCGCTCCCACCGGTTGTCGCGGTCCATGGCGTAGTAGCGGCCGATCACCGTGGCGATGCGGGCGCCCTCGGGCAGCGCGGCCTCGAGCGCGGTGAGGAAACCGTCGGCGGATTTGGGCGCCACGTCGCGGCCGTCGGTGATGGCGTGGATCAGGACCTGCAGGCCCCGGTCGCACAGCAGCTTTGCGGCCGCGTTGAGGTGGCTGAGATGCCCGTGCACGCCGCCGTCCGAGACGACGCCCATCAGGTGGACGCGGCCGCCGGCATCGCGGACCGTGTCGGCGAAGCGGAGGATGGCTTCGTTTTCGAAGAAGCTGCCGTCCTCGATGGCGAGGTCGATCTGGCCCAGGTCCATCGCGACGACGCGGCCGGCGCCGATATTGGTGTGCCCGACCTCGGAGTTGCCCATCTGGCCGCGGGGCAGGCCCACATCGGGGCCGTGGGTGGTCAGCCGGGCATGGGGACAGGTTTCCATCAGCCGGTCGATGGTGGGGGTCTTCGCCAGGTGAGGCGCGTTGGCTTCCGTGTCGGCGGACAGGCCCCAGCCGTCGAGGATGGTCAGGATGACGGGCTTGGTCACGGGCGGCCTCCGGTCTGGTTGCCGGACCGGTCTAGCAGGGGCGCGCGACATTGTGGAGAGGGCGCGGCGCCGCGCGCCGCCGAGGGGCAGCAGGGGGTGTCCCACGGTGGGACATCCCTGCGGTGTAGAAGAATCAATAGCTTACAGAGACGGATTCATGATCTGTCAACGAATCCGGGGCGGCGGGCGCTGCCGGCGCCGCCCCGAAGCAAAGATCAGCGCTTGCCGTTTCCGTTGCCGCCGCCGTTGCCGCCGCCGTTGCCGCCGCCGTTGCCGCCGCCGCCATTGCCGCCGCCATTTCCGCCGCGCGACTTTCCGGTGTCGCGCGCGCTGGCGGTGGTTTCGGTTTCGGCGTTACGCTTGCCGGCGGCGCTGTGCGCGCGCGGGCCGCCGCGCTCGCCCTTGGGATCGTCCGAGCGGCGCACCTCGTCCAGGGTCACGACGCCGTCGCCGTCCGCGTCGAACTTCGCCAGCGCAATCTGCGCCTCGGCGCTGAACGCGTGTTCGAGTTCGCCTTCGTCGAGCGTGCCGTCGCCGTCCAGGTCGATATCGTCGAAGGTCAGCTGACCCTCTTCGCCCTCGACGGTGGATTCGCCGCCCGCGGCCTCTTCGGCGCTAAGCATGCCGTCGCCGTCGGTGTCGTAGGCGTCCAGCGTGGAGCTGCCGGCCTCGCCGAAGCTGGCATCCAGCTCGGACGAGCTGAGGGCGCCGTCGCCGTCGGTGTCGATCTCATCGAAGGTGGCGGCGTGGGTCGCGGTTGCCAGGAAGCTCGTGGCAAGCAGGATGGCAGTGGTGTGTCGGAGTTTCATGCTGGGTCCTCTCATTTCAGATCCTCGAAAGGTCTATGGCCAATCTGACAACGCTGTCTGAAAGCCTTGGGCGAAAGAGGTCCGCCGATGCCTAAATTGCAAGCTTTCGCTGCTAAACTCGCGGGTGAGGGTCGTAAACCCGGGTTTAAGCGCCAGCAGGGCATGAACGATCGCCCGGGGATCCGAACCCGGTCCTTCGGGTGCGTCGGCGCGCGGCCGCCGACGCAAGAAAAAAGGGGCGTCGCCGCCCCCTCTTCAGGTCACTTCCAGACGCTGGGCTGCGGCGCATGCCGGGCCTGCGGCCCGATTCCGGGTCTTACCCCTGCAGCGGCTTGACCACCAGTTCGCCCTCTTCGCGTTCCTTGATCGCCAGGGCCGCGGCGTGGGCGCCGGCGGCGGTGGTGAAGTAGGGGATCTTGTCATACAGCGCGACGGAGCGGATCTCGCGGCTGTCCGACACGGCGGCGGCGTTCTCGGTGGTGTTCATCACCAGGTCGATGCCGCCGTCCTTCAGCATGTCGACGATGTTGGGCCGGCCCTCGTAGACCTTCTTGACGGTCTCGGCCTCGATGCCGGCGCCGCGCAGGAAGTCGGCGGTGCCCGAGGTGGCGACGATGCGGAAGCCGAGATCGGTCAGGATACGCGCGGTCTCGGCCATCTGGTCGGTCTTGTCGCCGTCGCGGATCGAGAAGAACACCGAGCCGGAGGCGGGGAGGATGTTGCCCGCGCCCATCTGCGCCTTGAGGAAGGCGCGCGGGAAGGACCGGTCCCAGCCCATGACCTCGCCGGTCGAGCGCATTTCCGGTCCCAGCAGCGTGTCGACGCCGGGGAAGCGGGCGAAGGGCAGCACGGCCTCCTTGACCGAGAACCACGGCATCATCGGGTCGGCCAGTGTCATCGGGTCGGCCAGCGGCAGGACGGTGTCGTAGTCGGCATCGGCCGGGTAGGGCGCGCGCATCGGGAAGTCGGCCAGCTTCTCGCCGGCCATGATGCGCGCGGCGATGGACGCGATGGCGCTGTCGGTGGCCTTGGCGACGAAGGGCACGGTGCGCGAGGCGCGGGGGTTCACCTCGATCAGGTAGACGTCGCCGTCCTTGATGGCGAACTGCACGTTCATCAGGCCGACGACGTTCAGCCCCTTGGCCAAGGCCACGGTCTGGCGCTTGATCTCGTCTAGGGTAGCGGCGTCGAGCGAGTAGGGCGGCAGCGAGCAGGCGCTGTCGCCGGAATGCACGCCGGCCTCTTCGATGTGCTGCATGATGCCGGCGACGTGCACGTCGGTGCCGTCGCAGATCGCGTCGACGTCCAGTTCCACCGCTCCGGCAAGGTAGCTGTCGAGCAGCACGGTGCTTTTGCCCGAGACCACCACCGCGTCGCGGATGTAGCGTTTCAGGCTGGCCATGTCGCGCACGATCTCCATCGCGCGGCCGCCCAGCACATAAGAGGGCCGGATCACCAGCGGGAAGCCGATCTGCTCGGCGATGGCCAGCGCCTGTTCGTCGCTGGACGCGATGGCGTTCTTGGGCTGGCGCAGGTTCAGGCGGTTCACGAGGTCCTGGAACCGCTCGCGGTCCTCGGCCAGGTCGATCGCGTCGGGCGTGGTGCCGAGGATCGGGATGCCGGCGGCCTCGAGGTCGCGGGCAAGCTTCAGCGGGGTCTGGCCGCCGAACTGGACGATGACACCGTGCAGCGTGCCGTTCTCCTGCTCGACGCGCAGGATCTCCATCACGTGCTCGAAGGTGAGCGGTTCGAAATAGAGGCGGTCCGAGGTGTCGTAGTCGGTGCTGACGGTCTCGGGGTTGCAGTTGACCATGATGGTCTCGTACCCGGCGTCGCTGAGCGCGAAGCAGGCGTGGCAGCAGCAATAGTCGAACTCGATCCCCTGGCCGATGCGGTTCGGCCCGCCGCCGAGGATGACGACCTTCTTGCGGTCGGAGGGGCGGGATTCGCATTCCACCTCGCCCATCATGGGGGCCTCGTAGGTGGAATACATGTAGGGGGTCTGGGCCTCGAACTCGGCCGCGCAGGTGTCGATGCGCTTGAAAACGGCGACCACACCGGCGTTGGTGCGGGCCTGCCGCACTGCCATCTCGGTCTGCCCGGTCAGCGCGGCCAGGCGCATGTCTGTGAAGCCCATCATCTTGAGCGCGCGCAGGCCGTCGGCGTCGGTGGGCAGGCCGTCGCGGCGGATTTCGGCCTCGGTCTCGACGATCTCGCGGATGCGGGCCAGGAACCACGGGTCGAACATCGTGACGGCGTGGATGTCGTCATCGGACGTGCCCAGCCGCATGGCCTGGGCGATGACGCGGATGCGGTCGGGGGTCTGGCGCGACAGGGCCTTGACGATGGCGGCCTCGTCCTGGCCTTCGCCGAGGCCGGGTATGTCGATCTCGTCGAAGCCCGACAGCCCGGTCTCCATCGACGCCAGCGCCTTCTGGAGCGACTCGTGGATGGTGCGGCCGATGGCCATCGCCTCGCCCACCGACTTCATCGCGGTGGTCAGCGTGGGTTCCGAGCCGGGGAACTTCTCGAATGCGAAGCGGGGGATCTTGGTGACGACGTAGTCGATGGTCGGCTCGAAGCTGGCCGGCGTGACCTTGGTGATGTCGTTGTCGAGCTCGTCCAGCGTGTAGCCGACAGCGAGCTTGGCAGCGATCTTGGCGATCGGGAAACCGGTGGCCTTGGACGCGAGCGCGGAGGAGCGCGACACGCGGGGGTTCATCTCGATCACGACCATGCGGCCGTTTTCGGGGTTCACGGCCCATTGCACGTTGGAGCCGCCGGTCTCGACCCCGATCTCGCGCAGGACGGCGATGCTGCCGTTGCGCATGATCTGGTATTCCTTGTCGGTCAGCGTCAGCGCCGGGGCGACGGTGATGCTGTCGCCGGTGTGCACGCCCATCGGGTCGACGTTCTCGATGGCGCAGACGATGATCGCGTTGTCCGCCTTGTCGCGGACGACCTCCATCTCGAACTCCTTCCAGCCCAGAAGGGATTCGTCGATCAGGATCTGCCCGACCGGAGAGGCGTCCATGCCCGAGCGGCAGTAGTGGATGTAATCCTCGCGGTTGTAGGCGACGCCGCCGCCGGTCCCGCCGAGCGTGTAGGCGGGGCGGATGATCGCGGGCAGGCCGACGATGTCGAGCGCGGCAAGCGCCTCGGCCACGCCGGCGTCGAGATCGCGCTTGCCGTTCGGCTTGAGCGGCGCGGTCACGATGGTTGCGGCGGGGTTTTCCAGGCCGATGCGGTCCATCGCCTCGCGGAACAGCGCGCGGTCCTCGGCCATTTCGATGGCCTCGCGGCGTGCGCCGATCATCTCGACGCCGTGCTCGGCCAGCACGCCCATCTCCTCGAGCTTCAGCGCGGTGTTGAGACCGGTCTGGCCGCCCATCGTGGGCAGCAGCGCGTCGGGCTTTTCCTTGGCGATGATCTTGGCGACGACCTCGGGCGTGATCGGCTCGATGTAGGTGGCATCGGCCAGGCCCGGGTCGGTCATGATCGTCGCGGGGTTCGAGTTCACCAGGATGACGCGATAGCCTTCCTCGCGCAGGGCCTTGCAGGCCTGGGCGCCGGAATAGTCGAACTCGCAGGCCTGCCCGATGATGATGGGCCCGGCGCCGATGATCATGATGGACGAGATATCGGTGCGTTTGGGCATGGGTCCCCCGGGGTGTCGGTCAGGTCAGGAAAGGTCGGGCAAATTGGCGGCGTTATAGACAGCACACCCGCCCGTGCAAGCGCAATCCCCGGTGGTCCACGGCGGGCGGCGGTGGCGGCCGTCCGCGACCCCGGCGATTTTGGCGGAACACGGGGGGCGATGTCTTGTTGTCGGAGCAGCGGCAGTGCCGGGCTGCCCAAACCGTATCAGTTCAAAGGACATCCCGATGTTTCATCATTCATCCAAGCTTCAGTACCAGGTCCGCGTCGACAAGCCGGATCCGATCTTCGCCAAGCACCTGCAGCAGGCGATCGGCGGCATCGAGGGCGAGATCCGTGTCGCCATGCAGTACTTCTTCCAGGCGATGGGCGCGCGCGGAAACCCGAAGTACCGCGACATGCTGATGATGACCGCGACCGAAGAGCTGTCGCACATCGAGTTCCTGGGCCACGCGGTGGCGCTGAACCTGGAAGGGGCGCCGGTGACGACCCAGGAGATGGCCGCGCAGGATCCGGTGGTCAACGCGATCCTCGGCGGGACGAACCCGCGCCACATCCTGTCGTCGGGCCTGTCGGCGATGCCGGTCAACTCGAACGGCGTGCCCTTCGACATGAGCCACGTCTACGCCACCGGCAACCTGGGCGCGGACATGCTGGCCAACGCCACCGCCGAGGCCGGCGGCCGCGTGCTGGCATCGCGCCTGTACAACATGACCGACGACGCCGGCATGAAGGACATGCTGTCCTTCCTGATCGCGCGCGACACCATGCACCAGCAGCAATGGCTGGCCGTGATCGAGGAGCTGGGCGGCATGGAAGGCCAGCTGCCGATCCCGAACTCGACTCCGCAGGAGCACGAGAACACCGAGCACAGCTACTACTTCCTCAACACCTCGCTGGACGAGCCCACGCCCGAGGGACGCTGGACCAAGGGCAAGTCGCTGGACGGTCGCGGCGAGTTCTCGATCAAGGAAAAGCCCGAGCCGATGGGCCAGAACCCCGATCTGGGCAAGGCACGCCCCGGCACCGGGACGCAGATGGAACAGCAGAAGTAAGGCCACGGGGCGCCGGTTCGGGCGCCCCGGACGTCCGGGACGAACGACAAGCGCGGCGCCGGACGACCGGCGCCGCGTCTTTTGTCGGACCGTGTATCTGTGTCGGGCCGCAGGCCGCTATTCCGCCGCGCGGGCCGCCGGTTCGGACCCATCGCGGTACAGATAGTCGCGCGTCGTGGGCACGGCGTATTGCTTGCGGCCAAGCTGGAACTGGAAGACCCCCTGCCACTGCTCCTCGAACGCCATCTCGCAGGCGACGAGGTAGAAGCGGAACATGCGCACGAAGCGTTCGTCGTACATCTTGCGCACCGTGTCGATGTTGGCCTCGAACCGCTGGTGCCAGTGGTGCAGCGTCGGGCCGTAATGGCCGCGCAGGATCTCGATGTCCTGGGTGTACAGCCCCGACCGCTCCACCGGGGGCATGAGTTCGGACAGCGAGGGGACGTAGCCGCCGGGGAAGATGTACTTCTCGATCCAGGGATTGGTGGGCGAGGGCGCCTCGACGTTGCCGATCGTGTGGATCAGGGCGACGCCGTCATCGTCCAGAAGGTCGTGGACCTTGCCGAAATAGTCGCCGTAATGCGGCAGGCCAACATGCTCGAGCATGCCCACGCTGACGATCCGGTCGAACCGCTCGGCGACGGTGCGGTAATCGCGCAGCTCGAACGTGACCTTGTCCGACAGGCCGGCGGCCTCGGCGCGCCTGGTGGCCGTGTCGTGCTGGTTGCGCGACAGGGTGACGCCCGTGACCTGCGCGCCGAAATCGCGCGCCAGCGTCAGCGCCATGCCGCCCCAGCCGCAGCCGATGTCCAGCACGCGCATCCCCGGCTCGATCCGCAGCTTGCGCGCGATATGGGCCTTCTTCGCCGCCTGCGCTTCCTCGAGCGTCATGTCGGGACGGGCGAAATAGGCACAGGAATACTGCATGTCCTCGTCGAGGAAGAGACGGTACAGGTCGTCCGAGATGTCGTAGTGATGCGCCACGTTCCTGCGCGCGCGCAGCGCGTCGTTGCGCTGCACGAAGCGGCGCGCCGCCTTCCGGCCGGCCTGGTAGGTGTTGTACCAGCCGGGCAGGCCGCCCAGCCGCTGGTTGCGCACCAGAAGCGTCAGCAGGTCGTAGAGCCTGTCGCCCTCGACCACCAGCGTGCCGTCCATGTAGCGCTCGCCCAGGGCAAGAACCGGGCGTGTGGCCAGCGCCTTGACCGCCGCGTCGTCGGTGAGGTGGATCGCCTCTTCGGGCGCCTCGCCGGTGCCGAACCGGTCGACCCGACCGTCCGGCCAGGTCACCCGCAAGGTGCCGTATCTCATCATCTGCCGGAGGAACCGGCCTAATGCGTTCTGCCACATCGCCACATCATGACCCCGCGATTGCATCACTGGAACGTTTACCGATTTTCATCCTAGGCGATCGGGGCAATTCGGGCAATTCTCTCGGGCTTCCCTTGACTTTGCGGGCGCGGGGCGGTGTATCGGCGGCTGAATTCCCGGCAGTTTCACACCGAAAGGCCCCGTCATGCACGCCTTCCGCAGCCACACCTGCGCCGATCTGAACAAGGCCCATGTGGGCGAAACCGTCCGGCTTGCGGGCTGGGTCAACCGCATCCGCGATCACGGCGGCGTGCTGTTCGTCGACCTCCGCGATCACTACGGCATCACGCAGGTGCTGTGCGATCCCGACAGCCCCGTCTTCGCCGAGGTCGAGAAGCTGCGCGCCGAATGGTGCGTGCGCATCGACGGCGTGGTGAAGGCGCGCGACGCAAGCCTGGTCAACCCGCGTATCCCGACTGGCGAGATCGAGGTCTACATCAAGGACCTGACCGTGCTGGGCCGCTCGGACGAGCTGCCGCTGCAGGTCTTCGGCGACCAGGAATACCCCGAGGAAACCCGCCTGCGGTACCGCTATCTCGACCTGCGGCGCGAGGCGATGCAGCGCAACATGACGCTGCGGTCCGACGTGGTGGCGGGCATCCGGCGGCGCATGTGGGACAAGGGCTTCCGCGAGTTCCAGACGCCGATCATCACCGCCAGCAGCCCCGAGGGCGCGCGCGACTTCCTGGTGCCGAGCCGTCTGCACCCGGGCAAGTTCTACGCGCTGCCGCAGGCGCCGCAGCAGTTCAAGCAGCTGATCATGGTGTCGGGCTTCGACAAGTACTTCCAGATCGCGCCCTGCTTCCGCGACGAGGATCCGCGCGCCGACCGCTCGCCCACCGATTTCTACCAGCTCGACCTGGAAATGTCGTTCGTCGAGCAGCAGGACGTCTTCGACACCGTGTCCCCGGTGATCGCCGGCGTGTTCGAGGAATTCGGCGGCGGCAAGGTGGTGGACGATCCGGCGACGTGGCCGCAGATCCCCTATGCCGAGGCGCTCGAGAAATACGGCACGGACAAGCCCGACCTGCGCAACCCGATCCAGATGCAGGTGGTCAGCGAGCATTTCCGCGACTCGGGCTTCGCGATCTTCGCCAAGCTGCTGGAGCACGAGGGCACGCAGATCCGCGCCATCCCCGCGCCGGGCGGGGGCTCGCGCAAGTTCTGCGACCGGATGAACGCGTTCGCCCAGAAAGAGGGCCTGCCGGGGATGGGCTACATCTTCTGGCGCGACCAGGGCGAGGGGATCGAGGCGGCCGGCCCGCTGGCCAAGAACATCGGCCCCGAGCGGACCGAGGCGATCCGCCAGCAGTTGGGCCTTGGCGTCGGCGATGCGGCGTTCTTCCTGGGCGGCAAGCCGGCGCAGTTCGAACGCGTGGCCGCCCGCGCCCGCGACACGATTGGCGCCGAGCTGGGCCACGTGGACGAGAACCGTTTCGCCTTTGCCTGGATCGTCGATTTCCCCATGTACGAGGCGGACGAGGAAACCGGCGCCATCGACTTCAGTCACAACCCGTTCTCGATGCCGCAGGGCGGAATGGACGCGCTGCAGGGCGATCCGCTGAGCGTGAAGGGCTTCCAGTACGACCTGGCCTGCAACGGCTACGAGCTGGTCAGCGGCGCGATCCGCAACCACCGCCCCGAGATCATGTTCAAGGCCTTCGAGATTGCCGGCTACGGCGAGGAGGAGGTGCGCAGGCGCTTTGGCGGGATGGTCAACGCGTTCCGCTTCGGCGCGCCGCCGCATGGCGGTTGTGCCGCGGGCATCGACCGGATCGTTATGCTGCTTGCGGGCACGTCCAACATCCGCGAGGTCATCATGTTCCCGATGAACCAGCGCGCCGAGGACCTGATGATGAACGCGCCGAGCGAACCCACGACCGACCAGCTGATGGAGCTGGGCCTGCGCGTGATCCCGCAGGACTAGCGCGGGCCCGACGGGCGACGGACGGGAAAAACGGGCGAGCGTGGCAGCGCTTCGCCCGTTTCTCGTTCCCGGGCGGCAATCACATCGCCGCGCGGTGGGTCAGTCGGTCCTGCACAAGCGCGGTCATGTGCGCCAGTTCGGGCTGCGCCGGTTCGCGGCGCTTGCGCTTCTCGGCCAGCGAGATCGCCGCCGAGTACAGCAGGTCGTCGCCGGCGCTGCGGGCCACGCCCGACAGGAACTGCACGACGTAGTCGACGGTGGCGCCGTCGGTCGCGGTCAGGATATCGGCGGCATGGGCCATGTCGTCGCGGTAGGCGACCGGGTCCGGGTCCACGGCGTCGCGGCAGACGACGCGGGGGCCCGGCGGGTGACGCTCGGCCGGCAGGACCTTGAGCACGGCCTGCTGGAAGGCGCCGACCGAGGCGATCGGCTTGGGCAGGAAGCCGTCGGCGCCGGCGGCCAGCGCCACCTCTTCGCCGAAGCTGTCGCCCGAGGTGCCCAGGATCACGTCGACCCGCGGGACGGCGGCCGCAAGCTCGGCGATCAGCTCGGCCCCCGAGCCGTCGGGCAGGCCGAGGTCGATGATCACCGCGCTGGGGCGGTAGACCTTGAGATGACGCTTGGCCGAGGCGATGCAGTCGGCACGCCGGATCCGCGCCCCGGACCGCAGGCACAGAAGGCGCATCGCGTCGCAGGCAAAGCGGCTGTCTTCCACGACCAGGACGGTCAGCCCCAGCAGCGGCCGCGAAGCCGTGGGCCGCAGATGTGCGTAGAGTTGATCGGTCTTGTCCATGTTCCCCTCCATGGGCGGTGGCGATTCGACTTTGCGCCGGCATGGCTAACAAGCGGTTAAAGGACGCACCGGACTTGCCGTGCAGGGGGCGAACGGGCCATATGCGCCACGAACGCAGCCACGGAGAGCCCCATGATCGGCCGTCTCAACCACGTCGCCATCGCCGTCCCCGACCTGGACGCCGCCGCCGCGCAGTACCGCGACACGCTGGGCGCGCAGGTCGGCGCGCCGCAGGACGAACCCGACCACGGCGTGACGGTGGTCTTCATCGAGCTGCCCAACACCAAGATCGAGCTGCTGCACCCGCTGGGCGTGGACAGCCCGATCGCGGGTTTCCTCGAGAAGAACCCCGCGGGCGGGATGCACCACGTCTGCTACGAGGTGGACGACATCATCGCGGCGCGCGACCACCTGAAATCGACCGGCGCGCGGGTGCTGGGCGACGGAGAGCCGAAGATCGGCGCGCATGGCAAGCCAGTGCTGTTCCTGCACCCGAAGGATTTCAACGGCTGCCTGATCGAGCTGGAGCAGGTCTGATGGGGATTACCTCCGGAATCGTGCTGTTCGCGGTCATCTGGTTCATGACCTTCCTCTGCATCATCCCGCTGCGGCTGCAGACGCAGGGCGACCTGGGCAAGATCGTGCCCGGCACCCACGCGGGCAGCCCCGAGGTGCACAACCTCAAGCGCAAGGCGTGGCTGACGACCGCCCTTGCGGCGGTGCTGTGGGCGATCATCGCCGGGGTGATCCTGTCGGGCGCGATCACGGTGCAGGATATCGACGGCTGGATGTTCAACCGGATGGGCCGGACCTAGGCGCGGCCCCGCGTCACCCGGTGGAACAGGTGGGTGAACGTGGCCGCGCCCAGCACGGGCACGGCGAGGTTGATGACCGGGATGGTCAGCGGCACCGCCATCATCACCCCGGCGGCCCAGATCGTCAGGCGGTGGCGTTTGCGCAGCACCTTCGCCTGCGCCCGCCCGACGCGGCGCATGGCCGCCAGCGTGAAGTATTCCCGCCCCAGCAGAAAGCCGTTCAGCCCCCAGAAGATGAACGGGGCCAGCGGCGCCACGAAGAGATACAGCACCAGCGCGGCCGCGTTCGCCGCGATCAGCGTGGCGAAAAAGCCCAGCGAATCCTGCACCTGATCGCCCAGCGGGACCGCGCCCGCCGTGCCCGCGGCGGGATAGTGCCGGTCCTCGACCGCCTGCGCCACGTCCTCGAGGAACAGCGAGGTGATGGCCGAGGCGACGGGCACCATCAGGAAGATCGACAGCACCAGCATCAGCGGGATGGCGGCGAACCCGGCGGCGTTGTCGACCCAGGTCACGGTGCCGATCCAAGGCAGCGTCACCGCGTCGCCCACGAACAGGCCCACGCCCCAGACCACCAGCGCGCAGGCCGCGATCAGCAGCGCCAGCGTCAGCCCGACCCCGCGCCACAGTACGCGCCGGAACCGCGCGTCCGAGCCGAACTGCGACAGCGCGCGCAGGAAATCCGTCAGGATCATTCCGACATCCAGGTGGTGATCGCGTCGATGTCCGGGCGCGGGCGCTCGGGCGGTGTCGCGCTCTCGGTCCCGATATGGATCAGCCCGGCGACGCGCTCGTGCGGGGCGAGGCCAAGCGTGTCCTCGGCGAAGGTCCGGTCGTGGCTGACCCAGCCGCTGATCCAGCTTGCCCCCCAGCCCGAGGCCAGCGCCGCGTTCAGCAGCGCGAGGCACACCGCGCCGGTGGAATAGGTCTGCTCGATCGCGGGGATCTTGTCGCTGTCGCGGGGGCTTTCGACCACGGCGACGCAAAGCGGGCTGTCGTCGAAGGGCCCGCGCGCCTTGGCGATGTCGTCCTCGGACCGGCCCAGCGCGGTGGCGCGGGCAGCGGCCGCATCGGCCAGCCGCACCAGCGCGCGGTCGCGCAGAACGATGAAGCGCCACGGCTCGAGCTTGCCGTGATCCGGCGCGCGCGCGGCCGCCGTCAGCAGCACGCGCAGCGCGTCGTCGTCGGGCGCGGGGGCGCGCAGCATCTTCGCGGGGCGCGAGCGGCGGGTCAGCAGGAAATCGAGGGCGGCCTGGTTCGTCTGCGGCATGAGGGCTCCTGGTGCGGGTGCCCCTATGTCATGTGCGGCCGCGCGGGAATCAACCGGCTTTCGCGCCGGCGCGCGTCACTTGCGACGGGTGTAGACGCCTTCGGGCAGGGTGGCGGCCGCGATCAGGTCCTTCATCTGCGTGATCGACAGGGTGATCGACTGCGTGCGGTCGGTGCGCGGGTCGTATTGCTGGACGGTCACGCATTCCTCGAAGGTCGAGACGATGACGTCCTCCTGCAAGGGCGTCTCGCCCTCGTCCACGAGGGTCACGATGGTGGCGTCGAAGTCGTGCTCGATGCTGAACATGGGGCCAGCCTAGCGGGGTGCGCGGCGCTGTGGAAGCCCGTGCGCGCCACGGCGACGTGCCCGCGCCGCGCGGCCGGTGAAACCCTGGCGGCCCGCGGGCGTTGGATCATCATGGCCGGAACCCGCCACCACACCGCCCCGTGACCGTGCAAGGCTGGCGGTGCCGCGGCGCGGGCCCTAGAACAGCACGAAAGCCAACAGGAGGTCTCATGCTTCGCGTCCTGATCCTTGCCTTCATGACCCTGGGCGCCTGCGCCCCGGTCGCCATCGACGTCCAGACGGGCCCGCGCCCGGCCGCGCAGCCGGGTGCCGCGCCGCTCAGCGCATCGCAGGCCGCGCGCCAGTTCGTGCAGGTCGCCGAAACCGTCGAGCCGGTGGCCGAGGCCGAATGCCGCCGCTACGCGCCCCGGCTGAACTGCGATTTCATGATCCTCGTCGACGACCGCCCCGGGCAGGCGCCGAACGCGTTCCAGACGCTGGACCGCAACGGGCGGCCGATCCTAGCCTTCAACCTGGGCCTGATCAACGCGGTCGAGAACGCCGACGAGCTGGCCTTCGTCATGGGGCACGAGGCGGCGCATCACGTGCTGGATCACCTGACCCAGCAGCGCACAAACGCGACCGTCGGCGCGGCGGTTTTCTCGGGGCTGGCGTCGGTCTCGGGGGCGTCCGACATCTACGTCCGCGAGGCCGGGCGCCTGGGCGCCAACGTGGGCGCACGGACCTACTCCAAGGATTTCGAGCTGGAGGCCGACGAGCTGGGCACGATCATCACCGCGCGCGCCGGGTTCAACCCGGTCCGGGGCGCCCAGTTCTTCACGCGACTGCCCGATCCCGGCAACCGCTTCCTGGGCACCCACCCGCCCAACGCCGCGCGCATGGACGTCGTGCGGCGCACCGCGGCACGGCTGCAGTAGACGGCGAGATCACGATCGCGGGTCGGCCAATGCGCCGGCCCGCAGCGTCTCGGCCCGGCTTCAGCCGCGGTGGCGCAGGTTCTTGGCGGATTCCTTGATCGCGTCGTATTGGCCGGAGGGGCGATAAGGCCACAGATAGTAGGGCACGACCGCCTCGATCGCCGTGGCCGGAATGCCCAGCGCGTCCAGTCCCTTGGCATCCTTGGCGGCGACGTTGTCGCTGCGCAGGCTGCGCACCTGGTCCGCGGTGATCTGCGCAGGGATCAGCCCGCCGCTGACGCGGTTCACGCCGTCCGACACGCTGCCCATGATACCGGCGATCCCGAACGGGATGTTCACGATCATCCGGCGGCGGCGAATCGCCTCGAGCATGTACTGCATCAATTCGCGGAAGGTGCGGGTCTCGGGGCCGCCGAGCTCGTAGATGCCGCCGGGGGCGCGGCCGGTGACGCCCTCGACCGCGGCGCGCGCCACGTCGTCGACGTAGACCGGCTGGAACCGGGTGTTCCCGCCCACCACGGGCAGAACCGGGCTGAGCCGCGTCATGGCCGCGAAGCGGTTGAAGAACTTGTCCTCGGGGCCGAACATGACCGAGGGGCGCAGGATCAAGGCGTTCGGCTGGTGCTCGTGCATTCCCTTCTCGCCGGCGGCCTTGGACCGGGCATAGAGGCTGGCGCCGTTCTCGTCCGCGCCGATCGCGGAGAGGTGCACCATCGTGGCGATTCCCTCCTCGGCCGAAAGCCGGGCGATGCGCGTGGCGCCCTTGTCCTGGATGGCGTCGAAATTGTTCCTGCCGTGGGCGTCGAAGGTGCCGACGCAATTCACCGCCGCGTCGGCGCCGCGCAGCACGGCGCGCACCGAATCGTCGTCGCGGATGTTGCAGAAGACAGGCTCGACCTGCCCGACGACGCCGAAGGGGCGTACGAAAAGGGCCTCGTTCGGGCGGCGGACGGCCACGCGGACGCGCCAGCCCTCCTGCGCCATGCGCCGCGCGATGTAGCGCCCGACAAAGCCGGACCCCCCGAAGATCGTCACCAGCCTGGACATCCGGATTCGTCCCCTGAATACAGTTCGCCCCCTAGCTACCGGCGCGCGCCGCGCGTCGCAAGGTGCCCGGACGCCGCGTCCGGATTCCGTGGCGATCGCGCGGTCGGAGACGGGGCGAAAAATCCGTGTTGACACCCCCAGTGCCGGGGCTTAAACGCCCCCTCACGCAACCTGCCCAGGTGGCGGAATTGGTAGACGCGCTGGCTTCAGGTGCCAGTGATCGAAAGGTC
The DNA here is from genome assembly GCF_900107235.1 of Citreimonas salinaria. Classification (GTDB taxonomy): domain Bacteria; phylum Pseudomonadota; class Alphaproteobacteria; order Rhodobacterales; family Rhodobacteraceae; genus Citreimonas; species Citreimonas salinaria. The sequence continues at coordinate 509,952 of NZ_FNPF01000001.1, forward strand.
GTGGAGGTTCGAGTCCTCTCCTGGGCACCACTTTCCTTGAAAATAAAGTAAAATTGCCGCCGTTGTGGGCCATCTAGTCGGCCAGCGGCTAATGCCTGCGAGCGAAGCTGACGCAGGCACATTGCCTCCCAGATTTAGTTTATCCAGTGCGGGAAACGTCGTCTCGACGGCGTTCGTGAGGCGAGGCAATCTAAAGCCAGTTCACCAATGCTCAGCTTCAAGTGCCGCCAGTTTACCTACGTGTTGCCCGTGATCTCCTACAAGACGGACGCTCTTCGCGAGCCGTGAGGAGCTTCGCGGTGAAGCAGACGCGGATACAAGCGATGACGCAGGACCCGCGCGCTGTGAGCCATCAGCACGTTAAGGTCCGAAGCATAGCGCAGGCAGCCCGCAAACGCCCGCACTATCCCATGGGCGTTGTTGCGTAACTCTGACTGCGGGCGATTCACATCGCGAATCCATGCGGTTAGACGGGTCGCATGAGCAAGCCTCCTCCCGCCCGCTACCGCACGACGAACTGGTCCAGCCATAACGCCGCGTTGCGCAAGCGCGGCTCGATGCTGATCTGGGTAGACAAGGAAATGGCCTGGCTGGCGCCGCATGAAGGTCGGCTCGGCCGCCCT
>NZ_FNPF01000019.1 GCF_900107235.1 Citreimonas salinaria
GTTGCCATGCCGGGCTTGGGCGTCTCGGATGGACACGTCTGACCGCTGCTCCTGCTCGATGGCGGTTCACGACTCGGGCCGCGCCGCTCTTGTTGAAGGAGTACTTTTCACAGACGGGCGCCGGTGCGAAAGGAGCGATCTGGCGCGTCAGCAAGAACCCGCCATCAAATCTAAAACTATCGAAGGAACTGTCGGCTCAGAGCCCATATCGACATGAGCAATCTTTTCTGCCACGCTGAGGCGCAGATGGCGCGTCTTCGGCCGTATTTTGCAAAGAGCCATAGTCGTCTCCCTGTTGACGGCCGACGACGGCAGCATGAAAGCGTTCGTGACTGCCAGCGTGGCGCAGGGCGCACGGGCAACCGACGCGAAGATCCTCAGCGATGTGCGCGAAGACCGCGGCATCGCCAAGCACCTGAAGCAGACGACGGCGGCACGGCAGAGGTTGGCAACACGATGATCAACTTCACCGACTGCCTCTGCGTGCCCTGTGCGCCCAGCTGCGGGCCAGCGCGTGCGCACGCACGAGGATGCCGCCTTCATCTGGAACGCGTTCATGCAGCGCAGCCGCGCGCGATCTTGCGGACCACCCGATGGGGGCAGGCCAGAGTCACCTTCCCAGCACACGCGTAGATATTGCTGCGGCAATAAGAGCGGATTGATGCTATCGGCGAGGTGTTAGTTCGTCGCGTATTGCGCTCGTCGGCAGTATGCGATGCGGCGCTGGCTCTGGCTCATCGACATGTTCCCGCAGACTGAGCGACCTGTCGGGGTTTCTGACTGCATGCACGCCGTAAGGCGCAATCAACTTGTCGATGTGCAGCCCGGCGCCGCGGATAGTCATGTCGTGTCGATGCGTCAGCTCCTGGAAATCCGCCAGAAACGCCGCGATCTGCTCGTCTGTTTTTCCGTTTCTGTTCATGATATGTCCTCCGGAACAAAGGATTGTCATGCCGGTCGTGGATCTCAAACACATTGCGTTCATCGACCTCGAGGCGTCCGGCCTTAGGCCGGGTAGCTGGCCCATCGAGATCGGTGTGGCATGGCTCGAGGGCAGGAAGGTCATCATGCACTCGTCGTTGATCTGTCCTCGACCTGGGTGGTCCGATGATGCGTGGAGCGAGCAGAGCGCGACGGTCCATAGGATTTCCCGGGCAGAACTCGAGGAGGCGCCGGGTGCCGATCATGTCGCGCGTTGGTTCCTGGATCTCGTCGGAGATCGGACGCTGATCTCAGACGCTCCGGAGCACGATGGGCGCTGGCTTGAGCGACTGCTTGGCGAGCGGCGCGAAATCATTTTACTTCATGATGCTCTGTGGCAAGCCTTCTCAGATGATGGAGAGGTCGCGCCTGGCAGGCTACATCACGCATATAAGAACCTGCGGCTGAACAAGCCCGCGCATCGAGCCGCCGAAGATGCAGCGGCCCATGCCTACGCGTGGCGCGCTGCTCTCAAATGATCCCCATATTGCCGCGGCAATATGCGTCGTCAGTGATTACTCAGCGTCCGCACATACCCGATCAGTCTCAAACATAGCGGCGATTGTGAACTCAGCTCCCGCGAACAAGTTGAACGAAACACTGAATGATGGGCTTATTTCGGTAGGTCTTATCGAGGCGCCGCATGCTGACTCTACCGCTGACGAGAACAATTCAGATGCGGCGTCTTGAGCGATCTTTCGGAGAGCTGCGCGGCTTACGCCGGCGATCATCCCAGGATCTTCAAATGACGCAGTGACGATTTCCCCGGTCGAGGACCTCACCTCGACCTCGATACCTGACTCTATCCACGATTTGACGAGCCTTTCGGCCGCTTCGTTACCTTGATTTTGCATCGTTTGCCCGACAGAACGTGCGACCTTCTCCTGTATTGCCCGTTCGATCTCGCCCGTGGCCTCATCATTGGCGGCGAAGGGCAGCAGAAATTTGCGATTGAATCCGATTGTGCGGTCAAGCTCGACTGCTGCGTCGTTTTCCGGATCAAATGCAAAGCCGCTATCGGTGTATCTCGCGGTGTATTCGTAGCGTTCAGACTCGGGCTGCGCGTCCGCTGCAAAAGCAACCAGAACGAGCGATGTAACAAGGCGTGCGAACATGAAAATCTCCTACCGCGATGAGCAACGTTAGAGTAGTCGCGGGGTAGGAGCCAGAGCAGGCACCTCGCATCGTATTGCCGCGGCAATAATGTCTTCGAGACCGTCCAATAATCCATGTTATGGTAACTTCTGTCCGCGTAGTTGTGGGCCGCCCACGCCCCCGGGCGCCTCACCCAGAGGCGCCTCTACAACTCCCATCGCGACCATCCCGAGATGATCGGGAAGCCCGCGATGAACCCGGTCGACAGCAACTCGATCATCGACTGGTCGAGTCGTCGCTCACCCTCGTCCACGGCTCGTGAGAACGCTTCCTTCGGCGTCGGCGCAATCGGCATAATCATTTGGACGGTTTGCAGTCGGCATCGTCCGCGGGACAATCACCGTCACGGCATCGATACGGCATCACCCGCTGCATCGTTGCCCGATTTGCGATGGCTGACTGAGACGTCGTCGAACGCGCCGGTCCCGCCCGGCATAACATTCGTTTCAAGCAGAAGCGGCCGGAAGATGCGAAGCGTCTCGTCGAGCGCGTCGACCCCTATGACCGGCTCGAAGAACGTTTGCATTTTACCTTGCCGCCAGGCTGAGAACGCCTCGGGCGCCACGAAGACCAGGGGGCCTTCAACTTCGGCACCGACGTCCCTACCGGAAGGTTGGCCCAGTTCGCGCCGGGCCACCTCCGGTGCCTCGGCTACCGAAAAGAGCCCCGGGGATCAAGTCATCCGTGGTCGTGATCTGGGACCCGGCGAACTCGAGAACGATGATCCGCGCGGTCAAATCGGCCGCCGCGTCGTCTCCGGCGTTCTGCTGTGCCTGCGCCATGGATGAGAGCATCAGCACGGCGCCTCCGGCAGCGAGCGTAGCGTGGGGATTGAAGGTCATCGCGCATTTCCCTGTCTTTGATCCGCAAAGTGCGACCACAGGAAAACGTTCCTGTGAAAACTAAAGGTTCGTGCTTTCCGATCGCGGACGTGCGGCAGGAATGCGCGAACTGCCGCGGGTAATCCGGCACCGGATTCCGGTGCGGATTTTCAGGAACCGGGATGGATGGTCCCTCAGAAGGGACGCGTTCAGTAGACGTCGCCGAATTCCTCGATCTCGGCCTTGACGTCGTCGCCGTCGAACCAGCCTTCTTCCTCGACGGTGATGACGTGGTTTTCGTCAAGATCGGCCGTCTCGTAGATGCCGGTGGTGTAATCGTCCTCTGCCAGCAGCGAGACGCTCGTAGCTGTCATCGCGCGAAGACCTCGGAAATGCTCCAAAGTAGACCCTTTGCTCCGCGACCGTTGGCTTCCAGCGCCTCCTCCGTATCTCGGCACCCTTCGCACAGCCCGTGACAGCGACCTTCGCTGCGCATAGGTTCTGGGTAGAGAGGAGCGTCCTATGTCCCGCCGTCGCAACGCCCAGAACTCACATGTCGGCGAGAGCATGGCGGAACTCGTCCGCGCATTTGACTGGAGAGCGACGCCACTCGGCTCGCGGGATGACTGGACGCCCAGCCTGCGGATCGCATCAAACCTTGTGCTGGAGACAAGCTTCCCATCCATCCTGGCGTGGGGGCCAGATCTGTGTTGCATCTACAACGACGCGTATCGCCCCTTGCTTGGCGAGAAGCACCCCGCCCTCGGCCAGTCGCCCTTCGACATCTGGCCTGAGGTGGCAAGCGAGCTTGAGCCGATTGTCGCCGCCGCCTTAGACGGTCGGACCTATTACGACGAGGGTGTCCATTTCAAGTTGCAGCGCCGCGGTTTCGCCGAAGATGCATGGTTCGATTTCAGCATGAGCCCGGTGCGGGATGAAGCGGCCAGCGTAGTCGGCATCCTGAATACCGCGGTCGAAGTCACCGAGCGCAAAAGAGCAGAGACGCGACTTCTGGAGCGAGAGGCGCGGTGGCTCCGTACCTTTGAACAGGCCCCGGGGTTTATCGCGATCACGATGGGGGCTGACCATGTCTTCTCGTTCGTCAACAGGTCCTTCATGAGCCTGTTCGGAGAGCGGGACTATCTGGACCGGCCGGCGCGCGAAGTCTTCCCGGAGATGGCGGGTCAGGGGTTCTATGAGCTAATGGATCATGTCTACAGCACCGGAGAGCGCTTCCTCGCACAGCAGCAGCCGATTCTGGTTGCTCCGTCCGATCCGGAAGCCGCGCCTACAACGCTGTTCCTCGATTTTGTCTATGAGCCGATCCAGGATGACGACGGGAGCATCGCCGGCATTTTCGTCGAAGGGTTCGACGTGACGGAGCGGAAGCTGGCGGAGGAAAAGCAGAAGCTTCTGGCACGAGAAGTCGATCATCGCGCGAAGAACGTGCTGGCCGTCGTGCAGTCGATGGTCCGGCTTACCAAGGCTGACAGCCAGCCAGACTTCGTCAAGGCGGTCGAGGGACGGATCAACGCGTTGTCGCGTGCACATAGCCTTCTCGCCAGCAGTCAATGGTCGGGCGCCGATTTGTCCGCGTTGGTGACGGCGGAAGTCGCCTCCTACGGCGGCAAGGATGCTCAGGTGAAGGTTCTGGGCGGTCCCGCGGCGACGCTGGCACCCGATGCGGTGCAACCCACGGCCATGGTGCTGCACGAGCTGCTCACGAACGCTGCGAAATATGGAGCGCTCTCTACCGATGGCGGAACTGTCGAGGTGCAGTGGGTGCGGAACGAAGACGGCGGCGTCCGGCTGCACTGGCGCGAAGTCGGTGGCCCTGCGCTGACGGGCTCTCCGCCGCACAAGGGCTTCGGGTCGCAGATGGTGCAAGCTGCATCCCAGCAGCTCGATGGTGGCGCGACTTGGGATTGGGCGCCTGATGGGCTGCGCTGCTCGTTCGATGTCACGCCCGAAAACTTGAGTAGCGCGCCCGCGCCGGCTGCGCAGCCAGCCGGAGATACCCCGCCAACTCCAGGAGACGTGGCAGGGATGCAGGTGCTGGTCGTTGAGGATGAAGCCCTCGTCGCGATGGAGACCTGCCATATTCTGAACGAATTGAGGTGCTATGTCATCGGACCAGCGTATTCGCTTGGAGAAGCTCTCAAGTTGGCCGCCGATACAGCCGAACTCGATATCGCGGTGCTGGACGTCAATTTGAAGGGCCATGAAGTCTGGCCAGTGGTGGACCTTCTGCAGTCCCGGAACGTGCCGCTCCTTCTGGCCACCGGCTACGGCGACGGGGTCGAGAGGCAAGGCCTCACGGTTCTGGCCAAGCCCCTGACGGTGGGTCTTCTTGAGCGGGAGCTGAGAAATTTGGTCGGCAAGCGATAGCCCGTCTGAGCGCGAGCTGCCCGAAGGTGGGGAGTACGCCAGCATGCCATCTATTTTGCCGGCCCGCCTACATCAGCAGCGGCTGACATGAATTCACCACCAGCGGGGGCCGTTTTTTCGCGCGTCCCACGCTACGGCACGATGAACGGCTGCTTTGAAAGAAAGTGCCCCGTACTTCGCTGGCGCAGCGCAGGACCGCTTCCCGCCCTTCCTGCACGACGACCGGGCCGCCGTGAACGGCCCATAGCCGCCTCCATCGAAGATCGTAGATGCTGCGGTGCGGCCGGCCAATGCTGCCATTCGCTGCGACCGCGAATTATGATGATGGGCGAACTCATACTATGCGAACCTTACGGACCTTCGTCGCGCGCTCGACTTCTGCTGCGCCTGCGGGGTGCGCGTAGGAAGGGCAGAAACCGGTAGTTTGCTGCGCGAGCGGCGCGTTCACTGGACAGCGTAGGACGGGGTCATCGTGCTGCCGGAGGGCGTGGCGCGTCCTCTTCGCTGGTCCGCGGGGCCGCTGATATCTTCCGCCCTCAGTCTGCTTCACTGCCGTCATGACCGTCGACCCGTCGCCGGCTTGGTCGCGCGCTCCCAGATCCGGGTGCAGCAGATCCGTTCGGCGGGCCGCACCAGCCCGTCGCGTTCCATCCTCCGCAGAAGGTGCAAGATGCCGCTGTTGCTCATCCCGAGAGCATCCCGCAGTTCCGCCTGCGTCCGCGGGCGTGCGAGGGCCTCGAGAACATAGCGTCGCCGCGTTTCGACCCGGCCGTTCCGGCGACGCGCAAGGTGACGTGCATCACTGCCTTGGCCTGGCATCAGGCTGCCTCCTGTTCGGTGGCGGCATGTTCGCGCAGCAGCTCCAGAGCCTCGTCGACCGTGGTGGCAAAGTGGACCAGCGGACGTTTCAGGCCGTGGGACACGAACACGCGCTGGATGTCGCGCGTCGCCCCAGTGAGCCAGACTGCGACACCTTGCTTCTGCGCTTTGTGGGCCAGACCGTCGATCATGTTGGCGCCGGTCGAGTCGAGGAAGGGCACGGACGAAAAGTCGACGATCAACGCCTTGTGCGTGTCCTGGATGCTGTCGAGGACTGAGCCGATGGATACGGTCGCACCGAAGAACAGCGCACCGGTGATCCGGTAGATAACCACGTCGGGGTTCGCGGCCTGGTCTTCGCGGTATTCGCCGCGGGGGTGGGCGGTGTCCGCCTCGTCGTGGCCAACGAAGGTGCTGTGTGTCGCGACGTTCGTTGTCCGGCTCATGCGATGTATGAACAGGACAGACCCGAGTGCGAAGCCGACGACGATGGCTTCGGTCAGATCGCGAAAGATGGTCAAAAAGAAGGTAACGCCCAGCACCGTCGCCTCGCCCCAGCCGGAACGAACCAGGATCGCGATGGCCGGCTTCTCGATCATGTTCCAAGCCACGACAGCCAGAACCCCGGCAAGCGCTGCCAGCGGGATGTATGCGGCCAGCGGTGCCGCGAGCAGCATGAACAGCAAGAGGAACGTGGCGTGCAGCATGCCCGCGACCGGGCCATGCGCTCCGGCGCGCACATTCGTAGCGGTGCGCGCGATGGTGCCTGTCACGCAGAAGCCGCCAAAAAGCGACGAGCCGACGTTTGCCGCGCCCTGTGCCACCAGTTCGCAATTCGAGCGATGGCGGCGCCCGGTCATGCCGTCGGCGACGACGGCCGACAGCAGCGACTCGATGGCGCCCAGCAGAGTGAAGGAGATCGCCGCCGGGAGCACCGGCAGGATGCTGTCCATCGAAAGCGCCGGCAAGCGCGGCACCGGCAGCGAGGACGGGATGCCACCGAACTTCGTTCCGATGGTCTGGATCGGCAGCGTGAGTGTGACGGCGGCGGCGGCGGCCACGACCACCGCGATCAGCATTCCTGGCCAGTGCGGGCGCCAACGGCGCAGGCCGAGGATCATCGCCACGGTCGCAGCCGAGACGGCAATGGCGGCGGGGGTCAAGCTCGTCCGTGCGTCCCACAGCGCGGGGATCTTCTCCAGCAGGTCGCCCGGCTCGTGCTCGAGCGTCAGTCCAAACAACTCCTTGAGCTGGCTGGCGAAGATGATGACCGCGATCCCGGCGGTGAAGCCCACCGTGACCGGAAAGGGGATGAACTTGATGAAGGTCCCCAGCCGGAGGAAGCCGATGACGGTGAGCATCAGCCCCGACAGGAACGTGGCGAGGATCAGGCCCTCCATGCCGTGCAACGCGACCGTGCTGGCGACCAGCACGATGAAGGCCCCGGCCGGGCCGCCGATCTGAAACCGAGAGCCGCCGAGGAGCGAGACGAGGAAGCCGCCGACGATGGCCGTGTAAAGCCCCCGCGCCGGGGCCACTCCGGACGCGATCGCAATAGCCATCGACAGCGGCAGAGCGACGATGGCGACGGTAAGCCCGGCGACGGCGTCCGCCCGCAACTGCGGCAGGCCATAGCCTTCGCGCAGGACGGTGATGAGTTTCGGAGTGAAGAGTTCGGCGAAGCTTGGGTCGTCGCTCTGTCTGGTAATTTGGTCTTTCATCTGTGGCCGCACCTTGGAAGGTTGCGGCGGGATCGTCGGCTTGTCGTCGGCGGTCGCCGTCGCGGGTTGAGGGATCAGTGTTTCGGGAGAGGCATCTTCAGTCGCACGCCGCGTCCGCTCGCAGTGCTGGCCGAGCCTTCTCCGAGGAGTTCGATGCCAGCGGTTTCGAGCGCGGCGACTACCTTCGTCAGGCTGTCCACGACGCCGCGCACGTTGCCGGGACTGGCTTCCATGCGCTGGATCGTCGGCACGGACAGCCCGGCCAGTTCGGCCAGGGTTTTCTGGTCGATGCCGAGAAGGGCACGCGCAGCGCGCATCTGAGAACCTGTGATCATGAGCATGCCCGCGAATTCTGTGTAGATGTTCTGATACTGCGTTATGATATGTCAATTATCGATTTGCGCGAATTAAATATCATAGACTACGTCTGCACATCTCGAGCGACCCTGCGAGGCCGTCACCGAGGGTGCTGTCCGTGTCTCGGGTCTGCGTAGGTCGAGCCGGTCAGCATTGCGAACTTCGCACACACCTTGCGCTGGGATTTCCGCGATACCCTTCGTATCTGCGCGGCTCTCGCCCACTGCGCGTTGGTTTCTCATGCTTGCTTGCCAGCTTCGATCTTGGCGAGTCAGGACCTGATGGCGTCGACGCGGTTCGTGCGCCCGCCCTTCGATCGCTTCCGGTTCGGCACATCTTCTTCATCCGCTCAGCACCAGTCTCGTTTGCGCCGTTTCAAGGAGCTGCCTTGAGGATTGACAGTTTTCGTGCATTGGCTACGCTCTCCTGATGGTCATGCATGAGAACCTCTTCCGGTTTCTGCTTCTGAACCGCCCGGGTCCCCGGGTGGCCTGCGCATAGGCGCGTCCTCGACCACCCGGGGCTTTCTCACATCCTTGAAATGAGAACGAGGGCGTCGCCGCCCCGGGAGATACATCATGACCATCACCAGGATTCCCCATCTGCCTTCGGGCAGTAATTTTCAATCGCTGTTCGAACGTTCCGCTGTCGAGACCGGTTTCCTCCTCACGGTCGAGGATGGGGTCGGCACCGAGCGTCTGCTGCGCCATTGCGGGACCAAGAATGCGCCAAATCCCCCGCTTCTGATCGGTCTCCTGCGCCACAAGCTGAGGATCTCCCGTGGTGCCCCGGAGCCGGCCCCGCCCGAGGTCGTCCTGGCCGGGCGCCAGGTCACCTACATGATCAGCGGCGAGGGATCGCGCTCGGGTGTGCTCGCCATGCATCCGGTGCCGCTCCCCGGACGCGTTCTCGTTGCATCCCTGCTGGGGGCAACTCTGATCGGGATGCGGAAACTACAGAAGGCGCCGCTTCTGCGGGACAGCGGTCAAATCCACACGGTCGTCGTGCTGGATGTGAGCCCGCCTCCAGACCACGACGCGACCTGATCCCCATCCGCCCCCTTGCGGGAGAGGGAAATTGGCTACCCAAATTGCATCTACGCCACCAGAGGGTGGAAAGGAGAACTCGATGAACGAACAACGCTCCATATCGCGCGGCGCAGGCAGACGACCCAGGGTCGTCATCGGCGCAGAGTGCGTGGACAGGCTCGAGGCACTCGCGGAGGGCGCGATCCAGCGCAACCCGGACCTCGCGGACAGGCTGCTCGGCGAGCTCGGCCGGGCCCGGATCGTTCCGACGGCGAAGCTTCCGTCAAGCGTGGTGGCGATCGGTCGCGCGGTCACCTACCGAGACGAAACCACCGGCCAAGAGAGGACCGTAACCCCGGTCTTCCCCGAAGACGCTGACATCGCAAGCGGCCGGATCTCGATCCTGACGCCGATCGGGGTCGCCCTGATCGGTCTGGCCGAGGGTGCCTCGCTCGACTGGGATACCAGAGACGGAACGCGGCGGGTGCTGACTGTGCTTCGCGTCGTCCCCCACGACTTCGCTGAAGGGCTGGAGGCGCAATGATCCATTTCTTGCGAGGCCTTGCCGAGGGCCATGATCCGCCCGGAAGGAGTCGCGCGACGCGCTGACGAAGCCATGACGCTTTTCCCGGGACATCGACAGCCGCCGCTTTGCTGTCATCCCCTTTCCGCCGAAAGAGGGTCATGAACCGCCACCATCCGCCGACCCGTCGCGCTACTTGAGGGACTGGAAGTAATGACCAATACTCCAACCTCCCGCGTCGACAAGCTCTTGTCCTCGATGGGCTATGGTTCGCGCAACGAAGTTGCGCGGATCGCCAAGCGTGGCGGTATCACCCTGGACGCAGGCAAGCTCTTGGATGTCACCAAACGCATCTCTGTCACTCCAGATTTGCCGGCCCGCATGGAGATCGACGGCGAGGCACTCGATGCCGTCCCGGGCGTGGTCATCGTTTTGAACAAGCCCTTGGGCATGACGTGTTCGCACAAGGAAAACGGTGCACTGGTCTATGACGTCCTGCCCGAGCGTTGGAAACGACGTGATCCGGCGATTTCGACCATCGGCCGTCTGGACAAGCAGACGTCCGGTCTGCTGTTGCTGACTGATGATGGCGGCCTGCTGCACCGTGTCATCAGCCCCAGGCGCCGAGTGAAAAAGACCTATCGCGTCAAGCTGGCCCGCCCGCTCGATGGCACCGTAGGCGATCTGTTTGCCTCGGCCCGTTTGATGCTGGAGGGCGAGGACAAGCCGCTGGCTCCTGCGGAACTGGAAGTGGTCTCGGAAACGGAAGCGCTGCTTACTGTTACCGAGGGACGATACCATCAGGTGCGCCGCATGTTTGCCGCGACCGGCAACCACGTTGAGAAACTGCACCGCGAGCGTGTGGGCGGTCTGTCGCTCCCGCATGGCATGGCCCCCGGCCAGTGGAATCTGCTGAGTGAAGAAGAAATCGCCTTGATCTTTCAATAGGCCAAGGATGCCGTGGTCTCGGCATTGGAGGGTGAACGACGTCCATGTCCGGGGAGATCATGCCCGGCCGAGGATACCGCCGCCACACCGCCAGAACCAGCGACCGCTTATGTCCCGCGTTCCGGATGCCCGCTTCGAGCCCAAACCACCCACGGCGATGATCGCGAATTTCGAGGTGGCAGCATGGGCGAGTTCGACACGACCGGCCCTCACCTGCCGTTCGCGTCACAGCGACCGCTGCGGTGCAGCTTCCCCGGACCCGCCGTTCGTGACCCGTGCAGCATTCATGTTGCAGCCCACGTCGAGAACGCGGACCTTCCCGCCGCTCAGTTTTATCCCACTTGCGAGCTCTCCGGGAGAAAAGGCAGCAAGCGTGGCAAAGGATGAGATGCGGCGGGATCGGTGACCACTGGCCGGGAAACCAGCCGATATTCGACAAGCCTGACGGTAGCTTTTGCGGCTTGCAGAACGCTGTAGCTGCTCTCGGCACAAAAAGGCGGCGGAACATCCCTCCAGTCCTACCGTTTTCCCGTCGTTGCAGACCGATAAGGAGATACCCGTGCAAGTTTGCGAAATGATGAGCACACACCCAGACGTCCAGGGCAGCACCGAGGACGCGCTGCTGAAGTTCATCGAGGATGCCTACTCCTGTGCCCAGACCTGCACGTCCTGTGCAGATGCGTGTCTGGCTGAGGAGATGGTCGCCGACCTGCGCCAGTGCATCCGCCTGAATCTCGACTGCGCTGATATCTGCGCTGCAACCGGCACGATGGGGTCGCGCCGCACCGGGTCGAATGAGGCCGTTCTCGTGGCCGCAATCAAGGCCTGCGCCGAAGCGTGCAACCGCTGCGCCGAGGAATGCGAAAAGCACGCCGGCAAGCACGAGCATTGCCGCATCTGCGCCGAGTCCTGCCGCCGCTGCGCTACCGCCTGCAACGACGCGTTGCCGCAGGTGCAGTGACTTCTTGCTCCGGCGGCCAAGTCGGCCGCCGGCTTTCATACGCAGCTGGGACGGTCTCGGCCTGCCCCGTTTCATGGCACTTTTCTCGGATGGCAGAAGCGCAATGCCAAAACGGCGCGATGCAGAACCTGTGGCACTGACTGGGCAGCAAAGCGTCGTCGAGAGAGCAACGGCGTGCGTGGAACATTTGCCCAAGGCGCTGCCGCTTTCGACGAACGCCAGTCCAGTATGATCCATGCCTGCCGAACATTCTCCCTCATTTCGGGACATCACGTTGATATAGGGCCGTTGAGACGGCACGTCAGTGGCCAAACGCAAGCAGGAGATTAAAGATGCTGAAATTGAAATCCGTCATCGCGGCCGCCGTCACTACCGCCGGGCTGACCGGCGCCGTCGCTGCGCAGGACGCCGAGACGCTCCGCGTCGGGATGTCCGGCGGATACTTTCCCTTCACTTTCGTGCGGCAGGACGAGCTGCAGGGCTTCGAGGTCGACGTGATGAACGCCGTGGGCGAAGAAGCCGGCCTCGACATCGCGTTCGACACCATGTCGTTCTCGGGCCTCATCGGCGCGCTGGACGCGGGCCGGATCGACACGATCGCCAACCAGATCACCATCACGCCCGAGCGCGAGGAGGCCTTCGTCTTCACGCAGCCCTACGTGATCGACGGCGCGCAGGTGGTCACCCGCGAGGGCAACGACGAGATCGAGGGCATCGAGGACCTGCGCGGCAAGTCGGTCGCGGTGAGCCTTGGGTCGAACTTTGAACAGCTTCTGCGCGATCTTCCCTACGCGGACGAGATCGACATCCGCACCTACGAGAGCAACGTCCAGCAGGACGTGGCCCTTGGCCGGGTCGATGCCTTCGTCATGGACCGCGTGTCCTCGGCGCAGGTGATCCAGGAAAGCCCCCTGCCCCTGGAACTGGCCGGCCAGCCGTTTTCCGAGATCCGCAACGCGCTTCCCTTCCGCGATACCGAGGGTGGACGGGCGCTGCGCGACCGGGTCGATGCGGCGCTGACCGCGCTGAAGGATAACGGCACGCTGACCGCGATCTCCGAGAAGTGGTTCGGCACGGACATCACTCCGGCAGGCTCTGACGAGGCCGGCACGGATGGCGCCGCCTCTGACGCTGCCTCGGACGCAGCTTCCGATTCCGCCGCTTCCGAGTAAGCCAGCCGATGCGGGCGCTCGACCTCGACTACATGCTGGGGCTGGTGCCCGTCATCCTGGGCTACGTTCCGCTGACGCTGTTCATGGCCGCCGCGGCCATGGTGTGCGCGCTCGTACTCGCCTCGCTCATGGCGGTAGAGCGTGTGGTCAAGGTGCCGGGGCTGGATGCGGTGGTCGTGCTGTTCATCAGCTTCTTTCGCGGCACGCCACTTTTGGTCCAGCTTTTCCTGTTCTACTACGGCCTGCCGCAGGTCTTTGCCTTCCTCACCCAGATCAACGGCGTGACGGCGGCGATCATGGGCCTGACCCTGCACTTCGCCGCCTACATGGCCGAGGCAATCCGCGCCGCGATCACCGGCGTGGACCGCTCGCAATGGGAGGCTGCGCAATCGATCGGGATGACCCAGGCGCAGATGATGCGCCGCATCGTCCTGCCGCAAGCGACGCGGATCGCGGCGCCCACGCTGGTCAATTACTTCATCGACATGATCAAGGGCACGTCGCTGGCCTTCACGCTGGGCGTGACCGAGATGATGGGCGCGGCGCAGAAGGAAGCCGCCGGAAGCTTTCTCTACTTCGAGGCCTTCCTGGTCGTCGCGCTGATCTACTGGATCATGGTCGAGGCCCTGAGCCAGGGGCAGAAGCGGCTCGAGCGGCACCTGAACAAGGCGTATGCGCGATGATCTCGATCCGCGGGCTGACCAAGCGCTTCGGCGAGACCACGGTGCTGGACGCGATCGACCTGGACATCGCCGCGGGCGAGCGGGTCGTGGTCATCGGGCCGTCGGGCACGGGCAAGTCCACCCTGCTGCGCTGCCTGAATTTCCTCGACCGGCCCGACGCTGGCACGATCACGCTCGGCGACGTCTCGGTCGACGTGACGCGGGCGTCGAAGAAGGACGCGCTGGCGCTGCGCCGGGCGACGTCGTTCGTGTTCCAGAATTACGCGCTCTTCGCCAACAAGACGGCGAAGGAGAACATCATGGAGGCGCTGGTCACGGTGCAGGGCCGGCCCCGCGCGCAGGCCGAGCAGCGCGCGCTGGACGTGCTGGCCGAGACCGGCCTTGCCAACAAGGCCGACAGCTATCCCGCCGCGCTGTCGGGCGGCCAGCAGCAGCGCGTCGGCATCGGGCGCGCGATGGCGATCGGCGCCGACCTGATGATGTTCGACGAGCCGACGTCGGCGCTCGACCCCGAATGGGTGGGCGAGGTGCTGGACCTGATGCGCCGCGTCGCCGAGCGCCGCCAGACCATGCTGATCGTCACCCACGAGATGCAGTTCGCGCGCGAGATCGCGGATCGCGTGGTGTTCATGGATGGTGGTTGTATCGTGGAGGCCGGCCCCCCGGGCGAGGTGCTTGACTCGCCGCAAGACGATCGACTGCGGCGCTTCCTGCGTCGCGTGGCTTGATCCAGAGTCCTCGACAGCTGCCAACGCATGGCGTTCAATGCCAGCCTGACGGATGCCAGTTTCGGTGCTATCGGCGAAGTTCAGCCTCGCATTCCAGTCCAGTCAGCCAGTGGAACGCAGCACGTAGGGTCTCGGCGTGATCGTTGATGTCGAGGCCGCGCGAGCGGTTCCGCGGGCCGAGGTGGGACCAATCAAGACCACGCTGGGCCGGGTGAAGGCGGAGTTCGGCCTGCACCCTGAACACCTGATCGCGGAGACCGCCCTTTGGGGGGTGGACGCGGCGCCGGGCCAATCGAAATTTGAAGTCGGCCGGTCCATCATTCGCAGCAATTCCGAGCACCCCGCTTGGTTCGGAAACTGGCGAGTCGCAGAACTCAACGGCGTCCTCGCCGGTGCGGTGAACTCCTACGTGCTACCGGCCCCCTCGCGGACTGCCCCTCCTGCGCCTGAAGTCAAAGGGTTGAACGACCTCAAGACGGTCGCTACCGGAACGTGGTATATTGCTTCAGCAGCCCTTCACCCGGAACATCAGGGAAAAGGGTTTGGTGAATTCTTGCTCGCCGAAGCTGAGACTCTCGCGAGGACCGCGAAAACCAGCCAGCTGACGCTGATGGTCGGAAGCTTCAACGAACGGGCGAGACGCCTGTATCTGCGATTCGGTTTTGCTGAGCGTGCCAAACGTCCGTTCACAGCATTTCCCGGCTCGGATGCCCCGGGCGAATGGATTCTGATGGGCAAGGACCTCGCATGAGCGATGACCTGCGATCTTAGTCTATCATGCTGAGAATGTTTGGCAGCCTCAGGTCCCGCTGAACGGGTACCCGTTACAGGGATCGTTAGCCGCGGGGTCAGCTTTGCCCGCAGCACGGCCGCTTGCCTGCTGGCAACGAAGGTCTGCTATACGGGTTAGCGCTCCTCCATACGCGCTCAAAGCGCCACCATCGCGTCCCTCCCTGTCCTTCGCAGCCACCGCCCCTCTATATCCGACAACCCTCGTGTTGTGGTAAATCCTCTTGGCAACCTGCTGAAGTGCGCAGGATCTTTGCGAGACGCCAAATCCGTCCATATCTCTCGCCTCAGTCGGGCATAAGCGGCTGAGAAAAATTGGAAAGGTATTTCCGCCTCATTAGGGAAGTCACCACATCCAGACCATGAGCCGCCGAACAGGCGGTTGCGGATACGGGACCAAGGCAGTCGCGTGAGCGGCTGCCCTCCCCGGCCCGCGCAAGGTTGGCCGCCGCATAGGCGGTTGCTGTCTTGCGGTGCGAGGCACCGATGCGCCGCTGTCAGTGCTTGAGAACCCGCGAGAGAAAGCTCCGGGTTCGTTCGTGTTCCGGATTGTCGAACACATCCTCGGGCGAGCCCTGCTCGACGATTTCGCCCTCGTGGATGTAGATGACCCGGTCGGCGACTTCGCGCGCGAAGCTCATCTCGTGGGTGACGATGACCATCGTCATACCTTCGCGGGCCAGTTCCCGCATGGCGTCCAGGACCTCGCCGATCATTTCCGGATCCAGCGCCGATGTCGGTTCGTCGAACAGCATGAGCCGGGGCTCCATTGCCAAGGCGCGGGCCAACGCCACGCGTTGCTGCTGGCCGCCAGAAAGCTGATTGGGGAATTTCTCTGCCTGATCCGCGATATCGACACGTTCCAGCAGACGTCTCGCGGTCTGACTGGCCTCTTCACGACTGGAGTGACGCACCTTGCGCGGGGCGAGCGTGATGTTGTCCAGAACGCTCAGGTGCGGGAACAGGTTGAACTGCTGGAAAACCATCCCGACCTCGGTGCGGATCTGCTGCAGCGTCTGACCTGCTTTGCCGTGGGGTTCCAGTACCTTGCCATCCACCTCGAGCCGACCGCTCTGAAACTCTTCCAAACCGTTGATGCAGCGGATGAGCGTCGACTTGCCCGAGCCGCTGGCGCCGATGATGACCACGACCTCACCGGGGGTCACCGACAGATCGACATCCTTGAGAACATGCAGCTCGCCGAAATGCTTGTTCAGCTTCTCCATGCGCACGATAGCCGTGGCGCTGTGATCGATTTCCCGTTCTTTCATCGCCCGACAAGCCCCTTGCGTTCCAGCATCCTCAACGCCAGCGAAAGGCTCAGTGTTATTGCCAGGTAGAGAAGGGCAACCATCAGATAGACCTCCAGCGCCCTGAACGTGGTAGCGATGTAGATCTGGCCCTGCCGGACGAGTTCGCCCACCCCAATGACGGCGAAGAGCGAGGTGTCCTTGATGCTGATGATACCTTGATTGCCCAGCGCCGGGATCATACGCCGAAAGCCCTGCGGCCAGATCACGTATCTGAATGTCTGCGTCCTGGAAAGCCCGAGCGACAACCCCGCCTCGCGCTGGCCGCGTTCGATCGATTGCACGCCGCCGCGCACGATTTCGGAGATATACGCGCCCGAATTCACGGCAATGGCCGCGATGCCGGCCGCGATGGCGTCGATCGGACCGCCCAAGAGCTGCGGCAGCCCGTAGAAGATGAACAGGACTTGAACCAAGACGGGCGTGCCGCGAAAAATCTCGATATAGGCGATGGCTGGCCAGCGCAGCCACGGCTTCGAACTGAGTCGCAGCAGCCCGAAGATCATGCCCAGCAGGAGGCCGATCGCCAGTCCCCCGAACGAGATCAGCAGCGTATAGGGGATACCGGCCAGCAGGAACGGGATCGAGTCGAAGGCAGCCTGCCAATCGAAGTCAAAGGAAGCATTCAAGGCAAGGCTCCGAATTGTGGTAGCGCATCAAGTGAAATGCCTTCCCGACGTGACTGCGCCGGGAAGGCGGCATTCGCATCTGAAGACGATGCTCACGCGGGTCGGACGGTCACTCTCCGGTGATCACTCCTCTGTCCCGCTGCCGAACCAGTTGCTGTAGATTTCGTCGTAGGTCCCGTCCTCGCGCATGGCCGCAAGCGCTTCGTTCACCGGCGCAACCAAATCGCTGCCCTCGGGGAAGGCAATACCGTATTGCTGACCTTCATAGAGCGGTCCGACGACCTTGACGCGACCCTCGCCCCTGGTCTTGGCGAAATAGGCGACGTTCGGCGCATCGTAAAACACCGCATCCACGTTGCCGCCCATGAGCGCCAGATACATGTCGCTCGATCCCGGATAGGGCGTGATCGTGGCGTCGTCGCCGAACCTTTCTGTCAGGTAGTCGAAGCTGGTCGAGCCAACCTTGGTGCCGATCGTCATTCCCTCGAGATCCTCAATCGTCTCGATCTCGTCATTGCCGGCGGCAACCAGGATCTGCAGGCCGCTGTCGTAGTAAGGGTCCGAGAAATCAACGACCTGATCGCGCTCGTCTGTGATCGTGATACCGGCGATCGCGATGTCCACGTTTCCGGTCTGAACGGCAGGGATGATGCCGTTGAAGTCCATGGTGTTTATGTCGACTTCGAAACCGGCACGGTCCGCCAGTTCCCTGATCAACTCCATGTCGAACCCGGTCATTTCACCGGTTTCCGGATCCATCATCTCAAATGGGACAAAGCTGGGGTCCGTCGCTACCTGGACGCTCTGGGCCTGCGCCGCACCGGCCAGCGCCAAGCCGACGCCAATCCATCCCGCCAGCGCGAAGTCCTTGGGTGCATAAGGCATGGGTCTTTCCCTTCTTCCAATGAAATCTGTGACTTACCGTGCGTCTTGAGGTGCCCAAGTTCGCGCGCCGGTATTTGAAGGTCAAGGCGAAATCCGAGAAAGCCGGAGTCCCGCGTGAAGAGGCGGCCCATCGACGGTCAGGCGTGCGATCACCTGCGCGTCGAGTGGCCACGTCGAGCGGGCGGCCGCTGGCGCCGTACCGCCCTGCGGCCAGCGTTGCGGCTCTTCTGACCCGTTTCGGCCAGCTGCCGGCACTATCCGCTCTAACGCCCGCTTCACAAGCTTCGCTGCGGTCGCCACGCCGCGTTGCCGCAGACACCTTCGGCATGCTGATCCTTACGCTGCCGCTGGTCCTGTCAATCATCATTGCGCTCGGGTAACCGCGAATGCGTTAGGGCAGCGGCACCTGCCCGGACAGAACCTCTTCGGCCGTCGCCTGCCGGTTCGTGACCGAGCTTGTCCATTGGCCCCATACCATGCTGTCTATGCTGTCGCCGTTATTGCCCAAATTTGTGAGACGTCGTTGATCTTCGTCGGTCAGTACCTGGCCAGGCAGCGGATCCATCTCGTGCACGTCGCTCGGCCCAATGCCGAGCATTTCACCGACACGCCTGCCGTACTCGTCGTGCACCAGCAGGAAATGCCAGACCATTCGCTCTTGCACATCCCGCTCGCACTCGGCGAGAAGAGTGCCCATGTTTTGGATCAGATCGTCACGTTCCCACTGCTCCATCGTGCAGAAGCGCGCGCGCGCTTGGACATAGTCGTTGCGTCTCTCGATGACGCTGCGCGTCAGGCGGCCCTTGATCTCGGGCGGATCGTTAGGCCTCCGTTCAGCTTCCTGCAGCCCGTCGTGGATCGACGGCTCGTAATTGACTGACGGGTTCTGCCCCGACGCAATCTCACGATAATGCGACATCTGGCCGCCCGATTGGTGGGTGGCGACGCTGCTTCCCTTGGGCTGGTTGACAGGCAACTGAAGATAATTGGGGCCAACGCGATACCGCTGAGTGTCGGAATAGGAAAACGTGCGCCCGACCAGCATCTTATCATCGGAAAAATCCAGCCCGTCGACCAGAACGCCGGTACCCATGGCAATCTGCTCATTTTCGTTGAAGAAATCCTCGACGTTGCGGTTCAGCGTCATCGTACCGACGTGACGAAGAGGAAAGTCGTTTTCGGGCCAGATCTTCGTGTCGTCGAGCGGATCCCAATCCAGTTCGGGATGCTCGTGATCATCCATGATCTGCACGAACATGTCCCATTGCGGGTAATTACCCACCTCGATGGCGGTGAAGAGATCCTTGGAGGCCGATCCCAGATCCTGCCCCTGCACCTTTGCCGCCTCGTCGGCAGTCAAGCTGGCGACGCCGTCACGCGGATGGAAATGGTATTTCACCAGAAACGTTTCGCCTGCGACGTTCACCATCTTGTAGGTGTTCACGCCAAAGCCTTCCATGTGGCGATAGCTCGCGGGAATCCCGCGGGGCGAAAACAGATGCGTCAGCATGTGCATCGTTTCGGGGGTCTGGCTCATGAAATCGAAGATGCGATTCGGCTCTTGCCGAAAGGTTACCGGATCGGGCTTAAGAGAATGGATGACATCGGGGAACTTGATCGCGTCACGGATGAAGAAGATGGCGAGGTTGTTGCCGACCAGGTCCCAGTTCCCATCCTCGGTATAGAATTTCACGGCGAAGCCGCGCGGATCGCGTGCCACCTCGGAGGAATCGCGGCCCCCGATCACAGTAGAGAACCGGACGGCGAGCGGAGTCGTCTTCTTTTCTTGGAAGAGTTTGGCTCGCGTATACTTGGAGGCTGGTTCGTTTCCAATCATGCCCGTGGCTTCAAATTCGCCATAGCAGACGAAGCCACGCGCATGCACAACCCTTTCGGGTATCCTTTCGCGGTCGAAATGTGAGATTTTCTCAAGAAACTGATAATTTTCGAGGGTAGCTGGCCCGCGGCTTCCCACTGTACGCTGGGACTGGTTATCGGCTATCACGTGGCCCTGGCGGTTGGTCAGGAACCTGTCCGACCGGGGCGCCGGACGCGTGCCTTCGGTCTTGCGCGCGCTCATCGTGCCGCTCCTCATGCTTGGGTAGTCTGGCAGCCCAACAGCACTGGGCGAAAAGTGTTCCCGTCGAGGCGCGAAGATCGGTTAGCCAGATCCCCCAAAACAGGGGCGAGCGGCGCGAGAACCGGGTGGAGGCTGTTACTTTGCCCGCGGTTACGACGATCGGGTCGGCCGCGAGGCGTTTGAAGCGCCTTCCGAACATGCCGGCGAAAGCCGTGGGACAACGCACCGCGTCCCGATAATGAGCCGCCGGAGAAATGAGCGATACTCCCGGTATGAGGAGTCGCCGCGTGAGCCGCTTGGCGCCATAGGAAGAATGTCCTTCGGCTGCTGAGGACGCTTCATCGCTGCGGCAAACACCTAAGCCAAGCTTCCTCATTATTCGCACCTGTATCCGCACATCACGCATACCGGCCATGCGGTTGCGCAGGCTGATTTGCCTTGACCGTTTGCCGAACGATGGCATAGGCGGCATATGAACGATGAAGCGCTGATTTGTGCATCATCTTCGTACCTCCCTGTTGGACTTAGGCCGAGCTTTGTGCTCGGCGTTTTTTCGCATGCCGGCTATCTCGGGGATGCCAGGGCAGGCGCAAAGTTCGAGGTGACGGTCCCCGGGGCGACGGTTCTAACGCCACGGATGCCGCACTTCGGGAACCTTCTGCCGATTGGACAGGACGTGGCGGTTTCTCGGAACTGTCAGGCGACATAGAAAACTGATCCCCCGCGACGACATGAGGAACTGACCCCGTTGTCAGAAGGAGGTCACATGAGGGAAGCAGTATCGCAGGGTTCTTCGCGAGGACGAGTTTCGCGGAGGACCGAGATGCGGACGCCTGAAAGTGTCGGCAATGCTGGCACTGAAGGCGCGTGGGTGGGGCTCGTAGCGCATCGCGGCGGAGCTCGGCTGCTCGCGGAACACCGTGAGGCGTTGGCTGGCGGCGGGGGCTGGCGCGCGCCGTCTTCGGCCGCGCGGGCAAAGGCTCTCGATGACTTGGAGGACTGGGTGTCGGAGCGTTTTCGGCAGCACGCCGGGAACGCGGACGTTGTGCGCCAGGAGTTGGCTGCGGAAAAGGGCACCACGGCAGCCTTCGCACTGTGGAGCGGGCGGTCGCGCCGTTGCGGCAGGAGCTCCGGGCGTAAGCGCGGGCGACGTTCGCTTCGAGACACGTCCCGACCAGCAGTTGCAGATCGACTTCGGCGAGCGCTGGGTGGAGATCGGCGGTACGAAGGTGAAGGTGTTCTTCTTCGTGGCCACTCTCGGTCATTTCCGGCGCCTACATGTGCGGGCCTTCTGCGGCAAGCGCCAGGACCACTGGTTCGAAGGCATGGAAGGCGCTTTCCGCCGCTTCGGCGGCGTACCACCTTGCAGGCCGCAACGAAGCCAGGAGCGGAGGCGCGCGGTCTTTGGTTCTGGCGTGTATGGCCAACCTTGGGTGCCTTCCGAACCACTGCAAAAGAAAAAGTGGCGATAATCGATCTCTCAGTTTTCAGCGACCTCGCGGGCATAGACCTGGGTGCCATGGAGGACCAATCGACCGCGTTAAAACCGGGCCAGACAGAGGTCAGCACGAACCTGTTTGCCTCCGACGAGGGCGTCTCCACATCGGTGTCTGGGAATGCACTCCGGGGCAGTTCACGGCGGATCGCTCCGAGAGTGCCGAGTTGGGCACATCGTGGCGTGTAAGGCGATATTGCCTAACAAGGACGGCACGAAAAAGATTTTGGCGCCAGGCGACGCTCGCATGATGCCTCAAGGATCGAAGGGCGTATGGGATCGTGATCTACACAAGGTATGGGCTCGGAGGATTTTGTTCAGCAGGGCCCTGAACCACACCCGGTCTGCCGAAGGCTGACTTCCGTTGGCTGCGCCGCTAACGTGTCGGCTTGGCCAGGGCGTTGTCGTAGCTCCCGCAGTTCGAGCTGGAGCTCTTAGAATCTTGCCGCCTCGACTCGGCGATGATCAGCGATGCAGCGTCACGCGCGAGGAGTGGACACCTATGCAGACCGTCGCCGCAAATGCCTTTTCGCGATCGTTCACCGGCATCCTGATGATGTGCGCGGGCGTCGCGTGCCTCAGCGTGAACGACGCCATCGGGAAGACCTTGGCGGCCGACTACTCGCCGGTGCAGATCCTTTTCCTGCGCAACGTGATCGCCCTGCCGGTGGCGATCCTGATCGCCCTGAGGATGGGAGGTACGGCGGCGTTGCGCTCCTACCGTCCGGCGGCGCATCTGGTGCGCGCCGTGCTCTGGCTCTGCGCCGCCACGCTCTTCTTCACGGGCCTGACCTATCTCGGCCTCGCCGAAGCCACGACGCTGATCTTCGCGGCGCCCGTGTTCATCACCGCGCTGTCGGCGCTGCTGCTCAAGGAGTACGTCGGGTGGCGGCGATGGTCGGCGGTTCTGGTCGGATTCCTCGGTGTGCTGGTGGTCGTCCGTCCGGGCAGCGCGGCCTTCCAGACCGCCGCGCTCTTTCCATTGGCGACCGCCCTCTTCTACGCCGCGCTGATGATCAGCGCGCGGTGGGTCGACCCGCGCGAAAGCGTCTGGACCCTGATGCTCTACCTCGTCGGAGCGGGAGCGCTGCTCAGCGGGATCGTGAGCCCCTTCGTATGGTCCACGATTCGGGTCGAGGATCTCTGGCTGTTCCTCGCCATCGCGTTGTTCGGAACGGCCGGCATGACCCTGATGACGCAGGCGTTCCGCTTCGCGCCCGCTGCGGTGGTCGCCCCATTCGACTACACCGCGCTGCTCTGGGCGACGGTGCTCGGCTGGCTGATCTGGAGCGAGGTCCCTGATCTCGCCACCTATATCGGCGCCGGTATCATCATCCTGAGCGGCCTTTTCATCGTCTTTCGCGAGCGGCAGCTCGATGAGTGAGAGCACAGGTATCCAACATGCATTTACCGGCGATCATCCGCGAAGTTACCGCGCCAGGATGCAGCGGCTGATGTTCGACGCCGCGAGCTTTCGCCCCGACCGTGCCCGTCTGCCCGAGAGCACCGCCGCATATGCCGCGGCCGAGGCCAGCGCATAGGACGCGGCGATAACCGACGCGGGAGGGACCGACCTGCAGCTTTTAAGCATCGGGGGCAACGGGCATATCGGGTTCAACAAACCACCTTGAACCTCGAGGGCGCAGACGCGAGTGCAGAGCCTGACCGAAGACACGCGCCGCGCAATTGGGCGCTTCTTCGGCGCGGACGATGAGGCCCCGCGCCTTGCGATCAATGGGGATAGCCACTGTGCCGGAATCCCACGCCTGCGTCATGTTGGTCACCGATACGCGGAAGGTCGCAGCCATCGCCGCGGCGATCGAAGGCCCGCTGTCGGCGGCGTGCCCGGCCTCGGCGCTTCAGCTTCATCCGGCCGCGACGCTGATCCTCGACCCGGAGGCCGCTGCCGACCTGATGCTGCGCGACCACTACGAGATGGTGCATCCGGGCGGCGGGGAGCCGCGCTTTGAAGCAGCAGCTGGTCCACACCGATACTCTCTATGACGGCAGCGGTGCGCCGGCGCGACTGCTGATCGAGATCGCCGAAGGACGTATTCCCGAAGCCCCACCCGTCCCGCGCCATGGTGGTGCAAGCGATCGAGCTGGTCTATTTCGTACGAGGAATCTCCGGTTACCTGTAGTCGCCGCTTGGGACGGCCCGCAAAAGCGCAGCGGGCCAGTCCCTGACTGATCCGTTGCGAGTTTGGCGCGGTCACGAATTCAATCGGCAGGAGACGCACCCGCCTCTATGCTACGAAGTACCACGCGCTGAGCCCCAGCCCCGTGGCGATGACGAAACTACGCACGATTGGTTGCGGCACGAGCCGTCCCATCACCACGCTGCTCCACCCGCCCAAGATGGAGGCGATCGCGACGATCGCGACCGCCTGCCACGCAACGGCGCCGGAAACGACGAACACAAGCACCGCCAGTCCCTGCATCACGCAAGCCAGCCAGTTCTTCGCCGCGTTCAAACGGTGAAAATCGCGCCCTTCTGTCAGCGATAACGACGCCAGCATCATGATGCCCATCCCCGCCCCGAAGTAACCGCCATACACCGCGACCAGTCCCTGCAATCCGATTGCCAGCGGGCCCGGCTTGTCCGATCCGCGCCGCGCCGCCATGCGCTCGCCCAGCGACGCGATGCGGGGTGCAAGCAGGAACAGGATCGTCGCGAAGAGAATGAGGAAAGGCACCAGCGCGCGGAAGGAGCTTTCGTCCGTTCCCAAAAGCAGCGAACCGCCGGTTACGCCGCCGATCGCCGAGACAACGGTGAAAGGCAACAACCTGAGCAGGCCGGCGGCAATCTCGCGGCGATATGCCCATGCGGCTGCGATCTGGCCGGGCAAAACCGAAACTGCCGAGGTCGCGTTCGCCATCACGGCCGGTAGCCCGACCGCAACGAGAGCCGTGAAGGTGAAGATCGTCCCTCCCCCGGCCAGCGCGTTGATCGCACCCGCGACGAAGCCGGCGCCGAGGAGAAGGAGGATGTCATAAAAGCCCATGGCGCTCGCTCTCCGCAGATCGGCTTCGTGCTCCTGCACCAAGCGCGCGGAAGGGGCAATGGGTGAGCTGCTGCCGGTTTCGCAGACACAAAGACGAGATCGTGACGCTGCTCACCCGCCCCAGATCTTCCGCTCGGACGCCCCTCGTTCTGTGAGCGCCGAGCCTCGCGAGCCTCCTTGGCCGCGTCCCTTGCCTGCTCCATCTCCTCGCGGGTCACGGCACCGTCGGCGTCGAAGCGTGTGGAACATGTCCGCTCTCTGAGTGGTCTCGGTGTTCTGGGCCTGGGCGAAAACCGGCGTGGTGAACGCGCCAAGGCTGATCATCAACTCGGCCGCAGAAAGAGACAGCGAAGAAGTTCTTGTCGGTGCTATGTCCTGTCGTGTTTCTGGTTGCGACGTGACTGCTACGAACGTCGGCGGAGTTTCTGTCGCCGCCACCAGCAATGTTTCAAAGCGCTTCGGGATGACATTGCGGGTCACTGACGGGCGCGGCGCGGAGGATTCCGCAGCATCTCCTCCAACCGGCCGGAATAGGCGCTGCGCTCGGTCGCGCTCATCGAAGCGATACGGTGCCAATACCAGCTCAACCTCTGCCATGCGCTCGCCGCGCGAGCGCCGGATATCACTCAGGCCCTCTGCGACTGTCTGCGCGTCAAACGTATCCGTCCGCTGTGGCCGCTCTGACGGTCCGCGGCTGATAATGTCCACCATCGATTGTGGACATCTTGAGGCACTCCATTGGCGGGGAAGAAGGGTCAGAAGAAGCGGTTCTGGGCTGACGAAGAGAAGCGATCGATCTGTGCGCAGGCGTCGGCACCGGGCGTGTCGGTGGCACAGGTTGCGCGCCGGTATGCGATGAACGCCAACCTGATTTTCAAGTGGCTGAAGGACCCACTCTTTTCCCCCGCCACCAGCGGAACGCCCGTCGTCCAGGAAGGTGGCAGCGTCTTCCTGCCGGTGGAGATCTCCGGTTCCGCCCTCGGGCAGCAGATCGACGACAGGCCCGCAGGGACAGCCGTTTCGACATCAGCCTCCCTTCTGGCCCATCGGGTCGACATCACGCTGTCGGACGGGCGGCGGGTCGTGGTGGAAGGGCCCACGGCGCTGTCACCGCGAGACCGGACGGATACCATCAAACTCTTCCGACTTCAGTTCATCGAGCAAGACAGGCAGGGCAGCAAGGCGATCAGCTTGGCGGTTGGACGTGTCATCGCGGCTCAGCTCCTCGCGCAGAGTGTGCCGTGTCTCGCGCGGCAGTGAGCCCGCGAACCGTTCCTTAAGGTTCAGATGTGCATCTCGGAACAGTCTGAGGCGAAGGTCTGGAGCGAGCTGAAGCAGCCCGAGCGGGGTTCACACCAAAAGTCATGCGTTTCTATCATCGGCGGAAACGTCCGTCTTGGGAGCCTCGCCCCGGACGCCTGATCAACTTGAGAGTGAACCGGCCTGCTGCCAACGAAGGTCTGCTGTGCGGGTTAGCGCTCCTCCATACGCGCTCGCAGCGCCACCATCGCGTCCCTCCCTGCCCTTCGCAGCCCCTCTATATCCGATAATCTGCATGTTATGGTAAAGCGTCCTCGGAGACGGTATCACGGTGCGGACAAGCCGGCGTAACACGCAACCGGCAGCAGCTCAGGCCTGACATCAGCGGGAAAAGCGGACGTCACACCTCAGGCGTGAGTTCCGCAACAATGCGGTTAGGTCCTCTTACTTGGTCTTTCCGCCCTCTCCCTTGCTGTCGCCGTCCATCGGATTGCGCCAAGTCGCGGGAATAGGGAATGTTTGAATGACGTGGCTCATGATACCTGTTTCGAATAATGGCTGGATCGACAATCATCGATTCTATGCCTTGCACGGAGCGAAGCTTGCCATACCAGCCAATGCGCGGTGGCAGCAAACCTGCGACCTTCGGTGCAACATTACCAATGATTCAAACCTCAGTCAGGACCAGATGGCCTGACTTCGGGCTCCGTTCTTGCCAGCCACATGCTCAAAAGTACTACAGATTTCGATGGCCGAGAGACACGATTTCGTCGACTGCATCCGGCCCTGACCGGACCTTCGAGGCCGAGGTCAACGCCGCATGGCGGCTCAACCGAACCGGTCGTTCATGCATCGCGCAGCATTTTCACCGGCTGAATGACTGCTGTGCGGGACCTTCCTGCCCTTCGCTGCGGACGCTCGCATTCCGCCGCAAGCGCGAAGGACATGGAAAGGTAAGGGGAGAGTGTCCGCCCGGTATCAGTGTCTGAAGTGCGGGACCTTGCTGTCGTTCGCCGCAATGGCAGGTTTGCCGATTTCGCAAGCGCAGCATCGGTAAGAAGGGCGGGAAGCAGTCCTTCTCTGCGGTTGCAACGATACTGGTATTCCTTCGGCGGGAGCCGTCTGGCCGAGACTGAGGCACCAATCGTAGATCATGCACTATGGCATGCTTGTCTTACGGTGATCCCGGCTCTTGTGCGAAGCAAGAGCCAGCGCGTGCCACGCCATTCGTGGCGCGCGCTGGCGATGGCTGTCAACGGCGGCGCAAAAACCGGCCATGCGGCGGCACAAAACCAGGCCAGTGGAAGAGTGGGAAGCGTCACGACGAATCCCAAGGAAATTCGGAGAGCGGCTGTATCGAGCCCCGCTCAGGCCGCCTCGACGGCGCGCACGAGTTTGTCGCGCACCTGCGCTGCGACCTTGTGCAACTCGGGGTTGTCTACCGCCGTCATCGAGGCGACCGGGTCGACGGCGTTGATCTCGGTGCCGCCTTCGACGCGGCGCAGTATCACGTTGCAGGGCAACATGGCGCCGATGCGCGGCTCGATCCCGATGGCCTCCCATGCCATCTTCGGGTTGCAGGCCCCGAGGATCGTGTAGCCCTCCATGTCGGCGTCGATCTTCTGCTTCATCGTCGATTTGACGTCGATCTCGGTCAGAACGCCGAAGCCCTCGGCCTTGAGCGCCTCGCGCATGCGCGCGTCCGCCTCTTCGAGAGTCGTGTTCGCCAGCAGTCGGTCGTGAGTGTAGGCCATTCCGGAACTCCTTCGTCACTCCTTGTGTGATCCGGGCCGGAGAGCTGCTCCGGCCCGGCGCCTGATCAACGCCGGTCTCGGCGATCAGTCCCGGGGGTCGGAGTCCGCAGTGCCGGTGCTTCCCATCGGGTGACCGATGCCGGGACGCGCCTGGCCATTCTGGTCCATCATCTGGCCGTTCGCGCCGCCACGTCGCTCCATCATGTCGGCGCGTCGCTCCATCATGCGGTCGCGCATCGTCTCCATGCGCTCCATCTGCCGGACCGGCGCCTGCATTTCCTCTTCGGTGACCTGGCCGTCGCCGTCGGCGTCCATGTGCTGGAAGCGATCGACCATCGCTTCGCGGATCATGGCGCTGTGCAGCGTCTCGAACTCGTCGATCGAGAGCGCATCATCGCCGTCCTCGTCGTATTCCGAACGCAGATCCTCCAAGCCCGAGCGCATCTCCTCGACCGTGACCTCACCGTCGGCGTTCTCGTCGAACCTGTCGTGCATGTCCTGCATGCCGCCCATCATGCCCATGCCATGCATTCCGCCGCTTTCGCCCATCATGCCGTGCATCCGCGTCATCATCTGCTTCATGCCGTGGCCGTCCTGCATGGCGGGCCCGCCATCGCCATGATGCCCTTGGTATCCCTGCGCGGCGGCAGCGCCTGCCGTCATGCCCAGCACGAGTGCCGATACGGCCACTTTCGAGAGCAGTTTCATAATCCGTTCCTCCAGCCTTGTTTCACCTGACTCATGTGGGCAATGACAGCGCGCTTCGGAACCAGCGTCATGCAAGGATTTGTAACCGCGTGTCGCAGGGGTCGGGGCTGATACAAACGGCGACAATGCGGGCGCTTACCGTCGCGCGCCGGTTCGACTATTGTACGTGCGTCATGACCGAGGCTCCGCATATCCTGGTGGTCGACGACCACCGCCAGATCCGCGAGTCGGTCACCCGCTACCTGCAGAAGAACGGCATGCGCGCCACGGCGGCCAGGGACGCGGTCGAGATGGACGCGCAGCTTGCCGGAGGGCATTTCGACCTTGTAGTCCTCGACGTGATGATGCCGGGCGAGGACGGGCTTTCGGTCTGCCGCAGGCTGTCGGCCGGAGACGCGCCGCCGATCATCTTGCTGACGGCGCTGGGGCAGGAATCCGACCGGATCGCGGGGCTCGAGATCGGGGCCGACGACTACCTGGGCAAACCGTTCAACCCGCGCGAACTGCTCGCCCGGATCAGGGCGGTGCTCAGGCGGGCGCCCGCCGGGGGCGAGGTCCACGCGGGCGCCTTCGCGGGCAAGCGGATCCGGTTCGCGGGACTCGTGCTCGACACAGACAGCCACGTGGTCGAGGGGTCCGAGATGGGGGCCGTGACGCTGACCACCGCTGATTTCCGCCTGCTGGTCGTGCTGCTCGAGCGGCCGCGCCGGGTGCTGAGCCGCGACCAGCTGATGGATCTCACCTCGGGCCGGGCCGCCGGGCCGCTGGACCGCACGATCGACAACCAGATCAGCCGCCTGAGGCGCAAGCTGGAGCCCCACGATCTGGCGCCACGGATTATCACAACGGTGCGCAACGGCGGCTACTGCCTGGCGGCGGATGTCGAGGTGGACGCATGAGGCGCCCGCTCGGAAGTCTTCGGGCGCAGCTGATCGTGTTGATCGTCGGCGCGCTGGTCGTGGCACAGGCGATCAGCCTGCTGCTGTTTGTGGACGAACGCAGGCTGGCCGTCCGGGCCGCGCTGGGTTTCGAGGCGGCGGGACGGGCAGCCAACGTCGCGCGACTGCTCGAAGAGGCGCCGCAGGACCTGTGGCCCTCGATCCTGCGGGCGGCGAATTCGCCTATGGTGCGGTTCGACCTGTCCGAGGCGCCGACGGTGGACCGGGCAGCGCACCATCACGCCCGCCACGTCGAGCGGCGGCTGCGCGCACTTCTGGGCGACGATTACAGCCGCGACATCCGCGCCGATGTCCAGCAGGTCGAAACGCCCGTGCTGCCGCTGCCGAACCTGTCACCCGAGATGGCCGAGATGCACCGCTCGATGATGCGCGGCGAGATGGCCGCGGTGCAGATGACGCTGTCGATCGCCCTGGCCGGCGGTCAGTGGCTCAATGTCGGGACGCGCTTCGAGCGGCCGCCGCTGCAATGGCCGCTGGTGTCGACATTCACCTTCGCCCTGAGCGCCGCGCTGATCCTGGTGTCCGTGTGCTGGTTCCTCGTGACGCGCCTGACCGGGCCGCTGCGCCGCCTGGCGCGGGCGGCGGACCGGCTTGGCCGCGGAGAGGAGGCGGTTCCCCTGCCCGAGATCGGCCCCGCCGAGGTGCGCGACCTGACGTGCGCGTTCAACCGCATGCAGGAACGCCTGACGCGCTTCGTCGCCGACCGCACGCGGGTCCTGGCTGCCGTTGGCCACGACCTGCGCTCGCCGCTGACCGCGTTGCGGGTCCGGGCCGAGATGGTGGAGGACGACGAGACGCGCGAAAGCCTGGTCGAGTCCATCGAGGAGATGCAGGTCATGGCCGAGGCGACGCTGAAGTTCGCCGAGGACCTGAC
Organism: Citreimonas salinaria; assembly: GCF_900107235.1. Taxonomy (GTDB): domain Bacteria; phylum Pseudomonadota; class Alphaproteobacteria; order Rhodobacterales; family Rhodobacteraceae; genus Citreimonas; species Citreimonas salinaria. The sequence continues at coordinate 30,034 of NZ_FNPF01000019.1, forward strand.
CACCACCGAAGAGCCCGAGACGATCGAAATCGGCGCGTTCCTCGCCGCGCTAACGGCGGAAATGGGCGACGCGGTCACGCGCGAGGCGGGCGAACCGCTGAGGGCACGGGTGCGGCCGGTCGCGTTCCGGCGCGCCATTCGCAACCTCGTCGAGAACGCGCTGCGCTATGGCGGCGGTGCGACAATCGGCTGGCGGGCGGAGGCCAACAACCTGGTGGTCGCCATTCGCGACGACGGGCCCGGGATTGTGCCGGACAAGCTCGGGCAGGTCTTCGAGCCGTTCTACCGGCTCGAAGAGTCGCGCTCGCTCGAGACGGGGGGGCATGGGCTGGGGCTGTCGATCGCGCGTTCGATCCTGCGCGGGCATGGCGGCGAGATCCGGCTCGAAAACCGTGCCGAGGGCGGGCTGGCCGCGATCGTCACGCTGCCCTTGGCGCGGCCGGGAGACACAGCATACGACGAAAAGGAGAATTCCGATGATCGGGAGATTGACGACGCTTGGCGCGACGATGGCGCCGACGATCGCGGCCGCGGAGCGGCACGGCGGTTGGGGCGGATATGATCACATGATGTGGGGCGGCGGCCATTGGTTCATGGGCGGTATCATGCTGGTGTTCTGGGGGCTGGTCATCGCGGCCGTCGTCCTTCTGGTCAGGCGGCTCGGAACCGGACAGACCCCGGCAAGGCGCGACGCCATGGAGGTTCTGCGCGAACGCTTCGCCGCGGGCGAAATCGACGAAGAGGAGTTCGAGCGCCGGAAGAAGGCGCTGGAGCGGTGACGGCCCATTGCGTCGCCCAGTTTGCGCCACGGACGGCGGGATCAACCGCGGGTGTACGAACCGATGCGGAACTTGCCGAGTCGTCAGGTCCCGCGCGAGGCACGGGCCTTGGGGCATGGACGTTCGCGCCCCTGCGCCGGGCGGAACAACGGAAAGCAAGGACGAGGTGACCGGGAAATGAACGCAAAGACGGTATCCATCGCAGTGCTGGGGGTCGCTGGCCTCGCGGTTCTGGGTTGGTTTCTTGCTGCTTCGGACGATGGCAAAACCACGCCCACCGGCACACGGCAGGTCCCCGAAGGCGCGCAGCTGGTCCAGGTCCAGCTTCCAGAAACGCTGTCGGAAGAGGCCCGGATGGGCCAGCGGGCTTTCGAGGCGATATGTGCAGCCTGCCATGGCGACAACGCCGCTGGTCGCAATGGCATGGGTCCGCCGCTCGTCCACAAGATCTACGAACCCGGCCATCACGCCGATGCATCGTTCCAGCTCGCCGCGCAGAACGGGGTGCGGGCGCATCACTGGAACTTCGGAAACATGCCGCCGGTCGATGGCGTCACCCGCGCGGACGTCGCGGCTATCACCACCTACGTGCGCGAGCTTCAGAGGGCGAACGGGATCGAGTGATGCGGTCATCTGCCGAAGTTCACGATCCGGATCAGCTTTCCTTTCCGCGCGGAGGGCGAATGGCCAGGCACTCTCCTGTCACGGAATCGAGAGGCGACGAGTGGCAGGACTGGCGGGAGCGGCCTTGAACTGAAAGGAGGAGGCGATGACCGAGGCACGAAAGCGAGCCCGCCGGGCGGAAGCCAGAACGATGCTGCGAAGAAGAGGCGCGGCGGCGGCCACTGTCGTCGGCGTGGTAGCTTTGGGCGCGGCGTGGTGGACCGGCAGCCAGGGCGCGATGGCGCAGCCGCAGGAAAACCTGGTCGTGCCGGCGGATGCCAACATCGACGGGGGCAAGAGCCTTTACGCCGAATTCTGCGCCTCCTGCCACGGTGCCGACCTCGAAGGGCAGCCCGACTGGCAGAGCCCGGGACCCGACGGCATACTGCCGGCCCCACCGCATGACGAGACCGGTCACACTTGGCACCATGCCGACGGGTTGTTGTTCCAATACACGAAGCTTGGCGGACGCGAGGCGCTTGCGGTGCAGGGGGTCGCGTTCGACAGCGGGATGCCCGGTTTCGCCGGGCAGCTGAGCGACCGGGAGATCTGGAACATCCTGGCCTATATCAAGTCGACTTGGCCCGAGCGCGAACGCGAGGTTCAGACCGCACGCACTCAGGCCAGCATTTCCGACGGCAGAAACTGACTGACGACGACTCTGTCCCTGCCGAGTCCCCGACGCTGGCCCCCCGGGTCATCGTTCGAAGCCATAGCCGCGGCAGAACGATTGCCGCACCCACTCGCACAGGAGCGAACCCATGCTGACACGACGCCACTTCATCACGACGGCGGCCGCGCTGTTCTCGGCGCCGCTTGCCGGTCCGCTGGCCGCGAGCACATGGCCCACCGACGCGCAGAAGCGGGCGTGGGACGCCCAGGTGACGCCCCCGAACTACGACCCGGCAACCTCGAACCCGTGGGGGCTGGAGCCCCGTTTCCTGCCCAGGCGGGTCGAGGCGAACCCCGGCCTCGTGCCGGGCGAAATCCATGTCGACGCGGTCGCCCGCTATCTCTACCACATCGAGGAGGGTGGGACCGCCATGCGCTACGGCGTCGCCATCGGACGCGGCGACCTCTATGAGCCGGGCACCTACACGATCCGGCGCAAGGTGGCGTGGCCACACTGGACCCCGACGCAGTCGATGATCGAGCGCGATCCGGAAACCTATGCCCAATACGCCGATGGGATGGAGCCAGGCCCGGACAACGCGCTTGGCTCTCGCGCGCTGTACCTGTTCGTGGGCGAGCGCGACACGTATCTGCGGATCCACGGAACACCCGCCCCACGCTCGATCGGCACGCGGTCGAGCTCGGGCTGCGTTCGCATGGTCATGGCGCATATCAACGGGCTGTACGACCGCGTGGAGACCGGTGTCACGGCGCATCTGTACCCGGCGGAGAATACGGTCACGGCCCAGAGTTGAGCGGCACGAAAGGCGCGCGGAGGCCGGCCGCTTCGGGCGGCGGGCGCCTACGCGCCTGCGGTTTCCGAGGCCTCGGTGCAGATCCGGTTCCCCTGCGGCGTGCGAAGGGGCAGCAGCGTCGTCTCGACGGGGCCTGCGTGCAGGTACCAGTAGCACCCATCTTCGGGCCGAACCCGCGCGGTCGCCACGTCCTGGTACGGAGCAGCCAGCGCGACGACGGCCTCCGGCACGCTCGTGCGGGGGGCCTCGGTGGCGACCGGCGCCGTGCAGCCGGCCAGCATCAGGCCAGCGGCAAGAAAGGTCGAGTGTGCGGTTCGCATGTTCCGTTACCTCAACAAGGGCTGTCGTTTCATGATCCCAGGGTCTGGCGGCCCTGTACCCAAGTCCGAACTTAAGCTTTGGAGGTGCTTTCTTCGACGACGCGCGCATCCAACTTCATCCCGGACAGTTCGTCGAGCAGTGACACGACATTGTCAACTCTGGGCAGGACGATCGCGCCAAAACCCAGGTCGGTGATCTGGCAGGCGAGTTGCCTTGCATAGCGCTTTCGAAGGCCCGACCCGCGAAGGCGCCTTTGAAGCCGAGTGACGTCCGCGCCCATAGGGTCCGATATCCGCAGGACCACGCTGTGGCAGCCTGCTTCCGGACACCGCGACGCATCCCTTGGCGTCTCACACATCAAGCAACCGAGCATCGGATTCTCCTCTAACGGGTATGGTAGCGCCTTCCGGTTCCTTTTGTCCTCCGCATCGGCGTGCTCGGCTGCGGCGTGCGAAGAGGAAGAGAGAGGCTCCTGAACAAAGCTCACCTCATGCGCGCGCTCGAGGTGGCGGAAATCGACCCGCTCGCGCTCCTCCACCTCGTAAATCACGATCTTCATGTGGGCCTTCCTCGCGCCTTGCGCCTCGTTTCGTTCGTAGAAGGCTCGGCGGCCGTATCGGGAGGCCGAGCCTCCGTGGTTGGTCGCCATCCACCAGCATACAGTTCGCAGGGGAAGCGAAGTTCCTCTCCGACCGTAAGTTCGCGGACCTCGTCGCGTACACGGATCCGGTGGGGGCCGGGCCAACCCAGCGGGACGGCGACCCGCACCTCGTCGCAGCTTATGTCGAGCCGCAGCCAGTGGCCGCGGTGCATGAGGCCGAGGTGAAGTCCCTGAAGCTCTTGCGGCAGGCACGGGCTGAGCGCGAGCGTGTCGTCGTAGAACTCCAGCCCCGTCTGTCCGCGCTGGACCAGATCCACCGTGCCGGCCATGGCGCCGAGGTGGATGCCCTCTGCCGTGGTGCCCCGCTGGATGTCCGAGATGTCGCTTTCCAGGGCGTCCGTCAGAAGCTCCCATGATCGCGCCCGGTCGCTGCGGGCCAGCACCCAGGAATGGACGACGCGGCTCAGGGTCGAGCCGTGCGAGGTCCGCGCAAGGTAGTAGTCGACCGTCCGCGGGATCACCTGCGGGTCGAACTCGTATCCCATGCCGGTGATCAGGTCCCGCAGCTCGTTCGACGAAAACAGGTAGAACAGCATCAGCACGTCGGCCTGCTTTGACGCCTTGTAGCGGTTCACGCTGTCGCCCTCGGCCTCGAGGATGCGGTCGAGGCGATGGATGTCGCCGTATTTTGCGCGGTAGGCGTCCCAGTCGAGCTCTTTCAGCCGATCATAGCCGTCGAACTGTGCGATGATGCCTCCTTCCATGAAGGAGAGCGCCAGCTTACTGGCGATCTCGCGCCACGCCGCGATCTCTTCCGGCGTGACAGAGAGGAGGCTCTCCAGCTCCTTCCGGCGGACCGGCTCGACGTGATCGAGCGCCTCGGCCGCCCGCCTGAGGACCCAGGCTGCGAGTACGTTGGTATAGCCGTTGTTGTCGAGGCCGGGCGACTCGGACCAGGGATAGCCGTCATGGAACTCGTCGGGGCCCATGATGCCGCGGATGTCGTAGCGGCCGGTGGCGTCGTTCCATTTAGCCACGCTCGCCCAGAAGCGGGCGATCTCGATCAGCATTTCGGCCCCGTACTGGCCGAGGAAGTCATGGTCGCATGTGGACTGCCAGTAGCGCCAGACGTTCACCGCAATTGCCGCACCCACGTGGCGCTGGATGTGCGAATTGTCCGGAGTCCAGCGCCCCGAGCGCGGGTTCAGGTGCACCACCTGGCTTTCCTCACGCCCGCTCGACCCGCTTTGCCACGGGTACATAGCGCCCGCCAGCCCGGCCTCTCGTGCGAGGCGGCGTGCATCGGGCAGGCGGCGGTAGCGATAGAGCAGGAGTGCGCGCGAGATTTCGGGGAAATGGAAGTTGAGGTACGGTAGGATGAACAGCTCGTCCCAGAAGATGTGCCCGCGATACGCCTCGCCGTGCAGTCCGCGCGCAGGCACGCCGGCATCCTGGTCGATCGTATTGGGCGACACGGTCTGAAGCAGGTGGAACACGTGCAGCCGTAGGATCATCTGGGTGCGCGGATGACGGTCGACGACGATGTCTCCCCGGTCCCAAAGAAGCTGCCAAGCCTGGACGTGCGTGTCGAGCAGGTCCTCGAACCGCCCGGCCTCGTGCGCGGCCCGGAGCGCGGCCTGCGCGGGTTCCGAGATGCCGCGATCGTGCGAGGTGAACAGAGCGACGGTCTTCTCCACCATCAGCGTCTCTCCCCGCTCTACTTCGAGCGTTAGGGTCTGGACGACGTGATCGTCTTCGACACTCGTGGCCCGCTCGACCGTGTGCTCGGCCCCGTCCCGATAGGCACGGGTGCGGGCGGCCTGCGCGATGCGGATGTGCGACTGGTTTGTCTCGGCGACCAGAAGTATTGTATCGGGCTCCTCCGCCTCGCGCGCTTCGAGCGGGGAGAGGTGCTTGCTATTGAGTTCTCGGTAGCGTTCGACGCCGGCGTTGATCACCCGTCCGTCGAGCGAAGAGGCGACCTGCATCCGCCCCGACCACGTCTCGGGCGTGATCCGCATCTCGATGGCGGCGAGGTTCTGGTGACGCATGTGCACGATCCGGCGGAACGCGATGGCGGTGATCCGCCCCGCATCGTCCCTCACCCGAAGCTGCCGCTCCAGCATCCCGCGCTTCAGGTCGAGCTTCTGGCGATGGTCGAGAATTTCCATCCGGCGCAGGTTCAGCCACGCTCCGCCCTCGGGTCGAAAGGTGAGGGGCAGCCAGTTCGGCAGGTTGACGAGATCTTCGTTCTCGATGCTGCGCCCCGAGAGGTCCGTGGCGCGCCGGTTGTAGCCCCCGGCGAGGTATGTGCCCGGGTAGTGCACCTCGTCCGCCTCTGATTCCTCGGCCGCGCCGCGCGTGGCGAAGTACCCGTTGCCCAGCGTGCAGAGCGCCTCGCGCAAGCCTTCGCTTTCGGGATCGAACCGCTCGTAGGTCAACATCCAGGGATTGTCAGCCATCGCGCAGCTCCAGTGTTTCGGCCAGGGCGCCCAGCAGGCAGCTTACGTCGTCGGGGGTCTCGACGCGATAACATGCGGCGCTCGGACCGCCGTGATCGCCGACGAGGATGCCGATGCCCTGCGCTCTCAGCGCACGGAACGCATCCTCGTCCGTCTCGTCGTCGCCGACGTAGATCGGCAGCACCTCCGTCTCGTCAAGGTTGAGTGCGTCGAGCAGCCACAGAACTGCCTTGCCCTTGTCCCAGTCGAAGCGCGGGCGAAGTTCGAAGACCTTCTTGCCGTGGCTCTTCTTCAGTTCCGGCACTGCGGCGGCCACCTCGTCTACCGCCGCCTCCAGCCTGCCGAAGTCTCTTTCGGCGACCTGCCGGTAGTGAACCGCGACGGCGAATTTCTTCGGCTCGACCAGCGCCCCTTCGATTCCGCTGAGTGCCGTCTTGACGCGTGCCGCCGCCCGCGCCACGGCGGCGGAGAAGACGGCGCCCTGGTCATGCTCGATCCGCAGACCGCCCGGGCCGGCGATGTCGAAGCCGTGACTGCCGGCGTAGATCAGCCCGCCAAGCCCGACCAGGCGTTCCACGTCCGCCCGGTCGCGCCCCGAGACGATGGCGAGGGGGCACAACCCCCCCAGTCGCTGCACCGCCCGACGCATGTGGGCCGACAGCACCGCGAGATCGGGGCGCGCCACGATCGGCGTGAGCGTGCCGTCGTAGTCGAGGAAGACCGCCGGCCTCCGTCCCGCCAGAAGGCGCCGCAGATCATCCGGGTTCGCAGGGAACGGCTGAGGAGTCTCCTCCGGGGGCGCGAGATCCGGCAGGACGACGTCCGCGCCCGCCTCCCGCAGAGCGTCCGCCTGCCCGGATCGGTCCAAGCCGACGACAAGACCGAAGCCGCCCGCACGGCCCGCCGCGACGCCGCTCGTTGCGTCCTCCACGACGAACGCATGCGTGGGTTCGACTCCCAAGCGAGCGGCGGCAGCAAGGAAGATATCGGGGGCTGGCTTGCCCTTCAGCCCCTCCACCGCCGCGTCGCTCCCGTCGAGGATCACGTCGAAGAGGCGCGTCAGTCCCGCCGCCTCCAGCACTGCGCGCGCATTCCGGCTCGACGAGACGAGCGCGGTGCCGACCCCGTCGGCCCGCAGCCGTTCGATCAGCGCTAAGGTGTCCTGGTAGACCTCCACGCCCTCGCGCTCGAGCGCCTCGCGGAAGTAACGGTTCTTGCGATTGCCCAGCCCGCAGATCGTCTCCGCCTCGGGTGGGTCGGAGGGCTCCCCGTGCGGCAACCCAATCCCCCGCGCATGCAGGAAGGCCATAACCCCGTCGTACCGCGGCAGCCCGTCGACGTAGCGGCGGTAGTCGTCCTCGTTGAACAGCGCCGCATCCCCCCGCGCGGCGAGAAAGGCGTCGAAGAGGCGCTTCCACGCCGCAAAGTGAACCTGCGCGGTGTGCGTCACGACACCGTCCAGGTCGAAGATCGCCCCGCGGCGTCCCGGCGACCCGTCCGTGACGAAGCGGGTTATCGCTGGGAGCAGTCCGTGTCGTTTCGGAGGGGAGTTGCTCAAGATCGGCCTCCTTCGCGGTCCGGGAGCTGCTGCGCGGCTCAGCCTCCCGCTGTCACCCTTCCTACCACCCTCGCCGCGCGCCACTGCGTAAGGAGCGTCACACCCAATAGCCGGCAGCCGGCATCGTCCCAAGGTGGAGATGCACGTGCCTGATCCCCGGCACGTTCTCGGCCGCCACTTGGGCGGCGTTGCGTTCCGCGTCGGTGTGGACGTAGCCCCAGATGTCGACCGTGCCGCCGGCGACCACCACGTTCATCTGCACGGCGCTCACGCCAGGCGCGTCCTCGAGCGCCCTCGTCACCGCATCCCGCAGGTCGCGGTCCTGCACCACGGTCTGGGGCGCCGGCGCCGGGTTGGCCGCCATTGCGTGCAGAAGGTTCGCGCGGCTGACGATCCCGACGAGGTGGCTGCCCTCGACGACGGGCACCCGCTTGATGCGGCGTGTCTCGAGCAGGCGGGCGATCTTGCCCAGCTCCGTGCCGGGGGTGGCGGTCACGACCTCCTTCGTCATCACGTCCCGCGCGTACCGTCCTTTGGTCTTCACGAAGTCCTCGGCTTTCTCGCCGGCGAAGAGCGTTAGCCACCACGACTGGCGCGCGAATCGCTCGGGCTCGACCCGCCGCAGGAGGTCGCCTTCGCTGACCAGCCCGACGAGCCTCCCGCTGTCGTCAAGGATCGGGACGCCGCTGATCCCGTGCGACATCATCAGCCGGGCGACTTCGACCACTGGCGTGTCAGGATGCGCCGAGACGACCTCGCGCGTCATGACGTCTTTCGCTTGCACGTCTTGCTCTCCCCTGATCGCGTTCCGCCTCAGTCATGTTCATTACGTCCGCCGGTTCCCTTGTGGCCCCGGTGCATGAAAAAATGCATCCCGAGGCAGAGAAGGATCGGCAGGTAGAGCAGGAGCCCACTGGTAAAAATTGCCTCCCGGTACTCGTACCCCAGGACCAGGGCGCCAAGCACGACGGCCAGGAGAGTGTAGCGCCAAGGCGAGTTGAAAAGGCCTCCACGCGTTGGAACGGGTTCGTCGGCAGGAGCTTGATGATTTTCCATTTGGTTTCTCCTTTAGAAACGCAGAGTGCGGAGCCGGAGAGAGTTCAGCACGACCGAGATCGACGACGCGCTCATTGCGAAGGCGGCGAACATCGGGCTGATCAGGATGCCGAACCAGGGAAACAGGATGCCGGCCGCAATGGGCACGCCTGCTGCGTTGTAGACGAGGGCGAAAAACAGGTTCTGCCGGATGTTGCGCATGGTCGCCTGGCTCAGCCGCCGGGCGCGCACGATGCCGTCGAGATTGCCCTTGACCAGCGTGAAGCCCGCGCTCTCGATCGCCACGTCAGCCCCGGTGCCCATGGCAATGCCTACATCGGCCTGGGCAAGTGCTGGGGCGTCGTTCACCCCGTCGCCGGCCATCGCGACGCTGTAACCCTGCTCCTGAAGCTCGCGGATGATGCGGGCCTTGTCCTCCGGCAGGACATCCGCGCGTATTTCATCGATGCCAAGCCGGGACGCCACCGCTTTCGCCGTGCGCTCGTTGTCGCCGGTCGCCATGATGATGCGGAAGCCGAGGTCGTGAAGCGCTTTCAGCGCCGCCGGCGTCGTCTCCTTCACCGGATCGGCAACCGAGACGAGCCCGGCGATTTCACGGCCCAGCAGAACGAACATCACCGTCTCGCCCTCGTCGCGCCGGGCGTTGGCCTTCTCCGCCAGCGCGGCAGGGTCGAGGCCCAGCTCTTCGACCAGCGCTCGGTTGCCGAGCGCGACGGGCTTTCCATCGACTTTGCCGGTCACACCCTTGCCGGTGACGGCCTCGAAGTCCGTCGCCTCCGCCAACTCGACCCGGCGCTCCTCTGCGCCGCGCACGATCGCCTCGGCCAGCGGATGTTCCGAGCCGCGCTCGAGCGAGGCGGCGAGCCGCAGCACCTCGACCTCGTCGTGGCCCGGTTCCGGCAGGACGGCGACGAGGCGCGGCTTGCCCTCGGTCAGCGTGCCGGTCTTGTCGACGATCAGCGTGTCCACCTTCTCGAATCGCTCCAGCGCCTCGGCGTTCTTGATCAGCACCCCGGCCTGCGCGCCGCGGCCCGTGGCCGTCATGATCGACATCGGCGTGGCGAGGCCGAGGGCACAGGGGCAGGCGATGATAAGGACGGCGACGGCGGAGACGAGCGCATAGGATAGGGCCGGGGCCGGACCCCATATCGCCCAGGCGATGAAGGACAATGCAGCGATCCCGATAACGGCGGGCACGAAATAGCCCGCGACCTTGTCGGCGTATTTTTGGATCGGCGCGCGCGAGCGCTGCGCGTTGGCGACCATCTCGACGATCTGTGACAGCATCGTGTCCGCGCCGACACGGGTCGCCTCCATCACCAGGCTGCCCGTGCCGTTGATCGTGGCTCCGGTGACCGGAGCGCCGGGCGTCTTCTCGATCGGAACCGGCTCTCCGCTGATCATGCTTTCATCGACCGAGGAGCGGCCCTCGACCACGGTGCCGTCCACCGGGACCTTCTCGCCTGGGCGCACGCGCAGCCGGTCACCGACCTGCACCTCCTCGAGCGGCACTTCCTCCTCTTTGCCGTCGGCACGGATGCGGCGGGCGGATTTGGCCGCCATGTCGAGCAGCGCGCGGATCGCTTTGCCGGTACCCTCGCGGGCGCGCAGCTCCATCACCTGTCCCAGGAGGACCAGCGTGACAATCACCGCCGCGGCCTCGAAGTAGACTCCGACGTGACCTTCGGCGTCGCGGAACCCCGCCGGGAAGATCTCCGGCGCGAGAACGGCGACGACGCTGAACAACCACGCGGCCAGGACGCCCATGCCGATCAGGCTGAACATGTTGAGGTTCATCGTTCGGAAGGAGTTCCAGCCGCGCACGAGGAACGGCCAGCCGGACCAGAGCACGACGGGCGTGCCGAGGATGAACTCGATCCAGAGCGTCGCCCTCTCGCCGAAGATTTCCCGTACGCCGCCGAGGCCAACGAATGGCCCCATGGTGAGGACGAGCAGCGGAACGGTGAGGGTCGCGCCCACCCAAAAGCGCCGGGTGAAATCCACGAGCTCCGGGTTCGGCCCCTCTTCGGCCATGGCCGCAGATTCCAGTTCCAGTCCCATGCCGCAGATCGGACAGGAGCCGGGTTTCGTTTGCCGCACCTCCGGGTGCATCGGGCACGTGTAGATAGGCCCGGACCACTCCGCCGGGATACTGTCGTACTGCCCGGCCGCCGCGCCTGCGACATGGCTATGCCCTTGGTGATGCTCGGCCGGATCGGCCGCCTCGCCCTCGGGTAGGAGATGCATGCCACATTTTGGGCAGTCCCCGGCGGCCGTCCGCCGCACCTCGGGGTGCATCGGGCAGGTGAATACTGCGCCGTCATAGCCGGCCGGAACCGTGTCGTCGGCCGCGTCTTGCATGTTCGGAGCCTTCTGCTGTGCGCGGCTCATCGGTCAATCCTTCTCCAGGTGCGAGTCACCGTGCAGCCCTCCCGTGCGGGAAGGTCAAACGGGAAAGCCTCGGCGAGAAAGACTGCCGCTGAGGTGCTGGCGCCTCCTGTCCGCTGCGCGGGTCGTACTAAGTGGTTGTATGGCCAGAGCCCCATAAAGAGAGCGTTGTCTCCTCTCGCGATGCAAAGGGTGGCGCCCTGACGCTGGGCCCGGCGGGGGAACAAGACTAAGCGTCCGGCCTCTTCGGCTGTGCCTACCCTGGCGTGCAAGTTGGTCGATCCGTCCATTTCCTCGCCTCGCGCTCCATGCCCGACTGCAGTCATAGGTCTACGGCGGGAAGATGGTATTGATTTGGATCAAGCGAATGCTCCGGGCCGGAGAAGGCACACGTGTAATCGCAGTCACCGCGTGTGCGAGCCTAACGGTCGTGCCTTTACACCTCGTGCTGATGTAGGCGTGGTCCGGCACGTCGCAGAAACAACCGCTCGAACACGGGAACGGCCATCATGCCTCCGGCCGCAACCCACGCGATCAGCGGGTCGCGACCAGCGTAGTTTGTCATGGTCCTTTTTACCCTTCATTCGGAATTTCGGAGGCTCCAGGCGATCAAGTACTCGGTTTCCCCTCGTCACGGGCCTCAGCGTGAGCGCCATGATGTATCTCTGCAGATGGCGGATAGAATCTCAAGTAAACCCACTCGAAGGCGAATACCGCCGCCATTCCAGTGAGCGCGATGACCACGATCACCGGGTCGCGCTGCCATTTCATGACAGCGAAAGCGACAAGCACGACACTATCGAGGCCGATTGCCGTCAGCATGACCCAGCTTCTTGCGCCGATCTCGGCTCGAAGGTTTTGCAAGACGCCCCAATGGACCAGGATGTCCATCACCAGATAGAAGAAGACGCCCAAAGACGCGATCCGGCCAAGGTCGAAAAACACCGTCACAGCCGAGCCGATGACTACCGTGTAGATCAGCATATGGCGCTGGATTCCACCCGACATGCCGAAATGGCTGTGCGGGATCATCTTCATGTCGGTCAGCATCGTCAGCATGCGCGACACCGCAAAAATGCTGGCCAGCAGTCCCGAAGCTGTTGCCACCGCTGCGAGAAGCACCGTTAGAAGGAATCCTGCCTGTCCGAGCGCAGGTTCAGCCGCTTCGGCCAGCGAATAGTCGCGCGCTTCGATGATACGGTCGATGGTCAGGCTTGAACCGACACCGAAAGCGACCAGCAGATAAACGACGACGCAGAGCGTGATCGAGAGCGTGATCGCCCGGCCCACGTTGTGGTGCGGGTTGGTGATCTCAGCACCGCTGTTGGTGATCGTGGTAAAGCCCTTGAAGGCGAGAATGGCCAGGGCGACTGAGGCAATGAAGCCGGTCGCGGTGAACGTGTGGCCGACCTCGGACGCGGGGGCAAAGCCGAAGCCGCTCGACCACAGGGCCGCAATTCCAAATATCGCAATTCCGCCGATCTTGATGACGGCCATCACCAGCGAGAAGACCCCGACCGACCGGTTGCCGGCAACGTTCACCAAGAAGGCAAACAGGATCACTGCAACGGCGATAACCGGCACCAGCGGCCCCTCCGTGATGTCGAAGGGCCGAAGAACGTAGGTCGCGAAGGTACGCGCTACGAGACTCTCGGCGATCACCATCGACAGCGCCATCAGCATCGCCGCCCCCGCCGCGATGGTCGTCGGCCCGTAGGCTTTCGTCAGGATCATCCCGATGCCGCCCGCGGACGGAAAGGCGTTCGACATCTTGATGTAGGTGTAGGCGCTGAAAGCCGTCACAATTGCGCCTGCGACGAAAGACAGCGGGAAGAGTGGCCCGGCCAGTGCGGCAATCTGTCCGGTCAGCGCGAATATGCCAGCGCCGATCATCACCCCCGTGCCCATGGCCACGGCGTCCGTCAGGCTGATGCTGTTTTTGTCATACTCGGAACTCATGGCTATTCTGCCTCCTGATCAAACTCACTTACCTCGGAGCGGCAATAAAGCCGCGGCGCCCAGAGCGGCACCACCGAACAAGACCGCACGTCGGGTGGTGGTTGGTTGGATCATGTCGTTTCTCCTGTCGTCCGGCGCGGCGGTTCCGCCGCCAGCGCCTTGCTTGGGACGATGATGCTCATTTGACGGCGATCGGGCCTTGCATGCCGGCCTCCATGTGCCCCGGGATCAGGCAGGCGAACTGGAAAGTGCCGTCATTCGAGAAGGTCCATATGATCTCACCCTCCTCGCCGGGGGCGAGGCGCAGGGCATTGGGATCGTCGTGATCCATCTGGGCCATATCGGCCATCTCCTGCTTGTGAGCGAGATTGTTCTTTTTCGTGCCCAGGACGATCTCGTGCGCGAGGTCGCCTATGTTGCTCACGTCGAAGCGGACCGTCTCGCCCTTGGAGACCACGAGTTCCTCGGGATCGAAGCCCATGCCACCGTCCGTCTCCATCATGCGTATTTCTACGGTGCGGTCGACTTCAGCAAGGCTGCCTGGCTCGCCCACGGGACGGGCCATATCGTGGGAATGGTCGCCCGAGCCGGCGGCGAAGGCCGCGGTGGACGTAAGGACAAGGGCGGATGCAAGTGTGTAGGTCTTCATTCTGTCTCCTGAACAGCTGCGGCTCCGGTAGAGCTGCTTGTGAGGGTTACCGAACCCTTTCCCACGGCGTTCGGACGGCTGAGCTTCAGGAGGAAACGGCGGGCGGTCGGTCCAGGCTCTCGGCGCGCATGAACGGCGGCATCACGCTTCCGGCCGCCGCGTATCGCGTGCCGATTAGTCCGACCGGGCGAGGCACGAGGATGTTCGTCGCATCGATCCAATTGCAGGCGTGCAGGCCGCAGGAGATGTGAAAGGCCTCGCCGGATCGCTGCCCGCCCTTACCGGGACCCGCGTCCGCGTTGTCGGCTTGCGCCGCCGCTTCGGCATGATGCGCAGAGGTCAGCGCCGCGTCGTCGCAGCAATCGTGCGACGTCGGCGCGTGATCCGTCTGCGTCGCGGCCAACACCATTGTAGGTAGCAGGAGCGCGATGCATAGCACCCTCACGAATGGGACCAGCAGTCTCATGGGCTTCATCTATCCTCGGCTCGTGCAAGGTGGCAAGCCGCAGGCAATCACCTCTGTGTTTGCGAGCCGGTAGAGTGCGGCGCCCCTGCCGGCGGACGATTCTGCACAGCCTCAGCGCGGACCATGGTCCCGGCCCCGCCAGGCGGCCCAGACGAGTGGCGCCCCGGTCACCAGGCCGAGACCCAGCGCGGCGGCCCAAGTGAAGAGACCCGCCTCGCCGCTGGCCGCGGCCGTTCCGAAATGAGCGAGCAGAAAGCTTGCGGGGGCGATGCCCGCGAGTGTCGCCAAAGCGAACCGCCAGAACTTCAGCGTGCTGAGACCCGCGGCGTAGCTGATCAGATCGAAGGAGACGAACGGCATCAGGCGACTCGCGAAGACGGCTGCGGTCAGCGCGTTCTGAGATCCCAGCAGGCCCTGCTCGATCCGGTCGCCGAACCAGCGCTTCATGACGCCCTGTCCGAGACCACGGGCGAGACCGAACGCTATCAGCGCGCCGATCTCCGCGCCGGTCATCACCCAGAGCGAACCCCAGAAATGGCCGTAGGCCGCCCCGGACGCCATGGCGATCGGGGCGCTCGGGATCGGGCTCGCCACCACCGCGACGATCATGAACCCCACTATCACAACTGGGCCGGCTGCCCCGGCAGCCTTGACCAACCGGTCCAGCGTCTCGCGATCGATCTCGGCGGCGAGGCCCGGGGGGCCCCAGAGACCCCACGCGGCGAGCCCGATGGCCACGAGCACAGCCAGCCAGATCAGGGCGCGGCGCATCATTTTTGCCTTCGCGGCGGGGGGTGAAGATGCACGGTATCCAATTCTCTCCCGCTTCTGCCGTTCAACGAAGCAACGGTCAGCCCCGCTGCGACACCTCTTCCTGGAACGCCCGCTCGCGTTCGGGCCATGTCGACTTGATGTAGGCCAGAACCGCCCGGATTTCCGCGTCCTCCAGGACCTCGCCGAAGCTTGCCATGTCGCTCTCGAGCCGCTTCCGACGATTGCCGCCGTGCCGTCGTGCACGATCCGGAACAGCACGTCGTCGGGATGGTGCCAAGTGTGACCGGTGGCGTCATGCGGCGGCGCAGGAAGGCGACCGGACGGCAGGCGCGTCTTCCAGTCCGGCTGCCCTTCGAGCTCCGCGCCATGACACGCGGCGCAATGATACGCATAGAGCGCCTGCCCCGTGGCCGACACCTCGTCATCGGGTGCCGCGTCGCGTTCCGCCCGGAAAGCGGCGACGGCCACGATCGCGGCACCGGCGACGAGGCCGGTGCCGATCAGCAGCGACGCTCGTTTCACTCGGCGTTCTCGGCCAGCCAGTTCTCCAGGAACTCAATCTCGGCCTCCTGGGCCTCGATCACTTCCTCGGCAAGCTGCCGCAGGCCCGGATCTTCGCCGTGTTGGAGGACGATCCGCGCCATGTCGATGGCGCCACGATGGTGCCCGATCATCCCGCGCGCAAAATCGACATCTGCGTTGCCGGTGAACTCGATATCCATAGCCTCGTGCATCGCGAGGTTGGCGGCGCGGTACGCATCGCTCGCGGGCGACCCGGTTTCAACAGCGGTTTCGGCACCATGCGAGTCGTGGCGGGCCCCCGCGCCGGCGTGATCTCCTTGCGGGGAGGCGCCGTGCATGCCCTGCATCATGTGGCCCTGGCCGTCGCCATGCATCATGCCTTGGGCGCCATCGTGGCTGCCCTGAGCCATCGCGCCACCTGCCGAGAACAGCAGGGCCGCAATACCGGCCGGGATGAGTGATGTCTTCAAGATATGCTCCTGTCCATTATCCAGCTGCGCAAGCGCGGCCGAGCTTCACTGAGAAACGTGGTATCCTTCGTCTTCGATCGCTGTCTGGATGACCTTCGCATCGGTCGCGCTTTCCACCGATACCCGGCCCGACGCACGGTCTACCGAGATCTTCGCATCGGGGTCGAGCCCCCGGACCGCCTGTGTGACCGCCCGCTCGCAATGGCCGCAGGTCATGCCTCGAACTTGGAAATCCAATGTCTGTCTCCTTGTCTGATGGACCTGATATCGGGTCTTCCAGTGCTGGAAGGTCAAGAAGCGTGCAGTTAGAAACTTGCGCCAACCTCTCTGATCTCGATCCCAACGCGGACCTGCCGGATGGCCTGCTCCCTGGCATGCAGCGCACATGCGCCGATCGACGTCGGCGAAACGGCACCTTCAACCAACGAGCAATCGGGTTCGAGGCTGAGTCAGCCTTTTCGGGCAAGGGTGGGGCGTCCGAGTCTTGCTAAGTTCAGCTCTCCAAGTGCTTGCGGCGCAGATCAAACTCCTCCGGTTCAATTTCGCCACGCGCGAGGCGCTCCTTGAGCACGTCCATCGCATCTCGGCGACCGGGAGCGGTCCGCTGGTCGCCGATCCAGCGGATCGCGAGGACGATCAGAGCCGCAAGCCCGCCCCAGAACAGGATCATCATGCCGAAACCCATGAGTCCCATACCCCAGCCATTCATGTGGCCGTGGTAGTAACTGTCACCGATCGGATCGGCGAAGACCGGACCTCCGGCAGTGACCGCAGCCGACGTCAGGAAGATTATGGCAGTTGCCGCAAAGCGTCTCATTTCGCTCTCCCGTAAGAGGGCCTAATTGCCCCACACGGGATCGATAGCAGATGGACGAGGCGCCGGATTTGACGCCGGTCAAACTGAGCCGAAATTCGCGGTCTTTGAAGCGCCCCTGAGCAGCGACGGCACAACAAAGCTTCAGCCGGCGCATTCGCGGCGCTCGCAGCAGTCGATGCGCGTGCGGAGCCCCGAGACCGAAGGCCGCACTTCCTGGTCCGGTGCGCATGAGCCGCTCACGGTCGCTATGCACACGACCAGAAGCCGCGGTATCCGGCGGTCAGCCCTCGCTCCAGCTCGAAGACCATTTCTGCGTTGGAGCGCCATTCGGCCTCTTCGCCGAGAGGCGCAACGGCCACACGCGTGCCCTCTGCCGCGAAGACGTTGCCGCCGGTCTCGGTCTCTCCGGTTGTCTCCAGCGGCACCAACACACCGTTCAGCTTGATCGCGGCGGCGCCGCTGTCCTGCGCCGCCCACAGGATGGGGTGCTCTTCGGGCGTCCGGTTGAACGTGCAGCGGGGGCCGGGATCGAGGATCTGGTCCGCCTCCGCCTCCGGCATCGTCGATGGATCGAGCGTGGAGATCAGGGTGTTGTTCAGCGCCGCCTCGATCGTTCCGACCTCGGCGGGCGGGTCCTGATAGATGGACTGGACGATTTCGCCTTCCGACACTTCTTCGATCAGATAACGCATCTCGGAGATTTCGCGCCGTTGCGCCACGATGATCTCGTGGGCCGGCTTCTGGACGCGCGGATCGCGGATTTGTGCGCGTTCCGAGGTCATGTTTGCAATCGCCGCGCTGCCGGCGGCCCCAGCGATCGTGCTGCGTAACCGCCACGCCCGCGAACGTCCCGCCAACGCTGCCTGATCGCAGCTTAGGCTCCAGACTTCGGTAACGGGTCCGTCCCAGTCAATGTATTTTACGCAAAAGGATTGCACCCGCCGAAGCAGGAGAGCGGCATTTTCCGGTGCTCGTCCCTGATCCCTACGCCGTCCTGTAGTGAGATCCTTTTGGGCACATGCTTCGGTCCGTGGTTAGCGCTTGGCTGCCGACATGATGCTGGTTCGGTGCAATTCCGATGTGCCCATCTCATAGGCGTGCTTGACGGATGTCAGCAACTGTCTGGAGCACGGCATCATCGGAACCACGTCCCTGCGGGACCTCGAGGGCCTGCGATCAGGCAGGTGACGGGTACTGATCAGGTCGTCGGCGCAGCCTCCATCCGGAAGGTGGTGCCATCGACCCACATGCGATGCAGGATGACAGAGATCCGGCGTGCCAACGCCACCATGGCCCTTCTCCTGCCCCGCCGTTTTGCAACTTGAGCGCCCCAGCTTCTCAGCCATGTCGCTCGGCCCCGGTTCATCATTACGGTTGCGGCCTGGCACAACGCGCGCCTCAAGCCCACGTCCCCGGCCTTGGTTATGCCGCCTGAGACATCACGTTCGCCGGACTGGTTGCGCGACGGCGTCAGGCCGACCCAAGGGCCAACGTTCTTCGAAGAGGTGAAGCGGCCCGGATCGTCGATCGCAGATCGGTAAGTCAGGGCGACAACTGCGCCGACTCCCGGCATCGTCATCAGTCGCATGCAGACCGGGTCGTCCTGCGCCATCTGCCGAACCAGTCTTTCGAGACCTGCCAGTTCCTGGCGCAGCGAAGCCCTTGCCCGCAACATGGGAGCTGTCGCCGTCTCGAGCATGGCATTGCCGTCAGCGAGTTCTTGAATGCGGTGTTCGAACCTTCCTCGGGAGATCGCCCCGACCTTCAAACCAAAGTTCCGCAAGAGCCCGCGCAGTGACATCTCCAGTGCGATCATGTTCTGCTGGATTGCCTTCCGAGCACTCAGGAGGACGCGAACCTCCTGCGCCGAGGCTGACTTGCAGTGGACGGGGCGGAACCAGCCGAGGTGGAGCAGACGCGCAATGCCTTCGGCATCCCGGCGATCCGTCTTGATGGGCATCGCCTTCAAGGCACCCTTCACCTGGCGCGTCTCCATCAGAACGGCATCCAATCCGGCATCAATCAGCCCGCGATGCAACCACTGCGACAAGGGCCCGCGCGCCGCCTTCGAGCGCTTGGTCGTCGTCGCGATCGACGAGAAGGTGGCCGCCCTTCTGATCGCCGGCGATCTCTTCGACGGACAGGTGCGCAGCGCACGGACCGCAGCCTTCCTTGCCGGCCAGCTCTCCCGACTCCGCGAAGCCGGCATCCTTGTTTACCTGATCAAGGGGAACCACGACGCCGAAAGCCCGGTCACCGGTGCGGTCGACATGCCCGACAACGTCCACGTCTTCACCGCCCGCGGCGGAAAGCACCAGTTATCCGATGAAGTCTGGATCCACGGCGTGAGCTTCAAGGACCGTCACGAGCCTAACTCGCTGCTCGACAGGTTCGATGCGCCGGTGGCCGGCGCGATCAACATCGCCATGCTCCATACCTCGCTCGCTGGTGCCCCTGGGCACGATCCTTATGCGCCCTGCACCGTGGCCGAGCTTTCGGCAATGGGCTTCGATTATTGGGCGCTCGGCCATGTCCATCTGCGCCAGATCCACGCGACAACCCCATGGATCGTCATGCCGGGCACGCCTCAGGGCCGCGACATCGGCGAGGCCGGACGCAAGAGCGCGACCATGCTCACGATCCAGGATGGCCGGATCGAGATCGAGGAAGTGCCGACCTCGGGCGTGACCTTCGAGCATCGGACGATCGTACTCGGGGCAGACGTCGAGACCGACGACGAGATCCGCGCGGCAATGCGGGACACGATCATGAATGCCGCGGAGGCCTGCCAGGATCCGGCGGGCGTGATCAGGCTGCACATGACGGGTGCACCCGAGCGCCATTGGCAGATCCTGCGCGATCGCGATGTCTGGACCGAGACTGCACGCGAAATTGCGCGCGAGACCGGCCGGCTCTGGCTCGACAAGCTCGTCCTCGACCTGGCCGCGCCGGACGCGGCACGCGACGCCGGGAGTGCTCTTTCCGAGCTTGGCACGCTGATGGGCGACGTGCGCGGCGAGGAAGCCTTCGCATCCGACACGGAAGCGACCCTCGGCGCGGTCCTGGGCGCCGTCCCGGCCGAAGTTCGCGCCCGTGTGGCTCCGGACGAGGAAGCAGCGCGTGCATTCGCGGCACGCTGCGCGGCAGCTGGCGCAGAGATGGTACGGGCGCGGCTCGGCGGGGTCGGACGCTGATGCGTTTCAGGAAGCTCCAGGTTGAGCGCTTCGGCCATTTCACCGACCGCGAGTTCGATTTCGGCGACGGGTCGCAGGGCGATTTTCATATCATCTACGGCAGCAACGAAGCAGGAAAGACGACGACAATGGAGGCGGCGCTGCGGCTTCTATTCGGCTTCCCCCACAGCGATGCCTACGCGTTCCGCCATGCACTCGCGAACCTCCAGGTCTCGGCCGAGCTCGACATCGACGGCAAGACGGTTCGCTTCACGCGCGTGAAGAAACGCGGCAGCTCCTTGCTGGACGCGACCGGTGCCGCACTTCCCGACACCGCGCTCAACGCGCATCTCGGCGGGCTCACCGAAAAGGACTTCCGGGACCTGCTTTGCCTTGACGACAAGACTATCGAGGAAGGCGGCGAAGCGATCATGCAGGCCAAGGGCGACATCGGCGCCCTGCTCTTCTCGGCTGCTTCAGGGCTGCCCGACCTGACTGCTGCGCTCGACCAGATGCGCAAGGAGCGCGACGATCTGTGGCGCAAGCAGGCGCAGAAGACCCGCATGGCGGAGTTGAAGTCCGAGCTCGCCGAGATCGACCGCGATCTCCGGAACGCCGACGTCACCACGAGCAAGTGGAAGACGCTCAAACAGGAGCAGCAGCGCGCTCTAAAGGCGGAGCAGGACGCGATGGCCGAAAGAAGCGGGCTCGCAAGACGCCTCGGCCGGCTGAAGGCCATGCAGAACGCGATCCCGCTCCTGCGTCGCATCGACAGCCTCGAAGCGGAGCTCGACGAGGTCTCGGATTATCCTGCCGCGCTCGACTTCGACCCCGAAAAACTCGTCGACATGATCTCCGAGGACAACGCCCAGAAACGGGAGATTGAGCGACTGGGCAATCTAATCGACGAAACGGGCCGGACACGGGAGGGGCTATCTCGCAACACCCCGATCCTCCCGCTCTCTGCTGCACTGGATGAATGCCGCACCCTCAAGGAACGGGTCGCAACCGAACAGCACGACATAGAGCGGCGTCGTGCGGAACGTGAGGCCTGCGAGGACCGCATGCGGGCGCTCGTTCGCGACATCGGGCTCCATGAAGACGTGACACTCGAAAGCGTCGTCCTGGCTGCGCACGAGATCAACGCACTGGATGAATGCCTCTCCAGCCTGAAAGACGCGCGCAAGGAGAAAGCCTCCGCTCAACGCGAGTTGGATGGCGCCATAGAGACTGAGGCGCGCGCCCGTAAGGCGGTCCGGCAAGCCGAGGATGCGCTGCCCGCGCAAGAGGCCATCAGCGCGATACTCGAGCGCCATGATGCCTACGCTCTCGGGGTAGAGGCGGCCAAGGCCGACCAGGCGATTGCGGCGGCGCACGATGCGCTCGAGCAAGGCTTGATGGCACTGGGCATCAAGGCGCGGACGATCCAAGACCTGCCTGTCTGTCCGATGAGCGAAGCCGAGGCGCGGCGCGTCGAACAACAGGGCGCGACGTTGGGCAAGACCGTCTCGATCCTTGAAGCGCAAATCGCGGACCTCGAGAAAGATCTTGCGCAATGCCAGGCCCGCGTCGCGGCCCTGCGCAAGCAGGATCATTCCACTGACGACACCACGGCGCGTCAGCTTCGTGCCGATCGGGACGGACACTGGTCCGCGCACAAGATCGCTCTCACAGCCGAGACCGCAGAGCTTTTCGAAAGCGCCATGCGGAGGGTGGACGATGCGCTTGACGCTACTCTGTCGCGCGCACGCGACTTGGCGCAGCTGAGCCAGGCAGAAATTGCGGACGCGGAAACGGCCGCGGCTCTCGATGTCGCTCGAGGGCAACGCGACACTGCTCTCTCGAACCTCCGGGCCCTGCTGGATGACGTGGTCGCACTGGCACGTGCAGCTGGGATTCCCGAGCCCCGGACGATCTCCGATTGGCTCGGCTGGGTCACGAACCATGCGGTGGCGGCCAAGGCTGCAGACGCGTTCCATCAGGTCTCCAGAAAGCAGGCGCCAACGCTCGAGCGGTCCCTGGCGCTTCTGGAGGCGCTGCGGCCGCGGCTGACCGGCGGGAACCTCGACTTGCAGGCCGCCATCGCAAGAGCCCGGGAGATCGCCGAGAACGAGGCCGCGACACGCGCAGCCCATACGACGGCGCAAGCCGAGCTCGCCACGGCCGAAGCGGAAACGAGCCGGCGCCGCGGCATGTACGAGAAGTGTGCTACGGGAGTCGCGAAGGCAAACCGCGCGTGGCGGGAAAAAGTCGTCGCCCGGTTCGGAGACACCGTCGATACAGCGGCGATGGAAAATTCCCTCGGCCTGCTGCGTGAGCTTCGTGAAGAGGGTCAGCGCCGCGCCACGGCGGCGCAGCGTGTCTCGGCCATGGAAAATGACGAGCAAGCTCTGCAGGCCCGGGTGGAGGCGCTCTGCACCGAGTACGCGCAGGAACCTACGGGCTCGCCGCTCTCCACCTTCGATGCACTCGGTGCGGCGGCCAATGCCGCGCACGCTGCGGAGGACGATTACGCGAAGCTCTCGAACATCATCGCGGAGGCCGAGGCGGCGAGGGATGTTGCGCAAGGCAAGCGCCGCGGCTTCGAGGACGATTGCCGGATCATGGCCAGCGCATTCCCGGATCATGTTGCGATCGAGACGCTGGCAGACCTTCGCCGGGAAGCACTTCTCGCTTCGCCGATCATCACGAAACGGCGCGAGCGCGAGCAGGCCGTGGCCGAGTTGCTCCGGCACCTCTCGGTCGAGACTATTGAGGAGGCACGATCAAGCCTCGACGGCGTCGACCCCGCGGATCTCGCGGCCGACATCGAGACCGCGCAGAGTTCGGAAGAGGCGTGCGACGCCGCGGTCTCGAACGCCATCGCGGCGCGCGTTGATGCGGGTCGCGAGGTCTCGAACGTGACCGGATCGGACACGGTCGCCGCGCTCATGGAGCGCAGGAGCGCGGTGGAACTCGAGATGGAGGCAATCGTCGAGCAGTACATGATCCTCGACTCGGGCATCCGCCAAGCCGATGCCGCAATTCGCCGCTACCGCGATGCCCATCGCAGCGGCATGCTCGACACGACGCAGAAGGTCTTCTCCGCGCTGACAAAAGGCGCCTACCCCAGCCTGAGCACGCAGCCGGACGGGGCCATCGAGACCCTGATCGCCATAGATGCCTATGGCGCATCGAAGCGTGCCGACGAAATGTCGAAGGGCACGCGATTCCAGCTCTACCTCGCGCTAAGGGCGGCGGCGTACGAGCAGCTGATCACCCAGGATGTACGCCTGCCATTCCTGTGCGACGATATCTTCGAGACGTTCGACGAAGACAGGACCGAGGCAGCTTGCGTGGTGCTGGACCAAATCGGGCAAGCCGGTCAGGCAATCTATCTCACGCATCACCGCCACGTGGTCGAGATCGCCCAGCGGGTCTGCAAGGTTGAGCCCACGATCCACAGGATCTAACGCAAAACCTACCAAAACCGGCAGAGTTTGGAAGTGGGATTGTGGAGCGCCGAAGCTGCTGATCTTAAACAGACGGCTGCAACGGCTCTAAAACGGCCGTTTTTGGAGGGCAGTCTTATGGCACTCGCAACCCATAGAAGATGAGGGTCCTCTGGTCTGACACCTTTTCTGAAACTTGAATTGCGTCTGGTTCTCGGTGTTCTCAGATTTCAAGAGTTTCCACTCAAGCGCCGCGTGGCGCCGCGAGAATGATCATTGCGCCCGTCAGGCTCACCATCGTCCCAACGAGATCCCATCGATCGGGACGGTGCCCCTCCGCCATCCACATCCAGAGCACCGATGCGGCGATGTAGACGCCGCCATAGGCCGCGAAGGCACGCCCCGCCGTGGACGTTTCGACCTGCGCGAGCAGCCATCCGAACAACGCCAATGAGGCCATGCCGGGCAAGAGCCAAAGCGGCGAGGCGCCGAGCCGCCACCAGGCCCAGACGGCGAAGCATCCCGCGATCTCGGCGATGGCGGCCAGCGGATAGGCGATGACGGCGCTCAAGTGCCGATGCTCTCGTGGTCTGTCAGGCATTCCGAGTGATCGCGCAGCACTTCGAGCACGCGGCAATCCGCCGCTCGCCCGCCGCTGCATTCCTCGATCATGCGTTCCAGCTCCAACCGCAGCAGGTCGAGCCGCGCCATGCGCTGCTCGACCTGCTTGAGCTGGCGCCGGGCAATGGCATCCGCCTCCTCGCAGGACCGGGCGGGATGATCGCTGAGGTCGAGCAGTTCACGGATCGCATCGAGCGAGAAGCCAAGCTGCCGGGCATGACGTATGAAGGACAGGCGGTCGAGCTCGGCATCGCCATAGCGGCGTTGGCCGCCATCGGTCCGCCCCGGTTCGGGCATCAGGCCGACCTGCTCGTAATAGCGGATGGTCTGCACCTTTGTGCCCGTCATCTTCGCCAGATAACCGATCGTCAGCATCGTCGCCCTCCAGACCTATACTCTCCGTAGGTTTGGAGCGGCGGTTTGGCAAGCTGGTGCCGCGAGATCACGGGCCGCTTTGCTGAGTTCACGCGAACGGTCGTCCCACAGATCCCATGACCGCGGTCGGTGTAAGCCCCGGGCTGCTTGGTCAAATCCCGTCACACGCCACCGGTAGCTATCGTTTGCATGGCGATCCTGCTGGGGATCGGCGCTGTGGCATGGCTGAACGAAGCGAGCCAAGGGGCTTGAAGCTACAGCAGCTGTAGGTCGTATATCGGACGCCAAACGGGAATCACGGCGGGGAGAACGCCATGGCGGGCGGCAATATCCGGCAACACGAGTGGCGCGTAACGGGCATGGATTGCGGCTCCTGCGCCGCAAAGGTGCGCGGGGCCGTGGAACGCCTTCCGGGCGTGGCGGGTGTCGATGTCGCCCTGATGACCGAGCGGCTGCGCCTGACCCTCGACGAGGGAAAGACTTTGCCAGTGCAAGTCGAGAAAGCGGTGCGGGCCGTCGGCTTCGGCATCGCGCCAAAGGGTGCGGCGCCGGAAAGGCCCGAAGGCGGCTTTGTCCTGCCGGATGGCGCGTTTCCCGACACGACGCAGGAGGACGACGTCCGCGACGAGACCGTGGCGCGACCGGCCGAGCCCGTCCCTGCATCCTGGTATCAGACGTCGAAGGGACATCTGGTGATCGGCACCGGTGCGCTGCTGGCGGTTGCCGCGGCCTCGCACCTGTTCCTGCCGACCCACATTTCCAAGTGGGCCTTCGTCCTCGCGACGCTCCTTGGTCTCGCACCGGTAGCGCGGCGGGCCATCGCCATGCTCCGGACGGGCATGCCATTCACCATCGAGATGCTCATGACGATTGCCGCCACGGGGGCTCTCGTGATCGGCGAAGCGGAAGAGGCCGCGCTTGTCGTGTTTCTCTTCGCGGTGGGCGAGATGCTCGAAGGTCTCTCCGCCAACAAGGCAAGGGAAGGCATTCGCGCGCTGTCGCGGCTCGTGCCGAAAGTGGCCCTGCTCGAGATCGGAGGACGCACCCGAGAGGTGCCCGCGCAAGCGCTTCGGGTGGGCCAGACCGTGCTGGTCCGCCCAGGAGACCGCGTTCCCTGCGACGGCGAGGTGATCGAAGGGACCTCGGGGGTCGACGAAAGCCCCGTGACCGGCGAGAGCGTGCCGCGCCTCAAGGAGCCGGGCGCGGCGGTCTTTGCCGGGTCGATCAACACCGAAGCCGCCTTGCGCGTGCGAGTGACGAAGGCGGCCCAGGACAACACCATCGCGCGCATCGTGCGTCTCGTTGAGGAAGCCGAAAGCGCGCGGGCGCCGACCGAGCGATTCATCGACCGCTTCAGCCGGGTCTACATGCCCGCCGTGGTGAGCGCGGCCATTCTGGTCGCCCTCGTGCCGCCGCTCGCCTTCGGCGCGGCGTGGCAGGACTGGATCTACCGTGCCCTGGCCCTGTTGCTCATCGGCTGTCCCTGCGCCTTGGTAATCTCGGTGCCGGCCTCGATATCCTCGGCCCTGTCGACCGGGGCGCGCCGGGGCCTGTTGATGAAGGGCGGCGCCGTGATCGAAGCGGTGGCACGCACGACGCATGTCGCCTTTGACAAGACCGGCACGCTCACGCAAGGACGGCCCCGCGTGACGGATGTGATCGCCCTATCCGGGAGCGAGGCGGAGCTGCTGGCGCGCGCGGTCGGTGTCGAAAGCGGTGCCAGCCATCCGCTCGGCCGGGCGATCTGCGCCATGGCCGAGGAGCGAGGCATCGACGCGGCACCAGCCAGTGCCGCCAAGGCGCTTCCTGGCAGAGGTGCCGAGGCCGTTATTGACGGCAGGACGATCTCGGTCGGCTCGCCCCGGCTGGCCGAAGAGCGCGGCGAGATGACCAACGCAGCGCGCGACCGCGTCTCGGCCCTCGAGGCCGAGGGCAAGACGGTGGTGCTCGTGCTTGGCGATACGACGCCGCTGGGGATCATTGCGTTGCGCGACCAGCCGCGGCCCGATGCCGCGCGGGCGGTTGCCGAACTTCAGGGGCTCGGGATCGAGCCAGTTATGCTCACGGGCGACAATCCCCGCACCGCGCAGGCCATCGCGGGCCAACTCGGCATCGCATATCAGGCCGGCCTCATGCCCGAGGACAAGGTCGCCGCCATTCACGGCCTGACCTCCGAGGCGCGAGTGATGATGGTCGGCGACGGCATCAACGATGCGCCGGCGCTCGCGGCCGCGCATGTGGGCGTTGCCATGGGCTCCGGCACCGACGTGGCGCTCGAGACTGCCGATGCCGCGATCCTGCGCGACCGGGTGACAGACGTCGCGGGCACGATCCGGCTCGCGCGCGCGACCATGACAAACATCCGTCAGAACATCATCATCGCTCTCGGTCTGAAGCTGGTCTTTCTCGTGACCACGGTCCTCGGGGTCACCGGTCTGTGGATCGCCATTCTCGCCGATACGGGCGCGACCGTCCTCGTGACGCTGAACGCGCTTCGGCTGCTGTTCTTCCGGCCGGACAAGAAGAGCGTCGTTGTAGACCGTCCTGATCGAGAGACATCCAGAACCGGCGGAACCGCTCGCGGCCCCGAGGGCGTTGCCTCCCGGAAAGCGCAGGACATGGCATGAGCGGCAGTCTTCTGATCTGGATACCGGTATTGTTGGCTGCCGTCTGGGCCGCCCATTGGGGCGCGGAGCATCTGGCGGAGCCTTTGAAGAAGCTGCGCAAGCAATGGGGCTTCTCGGTGGCCGCCGGCGGCGCTTTCGTCGGCCTCGCCGCGGCCTCTCCGGAGATCGGGATCAACACCACCAGCGCCCTGCGCGGTGTCGGCGATATCGGCCTGGGCGCGCTTCTGGGGTCGAACGTGCTCGCCATACCCCTGATGGTGCTGACGGCCTACGCCGCGACGCGCAGGAAGCGCATCGAGGGGCATGACAATCACGCCGCGCATCGGCGGGCGCATCTCCTGGAGGTGGATCGCCGGGCCGTCACGATGCAGGCCCTGCCCTATCTGGGGATCATCGCACTCTTCGCCCTGCTGACGCTGCCTGCGCCTTGGCGTGGCCTCCAGCCCCTCGACGGCTGGCTCTTGCTCCTGGGCTATCTTGCCTATGTCACGCAGGCCCTGCTGCGCGGACGCGGCAACAGCGAAGAGGTCGAGTGGAGTTCAAAGGAGAAGCGGCTGGCGGCGGCCGGTGTCGCGTCCCTGGCCATTGGTGCCTACTTCACCGTCTTTTCCACCGAGAAGATCGTGGCCGCGTTCGGGCTGTCCAAGATCATCGGCGGTCTTTTCATCACTGCTCCCGTGGCGGCACTGCCGGAAATCTTCGCGACTTGGTATGTTGCCCGCAGCGGCCAGGTCACGTCGGGCGTGACCAGCGTCATCGGCGATCATGCCGTGACCATGACCTTGGCCTTCATTCCGCTGACGATCGTCGGGATGACGATCGACGATTTCCAGCTGTTCTGGGTCACGC
Organism: Citreimonas salinaria; assembly: GCF_900107235.1. Classification (GTDB taxonomy): domain Bacteria; phylum Pseudomonadota; class Alphaproteobacteria; order Rhodobacterales; family Rhodobacteraceae; genus Citreimonas; species Citreimonas salinaria. The sequence continues at coordinate 58,022 of NZ_FNPF01000019.1, forward strand.
TGAGCTTCGTGGCCCTGATGCCCGCGCTTTACGCCGCCTTCATCTGGTGGGGGCGCAAGGGCTTCCGGCTCTGGCAGGTCCTCACCCTGCCAGTCGTCTACGCGCTCTACCTTGTCCTTCTGGTGGTCTGGGTGCAGCCCTTCGGCACGGGCGGATGAGGCATTCATCGTCGCAAAAAAAACGAGCGGAGCACCTCGCGGCGCTCCACCTGTCTCGTCAGTAGAAGCCCAAACGGTGTTCTTGACGAGATCCGCAGTCTCCCCTCTTGGCACTTCTTCCTCTTGTCGCAGCAGGAGCAGACCTTGCGATCACCGCCCCGTGGCGCTGAAAAATTAGTCCCACACTCCGTGACCCGCAGAAGCCAGACAGGGACTGCGTTCCCCCACGTTACCTACCTTCACAACATCGACGAGATGTCGGACGCTCCAGTGGGATAGGCGAACATCGTGTCCTTGAGCTGGTCGGCCGTCAGCCCGTGCCGCACGGCAAGGGTAAAGACATTGATGACCTCATCGGCATGCGGTCCCAGCAGGTGCGCGCCCAGAATGCGCTCGCTGCCGTCCTCGGCCAGAACCTTGTAGCCGGAGACGGATTCCGCCTGCTGGCGCGTCGAGAACCAGCCGGGCGTCCGGTCGCACTGCATGCGGAACTTCAACCCCTGCTCCCGGGCCTCGGCCTCGTCGAGCCCCACACGAGCAATCGGCGGCAGGGTGAAGGCGACCGAGGGCACGCCCTTGTAGTTCGGCGTGCTGTGATTGCCCTCAAGCAGGTTCGCCGCAACCACCTTTCCATCATGGTTGGACACGGGAGTCAGTGGCGGACCCATCTGGGCAGTGTCGCCGGCGGCGTAAACGGCCGGGTTCGAGGTGCTTTGCAGGTATTCGTTGAGCGCCAGCTTGCCGTCACGCAGTTCGACGCCAGCCGCTTCAAGAGCAAGCGGCGCGAAATCGGGCTTGCGGCCAGCCGCGTGCACGACGAGATCCGCATCGAAGGTTCTCGATCCCCCTTCGCCGGTGGCGGTGACGCGAAAGGCATCCTCGGTCTTTTCGACGCGCTCGACCTCGGTGCCGGTATGCAGGGTGACGCCGATCTCTTCGTATTTCTCCATCAACCATCCGACCAGATCCGGATCGAACCCCGTCAGCATCCGATCCCCATGCTGGAGGATCGTCACCTCCGCCCCGGCCCGCGCCGCGATGTGGGAAAATTCCGCCGCGATATAGCCTCCACCGACCAGCACGATGCGGCGCGGCAGGCTCTCCATTTCGAGGAAGCGCTCATTGTCGATCAAATGCTCTTCACCGGGAATCCCCAGCTTCATCGCCTCAGAGCCGGTCGCCAGAACGATGTGCTTGGCCTCCAGGGTCTCGCCATCGACCTCCACCGCATTCGGACCGACAAAGCGGGCCCGCCCGTGGAAGGTCGCGATGCCGCTTTCGGAGAAGCTCTTCTCCTTCTTCTCCGGCACCGGGTCAGTGAAGCCGCGCTTGAATTCCAGCAATTCGCGCCAGTCGATCCGCACGTCGCCCTCGACCCCCTTGCCCTGCATTCGCCGGGCATGATCGGAGGCAGAGGTGCCACCGATCAGCATCTTCTTGGGATCGCAGCCGCGCAGGGCACAAGTGCCGCCATAGGGACGGAAATCAGTCACGGCCACGCTTCGGCCAGCGGCGCTGACACGCTTGGCCACGGTGGTCGCGGCGGTGCCGCTTCCGATGACGATGACGTCGTATGTCTTGCTCATTTCAAATCTCCTTTGATCGGGTTTTCCGACTGCCACGCGCGGCCAGCCAGCCCGCGAAAGCCCCGACGCCGACAAGTCCAACAAGCATCGGGGCCATACGGACCATCATGCGGGCTTTCATTCGGGAGCTCGGCCCCATGGCGCATCTATCGCAGCAGTAGTGGTGGCCTTGGTGCACCACCCCAGGAGAGGGGAACCGGCTGCCGCAGCGGGCACATTCTTCAAGCTCATGAGAGCGGATCTCGCCGGACATCATTGCATCCAGCGGAACGCCCTGCCGTCCATTCGATGACACTTTCCGCTCTCCTGTTTCAGGTCGAGATCCAAGAGACCGGGTAGCGCGAGACAGCCCTGCGGCCTCGTTGCCTGGGTCAGGCTGAGCGCTTCGATCCCGCTCCGGTGCGGCCCGCGCTGTCCTGTCGGCGTGGGTCCCCAGAAGCGCGTCGCCGCCGCCAGTCTCGTAGAGATCGAGGTTGATGGCGCTGTTGGTCAGCGGCAGGTCTGTGAAGGCCTGCGGGAAGTTTCCGAGGAAGGCATAGCGTCCAGCAGGCCGACTGCGCACCAAAGCGGGCCGGGCAGAACCAGTCCATCGCACCGTCCCGGCGGTCCAAGACCGCGCCGTGGCAATCGCCGAGGAGAGCGTCGTCCCGCAACGGCAGGTATCCGGCATTGCGGGTAGCCATCAGCCGCCCTCGCGGAAGGCGGGGTAGAGCATCATGCCGCCATCCACGAAGAGCGTCGTCCCGACCACGTAGTCCGACGCGTCCGACGCGAGCCAGACCGCGGCCTCGGCCACATCCTCGGTTTCGCCAACCCGGCCATAAGGGATGAGCTTCAGAAGCTCCTTCCGGGCCTCCTCGTCCTCCCACGCGTCCCGATTGATGGCCGTCTTGATCGCCCCAGGCGCGATGGCGTTGACGCGGATCTTCTCGCAGGCAAGCTCTTGCGCCATCGTCTCCATCAGCAGCTTCACCCCGCCCTTGGCGGTGGCGTAGTTCGCATGGCCCGCCCAAGGTATGGCCTGGTGCACGGAGCTGGTGAAGATGATCTTTCCAAGCGCCGGAGACCGTTCCGGATCGAGACCCTGACGGCGGAAGCGCCGCACCGCCTCCTGGGCGCAGAGGAACTGGCCGGTCAGGTTGACGTCGAGGACCTGGCGCCAGTCTTCGAGGCTCAGTTCGGTGAAGGTGGCGTCGCGCTGGATGCCGGCGTTCGACACGAGGATGTCCACCCCGCCGAACTGCTCATCGGCCGCTTCGAACAGTGTCCCGCAGCCCTCCGGCGTTGAGATGTCGGCCTGCACCGCCTCGGCGCGACCGCCGTTCTTGCGGATTTCACCAACGATGCGATCGGCCGCCTCCTCGTCGGAGCGGAAGTTGACGATGAGCGAGGCGCCCGCCGCGGCGAAGGCCCGCGCAATCCCCTCGCCGATCCCGGAGCTTGCGCCAGTCACGATCGCGCGGGTGTTTTCGAGTGGCAACTGCTGCATGGTATCCTCCATCAGGCCAGGCGGTCGGGGCCGCGAGGTTCGGCGAACAGCCTCACACGGACGCCCAGTGCGAGACGCGATGTCTTCCCTCGAGCCTCCTCGGCAACGCTCAAGGAACGTCAGGACCTCCTCCAACTCTGCATCAAACTACAGACACCCGATGCAGGTTCCACAGGAGCGGACACCGACAATCGACACCGGCATATGGAGCAGTGATCCGGCCCACTGACGCAGGGCGGGCCGGACGAAAGGCAGATCTTACCCGGCACAGCAGCTCAGCATGGCCACATCCTTGTCGAAGGTCTGCGCCGCGAGCTTCAGGCCCTCGACGGTTGTCAGATAGGGAAAGATCGTTTCGCCCAGTTCCTTGGTCGTCATGCCCGCCTTCAGCACCATCACCAGCGTCTGGATGGTGTCGGACCCTTCGGGCGCCACGATCTGTCCACCGAGCAGCCGGTCCGTCTCCCGGTCGGCCACGAGCTTGATGAGCCCTCGCGTGTCGCGCGCTGCCTGAGCCCGGGGCACCTGGTCGAGCGACAGCACCGAGGTCTTCACATCGTGTCCGGCATCGCGCGCCTGTTGCTCGCTCAGACCGACTCCCGCCACCTGCGGATCGGAAAAGACCACCCAGGGCATCGTGCTGTTGTCATATCGCTCTTCGGCATCCGCCACGGCGTTGCGTGCCGCGATCTTGGCGCCGTAGGCTGCCATGTAGACGAACTGGTCGCGGTCGGTCACATCACCGGCGGCATAGATGCCAGGGCGCGAGGTCTGCATATCCTGTCCCACGACGATCCCGCCGCGACTGTCGGTCTGCACATCCGCCTCCTGGAGGCCGAGATCTTCGGAATTGGCACGCCGACCGGCTGTCACGACGATCCGCTCGGCGGTGACGTCCTTCGCAGTGCCCTCCTGCGTGATCTTCAAGGTGACGCCATCTTCCGACGCAGCAACGCTGTCATATTGCAGACCGGTCAGCAGCGTGATGCCCTCGGCTTCGAAAGCCTCGGTCAGGGCGTCGGACACCTCGGGCTCTGCGCCGGGCAGCAGGCGGGAGCGTGCCACGAGGGTTACCTTGACCCCCATCCGCGCCATCATCTGCGCCAGCTCCGCACCGATATAGCCAGCCCCGACGAAGATCAGGCTCTCGGGCAGGGTCTCCAGCTCCAGAAGTGATTGGCTGTCGAGCGGTTCGACATCCTCGATCCCGCGGATCGCCGGGACAAGCGACCGGCTGCCCGTAGCAATCAGCGTTCTGGGCGCGGTAATCGTGCGATCTCCGATCTGAACACCGCCCTCGACCAACGTCGCGGGGCCTTCCTCGATGTAATCGACCCCCTCATAGTTGGGCAGCAGGTCGGCGTATTTCTTCTGACGCAAAGTCGCGACAAGGTCGTCTTTGCCGGCGACGAGCCGGGACCAGTCATCGACCTGCGCAGCACCTGACAGGCCGGGAAAGCGCGCAGCCGCGCTCGCGCCGTGTAGCGCCTCGGCCGCACGGATCATGGCCTTCGACGGCACGCAGCCAAAGTTGACGCAGGTCCCTCCGATCGTCCCGTGGCCCACGAGCGCGACGCGCTTGCCAGCCTCGGCGGCGGTGATCGAGGCGGAGAACCCGGCGGAGCCGGCGCCCACCACAATGAGGTCGTATGCCTTGTTTTCGTTCGAGCAGCAGTCATTCATGGTTCAGGTCACTTTCGTCGTCGGATCGGTCTTCGGCTTGGCGAGGACCAGGTAGAGAATGGCGCCGATCGCCAGCACAGGCGTGGCCATCGAGAACAGGCCCGTGAAAAGGCCGATGGGAGAACAGCAGGCAGCCGCCATCATGATCGGACCTCCCTGGACTTGCGGTTGAGAAAGAGAGCGTAGGCACCGGTCAGCGCCGCGGTGAGGAGCGTGAGGGACAGCGCCCCGCGAAACTCCAGAACGATGATCAAGACCGAGAGCAGCACCGCAATGAGCGCGGCCCAGATCTTGGGGGACGGCCCGGGCCGTCCGGCACGCAGCCACAAAGCCTGCGCGACCACCGCGAGGCTGACGAACAGCAGCGGGAACAGCGCGTAGTCGAGCCACCCCGTCACCGCCGACAGGCCTGCGCCAGCCAGCGCCAGGACAAGGAGTGGCGTGAAGCAGCATATCGCCGCGAATATTGCGCCGCCGAGGCCACCCTTCAGCAGGCGGTTCGCCTCGGCCTTGTCCGGCTGCTCTCTCGGTTGATCGAGATGATCGAGACCCCGCTTCACGAACCCTCGCCACTCACCGGGTCTTCCAGAAGCGCCGCCGGGTAGCCGTTCTCTTCGACCGCCGCGATGAGGGCGTCAGTGGAGGTGACTTCGTCGTCGAAACGGACCGTATAGAGCCCCTCGCTCGGGTCTTCGCCCTCGGCGAAGTTCTCGATCACCACGCTCTCTACGGATTTCAGCGAGTTGCCGACGATGAACGAGCACGAGGGACACGTCAGTCCCCCGACCTCGAGGCGGACGACCTGTTCGGCGGCAAAGGCAGGGGCGGCGAAAAGCGCGGACAGCGCCAGGGCGCCGGAAAGGATGTTTCTCATGTCAGTGTGCTTTCAGAACGAGAGGATGTAGGGGGAGGCGTAGGGAAACAGCATGGCGATGAGGATCACTGCCGCCGCTATCCAGAGAACGGAGCGCATCGCGGTGCGGTTCATCGGGCGGGCACAGGTGCCATCGGCGCAGCGGACAGGCCGATAAGCCTTGTAGAAGCCGTAACCCAGGAACGCGGCGGCGATGCCGAAGGTATACCACTTGTAGGCATAGAGGGCGCCCATCTGGGCGATGAAAACCCCGCTGACCCCGAAGCTGACAAGCACCAGCGGCAGAATACAGCAGGATGTCATGGCCAGTGCACCGAGCGCCGCCAACGCGGTGGCCGTCCAGCCGCGGCCTTCCGGGACGTCTGACGCGTCCCTCGGCAATGCAGAATCCGTGGTGTCCATGCATGGTCTCCTTGCGATCATCTGCAAGGAGGCCTAAGGTCTGTAGCTGATACAGGCTCAAGGACTTTCCGAATGGGAAAAGATCACCCTTCCGTGAAGCCGATGCAGCGAGCCGCCCTTGCCCGGGCCACCGGATGCAACCTTGAGACCATTCGCTACTACGAGACGGTCGGCGTCATGCCCGATCCGCCCCGGGACCCGAACGGTTACCGCAGCTACGGTGAGGATCATGTGCGCCGATTGCGCTTCGTCATGCGCGCGCGTGATCTCGGATTTTCTCTTGAGGAGATCAGAGGGTTGCTCAGCCTCGTCGACAGCCACGACCAGACTTGCGCCGAGGTGAAGGAAATCGCCACGGCCCATCTCAAGGATGTGCAGGACAAGATCGTCGATCTGCAACGGATCGAAAGAGCATTGAGCGACACGGTGGCGCAATGCAGCGGAAGCGAGGTTCCGGAGTGCCCCGTGCTGGACGCCCTGCTGGACTGAGCGCCGGCTACTCCTGCGCGGTCGCCTCACAAACACGGCTGCCAACAGACTCAACGCCGACCCAAGCGCTGAGATATCCGCTTCGTCAACTCGACCGCATCTCGAGCCGGCGCACAGAGATCGCCGGAAATGTCAGACCACGTATCGGTCCCAGCTGCCGTAATGCTCCGCGCTACGCCGACCCCGAGGCAGACTAAGAATGATCAGTGCCAAGCCGGCCAAGATGCCAACGAGGCTTCCCGGAACCGTGCCGCCACCCAGAAGCCAGGGCGCGATCACGAGCCACAGTCCGAACCCCAGATTGAGGAAGCGCAACGGGCGCGCGACCTCGGCCCATGCGATCACGGCGGTCGTGAGCACCAACGCGCCTACCAGGTGATCACTGCCCGCCAAGGGCATCTCGTTGCCGAAGATGGCGCGTGACAGCATCAGGAAGGCGCCGAGGGCGGCGCTGAGGCCAAGGGTCCATGGGACGGTAACACCGCGCGCGCTTTGCCGAAGCAGCTTCGTAGGCACGGCATCGAAGCTCATCGAACCTCCGCTTGTCGACCCCGGCAACGCATCGCCTCGGAAGAATGCGCGCCAGAAGGGGCGGCCGCGCCGCGTATTCCAGATCATGAACTGGATCATTGCCACGATCTCGTCGAGCGAGAACGGGATCATGATCAGCATCGCTGCCGCCGCCAACAGGCAGATCGTGCAATAGGTGCCAATCGTGATCGGCTGAATGATGATGAAGTAGATGCTCACGATCCCCAGTGGACCGACGACGATGCCGAAGAGCGCGACCATCCATGGCATCGTGCGCCACCGCTTTCGACTGCCCATCACCCCCATCAGGATTTCGAACATGTAGCTCATGGCGCCCAGCCCCCCGTCGGCCACCGGCCAAGCCTTGGAGACGTCGGAGGTGACGATATATTCGCTGCCGTTCAGAGCCGAAGGAGAGGAGAAGAATGGCTCCCAGATGCCGTCGACATGACCCAGCTGGTAGGCCGACAGGATGCGCGACAGAAGGAAGCCCACCACTCCGAGCGCGATGATCGGCAGTCGTTGCACGTAGGTGGACGGACAGTATGTCCAGCCTGGCGGTATATCGCCTTCATCCATCATGCCCTCGCGCGACATGCCGGGCATCATCGGGATCAGGATGGTCAGCGCGATGACGAGCGCGCCGATCAACGTGTCGTTCGCATAAACCGCCGGGTCCGGCGTCCAGAAGACCAAAGGCGCCGTCAACAGCCAGACCCCCAGCGCGGCGTTGGCCCATTGCGCCCAACCGTTGCCAGGCCGCATCGAGATCAGCGCCAGGGCAGTGATCGCCAGTCCTGTGAAAACGTCATTCCAGGCCGTCAACCAGCTGCGCGTTGCCGCGGCCCAAAGCCCACGATCTTCGGTGACACGCTGCACGGCGGCGCTGAACTCGGTTTGGTCGAAGGTGCCGAAAACGGAAGGCGCAGTGGCCAGCCAAAGACCCAGCCCGGCCACCAGCCAATGCACCCAGAGCATCTGGAAATGCATCATCCGCATGTGGTTGTCGTGCTCGCGTGCGGCCGAGTCCGCTTCGGCGGGGCTGTCGTCCTCGCCGTGCTGCTCGGCATTCGCCTGCACGACCTTGGTCGCGGAAACCCGCGCGGCATTCAGCCCGTTTTCCGAATACCAGTGATAGGGATCATCCTTCAGATTTCGCAGGATGCGCGGCATGTCTTCCCGCAGGCCGTGCTGCGGCTGCCAGCCCAACTGCTCCCGGGCGGTCGAAAGGTCCAGCTCGTAGTGATCGGAGGATATGTCCACCATCCAGGCTCGGATAAAGGCGTCCTCGCCGAAGATCCGGTTCTCACCCCAAGCGCCGATCTTGGCGAGTTTCGGCGGGATGTTCCAGGTGATCCAATCCTCTCCATGCAACTCGTGCCCGATCAGGCGCTGCAACTCTCCGAAGGGAATGGGTTCGGCTTCGCCCAACAGAACCGGAAGCACATCCGGGAGATCCATCCGACGATCCACGATGCATTCGATCGCATCCAGCAGGTCTTCGAGATGCAGAAAGGCCTGTCCGCGTGACAGATCGCCCGGGTAGACTTTGCCGCTGAAGCGCTTCTCGTAAATGCGCGCGATCTGGTGAGCAAGGAACGTGGAATGCCCCTGGTCATCGTAGATGCCGGCAGGGCGCATCAGGACAAGCTTTTCTTCGCCCTTCTCCTGTCTTAACATCGCCTCGGTGCGCACCTTCGAGGCACGGTAGGGAAGCTTCGCATCGAACGGCGCGTCTTCATCGATTGGCTGCCCCGGCGAAGTCGGCGCATGCGCGAGCATGGTGGAGGCAAAGACGAACTGCTCGAGCTGGAACTCCTGCAACCCCTTCAGCAGCCGCTTCGTCCCTTCCACCGTCACGGCGTCATATGCGGGATTGTCCTCGCCCGTCAGATCGAAATAGGCCGCGAGGTGAATACACGCGGCAATGCGATCGCCATAGGCAAGCCGCACCCTCGCCAGAGCTTTGTCTACGCTTTGCTGATCGGTGATATCGAAACAGACACATTCCGCTTGGTGAGGCGGGTGTGGTGGCGAATGGCGATCAAGCCCGACAACGCGGTAACTCTGATGCAGGCGTCGCACGACCGCTCCGCCAAGATAGCCGCTGGAGCCGGTGACGAGGACGACGGGTTTGTCCGGTGTCTCCGTCATTCATTCCTCACCTATTTCCGCAGATACTTCACCAGCGCGAGGATCGCGAGGATCACCAGCACAAGGATCACCAGCCACCAGATCCCCATGCCGAACATCATTCCGCCGTCCATCATCTACGTCTCCCTGTGCTGTGGCCGCACCGATACTCGTAAGGGCCTTCTGTCCCTCAACTTTCGGCATGGACGATGGGTCCGGACATCGCCGCCGAGACAGAAAAAAGGGCGGAGCGCCTCGCAGCGCTCCGCCCCTCTCGTCAGCAGCAGCCCGAACGGCCTTCCGGCTGCGAGACTTTCTGGACGAGATCCGCAGTTTCCGCGCCCTGCGCCTCACGCGCCACGTCGGCCTGCGCCACCATCCCGCAGCATTTGCCCTCGCCATCGGTCACGACGGCGCGGCGCACCTGGCGCTCTTCCATCTTGTTGCAGCAGGAGGAGACGTCCTCCTCCGGCGAGGTGGTCAGCACATCCGTCGACATGACCTCGGAGACGGCCGTATCGCCGGACTTGCCTTCGGCCACGCCGCCGCAGCAGATGTCGCGATCCGTCACGATGCCCATCGGCTCGCCCGCGTCGTTGAGCACCGGAAGCGCCCCGATGGAGCGTTCGGCCATCAGCTTCGCGGCTTCCTGGATGGTGGTGTTCCCGCCGCAACAGACGGGATCGCTGGTCATGATGTCCTGAACTTGCATGCTTCGCTCCTCTGTTGAGTGCGGGATGAAAACGAACAGACCCATGGCCGCGTTCCCGCCTCGCGCGCGCTTCGGCGACGATCCGCAAGGTGACGGTTTCGTGAGCGAATTTCCCCCTCGCCCGGTAGACAGGCGGCGCGTCCGTTCTTAGATCGTTGCCATGCGCCTCTGGGTTCGCCTTGCCACGTTCTGCCTGTCGCTGACCCTTCTGGTCGGCGTGCTGGTGCATGACGTTGCCGGCGCCCGGATGTCGATCGACATGGCGGCGTCCAGCACCGTGGAACAGCAGGACGATCTCTGCTCGGCCTGTGCGCAGGATGCGAGCGAACAGGTGGTCTGTGACCTCGACTGCACTGCGCCGCTGCTGTCCACGGAGACGTTTATGGCAGCGCTGCCGCAGGCTGTCGCCGCGACCGCTCTCGGTTGGCCCGCGGACGCGGCGGTGCGAACACGCCAGCCGGGCTTCGACCCCGCACCCCCACGAGCCACCATCCTGAGCTGACCGGCCGCACCGCGCAGGTGACGGCCCGGTTTCGTCATGCCCGCCCGATTTCGGCAGGCGGACGCTGAACCGACCTTCTCCTTCTCGGGATATCCTCCATGACCACTCATTTCGCACGTGCGCTGTCGCGCCGTCGCGTCCTGTCCTCCGGCCTTGCCGCGATGGGCATGACGATGCTCGCCCCGGGCCTCGCCCGCTCGGCCCCCCGGAGTGCCCCTTCGGACGCCGTCACTACCTTGGCCTTCGACGGCACTGCCCTCCTTGCCGCCACGCCGGATGGCCTGCTGCGCCACGAGGGCGATGCGTGGACCCGGCTCGACGCTCCGGCGGGACCCTCCGCCCTCGCCACGCATCCCGACCGCCCGGGCACGATCCTCGCCGGATGGCGCGACGGCGCCCTGCGCCGCAGCCATGACGGCGGCCAAAGCTGGGTCCCCGCCGATGCCGGGCTGCCCGGCGCGGCGATCCTTTCGATCGCTGTGGCCGCGCAGGCGCCCGACACCATCTATGCCGCTCTCGAAGGCGACGGGCTCTGGCGCAGCGAGGATGGTGGCGAGACGTGGGCCTTCGTGATGGACCGCCCCTATCTCGGCGGCGAAGAGCATGACGTGCTCAGCCTCGTCTCCGTGGCGCACGAAACCGGCATGGGTGGCATCTGGCTCTATGCCGGCACGCGGACCGGGCTGACGCGGGTGCCCGACTGCTTCTGCCGCTGGCAGGACGTGGTCGCAGGCGACGCGCTGGACGCGCTCGTGGCGGGAGACGCCCCCGCGGCGGTGGCCGCGCTACCCGAAGGCGAGCCAATCGAGATCCTCGCCCTTGCCCCCGACGCACCCCAGCGCCTTCTCGCGGCGCTGCCCTCCGGGCTGTGGCTGTCGACGGATGCGGGGGTGAACTGGGAGCAGAGCGCCTCCGACCCCATCAGCGCCCTCGCCGTCGACCCCGCCGATCCGCTCCACGTGATCTCCGCCGGTGCCGCCGGTCTGCGCGTCTCGCGCGACGGCGGCACCAACTGGTCCCCTTTCGATCTGTCCAAGGATAGCTGACATGAACCGCAAGCTTCTCACCGGCACCGCCCTCGCGCTGGCCGCCGTCTCCGCCATCGGCATCGCGACCTTCACCACCGCCGAAACCGACAGCGCGGCTGTCACGCTCGCCGAGACCACCGTTCCCGCCGATCGGCAGATGACGATCTGGCGCGATCCGAATTGCGGCTGCTGCGACGCCTATGCGGACTACATGGAGGAGAACGGCTACCATGTGACGCGGATCGACGACCGCGACTTCGACAAGCGCTCGATCGAGGCCGGGGTGCCCGAGCAGGGTCTTGGCTGCCATCTCGCGCAGGTCGATGGCTACTATGTCAGCGGGTTGGTCCCGGCCGAAATCGTGGCGCGGCTGACCACCGAGCGCCCCGAGATCACCGGCATCACCCTGCCCGGCATGCCGATGAACGCCCCTGGCATGGGCGGCAAGAGTGGCACGCTCAAGACCTACGCCTTCGCCGGCGACGAAGTGACGGTGTTCTCCGATGAATGAGTGCATGGAGGCCATGATGTCGATGATGAACGGACCGATGATGGGCGCCATGATGGCCGGGGGCGGGCTCGTCATGCTGCTGGTGCTGACGCTGCTCGTTCTGAGCCTGTTGGCGCTGGTTAAGTTCCTCAGGAGCGCGCGATGAGACGCGGGCTGGCCATCGGCCTCGCCTCGGGCCTGATTGGCGCCGCCGCGATCGCGGCGGTGGCCCAAGGCTTGATGGAGGGGGACTCGCAGGGAGCGGCACCGGCGGAGATCGCGGGGCTCGCCATCCTCGGAGAGCCTGTCACGCGGGACATGGTCGAACAGGGCGGCGCGATCTATGCCGAGAGCTGCGCCGCCTGCCATGGCGCGCAGCTCGAGGGCCAGCCCGACTGGCGCCGCCGGACCGAGGACGGGCGCATGCCCGCCCCGCCGCATGACGACAGCGGCCATACCTGGCACCACGCCGACCGCGATCTCTTCACCATTACCAAGCATGGTGTAGGTGCGGTGGTGCCCGGCTACGAGAGCGACATGCCGGCCTTCGAGGGCCTGCTGAGCGATGACGAGATCAAGGCGGTGCTGGCCTACATCAAGACCAGCTGGTCCGAGCGCGAGCGCGGCTTTCAGGCCGAGGTCTCGGCCGGGGCCGAGGGCAAGCCATGAACTCGGCGGAACAGGCCCCACGCAGGCGATCCCGAGGCCGGGCCTTGGTGCTGCTTCCGGCGGCGCTGTTCGCAGCGCTCGCGGCGGCTTTCTACTGGGGCCTGATGAACTCCGACGACCGACTGCCCTCGGCCCTGATCGGTCGCGCGGTGCCCGAATTCGACCTGCCGCCGATCGAGGGCCGCGATGACGGTCTGTCCTCCGCCGGTTTGCAGGGCGAGGTGTCGATCGTCAATGTCTGGGCCTCGTGGTGTGTGCCCTGCCGGGTCGAGATGCCGCTGCTGGTCGAGCTGGCCGCCCAAGGCACGGTTCCCATCCACGGCATCAACTACAAGGATGCGCCGGACGCGGCGCTCGCCTTCCTCGACGAGACGGGCGATCCTTATACCCGTATCGGCGCCGACCGCTCTGGGCGCACCTCGATCGACTGGGGTGTCTACGGGCTGCCGGAAACCTTCGTCATCGATGCGCAGGGGCGGATTGCCTACAAGCATGTCGGTCCCTTTGACCGCCGCTCGCTCGAACAGGACATCCTGCCGGTCGTGCGACGGCTCCAGTCGGAGGCCGAGGCATGAACGAGCTGTCGAAATCCGCCCCCGTGACCGCCCCTGTCCGCCGTTTCCCGGCGTTCGGGCGGCGTGGCTGGATGGTGCTGGCCTTCGCCGTCATCGGCACCGGCATGATCCTGAACTGGGGCTGGCTCACCGCCATCGGCGCCACGCCCCTGATCCTGAGCTTGGCCCCCTGCGCCGTCATGTGCGCGTTGGGCCTCTGCATGCGTGGGGGCTCGTCCGCCTGCGCCAACAAGAGCGATCCGGCGACCAAGCCGGACGTTTCGACCGACTGAAACCCACTCCGAAAGGACACGACATGAAGACCACCACCAAGCTCGGCGGCGCCGTCGCCCTCTCCCTGATCGCGCTCGCCCCCCTGGCCCACGCCCAGGAGACCGCCCCGGCGGAAACCCAGGAGACGACGAAGGAAGGCGGCCACATGATGGGCGGCGACATGGCCGGGATGCAGGGCATGGAAGGCATGGAAGGCATGGAAAACATGATGCCCATGATGATGAAGCACATGCAGGCCTGCATGGAGATGATGGAAACGATGAACACCCACATGCAGGAACATCACGACGAGGCCGATCAGGGCTGAACGAAGGCCCGCCCGGGCCCTTGCCCGGGCGGGCCAACCGGAAAGACAGACAGATGCCCAATTCCCACAGCTTTTACCGACGGCTGCGTTTCCTCCTCTGGAGCGGGGCCGCCGTTTTCGCCCTGGCCATCGCGGGACTTGTCGTCCTGCGCGATCCCTCCGCGCCCATTGAGGTTGCCTACAGCGGCGAGGCCGACATCCGCTCCGACTTCGAGCTGATCGACCACACCGGGCGTGCGGTGACACAGGCCGATTACGCCGGCCGCTGGCAGCTCGTGTTCTTCGGCTTCACCAACTGCCCCGATGTCTGCCCGACCACGCTGGCCTACATGGCCACCGCGCTTGATCTTCTGGGCGAGGATGCAGACCGGATCGCGCCCCTTTTCATCACGGTGGACCCCGAGCGCGACACGCCCGAGGTCATGGCCGACTACGTCGCGAACTTTCACCCCGACCTCGTCGGGCTGACCGGCAGCAACGATCAGGCCACGGCCGCCGCGCATGCCTTCAAGGTTTATCACGAGCAGCTGCCGGATGCGGAGGCCGCCGACGGATACCGCATGGCGCATGCCGGCCACATCTACCTGATGCGGCCCGACGGCCGCTTCGAGGCCGTCTTCCTGGAAGGCGACCAGCCCCCCGAGGACCTGGCCCGGGAGATCGAGATGCGTCTTGAGGCGGAGGGGCGAAGCTGATGCGGCGCCTCGTTCCCATTGCCATGACCATGGCCCTGCTCGGCATCCCGGCGCTGGCCGATCACCCGGGCGAACGGCTCGACGAGGTCACCGCCCAGAAAGAGCCCGCATTCGAGGCGATCTCCGGCCCCCCGCCTGATGTGGACCTCATAGGCGCGGATGGTCAGCCGCTCGATCTCGCGGACCTCGCGGGACAGGTTGTGGCCGTGAATTTCCGCTCGAGCCCTTGCCTCGAGCCCTGCCGGGCGCAGCATGATCGGCTTGCGCAGACGGTGGCGTCGCTCAATGCGAGCCCGATGCGCGAGATGGTCCGCTTCATCACGATCGCCGAGGAACCGGACGGTATCGACACCGTCGACGCCGGGAACTGGTCGGTCGCGGTGCCAAATGGTGCGCTCGAAGACCTCGAGGTAGAGTTCGCCTCCCGATCCGCACGAAATGGAGACAACCCAATGATTCACCTCTTCGACCGGGAGGGGCGGCATGTCGCCATCTTCCATGGCGCCAGCTTCGCGCCGCTCAACCTTCTCATGCATATCAATGGCCTTACCAACGCGCATCCGCATCCCGAGCCCGAGGGCCTGCTCGACCGGGCAAGAGGGTGGTTCCGATGACCGCGGCCGCGCCTGCGCCTTCGCGCACCGCCACCCGTCCGGACTGGCTGACGGTCCTGCGGCGCTACTTCCTGTTCTCCCTCATTGGTCACCTGCTGTGGGAGATCGCCCATATCCCGCTCTACACGATCTGGATCGAAGGCACGGTAGGCGAGATCGCCTTCGCGATCCTGCATTGCACGGGTGGCGATCTCTTCATCGCCTTCAGCACGCTGCTCCTGGCGCTCTTCGCCCTGGGCTCGGGGGATTGGCCCCGTCGGAGCTGGGCTCCGGTGCTGCTCGCCGCGGTGGTGATGGGCGTCGGCTACACCATCTTCAGCGAATGGCTGAACATCACCGTGCGCGAGGCCTGGGCCTATCGTGACATCATGCCGGTGATCCCGGTCATCGATGCGGGCCTGACCCCGTTCCTGCAATGGCTCGTCGTGCCCGTGGCCGCCTATCTCGGCGCCACATCCCGGCTGTCCTGGCGGGGAATCACCCGTGGCTGACATCCAGTCGCTCGGCCTTCTCGCCGCGCTGCTGGCCGGCACCGTCTCCTTTCTGTCGCCCTGCGTCCTGCCGTTGGTGCCCGGCTATGTCTCCTACATCGCCGGACGAACGGCACCGGGCAACACGCAGGGCCGCGCCGCGACGATCGGGCTGAGCCTCTGCTTCGTGCTGGGCTTCTCGACGATCTTCATCGCCCTTGGGGCCTCGGCCACGGCGCTCGGACAGGCGCTGTTGCGGTGGCGCTTTGAACTGAACATGGTCGGCGGCGGGATCGTGATCCTCTTCGGGCTCTTCATGCTCGGGGCCGCGCGCCTGCGGTCTCTCGAACGCGAGTTCCGGCTGAACCTCGACATCCCCGGCGGCCAGCCGACAGCCTCCTATGTCCTCGGTCTGGCCTTCGGCTTCGGATGGACCCCCTGCATCGGCCCCATCCTTGGCGCGATCCTGACCGCAAGCGCCGCGCAGGCCACCATCGGAGACGGCATGACGCTTCTCGCGGTCTATTCGGCAGGGCTGGGACTGCCCTTCCTGATGGTGGCGGCGTTCATCCAGCAAGCCAGCCGACGTCTGCGTTCGGCGCGCAAATTCGGACGCGTTCTGCACCGCGCCGCGGGCGGTGTCATGGTGTTGATGGGGCTGGCGATGATGACAGGCCAGCTAAGCGACCTGTCTTACTGGCTGCTCGAAACCATGCCTGTGTTGGGAAGGATTGGATAGAACCATACTGGCAATCGGTCTGTCTTTCGAACGCAAGCCGAGACGAGATCGAGAGATCAGAGCGTCCAGTGGACGACGCATCCGGCACAATGCCGAATTTATCTTGCCCCACGAGGGCTTCTTGCAACGCGGGAGCCACACGACACCGCTCTCGGATTTGAAAGGCATGTCATGGGCCAGAGTCGCCATACCCATCATCACGATCTGCCCGGCGATCAAACAGCGATCGACCCGGTCTGCGGCATGTCGGTCAATGTCGAAACCGCCAAGCATGTCTCGGACCACGAGGGGGAGACCTTCTATTTCTGCTCGGCCAAGTGCCGAGAGAAGTTCGACACCCGGCCCGAGGTCTTTCTCGATCCCGCGCTGAAGGCCGCGCCGCCCGAGCGCGAGGACGAGATCTACACCTGCCCGATGCACCCGGAGATCGAGCAGGTCGGCCCCGGCTCCTGCCCGATTTGCGGCATGGCGCTGGAGCCCAAGGGCATCCCGATGACCGAAGGCCCGAGCGAGGAATACATCGACTTCCGCCGCCGCTTCGTGCTGAGCTCAGCCTTGACGATCCCGCTGGCAATTATCGCCATGGGCCGGCATTTCGCGCCGCAGGCTTTCGCCATCATCTCCGCGCCGATGCTCGACTGGATTGAATTGATCCTCGCGACACCGGTGGTGCTGTGGTGTGCCCTGCCCTTTTTCGAGCGGGGCTGGGCCTCGGTCCGCAGCCGCAACCTCAACATGTTCACGCTGATCGCGCTCGGCGTTGGCGTGGCCTATGTCTACTCGGTCGTGGCCACAGTCGTGCCACAGATATTTCCGCCGCAGTTCCGCGGCCACGAGGGCGAGGTCGGCGTCTATTTCGAAGCGGCGGCGGTGATCGTGACGCTGGTGCTACTGGGCCAGCTGCTGGAACTGCGCGCGCGCGAACGCACCGGGGGCGCAATCCGCGCGCTGCTCGATCTCGCGCCCAAGACCGCGCGCCTTGTCGACGACCGAGGCGAGCGCGACGTGCCGCTCGACATGATCCGCTCGGGCGACCGGCTGCGCGTGCGGCCAGGCGAGAGCGTGCCGGTCGACGGCGTGGTTCTGGAAGGACGCTCGACCATCGACGAGAGCATGCTCACCGGCGAGCCGATCCCGGTCGAGAAGGCCGAGGGCGACGCGGTCACCGGCGGCGCGATCAACCAGACCGGCAGCTTCGTGATGGGGGCGCAGCGCGTCGGCGCCGACACCATGCTCAACCGCATCGTCGCCATGGTCGCCGAGGCGCAGCGCAGCCAGGCGCCGATCCAGAAGCTCGCCGACAAGGTCTCGGGTTACTTCGTCCCCTTCGTCGTCGGGATCGCCTTGCTGGCTTTCGTGGTCTGGAGCTTGTTCGGTCCAGCCCCGGCGATGGCCCTCGGCCTCATTTCGGCAGTTTCGGTGCTGATCATCGCCTGTCCTTGTGCGCTCGGTCTCGCCACACCGATGTCGATCATGGTGGGCGTCGGCAAGGGCGCGGGTCACGGCGTGCTGATCAAGAACGCCGCCGCGCTCGAACGTTTCGCCGCCGTTGACACGCTGGTCGTGGACAAGACCGGCACCTTGACCGAGGGACGCCCCGCCCTGGTCGAGGTATTGGCTGAAGGCATGACCGAGGACGAGCTTCTGGGCCTCGTTGCGGCGCTGGAGGCGCAGTCCGAGCATCCGCTGGCGCGTGCCATCGTCGAGGGTGCATCGGCGCGCGGCATCGCCCTGCCCGAGGTCGAGAGTTTCGACAGCACCACCGGCAAGGGCATCTCGGGACGCGTCGCGGGCCGCAGCGTCGCCATCGGCAACGTCGCGATGATGCGGGATGCGGGCGCCGACACCGCCGCCCTATCCGAGCGGGCCGATGCCGCGCGGCGCAAGGGGCAGACGGCCATTCTCGTTGCGGTGGACGGACGCGCCGCCGGGCTGGTCGCCGTGGCCGACCGGATCAAGGAGACGACGCCTAAGGCCATCGCGGCGCTGCATGACGAGGGCCTGCGCATCGTCATGCTCACCGGCGACAACGAGGTGACGGCCCGCGCCGTGGCCGAGGATCTCGGCATCGATGAGGTGATCGCCGAGGTGCTGCCCGCCGACAAGCAGGCGGCGATCCGAAGGCTGCAATCGGAGGGCCGCACCGTGGCGATGGCCGGCGACGGGGTGAACGACGCGCCCGCGCTCGCCGCCGCGGATGTCGGCATCGCCATGGGCACCGGCGCTGATGTCGCGGTGGAAAGCGCCGGCGTCACGCTGGTGCGCGGCGACCTGACGGCGCTGGTCACCGCGCGCCGGCTCAGCCGCGCCACCGTGCGCAACATCAAGCAGAACCTCGCTTTCGCCTTCCTCTACAACGGCCTCGGCGTGCCCGTCGCCGCGGGCTTGCTCTATCCCTTCACAGGGCTGCTCCTGTCGCCGGTGATCGCCGCCGCCGCAATGAGCCTGTCCTCCGTCTCAGTGATCGGCAATGCGCTCAGGCTGCGTGCCGCGCGGGTGGGGTTCGACGGGTGACACGAAGTGCGGGGCGGCGCCGAACCCGCCGCCCCACTTCTGGTTGAGTGGGACAGGGAGACAGATCATGTCGAAGTCGAAGAAGGCCAACCCGGTTACACCGTCAGTGCGGCGTGAAACTTCACAACGTGATGGGACACTGCCCATGGGTTCTACCGACCCCTGAGCAGTCACTACACAGCCCGGCCCCAGTTCGTTTTAGTGTCCGATAACCCGTCTTATCGGATACAAAAATGGACCCCGGCGGCAACGCCGGGGGCCTGCCCTGCCCGCCTCAGGCCGCCAGCGCTCGGTCGAGCGTCGCGATAATGTCCTCCAGCCGCGCTGCGCTCCACCGCAGGTGCGTGTCGAAAGACGCGGGGCCGGATAGGCCCCACGCCGTCTCCAGCCGACAGCGGCTTGGAATCTCCCGTAAGGTCTCGAGCAGGATTTCGAGGCAGGTCCGGGCATCCTCGAGCAGATCCCGGAGATCCTCGATCCCGGCATCGGGGTCGAGATGCAGCTGGTCCAGCGCCGCGAGGGCGCCGGTGGCCTGGCTTCGGCCGGCCTGGGCCAGCAGGCGGCCGAGCGTGTTCTGCTCGGCATCGAGCCACGCGCCGAGGCGGTGGAGCGCCACCTCGAGTCCGCCCGCGCTGACGCTGGCGCCCGGCGTGGCGAAATGGGTGTAGATGATCGAGTTCATTGCGAACCTCCGTTGCGATATGTCCGGGGCATTCGCCCGAGGGCCGCGTCGGAAAGGACGGCGGCAATCGCCGCCACGGCCGTCAAGATGGGGGTCGCGAGGGGTCGAGCGTGGGTGGGTCCTGCCTTTCTTTGTTCGAAGTGAATCTTGGTCGCTTTCTTCGGCAACGAAGGAAAAATCGGAAAAATGTTGGTTCAGCTTCCTTGGCCGCAGGAGATCCCCCGCATCGGCGCGGATCTGGCGGCGCCGGCTGCGGTCTTTCTCGAAGGCGCACGACATCTACATCGACGGTATCGAGAAGCCCGTTGCTCGGATGAAGGCGACCGGGAAAGGCGTGGAGCTGATACTGACCGGCGAACGGACCGAGGGGTTACTTGCTTGGGTTGCCGAACATGGCGAAGAAATCGTGGAGCGAATGATACGGGACCACGAGCGCGAGGCTCGCGGTGATCCGCCTGTCGAGCTCATAGGGCGCTGAGTGATGAGCCATCGGACCAAAATCATTGCGGTCGCCACACAAAAGGGCGGCGCCGGCAAGAGCACGATTTCGATCCATCTTGCGGTTCAGGCGATGCAGTTGAAGAAAGACGCGCAGGTGATCCTGCTGGATCTTGACCCTCAGGCTCTGTCGCCGATTGGGCGAAGCTGCGCGAGCTTGAGGACCCGATTGTCCTGCAGGCCATGCCCGGCAGTCTCTCCGCCTACCTCTCCCAGGTCGAGGAGGATGGCGCCGACTACGTGGTGATCGACACGCCGCCCCATGCCGGCGGCACCATCGATGCGGCGATCCGCGCGGCGGACCTGGTGGTCATTCCTATTCGGCCGGGACCCTTCGACATCAACGCGGCCGCGGGCACGGTCGGGATCATGAAACAGACCGGTCGCCCCGGGATTTTCGTGTTGAGCCAGGTGGCGGCCGTCGGGCCAGAGGGCGACGACACCGCGGCGGTGCTGCAGGAGCTCTACCCGGACGTGCCGGTGGCGAAGGCGCGGCTCGGCCAGCGCAAGGCCTTCATGCAGGCGCTGATCTCCGGTCAGGCGATCACCGAGTTCGACAGGCCGAGCTCGAAGGCAGTCGGCGAGATCAAGGCGCTGTTCCGGGAGGTGCGGAGCAGGCTGTGACCAACAAAAGCGGCATCAGATCAGGTAGATATGTGCTTCCGATTTCGGCAGTCTGAGCCCATCTCCCTTGGGCAAGGACACGAGCAGCATGGTCAACGTCACGAGTGTAAATCTTCCCGCGTGGTCTTGCCCCCGTTTCGCCGGACACTCAGGCAGTTGCGGTTTGAGCTGCGATGAAGTCGCGTGGCGAGCGCATCTTCAGCCCTGAGTGCGGG
>NZ_FNPF01000014.1 GCF_900107235.1 Citreimonas salinaria
CGCCAATCTCGCTCCGGATTGTCCCGCCAGCGCCTCAGCGCCGCCGGTGAGGGGCTATCTACGGATCACGCACAAACTCCGCAAGCAGTTTTTTGAGGGTGAGGGCAGAAAATCTTAACGAATGCGATTTCGGCATAAACATCAGTCACTTGCCGAACCCACCGCGCGCACGTCCGCCGTTTGCGTCCACCTTGCCGTTGGGACACCCCGGCGTCTGCAAGGCCCGCCCGAGTCGTTCGATCCAAGGAAGCGCTGGTACCCGCGGCCGGACTCGAACCGGCACGGCCGAAGCCTGGGGATTTTAAGTCCCCTGTGTCTACCATTCCACCACGCGGGCGCGGGACCGTTCTGCCGCATGCCGCGCGGCATTGCAAAGGGATGTCAGAGGTCGCGCCCGGGCGCGGGCACCAGCAGCACACGCTCGGCCAGCCAGGGGTTGAGCGCGAGCGCCGCGCGCAGCGCCGCCTGCCCTTCCTCGGCACGGCCCAGCGCCATCAGTGTCAGCGCGCGGCCCGACAGGGCACCCACGTGCCGGGGCTCGATCTCCAGCGTCCGGTCAAGGTCGGGCAGTGCCGCGGCATAGTCCTCGCGCAGGAATTTGATGAAGGCGCGCTGGTTGTAGCCCTCGGCGTAGAACGGACAGTAATCCACCAGCGCATCGAACCGTTCCAGCGCATTCAGGTAGTCGAAGGACGACCGCGCCCGCATACCCTGGTCCAGCATCGCCTGGCTGGGCTCGTCCGGCGCGTCGAGCCACAGCTCCCACAACGCCCCGTTCAGCGGCCGCGCCGTCATCTCGTCCGGAGCGGCCTGGATGCGCGCCAGCAGGTCCGAGATGGCCGCCTCGTGGTCGGGCGCGGCCGGGCAACCGTCGGCCAGGGCCGGCGAGCCCATAAGGACAAGCGCGAAGACGATCCGTTTCATGCTCCCTATCCTGCCCGTTCGCCGGAACCGATCAAGTCACGTCGCCGAGACCATCCTCCTTCACCGCCTCCATCGCCACGTAGGTCGATGTCGATGCCACGCCCGGCAGGGTCGAGATGCGATCGGCCAGCACGCGGCGATAGGCGCGCATGTCCGCGGTTCTCACCTTCAGCAGGTAATCGAAGTTGCCCGCGATGAGGTGCGCCTGCTCGATCTCGGCGATGGCCGTCACCGCGTTGTTGAAGGCGGCAAGCGCGTGCTCGCCCGTATCGCTCAGCTTCACCTCGACGAAGGCGACGTGGTCCAGCCCCAACCGGATCGGGTCGACGATGGCGCGGTAGCCGCGCACCACGCCCGTCTCTTCCAGCCGTCGCAGCCGCGCCTGCGTGGGCGATTTCGACAAGCCGATGCGCCGGGCAAGCTCGGTGATCGACACCCGCCCCTCGACCGTCAGAACCGCCAGAATCGCCCGGTCGAAGCGGTCGAGCCCGCTCGTTTCCGTTTGCATCGTGTCTCACCTGTTTTTCGGATCAAAGGACCGCGCGGATCATCATTATAAGGCGGAACGCCTTCCCGTCACGCTGTAAACTGCCCTGAACGACGGAGAGAGCCATGCCCCGGGATACCCAGACCGACCTGCGCGCGCGCATCGACGCCGCTACCTATGCCGACGAGGCCGAGACCATCGCCCGCCTGACGGCCGAGGCCGACCTGACGCCCGAGCAGCGGCAGGCCATACAGCACCGCGCGGTCGCGCTGGTCAAGGACATCCGCGGCGCCACCCGCCCCGGCCTTATGGAGGTCTTCCTCGCCGAATACGGTCTCTCGACCGACGAGGGCATCGCGCTGATGTGCCTGGCCGAGGCGCTGCTGCGCGTTCCCGACGCCGACACGATCGACGCGCTGATCGAGGACAAGATCGCCCCGAGCGACTGGGGCAAGCACATGGGGCACTCGACCTCGCCGCTGGTCAACGCTTCGACCTGGGCGCTGATGCTGACCGGCAAGGTGCTGGACGACCGCGACCAGAGCCCGGTCAGGCACCTGCGCGGCGCGATCCGCCGGCTGGGAGAGCCGGTGATCCGGACCGCCGTGGGCCGCGCCATGCGCGAGATGGGCGCGCAGTTCGTGCTGGGCGAGACGATCCAGTCCGCGATGAAACGCGGCGCCGCTCAGGAGGCGAAGGGCTACACCTATTCCTACGACATGCTGGGCGAGGCCGCGCGCACCGAAGAGGACGCCCGCCGCTACCACCTGTCCTACAGCCGTGCCATCGGCGCCATCGCCGAGGCCGCGCGCGGCAACGACATCCGCACGAATCCCGGCATCTCGGTCAAGCTGTCGGCGCTTTTCGCCCGCTACGACGAGTTGCACGCCCAGGCGGCGCGCGATACGCTGGTGCCGCGCCTGCGCACGCTGTGCCAGCTGGCGCGCAGCGCGGGCATCGGGCTCAACATCGACGCCGAGGAAGCCGACCGCCTGTCGCTGTCGCTCGACGTGATCGAGGAAGTGGTGTCGGAACCCTCGCTCAAGGGCTGGGACGGGTTCGGCATCGTCGTCCAGGCCTACGGCCAGCGCGCCGGCCACGTCATCGACTGGCTGCACGACCTCGCCCAGCGCCTCGACCGGCGGTTCATGGTCAGGCTGGTCAAGGGCGCCTATTGGGACACCGAGATCAAGCGCGCGCAGGTCGCGGGCATCGACGGCTTCCCGGTCTTTACCTCGAAATGGGCGACGGACGTGTCCTACATCGCCAACGCGCGCAAGCTGCTGGGCATGACCGACCGAATCTACCCGCAATTTGCCACCCATAACGCGCACACGGTGGCCGCCGTGCTGCACATGGCCGACACCATGGGCAAGGACCCCGCCGAATACGAATGCCAGCGCCTGCACGGCATGGGCGAGACGCTGCACGACCTCGTGCGCCAGCAGGAGGGCACGCGCTGCCGCATCTACGCGCCGGTGGGCGCGCATCGCGACCTGCTGGCCTACCTCGTGCGGCGCCTGCTTGAGAACGGCGCCAATTCCAGCTTCGTCAACCGGATCGTGGACGAGGACGTGCCCCCGGAAGAGGTCGCCGCCGATCCGTTCGACGCGCTGGCGCAGGGCGATACCCGCTCCCTGACTGCCGGCCCCGACCTCTTCCGCCCCGAGCGCGCGAATTCCAAGGGTTTCGACCTGCGCGACCGCCCCGAGGCCGCGACCCTCGACGTCGCGCGCGAGGCGTTCCGCACCCATGTCTGGACGGCCGCGCCGCTGCTGGCCTGCGACGCGCCCGCGGGCGAGACGACCGAGATGCGCAGCCCGTCCGACCCCTCGGACCTTGTCGGCCACGTGACCTGGGCAAGCGCCGAGACGGTCACCGCCGCGGTCGAAGCCGCGCAGCCGTGGGACGCGGACGCGGCAACGCGCAAGACCGTTCTGAACCGCGCCGCCGACCTTTATGAATCCCATTTCGGCGAGATCTTCGCCCTGCTGCACCGCGAGGCCGGCAAGACGCCGCTCGACGCCGTGGCCGAACTGCGCGAGGCGGTCGACTTCCTGCGCTACTACGGCGCGCGGGCCGAGGGCGCGCCGCCGCGCGGCACCTTCGCCTGCATCTCGCCGTGGAACTTCCCGCTGGCGATCTTCACCGGGCAGATCGCCGCGGCACTGGCCGCCGGCAACGCGGTCCTCGCCAAACCGGCCGAGCAGACGCCCCTGATCGCGCACCGCGCGGTCGAACTGCTGCACGAGGCCGGCGTAACGCGCGACGCGCTTCAGCTTCTGCCCGGCGCGGGCGACGTGGGCGCGGCGCTCACCTCGACGCCGGGCGTCGACGGCGTGGCCTTCACCGGCTCGACCGAGACCGCCCGGCTGATCCATCGCGCGATGGCCGACCACCTTGACCCCGGCGCGCCGCTGATCGCGGAAACCGGCGGGCTGAACGCGATGATCGTCGACAGTACTGCGCTGCCCGAACAGGCCGTGCAGGCGATCGTCGAATCGGCCTTCCAGTCCGCCGGTCAGCGCTGCTCGGCGCTGCGTTGCCTCTACGTGCAGGAGGACATCGCCGAAGACTTCCTGAAGATGCTGCAGGGCGCGATGGACGCGCTGGTCATTGGCGCGCCCTGGGACTTCGACTGCGACCTCGGGCCCGTGATCGACGCCGAGGCGAAATCCGGCATCATGGCCCACGTGGCGCAGGCGCAATCCGACGGCCGCGTTCTGCGCACCTATCCGACGCCCGACCATGGCCACTACGTCGCGCCGACGCTGATCCGCGTGGGCGGCATCGCGGACCTGCAGCGCGAGATCTTCGGCCCGGTCCTGCACGTCGCCACCTTCAAGGCGCGCGACATCGATCGGGTGATCGACGCGATCAACGACACCGGCTATGGGCTGACCTTCGGACTGCAGACCCGCATCGACGACCGCGTCCAGCACGTGACCGAGCGCATCCACGCCGGCAACCTCTACGTCAACCGCAACCAGATCGGCGCGATCGTGGGCAGCCAGCCCTTCGGCGGCGAAGGGCTTTCGGGCACCGGCCCCAAGGCCGGCGGGCCGCTCTACGTCGATCGCTTCCGCCGCCACGACGCGCCGACGACTTCCACCGGCGCATGGTCGGGCGCCACCGACGCGGACGCGCTGAACGCAGGGCTTGCCAAGGCCGCGCGGCCCGGCCCCGTCGCGCGCCACGACCTGCCCGGCCCGACGGGCGAGGCGAACCAGTACGTCACCCTGCCGCGCGGCCCGGTGCTGTGCCTCGGCCCCGGAGCCGAGGCGGCCGCCGAACAGGCCCGGCAGATCCGCGCCCTCGACGGCATCGCGGTCGAGGCCAATGGCCTGCCGGATCCCGCGGCGCTGACGCAGCTTCACGGCCTGTCGGGCCTGCTGTGGTGGGGCGATGCCGACACCGCGCGCCGCATGCGGCAGGCGCTCGCGCGCCGCGACGGCCCGATCGTGCCGCTGATCACCGGCACGCCCGACCGCGCCCATGCAAGGGCCGAGCGTCACGTCTGTATCGACACCACCGCCGCGGGCGGCAACGCGGCGCTGCTCGCCGGCGGGGAATGACCGCTCGGTGGCACGCGCGGCTTGACGCCGGCGCCGCGCGTGCCACTGTCCCTGCATGTTCCCGATCCGCGACCACAACCCCTCGGGGCGAACGCCGTTCGTCACCTACGCGCTGATCGCGGTCAACGTGGCGGTCTACCTCGCCACCTGGAACCTCGAGGCGAACCCCCGCGCGCTGATGAGCTTCTACGCCGATTACGCGCTGATCCCCGCCCTGGTGAGCGAGGGCGCCGGCCTCGCCGGCTTCCTGACCTCGATGTTCCTGCACGGCGGCATCATGCATTTGCTGGGCAACATGCTGTTCCTGTTCATCTTCGGCGACAACATCGAGGACGAGATGGGGCATGCGGGATTCGCGCTGTTCTACCTTGCCTGCGGGCTCGCGGCGGGGCTCGGGCAATACGTGGCCGATCCGGCCTCGACCATCCCGATGGTCGGCGCCTCGGGTGCCATCGCGGGCGTCATGGGCGGCTACCTGCTGCTCTATCCGCGCGCGCGCGTCGACATCCTGATAATCCTGGTGATCATCTTCCGCGTCATCCCCCTGCCCGCCTGGATCCTGCTGGCGCTGTGGTTCGCCATGCAGATCTTCGGCGGCTTCTCCAGCACCGGCGGACAGGGCGGCGTCGCCTACTGGGCCCACGCCGGCGGCTTCATCGCGGGGATCGTGCTGACCATCCCGGTCTGGCTTAAGCGCGGCGGACCGGCCTACTGGCAGGTGACCCACGGCCATCCCCCGCATCCCGATGCGCGCTATCCGCTGACGCGCACGCATATCCCGCGCGTGCCGCGCCAGTCGCCCGGGCAGGCGCGCGGGCGTGGCGGCCCCTGGGGACGTGGACGACGATGAAGACTGAACCAAACGGCACCCGCCGCGCCACCTGCCATTGCGGCGCCGTCGAGCTGCGCGTGCGGCTGACCGACGGTCTGAACACCGCGCGCCGCTGCGACTGCTCGTTCTGCCGCAGGCGGGGCGCGCCGGCGGTCTCGGCGCCGCTGGACGGGATCGAGGTGGTGCGCGGCGCGGACAAGCTTTCGCTCTACAGCTTCGGCACGCACACGGCCAAGCACCATTTCTGCCGGATCTGCGGCATCTACATGTATCACCGCCGCCGCTCGAACCCGAACGAATACGGCGTGAACCTCTATGCCATCGAGGGGATCGAGCCGAAGGAAACCGAACCGCTGCCCTGGGCCGACGGCGTCAACCACCCGTCGGACCGCAGCGGGAACCCCTAGCGGTCGCGCAGCAGCTTCGCCAGCGGGTCGAACAACTGCCCGTTCGCGCACAGGATCGAGCCGCTTTCCAGCGGGTCCTGCTCGGCCCGGATGCCCTCGACGAAGCCGCCCGCCTCGCGCACGATCAGCATCCCCGCGGCGACGTCCCAGATGCTCAGTTCGCGCTCCCAGTAACCGTCGTAGCGGCCGGCGGCGACGTAGGCCAGGTCCAGCGCGGCCGAGCCGAAGCGCCGCACGCCGGCGCAGGCGGGCATGATCTTCGCGAGGTCGGTCAGCATCGCCGGCAGCGTCGCCTTGGCCGCGAAGGGGATGCCGGTGGCGAAGACCGCCTCGATCATCGCGTGGCGGCCCGACACGCGCAGGCGTCGCGAATCGTTCAGCCAGGCACCGGCGCCCTTCTCGGCGTAGAACATCTCGTCCTTGGCGGGGTCGTAGACCACGCCGGCGACGATCTGGCCCTTGTGCTCCAGCGCGATGGACACCGCCCAGTGCGGCAGGCCGTGCAGGAAGTTCGTCGTGCCGTCCAGCGGATCGACGATCCAGCGACGGGTCGGGTCCTCGCCCTCGGTCGCGCCGCCTTCCTCGCCGACGAAGCCGTAGGTCGGACGCGCCGCCATCAACTCGTCGCGGACGATCTTCTCGGCCGCGATGTCGGCGCGGCTGACGAAGTCGCCCGCACCCTTCATCGAGACCTGCAGGTTCTCGACCTCGCGGAAGTCCTTGACCAGCGACCGGCCCGCCTTGCGCGCGGTCTTGATCATCACGTTGAGATTCGCGCTGCCCTTCATGGCCCTGCCCATTGTCCGGAAATTCAGTCCGCGCCTATACGCGGCCCGGCCGCGAATGCCAAGCCCGGCGCGTCCCTTCCGGCAAGGACCCCTTACGGCCCCGCGACCACCAGCGCCCGGATCGCGTCGGCGTTCAGCCAGATCGCGAGCGCCGCCGCGCCCAGTCCCAGCGCGGCGAACCCCGCGTCGTGCAGCGGGTCCCACGCGCCCAAGCGCCGCGCCAGCCACACCTGCACCGGGTAGGTCAGTGCATGGGCCACGCCCTGCCCGATCACGGCGCCCGCCAGCCCCGCCAGCTCCAGCCCGGCCACGATCATCCCCACCATGAACGCCGCCCGCAGGAATCCCAGCACCGCGAAGCTGCGGCTGTCGCCCCGCGCCAGCGCCGCCTGGTCGTAGGTCTGCGCGATCAGCAGCGGGATCTGCGCACAGGCCAGCAGCACCACGATCGGGCCGGCCATGACGTAGCGCGAGTCGTACAGGACCTCGACCAGCCAGACGCCCGCCGCCCCCACGCCGGCGACCAGCGCCAGAAGCGCGCCGGTGACGAAGACCCGCATCCGGCGCAGCCGGTCGAAGGCCGCGCGGCTCTCCCAGGGCGGGCTTTCGCGGTAGATCGGGATCAGCACGCGCGACGCGACCATGCCGCCCAGCAGCATCGGGAACGAGGCCAGGTAGAAGCCGATGTTGTAGATCCCCAGCGTCTCGAGCGTCAGCCATTTGCCGATCAGGATGCGGTCACCCTGGCTGTAGGCGAAGTGGCACAGGGTCGCCAGGAACACCCACTTGCCGAAGTGCACCAACTGGGACATCGCCGCGCGCTCGATCCTCGGGCGGTTGCGGTGGCCCGGCAGCAGGGCGGCGTTGGCCCCGACCTCGACCACGGCGGCAACGAGGTTGCTGGCCACCAGCGCCCAGACCGAACCCGTGAGCCAGGCCAGCACCACGCCGGTGCCGATGCCGACGACCTGCACGCCAAGGTCGATCGCCGTCAGCCGGCCCAGCAGCAGGTGGCGGTTGGCGGTGTCCATGCGCGTCGGCTTGAACCCGTTGATCGCCAGCGCCGCGGCCGCCACGGGGACCAGCTGCGCCAGCATCGGCTCGTCGTAGAACCACGCCACGGGCCAGGCGCCCGCGCAGGCGACGCCCCACAGCACGAAGCCGCGCACCACCTGCATCGTCCAGGCGGTGTCCAGGAAATCCGGATCGTCGCCGCGTTCGGAATGCAGGATCGACGGGGTGATCCCCATGTCGGAAAACAGCGACAGGCCCATCAGGAAGACCAGCACCAGCGCCATCAGCCCGAAGGCATCGGGAAACAGCAGCCGCGTCAGGATCAGGTTCGACGCCAGCCGGATCGCCTGGTTGCCGCCATAGCCGGCAACCGTCAGCAGGGTCGACCGCGCCGCCCGCGCGCCCAGCGATCCGCCCCGCATCCGGTGCATCACGGTGATCATCGACCCCGGCTCCAGCCATCGCGGCGCCCGCGCGTCGAGCGCACCGCCAGCGCGACCGAAGCATAGGCCGCGAAGCCCGCCGGGTCGCGCAGGGCCAGCCGGAACGCATCGCCGCGGGAAAGCGCCGCCTTGTCCTCGTTGCGCATCAGCTCCGGAAAGCGCCGCGCGATCTCGGCCACGCCCGCATCCTGCCGCCGCCGCACCCGGACAAGATTGCGCCAGCCCTCGGCCACCGGCCAATCGAAGGCGGCCGGCACCGCCACGCGCTCCTCGGGGCGCAACGACAGCCGTGCGAACAGGTCGTCCGCGATGATGTCGGGAAACGCGTCCCACCGCGCGCGCCCCGGGCCGTTCACCGCGTAAAGCCCGCAGCCCGGCACGCCCGCGCGCATGAACGGAACGTTGCGCCAGAACCGCGCGTAGGCGCGCGCCATGGCACCGCGCCCGATGATCCGCACCCTGCCGCTGGCAAAGCGCGCGCCGTCCGCTGCCAATGCCCCGAGGATCTGCGCCGGCAAGTCCGCAGACACGACCACGTCCGCGTCCAGATACATCCGCGCCGCCCCCCGCGCCGCCGCGTCCCCGGCATTGAGCGCGCCGATCTTCGACGCCTCCTCCCGCTCGATCACCCGCAGGGGCAGGCCGGCCCGCGCCAGCGCCGCCGCCCGCGACCGCGCGACCGCCGCCGTATCGTCGCGCGAGCCGTTGACCACGACCACGACCTCGGCCACGCGCGGCCAATGCGCCGCGGCCAGCGCGTCGAGGCACGCGCCCAGATGCCGCGCCTCGTTGCTGGCGGGCACGATCACCGACAGAACCGGCCGGCTGGCTGTCATCGGGTCCGCCTGCATGCGACGCACCGCCCCCCGTTCCCCCCGCGCCACAGGCCGCGAAAATTCGCCCCCGCGCAGGCGTCACCCTGCCGGGCGTGTATGGCCAAAAAAAGGAAACCCCGCGAAAGTGGCCTCCCGAAGCTGCCCATGCCCCTCACACGATAGGTCGGACCGTGACGCATCCCTTGAGGATCGGTTATCTCGTGCCCCAGTTCCCGGGGCAGACGCACATCTTCTTCTGGCGCGAGATCGCGGCGCTCGAGGCGATGGGCCACGAGGTGCACGTCTTCTCGACCCGCCCGCCGGCGGCCGGGCTGATCGCGCATGACTGGTCGGGCGACGCGATGGCGCGAACCACCTACCTTGGCCGGCCCGCCATCGGCCCCACGCTGGGGGCCCTCACCCGGCTGACCCCGCGCGGCCTGCCGCTGTGGATCGCGCGGCAGGGGCGCGAGGGCCCGCGCCTCGCACGCGACGCCGCCGTCACGCTGGGCGCCGCGCAGACGCTGCGCGACCAGGCGCGCGCCCGCGGGCTCGACCACGTGCACGCGCATTCCTGCGGCCGCGCGGCCCTGATCGCCGCATTCGCCCGGCGCATGGGCGGCGCGCCCTACTCGCTGACCCTGCACGGCCCGCTGCACGATTACGGCCCCGGCCAGGCGCTGAAATGGGCCGGCGCCGCCTTCGGCACCGTCATCACGCAAAAGCTGCTGGATGAGCTGGCCAATTCCCTGCCCGACCACCTCCCGCCGCGCCTCGTCGTCCGCCCGATGGGTGTCGACACCGACGTGCTGCGCCGCGACGGGCCCTACGCCCCGCCCCAGCGCGGCCGCCCGGTGCGGCTGTTCTCCTGCGGTCGGCTCAACGTCGTGAAGGGCCACCAGGACCTGCTGCAGGCCACGCGCCAGCTTCTGGACCAGGGCGTCGACGTGCGCCTGGACATCGCCGGAGAGGATGACGACGGCGGCACCGGCTACCGCGCCGAGCTCGAGGCGCTGATCGCCCGGCTGTGGCTGCAGGACCACGTGCGCCTGCTCGGCGCGATCGACGCCGACGCCGTGCGCGCGCATCTGCAGAAGGCGCACCTCTTCGTGCTGGCCAGCTGGCACGAACCGCTGGGCGTCGCCTACATGGAAGCGATGGCGATGGAGGTGCCGGTGATCGGCACCGATGCAGGCGGCACGCGCGAACTGATCGACGACGGCCGCACCGGCCTGCTGGTCGAGCCGCGCGCCCCCGGCCCGCTGGCCCGCGCCATCCGCGACGTCGTGGCCGATCCCGACCGCCTCGCGCGCTACGCCGCCGCCGGCCGCGCGCGGGTCGAGGCGGACTTTCAGACGCGCTTCGGCGCCGAGACCCTCGCGGACGAGATCCGCCGCGCCCTGAGCGATCAACGGTCCGACGCCGGCACCGGCAACGGCTCGGAAGCGGATGGCGCTTCCGGCGCCTGAGCGTTGCGGGCGAAGACCCCGGCCCCGCGGTCCGACCAGTCGACGGGCGCCGTGGCGTTGAACGCCATCAGCATGTCCCATCGCGGATTCGCGTCGTCCAGGTGCCGCAACGCGCCCCAGCTTCCCCAGCGCGACGGAGCCCCCACGTCCACGAAGGCGGTGAACAGCGTGCCGCCGGCGGAAACCCAGCCCTGCAGCAGCACCTCGTAGAGCGCGGCCATCTCGGGGGTGTAATTGTAATGCGCGAGGAAATCCGTCAGCCGCACGTCGTCGACCTGCGCGCCGCGCGCGGTCAGGTGCGTGCCGCCCTCGTACATGATCAGCCGCAGGCCGGCCTCCTCGGCGACGGCGGCGTGATACGGAAGGATCTCCTCGACCAGTTCGCGCAGGCTGCCCTCGCGCAGCGCCTGCGTCATCGGCGCGATGGCGGCGTCGAAGCGATGCTTGCGCACGTATTCGCGCAGCGCGACCCGGCTCAGACCCTGCGCCTCGGCGGCCTCGCGGGCGGCGGCCTCGGACCGGTCCAGCCAGTCGCGCAGCACGGGGGCCATGTCGCCGCCGCCCATCTCGTAGCCGAAATAACCGGTCACGGCGTAGGCATCGAAGCTGTCCTTCGGCATCCGGCCCAGCCGCAGCATCGCCAGCGGCGCGGTCAGCACCGACTCTTCAAGGCCCGGCCAGCCGGTCTGCACCGCCACCACGCGCACCAGCCGGTCTTCGGCCGCCTCGCCGAAGACCTCGGCCCAGATGTCGGCCACCTGCGCCGCGCGCAGGCCGTAATACTGCATCCATCCATCGCCCGACGCGCCCCATAGGTCCTCGCCGCGCGCCTTCGCCCAGTCCGCCTGCGGGAAGATCCAGTTCCAGACCTCGTTCGAGTATTCCACATGCGCCTTCAGCCGCGGGTCCAGCCCGTCGCGCACCGCATCGGCGAACCGGCGCACGTAGTCGTCGTCGGCCATGTGAGGCAGGGTGAACCAGGGATCCGCGCCCACGTGGTTGGCCAGCGCAAGCATGACCTCCAGC
The DNA here is from genome assembly GCF_900107235.1 of Citreimonas salinaria. Lineage (GTDB taxonomy): Bacteria > Pseudomonadota > Alphaproteobacteria > Rhodobacterales > Rhodobacteraceae > Citreimonas > Citreimonas salinaria. Next base: position 11,781 of record NZ_FNPF01000014.1, read on the forward strand.
GGGACGCCCCAGGCGGTCCAGGTGGCGTCGTCCAGCCGCGGCCGGTCCTCCCACCGCGCGATGGGCGAGGCGTTCGTGCGCATCCAGTCCATGAAGCGCAGCACGCGCATGTCCTCGATCCGCGCGATCCAGTCGGGGTTGAAGATCGCGCCCGCCTCGTGAAGCGGCATCATCTCCTGCTTCACCACGCGGATGTTGCGGATCGGGTCGTCCCCGGGCAACGCGTCGATGGCGATGCCGACCAGACCGGGGCCGGGCTCGTAGGAAAATGTCACGCGCCCCGGCTCGTAGCGCACCCGCGTCGCGCGGCCCGTCAGCTCGAACTCGGCCTGCCCGTCATACAGCATCACGTAATCGCCGCGCAGATGCTCCGCCTCGGCGGGCATGTCGGTCAGGAACACCGTTTCCAGCCGGGTCGCGCCGTCGGGGATGCTCAGCGGCCAGCCGTTGGCATCGAGGTGCCCGCCCGCGCGCAGATAGTCGGTCGACACGCCGCCCCAGCGATCCTCGGTGTGCCCGACCCAGGGCCGCGCGCTTTTCATCAGGTCCAGGAAGGGATGCTGCGTCGCCCAGTCGTCCAGCCCGGCCAGCCCCATGCCCAGCGCGGGCGCCTTGTCGGGGCGTAGACCGCTGGGCGGCAACGCGACGATCTCTCGCAGCGGCAGCGGCTCCGCCTCGCGCGCGGCCTCGCCCTGCGCGGGTTCGGGCCGCATCTCGGCCACCAGCGCGGCGATCTCGGCATAGGTCTCGCGGATCGGCGCGGCGATGTCCTTCGGCACCTCGAAATCCGCCGGCGGCGCCGCGTCGAACAGTGCCGCATAGGTCACCATGCCAGCCAGGAAATACAGGCTCGGCGTCCCGTGCGGCGAGGCGTCGGCGAACAGGTCCGCGGGGTCGATCCCCGCCAGCAGCCCGCCCTCGTCCAGCAGCCGCGCCAGCACCTGCGCCGTGGGGATGCGCGCCACGCGCAGGCCCGGCCGCGCGCGGGCGATCGCGGCCTCGAGGTCGTCGTACCACGCCGGATACGCCGTCGCGTTCAGGTCGATGTAGCGGCCATAGCCCGGCTCTTCGGGCGGGAAGCCCCCGGTGACCGGCCCCATGTCGGCCCAGCCTTCGTACAGGAACAGCCGCGCGCCCGCCTCGGCCGCCGCCACGTGGTCCAGCACCGCCAGCACGGCGCTCAGCGGCGAGGAATCGTCGGGATCGCCGTGATAGGGTGCGTCGGGCTTCTGGAACTGGATGAAATTCGCCGGCGTGACCACGACCGCGTCGAAATCCTGGGCCGCGAAATCCGCGTCGTGGCGCGGCCAGGCATCCTCGACCCCCGGAAAGGCCCAGTTCGGCTTCGGCGGCAGATCGGCGGCGAAGTTGCGCAGAAAGCCCCACTGCCCGTCCGTGGCGAAATCCTTGCCCGCCGAGTCCGCCAGCTGCCCCACCCAGAACGGCACAGAGGTCCGGTGCGCCTCCTCGCTCAGGTGGTAGACCAGCGAGTTGCCGAAGAAATAGCCGCGCGCCGCATCCCGCTCGGCCTGCGCCGGCCCTGCCAGCATTGCGCCCAGCAGCGCGCCCGCCGCCGCAAGGCCCTTTGCGATACCCGCGATCATGCTCCTGCGCATCCTGCCCTTGCCGCGCCCTTCACCCCGGGCCTTCGGCGGCATCATGCCCCAAGCCGCGATCCGCGCAAAGCGCCGCGGGGCGAATTTTCCCTTTGATTCCCGAAATGCCGCGGTTATCGTCCCGCCCATGACGAAGATCGGCCACATCCCCCTTGCGACGCGCCCCGGCGGGCTGCGTGCGGGCGCCGTCCGTCTTCTCCTAATCCGCCTCTGAGCGCGGCGCATTCGGCGCGACCGCTCAGAGGAGGCTGCCTCGCGCCGATGCCAACGGATGAAGACAGAAAGAGACATATCATGACCGACCAAACCACGCCGAAGGACCGCGTCGTCATCTTCGACACCACCCTGCGCGACGGCGAACAATCTCCCGGCGCCACCATGACGCACGAGGAAAAGCTCGAGATCGCCGAGCTGCTCGACGACATGGGCGTCGACATCATCGAGGCCGGCTTCCCCATCGCGTCCGAGGGCGACTTCCGCGCCGTGTCGGAGATCGCCCAGCGTTCCAAGCAGGCGGTGATTTGCGGCCTCGCCCGCGCGCAGCTGCCCGACATCGACCGCTGCTGGGAGGCCGTCAAGGGCGCCGAACGCCCCCGCATCCACACCTTCATCGGCACCTCGCCGCTGCACCGCGCGATCCCGAACCTGACCCAGGACGAGATGGCCGAGCGGATCGAGCAGACCGTGACCCACGCCCGCAACCTGTGCGACAACGTGCAATGGTCGCCGATGGACGCCACCCGGACCGAATGGGACTACCTGCGCCGCGTCGTCGAGATCGCCATCAAGGCCGGCGCCACCACGATCAACATCCCCGACACCGTCGGCTACACCGCCCCGCGCGAATCCGCCGACCTGATCCGCCGCCTCATCGCCGAGGTGCCCGGCGCGGACGAGGTGATCTTCGCCACCCATTGCCACAACGACCTCGGCATGGCGACGGCCAACGCGCTCGCCGCGGTCGAGGGCGGCGCGCGCCAGATCGAATGCACGATCAACGGCCTGGGCGAACGCGCCGGCAACACCGCGCTGGAAGAGGTCGTGATGGCCCTGCGCACCCGCTCCGACATCATGCCGTACGAGACCGGCATCGACACCCGCAAGATCATGCGCATCTCGCGCCGCGTCGCGACCGTGTCGGGCTTCCCGGTGCAGTTCAACAAGGCCATTGTCGGCAAGAACGCCTTCGCCCACGAATCCGGCATCCACCAGGACGGCATGCTCAAGAACGCCGAGACGTTCGAGATCATGCGCCCCGAGGATGTCGGCCTCTCGGCCACCAGCTTGGTGATGGGCAAGCATTCGGGCCGCGCCGCCCTGCGCGCCAAGCTCAAGGACCTCGGCGTCGACGTGGGCGACAACCAGCTCAAGGACATCTTCGTGCGGTTCAAGGAACTCGCCGACCGCAAGAAGGAAGTCTACGACGAGGATATCCTCGCCCTCGTCACCGCCACGACCGAAGGGTCCGACCGGCTGCAGCTGGTCAACCTGTCGGTCACCTGCGGCACCGGCGGCCCGGCCGAGGCCGCGCTGGAAATGGAGATCGACGGCCGCGAGGTCTCGGCCACCTGCACCGGCGACGGCCCGGTGGATGCCACCTTCAAGGCCGTGCGCGCCCTGCACCCGAACGAGGCGCAGCTGCAGCTCTACCAGGTCCACGCCGTGACCGAGGGCACCGACGCCCAGGCCACCGTCTCGGTCCGGCTGGAAGAGGACGGCATGATCGCCACCGGCCAGTCGGCGGACACCGACACCGTCGTCGCCTCGGCCCGCGCCTACATCAACGCGCTCAACCGCCTGCTGGTGCGCCGCGACAAGACCGGCAAGGACACCAAGGAAATCAGCTACAAGGACGTCGGCTGACAGGAACGGCCCCCGCTCCGGCGGGGGCCGTCGCACGCCGGCACGCCCCGGCGACCTCTGCCAGCCGCCCTATCCCCGCACCATCGCCAGCCTGCGCTTCAGCCCGGCGCGGAGTCGCGGCGGCCATGTCCGCCCGATCACCAGCGGCTTTTGACCCGCGCGCCGGTCCAGCGTCATCCGGCCGTTCACCAGCAGGTCGAGGAACGGCCGCAACTCTCCCATCATCCAGAAGCGCGCCACCAGATTGTGATCGTTCATGCAACGAAAGACGATCCTTCGGCCCGCGCCGTTCGCCTCCATCCGCCGCGCGGCGGCGACGTCGCGGGCGCAGTGGTCCGCGTGGACCAGAAGTCCCCGATGCGCCCGGTCCCGCAGGCATTCGCAGAACGGATCGAAGGCCGGCCCGACGGCGCAGCGGCGCACCAGCATCAGGTCGTCGTTCGACCTGCGCGTGCCGATCCCGATGGCGCGGTCGGCGTCCAGCCAGAACCCCGCCTTCAACGCGGGCGCCGCCCCCATCGAGAAACCCAGCGTGACCAGCCTGCGGTATCGCCGCAGGGGAAAGCGCGCGCGCAGGGCCGCGACGATCCCGGCAAGATCCGGCTCAAAGCTGCCCGCCCCGAAGGCGAAGCCGCGCTTGTCCGGGTCGCGCAGCATCAGCAGGTCCACGCGCTCGGCGTCCAGGGCCTGCAGCACATTCGCCACCGGCAGACCCAGGCGCCCGCCCACCCCGCCGAAGGCGACGATCAGCGTCTTCTCCTCGGGGCTGCCGTCCGCGCCGTAAAGGCTCACGTCCGGGGTGATCGGCGTGCGCCGGAACGGCTGCACGCGCCTGGCGGCCAGCACCTCGGCCAGCGTGCGGGCCTTCAGCAGCGTCGCGGCCTGCGGATGGCCCGACGCGACCAGCCCGCGCAGGAACCGGATCGTCTCGTCCGGCGAAAAGTGATTCTCGATCGCGGTGACGGCCTGCGGGACACGCCGCCCGCTTGCGGCGTGGAACGATGCGATCAGCGGGTCTTCGGGCTCAGGGATGACGGGACGCATCGGCGGCAGGGCCGACGCGCGGCTCGATATACGCGATGAGGCCGTTCACCGTCTTCTGCTCCAGCACCTCGTCGTCGTCGATCTCGATGTCCAGCGCCTCCTCGATCAGCATGATCGCTTCCATCCGCGACAGGCTGTCGATGTTCAGCTCGGCCAGGTCGATATCGTCGCCGGCGATCTGCGCCCTGACGAATTCCGGGTTGCCCTTGATGCCGATCGTCGCGTCGAGCGCATTCAGCACGACCGTCCTCACGCATGTCATGGCGTCGCGATCTCCAGTACGAAGGTTTGCGGGATATGGAACACGTCGTCGCGGCGCAGCGCGTAGTCGGCCACGCGCGGCCGCGCCCCGCTTCGTGCCAGCATCGACGCGAACGCCCGCCACAGATCGAGCGTCAGCGCCCGGCCGAGGCAGGTATGTGCCCCCGCGCCGAAGAAGGCCAGCCGGTCGCGCGGGTCAGCGGCGGTCTCGTAGACGTCCAGCTGCGCGCGGATCGAGCCGCCCGCATCGACCGCCTCGCCATCGACGCTGACGTCCTGCAGGGCGACGCGGTCGACGAAGGGCACGCCCGTGCGGGTCGGCATGTCGGGCCAGTCCAGGGCCGACCACGGGGCCCCGTCCAGCCCGGCGACGAGGTCGTGCAGCGTGCAGGCGAAGGTTCCCAGCATCGCGTCCCGGCCAAGAATCGCCAGCGCCAGCTTCAGCCCCAGAACGCGTTCCTCGGCCTCGGGGAGGGCCTCGCGCAGGCGCGCGCGCAGGCCCGTCAGCGCGTCCTCGACCTTGCGCCGCTTCGCCACGCCCATGGCCTGGCTGAAGACGCGGCTCACATGCTCGTCCTCGTCGGGGTCCAGCGGCGCCTCGACCAGCACCGACAGCGCGTCCGACACCAGTGGCGCCAGCACGGTCCGCATGACGTCGACGCGGCCCGGCCCGCACAGGACGGCGCAATGCGCATCGATCAGCCCCGGGATCGCCGCGCGCAGCGCGCCCGTCCGCGCGGCAATCAGCTCGGCGGTCTCGCGCCGCATGGCGGCGTGCGCGTCCCGTTGCTGGCAAAGCGGGACCGTGTCGTAGGCATAGAGCGTGGACGAGAAATCGACGCCCAGACGCTCGGACAGCGCCCGCACGCGCGCCGCGTAGGGCACGACGTCGACATGCCGCGACCGCAGGATCTCGGATGGCTCGGATGGAATCGCGTACCGCATCGCCGACTTCACTTGCCTGATGTCCAAGGGGTACACGGTTTGACGCCGCGGAACAACGCGGGCGTGCCGGGCATTCGCGGTGCCGAAGCCGCAGCACGAACCTGCCCGATACCTCCGCTCGGGGCGCCGGTCACGCGGCCCGGCGACGCGAAGGGAGCAGCAAAGATGAACAGAACCTGAATCCGTCCCTGCAACCCCTTGATTTTCCTAAGGCGCCCTTGTGTCCCACCGTGGGACGCCCTGTCAGGCATGGACGACACCATCTTCTCCGGGGGCCGCAAACCGCGACGCGCGCCCGCGCCCGGCGCCACGGGGCGCCACCCGCGCGCGTATGGGGCGGCCCCGCCGCGCGGGGCCGCTCGCTTTACTCGCTGCCTTCCTCCTCGACCTTCTCGCCCTGCGGGTCGAGCAGATACCATTCGCCGCCGAACGAGTGGACGTCCTGGCCCTGCGGCGCCTGCCCCGCCTCGTCGCGGACGAAGGTGTAGAGCGGCCAGCCGTTGTAGGTGACGACCGTGTGCCCGTCATGCGTGAAGGTGCCGGCGAGCGACTCGTCGAGCTCGGAACCGACGCTCACCTCGCCTTCGGCGGTCACGAGCGGCCAGGCGTTCAGGCACTCTTCGGACGTGCAGGAGACGGCCGGCTCACCGCCGTTCCCCTGGGTGTCGGTCGTGAACAGGTAGACCGGCTTGCCCTCGGGGCCGACGATGTAACTGCCATACTCCTCGCTTTGCCCGACGCTCAGCGTCGGGGAATCCTGTGCCGCCGCCGCGGACGCGGACAGGGCCAGTGCGACGACGGGCAGGATGGCTTGATAACGCAGCATGGGAGCCTCCGATTGATGAATCCGCTGCACATGCGGACGATCGGGAAACAGCTGCGGAAGGCACCAGTTCCGAAGGCCGGCCTGCGGGAACGCGGGTCGGCCGCGCCCCGCCGAGGACGGTCCCTCAGAGCATGGACGGCACGACCTGGTCCGGCGGGCGGTGGCCGTCGGCGAAGGTCTTGATGTTGATGATCACCTTCTCGCCCATTTCGACACGGCCTTCCTCGGTGGCCGAGCCCATGTGCGGCAGCATCATCACGTTGGGCATGTCCCGCAGGTCGGGGTTGCCCTTGATCCCGTGCCGGTAGACGTCCAGCCCCGCGCCCGCCAGCTCGCCCGCCTTCAGCATGCGGGTCAGGGCGTTCTCGTCGATCACCTCGCCGCGCGACGTGTTCACGATCACCGCCGAGGGCTTCATCAGCTTCAGCCGCCGCGCGTTCAGAAGGTGGTAGGTGCTGGGGGTCGAGGGGCAGTTCACGCTGACCATGTCCATCCGCGCCACCATCTGGTCGAGGCTCTCCCAGTAGGTGGCCTGCAGCGCCTCTTCCGTCTCGGGGCGCAGGCGGCGGCGGTTGTGGTAGTGGATCTGCATCCCGAAGGCCGCCGCGCGCCTCGCCACCGCCTGGCCGATGCGCCCCATCCCGAGGATGCCCAGCCGCTTGCCGCCCAGCCGTCCGCCCAGGAACGCCGTCGGCGCCCAGCCGTCCCACTCGCCGCGCTGCATCACCGCAAGGCCTTCGGGGATGCGCCGGGTCACGCCCAGCAGCAGCGCCATCACGATATCGGCCGTGTCGTCCGTCACTACGCCGGGCGTGTTCGACACCAGGATCCCCCGCGATCGGGCGGTCGAGACGTCGATATGGTCGAACCCCGCGCCGAAATTCGCGATCAGCTTCAGCCGCGCGCCCGCCTGCCCGATCAGCCCCGCGTCGATCGTGTCGGTGACCGTGGGCACCAGCACGTCGGCCTCGGCCACCGCGTCGACCAGTTCGCCGCGGCTCATCGGCGTGTCGTCGTCGCGGAGGCGCACGTCGAACAGCTCGGACAGGCGGGTTTCCACCACCGCCGGCAGGCGTCGCGTGACGACAACACTCAGACGTTTTGACGGCATGTGGTTCTCCCCGCGCGTTCCCAATGCTGAACCGTGGCGCTACACTGTGCCACGAACGGATGGGGCACAAGAACCCCCGCCGAAAAACTCGGGCAGGACATCGACATGAGTGTGAAAGCGCTGGGCCTCGCGCTGGCCGCGATTCTGTGGGCGACCGCCGCGTTTTCGTCGACCGAGCGCGGGCCCGTTACCAACCTGCCGCTGCCGCGCTTCGTGTCGCTCAAGTCCTCCGAGGTCAACGTGCGGCGCGGCCCGTCGCTGACGCACCGGATCGACTGGATCTACAAGCGTCGCAACATGCCGCTGGAGATCACGGCCGAGCACGGCCACTGGCGCCGCGTGCGCGACAACGAAGGCGCCGGCGGCTGGGTGCATTATTCGCTGCTGTCGGGCGTGCGCACCGTGATCGTGCTGCGCGACATGCTCGAGCTGCGCGCGCAACCGGCCGAGTCCGCGACGACCGTCGCGCGCCTGGGCTACGGGGTGATCGCCCGGCTGGGCGAATGCCAGCCGACCTGGTGCTGGCTGAGCGCCGGAGGGCATGACGGCTGGGCGCCTAAAAGTGCCCTGTGGGGCGTGCGCCCGGAGGAAACCCGCGAATAGCCGACCTCAGCGGGGCAGAACTCAGGCAGCGCTTGCTGCCAGAATCGCCGCCTCGCCCGCATCGAGCCGGCGGCGCGCGAACGGTCCGTAGGATTGCGGGTTGCGCGCCAGAGCGGGCCAGCGCTCGGCCAGCCGGGCGCGATCCTCGCCGGACAAGGTCGACAACGCGGCCGCGGCGGGATGGAAGCTTTCGCAGGCGGTTCCGTTGGCGAAGAGGATCGCGTGCCGGCCCAGCATGAGATTGAAATAGGTGGCCTCGGTCACCTGCAGATCCCGCTCGATCGAGGCGCTCTCGCCCAGGTCGCGGCCTGCGACCAGAACCTCCGTCGCGTTGAACAGCATCCCGGCGGCGCTGCTGTGCAGCAGCACGCCCTGCCCCGGCGCGACCAGCAGGGACGCGTGCGGGCGGGCGGCCGCGAACGCGCCGGGCGCGATGCGGACTGGGCGAAAATCGGGCCGCAGGTACAGCTGCGAGCCGCTGATCCGGCGCGCGCCGATCCACTGCACCGGCTGGGCGCCGGCATCCTCGGTCAGGACCCTGTCGCCCTCGTGCAGATGTTCGACCGCGACGGGGCCGTCCGGTGTCGCGACCCGGGTGCCCGCCGCGAACCCCGTCAGATCCGCCGGGCCACGCAGCGCGGCGCCGCGCCCCGCGCGGCTGCGCATCGGGCGGATGACGCGCAACTCGGTGTCCTGCGGCGGCAACGCGCCATCCGTCATCGCCAGCACGCCACCGCTGCGGTGCATGGTCACCAGCGACAACACGTATTCCTGGCGCCCGTCGGTCAGCGCGACGGTGCCGTCGCTGAGCAGGTCGTCGTCGTAGGGGTCGAGGTCGATATCCTCGGCCCGCGCGTCGATCCCCGACAGCTGCGCCACGATGCGCGCCGCCCGCGCGCGCCGGTCGTGATGCTCGGGCGGGTACGGCCGCAGCGCCGGGTCGCCCGCGTCCAGCCGCACCGCTTCGCCGTGCCAGCGCCAGACCGCGCCGAGCCGCAGCTCGGCCAGCGGGGCGGCGCGCACGCCGTCGGTCTCGGTCAGATGCCAGGGAATGGCAAAGCTCGCGCGGGCACGGGTCTGGGTCATGGTACTGCTCGGGCTGGACCGTTCGGCCGGTTCGCCCGACCGTATCGCGGAATTTCTTCATGCTACCGCATCGTGCGGCCAGCGCATAGCGTCCCGTTGGACATGGGCCGCGGCAGGGTCTAGACGGGGCGCATCATGCCCAGCGAACACGCCCCCGCCCCGCCCCCCCATGTGCCGGCCGCAGAGACGCCGACCGCAGTCGCGCGCCGCGTCCTGATGACGGAAAGCACCGCACTTGCCACGCTGTCCGACGCGCTGCCGGACGATTTCGACAGCGTCACCGCCCGGCTGCTCGAGGTCTCGGGCCGGGTCATCGTGTCCGGCATGGGCAAGTCCGGCCATGTCGCCGGCAAGATCGCCGCCACCCTGGCCTCGACCGGCACGCCCGCCCAGACCGTCCATCCCGGCGAGGCGAGCCACGGTGATCTGGGCATGATCACCCGCGCCGACGCGGTGATCCTGATCTCGAATTCCGGCGAGACCCGCGAGCTGGCCGACATGATCGCCCATTGCGCGCGCTTTGCCATTCCGCTGGTCGCGATGACCAAGCGCGCCGGCTCGACGCTTGCCAAGGCGGCGGATCACGTCCTTCTGCTGCCCGACGCGCCCGAGGCCTGCGCCATCGGCATGGCGCCGACCACCTCGACCACGATGGCTATGGCCTTGGGCGACGCGCTGGCCGTGGCGCTGATGCAGCACCGGGGCTTCGACCGCGAAAGCTTTGCCGCGTTCCACCCCGGGGGAACGCTCGGCGCGCAGCTGCTGCGCGTCTCGGCGGTGATGCATACCGGCGAGGCTCTGCCGCTCGTGACCGACCACACGCCGATGTCCGACGTGCTGCTGACGATGAGCAGCAAGGGCTTCGGCGTCGCAGCGCTGGTGGAAGGCGAGCGGCTGACCGGGATCATCACCGACGGCGACCTGCGCCGCAATATGGCCGGTCTGATGGACCGCCGCGCCGGCGAAGTGGCCACGCGCGCGCCGATGACCACGCGGCCCGACACCCTGCTGACCGAGGCGCTGGGCATCATGAACATGAACAAGCGCACCGTGCTGCCGGTGGTCGACGACGGCGACCGCCTGGTCGGCCTGCTGCACATCCACGACGCGCTGAGGGCAGGTGTCGCATGAACGTCTCGATCTTCATTCCCGCGCGCTACGCGTCCACCCGCTATCCGGGCAAGCCGCTGGTGCCGCTGACAGGCGCCGACGGCGCCGCCAAGCCGCTGATCCAGCGAAGCTGGGAAGCTGCCTGCGCCGTTTCCGGCGTGACCTCGGTCTACGTGCTGACCGACGACGGCCGGATTGCCGACGCCGCGCGCGGCTTCGGCGCCGACGTGCTGATGACATCCGAGGCCGCGCGCAACGGCACCGAACGCTGCGCCGAGGCGCTGGCGCAGCTCGACGTGGAACCGGACGTGGTGGTCAACCTGCAGGGCGACGCGCCGCTGACGCCGTCGTGGTTCGTCGAGGCGCTGATCGAGCGCATGGCCGACTGGCACGTGCAGATGGCCACGCCGGTGCTGCGTTGCGACCCGCAGACGCTGGAGAATCTCGTGACCGACCGCCGCGAGGGCCGCGTCGGCGGCACCACCGCCGTCATGAAGACCGACGGCAGCGCGATCTACTTCTCGAAGGAAGTGCTGCCCCATGTCGGCGACCTGTCGAACCCGCCCGAGGTCTGGCACCACGTGGGCGTCTACGCATACCGCCCCGACGCGCTGCGCCGCTATGCCGGCTGGGACGAGGGCCCGCTGGAACGCGCCGAGGGGCTGGAACAGCTGCGCTTCGTCGAGAACGGCGCCGCCGTCACTTGCGTCCCCGTCGACGCCCGCGGCCGCGTGTTCTGGGAACTCAACAACCCCGTGGACGTGGACCGGATCGAGGCCGTCCTGAAGAAGGAACGCATCGCATGAACGCCGCCAAAGCCGTCACCCTCGGCGCCGATCTGCCGGGCAAGGTCCACATCGCCAACGACGCGCCCCTGGCGCTGATCGCGGGCCCCTGCCAGCTGGAAAGCCTCGACCACGCACGCATGCTGGCCGACCGCATCGCCAAAGCCGCCGACGGCATGCCGTGGATCTTCAAGGCCAGCTACGACAAGGCGAACCGCTCGTCCCTCAAGGGCAAGCGCGGTCTCGGCATGGACGAGGGGCTGAGCATCCTGTCGAAAATCCGCGCCGAGTTCGGCGTGCCCGTGCTGACCGACATACACGACGCTCACCAATGCGCGCCGGTGGCGCAGGCCGTCGACGTGCTGCAGATCCCAGCATTCCTGTCGCGGCAGACCGACCTGCTGCTGGCCGCGGGCAAAACCGGCCGCGCGATAAACGTCAAGAAAGGCCAGTTCCTCGCGCCTTGGGACATGGAGAACGTCGCCGCCAAGATCGCCAGCACCGGCAACGACACCATCATGCTGTGCGAACGCGGGACCAGTTTCGGCTACAACATGTTGGTCAGCGACATGCGCGCGCTGCCGATCATGGGCCAGACCGGCTATCCGGTGGTGTTCGACGCCACCCACTCGGTGCAGCTGCCGGGCGGACAGGGCACGTCCTCGGGCGGGCAGCGCCAGTTCGTCGAGCCGCTGGCCCGCGCGGCCGTCGCGGTGGGTTGCGCCGCGGTCTTCATCGAGACGCACGAGGATCCAGACACCGCGCCCTCGGACGGGCCCAACATGGTGCAGATCGACCGCCTGCGCGCCCTGCTCGACGGGTTGCGCGCGATCGACGCGTTGACGAAGGCGCGCTGAAGCTGGCGAGCTAAGCCAGTTCGGTGCGCAGCTTTTCCAGGTAGGATGCCACCAGGACCTCGGCCCGCTGCGGATCGTCCGCCTCGGCGTAGCAGCGGAATTCCGGCGCGTTGCCCGAGGGGCGCAGATGCACGATCTCGCCGTTCGCGAAGGTGACGCGCAAACCGTCGGTCATGTCGACCCACGCCTCGCTACCCGGATCGGTGAAGAATGCGTCGCGCCGGGCGCGATCGTCGGTCAGGCCGGCGATGAAGCTCTGCGAACGCTCCGACGGGATCCCGGCGATCCGGTCGGCGGCGGTGAAGCGTTTCGGCAGCGCCGCCACCAGCGCGGCAAGGCCGCCCGCGTCTTTCGCCTGCGACAGCGTCGCCAGGATCGGCAGCAGGCAATCCCGTGTCGGCAGCGGGTCAAGCCGCCCGGCGGGGCCGTCCGCCTCGAACCCCAGAAGAAAGCCGCCATTGGCCTCGTAGCCGACCACCCGCGCGGCGGGATCGGAGTCGAGCACGGCCTCCATAGCCTCGATCACGAAGGGCGAGCCGATGCGCGTGCGACAGATCCGGTCGAACCCGGGGACCGCATCGACCAGCGTGTTCGACGAGACCGGCGTGCAGACGATCCGCGCGCCCAGCGCCCGCGCCGTCAGCGGCCCCAGCACGTCGCCCGGCACGATGCGCCCCGTTTGATCGGTGACCATCGGCCTGTCCGCGTCCCCGTCGGTCGAGATCACCGTGTCCAGCCGGTTCTCGGCGCACCATTGGGCCAGCATGGCGCGGGTGTCGGCGTCGACGGCCTCGGTATCGACCGGCACGAAGCTGTCGGACCGCGCCAGCGTGATCGCTTCGCCGCCCAACGCCTCGACCACCGTCACCATCAGGTCGCGCGCGACCGAGCTGTGCTGGTAGATGCCCACGCGCAGCCCGGCCAGCGCCTCGCCGAACGCATCGACATACCGGGCCCCATAGGCCTGCTCCGCCGACGCTTCGCCCGCACCCGGATCCTCGCCATCGGGAAATGCCGCTCCCAGGGCGCCAAGAATGGCGGTCTCGTTCGCCTTCGTGATCTCGCCGTGGGGCGTGTAGAACTTCAGCCCGTTGCGGTCCGCCGGGATGTGGCTGCCGGTCACCATGATCGCCGCCGCGCCGGATCGCGTCGCCGCCAGCGCCAGGGCCGGCGTCGGCAGCACGCCGCAATCGGTGGCCGACAGCCCGGCTCCGGCCAGCGTCCGCCGCACCTGCGCGGCGATGGCCGGAGAGCTGTCGCGCAGGTCGCGCCCAACGTAGACCCCCGCCCCCGTCGGGCAGGCCCGCGCGAAGGCCGAGACGTAGTCGGCCACCACGTCGTCGGACAGTTCCGTGACCAAGCCGCGCAGCCCGCTGGTTCCGAATTTCGCCGCCATCGCATCCGTCCCTGTTCCGGTCCCGCCCATGCCTACCGCAGGTCGGAACCGAGGCACAGCCGGTTTGCGATCAGGCCCGCCGTACCGGTGCCGCCGCCGCGGCCGCCGCGCGCGCGGCCCCCGAGGCCGGCATCGCCGTCCGCCGCAGCAGAAGCTGCAGGTTCTGGAACGCCATGTCCGGCCCGTTCGGGGCGGGCTGCGCCATGAAGGCATCCAGCTCGGACCACGCGCGGATCGCGTGATCCAGCACCGGGTCCTCGCCGTCGCGATACAGCCCGGCGCGGACCATCGTTTCCGAGCGCGCGTGGGCGCCCAGCAGCTGGCGGACCTGCGCGATTGTCTCGTTCTGCGGCGGCGTCGCGGCACCGGGCAGGCTGCGCGAGACCGACCGCAGCAGGTCGATCGCCGGGAACCGCCCGCGCTCGGCGATCTGGCGGTCCAGCACCACGTGCCCGTCGAGCACGCCGCGCAGGATGTCGGCGATCGGCTCGTCCATGTCCGATCCCGCGACCAGTACGCTGAACACCGCAGTGATGTCGCCCTGCTCGACCGTGCCCGGACCGGCGCGTTCGGCCAGCCGCATGATCTGGTTGGCGACCGAGGGCGGGTGCCCGCGTAAGGCGGGAAGCTCGCCGCCGGCCACGGCGACCTCGCGGTGCGCCTCGGCGAAGCGGGTAACCGAATCGGCAAGGTAGAGCACGTGCTTGCCCTGGTCGCGGAAATGCTCGGCCACGGTCATCGCCGCCAGCGGGCAGCGGCGGCGTTCCAGCGGCGAGCGATCCGACGTGGCGGCGACGACGACGGTGCGCGCCATCCCTTCGGGCCCCAGGATCGAATGCACGAATTCCTGCACTTCGCGCCCGCGTTCGCCGACAAGCGCCAGCACCACCACGTCAGCCTGCATGCCGCGCGCCAGTTGCGACAGCAGATGAGACTTGCCCACGCCCGAGCCCGCGAAGAGGCCGATGCGCTGGCCGCGCACGACGGGCAGCAGCGTGTCGAAGACCGCAAGGCCCGTCCCGATCCGCGTGCCCAGCGGCCGGCGCGCGGCGGCGGGCGGTGGGCTGGCGCGGAACGGCCGTCGCTCGGCCCCCGGGTTCAGCGGCCTCCCGTCGATCGGGCGGCCGTAGGGATCGATTACCCGACCGATCCACGAATCGTCGGGCGCCAGCGTCGGCGCGCCCAGAACGGCCACGCGGTCGCCGCGGGCGACACCCTCTGGCGGATCGTCGGGCAGCATCGCCACCAGGTCGTCACGGATTCGCAGCACTTCGCCGGAAAGCTCGGCGCCGCCGTGCCGCATCAGCCGCAGCCTGTCGCCCAGGCAGGCCGAATCGCACAGGCCGCGCACCCAGATGGCGGTGCCGTCGACGGAATGCACGCGCCCGACCGCCCGCACCGGCTGTATCTGCGCGATCCGCGCGCGCAGCGCCCGCACCTGATCCTTGCTCATCCCCGATCCCCGCCCATCGTCCGCTCCGTTCAGCTTCTGAAAACCGTTTCTAAAGGAATCACGGTTAAGCCTTGATTGAAGCCAATCGAGGGAGAAGCCCCGATGTTCAGCAACCTGGACGTTTTCAGCACCGCCATGTCGATGGCCCGTCACGCCGGTCACAAGCAGGCGCTGTCGGCGCAGAATATCGCCAATGCCGATACGCCCGGTTACCGGGCGCGCGACCTGCCGGATTTCGCAACGACGGTGCAGAACCGCCTGATGGACCAGCGCGCCACGCGCGAGGCTCACATGAACGGCAGCCGCGGCAGCCTTGTCGTCGCCGAAACCCGGCGGGAGGCGCAGGACCCCAACGGCAACACCGTGTCACTCGAACTCGAGATGATCGAGGCAGTCGAGGCCAAGCGCCAGAACGACCGCGCCATGGCGATCTACCGCAACGCGATGACGCTGCTGCGCACCGCCGTTTCCCGCACCTGAAGGATACCGTCATGAGCGCCTTTTCTGATGCCCTGGGCGTGACCGCCAGCGCGCTGAAGGCCCAGGCCACGCGCCTGCGCATCGTCTCCGAGAACATCGCCAACGTCGACACGCCCGGCTATCGCCGCAAGACCGTGCCGTTCGAGCTTACGCAGACCCGCTCCGACGTGACCGGGGTCGAGGCCGGCCGCGTCCGGCTGTCGGACGTGGCGCTCAACCGGATCCACGACCCGGCCCACCCGATGGCCGACGCCACCGGTCACTACGAAGGCTCGAACGTCGACATGATCATCGAGATCGCCGACGCCCGCGAGGCCCAGCGCAGCTACGAGGCCAATCTCAAGATGTTCGAACAGACCCGCCAGATGTCCAGCAGCCTGATGGAGCTGCTGCGTCGCTGACCCCCCACGCCATAGACAAAGGAGCCCAGAATGGACGTCCGTTCGCTTTTCGCCGCGCAGAAATACGCGGCCTCCCGCCCCGCCATGGAACCCGGCCAATCCGGCGCGAATCCCATCGCGCAGAGTTTCGAGCAGACGGCGAAGAACTTCGTCGACACCGTCCAGAAGGGCGAGGATACCGCCCGCGCGGCGATGACCGGCGGCGCCGACCCGCACGCCCTGGTCGAGGCGCTGGCACAGTCGGAACTGGCCGTCGAGACCGTGGTCGCCGTGCGCAACAAGGTGGTCGAGGCCTACCAGGAAATCCTGCGGATGCCGGTCTAGACCATGCTGACCGAGGTCGTCTTCTTCGACACGCTGCGCACCGGGCTGTGGATCGCCACCGTGACCGCGCTGCCCATCCTGAGCGCCGCGCTGCTCGCCGGCGTGGGCGTCGGCCTCGTGCAGGCGCTC
This sequence comes from Citreimonas salinaria, assembly GCF_900107235.1. GTDB lineage: Bacteria > Pseudomonadota > Alphaproteobacteria > Rhodobacterales > Rhodobacteraceae > Citreimonas > Citreimonas salinaria. The sequence continues at coordinate 28,071 of NZ_FNPF01000014.1, forward strand.
ACCTCGATCCAGGAAATGACGCTGACCTTCGTGCCGAAGCTGCTGGCGATCGTCGGCGTCTACTGGCTCTCGATGAGCTTCATGACCGAAACCTTGGTGGATTTCTTCCAGAACCACATCATCCCGATCATCGTCGGAGGCTGACATGGACAGTGCAGGCTACACCACGCTCACCCGCCAGTCGGGCCTGATGCGCGAGATGCAGATCATCGCCAACAACATCGCCAACGCCAACACGACCGGATATCGCCAGCAGGGGATGATCTTCTCAGAGTTCATCCAGCGCGGCGACGGCGACACGTCGATCTCGATGGCGGCCGCGCGGGTGCGCGAGACGTCGTTCGCGCCCGGCGGCATGCAATCGACCGGCAGCCAGTTCGACTTCGCCATCGAGGGCGACGGCTTCTTCCTGGTCGAGACCCCGCAGGGCGAACGCCTGACCCGCGCCGGCGCCTTCACGCCCAGCGCCGAGGGCACGCTGGTCACGCCCGATGGTCACCCGGTGCTGGACGCCGGCGGCGCGCCCATATTCGTCCCCCGCGGCACCACCGACATGGCCGTGGCGCGCGACGGCACGATCAGCAGCGAAGGCCGCCCCATCGGACAGATCGGCCTGGTCCGTCCCCTCGACCCCACGGCGATGAGCCGCGAGGGCGCGGCGATGTTCCGCGCCGATGCCGGCTTCGAGCCGGTCGACGAACCGCGCATCCGGCAGGGCTTCGTCGAAGGCTCGAACGTGAACCCGATCGAGCAGATCAGCCGCATGATCGAGGTCCAGCGCAGCTACGAGATGGGCCAGAATTTCCTGCAGCGCGAGGACGACCGCGTCCGCGCCGCGCTCAAAGCATTCGTGAAATAAAGGGGACACGGCATGAAAGCCCTCCAGATCGCCGCCACCGGCATGGCCGCCCAGCAGATGCGGGTCGAGGTCATCTCGAACAACCTGTCGAACATGTCGACCACCGGCTACAACGCCCGCCGGGCCGAGTTCGCCGACCTGCACTACCAGCAGGTCACGCGCGCGGGCACCATCAACGCCAGCGATGGCACGGTGATGCCGACCGGCGTCCAGCTGGGCCTTGGCGTTCGCCCCTCGGCCGTTTCGGTCGAGCTGGCGCAGGGCGCGCTGGCCGCGACCGGCGGCGACCTCGACGTGGCGATCGAGGGCGGCGGCTACCTCGAGGTGATGATGCCTGACGGCACGCCCGCCTATACCCGCGACGGCGGGCTGAAGCGCAACGCCGAGGGTGTCATCGTCACCTCCGACGGCCACCCGCTCGCCCCCGAGATCGTCATTCCCGAGGACGCGCGCAGCATCTCGATCAATCCCAACGGCGAGGTCTACGCCTATTTCAACGACGCGATCGAGGCGCAGCTTCTGGGCCAGTTCACCATGGCCGGCTTCACCAACCCCAAGGGGCTCGAGGCGATGGGCTCGAACCTGTTTTCCGAGACCGAGGCCTCGGGGCCGGCGATCCAGTCTACCGCCGGCGAGGACGGGCTGGGCACCCTGCGGCAGGGCTTCCTGGAACAAAGCTCGGTCGACGCGGTCAAGCAGATCACCGACCTGATCTCGGCCCAGCGCGGCTACGAGCTGAATTCCAAGGTCATCTCGGCCGCCGACCAGATGATGGGCGCCACGGCGCAGGTGCGCTGATGACCCGGCCTGTCCGATCATCGGCGGTTTCGGTCGCGCTTCTCGCCGCGGCGTTGCTGGCGCCGGCGGCCGCGATGGCCGAGAGCGTCGTGGCGTTGCGCACGATCCGCCCGCAGCAGGTGCTGACCCAGGGCGACGTGAAGCTGGACCCGGCGACCATCGCCGGGGCGCACGACAAGATCGACGACGTGATCGGCCAGGAGGCGCGCGTCGCCATCTATCCCGGCCGCGCGGTCATGCGCGGCACGCTGGGCCGGCCGGCGCTGGTCGACCGCAACCAGGTGGTCGAGCTGATCTTCGACAAGGGCGGCCTCGTCATCACCACCGAGGGCCGTGCGCTGGCGCGCGGCGGCGTGGGCGAACGCATCCGCGTGATGAACCTGTCCTCGCGCACCACGCTGTTCGGCACCGTCGCGCCGGACGGTTCCGTCATCGTATCGCAATGAGGGTCGCCATGCTGCGCTTCGTCGCCTGCCTGCTGCTTCTGTCCGGCATCGCCAGCCTTTCGGGCTGCGCCCGCGTCGACCATATCGGCCGGGCGCCCGAATTCAGCCCGCCGATCGCCAGCCCCGAACGCGTGGCGATGATTGCCGGCGGCGTGCCCGACGCGATCGGACCCCAGCGCCGAACCGAGGCCGCATCGCTCTGGTCGGCCGGCCAGCGCTCGCTGCTGGGCGACCGGCGCGCGATGAAGCGCGGCGACATCCTGACCGTCGTCATCGACATCGACGAAGAGGCCGAGATCAACAACCGCAGCGAACGCTCGCGCACGGGATCCGAGGCGCTCGGCATCGCCGACCTGTTCGGCATCCCCGAGCGCATCAACGAGAACATTACGGACGGCGCCAGCCTCGACACCGCGGTCGGCATCACGAGCGACAGCCGCTCGCGCGGGGACGGTTCGGTCCGCCGCAGCGAGGAACTGACCCTGCGCATCGCGGCCACGATCACCGACGTTCTGCCCAACGGTGTGCTGGCGCTGCAGGGCGCGCAGGAGGTCCGCGTGAACTACGAGCTGCGCGAATTGCTGGTGTCGGGCTACGTCCGCCCCGAGGACATCTCGCGCCGCAACGAGATCACCTACGACAAGATCGCCAACGCCCGCATCTCGTATGGCGGCCGCGGCCAGATCAGCGACGTGCAGCAACCCCGGATCGGCCAGCAGGTGCTGGACGCGATCCTCCCCTTCTGAGGCACGCACCATGATCAAGCTCCTTCCCCTCATCCTGCTGATCGCGGGCGTCGGCGCGGGCGTGGGCGCAGGCCTGGCCTTCGCCCCCTCGCGGGCCGCGCCGGCAGCCGACGCGCCGGCCGGGACCGATCACGCCGCCGGCGCCGGACCCGCGGCCGATTGCGTGCCGCAGATTGCGGGCGCGCCCGACTCGCACGACCTGCCGCCCGAGGGACGCGAATACGTCAAGATGAGCAACCAGTTCGTCATCCCCGTGATCTCGAACGACAAGGTGTCGTCGCTGGTCGTCGCCTCGCTCTCGGTCGAGGTGGGGACCGGCGGCTCCCAGGCGGTCTTCGCCCGCGAGCCGAAGCTGCGCGACGCCTTCCTGCGGGTCATGCTGGACCACGCCAGCATCGGCGGCTTCGACGGCAACTTCACGGCCGCCACGCGCCTCAGTGCGCTGCGCACCGCCCTTCTCGAGGCCGCCCGCCCGGTGATGGGCGGCCAGGTCAGCGACGTCCTGATCACCGAACTGGCGCGCCAGGACAGCTGACCGCGCCCTGGCCGACTCACGCAGGCGTGCGCCGGCGCCGTCGTCATTTTTCGGCTTTGGCCGATGACATGCCCCGGGCTTCAGTTTATAACGATTCTAGAAGCGTCGGCCGCCCCCTGCGAAGGGACGCGGCCGATGCTCTTTACCGCGCTCGGCGCGACCCGTGACAGAGAAGGAAGAAACGCGACATGGACGGCGAAAGCAAATGCCCGGTCATGCACGGCAGCCCCGTGCACACCACCTTCGGACTGCGCACCAACAAGGAATGGTGGCCGAACCAGCTCAACCTCAAGATCCTGCACCAGCACAGCCCGCTGGGCGACCCGATGCGCGGCGAGTTCGACTATGCCCGCGCGTTCAAGGGTCTCGACCTCAAGGCGCTGAAGGCGGATCTGACCGCGCTGATGACCGACAGCAAGGAATGGTGGCCGGCCGATTACGGGCATTACGGCCCGTTCTTCATCCGCATGGCGTGGCACGCCGCCGGCACCTACCGCAGCGGTGACGGTCGCGGCGGCTCGTCCTCGGGCGCGCAGCGCTTCGCGCCGCTGAACTCGTGGCCGGACAACGCCAACCTCGACAAGGCACGCCGCCTGCTGTGGCCGATCAAGCAGAAATACGGCAGCGCGATCTCGTGGGCCGACCTGTTCATCCTGACCGGCAACGTCGCGCTGGAATCGATGGGCTTCAAGACCTTCGGCTACGGCGGCGGGCGCAAGGACATCTGGGAACCCGAGGAAGACGTCTACTGGGGATCCGAGCAGGAATGGCTGGCCACGTCCGACAAGGAAGGCAGCCGCTACTCCGAGGGCCGCGCGCTCGAGAACCCGCTGGCGGCCGTGCAGATGGGCCTGATCTACGTCAACCCCGAAGGCCCCGACGGCAAGCCCGATCCCGAGGCCGCGGCGCACGACATCCGCGAGACCTTCGGCCGGATGGCGATGAACGACTACGAGACCGTCGCGCTGATCGCCGGCGGCCACACCTTCGGCAAGTGCCACGGCGCGGGCGACGCCTCGCTGGTCGGCTCCGAGCCCGAGGGCGCGGACATCGCCGAGCAGGGCCTGGGCTGGACCTCGAAGCACGAAAGCGGCTTCGGCGTGCACACCATCACCTCGGGGCTGGAAGGCGCCTGGACGCCGAACCCGATCAAGTGGGACAACGGCTATTTCGACATGCTGTTCGGCTACGAGTGGGACCTGGTGAAATCCCCCGCAGGCGCCTGGCAGTGGGAGCCGCGCGACGTCCGCGAAGAGGACATGGCCCCGCACGTCGATGGCTCGGGCAAGGTCAAGACGATGATGGCCACCACCGACATCGCGATGCGCGTCGACCCGGCCTACGAGAAGATCTCGCGCCGGTTCCACGAGAACCCCGCCGAGCTGGCCGATGCCTTCGCCCGCGCGTGGTTCAAGCTGACCCACCGCGACATGGGCCCCAAGGTCCGCTACCTGGGCGAGGAAGTGCCCGACGAGGACCTGATCTGGCAGGACCCGCTGCCGGCGGTCGACCACCCGCTCGTGGACGATTCGGACGTCGCGGCGCTGAAGACGCAGCTGCTGGACAGCGGGCTTTCGGTCGCGGAACTGGTCTACACCGCCTGGTCCTCGGCCGCGAGCTACCGCGATTCGGACAAGCGCGGCGGCGCCAACGGCGCGCGCATCCGGCTGGCGCCGATGAAGGACTGGGAAGTGAACCAGCCCGGCCAGCTTTCCCGCGTGCTCGAGGTGCTGGAAGGCATCAAGGCCGATTTCGACGGCAAGGCGCAGGGCGGCAAGAAGATCTCGCTGGCCGACCTGATCGTGCTGGGCGGCGTCGCCGCGGTCGAGAAGGCGGCGAAGGCCGCCGGCCATGACGTGACGGTGCCGTTCACCCCGGGCCGCACCGATGCCAGCCAGGAATGGACCGACGCCGAAAGCTTCGAACCGCTGGAGCCGGCCGCCGACGGCTTCCGCAACTACCTGCGGACCGAGTTCACCGTCCCGGCCGAGCAGCTGCTGCTCGACCGCGCGCAACTGCTGACGCTGAGCGCGCCCGAGATGACGGTTCTGGTGGGCGGCATGCGCGCGCTGGGGGCCAATTACGGCATCACGCAGCACGGCATCTTCACCGACCGCGCCGGCCAGCTGACGAACGACTTCTTCGTGCGTCTGCTCGACATGGGCACCGTGTGGGAAGCGACCGACGACAGCGCCCAGGTGTTCCAGGGCAAGGACCGCGTGACCGGCGAGCCCAAGTGGACCGCATCGCGCGTCGACCTGGTGTTCGGCTCGAACTCGCAGCTGCGCGCCCTGTCCGAAGCCTACGCCCAGGACGACCACCGCGAGAAGTTCGTGCAGGACTTCGTCGCCGCCTGGACCAAGGTGATGAACGCCGACCGCTTCGACCTGCAGGCGTAAGACCGTCCAAGACACCACAGGCGGCGCCCGGAGGGATCCGGGCGCCGCTTTGCATTTCCAAAGCGTGACAAACCCGCCGCGCTCTGCTTCCTTCCGCCCATGACCCCGCGCACCGCCCTTGGAACCGCAACGTGATCCCGCTCGACGACCGCGACGTGGCGATCCTCGCCACCCTCTCGGCCGAGGGGCGCATCTCGAAGGCAGCCCTTGCCGAACGCGTCGGCCTGTCGCCCACGCCCTGCTGGAACCGGCTCAAGCGGCTCGAATCCCTCGGGCTGGTGCGCGGCTACCACGCCGATGTCGACCTGCGGAAACTCGGACCCCACGTGACCGTCTTCGTCGCCGCCGAGCTGCGCGACCACACGTCCGAGACGTTCCGCGCCTTCGAGGCCGCCGTGCGCACCTACGACGAGGTCACGGCCTGCTGGGCATTGGGCGGCGGCTTCGACTACTTCCTGCAGATCGTGACCCGCGACATCGACGCCTACCAGCGGCTGGTCGACGACATGCTGGACGCCCGCATCGGGCTCGCGCGCTACTACACCTACATCGTCACCAAGGCGGTCAAGCCGCCCTCAAGCCCGCCCTTCGCCCTGCTGCGCGGCTGAAGACGATTCCTCTCCGCGACCGCGCCCACATGGTCCGAACCGCCTGAATCGCGCGCCGATAAAAGACCCGATCGCCTGCCCGCCTGCGCCATCCTGTCCCCAGCCAGACAGGAGATTCGACGATGAAGGACAGCGTTCTTTCGGCCGACCGCACGATTCAGGACAAGCGCCTGGTGCGGCCGTTTTCCTATATCGGCGGCAAGTGGACCGCCGGCGAGGGGAACGACACGATCCCCGTCACCGATCCCGCCACCGGCGACAGCATCGGCGACATCGCGCGTCTCACCGCCGACGATTCCCGCCGCGCGGTCGACGCCGCGCACACCGCCTTCGCCACGTGGTCGCAGACCCTGCCGCAGGACCGCGCCGCCATCCTGCGCCGCTGGCACGACCTGATGATCGAGCACCGCGAAGACCTCGCGCGCATCATGGTCTCGGAACAGGGCAAGCCCCTGTCCGAGGCGCGCGGCGAGATCGACTACGCCGCCTCGTTCGTAGAATTCTACTCCGAGGAAACCCGTCGTCCGAACATCGAGGGCGTGACCTCCCACCTGCCCGACGCCGAGGTCGAGCTGTGGCGCGAACCCCTGGGCGTGGCCGCGCTCATCACGCCGTGGAACTTCCCCGCCGCCATGCTGACCCGAAAGGCCGCCGCAGCACTCGCCGCCGGCTGCACCGTGGTCGCGCACCCGTCGTCGGAAACGCCCTTCTCGGCCACCGCGCTGGCCGAACTGGCCGAGCGCGCCGGCATGCCCGCGGGCGTGTTCAACGTGGTGACGGGCAATGCCCCCGAGATCGTCGAGCCCTGGACCCAGGACCACCGCGTGCGCGCGCTGTCCTTCACCGGCTCGACCGAGATCGGCCGGCTGCTCTACGGCCAGTGCGCCGGCACGATCAAGCGGCTGGTGATGGAGCTTGGCGGCCACGCGCCAGTCATCGTCTTCGCCGACAGCGACCTCGATCAGGCGGTCGAGGAGACGATCAAGGCCAAGTTCGCCACCACCGGGCAGGATTGCCTGGGCGCCAACCGCATCTACGTCGAGCGCGCCATCTACGACGCCTTCTGCGAGAAATTCACGGAAGCCACGAAGGCACTGACCATCGGCGCCGGCCTCGACGATTGCGACCTCGGCCCGCTGATGAACGAGAAGGCCGTGCAAAAGCAGGAAGCCCACGTCACCGACGCGCTGAAGAAGGGCGCCAAGCTGCTCACGGGGGGCGACCGCCTCGACCTCGGCCCGCTGTTCTACGCGCCCACGGTCATCGCCGACGTGCCCGACGACGCCGCCATCCTGCACGAGGAAACCTTCGGCCCCGTCGCGCCCATCGTGCCGTTCGACACCGAGGACGAGGTGACGAGCCGCGCCAACGCCACCGAATACGGCCTCGTCGCCTACGTGCACACGATGGACCCACGCCGGATCTACCGCATGACCCGCGCGCTGCAATTCGGCATGGTCGCGGTGAACCGCACCAAGGTCACCGGCGCGCCGATCCCCTTCGGCGGCATGAAGCAGTCGGGGCTGGGCCGCGAAGGGGCGCGGCAGGGACTCGAGGAATTCACCGACATCAAGTACGTCTGCCGCGACTGGGCCTGAAACCGGGCCTGACGCACACATCGACACGCGGCCCGGCGACCTGCACAGCCGGCCGGGCCCTCCGCACGCACGAAAGGAAAGACCGATGCTTCGCAACGACATGCTGGAACAGTGGGACCGCGAGAACTTCTTCCATCCCTCGACCCATCTGGCCGAATTCGCCCGCGGCAACGCGCCCCAGCGCGTGATCCAGACCGGCAAGGGCAGCCACATCACCGACCGCGACGGCAACACGATGCTCGACGCCTTCGCCGGCCTCTATTGCGTGAACGTCGGCTACGGCCGCCCCGAGATCACGGACGCCATCGCCGAACAGGCGCGCGAGCTGGCCTATTACCACGCCTATGTGGGCCACGGCACCGAGGCCGCGATCACCCTGTCGAAGATGATCCTCGACCGCGCGCCCGACCACATGAGCAAGGTCTATTTCGGCCTGTCCGGCTCGGACGCGAACGAGACCAACGTGAAACTGGTCTGGTACTACAACAACATCCTCGGCCGCCCCGAGAAGAAGAAGATCATCTCGCGCTGGCGCGGCTACCACGGCTCCGGCCTCGTGACTGGCTCGCTGACGGGTCTCGAACTCTTCCACAAGAAGTTCGACCTGCCGCTCTCGCAGGTGCTCCACACCGAGGCGCCCTATTTCTTCCGCCGTTCCGACACGTCGATGGACGAAGCCGCCTTCGTCGCCCACTGCGTGGCCGAGCTTGAGGCGATGATCGAGCGCGAGGGCGCCGACACCATCGCCGCCTTCATCGGAGAGCCGATCCTCGGCACCGGCGGCATCGTGCCCCCGCCCGCCGGCTACTGGGCCGCGATCCAGAAGGTGTTGACCAAGCACGACATCCTGCTCATCGCCGACGAGGTCGTCACCGGCTTCGGCCGTCTGGGCAGCATGTTCGGGTCCGAGCATTACGGGCTGAAGCCCGACCTGATGACCATCGCCAAGGGGCTTACATCGGCCTACGCGCCGCTGTCCGGCTCGATCGTGTCCGACCGCATGTGGAAGGTGCTGGAACAGGGCACGGACGAGAACGGACCCATCGGCCACGGCTGGACCTACTCGGCCCACCCGATCGGCGCCGCGGCGGGTGTCGCGAATCTCAAGCTGCTGGACGACCTGGACCTGATCTCCAACGCGGGCACCGTGGGCACCTACCTCAACGCCGCGATGGCCGACGCGATCGGCGCGCATCCCCACGTGGGTGAGGTCCGCGGCGAAGGGCTGCTGATGGCGGTCGAATTCGTCAAGGACCGCGACAGCCGGACGTTCTTCGACGCGTCCGAGAAGGTCGGCGCCCGCGTCGCCGCCGCGCTGCTGGAACACGGCGTGATCGCCCGGGCGATGCCGCAAGGAGACATCCTGGGCTTCGCCCCGCCCTTCTGCCTGACGCGCGAGGAAGCCGACGAGATCGTGCAGAAGACTGCCGCCGCGGTCGGGTCCGTGCTGGGCTGAGCCATCCGCCCGTCCGGGCGCAAACAAATGGGGCGGCAGCCGATCGACTGCCGCCCCTATTCCTTGCTCGCGGAGCGCAGGGTGATGCGCCATCGCGCCCGCTCCCTCACCGGCCCGAGTGTTAACGCCCGGTGAATCCGTCTCTGCAAGCCCTTGATCTTGTTGGGGCGTCCGCGTGTCCCATCGTGGGACACGCGGAACCTCTGTCACTCGCGCGTCGCGGCGACGTCCTCGGGGGCCGCCTCGCCGAACTCGCCCTCGACGAAGTCGTTGCCGAAATGCGAGCGGACGTAGTTCACCACGTCCGCGATCTGCTGGTCGTCCAGCAGGCTGCCGAAGGGTGGCATGGCCGCCTGCCCGTGGACCACCATGTAGATCGGGTAGCCCGGCGCCGCCAGAAGCTCGTTGTCGGCCAGCGCCGGGTATTCACCCGCGCCGACAGCGCCCTGTCCGTCGGGCATGTGGCACCCGGAGCAGACGGCGTTGTAGACCGCCTCGCCGCCCTCGTGCGGGATGTTTCCCGCGCCGCGGAAGTTCTCGAACTCCTCCTCGGTCGGGTCGAAGGTCCGGAACTCGGACACCGGCTCGCCCTCGGGCACCTCGACCGGCGGCAGGTTTTCCTGTGCCGTTGCCATGCCGGCAGCCAGCAGCGCGAACGGCAGTATCGTTGTCTTGATCGGGTTCATGTCCGCTCTCCTCATCACTGCGTGGCGCGTTCGTGAAGCTGCTGGATGGCGTCGAGCGCCGAGAGGATCGCCCCCTCCTGCCAGCCCGGCAGGTAGGACAGATGCTCGCCGGCAAGCGCGATCCGCTCGCCCTCGCCCATGCGCGCCGTCTCCTCGTAGTCGCGCTCCCTGTCCTCCCAGATGCCGTAGCAGCCCAGCACCCACGGCACCTTGTGCCACGGCACGCTGACGCCGGTCTTGAACTCCTCGGTGTATTGCGGGTGGATGCGCGAGCCGTATTCGACGACCCACTTGGTCCGCTCCTCGGGCTGCATCGCGTTGAACTGGTAGGCGTTCGCCCCCCAGTTATAGGCCCCCAGAAGGACTCCGCCGCCCTGGCTGAGATAGTCGTTCGACGGGTAGCTGATCAGCGAGATCGGCAGGTCGGTGTAGGTGATCCCGCCGTAGATGTGCTCGTCCTCTTCCCAGAAGCGGCGCTTGAACTCGAGCCCCGCCTTGAAGCCGCCGGCGTAGTACATCGTGCTGATCGCCTGCGCCTTCGTGCCCGAGAAGTTGTGCTGGATCTGCCCGAGGATCGAGAACGGGATCGTGCAGACGCACCAGTCGGCCGTCACCTCGGTGACCTCGCCCGGCTCCTGCGCGTCGACGTAGCTCGCGGTCACGCCGTTCTCGTCCTGGTGCAGCGTCACCACCTTGGCGTTGTAGGTGATCAGGTCGCCCACCTCGCGCTCGAAGGCCTGCGCGATCCTGTCCATGCCGCCCACGGGCTGAAAGATCGCCTGCTGGTGGTGGACCGTCTCGGCGTCCGGAAGCCAGCGCCACAGTCGCGAATCCAGCAGCGTCTCGAGGTCCATCGGCTGCGATGGCACGCCCTCGGCATTGCGGCCACCGCCAGGCCAGCGCTCGAAGCCGCGAAAGTCGCTCGTCTCCTCGCTCATGACGTATTCGTATTCCTCGGTCAGCGACCCGTAGTCGCGCAGCGCCTCGAGCAGAAGCGCGCGGTCTTCCTCGGTCACCTCCTCGTCCAGCGCGCCACCGTTCGTGGCCTTGGCCAGAAGTTCGGCCACGTGGCCGCGGAAATCCGACGCCACCTCGCGGTAGCGCTGCGGCTTGCCGTCGAAGGCGTCGCTGCGGTGCAGGTAGGCGTTGTGGTTCTCCTGGATGAACGGCTGAAGCTCGACGCCCAGCCGCCGGCAATAGTCGAGGATCGCGTGGTGGTTGTAGGGAATGCGCCACGGGCCGGGGTTGAAGTAGTTCCCCTCCTCGAAGTCGACCTCCTGCGTGGCACCGCCCAGTTCGGTGTAGGTGTCGCCGCCGCGCAGGGTCCAGCAGCGCCCGCCGGCCTTCTCGCGGTATTCGAGGACCTGCACCTCGTAGCCCGCGGCCCGCAATTCCATCGCCGCGGTCATGCCCGCAAGCCCGGCGCCCAGCACCAGAACCCGCGCCCCGCCCGGATCGCCGGTCAGCTCCACCGGCCCGGTATAGCTCGACTCCTGCGCGAAGCCGAGGCTGGCCATGGCGGTGTACATGGCCCCGGTGCCGGCGGTCACCCCGATCGTCGTGAGCAGCTCACGTCGTGTCATGGTCATGCCGTTTCTCCCTGTTCCAGTGCGGCGGCTTCGAACGGATTCTCGGAAGCGGCCTACCGAGACCAACAGGTCGGGCAACCGGCGGTTCCTTCCTGATCGTCTTTGACCGCCGGCACCGTTCCGCGCGCAATGACGCGGCCTCGATCCGCGCCGTTCGATGGGATCGACGTCGCGCAGGGCCCTGCATCGGTCCCCACCATCTGTCGCCTCCGGAACCCGGCAACGACGTCGCGCGCGCGCGTTCGTTAACGGAATACGAATCCGTCTCTGCAAGCCATTGAAAAGACATAGCACCAGGCATGTCCCACGCTGGGACATCGCCCCACGCGCCTGTCGCCGGCAGGCGCCGGCCCGGCTGGCTTGGTCCGCCGCGGCAGGAAGGGCGCAATCAAACCCGGCAAGTTCCGTTTTCTCGCGAGACAACTTCCACCCCGGAAAGGAACACGAAAATGGCGACCGACAAGACGCTCCAGGACGCATTCCACGACGGCCTCAGGGACGTCCTCTTCGCGGAACGGGCCTCGCTGCGGGCGCAGAAGAAGGCGGCGCGGGCCGCCCAGATGCCCGAGTTGAAAGAAGCCTTCGAGCACCATGCCGGGGAAAGCGAGGAGCATAAACAACGCCTCGAGCAGGTGTTCGAGATGATCGGCAAGGCCGCCCGCGGCAAGACCTGCGACAGCATTCAGGGGCTGATGGCCGAATTCGAGGATCATATCGACGAGTTCAAGGCCACCGAAGCCGCGGATGCCGTCCTGATCGCCGGCGCCCAGGCGAAGGAGCATTACGAGATCGCCCGCTACGGGACCCTCGTGACCTGGGCCAAGCAGCTTGGGCACGACGACGCGGCGAAACTGCTGGCCCAGACCCTGCAGGAAGAGAAGAAAACGGACGACCTGCTCAACAAGGAGGCCCAGAAGGCAAACAAGGCGGCGAAGCAGGACTGGAGCGGCTCGCACCTGAGGGCGACCCCGTCACCGACGCCTCTTCATCCCTCTGGGGAGGTGGCGCCTGAAACGCCGACGGGCTCCGCCTCGCATTCCGGCGGCTTGCCCGCGGTGCGCGACCTCTCGCAGAGCGGCGATTTTCTTGAAGTTCAGTGGTGAGCCGTGCAGGATTCGAACCTGCGACCCACTGATTAAAAGTCAGTTGCTCTACCAACTGAGCTAACGGCCCACTGGGCGCGGACCTACAAAGGCCGCAGGGCGGGGTCAAGGCGGAAAATAGAAAAATTGCGCCGGTGGCGCGGGATGCCCGCGCTCCGGGCTGGAATGCCCGGCCGACCAGGCGTATATGCGCGCGCATGAGCATGGCCACCGATACCGATCTGCCGTTCATGAAGATGCACGGACTGGGCAACGATTTCGTCGTCCTCGACGCGCGCGCGACGGCGCTGCGCCTGACGGATACGCTCGTCCGGCGGCTGGCGGACCGGCATCGCGGCGTGGGCTTCGACCAGTTGGCGGTGATCGGCACCGGCAAGGCCGACGCGCACCTGACGTTCTACAATTCCGACGGCTCGGTCTCGGCCGCCTGCGGCAACGCCACCCGCTGCATCGCCGCGCACCTGATGGACCAGACGGGGCGCGACGCGCTGACGCTGACCACCGACCGCGGCCTCCTGCCGGCGCGTCGAGAGGCGGATGGCCAGGTCAGCGTCAACATGGGACATCCCCAGACGGAATGGGCCGAGATTCCGCTGGCCGAGGCGATGGACACGCTGGAAATTCCGATCGAGGGTGCTCCCACGGCGACCGGTATGGGCAACCCGCATTGCACGTTCTTCGTCGACGACGCAGAGGCGGTTGCGCTGGATCAGTTCGGCAGACGCTACGAACACCATCCGCTTTTCCCGCAGCGCACCAACGTGCAGGTGGTCAGCCTTCTCGGGTCCGACCACCTGCGCATGCGCGTCTGGGAACGCGGCGTCGGCATCACCCAGGCCTCGGGCTCGTCCTCGTGCGCGACGGCGGTCGCGGCAGTGCGGCGCGGGCTCACCGGGCGCCGGGTGCGCGTCACGCTCGACGGGGGCGACCTGTTGATCGACTGGCGCGAGGACGGCGTCTGGATGACCGGCGCCACTTGCCACGTCTTCGACGGCACGCTCACCCGTGCCTGGCTGGAGGCCGAGGCATGAGCGACGCGCCGCGCTTCACCACGCTGGGCTGCCGCCTCAACGCCTACGAGACCGAGGCAATGAAGCGTCTTGCCGCCGATGCGGGCCTCGGTGACGCCGTGGTCGTGAACACCTGCGCCGTGACCGCCGAGGCCGTGCGCAAGGCACGGCAAGAAATCCGCCGCCTGCGCCGCGAGAACCCCGACGCGCGCCTGATCGTCACCGGCTGCGCCGCGCAGATCGACCCCGACAGCTTCGCTGCGATGGACGAAGTCGATCACGTGATCGGCAACGCCGAAAAGATGGCGCCCGACACCTGGACGCGCCTGTCGCCCGATTTCGTGGGCGAAACCGAGGCGGTCATGGTCGACGACATCATGTCGGTGAAAGAAACGGCAGGCCATCTGATCGACGGTTTCGGCACGCGCAGCCGCGCCTACGTGCAGGTCCAGAACGGCTGCGACCATCGCTGCACCTTCTGCATCATCCCCTACGGCCGCGGGAATTCGCGCTCGGTGCCCGCGGGCGTAGTCGTCGACCAGATCAAGCGGCTGGTGCAGAAAGGGCTCAACGAGGTGGTGCTGACCGGCGTCGACCTGACATCGTGGGGCGCCGACCTGCCGGCCACCCCGCGGCTGGGCGACCTGGTGATGCGCATCCTCAAACTGGTGCCGGACCTGCCGCGGCTGCGTATCTCCAGCATCGACAGCATCGAAGCGGACGAGAACCTGATGCAGGCCATCGCAACCGAGCCGCGCCTGATGCCGCACCTGCACCTGAGCCTTCAGCACGGCGACGACCTGATCCTGAAGCGGATGAAGCGACGGCACCTGCGCGACGATGCCATCGCCTTCTGCGAGGACGCGCGCCGCCTGCGCCCCGACATGACCTTCGGCGCCGACATCATCGCCGGCTTTCCCACCGAGACCGAGGCGCATTTCGAGAATTCGCTGAAGCTGGTCGAGGAATGCGACCTGACCTGGCTACACGTCTTCCCCTACTCGGCCCGTCCCGGCACGCCCGCCGCCCGCATCCCCAGCTGCGTCGACGGCGCGACGATCAAGGTCCGCGCCGCCCGCCTGCGCGACGCCGGCGCGCGCGCAGTGACCCGGCACCTGGATGCGCAAGTGGGCCGCACTCATTCGGTGCTGATGGAATCGCCCCTGATGGGCCGGACCGAACAGTTCACCGAGGTCCGCTTTGCTCAGCCGCGCCCCGAGGGCGCGGTGATCTCGGCCTCCATAGCGGGCCATGAAGGCGCGGCGCTGCTCGCCTGACCGGCGGAAAGGCTCGTGACGCGCCTGTCCGGGCCGTCGCGACACGCGGCCCGCGGCGCCTGTTCCCGAGGTTTGCAACCGTGCGGGATTTACTGCATGAGGAGTGGATGACACTCGCAACGAAGGCCCTGCTGGTCCACCTGTTCACCGCCACCGGCGCGGTTTTCGCCATGCTTGCCATGCTGGCCGCTGCGCAGGCCGCATGGTCCGTGATGTTCCTGTGGCTGGTGATCGCCTTTGCTGTCGACGGCATCGATGGTCCCTTGGCGCGCAAGTACGACGTCAAGACCAACGCGCCGCGCTTCGACGGCGTGCTGCTGGACCTGATCATCGACTACCTGACCTACACCTTCATACCGGCCTTCGCGCTCTTCGAGTCGGGGCTTCTGCCAGGCTGGACCGGATGGTTCGCGATTATCCTGATCACCTTCGCCAGCGCCATGTACTTCGCCGATGCGCGGATGAAGACCTCGGACAATTCGTTCCACGGCTTCCCGGGCTGCTGGAACATGCTGGTGCTGGTGCTCTTCGCGGTCGAGCCCGACTTCTGGGTGACGCTTTTCATCGTCTCGATACTGGCGGTGGCGATGTTCCTGCCGCTGAAGTTCATCCATCCGGTGCGCACCAAGCGGTGGCGCAAGTTGTCGCTTCCGATCGCGCTGGCATGGACGTTCTTCGCCGGATGGGCGGCCTGGGTCGATTTCCACCCCGAAAGCTGGGCGCTCTGGGGTCTGGTCGCGACCTCGGCCTACCTGATCCTAGTCGGTGTCGTGCAGCAGATCGTGCCCGAGCGTCGCGCCCGCTAAGGCCACGGTCCGCCCCTGGTGCGGGCCCGCGGGACGGCGGGCGGGGCGACGCGCCGTCAGGCGCGAGCACCGTGTGCCGGCCTAGTCGCCGACGCTGTTCGTGCCTTTTGCCTCGAGCGCGTCGAGCCGCGCCTTCAGCGCCTCGTTCTCCTCGCGCGCCTTCTGCGCCATCGACCGCACCGCATCGAATTCCTCGCGGGTGACGAAGTCGCGGTCGGCGAGCCAGCGATCCATCATCGACTTCATCGCCGTCTCGGCCTCTTCCCGCGCCCCCTGAGCCACGCCCATGGCGTTGGTCATAAGTTGCGACATGTCTTCGAAGATCTTGTTGCGCGATTGCATGGCTCTCTCCAGCTTGGCTTGTCCTCTATATGGGATACGGAGGCTTGAGCCTCAAGGTTGACTTCGCCGCGCAGCCGCGCACAACAACGCGCATGCAGACAGGTATCCCCTTCCCGAATCTCTCGCCCGAACTTTTCTCGATCTCGTTGTTCGGGTTCGAATTCGCCCTGCGCTGGTACGCGCTAGCCTATATCGCGGGAATCCTGATCGGCTGGCGGATTGCCGTCGCCTCGGTCCGGCGCGAGGCGCTGTGGCCCGCAGACACTCCGCCGATGACCCCACGCCAGGTCGAGGATCTGCTGACCGCGGTCATTCTCGGCGTCATCCTGGGCGGGCGGCTAGGCTACGTGCTGTTCTACCAGCCCGCCTACTTCCTGGCGAACCCGGCCGAGATCCTGGCCATCTGGACCGGCGGCATGTCGTTCCACGGCGGCATGATCGGCGTTGCCGTCGCCGTGCTGTGGTTCTGCGGCCGGGGCGGCCATCCCCGCCTGTCCACGCTGGACATGATGGCGCTCGCGACACCCGTGGGCCTGCTGCTGGGACGGCTGGCAAACTTCGTCAACGCCGAGCTCTGGGGCCGTCCGACCGACCTGCCGTGGGGCGTGATCTTTCCCGGCCCGGCCGCGCAGGATTGCGGCCAACCCGCTGGCGAGGTCTGCGCGCGCCACCCCTCGCAGCTCTACGAGGCCGGCCTCGAGGGGCTTGTGCTGGGGCTTCTGCTGCTGTGGCTCGCCTCGCGGGGCGCGCTGAAGCGGCCCGGCCTGCTGACGGGCGCGTTCCTCGCCGGCTACGGTGCCGCGCGCTTCGCGGTGGAGTTCGTGCGCCAGCCCGACGCGCAGTTCGTCGAACCCGGCAACCCGCTGGGTCTCGCATGGCACGTGAACGGCTGGGGGCTGACCATGGGCCAGCTTCTGACCCTGCCGATGATCGCCTTGGGGCTGTGGCTGATCGCACGGGCGCGACGGGCCGGGGCATGACCCCGCTGGCCGCGCTGCTGGTGCGCCAGATCGCAGCGACCGGTCCGATCAGCCTAGCCGAGTACATGGCCGCCTGCCTCGGCCATCCAGAGCACGGCTACTACACCACCCGCGACCCGCTGGGGGCGCAGGGCGATTTCACCACCGCGCCCGAGATCAGTCAGCTTTTCGGCGAGATGCTGGGCCTGACCCTGGCACAGGCGTGGATCGACCATGGCCGCCCCGCCTCCTTCACACTGGCTGAACTCGGCCCCGGACGCGGCACATTGATGGCCGACGCGCTGCGCGTCACCCGCGCCGTGCCGGGATTCCGGGAGGCGGCGCAACTGCACCTGGTCGAGACATCTTCGCCCTTGCGCGCTGTCCAGGCGGCGACGCTGGACGCCGTGCCAACCTGGCATGACAGCGTCGAGACGCTGCCCGACGCGCCGCTATTCCTTATCGCGAACGAATTCTTCGACGCGCTTCCGATCCGGCAGTTTCAACGCGTGGGCGATGGCTGGGCCGAACGCATGATCGGGCTGGATGGCGATCGGCTGGTCATCGGTCAGTCCAGCGCCGCGCCCGTTGCCGCGCTGGAGCACCGCTTGGCCGACACGCCCGACGGCGGCATCGTCGAGACCCGCGCCCCGGCCGCGGCCATAGCGTCCGAACTGGGCGCCCGTATTGCCAGCCGCGGCGGCGCCGCGTTGATCGTCGATTACGGCGACTGGCGCAGCCGGGGCGACACACTCCAGGCGGTGGCTGGCCACGCACCGATCGATCCGTTCGCCACGCCGGGACAGGCCGACCTGACCGCGCACGTGGATTTCGAGGCATTGGCGCTGGCCGCCGCGCCGGCAAGGGCAACGCCGCTGATCCCTCAGGGCGTCTTTCTCGAACGGCTGGGCATCACCGAACGGGCGCGCAGCCTAGCCAGCGGTGGCGACGCGGCACAGGTGGACGCCATCGCCGCCGCACATCGGCGGTTGACGCATCCCGACGAAATGGGTTCGGTGTTCAGGATCCTTGGGCTCGCCCCCGCCGACGCGCCCGCCTTGCCCGGACTGGACCCATGACGCTGGAGATCATCACATCCGACAGTCTGGCCCCGTTCAGGCACGGCTTCTTCACGCGCCGCGGCGGTGCGTCGTCCGGGGTGTTCGCCGGGCTCAATTGCGGCGCGGGATCGTCGGACCAATCCGAGATCGTCGCCATCAACCGCGGCCGCGCGGCCGACGCGCTCGGGGTCGGCACGGATCACCTGGTCGGGCCGCACCAGGTCCATTCCGCCGACGTCGTCATCGTGACCGACGCGCCCCTGCCGCGTCCCCTGCCCCGCGCCGACGCGATGGTCACGCGCACGCTAGGGGTCGCGCTCTCGGTGCTGACCGCCGATTGCCAACCCGTGCTGCTGGCGGACAGAAACGCCGGCGTCGTTGGTGCCGCGCATGCCGGCTGGCGCGGTGCGCTGGACGGCGTGCTGGACGCCACGGTCGACGCGATGGTGGGACTGGGTGCCGCACGCGCGGACATCACGGCCGTGATCGGCCCGACGATCAGCCAGGGCGCCTACGAGGTCGGGCCGGAGTTCATCGAAACCTTCGTCGACGCAGACCCCGAAAACGCCCGGTTCTTCGCGAACGGAAGTGGCGACCGTTACCTGTTCGACCTGCCCGGATACGGCCTGCACCGCTTGCGCGAGGCCGGAGTGACGGCGGAGTGGACGCGCCACTGCACCTATTCCGATGCCGCGCGATTCTACTCCTACCGGCGCGCGACCCATGCGCGCGAGGCGGATTACGGTCGGCTGATCGCGGCCATCCGGCTCTGACGCCAAGGGCCAAGGAAAGGCCCGGCACCGTCACAAACAGGCCCGAATCAACCTCCATTTCTTGACGACCAGACCCAAAGGCGCCGCCCCGGACGCCGCAGGAAAAGGTCCGTCGCCCGTGTCCAGCATCAGCCCCCTGATCGACAACCGCCGCTCGCCGCCCGTGACTGCGGGGCCGCTTTCGGATCGGCCCGCGGCGCAGCGCATGCCCATGCGCCAGTTCGAGATCGCGGCACTCATGCCGGGCGGTGCGGTCGAACACCGCTCGGTATCGGCCCCCGCCGTGCCCGCGATCGAAGAGGCCGCAACTGCCTTTGCGCGTGGCACGCTGGTACCCACACCGCAAGGCCCCGTCGCGGTCGAGGATCTGCTTCCCGGCGACCGGGTAACGACCGATAGCGGCGATGTAGAACGTCTGATATGGATCGGCTCGACGCTGTTTTCGCGTCCGCGCAACCGCGCTCGCGCGGGCATGATGCGGGTGATGAACGACTCCGTCGGCGATGCACTGCCGGAACCGGACCTCCTCGTCGGTCCGGCGGCGCGCCTCGTGGTTCGTCACCCGCGGCTGGGCCCTTTGCTCGGCCGCGCCTCGGTGCTTGTGCCGTTGTCCGACTATGCCGACGGCGACCGCTTCGTTCCGGTCACGCCACACGGCCCGGTGCAACTGTACCACCTGCTTCTGGCGCGACACGCATTGCTGCGCCTTGGTGGCATTTCGCTGGAAACCTACCACCCCGGCAGCGCAATCGAGGCACTTGCCCAGACCGGCCTGCGCGGCGCGTTCATGGCGCTGTTCCCCAACCTTGACGGCCCCGGCGCCTTCGGGCAGGTCGCACTGTCGCGCACCACGCGCCAGTCGCTGGAGCGATTGATCGGAAGCTGACGCGTTCGATTGGGCCGCGCGCCTCAGGCGGATCGGCTCAAGCGGTCTTCCAGCACATCGAAGGGCACGCCCGGTTCGTCCTTGGCGCCGCGGATCACCAGCGACGTCTTCACGCTGGCGACGTTGGGCGTGGTCAGCAGCTGGTCGGTCAGGAAGGCCTGGAAGCTCGACAGGTCGGGTGCGACGCATTTCAGGATGAAATCCACCTCGCCGTTGAGCATGTGGCATTCGCGGACCAGCGGCCACTCGCGGCAGCGATTCTCGAAAGCGCGCAGGTCTGCCTCGGCCTGGCTTTGCAGGCCGACATTGGCGAAGACCTGAACCTCGAACCCCAGCGCGCGGGCATCGACATCGGCGTGATAGCCCCGGATCAGGCCCATCTCCTCGAGCACACGAACCCGGCGCAAGCACGGCGGCGCCGAGATGCCGACACGGCGGGCGAGTTCGACGTTCGTCATCCGACCGTCGGCTTGCAACTCTGACAAGATTTTCCTGTCGATCGGGTCCAACCGGTGCCCTGGCATCTGCGCCTCCTTGGAATTCGCGATTGTTATAGCACCAACCGCGATCGGCGCAAGAATGTTTCAATATCGCGCAACATTGTTCCGCAATCTGGACTTAGGGCCAGGCAGCCTCCGCGACGGAACGACCCTTTCGTCCAGCCCACCCCGACGCTATATCCCGGCAAGTAGGCCGAAGCAGGAGGCAGAGCAATGTCCAAGACGCGTCACAGCAAGGTATTGATCATCGGCTCTGGCCCGGCGGGCTACACTGCCGGAATCTACGCCTCCCGGGCCATGCTCGACCCGGTGCTGGTCCAGGGGATCGAGCCCGGCGGCCAGTTGACCACCACCACCGAGGTCGAGAACTGGCCCGGCGACACAGAGGTGCAGGGCCCCGACCTGATGCTCCGAATGGAGGCGCACGCCAAGGCCATGGGCTGCGACATCGTCGGCGACATCATCGCCAAGGTGGATTTCGACAAGCGGCCCTTCGTGGCGCATGGCGACAGTGGCACGACCTACACGGCGGACTCGATCATACTGGCGACCGGCGCTCGCGCCAAGTGGCTGGGGCTGGAAAGCGAAGAGGCCTTCAAGGGCTTCGGCGTGTCCGCCTGCGCCACCTGCGACGGGTTCTTCTATCGCGGGAAAGAAATCGTCGTGATCGGCGGCGGCAACACCGCCGTGGAAGAGGCGCTGTTCCTGACCAACTTCGCCAGCAAGGTCACGCTGATCCACCGCCGCGACACGTTGCGCGCCGAGAAGATCCTGCAGGACCGCCTGTTCAAACACCCCAAGGTCGAGTGCCTGTGGGACCACGAACTCGACGAGGTTCTGGGCGACGAGAACCCCAAGGGCGTAACCGGGGTGCGCGTGAAGCATGTGAAGAGCGGCGAGACACGGGAAATCCCGTGTGCGGGCGCCTTCGTCGCCATCGGACATGCTCCGGCGAACGAACTGGTCAAGGACGTGCTGGAAACCCACATGGGCGGCTATGTCGTGACCAAGCCGGATAGCACCGAGACCTCGATTCCCGGCGTCTTCGCGGCCGGCGACCTGACCGACCACAAGTACCGGCAGGCAGTGACCAGCGCCGGGATGGGCTGCATGGCCGCGCTCGAGGCCGAACGCTGGCTGGCCGAGCAGGACCTGGATTCGGGAAAGGACGTTTCCGAGCCCTTGGGCTACGGCGCCGAGACCCCGGCCGCCGAATAGCCGCAGCGGCAAGAGCGCACGAAACAGCGAAAGATCCAACGCCGCGGACTGGGGCCGGTTCCTTTTGGAGGCATGCATTTGTCGCAACGCGGCAATTCCGGGCCTACGGCGACCATTTCCGTCTGCGGGTCTTGCAAGCGCTCTAGGGCAAAGCTAAGGCCGCCGCGAACATCCACGCCATTTTCGTTCGATTGAAACCAAAGGTCTTGCCCATGTCCATGCCCGCGAACCTCGCTCCGCTTCCCGAACTGTACGTGTCCTACGAGAGTGCCCAGAAGCTGAAGGTCGAGGCGGGTGACCTTACGTCGCTCGACCTGACCCCGCGACAGATCTGCGATCTGGAGCTGCTGATGAACGGGGGCTTCTACCCGCTCAAGGGATTCCTGCCCGAGGCGGATTACGACAGCGTCGTCGAGGACATGCGCCTGGCCGACGGCACGCTGTGGCCGATGCCGATCACGCTGGACGTGAAGGAGGCCTTCGCCGAGACCGTCGAGATCGGCCAGGACATCGCCCTGCGCGACCAGGAGGGCGTGATCCTCGCGACGATGACCGTCACGGACAAGTGGGAGCCGAACAAGGCCCGCGAAGCCGAAAAGGTCTTCGGTGCGGACGATTCCGCGCACCCGGCGGTGAACTACCTGCACAACCAGGCCGGCAATATCTATCTGGGCGGGCCTGTCACCGGCATTCAGCAGCCGGTGCACTACGATTTCCGCGGCCGCCGCGACACCCCGAACGAGCTGCGCGCCCAGTTCCGGAAACTGGGCTGGCGCAAGATCGTCGCCTTCCAGACCCGCAACCCGCTGCACCGCGCGCACCAGGAACTGACCTTCCGCGCCGCGCGCGAGGCCGAGGCGAACCTGCTGATCCACCCCGTCGTCGGCCTGACAAAGCCCGGTGACGTCGACCACTTCACCCGCGTGCGCTGCTACGAGGCGGTGCTGGACAAATACCCCAGCTCGACGACGACCATGTCGCTGCTGAACCTGGCGATGCGGATGGCCGGCCCGCGCGAGGCCGTGTGGCACGGGCTGATCCGTCGCAACCACGGCTGCACCCACATGATCGTCGGCCGCGACCACGCAGGCCCCGGCAAGAACAGCGCGGGCGAGGATTTCTACGGCCCCTACGACGCGCAGGAGCTGTTCCGCCAGCACCAGGACGAAATCGGCATCACGATGGTCGACTTCAAGCACATGGTCTACGTGCAGGAACGCGCCCAGTACGAACCCGCCGACGAGATCGAGGACCGCGACAACGTCACCATCCTCAACATCTCGGGGACCGAGCTTCGCCGCCGCCTGCGCGAAGGCCTAGAAATCCCCGAATGGTTCTCGTTCCCCGAGGTCGTGCAGGAGCTGCGCCGCACCTCGCCGCCGCGTGCCGAACAGGGGTTCACCGTGTTCTTCACCGGGCTTTCGGGTTCGGGCAAGTCGACCATCGCCAACGCGCTGATGGTCAAGCTGATGGAGATGGGTGGCCGCCCGGTGACGCTGCTCGACGGCGACATCGTGCGCAAGAATCTCAGCTCCGAGTTGGGCTTCTCGAAGGAGCACCGGGATCTCAACATCCAGCGCATCGGCTATGTCGCGTCCGAGATCACCAAGAACGGCGGCATCGCCATCTGCGCCCCGATCGCGCCCTACGCCACCACACGCCGCAGCGTGCGCGAGATGATCGAGCAATACGGCGCGTTCGTCGAGGTGCACGTGGCCACCCCTCTCGAGGAATGCGAGCGCCGCGACCGCAAGGGCCTCTACAAGCTGGCGCGCGAGGGCAAGATCAAAGAATTCACGGGGATCTCCGACCCCTACGACGTGCCCGAGACGCCCGAGCTGCGCGTGGATACCGTCAACATCGATGTCGACAACTGCGCGCATCAGGTGATCCTGAAGCTGGAATCCATGGGCTTGATCGCAGGTCAGTAGAAAGCGTTGATACGTGAGATGGTGTGACCCGGCTACAACGGCCGGGTCTTCTCGTTTTCCAGTCGTTGCGACAGTGGCGCCCTCCGCGGCAGGATATCCGTGCCCATTGCAAAAAGAATTTTCCAGATGCGCCTTCTTTCATGTGCCGCCGCTCTTGTGGCGTTGGCCGGTCCGGCCTTGGCCGAACGCATGTCAGGCCAGTCCGTGGCTGGAATGATGGCCGAAGGACCGTGGCAGTTTCAGGCCGGCAGCGTCGCGCGGTTCGCCGGCGACGGGACCTTCACGTTCCGCCACGACAACGGCGGCGAAGCGGGCAGCTTCAGGGTCTTTTCGGACGACACCGTCGAATTGCGCGACAGGCAGACCGGACGCAACTCCCGCTTCTACGTGGATCGCACGCCCGGACGTCCGGACACGGTTGTCTGTCTCTCGGGCCCCTACAAGGGCCAGAGCTTTGCACTGAAGTGAGCACGGGCGCGGCGGGGTCGCCACTGCGACAAGGCATCCGGCACACATCGCTCTGCGCGAAGCGAAAAGGCCGGGCGCTCTGCCCGGCCTTTTACGTTCGCGCCCGTCGCGGCTGTCGCTGCCGTCAATGTACGGTGACCGGCGCCAGGTCGTTTTGCCGCGCCAGCACGAAGGCAAACTTTCGATCGCGCACGAGTGCCAGACGCTGACCTTCCGAATCATGCACCGCGTACAATGTCTTCAGACCGCCGACCTGTTCGCGCACGTCCTCGGGCAGATCCTCGGCCTTGACGGACCGGACATAGACGGTCCGGCCTTCGTCGAGCTTGGAAAGATCGTACTTCGTATTCATACCGTTACCCTTTCTTGATCTGGATCGTCTGAACGACGGTTTCGGGACGGCTGAGCGTGAGGTCCACGTGCAGCAGGCCGTTCTCGATCATCGCCTCGCCGACCTCGACACCGTCGGCCAGCACGAAGCTGCGCTGGAACTGGCGCGCGGCGATGCCGCGGTGCAGGAACACCCGCGGCTCCGCATCCTCGCGTTGCCGGCCGCGGATCACCAGTTGGCGGTCCTCGACGGTGATCGAAAGGTCGCTCTCGGCGAAGCCGGCCACGGCAAGCGTGATCCGGTAGGAATGGTCCGACGTCTGCTCGATGTTGAACGGCGGATAGCCTTCGCTGGACTTCGCCGTTCTTTCCAGAAGGCGTTCCAGTTGCTCAAACCCGAGCATGTGAGGATAGGACCCCAAGGTCAGTTTGGTCATCGACACGTCCTTTTTCAAAGCGACCGTCCGATGCGGCCCCTTCCGGCGACCGCCATCGAAATATGGGTGTGCTCCGTTGCGCACGCAAGGGCTTTGCGCGGCGCGACGGATTTGGCTACCATTCGTGCCTGGCTGGGCTTTACGAAGGGCATGGAATGAACGCGCCGTCCGATCTCTCAATGAAATCCGACGAGGTGCTGCGCGTCGAACTGGCGGTCTTCAAGCGCGAGCATCGCGATCTCGACGACTCGATCCGTGCGCTTCAGGCGGGCTCGACCGCCGACCAGATCACCCTGCAGCGGCTCAAGAAGAAAAAGCTTCTGCTGAAGGACAAGATCGCCCAGATCGAGGACCGACTGACCCCGGACATCATCGCCTGAGCGCCCGATTGCGCGGCGCGGCGCGTCCGCTATGGTGCGCCCACGCAAGGCGAAAGGGCACGGCATGGCGGACGGCGAAACGGTCAGGGTCGGGATCATCATGGGCAGCCAGTCCGACTGGCCGACCATGCGCGAAGCCGCCGATGTACTCGACGAGCTTTCGGTGCCTTACGAGACACGGATCGTGTCTGCCCACCGCACGCCGGATCGGCTTTGGGAATACGGCAGAACCGCCGTCGATCGCGGTCTGCACGTCATTGTCGCGGGCGCCGGCGGCGCGGCGCACCTGCCCGGCATGATGGCCTCCAAGACCCGCGTGCCGGTGATCGGCGTTCCGGTTCAGACCAAGGCGCTTTCGGGCGTCGAC
The DNA here is from genome assembly GCF_900107235.1 of Citreimonas salinaria. Taxonomy (GTDB): domain Bacteria; phylum Pseudomonadota; class Alphaproteobacteria; order Rhodobacterales; family Rhodobacteraceae; genus Citreimonas; species Citreimonas salinaria. Next base: position 53,639 of record NZ_FNPF01000014.1, read on the forward strand.
AGCCTGTATTCCATCGTCCAGATGCCGCGCGGCTTCCCTGTGGCCACCATGGCGATCGGCGCGGCGGGCGCGAAGAACGCCGGTTTGATGGCGGCGGGTATCCTGGCCCTGCACGACGCGGCGCTGGCCGAACGGTTGGAGGCTTGGCGCGCGGCGCTTGCGGCCTCGATCCCCGAATCCCCCGAGGCGTGAGGCCTTCCGCAGTCATTCTCCGCGCCACCCTTGCTACCGGCCGGCGCGCGGGTCATCAGGGGCGCAGGCGCTGCGGAGACATCACATGACACTGGCACCCGGATCGACCATCGGCATCCTCGGCGGCGGGCAACTGGCGCGCATGCTGGCTGTCGCGGCTGCGCGCCTCGGGCTGAAGGCGCATGTCTACGATCCCGCCCCGGCCGCGCCGGCGGGACAGGTCTGCTACCGCCTGACCACCGCCGCGTTCGGCGACACCGAAGCGCTGGTTGCCTTCGCCAATGCCGTCGACGTGGTGACATACGAGTTCGAGAACATCCCGACGGAATCGCTAGACGCGGTCGAGGCGATCCGCCCGATCCATCCGAACCGCGAGGCCCTCCGCACCAGTCAGGACCGGCTGGTTGAGAAGCGGTTTCTTGCGGAGCTGGGCTTGGCCACCGCGCCCTTCGCCGCCGTCGACGACGCCGCCACGCTGGACGCCGCGATCGCCGAGATCGGTCTTCCGGCGATCCTCAAGACCCGCCGGATGGGCTATGACGGCAAGGGCCAAGCGCGGCTGAACGCACCGGGCGACGCAGAGACCGCGCTGCAGTCCATGAACGGTGCCCCCGCGATCCTCGAAGGCTTCGTCGACTTCTCGAGGGAGATCTCGGTGATCGCTGCGCGGGGGTTGGACGGACGGGTTGCGGCCTTCGATCCCGGCGTCAATGAACACGCGGACGGCATCCTGCGCCGCAGCACGGTGCCCGCGCCCGGCCTGCCCGCGCGGATGCGCACCGACGCAGTGCTTCTGGCGGGCCGCATCTTAAACGCGCTGGACTATGTGGGCGTCATGGGAGTCGAGTTGTTCGTCACGCCCGGCGAGTTGATCGTGAACGAGATCGCGCCGCGCGTGCACAATTCCGGGCACTGGACGCAGAACGGCTGCGCCGTGGACCAGTTCGAACAGCACGTCCGCGCCGTCGCCGGCTGGCCACTGGGCGACGGCGGGCGCCATTCGAACGTGGTGATGGAGAACCTGATCGGTGACGACATGGACCGCGTTCCCGACCTGGCCCGCGATCCGGCCTGCGCGATCCATCTTTACGGCAAGGCCGAAACCCGCCCCGGTCGCAAGATGGGGCACGTGAACCGGGTCACGCCGCGCGCCGACTGATCTGCCCGGCCAGCGGCGTCTTGCGTTACAAAAGCCCCTGCTTGCGGAACAGGTCCGGAAGCGACGCCTCGGGGCGCGGCCCCAGGTGGCCGATCACTTCGGTCGCCGCGACGACGCCCATGCGGCCCGCCGTCTCCATCGAGGCACCCGTCGCAAGCCCGTACAGGAAACCCGCGGCGAACTGGTCGCCGGCGCCGGTGGCGTCCACCGGAACGATCTTGGTCACTGGAACGTCGATCCGCGTGCCGCGATCCACGATCGTGACCCCGTCGCCCGACCGGGTGCAGATCACGAGGTCGCAGATCGACGAGACCGCCTTCAGGTCCGCCTCGAGGTCGTCGTTGCGGTAGAGCGAGCGGATCTCGTCCTCGTTGCCGATGACGTAATCCATGTCGTTCTCTATCAGGCGCAGGAAGTCGTCGCGGTGACGCTCGACGCAGAACGGGTCGGAAATGGCGATGCCGGCCATGCCTCCGCCCTTGCGGCAGGCACGTGCGGCTTTCAGAAACGCCTCTTTGCCCTTGTCCTTGTCGAACAGGTAGCCTTCGAGAAACACGGTTTCCGCATTCTCGAGCACGTCCTCGTCCACGTCGTCCGACGACAGCTCGGCCGAGATCCCCAGATACGTGTTCATCGACCGCTCGCCATCCGGCGAGACGAATATCATGCTGCGCGAAGTCGGCAATTCGCCCCCCGGCACCGGCTCATTGGCGAAGGCTATGCCCTCGTTCGTCATGGCCGAGGAATAGAACACGCCGAGGTCGTCGTCGGCCACGCGGCCGATGAAGGCCGCTCGCGCATCAAGGTTGCCCAGCCCCGCGATTGTGTTGGCGACCGAGCCGCCGGGTGTCTGAACGCGATTGCCCATGGCGGCGTAAAGCTGCTTGGCCCGGTCCTGCTCGATCAGCTGCATGATGCCCTTCTCGATCCCCATGTCGCCGAGGAACGCGTCATCGGTGCGGGTGATCACGTCCACCACGGCGTTTCCGATGCCGACCACCTGGAATTTTTTCATGTTGTCTTGTCCTCGAATTGGCAAAGGTCGCGTATCACGCAGGCGTTGCATTTCGGTTTCCGCGCGACGCAAGTATAGCGACCGTGCAGGATAAGCCAGTGATGCGCGTGCGTCTGGAAATCCACCGGCACGTTGTCCTCTATCGCGCGTTCGACGGCCACCACGTCCTTGCCCGGGCAGATGCCGGTGCGGTTTCCGACGCGGAAGATGTGCGTGTCGACCGCCTGCGCCGGGTGCTTCCACCACATCGACAGCACGACGTTCGCGGTCTTGCGGCCGACGCCGGGCAGGCTCTCCAGCGCGGCGCGCGAGTTGGGCACCTCGCCGCCGTATTGCTCGACCAGGATGCGGCTGAGCTTGATGACGTTCTTCGCCTTGTTGCGGTACAGGCCGATCGTCTTGATATGCTCGATCACACCCTCTTCACCGAGGGCGAGCATCTTTTCCGGGGTGTCGGCCACTGCGAACAGCCCGCGCGTGGCCTTGTTGACGCCCGCGTCGGTCGCCTGCGCCGACAGCGCCACGGCCACCACCAGAGTGAAGGCGTTGGTGTGCTCCAGCTCGCCCTTCGGCTCGGGCTCGATCGCCTGGAAGCGGGTGAACACCTCGCGCAGGGTCGCGTAATCCATTTGCTTGGCCATGAGAGGCTTATCGCTGTCCGTCGCGCGGATCGCAACGGGCGACGGCGTGGCGCAACGCAAGGCGCATGATCCGGGTCGCGCGCGCCACGCAAGGCGCCTAGTCTGGAAGGACGCGAAAGGACGAGAACGATGCCCAAGGACAAAGGCCAGCCCTACCATTACGGCGTGATGCGACGCGCGATAGACGCGGTTGATCGGCTGGGGCCGCAGGCGACCCTGGACGAGCTCGCGGCCGAGCTGTCGATGAGCCCCGCTCATTTCCAGCGCCTGTTCTCGGCTTGGGTGGGCGTGTCGCCCAAGCGGTACCAGCAATACCTGGCGCTGGGGCATGCCCGCGCGCTGCTGGCAGCGCGGCACACGACGCTGGAGACCGCGCAGGCGGCCGGGCTCTCTGGTCCGGGCAGGCTGCACGACCTGTTCCTGCGCTGGGAAGCGATGAGCCCCGGCGACTATGCGCGCGGCGGCGGTGGCCTGACGATCCGTTGGGGTATGGCCGACAGCCCCTTCGGCCCGGTTCTGGCAATGGCGACAGAAAAAGGCCTGTGCGGCCTGGCCTTCACCTCCGAGACCGGCGAGTCGGAAGCGATGGCGGACCTGTGCGCGCGATGGCCCGCCGCCACCTATGTCGAGGACCCGCAGGCCTTGGCCCCCGCTGTCGCGGCGGCCTTCGCGCCGCGCGGGCCCGGGCCCGGGCCGGAGCTGCACCTGATCGGCGGCCCGTTCCAGATCAAGGTGTGGGAGGCGCTGCTGCGAATCCCTGCAGGCCAGGTCACGACCTATTCCGACATCGCCCGCGCGGTGGGCAACCCTCGCGCCGTGCGCGCCGTGGGAACGGCCGTGGGACGTAATCCGATATCCTTTCTGGTTCCATGTCACCGGGCGCTTCGGCGCGACGGTGCGCTGGGGGGCTACCATTGGGGCCTTCCGGTCAAGCGCGCCATGCTTGCGTGGGAAGCCGCCCGGGACGAGGCATGAGCGGGTTTTGACCGGTGGAACTAGAGGCGCTGCGCAAGGGTTTGCCGAGTACGAAGGGGCTTGTTATCGCATGACGAGCCATTCAGCGCTACTTCGGACCAGAGGCCGACAAGGCCACGAACAACAGAGGCAACCATGATCCGCACCAGCAAGACGTTCATCCTTTCCCTCGTCGCCGTCGTCGGCATCGCCGGCTGCACCACCGGTCCGTTGAGCGACCCGAACAACCCGAACAGCCAGGCCCAGCAGGGCGCGCTGATCGGCGCCGTGGGCGGCGCGATTGCCGGCCGTGCCGCCGGCGGCAGCGACGTGGGCGAGCGCAATCGCGCGACGGTCGCCGGCGCGCTGGTGGGTGCAGGCGTCGGCGCCGCCATCGGCAACCGCCTGGACCGCCAGGAGGCTGAGCTGCGCGCGCAGCTGGGCAACGAGACGGCAATCCGCAACACCGGCGAGCGTTTGATCGTCACCATGCCGCAGGACATCCTGTTCGCGACCGACAGCGCGCAGCTGCAGCCGCGCCTGATCGGCGACCTTCAGACGGTGGCATACAGCCTGCGCCAGTACCCAGACACGACGGTTCAGGTGATCGGCCACACCGACAACACCGGCTCGGCAGCGTACAATCTCGACCTTTCGCAGCGCCGCGCGCGCGCGGTCTCGTCGGTGCTGGTGTCCGAAGGTGTTTCCTCCGGGCGCATCCAGACCATCGGTCGCGGTGAAGACCAGCCCATCGCGTCGAACCTGACGACCGAGGGCCGCGCGCAGAACCGCCGCGTGGAAATCGTGATCCTGCCCAACGCCTGAGGTTGCGGGAAAACCGGCGCCTGGTCCCGCAGATGCCGGTTCCCAACGCAGCATAGGCGCGATGACCGCCCTCGGCCCCAGGTCGGGGGCGGTTTTACATTCTGCTCTTCGCTGAAGCAGTAAGCGCGGCCCGAGATTCCGTCAGGGATTTATGGTTTCCATGCCGCGGCGCTTTCTGGCCACGTGAGCGCGGGCCGTCGCGTCAGACGCCGGTGCCTCTGAAGACAACCTTGACCGTTCGCGCCAGCAGCTTCAGATCGGTCGCGATCGACAGGTCGCGGAGATACTGCGTGTCGAAGTCCGCACGCTGCACGAAGCTTGATTCATTGCGCACAGCGGTTTGCCAATAGCCGGTGATGCCGGGCCTCAGGGCATAATAGGCGGTGCCGGGGTAGATCGAGGTCTGGCACGTCATCATCGGGCGCGGCCCGACCAGGCTCATGTCGCCCCGCAGGACGTTCCACAGCTGCGGCAACTCGTCCAGCGACGTCGCGCGGATGAGCCGCCCGATGCGCGTGATGCGCGGGTCGTGGCCGAGCTTCTGGCGGCGGTCCCATTCCTCGCGAGCCGCAGGGTTGTCGACCAGATAAGCCTCGAGCAGGCGATCGGCGTTCGGCACCATCGAGCGGAGCTTCCACATGTGGAACGACCGGCCATGACGTCCGACGCGCTGCTGTCGGTAGAACGGCGAGGCGCCGTCCCGCATAATGGCCAGGCACAGCACGCTCAATACCAGTATCGTCGGAAGAGCCGCCAGCAGGACCAACGCGATGTCGAGGGTTCGCTTGAAATAGATGCGATAGATGTTGCCAAAGCGGCGAGGGAGCGATGGTGTCACGAAAAGCTTGTCGACTTCGGACGGGGAAACCCGGATGCGCAAGTGCGATGTCACTGTGACCTCCTGGAAGTCGGCATCTGGCGCAGCGCGGCAAGGACTCCGCACCGGTCGGTCGGGAAAATTCCGCGGCGGCACATCTCGTGAACCTGAATGACTTGGCGTTCCGTCCCGCGGCAAAAACCGGGGCGCCCGGGGGGAAGTGGTGGAACTTCAAAACTCTACGTCGATCTACAGCGACATTTATGCAATTTTCGTTATCTCACCGTCAACGAGATGCGCGGCGCCACAACCCCTGCATGACTCGGCGCCCGCCGACTAAACCCGCCGCGATTTCGACTCGCGACGCGTGCGCGGCGCCGGGCCGTGAAGCTGCGCCGCGACGCCGTCGCACTCACGGTCCGAAGGCACGGAAACCGTGCCAACAGCCAATGACGGCAATCGGTCCGCTTCTCGGCAACAAAGGTCGACGGCTTCAAATGATTGTTTCGGATATGTCGGCATTCGGGCCGATGCCGCCGATTTTGGGAGTCCGCGCCGCGCTACTCGCGAAACAATGACGGCGCCAGTGCTAGGGCCAAGGCGCCGGTGCGCAGGCTTTGACGCGGGTGAAGTGTGCCACCGAGGCTGCGCTTGGACGCGCTCGAGCGAGGCGGCGACACGCTCACGAAATGTTACACAGAGAGCCGGACGAGGCTCAGCCCGGCGCATATTCCAGATCCCAAACGCCGAATCGGCGGCGCAACTACGGCGTCAGCCCGAGTTGCGCAGAGCCATCCGACGACGTATGTGGCCTTCAAACGCACTCGCCATGCAAACGACCGGAGCCTGCTCTTGACCGTCCATCTGCATCAGCACGATCTGCCCGACGGGCTGGACCTCGGCTCTGCCGTCGCGATCGACTGCGAAACGATGGGCCTAGACCCGCACCGCGACAGGCTGTGCCTGGTGCAGCTTTCGTCCGGCGACGGCAATGCGCACCTGGTGCAGATTGCTCGTGGACAGGATGCGGCGCCCAATCTGGCCGCGTTGCTGATGGACGAGACGGTGACCAAGCTGTTCCACTTCGGCCGCTTCGACATTGCGGCGCTTCACAACGCGTTCGGCGCGTTGGCGCGGCCGGTTTATTGCACAAAGATCGCCAGCCGGCTGGTGCGCACCTATACCGACCGTCACGGGCTGAAGTCCTTGACGTCGGAGTTGCTGGGAGTCGACATCTCGAAGCAGCAGCAGTCTTCGGATTGGGGTGCCGAGACTCTGACGGACGCGCAAAGGGCCTATGCCGCATCGGACGTGCTGTACCTGCACCGCCTGCGCATCGCCCTGGACGATATGCTGAAGCGCGAGGGCCGCACCGAATTGGCCCAGGCGTGCTTCGACTTCCTGCCGACCCGGGCGCTTCTCGACCTCGAAGGCTGGCCGGGCACGGACATCTTCGCCCATGTCTGAGCGGGCGCAGGGCTGATCGGTCATGCGCACCGGGTTCTATTCGCGCATCATCGCCTGGCTGAAGATCCTGTTGCCGCTGGCGGCACTGGTTCTGCTGTCGACGCTCTTCCTGCTGTCGCGCGATACCCAGGACGCCATCGCGCCCGAGATCGGCGCGCGGCTGGGCGTCGACGGCGTCAGCCGCGAGCAGGTGCGCGAACCCTCGTTCGCAGGAGTGACCGAGCGCGGCGAAACTGTCTCGGTCGTGGCCCGCTCGGCCCGCCCCGAGGGCGACGGTGCGGTCGTTGCCGAAACGGTGACGGCGATCGTCACGCTGGACGACGGTACCCGGATCGAGATGATGGCGCCCAGCGCGCGACTGACGGAAAGCGAAAACGAAGCGCGGCTGGAGGGTGGCGTGCGGTTCCGCAGCACGTCCGGATACAGCTTCGAGACCGAGGGCCTCGTGGCCAGGCTGGACACGGTCGCCGGCCGCTCGCTGGGGTCGATAAAAGGCGAGGCTCCCGCCGGCACGATCGAGGCCGGTGGCATGAGCATCTCGCCCGGCGCCACGAAGGACGACGTGCAACTTGTGTTCACCGAGAGCGTAAAGATGGTATACGTCCCGCAATTTGAACCGGAAACGCCATGATAAGAATACTGATACTTGCGGCTGTACTGGCGGCGTCCCCTGCCCTCGTGGCGGCCCAGGGCCAGGTCGCGTTCGGCTCGATGCAGCAGGACACGTCCGCCCCGGTCGAGGTCACCGCCGACCAGCTTTCCGTCAGCCAGTCCGATGGCACGGCGACCTATTCCGGCGACGTGGTGATCGTGCAGGGCGACATGCGGCTGGCCGCGCCGCAGGTCCTTGTGGTCTATTCTGAACAGGCGGGCCGGATAGACCGGCTCGAGGCGACGGGGGGCGTGACGCTCGTCAGCGGCGAAGAGGCGGCCGAAGCCGAGCGCGCGGATTACGACATCGAGGGCGGCACCGTGACCCTGTCGGGCGACGTGCTTCTGACCCAAGGCGACAACGCGCTGACCGCTCAGACGATGGTGGTTGACCTGGACACCGGCACCGCGCAGCTGTCGGGCCGAGTGCGGACGGTCCTGCAACAGCAACCGACCGAACAGGACGAGCCGTGAGCGCGCCTGCCCTCAAGGTCACCGAGGGCCACAGCGGCCTGCGCGTCAGGCACCTGCGCAAGAGCTACCGCAAGCGCGTGGTTATCCGCGACGTCACGATGGATCTCGGCCGGGGCGAAGTGGTCGCGCTGCTGGGTCCGAACGGGTCCGGCAAGACCACGTCGTTCTACGCGATCGCCGGCTTGGTGAATCCCGAAGGTGGGCAGGTCCTGATAGACGGGCAGGACGCGACATACCTGCCGATGTATCGCCGCGCGCGCATGGGCATAGGCTACCTGCCGCAGGAGATGTCGATCTTCCGCGGCCTGTCGGTCGAGGGCAACATCGCCGCGGTGCTGGACATAGCGGTGCCCGACGCCCGCCGCCGGCGCGAGCGGCTCGAAGAGCTTCTGGGCGAGTTCTCGATCGAGCATCTCCGCCGCGCACCCGCGATGGCGCTGTCAGGCGGCGAGCGTCGCCGGGTCGAAATTGCGCGCTGTCTTGCGTCGGACCCGAAATACCTGCTGCTGGATGAGCCCTTCGCCGGTGTCGATCCGATCAGCGTGGGCGACATCCGCCACCTGGTCTCGGACCTGCGCAAGCGCGGCATCGGCGTTCTGATCACCGACCATAACGTGCGCGAGACGCTGGAGATCGTCGACCGCGCGTACATCCTGCACGACGGCCACGTGCTGATGTCCGGCACGCCCGACGAGGTCGTGCGCAACGTAAACGTGCGCCGGGTCTACCTTGGCGATTCCTTTCGCATCGGCTGAAACCTGCTCCTCCGCGCCGGCCCGGTTTCGATTGACAGCCCCGGCGCTTCTCTACTCAAATGCGGGCATGACGACGCGACGCGCTGTATCGACTAACACTGATCCCCGCGTCTGCGGGGCACTCGACGCGCCGCGGCGTCGCTCCCAGGCCTGACCGACCGATGGTGATCCACCTCCCCTGGAAGGGTGGCGACCCGGCTCGGACGGCAAAGAAAAGGACCTACCATGCGCTATCAGATCACGGGCAAGCAGATCGATGTCGGCGAGGCACTTCAGACCCACGTGAGAACCGAACTCGGCACCGTGCTCGAGAAGTACTCGCAGCGCCCGACGGACGCGACTGTCGTCTTCTCCAAGAGCGGTCACGAATTCGTCTGCGAATCCACGGTGCATCTGTCCAGCGGACTGACCGCCGCGGCCAAGGGTCACGCAACGGAAATATACGCCGCCTTCGATGCCTGCGCCGAGAAGATGGACAAGCAGTTGCGCCGCTACAAGCGCCGGCTGAAGGACCATCACAAGGACCGCACGGAACCGGTTGAACTGTCCGGAGCGTCCACTTATATCCTCGCCTCGGAACAGGACGGCTCCGATGACTACGACGAGCCGGAGTCGCTGCAGCCGATCATCGTCGCCGAGATGGAGACTCGTATTCCCTCTCTCTCGGTGGGCGAAGCGGTGATGCAGATGGAACTGGCGGGGGCCCCGGTCCTCGTCTTCAGGAACGAAAAGAAGGACGGTGTGAACGTCGTGTATCGCCGCGAGGACGGCAATATCGGCTGGATCGATCCGTAAACCAACCGGAGCTGCCCCGCGCGGGGCGCGACCGTCCCTTCGACAAGCCACGAGAGTGCCATGAAATTCGTCGACCTCGTCAAGCCGGAAGCGGTAAAGCTTCTGGGTTCGACCTCCAGCAAGAAGCGCCTCATGCACGACATCGCCGATCTGGCCGAGCAGGCCTACGGCCTGAACGCAGATGCGTCGGTCGAGGCACTGGTCGAGCGCGAGTCGCTCGGTCCTACCGGGGTCGGTCACGGCGTGGCGCTGCCGCATGCACGCCTGCCGGGCCTGGACGAGGTGATCGGCGCGTTCCTGCTGCTGGAAAAGCCTGTCGATTTCGACGCTGTGGACCGGCAGCCGGTGGATATCGTCTTCGCGTTGTTCGCCCCCGAGGATGCGGGCGTCGCGCATCTAAAGGCGCTGGCGCTCGTGTCCCGCTCGTTGCGCGACCCATCGCTGTGCGCCAAGCTTCGCGCCAACCGCGATGCGAGCAAGCTGTACACGATCCTGACGGAAAGCGAGGCGGTCAAGGCCGCCTGATCGCCCGACTGAACGGCAAGCGCCCCGCCTATCCCGGCGGGGCGTCTTCGTTCAGGGCGTCTGCCCCCAGTCTTCGAAGCCGAAGGTAATGTAGTCGCGCGCATAGGCGTCGCGGGTCAGCGCCTCGATCCTGTCGTCGTAGATCTGCGCCAGCGAGAACGGCGCCCGGTTCGCGGCGGCTTCGGGCTCGGGCGGGGCGGCATGGCCCACCTGCATCGCCAACGCCGGCAGATAGGTCGACATCTCGGTTTCCCGCACGATCATGTCGGGCAGCGCAAATTCGGACATGCCCTGCAGGCATTGCGCTTGCGAAGCCCAATGCCCGTCGACCCGGATGGCGGTCTGGCCGGCCAGGTTCGCCTTCACGAAGTCCAGCCAGGCGGTGAAGGCCGCGCGGTGCGTATCGGCGTCGTAGCTGTCGTCCGGAGCGCCCTCGGGAATCGGCAGGTCGTGCGCGCGGCGCAGCGTCCGCCGGATGCCCGTGAATGCTCCCTGCCCCGTCGAGAGGATGCGCGCGCAGAACGCATCATGCGCGCGGGCCAGCGGGTGGCGGATGACCGTGAAACTGCGAAAGCCAGGTCGGTCGCGCATCCATTGGCGGAGCGAGGATTGGCGGAAATCGCCTAGCAGCGCCGTCTCGTCCACGTTGTCCAGCGCAGCCAGCCAGCGCCGGACCGCCGTCTCGGGGCCCGAGCGGATCGGCATGTATAAAAGCTTGGTACGCGCCGCGGCAAGGTAGGACGGCACGACCGGGCCCCGGCGCGGCTCGAAGTTCGGGGTGCGGTGCAGGTTGAACCGGTCCAGCCGCGCCAGCGCACGCTCCATCTCGTCGGGGTTTGCTACCTTTTCGCGCGCAGGCTGCGGGTTCTGCCGCTTCAGCCCGGTCTCGAGACTGTCCAGCCGTGCCGCCACGCCCAGCCATTGCGCCAGCCCGTTCATCACGGCGACGTCCTGCAAATCCTCGTAAGCAACGTGGAACGCCGTTTGGCCGGAACGTTGCAGCGCACCGGTGATCTGCACCTGGAACGCCTGCAGCGCCTCCATGTGAGCTGCGAACTCGTCCGCGTCGAAAACCGCCTGCGCATCCTTGCGGCGCTTGACGTTGGTCAGCTTCCATTGCCCGGTCGCCTGCGCGATCTTCCAGCTGACATAGCTGTCCAGCGGGTTGCGCGTCAGCACGATCTTGGCGATGCGCGGATCGTCCAACACCGTCGGCAGGATGCGTGGATCGTGGTCGTGGAAGTAGCGGAAGCCATTGAAACCGTCTTCATCGCGGATCCGCTCCAGCAGCGCCTGCGGTTCGCGGTCGCGCGTCTCGCGATCGATCGACAGCAGTTCCTCACGATTCGGGTAGCCGACGAAATGCGGATTGAACGCCTCGCCGTGACAGGTGACGCCGTCGAAGGCGTTCAGGTTCGACTCGAGGAAATTCGACCCGGTGCGCATCTCGGCGAAGACCACGAAGGCGTCGAAACGATCGGTCATGAGGCGATGTACCGTCGGGGCTCCGGCTGGCGCGGTGTGGAGGAGAGCAGCGGGAAATCTCCCGCCAGGTAGGGGTCCATCCCCTCGTTGCGCAGGCGCTGCAGGAACTGCCCGAAGCCAAGCAGCTCGACAGTTGAAGGAGACGCGGATCGGTCCGCACCGTCGCGCCAGCCGATCTCGGCCACGATGCTCTTGAGCGTCTCGGCCGGCGCTTCCAGGTATTCGGCCATCGTCTGGATCCGCACCCGGGCCTTGACGTCTGGCGCGCGCAGGGCGTCGATCATCGCCGCCTCGGCCCGCTGCAGCTTGGCGGCGCGGGCGCGCACAACGTCGAACGGAGCGTCCGAGCGCCAAAGCGGTACCGCCCATGCCCCCGACACGACCGAGATCCGCGCGTTGGGATCGCGCGCAATGTGCCAAAGGATCTCCGGCGTGTCGTCGGGCCCGTAGAGAAAGCAGTGCTGCATGCCCCGCGAATTCCACAACAGGTTCGTCAGGAAGGCCTTCGGGTTGTAGTCGCGCAGGCCCGCATCGTCGGTCAACGCGCCGGGGCCGACCGCTTCGCCTTCGGCGAAATGCGCGCGTTCGGGCGAGAAAAGACGCCCGTGCACGCGCGCGCCCGTCGCGTCGGCCAGCCATGCGCAAAAACCGTCGTGCAGCGGCTCGAACCCGTGGAAGACGGCATAGCGCCCGGCGGTGACGCCATTCTCGTGCCCGAGACGGGGGAAGCGGCTTTGCATGTAGAGCCCGGGCCGGCCGCGCAGGCGACGCTCGACCGCCTTGGCGAAGACGCGGTCGATCTTGCCGGGTTGCGGGTCCTGCCGGATGGCGGGGGGGAGACCTTCGCCAAGAAATGCAGCGTACAGCCGGTTTGCGCGCGGCCATATCTTGCGCGCGACGAAGCAGTCGGACCGGCGCAACAGCTGCAGGTGATCATCGTAGAAGATGTGCGGCTTGCCTTGGAAATCGAACTTCGACAGCGTCAGCGACCGCGCCTCGATCTCGGTCGCGTACAGCCGCGCGAGGCTTTGGAAATAGCTTTCGTCGGGGATCCAAGTGCGGCGGAAATAGGCGTCGTGGGCGCGGCGGTCCGGGCTGTCGAGGATCGCGCGAAGGGTCCGAGAGGTCAGGCACCACCATTGGCTGCCCATATGGGGAACCACGCCGCGCGGCGCCCGGCGTCGCAAGCCTAGCGCTCGTTGCCCAGCCACCAGCGCGTCGAACAGCGGCTTGTTGCGGCGCCATGACACCGGAAAAAACAGCGTGAAGCGTTCGTGGTTCAGCCCGCCCACCGTCCATGGAACGTCGGCGGTGGCAGCGCTTTCGATGAAGTCGGTCTCCGGATGATCCGCCAGGTAATCCTGCAGATCCGCCACCGGACGCAACGGCAGGCACGCCCCCGAGGCCAGGTAGACGTGGCGCACGTCGTGCCGGTCCAACATCACCCGCGAAGCGTCCAGCGTCGCCGCCACTAGGCCCCAGGTGCCCCATTCGCAGCGGTGCCGGGACGAGAACGCTATGTCCGGCAGGTCCGCCAGAGCGCGGCGGAACGCGCCGTACGGCGCATCCGGCACCCGCCGGTCGACATGGATCACGACCGGACAACCCGCCCGCGCCCAATGCCGCGCCATCTGCGCGGCCCGGTCCAGCGCGGTATGCACCAGCATGATGACGCCCATGCTCATGCCCAATTGCCCTTGGACATGAGTCCGAGGATCTCGAGCTGGCGCCAGTTGATGTATTTCTCCGAATACCGGCACCACAGGTCCGCGTCGCCGTCGAGCACCGCGGCATAGGCGATGTATTCGCGGCTGTCACCGTAATGCTGGCGGCGGGAGAGTTCTTCATCGGCCTTGGCGGGGAACGTCGGCAGGAACTTGGTGTGCAGCAGCACGCCGCTCGATTTCTCGCCGCCCATGTCGTCGAAGACCAGGTTCAGCCCCCGCGGTAGAAGGTTGTGCGTCGAACTGGCATAGACGTAGCGGCGGTGCCACCGCACCAGCGGGATCTTGTTGAGCGCGGGTGCCCTGCCCGGCTGGTCGCGGAAGAACACCCGGGCGCGCGGCCCGCCCTGGATCCACAGGTTGTTGTAGCCCCAGTTGCGGCTAATCGTGTAATTGCCGGCGTCGAACCACGGCAGCACCTCCAGCGGGTCCTGGCCGGGGGTGTAGGTCGCCTCTCCGATCGGCCCCTTGGGATACATGTCCAGCAGCATCGCCGGGAATGCCTTGATCCCGCAGCTGTCCAGCCAGTCGGTCAGGCCCGCCAGCGGGCGCGTGTCGCAGAACGGGTAGACCAGCAACTCGTCGGGGTCGACGGTCAGGGTCCAGTGCCCGTGCCCGTGGCGCCTCAGCAGCGCGTTCATCCAGTCCATGCCGAAGCGCGATGCGCGGTAACTGGCGCCGGTGGACCAGACAGACACGTCCGGCTGCTGCGACAGATACTCGCGCGAGCCGTCGTCGCTGTCGTTGTCGACGAACAGGAAGTGGTCGGCGCCGAGGCCGCGATAGTACTTCAGGAACCACGGCAGGCGCGCCATCTCGTTGCGCTGGGTCGAGAAGACCAGAACGTGGTCGGGGCGGATCTGCGCCGTGCGGTCGGTCACGGGGCTTAGTTCGTGCCGCTTGCGCAGGGCCCGCAGCCGAAGCCGCTTGCGCCGCAAACGCATTCGGTACGAATCCCAAAGCCCCATTGCCGCGTTTCCTGCCTGCCCGACCTTTTTTCGGTCCGCCCGCCCTGCCAAGCGGATCTTCGCCGAGTGTAGCCGGCCGCCTCACCAGTGCAAGAAAATGGTTTACCGCGCCCTTACGGCGTCAGCCCTTCCACGACCAGCCGTGCAGCAGCCCGAGTTCTGCCAGTTGTTCGGGTTCGTCGTAGCGACACGATCCCTCCGACCACAGGTCCGGGCGTTGTGCGATGCGGTCATAGTAGTCGCCGAACGCCGCGGGCGTGTGAAAATGTTGCGCCCGCCCGCGTTCCTGCGCCGAGCGGGCGACGATGTCCGGCAGGAACTTTGTATGCAGCAGAACCCCCGACGGCTGCGCCCCGCCCGGGCCGTCATACCATGCGTTGAGCTTGCGCGGCAGCATGGCATGCGTCGAGTTGACATAGGCCATGCCGCGCCGCCAGCGCACGAGTGGCAGCTTGTTGAGCGTCGGTGCGCGGCGCGGATCGTCGGCGAAGAAGACGCGCGCACGCGGTCCGCCCTGCACCCAGAGATTGCCGGCCGGGCTTTGCCGCTTGACGCTGTAGGGGCCGGCGTCGAACCAGCGCAGCGTCTGCAGCGGGTCATCATGCCGGGCGCCATCTCCCAGCCGCCCGCGCGGATACAGGTCCAGCATCAGCGCGCCGAAGGCCGGCCGACGCGTTCGGTCGAGCCACGCCGTCAGGGCGGGCAGTCGGCGCGTCTCGTAGTCGGGATAGACCAGCAGTTCGTCCGCATCCACGGTCAGGCACCAGTGCCCGTGGCCGTAGCGGGTCAGCAGCCAGTTCAGCCAGTCCATGCCGAAGCGCGCCGCGCGGTAGGACGCGCCGGTTGTCCAAAGGGAAACGTCGGGCTGATCGCGCAGATAGGCCGTGGTGCCGTCGTCGCTGGCATTGTCGACGATCAGGAAGCGGTCGACGCCCAGCGCGCGATGATGGGCAAGGAAATGCGGCAGGCGGATGCGTTCGTTCCGCAGGCAGACGCCCCCCAGGATAGCGCCGGAGGCGGTCGCCGGGTGTCTCGTCACGGCCGTCAGGGCGTGGCGCGCACGAAGCGCCCGCCACAATGCCCGCCGCCGCTTCCAGCGCAGTCTGTAGGCCGCAAGCGGAGAGATCGGTGGCAGGGCGTCCGGTTCAGACCTCACCCCGCGCACCATCAGCGGCCAAGGGTCACTGGGCCGCGCGGCGCGTGGCCATGACCTCTTCGATGTAGGCCTCGAGGTCGTCGCGCAGATCGTCGCGCGCCAGGCCGAAGGCAACGGTCGCCTGCAGGAAACCGCTTTTCGAGCCGCAATCGAACCGCTGCCCGTTGAAGCGGAAGCCGTAGACGCCTTCGCCGTCGATTTCCTTGGCGATCGCGTCGGTCACCTGAATCTCGCCGCCCGCGCCCTTCTCGCCCGCATCGAGGTTTTTCAGGACCTTCGGCGTCAGGATGTAGCGGCCGATCACCGCCAGGTTCGACGGGGCGTCCTCGGCCCTGGGCTTCTCGACCATGCCCTTGACGGTAAGCATGGCGCCGTCCTCGCTCTCGACGTCAAGGATACCATAGGACGACGTCTTGTCGCGCGGCACCTCCATGGCGGCCACCATGTTCCCTTTGCTGCCGGCGGCTTCGTAGGCGTCGATCATCTGCTTGAGACAGGGCGTGTCCGCGGCGATCACGTCGTCGGGCAGGATGACGGCAAAGGGCTCGTCACCGATCAGCCGCCCGGCACACCAGATCGCGTGGCCGAGGCCCAGCGCCTTGTGCTGGCGGATATAGGCGATGTCGCCCGATTCCATGTTGGTCGACTGGAGCACCTTCAGCAGCTCGTCCTTGCCCTTGGCGCGCAGCTCTTCCTCGAGCTGCGGAGCATGGTCGAAGTAATCCTCGAGCGCGCCCTTGCCGCGCGAGGTGACGAAGATGAACTCGGTGATCCCGGCCTCGCGGGCCTCGTCGATTGCGTATTGCACCAGCGGGCGATCGACCAGGGTCATGATCTCCTTCGGCACGGATTTCGTCGCGGGAAGGAACCGCGTGCCCATGCCGGCCACCGGAAAAATCGCCTTGGTCACTTTCTTACGCATGATCGCTCCGTTTCGGAATTGTTACGCTCGGATGTTGGCACCCGCACCCGCTCTTTGCCAGAACATGTGTGCAGAATTCGCGACAACGGGCGGCAAAGAGGCCGTTGTTGTTACTCGCGAGCCGCATCGCGCGTTCCCGGCGCTGGCCGATGTGGATGGTTTCCGTTGCGGCGGGCGGGATCTGCAGCCGGCGGCGGAGGTCCGCGCAGTCAGTCCTTTTGCAGCGTCACACCCGGCGCATGGGCAATGAAGAACGGATTCGCGAAGCCGGGCTTGCCATAGGCCAACGGGGTGTGGTCGTCGAACCGCACCACCCGTCCGCCTGCGCCCGCCAGAACCGCATGACCCGCGGCGGTGTCCCACTCCATCGTGCGACCCAGCCGCGGGTAGAGGTCGGCCTCGCCGGTCGCGACCAGGCAGAACTTCAGCGACGACCCGGCGCTGCGCATGTCCTTCACCGGGTATTTCGCGATGTAGGCGTCGGTCGCCTCGTCCCGGTGCGACTTCGAAGCCACCACCATCAGCGCATCGCCGTCGGGCTTGGAAACCCGGATCGGCCGGGTCACGCCCGGTGCCTCGGGGTCGAACGGCCCTTCCTCCTCGACCGAGTGCCCGACGCTGTCGGTATAGAACATCCGGCCGCGCGCCGGGGCGTAGACGATGCCGCGCACGGGCACGCCGTCCTCGACAAGGGCGATGTTGACGGTGAAGTCGCCGCGCCGCTTGATGAACTCCTTCGTGCCGTCGAGCGGGTCGACGATCAGGAAGCGTGCGGCCTTGATATCGTGGCTGTCGGCCTGCTCCTCGGTAACCAGCGCCATGTCGGGAAACGCCGCGCGCAGCCCCTCGGAAATCAGTGCGTCGGCGGCTTCGTCGGCTTCGGTGACCGGGCTGGTATCGGCCTTTAGGTTGACGTCGAAATCGGCGGCATCGTAGATCTGCATGATCCTGTCGCCGGCCTCGATCGCCAGGCGACGCATGACGGTCACAAGTTCCGAATAATTCAAGGCGATCTCCTTCGGCGCGGGCGGATTTATTGCTTTTGAACGTACCTTCCTTATGGTCGGCTCTTGCGGGATCGGCAAGCGCGCAGGACGCGGGCGGCCGCCGTCACGATGCCGCCACGCGCGGCGCCTCAATCGGAGCAGCGGACGATGTTTCAGAAGACCGCGCCACGATCGCGCCTCGGCTCGACGCTCTACACGGCCGAACTGATCTACCACAACGCGGTGCGGGCGGTGCGCAAGTCGCACGGCAATGCCTTCATGGCAATCGGGATCAACGTGCTGCAGACGGTGATCTTCGTGCTCGCCTTCTACTTTATGTTCGTGATCCTGGGCATCCGCGGCGCCGCGATCCGGGGCGATTTCCTGATCTACATCATGACCGGCGTTTTCCTGTTCATGACGCACACCAAGACGCTATCTGCCGTCGTGGCCAGCGAGGGACCCGCAAGTCCGATGATGCAGCATGCGCCGATGAACACCGCGATTGCCATTGCTGCTGCGATGCTGTCGTCGCTCTACGTGCAGGTGCTGTCGCTGTTCGTGATCCTGTTCGTCTACGACGTCGCCTTCAACCCGTTCGTGCTGCAGGAAATCCACGACCCCGTAGGATGCCTGGCCATGCTGGTCCTGTCTTGGTTCTCGGGGGCGGCGATCGGGATGGTCCTGCTGGCGGCAAAGCCCTGGGCGCCGACCGCGGTCAATATCGCCTCGACCGTCTACCAGCGCGTGAACATGATCGCCTCGGGTAAGATGTTCGTGGCCAACGCGATGCCGGGCTACATGCTGGCGATGTTCGACTGGAACCCGCTGTTCCACTCGATCGACCAGGCGCGCGGCCACGCCTTCGTCAACTACAATCCCCGCAATTCGGACTGGGAATATGCGCTGTGGGTGTCGATCGTGCTGATCATGATCGGCTTGATGGGAGAATTCTACACCCGCAAGCACGCCTCGGCGAGCTGGAGCGCCCGGCGTTGACCGCCCCTGCCCTTGCTCGGCCCGCCGAAACGGCCGATGATGAGGTCGCCCCAACACGAATCTCGCCATGATACGTTTCCTCGTTGCCCTGCTCGTCCTTCTGGCCGCGCCTGCCTTCGCCACCCAAGAGCGGTGGCCCGCGCTTTTCGACGTCGCCGGCGTCGCCGCGAACGATGTGCTGAACGTCCGGGCCGCGCCCGACGCGGGCGCCGAAAAGATCGGCGAACTGGCCCCCGACGCGCGCGGGGTCGAGGTGATCGCGGCCGACGCGCGGCAGAACTGGGGGCAGGTCAACGTGAACGGGCAAACGGGCTGGGCTTCGCTGCACTACCTTCGACGTCAGCCGGGCCAGTGGCTTGGCTCGACGATCGAGACGGTGCGCTGCTTCGGGACAGAGCCGTTCTGGTCCGTCACACGCAGCGTCGACGCGATCAGCTGGTCCATGCCCGAGGGCCGGCCGGACGGGACGGTGCAAAGCGACTTGGCAAGCCTTGCGCGGCGGGACGTGTCGGGGCTGATCTATCGCCTGACGGACGGTATGCGCGGACACCTTCTGATGACGCTGGACAGCTGCTCGGACGGCATGTCGAACTACACCTACGGCATCGGCGCCGCCGTGACCCACGACCTGGACGGCACGCCGGAACTGCTGGCCGGCTGCTGCTCGCTGGATGTGGACTAGCCTCAGGTCACGACGCGCAGCGTCAGGTTGATGCGCCCGCCCCTGGGCAACAGCGTCGACGAGCCGAAGCGGATGCGATCGACGCCGTGATGACGTAGCCGCGCCTCGCCGCCCATCACCACCACGTCGCCCGATTGCAGCCAGATCGACTCGGTCGTGCCGCCGCGTTCGAGGTTGCCCATGCGAAACAAGCCCTCGTCGCCCAGGCTGACCGAGACCACGGGCTGGCCGAAATCCGCCTCGTCGCGGTCCTGGTGCAGGCCCATGCGCGCGCCTTCGCCGTACCAGTTGATCAGGCAGCTTTCCGGCGCGCGATCGCTGCCCGAGACCGTGTCCCAGATCGCCAGCACCGCATCGGGGATCGGCGGCCATGATTGCCCGTCGGGATGCGTCTCCGAATAGCGATAGCCCCTGCGGTCGGTGATCCAGCCGAAGCGGCCCGCGGCGCTCATCCGCACCGACATCGGCCGCCCGCGCGGGGTGACCGGCTGCACCAGCGGCGCCTGCGCCAGCACGCCACGCAGATTAGCCACCAGCGATTCCTGCGCCGCCCGGTCCAGGACCCCTTGATGGATGACAAAGCCCCGGCGTTCGAGAACGGTCATACCGGCTCCGATTTGCTCGACAATTGACGAAATCCGCCCGCGCACGACGCTTGCAGGCCCAAGATGCCCCTCCTATATACCCTCCGAACGTCGCGGGCCTACCCGGTCCGTGATCTTACCGGGGCTGGATGCCGCTACGGGTCCGTACGCCTCGGGCCATCGCCTCAAGACTAGAAGGGATCGAAACATGTCTAAAGTGATCGGTATCGACCTCGGCACGACGAACTCCTGCGTGGCCATCATGGACGGCAGCCAGGCACGCGTGATCGAGAACTCGGAAGGCGCGCGCACGACGCCCTCGATCGTCGCCTTCACCGAGAACGAACGCCTCGTGGGCCAGCCGGCCAAGCGCCAGGCGGTTACCAACCCCGAGAACACTATCTTCGGCGTCAAGCGCCTGATCGGCCGTCGCAACGACGACCCGGATCTCGCCAAGGACCGCAAGAACATGCCGTTCGACGTGATCGACGGCGGCAACGGCGACGCATGGGTGCGCGCCCGCGGCGAGAAGTATTCGCCCAGCCAGATTTCCGCCTTCATCCTTCAGAAGATGAAGGAAACCGCCGAGAGCTATCTGGGCGAGGAAGTGACGCAGGCCGTCATCACTGTGCCCGCGTACTTCAACGACGCCCAGCGCCAGGCGACCAAGGACGCCGGCAAGATCGCCGGGCTCGAAGTGCTGCGCATCATCAACGAGCCGACCGCGGCCGCGCTGGCCTACGGCCTCGACAAGAAGGAAAGCCGCACCATCGCCGTGTATGACCTTGGCGGCGGTACCTTCGACGTTACGATCCTGGAAATCGACGACGGCCTGTTCGAGGTCAAGTCGACCAACGGCGACACGTTCCTCGGTGGCGAAGACTTCGACATGCGGATCGTCAACTACCTGGCGGACGAGTTCAAGAAAGAGCACGGCACCGACCTGACCAAGGACAAGATGGCCCTTCAGCGCCTGAAGGAAGCCGCCGAGAAAGCCAAGATCGAACTGTCGTCCTCCAGCCAGACCGAGATCAACCAGCCGTTCATCTCGATGGGCTCGAACGGGCAGCCGCTGCACATGGTCATGAAGCTGACCCGCGCCAAGCTGGAAAGCCTCGTCGGCGACCTGATCAAGGGTTCGCTGAAGCCCTGCGCCGCGGCGCTGAAGGATGCGGGCCTGTCTACGTCCGACATCGACGAGGTCGTGCTGGTCGGTGGCCAGACCCGGATGCCCAAGGTGTTCGAAGAGGTCACCAAGTTCTTCGGCAAGGAGCCGCACAAGGGCGTGAATCCGGACGAGGTCGTCGCCATGGGCGCGGCGATTCAGGCCGGCGTGCTTCAGGGTGACGTCAAGGACGTGGTCCTGCTCGACGTGACTCCGCTGAGCCTCGGCATCGAGACGCTGGGCGGCGTGTTCACCCGCCTGATTGACCGCAACACCACGATCCCGACCAAGAAATCGCAGATATTCTCGACCGCCGAGGACAACCAGGGCGCCGTGACGATCCGGGTCTTCCAGGGCGAGCGCGAGATGGCGGCCGACAACAAGATGCTCGGCCAGTTCAATCTCGAGGACATCCCGCCGGCACCGCGCGGCATGCCACAGATCGAGGTGACCTTCGACATCGACGCCAACGGCATCGTGTCGGTCAGCGCGAAGGACAAGGGCACGAACAAGGAGCAGAAGATCACCATCCAAGCGTCCGGTGGTCTCGACGAATCCGAGATCGAGCGCATGGTCAAGGAAGCCGAGGCCAACGCCGAGGCCGACAAGGGCCGCCGCGAACTGGTCGAGGCGAAGAACCAGGCCGAAAGCCTGATCCATTCGACCGAGAAGTCGGTCGAGGAACACGGCGACAAGGTCGACCCGTCCACCGTCGAGGCCATCGAGCTGGCAATCGCGGCCCTGAAGGACGACCTCGAGAAGGACGACGCCAGCGCCGACAAGATCAAGGCCGGCATCCAGAACGTCACCGAAGCGGCGATGCGTCTGGGCGAGGCGATCTACAAGGCCCAGGCCGAGAGCTCGAACGGCGACGAAGCCGAGCCTGCCGATCGCCAGTCGAACGCGCAGGACGATGACGGCATCGTCGATGCCGACTTCGAGGATCTGGACGACAACAAGCGGGCCTGAGCCCGATAGCGGAACCGAGCGGGGGCCGGTCCGGACACCGGGCCGGCCCCTGACGTTTCGCGCATGGAGTGCACAATGTCCAAGGGCGACTATTACGACACGCTGGGGCTTTCCCGGGGAGCCTCGGCCGAGGAGATCAAGAAGGCCTATCGCAAGAAGGCCAAGGAACTGCACCCGGACCGCAACAAGGACAACCCCGAGGCCGAGGCCAAGTTTAAGGAGGCCAACGAGGCCTACGAGGTGCTCAAGGATGCCGACAAGAAGGCAGCCTACGACCGCTTCGGCCACGCCGCCTTCGAGGGCGGCATGGGCGGCGGCGGACCGCGTCCCGGCCCCGGCGGCATGGGCGGCGGCAATGCCGATTTCGCCAGTGCCTTCTCGGACGTGTTCGACGACCTGTTCGGCGACTTCATGGGCGGGCGCCAGGGCGGCCGGCAACGTGCCGCGCGCGGCGCCGACCTGCGCTACAACCTGCGCGTCACGCTGGAAGAGGCCTACAGCGGCCTGCACAAGACGATCAACGTGCCGACCTCGGTCCAGTGCGAATCGTGCAAGGGTTCGGGCGCCGAGGGCGGCTCAGAGCCGACAGCCTGCCCCACCTGTTCCGGCATGGGCAAGGTGCGCGCGACGCAGGGTTTCTTCACCGTCGAACGGACCTGCCCGACCTGTTCGGGGCTCGGCCAGATCATCAAGAATCCCTGCTCGGCCTGCGGTGGCGCCGGACGCGTTCAAAAGGACCGCGCTCTCTCGGTGAACATCCCCGCCGGGGTCGAGACCGGCACGCGGATCCGGCTTGCCGGCGAGGGCGAGGCCGGGATGCGCGGCGGTCCTCCGGGCGACCTGTATATCTTCATCGAGGTAAAGCCGCACGAGATCTTCACCCGCGAGGGCGCGGAACTTCAGTGCCGGGTCCCGGTTTCGATGACCGTGGCAGCGCTTGGCGGCGATATCGAGGTGCCGACCATCGACGGCGGCCGCAGCCGCGTGAAGATCCCCGCGGGCAGCCAGTCGGGCCGGCAGATGCGCCTGCGCGGCAAGGGCATGCCCGCGCTACGCGGCGCGGGAACCGGTGACATGTACATCGAACTGGCGGTCGAGACCCCGGTGAACCTGACCGCTCGGCAAAAGGAGTTGCTGCGCGAGTTTGAGGACTTGTCAGAAGACAACAACCCTGAGACCAAGAGCTTCTTCTCGTCGGTGAAAAGTTTCTGGGACAGCATGAAGGGCTAAGCCGCGGTTGCTGCCTAAGCCGCGAAAGCCCGCCTTACGGCGGGCTTTTTCGTATCCGTCATGCGGCGCTCAGCCCTGTCCGCGCACCAAGGCCAGGGCCGCCTTCTCGATCCCCTGCGCCGAGGGCATCGTGGCGGCATAGGCAGGGCCGGTGGCGACGAAGCTGTCCTCGGCCGTAAGCCGGGCGAACGAGGGATGCCGCGTCTCGGCCATGTGTGTCATCAGTGCCTCGGCCACGCCGCCCGAGCGGCGCGTCTCGTCCACCACCAGAACATGATCGCAGCCGGCGATGGCGCGGTCCATCTCCTGCAGGGGAAGCGGCGACAGCCAGCGCAGGTCGATCACGCGCACGCCGATCCCGGCCTCCTGCAACCGGGCCTGTGCCTGCCGCGACAGGTAGTGCCCGTTGCCGTAAGTGACGATTGCGAGGTCGGTGCCTTCGCCAGCCACGCCAACGCTGCCCATCGCGATCCCCTCGCCAGGTGCGGGATAGCGCGTCAGCCAGCCGTTGTCGCCGGGTTCATGCAGATCGCGCATCGGGTAAAGCGCGATCGGTTCCAGGAACACCACGACACGCTGCTCCTCGCGCGCCAGCCGCACGCATTCGCGCAACATCCGCGCGGCATCCGCGCCGGTCGACGGACAGGCCAGGATCAGCCCGGGGATGTCGCGCAGCACCGCGACCGAGTTGTCGTTGTGGAAATGCCCTCCGAAGCCCTTCTGGTAGCCGAGCCCCGCGATCCGCACGACCATCGGGTTTGCGTATTGCCCGTTCGAGAAGAACGGCAGCGTCGCCGCTTCGCCGCGCAGCTGGTCCTCGGCGTTGTGCAGGTAGGCGAGGAACTGGATCTCCGGGATCGGCAGAAACCCGTTCTGCCCGAGGCCCAGTCCCAGCCCGAGGATCGATTGTTCGTCCAGCAGCGTGTCGATCACGCGGTCGGGGCCGAACCGCGCCTGCAACTTCTGCGTGACGCCGTAGACGCCGCCCTTTCGCCCCACGTCCTCGCCCATGACCAGAATCTCGGGGTGTTCCAGCATCAGGTCGGTCAATGCCCAGTTCACGTGCCGAGACAGGATCTGTGGGTCGTCCAGCGCCGACAGGTCGCCGAAGGCGCGCGCGCGATCCTCGGGCGCGGGGCCGTTGGTCGGGCGGCAGGCGCGCGCCGGCGGGATGATCGCGGCCATGACCTCGGCCGCGTCGCCCAGCCGCGGCCGGGTCACCACCTCGTCGGCGATGCGGGCGACGTCCGCGACCGTGTCGCGGTAAATGGCAAGCGCCGCATCGGGATCTAGCGCCCCCGACACGTCGAGCAGGCGCGTTGAATGCACCAGCGGATCATTGGCCTCGTCGGCCTCGACCTCGTCCCGGCCCAGATACGTGGTGGGCACGTCCGCGCCGGCATGACCGTAGAGCCGCACGGTGCGCACGTGCAGGAAGGCGGGTTTGCGGTGGCGGCGCACCCAGTCGGCCGCTTCTTTCGCCACGCGCGCCGTGTCGAACAGGTCCAGCCCGTCGCAGGCGAAGTAGCGCAGCCCGGGGCGGTGGGCGAAGCTCGCCTCGATCCAGCCCGGCGGCGTCTTGACCGAGATGCCGATGCCGTTGTCCTCGCACACCAGCAGCAGCGGCAGCGGCACGTTCTGGTAGGCGGTCCAGCAGGCGGTGTTGATCGCGCCCTGCGCGGTGGAGTGGTTGGCCGAGGCGTCGCCGAAGGAACACATGACGACGCTGTCGTGGGGCCAGGCCTGATGCTCGGGTGGACGGCGGCGCGACAGGCCGACCGCGTAGGCGGCGCCCACCGCCTTCGGCAGGTGCGACGCGATGGTCGAGGTCTGTGGCGGGATGTTCAGCGCCTTTGACCCCAGCACCTTGTGACGCCCGCCCGAGATCGGATCCTCGGAGGACGACGCAAAGCTCAGCAGCATGTCGCGGGCCGGGTCCTGGCCGTCAACCTGCGCCGCACGCCCGATCTGGAAGGCGGCATCTCGGTAATGCAGGAAGGCCGGATCGGTCGGCCGCAGGGCCCAGGCGACCGCAGCCATCCCCTCGTGCCCGGACGATCCGATGGTGTAGAACCCCTGCCCGGCCTTCTGCATGTGCCGCGCCTGCCGGTCAAGCGCGCGGCTGAGGCATTGGGCGCGGAACAGCGCCACCGCGTCGTCGTTCCCGAGCGGTCCGGCCGGCGCGCGCCCCGGCGACCACTCGCGCGCCTGCAACCGCGCCTGAAGCCGCTCGTGCACGTGTTCCGCCCGATCCATGCCTGTTCCCCCCGTCAGATCGCGCGAACCCTGCCTTGTGCCCGGCCGCCCCGCAACCGGATATCCGGGCGACGCACCGGCGGTTCAGCCGCCGATGGCGACCAGCGCGAGCCCGCAGGTCGAGCAGATCGCCAGCGTCAGCGGCACGCCTCGGTGCCAGCGCAGCAGCAGGGCCGCCGCGACCAGCGCGATCACGCCGCTGCGCCAGTCGAAGGTCGTCGGGTCCGGCACCGCGATGCTGAACCCGCGCACCTCGAGCGTC
Source organism: Citreimonas salinaria (assembly GCF_900107235.1). GTDB lineage: Bacteria > Pseudomonadota > Alphaproteobacteria > Rhodobacterales > Rhodobacteraceae > Citreimonas > Citreimonas salinaria. Next base: position 79,297 of record NZ_FNPF01000014.1, read on the forward strand.
CGGACGGTCTCGAAAAGGACGTGCAATCCGAACCAGACCGATAGGTTGGCGATCACGCCCACCACGGCCGCGGTGATCCCGGCCAGCGCGGCACGCAGGACCGGCCGCGCAGTGATGCTGTCGATCCATGGCGCGCCGGCGAATATCCACAGGAAGCACGGCGCGAAGGTCGCCCACAGCGTCACCACCGCGGCGCTTAGACCCCAGAGCATGGGCGACCGGCCCTCGGGCGCGGCGTTGTGGCCTGCGAGGAAGCCCACGAACTCGGTCACAAGGATCAGCGGGCCGGGCGTGGTTTCCGCCAGACCCAGCGCGTCCAGCATCTCGCCGGTGGAGAGCCAGCCCTGCGTCGCCACCGCCTCTTGCGTCATGTAGGCCAGCACCGCGTAGGCGCCGCCGAAGGTCACCGTGGCCAGGACCGAGAAGAAGCGTGCGATGTCTCCGAAGATCGGCGGCGCGAGAAGGCCCACGGCGATCAGCGGCACGATCCAGATCGTAAGCCACAGCGCGGCGGTCCTGAGCGTCGCGGTCACTTGGCGCCCGACCGTGGTGGTCCGCCGGCGGGTCTGCTCGGGCGCTGCCTCGCGCAGGCGCAGCGCGCCCCACAGTGCCGCGGCCGCCACCACCGCCGGATAGGGGATGTCGAAGAAGAACAGCGCGACGAAAGCCAGCGCCGCGATCGCCAGCGGCTCGGCACCGACGAGGGCGCGGCGGGCGACGCGGGTCAGCGCCTCGACCACGATCACGAGGACCGCGGCCTTGACGCCGAGAAACAGCGCCTGGGTGATCGCCAACTCGCCGAAGCGGACGTAGAGCGCGGCGAGGAAGGCGATCAGCACCGCCCCCGGCAGCACGAACAGCCCGCCCGCGATCAGGCCGCCGCGGACGCCGTGCATCCGCCAGCCGGCGTAGGTGGCCAGCTGCATCGCCTCGGGGCCTGGCAGGACCATGCAGAACGAGAGCGCGTCCAGGAACTGGCGCTCGGAGAGCCAGGGGCGCTCGTCGACGACCATCCGGTGCATCAGGGCGATCTGGGCCGCCGGGCCGCCGAAGGAGAGCACGCCGATGCGCCCCCAGACACCGGCGGCTTCGGACAGCGAGGCGTCGCGCGTGGTGTCGGCTGGTGGCGGCATGCAGGCTCCTTTTCTGCCGGGCCGCGGGAGGGACCGTGGGCAGGAGGGACGTTGAAGGACCTGTATGACGAAGGTGCGAAAGCGGGCGCAAGGGATTTTGGCGGCGCGGGGATGTCCCACGGTGGGACAGCCGGACGCGCACGGGAAATCAACGGGTTACAGAGACGGATTCAGGAAGTCTTAACGTTCGGGCCTCTTTCGGGGCCGCGTGGCGCGTCGCGGCCGGCGTCCGGGCGGCGCGTGCGGAGCTGCCCAGCGACCACGAAGGCGGCGAAGCGCGGGGCTACGCGATCCGCGCCGGAGCTGGAGCGGACGAAAAACGGCAGGCCCGGCGCCGGGCCTGCCGAAGGTGCCGCATCCGGCACCGGAGTCCGATGGTCGTGCCGACGTCTAGGCGCTGGTCATTCCGGGCTTCAGGACGACCTTGGTCCAGTCGTTCTGGTTGTAGCGGAAGTTCTTGTAGCCGGTGGGCGCCTCCTCCAGCGGCAGGCGGTGCGAGATCAGGAAGGTCGTGTCGATCTCGCCCTCGCCGATGCGGCGCAGCAATTCATCGGTGTAGCGCTGGACGTGGGTCTGGCCGGTCTTGACCTTCAGGCCCTTCTCCATCAGCGCGCCCAGCGGGAATTTGTCGACGAAGCCGCCATAGACGCCGGGGATCGAGACGCGGCCGCCCTTGCGCACCGCCATCAGCGCCTCGCGCAGGGCATGCGCGCTGTCGGCGCCGAAGCCGACGTTCTGCTTGATGTTGTCCAGGATCGTGTCGGGCGCGAAGCCGTGCGCTTCCATGCCCACCGCGTCGATCACCGCGTCGGGGCCGAGGCCGCCGGACATATCCATCAGCGCGTCGAGCACGCGGGTCTGCTTGAAGTCGATGACCTCGGCGCCCAGCTTGCGCGCCAGGTCGAGCCGGTTCGGGAATTCGTCGATCGCGATGACGCGGGCGGCGCCCATCAGCAGCGCCGACTGGATGGCGAACAGACCCACGGGACCGCAGCCCCAGACGGCCACGGTATCGCCCTCCTCGATCTCGGCGTTCTCGGCGGCCATCCAGCCGGTGGGCAGGATGTCGGACAGGAACAGCACGTCGTCATCCTCCATGCCCTCGGGGATGACGATGGGGCCGATGTCCGAGAACGGCACGCGCACGTATTCGGCCTGCCCGCCGGGATAGCCGCCGGTCAGGTGCGAATAGCCGAACAGGCCGGACATGGCGTGGCCGTAGAGGTTCTCGCTGACGTCCTGGTTGGCGACGGGGTTCGAGTTGTCGCACGCGGAATAGAGCGTCTTCTGGCAGAAGAAGCACGAGCCGCAGGAGATGGTGAAGGGCACCACGACGCGCTGGCCCTTCTGCAGCGTGCTTTTCGGCCCGGTCTCGACCACCCGGCCCATGAATTCGTGGCCGATGATGTCGCCGGACATCATGCCGGGAATGACCCCGTCGTAGAGGTGCAGGTCGGAGCCGCAGATTGCCGTGGACGTCACTTCGAGGATGGCGTCGCGGGGATTGATGATCTCGGGGTCGGGGACGGTGTCGACGCGGACGTCGTGCTTGCCGTGCCAGGTCAGTGCGCGCATGGCCTGTCTCCTCAGGAAGGGGTTTTGCGAAGGGCGGAGGTGGCGATCTCGCCGGTCTCCATCAGCATCTTGAGCCGCTTGAGGTCGCGGCGGCCCTGCAGGTGCGGTTCGGTCTGGAAGGCCTTGGCGACCCAGCGGCCAAGCTCGCCCATCGGGGGGACGTAGGCAATGATCGCCTCGACCTCGGTGCCGCGGTCGCCGGGGGCGTCGCGGAACATGATCTTGCCCTCGGTGTCGATTTCCGAGTTCCCGGTCGACCGCCAGGCGATCTCGCTGTCCGGGCGGTCGGCGACGATGCGGCTTTCGACATGCACGTCGCGGCCCATCGGGCCGGCGATGGTCCAGTGCGTGACCTCGCCCGTCTCCTCGACCCGGCGCACGTTCTCCATGAAGCTGGACAGGTTCGAGAAGTCGCGCCAGAAGGCGTAGATCTCGCTGCGGGGCCTGGCGATGGTCACGGTGCGGCCCACCACGGCGTACCGGCCGAACCGCGCGCGGCGCGCGGCGCGGCCCGGCGCGCTGTCCCCGCGCCGCTGGGGCACGCTGTTGCGCGTCTGCTGCTGGTAGAGAAAGGCGAGCCCCACCACGCCGACGGTCGCCGCCGCCAGCAGGCCGAGGCGGTCGCCCCGGTGTCGTCCAGAATCGTGTCTCATTGTCGGCCTCCGGTCCGTTGCGTCCGTCCATCCCCATGTCCGGGCGCCGGACGAGGCGGCGCCTGTGGCGTCCGGCCCCGGCCCCGGATCACGCGTCGCGATGGTCGATGCAGAAGGGAAAGGCCGTGCCCGGCACGATTGTTCCGCTTTCGTCGCGGCGAGCCGCGCCTGGTGGTCAGCTCACCTTGCAGAACGCCTCGTAGAGGGCGGCCATCAGCGTTTCCGTTTCGGGGTCGGAGATGCGGTAGAAGATCGTCTGCGCCTCGCGGCGCGTGGCGACCATCTCGGCCTCGCGCAGGCGCGCGAGGTGCTGGCTGAGCGCCGACTGGCTCAGGCCGACGGCGTCCTGCAACGACCGGACCGAGCGCTCGCCCTTGGCCAGTTCGCACAGGATCAGCAGGCGCTTGGCGTTGGCCACCAGGGCGAGGCGCGCGGCGACGTGGTCGGCGCGGTTCTCCAGTTCCGAGATCGGCAGGTCGGCTGCTTTTTTCATTATATTAGCCTTGACTGATACAGTGATTGCTAATATGTAGTCCATCGAAGCAGCCGAGGCAAGCGCCCCGGGCATAATATCAAGGAGGACACATGGGTCCGATCACTCCAACGGAATTCACGCCGTGGCTGTCGCTTGGCGGTGGCATCCTGATCGGCTTGAGCGCAGTGATGGTGATGGCGCTGTTCGGGCGCATCGCGGGGATCGCCGGCATCACCAACGGCGTCCTGGGCGCGATCGTCCCGATGGGCGCCGCGCCGCAGGACCGCGACTGGCGGCTCGCCTTCATCCTCGGGATGATCGCGGCACCGCTGGCGGTTCTTCTCGCGGGTGGCACGGTGCAGCAGAGCGTGCCGAACAACCTGCCGGGAATGGCGATCGCCGGCCTGCTGGTGGGTCTGGGGACCGGGCTTGGCTCGGGCTGCACCTCGGGGCACGGGGTCTGCGGCATGGCCCGGCTGTCGCGCCGGTCGTTCGTGGCCGTCGGCACCTTCATGGCCGCCGCCATCGTCACGGTCTTCGTTCTTCGGCACGTCGCGGGAGGTTTCTGATGCGCACGTTTCTAGGCTTTCTGTCCGGTCTCGTCTTCGGCCTGGGACTGGTCGTTTCGGGCATGGCGAACCCGGCCAAGGTGCTGAACTTCCTCGATCTCGCCGGCAGCTGGGACCCCAGCCTGGCCTTCGTCATGGGCGGCGCGACCGTCACGGCGTATATCGGCTATCGCCTGGTCTGGCGCCGGACGGCCCCGGCCATGGGCGGCGGCTTCGAACTGCCGACCAGCACCCGGATCGACCGGCCCCTGGTCGTGGGCGCGGCGCTGTTCGGCGTCGGCTGGGGGATCGGCGGCTTCTGCCCCGGTCCGGCCTGGACGGCGCTGCCGCTGCTGGCGCCCGGGACACTCGTATTCCTGCCGATGCTTCTGCTTGGTCTCTGGCTGGGCGCGCACGGCAAATCCCTTTCCATCCTCAATCCCAAAGGAGCTTTCTGATGAGCAAGCTTGATGAACGCGTTGTCCGCCATTCCCCCTCGCGCGGGGCAGGCAGCCCCGATGTCTGGGGCATCTACGAGCCCGACACCGGGTCGATCCAGTACATCTGCGCCGATCCGGCCACGAAGAAGGCGGCGCTGATCGACGTGGCGTGGAACTTCGATCCGAAGCACTACCGCTTCTCGACCGGCAGCATGGACCAGGTGCTCGACCTGGTGCGCGAGAACGGCCTGACGGTCGAATGGGTCCTCGACACCCACCCGCATGCCGACCACGTGATGGCCTCGGCGCATCTGAAGGAGCGCACCGGCGCCCCGAACGCGATCGGCGAGAAGGTGCGCGACATCGCCGCCATCTGGAGCGATATCTACCACCTGCCGCACACCTTCGATCCGGATCGCGATTTCGACCGGCTGTTCGCTGAGGGCGAGGTGTTCAAGATCGGGGAGCTGGACGTGACGGTGATGCTGTCGCCGGGACACACGCTGGGGTCGATCACCTATGTCTGCGGCGACGCGGCCTTCACGCACGACACGCTGATGCAGCCCGACGTGGGCACCTCGCGCGCGGACTTCCCGGGCGGCGACGCGTCCCAGCTGTGGGAGACGATCCAGGCGATCCTGGCGCTGCCGGGCGACACGCGACTGTTCGTCGGGCACGATTACGGAGCACCCGACCGGGACGAGCCGGAATGGGAGGCGACCGTGGCCGAGCACAAGGCGCACAACGCCCACGTGAAGGACGGCACCCGGCGCGAGGACTGGATCGAGCGGCGCGAGGCCCGCGACGAGACGCTGCCGCTGCCCGACCGCATCCTTGCCGCGCTGCAAGTCAACCTGCGCGGCGGGCGCCTGCCCGAGGCCGAAAGCGACGGCCGGCACTACCTGAAGCTGCCGGTCGACCGCTTCTGAACCGCGGATTTTCCGCAAGCGGCGCGCCGGCGAACGGCGCGCCGCCAGCCTTTCCCGATCCACCAGCCTTGAAGGCCAGACATCATGTCGTTGTCCCGTTACTTTCCGATCCTCGACTGGGGACGCCGCTATGACCGGCAGGATCTGACCGGCGACGGCCTTGCCGCGGCGATCGTCACGATCATGCTGATTCCGCAATCGCTGGCCTATGCCATGCTTGCGGGCTTGCCGCCGGTGGTGGGGCTTTACGCTTCGATCCTTCCGCTGGTCGCCTACGCCATCTTCGGCACGAGCCGCACGCTTGCCGTGGGGCCGGTGGCCGTCGTCTCGCTGCTACGGCAACGGCGGCCGGGGCGGTGGCCGAACCGGGCAGCGCAGACTATATCGCCGCGGCCCTTGCACTGGCGCTGCTGTCGGGGCTGATGCTGGTCGTGATGGGCGTCTTCCGGCTGGGTTTCGTCGCGAACCTGCTGTCGCATCCGGTCATCTCCGGCTTCATCACCGCGTCGGGCATCCTCATCGCGACGAGCCAGCTTCAGCACATCCTCGGCGTGCGTGCCGGAGGGCACGACATGGTGGAGCTGCTGGACTCGTTGTGGACGTCCCTGCCGCAGGTGAACCTGCCGACGCTGATCGTGGGCGCGGCGGCGACCACCTTCCTGTTCTGGTCGCGCACGCAGCTTCGGCCGACGCTGGCGCGGCTGGGCCTGCGTCCCGGCGCGGCGGCACTGCTGGCGCGCACCGGCCCGGTGCTGGCGGTGATCGTCTCGATCCTTGCCGTGGTGCTGCTCGATCTCACCGCGGCCGGGGTCTCGGTCGTGGGCGAGGTGCCGCAGGGCTTGCCGCCCTTCAGCGTGCCCGACGTCGACCCGGGCCTGTGGGTGACGCTGCTGCCGGCGGCGTTCATGATCTCGGTCATCGGCTTCGTCGAATCCGTCTCGGTCGCGCAGACGCTGGCGGCCAAGCGGCGCCAGTCGATCCAGCCCGACCAGGAGCTGATCGGCCTGGGCGCCGCGAACCTGGCGGCGGCCTTCTCGGGCGGGTATCCCGTCACCGGCGGCTTCGCCCGGTCGGTCGTCAATTTCGACGCGGGCGCGCAGACGCCCGCCGCCGGGGCCTACACCGCGATCGGGATCGCGCTGGCCTCGGTGTTCCTGACGCCGCTGCTGTACTTCCTGCCGACCGCGGTTCTGGCCGCGACCATCATCGTGGCGGTGCTGAGCCTCGTGGATCTGGGCGCGCTGCCCCGCACGTGGCGCTATTCCCGGCACGATTTCACCGCGCTTGCCGTCACGATCCTCGTCACGCTGGGCGCCGGCGTCGAGGCGGGCATCTTGTCGGGCATCGCGATCTCGGTGCTGTTGCTGCTGTGGCGCACGTCGCGTCCGCACGTGGCGGTCCTGGGCCAGGTGCCCGGCACCGCGCATTACCGCAACATCCGCCGTCACGACGTGATCCGCGCGCCCGAGGTGCTGAGCCTGCGCATCGACGAAAGCCTGTACTTCGGCAATGCGCGCGCGATCGAGGGCGTGGTGCAGGAGGCGGTCGCGCGGCATCCCCGCGTCCGGCACGTGATCCTCAACTGCGCCGCGGTGAACGGCATCGACTCGAGCGCGATGGAGAGCCTCGAACTGATCATGCACCGCCTTTCGGACCAGCAGATCGCCCTGCACCTGTCCGAGGTGAAGGGCCCGGTCATGGACCGCCTCGCGCGCACCGAGTTCCTGTCGCATCTCACCGGCCAGGTGTTCCTGTCGCACCACGAGGCGCTGGCCGCGCTCGCCCCCGAGACGACCCGCACGGCCGATGCCGCGCGACGCCCCCCCATCGACGCCGCGAAGCCGTTTCCGGAACAGTGATCCGCATCGGCGCGCCCGTGCCGGTCCCGGCATGGGCGCGCCGGGCGCCCGTCGGCGCGGCCGCCGTCAGAGCCCGCCGCGCACCGACCAGAGCTCGGGGAACAGCTCGACGTCGAGCATCTTGCGCAGGTACTGCACGCCGCTGGTGCCGCCGGTGCCGCGCTTGAAGCCGATGACGCGTTCCACGGTGGTGACGTGGTTGAACCGCCAGCGGCGGAAGTAATCCTCGAGGTCGACCAGCTTCTCGGCCAGTTCGTAGAGCGTCCAGTGCCGGGCGGTGTCGCTGTAGACGACGTGCCAGGCGGCCTCGATCTCGGACACGTGGGAATGCGGCGCGCGCAGGCGGCGGAAGCCCTCGGGGAAGGTCGCGCCGGTGTCCTCGGCCAGCCGGTCGAGTGCCACGTGGTAGAGCGACGGGCGGTCGAGTTCGCGGGTCAGCAGGGCGTGCGTCTCGGGGCGGTGGTCGTGCACGCGCATCATGTTCGGATTGCGGTTGCCCAGCGCGAATTCGATCAGCCGGTACTGGTGCGACTGGAAGCCCGAGGACTTGCCCAGCGCCTCGCGGAAGGTCGTGTAGTCGCTTGGCGTCATCGTGCGCAGCACGTCCCACGCGGAATTGAGTTGCTCGAAGATGCGCGCGACGCGCGACAGGATCTTGAACGCGGGCTGAAAATCGCGCCGGGCAAGGGCGTCGCGCGCGGCGCCGACCTCGTGCAGGGCCAGCTTCATCCACAGCTCGGACGTCTGGTGCTGGACGATGAACAGCATCTCGTCATGGGCGTCCGACAGCGGCGCCTGCGCGCTCAGAATCTTGTCGAGGCCGAGATAGTCGCCATAGCTCATGTCCCGGTCGAAGGTCATCTGCGCGCCTTCGGTTCCTGGGTCGTATGCGTCGGTCATGCCGCGTCTCCGATCACCGCCTCGGCCTCGATCTCGACCTTGTAGCCGCCGATCAGGCCCGCCACGACGACCAGCGTGTTGGCCGGCTTGATGGCGCCGAAGACGCGGCCATGCGCGCGCGAGATCGCTTCGACGTCGGCCTCGTCGGTGATGTAGATGCGCGTGCGCCCCACGTCCTCGGGGCGCGCGCCGAGGGCCGACAGCGCGGCGAGGATCTTGTCGAGCACGTAGGTCGTCTGCGCGCCGGCATCGTCGGGCGCGACCACGCGCGCCGCGCCGGCGGTGGCGGTGGTGCCCGAGACGAAGACCCGCTCGCCCACCCGTTGGGCGCGGGCGTAGCCGGCGATGTCCTCCCACTCCGATCCCGTCAGGACGCGGGTCGCGCCTGGGCGAGCGGCGGGCTCGGCCTCGTGCGCGCGGGGAATCGCGTCGAGGTGGTGCGAGAGATCGCCCGAGGCGGTCAGGAACGGCGGCTTGCGGTACTCGTCGCCGCAATCGCCGGGGACCATCTTAGTCTGCGCGAAGGCCACGTCCAGCGTGGCGCGGTCGTCCGCCTCGAGGCTTAGCGTGAACAGCCGCGCGTTGTCGGCCATATGCTCGGCCTCGCCCAGCCGCGCGCCGATGATCGTGGCGGCGACGGCGTCGTGGTCCAGAACCCAGCGGGTCGCCACGTTCGACACCGACACGCCGTGCTTGTCGGCGATGCCCTTGGCCGCGTGCAGGATGGCCTGGAACGCGTCCCAGCCGCCGATCGTTTCGATGAAGCGGCGGTACTTCATCTTCGACCAGTCGCCGATGGCCGCCGGGTCCGGCGCGCCGACCCACTTGTCGGACAGGAAGCCGCCGCAGAGCGTGCCGTAGGCGAACAACTTCACCCCCGTCTCACGCGACAGGGCGGACAGCGCGCCCGCCGCGCGGCGGTCGACCAGCGAGAAGGACACCTGGTTGCTGACCAGCGGCACGCCGTCCTTCAGTGCCACACGCAAGTGGTCGGCGTCGAAGTTGGTCACGCCGATCTCGGCGACCAGGCCCTGTTCGCGCAGCTCGGCCAGTTCGTGCAGCGCGTCGAGCCATGCTGGGTGCTGGAAGCTCCACCAGTGGAATTGCAGCAGGTCCACGCGGTCCACGCCGAGACGGTCGAGCCGCTCCTGCACGCCGGCGCGCACGACCTCGGGGGTCATCGGGCCGGGCTTGGGACACCACTTGGTGAAGGCCAGCGGGCGGCGGTCCGACGGGCGCGCCAGCATGCGGCCGGCGATGATCTCGGCGCTGCCGTAATGGTCGGCCATGTCGAACGTGTCGAAGCCCACGCGGGCGTAGGCGGCGAGGTCGTCGGCAGCCTTGTCCGGGTCCAGCGTCTCGCCGTCCTTCTCCATGTCGGCGACCTGCCACAGGCCGACCAGCGTCTGCGCGATGTCGAGCGAGCCCAGCCGGGTGCGGGCGGGGCGGGGCGTGTCAAGCATGGCGGGCGGCCTCTTCGATGCGGTGGGACAGGAGAGCGAAGCTGCGCTCGATGTCGCGGGTCAGCGCGGCCACGGCCGCGTCGGCGTCGCCGGCCTTCATGGCGGCGACGATCTCGTGGTGGTGGCGGTGTTCTTCCAACTGCAGGGCCTGCTCTTCGCGGATCACGAGGTTGAGGTAGGCGCCGTACTGCATCCACAGCGCCTCGATCAGCGGCAGCAGGACGGGCGAGGCGGACAGGGAATAGAGCGCGAAGTGGAAGGCGTAGTTGCGTTCCAGGTCGGGGCGGAGGGCGCTGGTCTCGGCCTCGCGCAGAAGCGCGTCCAGCCGGGCGAAGTCGTCGGCACCGGCCCGGTCCATCGCCGCTCGCAGCGTCAGCGATTCAAGCGCCAGGCGCGCGGCCTTGAGGTCGGAAATGCGGCGCGCGTCGAAGGGCGGCACCATCAGCGTGCGCGACGGCGTGTCGATCAGCGCGCCCTCGGCCACCAGCCGGCGCACGGCCTCGCGCACCGGCGTCATCGAGCAGCCCAGTTGGTCGGCCAGGTCACGCAGGCTGAGCACGTCACCCGGCGCGAATTCGCCCCGCGTGAAGGCGCCCTTGAGCGCGTCGTAGACCGTTTCGCGCAGCTTCGACTGGTCGATCCGGGCAAGCCGTGGCTGGTTCATGGGCATCTCCGCGGCCGCCGTGCGGACCGTTCGAGAAAAAGTTTGACACGTCGGGCCGGTTTTACACAACATCAAATATCACAGATCAAAGGTTTCGCGATGACGGCAAAGGATGACGGGTTCTGGCTATACGATCTGCGGATCGAAACCGTGCTGGACGGTCGCACGCCCGTCTGCCGGCATGTCGAGGGCGAGTTCTTTCGCATGCTGGGCGAGAACCTGGTGTTCGAGGCCGGGCAGAAGGTCTCGGCCTACGCGCTGGCGGCGATCCTGCCGCTGCTGCCCGCGAAGCAGCGTATGACCGACGCGAACGACTGGATGAGCACCGACGCCGAGATCGCCTGCCCCGACCCGCATTGCGGCGGGCGCTTCCGCATCGTGCGCGAGGGCAAGCGCCGGTTCTGCCATGCCGAGACCACGGGCCTGCCCGAAAGCCGCACCACCCCCTACTGGAAGGACAGCACCGCATGAGCGTCGAGACCACCGACCTGCGCCCCGGCCACACGATCAGCCGCGTGATCCGCGGGGGCTGGCAACTGGCCGGCGATCACGGCGCGGTCGACCGGGCCGAGGCGATCGCGGACATGGAGGCGTTCGTCGACGCCGGCATCACCACCTTCGACTGCGCCGACATCTATACCGGCGTCGAGGAGATGATCGGCGACTTCATCGCCGACCTGCGGGCGCGTCGCGGGGCCGAGGCGGCGGATCGTGTCGTCGTGCACACCAAGCTGGTGCCCGACCTGTCCCGCCTGCCCGACCTGCGCGCGGACGAGGTCGAGGCGATCGTCGACCGCTCGCTGAAGCGTCTGCGGGTGGAAAAACTGGACCTGGTGCAGTTCTACTGGTGGGACCTGACGCTTGGCGATCCTGTCGCGGCGATGCAGGTGCTGAAGGACTGCCAGCAGAAGGGCAAGATCGGAAACCTCGGCGTGACCAACTGGGACGCCGCCGACACGAAGCCGTTCGTCGAGGCGGGCATCGACCTGGTGTCGACGCAGGTCCAGTATTCCGTGCTCGACCGCCGGCCGGCGCTGGGGCTGACCGACTGGGCGGCGGCGCACGACCTGCGACTGCTGTGCTACGGCACGCTGGCGGGCGGCTTCCTGACCGAGACCTGGCTGGGCAACGCCGATCCCGGCTTCGCGTTCGAGAACCGCAGCCTCGTGAAATACCGGCTGATCATCGACGAGTTCGGCCCGTGGGAGCTGTTCCAGGAGTTGTTGCAGACGCTGAAGGCGGTGGGCGACCGGCACGGCGTGTCGGTGTCCTCGGTCGCCACCGCCTGGGTGCTGGACCAGCCGCAGGTCGCCGCCGCCATCGTCGGCGCGCGTTACGCCCGCCATCTGCCCAAGACGCTGCAGGTCTTCGACGCGAAGCTGACCGAGGCCGACCACGCCGAGATCGGCGCGGTGATCGCGCGTGCGGCCGGGCCGAACGGGCCCGTCTTCGGGCTGGAGGGCGACCGCACCAGCCGCCACGGCCGGATCATGAAGTACAACCTCAACACCAACCCGAACGACGCCGTCCTGGGCACCGCGACATGAGCGACGTGCTGCTGCAGACACGCGGCCTGGCGCGCAGCTTCGGCCCGATGAAGGCGGTCGACGATGTGTCGATCGCGGTCCGTCGCGGCACGATCACCGGGCTGATCGGCCCCAACGGCGCGGGCAAGTCGACGCTGTTCAACCTGTTGACCGGCACGCTGGCGGCGGATTCCGGGACGGTCATGCTGGGCGGGGCGGACGTGACCGGCCTGTCGCCGGACCGGCTGTTCGGACGCGGCCTCGGCCGGACGTTCCAGATCCCCCGCCCCTTCGCGCGGATGTCGGTGCTGGAGAACGTGATGCTCGCGCCGCTGCGGCAGACGGGCGAACGGCTTTGGGGCCCGTTCCTGCGCCCCGGCGCGATGCGCGACGACGAGAGGCGCATCCGCGACCGCGCGCTCGAGGTGCTGGATTTCGTGACGCTGGCGCCGCTGGCCGATCACCCGGCGGGCAAGATCTCGGGCGGGCAGATGAAGCTGCTGGAGTTGGCGCGCGTGCTGATGGGCGATCCGGAGATCATCCTGCTGGACGAACCCGCGGCGGGGGTGAACCCCACGCTGGCGGGCACCCTGATCGAGAAGATCGAAGAGCTGAACCGGCAGGGCAAGACCTTCGTCATCATCGAGCACGACATGGATTTCATCATGCGCCACTGCGACCCGATCATCGCGCTGGCCGAGGGGCGCGTGGTGTTCGAGGGCACGGCGGCCGAGGCGCAGGCGAACCCGGTCCTGCTCGAGGCCTACCTGGGGACGATGGCCGATGCCTGAACCGGTGCTGTCCTGCGCGGGCGTGACCGCCGGCTACGTGCGCGACCTGCCGATCCTGCACGGCGTGGACCTGGTTGCGCACAAGGCCACGATCACCGCGATCATCGGGCCGAACGGCGCGGGCAAGTCGACGCTGATCAAGGCGATCGCCGGGCTGGTGCCGGTGAGCGCGGGTGCGATCGCGCTGAACGGGCGCGAGATCACCAACATCCGCCCCGACCGGCTGTCGACCGAGGGCGTCGCCTACGTGCCGCAGAACGACAACATCTTCCGCACGCTGACCATCCGCGAGAACCTGACCCTGGCGCTGCGCCGGGCGGGCGCGCGGCGCGAGGCGATCTTCGACCGGCTGATGACGCAATTCCCCGCGCTGAAGGACAAGCTGGACGACAAGGCCGGCTCGCTGTCGGGCGGGCAGCGGCAGTTCCTGGCGGTCGCCAACGCGCTGGCGTCCGAGCCGCGGCTGATCCTGATGGACGAACCCTCGGCCGGGCTGTCGCCCAAGGCGGCCGAGGAGGTGCTGGAGATGGCGCGCGCGTTGACTGACTCGGGCGTGACGATCCTGCTGGTCGAGCAGAACGTGACGCAGGCGCTGCGCCTGTCGGATTACTGCTATATCCTGGCCGAGGGGCGCAACCAGGTCGACGGCAAGGCGGCCGATCTGCTGGGCGATCGCGTCGTGGCCGACATCTACCTTGGCGGCCGGCGCAAGAGGGTGAACGCATGATCCAGCATCTCGTCGACGGCGTGCTGGTGGGCGCGATCTACGCGCTGGGGGCGATCGGGCTGACCATGGTCATGCACATGCTGCGCTTCGCCAACTTCAGCCATGCCGAACTGCTGTCGGTCGGGGCCTACGTGGCGCTGGTCTTCGACAAGCTGTTCGGCGCGCTGGCGCCGGTGCTGACGGCAAAGATCGGGCCGCTGTCCATGTCCTTCGCGCTGGCGCTGGCGGTGCTGGTGTCCATGGCGGTTACCGCAGCCACGGCGGTGCTGATCGACAAGCTGGTGTTCAAGCGCATCCGCGAACGCGGCGAGGAGCTGTCGATGGTCTTCGCGTCTTTCGGCGTGGCGCTGATCGTGCGCAACCTGATCGGGCTGGCCTTCGGGCTGGGCACGACGCTCTACAACTCGGACATCGCGTTTGCCATGGTGCTGAGCACCGATCCCCTGATCCTCGTCCGGCCGGACCAGATCTTCACCCTGTCGGCAGCGCTGGTGCTGATGGTGGTGCTGCACCTGGTGCTGTCGCGCACGACCTTCGGCTATGCCCTGCGGGCGGTCGCCGAGAACGCGAGCCTTGCGCAGGTGGCCGGCGTCAACCTGCGGCGCATCGTGATCGCCGTCTGGGTCATCGGCGGGGCGTTGGCGGCGGCGGCGGGCGTGTTCTACGCGCTGACCAACCAGATCACGCCGATGATCGGCCGCGACCTGCTGATGCCGGTCTTCGCCGCCACGATCGTTGGCGGGATCGGCTCGATCTACGGCGCGGCGCTGGGCGGTTTCCTGGTGGGGCTGGCGGCGAACCTGGCGCTGGTTGTGCTACCCTCGGGCTACGCGCCGTCGATGCCGTTCCTGATCATCCTGGCGGTGCTGACGTTACGCCCGCACGGCCTGCTTGGAGTGGCGCGCGCATGATCGGGCTGATCTCGTACCTGGTGTTCTTCACCACCGTTGCGACGATCCTGTCGATCGCGGTGCTGGGGCTGAACCTGCAATGGGGCAACACCGGGCTGTTCAACGGTGGCGTGGCCGCGTTCTTCGGCGCCGGCGCCTATGGTACGCTGATCCTGGGCGGGACGCCGCAGGAAGGCCATATCGGCGGCTTCGCCCTGCCCTACCCCGTGGCGCTGGCGGGCGGCATGGCCGCGGCCGGGCTGTTGGCGTGGCTGGTCGGGCGGCTGACGCTGAAACTGCGGCACGACTACCTCGCCATCGCGACCTTCGGCGTCGCCGTCACCTTCGAGAACGTCATGCGCAATGCCGAATGGCTGTCGGGCGGCGCGCGCGGCCTGCGCGGTTTCGACCGGCCCTTGCAGGAGCTGTTCGCGTCGCCGCTGGCCTACAACGCGGTCTTCCTGGGCTTCGTCGTGGTGCTGCTGGTGGCGACTTACGCGTTCCTGCAGCGCCTCGTCGCGTCGCCCTTCGGCCGCCTGCTGCGCGCCATCCGCGAGGACGAGGAGGCGGCGCAATCGCTCGGCAAGTCGCCCGCGCGCGTGCGGCTGATCTCGTTCGTCACGGGCTCGGTCATCATGGGGCTGGCCGGCGGGCTCTACGGGACGTTCTACGCCTTCGTCAGCCCGCAGGACGTGCTGCCGATCCTGACCTTCCAGATCTGGGCCATGCTGATCGTGGGCGGCGCGGGCAACAACCGCGGCGCGATCCTCGGCGCCTTCCTGATCTGGGGCGCGTGGACCGCCAGCGGCTGGGCGCTGTCGCGATATGCCCCGGTCGAGGCGCAGATCTATGCCGGATCGATCCAGTATGTTCTGATTGGATCGGTGATCGTGGGCATGCTTCTGTGGCGACCGCAGGGGCTGTTTCCGGAACGGCTGGTGGTGTCGCAACGGGGGCGTCACCCCGTGCCCGCCGCCGCCGAATGACAAGATAAAAACCAACCGAAACAGGGAGACTGACATGACGAACAATAGGACCAGGCGGCGCGCCGGTGCGGCGCTGGCGCTCGCCTTGGGCGCGGCGGGAATCGCCACTGGCGCCGCGGCGCAGGATTGCACGACCAAGGTGGGCGCGGTGCTGCCGACCTCGGTCGACTGGGGCCGGCCGATCGCGGAGACGGCGCAATGGGTCGTCGACCAGGTGAACGAGGCCGGCGGCGTGAACGACTGCCAGGTCGAGATGATCCTGCGCGACACGCAGGTCGATCCCAAGGTCGGCGTCGACGCCGCCAAGGCGCTGGTCGATCTCGACGGGGTGCAGCTGCTGATCGGCGCGGTGTCGTCGGGCGTGTCGCTGCCGATCCTGACCTCGGTCACGGTGCCGGCGGGCGTGATGCAGATGTCGTGCTGCACGTCCTCGACCGCCCTGACCGAGCTTGCCAAGGAGGGCAAGACCAACGGGCTGTGGTTCCGCACCTTCGCCACCAGCGGCGTGCAGGCCGCCG
Organism: Citreimonas salinaria; assembly: GCF_900107235.1. GTDB lineage: Bacteria > Pseudomonadota > Alphaproteobacteria > Rhodobacterales > Rhodobacteraceae > Citreimonas > Citreimonas salinaria. Next base: position 95,374 of record NZ_FNPF01000014.1, read on the forward strand.
TGGGCGCCAAGGTGGCGCAGGACCAGGGCTGGAAGAAGGTCGCCGTGTTCTACAAGAACGACGACTGGGGCCAGGACATCGGCAAGCTGGTGGCTCAGAACCTCGAATCCATGGGGATCGAGGTGACGGCGCAGGTTGCAATCAACGACGGCCAGCCCAGCTATCGTGCCGAGGCGGCCAGCGCGCTGTCGGGCCAGCCCGACGCGGTCTACATGGCGCTCTACCCCAACGAGGGCACGGCCACGGCGCGCGAATGGCTGGCGCTGGGCGGCACGCAGAACATGATCCTCGCGAACTCGCTCAAGTCCGAGGAATTCCGCGAGAACGTCGGGATGCAGTACCTGGAGAATGCCTGGGGGACCGACACCGCCTCGCCCCGCGCGGACAGCGCCACGGCCTTCGTCGACGCCTACGAGGCGCGCTTCGACAGCCCGCCGAACGGGCCCGGCCTCGCCAACAGCTACGACGCGACGATGATCGCGCTGATGGCGATGGAAGCCGCCGGCGAAGACGCCACGGGCGCCGAGATCGCGGCCGCCGTGCCGCGCGTCACCGATCCCGAGGGCACGCCGGTCACGGCCGATGCCGAAGGCTTCGCCAAGGCTGCCGAGATCTTCGCCGAGGGCGGCAACGTGATGTACCAGGGCGCCACCGGCAACGTGCGCTTCGACGAGTACGGCGACGTGTCGGCCCCGGCGGTGATCTGGAAGTTCACCGAGGACGGGATCGAAGAGGTCGAGTACCTGTCGCTTGAAGAGGTGAACGACTTCATGGCGTCCCTGCAGGACTGAGATTCTTGCAGCGTGGAACCCGCGGGGCGCCTGCCCCGCGGGTTTTTCATGCGCGGGCGATCGGCGGCAGGCTTCACAGTGAAGCCCGAACCTTCTTCAGAATGGTGTCGCCGCTTAAGGTCCGCGCCTTGCCGACAGCTTCGGGATGCGCGACAGCAACGACATTCGCCTGCCGCTCCCGTTGACAGGAACCCGGTCCGCGGTGACTCTGCCTGCTGAAACCGGCGGGGCGGAGGACAGGCATTGGCAAACAGGCTTGCGATTCCCGGCATCGCCAAGACCATGCTGAGCGGACGGCGATCCGCGGGGTCTTCGTGCGGACGTGGCCTTGCCTTCATTAGCCATGAGCAGCCGGCATGAAGCGGACGGCCATCTTCGTGGTCGCCCTGGGCCTCGCCGCGACAGGGGCGCGCGGCGGCGGGTCGGAGTTGCCGGACCCGGTTGGCGATGCCGATTTCGTCGAGGTCGATCCCGAGCAGGCCGAACTGGGCCGGCTTCTGTTCTGGGACCCGATCCTGTCGGGCAACCGCAACATCTCGTGCGGGACCTGCCATCATCCGCGCTTCGGCACCTCGGACGGGCTGAGCCTCGGGATGGGCGAAGGGGGCAGCGGGGTGGGGCCGGACCGCATCGGCGAGCCGGCGAACCCGCCCGAAGAGCGCATCCCGCGCAACGCACCGGGCCTGTGGAACCTCGGCGCGCACGAGTTCACGGTGCTCTTCCACGACGGGCGGATCGAGGCCGATCCCGCGCGGCCCAGCGGCCTGCGCACGCCGATGGGGGTCGAGATGGAGCAGGGCTTTTCCGGCGTCCTGTCTGCACAGACGATGTTCCCCGTGCTCAGCGACGACGAGATGGCCGGCCACTACAGCGAAAACGAGGTCTCGAAGGCCGCGCGCATGGGGCGGATCACCGGGGAAGGCGGCGCCTGGGCGATCCTGTCCGAGCGCGTGGCGGCGATACCGGAGTACACCGACCGCTTCGCACGGGTCGACCCCGAGATCGCCGCCGGCCGCGCGATCCACTTCACCGACATCTCGGACGCCATCGCCGCGTTCATGGCGCATGAATGGCGCGCCGACGACAGCCCCTTCGACCGGCACCTTCGCAAAGAGGCGCCTCTGACCGGCGCGGCGGCGGACGGCATGGCATTGTTCTACGGCGAGGCAGCCTGCATCACCTGCCACTCGGGGCCGTTCCAGACGGACCACGGGTTCCACGCCATGGGCGTGCCGCAATTCGGCCCGGGCAAGCGCGCCGCCTTCGAGGATCATGCGCAGGATATCGGGCGGATGCGCGTGACGGGGCGGGCCGAGGACGCCTACCGCTTCCGTACGCCCAGCCTGCGCAACGTCACGATGACCGCGCCCTATGGGCATTCCGGCGCGTATGCCGACCTCCGCAGCTTCCTGTCCGACCACGGACGGGGCGAGGCGGCGGCGTTCGACCGCAGCCGCGCGGTGCTGCCCCGCATGGAGGTCGAGGACTGGCGGGCGCTGGATGATCCGGCCGAGCGAGCTGCCATCGCCGCCGCGGCCGAGACCTTCCCGCCGCTCGACGGAACGCAGATGGACGCGATCCTGGCCTTTCTTGCGGCGCTGACCGACGAGGGCGCCGCGGCGGGTCGCCTCGGCATTCCGGACGCGGTTCCGAGCGGCCTGAAGGTCGACAAGTAGGTGCGGAGCGGGCACCTTCCGGCGCGCACCTGAGGCGTCAGCGTGCCTCGATCCCGATGCCTTCGGCGTTGCGCGTGGCAATGACGGAGTCTCCGGCCGCGACGGGGGACCAGGGCGCGGCGGACCCGTTCGGCCAGATCACGCGGATCTCCGCCGTGCCGGCCGACCCGATCCCGAAATGCAGCGGGCCCGCGACACCGCCGGCATGCCCGCCGCCTACGGTCACCTCCTGCCGCTGGACCTCGTCGCCTTTCCGCAGCTCGACCCACGCGCCGACGGCGAAATGGTTCGCTCCGGGCTGTCGCGGCTCGATTGTGACGGCGTTCCCGGCGTCCGCCGTCACGTTGCGCCAGATCTCCATCGGCGCCCGCCGGTTCACCACCACGAGATCGAGACGCCCGTCGAGGTCGAGGTCCGCCAAGGCCGCGCCCCGCGCACGTGCCGTGCTGGCCACGCCGGCCACGTCCGCCGCCTCGGAGAATCGGCCGTCGGCGCCCTGCATCAGCAGGTTGTTCGGATCCTCCATCGCGAGGCCGGGCATCTGGTCGACATTGCCCTTGGCGATGAAGAGATCGGCGCGGCCGTCATTGTCCACGTCCCCGAACTGCGCGTGCCAGCCGGTCGAGGGCCGTCCGTCGTCGCCGACGAAGGGCCGCTGGGCGTAGGTGCCGATCTCGTACGGCGCCGCGGCGTAGGTGCCGTCGGGCTGCGCGATCTGGAGAAGCTGGTCGCCCATCGAGGTCAGCATCACCTCGGGCAGCCCGTCGCCGGTCAGGTCGCGGCTGGCGATCCCCATGCCCCACAGCGAGACCCGCTGCCAGCCGTCCCCCTCGGTCAGGAAGCGGCGCTCGACCAGGTCCCACATCTGTTCGTGCCCGCCGCGGACGTAGTAGTGGCGGTCGTTGGAAATCCGCAGGCCCGTCCTCCCCCGCGCACCGTCCGAGAACAGCATCGACAGCGCGCAGAATCCCGGTTCGAGCGCCTCGGGCGCACCGAAGCGCGCGCCCGCCGGGTGGATCAGGACGTTGGCATCGCAGGTGCCGAAGGGCCCGTCGGGATCGTCCCGGTCGACGTAGTTTCCAAAGGCGAGGGTCGGCAGCGCGGCGCCGGGCTCCCACGTGGCCGAGAAGGCCGTCGTCCAGGCATTGCCCGCGGCGATCCCCAGCGCATCGCCGCGGTCGGCGAAACCGCAAGCGCCGTCACCCTTCAGCATCACGTTCGGCCCGGCGCGAAGCACCGCGAGGTCGAGGATTCCGTCGGCGTCGAGATCCAGCGGATAGGCTCCGGTCACCCCGGTCAGTTCCGGAACGTCAGCCTCGCGGAACCGGAGTTCGTCGGTCGTTACATTGACGAACAGGCGGGCGCGGTTCTCGCCCCCAGCCACGAACAGGTCGGGCAGCGCATCAGCGTTGCAGTCGAGGACCGCGACCCCGCCGCCGACGAAGTGCTCCCAGCCGCCGGCATAAACGTGAGGCGAAGGCAGCGACGCCGACGCGTCCTCGAACCGCGGAGCGGCGGAGGCGCAGGAGGCCGTCACAATCGCGACAACCGGCACGACAGCGGCCAAAGGGCCGGTACGCCGCCGTTCGCGCCGGCCCGTGGTTCCTTCGTGGCGCGCCCGCCCTCGCCCGCCGCATGATCCGCTCATCGGACCGCGCCCCCGTTCAGCAGGATCGGGGTTGCCATGTCGAGCGCCAGCGCCGCGGCGCCTTGGGCCCACAGCAGGTCGCCCCAGGCGTGGATCTCGACCTTCGGGTCATTTCGGCCGTGGGTGAGGGTCAGGGCCGTCATCTCGGCCAGCACCTCCTCGGCGTAGAGATAATCGTACTGCATCCGTTCGCCCGAAAGCAGGATCAAGCCGGGATCGAACAGGTTCACGACATTCGCCAGCCCGATGGACAGGTACCGCCCGGCCCGACCGAAGATGGCGCGCGCTTCCGAGTTCCCGGCCTTGGCGTGGGCGTAGAGGGATTCGAGGATCACAGGCGTCGAGCGCAGACCGGCGTCGGGCCAGTTCAGGGCGGTCGAGGCCTCGCGCACCAGGGCGTAATCGGCCACGTAGGCTTCCAGGCATCCTCGCTGACCGCACCGACACAGCGCGCCGTCGGGCTGCACCTTGGTGTGCCCAAGCTCCATTCCCAGCCCCTGCGCACCCCGGAACAGGCGGTGATTGAGCACCAGCCCCATCCCGACGCCGTGCTCGATCGTGACCACGGCGAAGTCCGACATGTGGCGTCCCGCGCCGAACCAGAGTTCGGCCAGCGTGACCAGATTGGCATCGTTATCGATACAGACCAGGCCGCCGATCCGGTCGGCCAGTTGCTCGGCGAAGGGTACGTCGCGTTCGTGCATGAGCGGAGACCAAAGGACGCGGCCGGCCTCGTGCGCGACGACTCCCGGCAGGCCCAGGCCGGTCGCCGCGAGGTCGGTGGCGGCCAGCCCCGCCTGCTCCAGCGCCATCTTCAAAGCCGCCTCGGCGCCATCGATCAGCGTCTCGACCCGATGCCGCCCCGGCTCTGCCTCGATGACCGCCTCGCCGAGCCGCCGACCGGAGGCGTCGATCACGACGGCGCTGTGCGCCCGGTCCGACAGCTTCAGCCCTGCGACCGCCCCGGCACCCGGCCTGACGCCGAGCGCGACCGGCGGGCGGCCCCTCCCGCTGTCGGCGCTCCTTCGTGGGCGCGGATGCTCCTGGATCATTCCCAGATCGATCAGTTCGGCCACGACGGCCGTCACGGAGCCGGGACTCACCCCCAGATCCTTGGCCACGTCGGCCCGGCTGATCAGACCGTTGGCCCGGATGTGTTCGAACGCCTGCTGGCGCAGCGGCCGGCCGGCCGGCCCGGCGGGCAGTGTCAACGGACCGCAACCGAGAGACCGCCTGTCCTTTTCGTGGATCTCGATATCTGGCGCGGCGCCCACTGCGTGATTCCTTCAGGTCGTGAACTTATAAAGCACGGCCGCGCCTAGCGAACGACGCCGAGAATGCCTTGAGCGCGACATTCATAGCAGTAATTGGGATGAATCCTATTCTTCGCTCGCTCGGCGGGTCAAATTAATTTTGACAATCGAACGAATTCTGGCCATCGTGCCACCGTATCCGGCGAGGAGGCCGGGGGCCCGCCGTGGCGGGAATCAAATGGGAGGATTTATTCATGCGTAAGGCATTTCTGCTCGCCGCGCTTTCGACGAGCGTTTCTGCGACGGCCCTGATGGCTCAGGATGACCTGACCGTCGGCGTCAGCTGGTCCAACTTCCAGGAAGAGCGCTGGAAGACCGACGAAGCCGCCATCCGCGAGGCGCTCGAGGCCGCCGGGGCCGAGTACATCTCGACCGACGCCCAGTCCTCGTCGGCGAAACAACTTTCGGACGTCGAGAGCCTGATCGCCCAGGGCGCCGACGCGTTGATCATCCTCGCGCAGGACGCGGACGCCATCCAGCCGGCGGTGCAGGCCGCATCGGACGAAGGCATTCCGGTCGTCGGTTACGATCGCCTGATCGACGATCCGCGCGCCTTCTACCTGACCTTCGACAACATCGAGGTCGGCCGCATGCAGGCCCGCGCGGTGCTCGAGGAGCAGCCCACCGGCAACTACGTCATGATCAAGGGCTCGCCCACCGATCCGAACGCGGATTTCCTGCGCCAAGGCCAGGGCGAAGTGCTCGAGGAGGCAATCGCAGCAGGTGACATCACCATCGTGGCCGAAGCCTATACCGACGGCTGGCTGCCCGCCAACGCGCAGCGCAACATGGAGCAGATCCTGACGGCCCAGGCCAACGACGTCGATGCCGTCGTCGCCTCGAACGACGGCACGGCCGGCGGCGTCGTCGCCGCGCTGACCGCGCAGGGCATGGATGGCATCCCGGTCTCGGGCCAGGACGCCGATCACGCCGCCCTGAATCGCGTGGCGCAGGGCACCCAGACCGTTTCCGTGTGGAAGGACAGCCGGGATCTCGGCCGCCGCGCCGGCGAGATCGCCGTGGAACTGGCCGGTGGCGCCAGCCTCGCCGAGGTCGAAGGCGCCGAGGAATGGGAATCGCCGGCCGGCACGACCCTCTGGGCGCAGTTCCTCGAGCCGGTCCCGATCACGCAGGACAACCTCGACGTCGTCGTCGACGCCGGCTGGATCTCGCAAGAGGCGCTCTGCCAGGGCGTCGAGGGCGGACCCGCACCCTGCAACTGATCGCCTGAGCGATCATCGTCCCAGGCGGGGGCCGGTAGTCCGGTCCCCGCCGAACCGGCGTTCGCCGCGCCCCGACACCCCGGAAGGCAATCCCTATGACTGACGCGGCCAAGAGCCAGTCCGGCACGCGCAAGCGTTCCCTCTTCGAACAGCTCGAACTCGACACGCGCCTGCTCGGCATGATCGGCGCGTTCATCGTGCTCGCGCTGGTGTTCAACGTCTTCACAGACGGTCGCTTCCTGACGCCTCGGAATATCTTCAACCTGACGATCCAGACCGTGAGCGTGGCGATCATGGCCACCGGCATGGTGTTCGTGATCGTGACCCGGCACATCGACCTGTCGGTCGGCTCGCTGCTGGCGACCTGTTCGGCCCTCATGGCGATGACGCAGACGATGGTCGCGCCGGAATGGCTGGGTCTCGGGCTGAACCACCCGCTGACGGCGCCCCTTGCGATCCTGGTCGGGATCGTGTGCGGGGCCGCGATCGGCGCCTTCCACGGCATGCTGATCGGCTACCTGGCCATTCCCGCCTTCATCGTCACATTGGGCGGGCTGCTCGTGTGGCGCAACGTGGCGTGGTACCTGACCAGCGGCCAGACGATCGGGCCGCTCGACGAGAATTTCCTTCTGTTCGGCGGGATCGGCGGCACGCTGGGCGAGACCTGGTCCTGGATCGTCGGGATCGTGGCGGTTGCCTTCTCGCTGTTCGCGCTGTGGCAGGCAAGGCGCAACAAGCTTGCCCACGACTTCCCCGTCAAGCCGCTCTGGGCCGAAGTCCTGGTCGCGCTGATCATCACCGCCATGATCCTCGGCTTCATTGCGCTTCTCAACGCCTACGAGATTCCGACGGCGCGGTTGGAACGGATGTTCGAGGCACGCGGCGAGACGATGCCCGAGGGCCATTCCGCAGGCTACGGCATCCCCTATTCGGTGCTGCTACTCGCCGTGGTCGCGATCGTCATGACCGTTACGGCGCGGAAGACGCGGCTGGGCCGCTACATCTTCGCGACCGGCGGAAATCCGGACGCGGCCGAACTGTCGGGCATCAACACCCGGATGCTGACCGTCAAGGTCTTCGCGATCATGGGCGTGCTCTGCGCGCTGGCCGCACTCGTCGCCTCGGCCCGGCTGACGTTCCACTCGAACGACATCGGCACGTTGGACGAGCTTCGGGTCATCGCAGCGGCGGTGATCGGCGGCACGGCGCTGTCGGGCGGCATCGGCACGATCTACGGCGCCATCCTGGGCGCGCTGATCATGCAGTCGCTGCAATCGGGCATGGCGATGGTGGGCGTGGACGCGCCGCTGCAGAACATCGTCGTCGGCAGCGTCCTCGTGCTCGCGGTCCTGGTGGACATCTTCTATCGCAAGCGCACGGGGGCCGAATGATGAGCACCGAAAGCACGGCGATCGACCGCAGCGGCACGCCGCTGGTCGAGATGCGCAACATCACGAAGACCTTCGGCGGCGTCCGGGCCGTGGACGACGTCTCGATCAATCTCTACCCCGGCGAGGTCGTCGGCCTGCTGGGCCACAACGGGGCCGGCAAGTCGACGCTGATCAAGATCCTGTCCGGCGCCTATCGCGCCGATTCCGGCGAGATCCTGGTCGACGGGCAGAAGGCCGACATCGGCAGCCCCCGCGATGCCCGGAACTACAACATCGAGACGATCTATCAGACGCTCGCGCTGGCGGACAATCTCGACGCCGCCTCGAACCTGTTCCTCGGGCGCGAACTGACCAACAGGATGGGCATCGTCGACGACGCGACGATGGAGGCCGAGACGCGCAAGATCATGTCGCGGCTCAACCCCAACTTCAGGAAGTTCGCCGCCCCGGTGAAGTCACTTTCGGGCGGTCAGCGCCAATCCGTCGCGATCAGCCGCGCCGTCTACTTCAACGCCCGCATCCTGATCATGGACGAACCGACCGCCGCGCTCGGCGTGCAGGAGACCGAGATGGTCTCTGAGCTGATCCAGGAGCTCAAGAAGCAGGGGTTGGGTATCTTCCTGATCGATCACGACATCCACCAGGTCATGCGCATGTGCGACCGTGCGAGCGTGATGAAGAACGGCGAACTCGTGGGCACGGTCAACGTGGCCGACGTGACCGAGGACGATCTTCTGGGAATGATCATTCTCGGCAAGAACCCGGGCAAGGCCGCCTGATGTATCTGGGCCTCGATCTTGGCACGTCCTCGCTGAAGGGCGTCATCATAGACGACGAGCAGGCGCTGCTGGCGGAGGCCTCGGCCCCGCTCGACGTCTCGCGGCCGCACTCCGGCTGGTCCGAACAGGCTCCGTCGGACTGGATCGCCGGGGCCGAGGCCGTGCTCGATAGCCTTGCGGGCAAGGTGGACCTCTCGCAGGTGCGCGGCATCGGCTTGTCCGGGCAAATGCACGGGGCGACGCTTCTGGACCGGGCCGACGAGGTGCTTCGCACCTGCATCCTGTGGAACGACACGCGGTCGCATGCCGAGGCAGCACAGCTGGACGCCGATCCGCGTTTCCGGGACATCACCGGCAACATCGTCTTCCCCGGCTTCACCGCGCCCAAGCTGGCCTGGGTCAAGGCGCATGAGCCGGACCTGTTCGAGCGGACCGCCAAGGTCCTCTTGCCGAAGGACTACCTGCGGCTCTGGCTGACCGGCGAACACGTGGCCGAGATGTCGGACGCCGCCGGCACATCCTGGCTGGATACCGGCGCGCGGGACTGGTCGGACGACCTTCTTGCCGTGACCGGCATGTCGCGCGGTCACATGCCGCGCCTCGTGGAAGGATCGGAAGTCTCCGGCACCTTGCGCACCGAACTGGCGCGCCGGTGGGGGTTCGGGAACGACGTCGTCGTCGCCGGCGGCGGCGGGGACAACGCCGCCTCGGCCATCGGCGTCGGCGTAGTCCATGCGGGACAGGCCTTCGTTTCGCTCGGCACCTCCGGCGTCCTGTTCGCCGCGAGCGATGGCTACCGCCCTGCCCCGGCGACCGCGGTTCACACCTTCTGCCACGCCCTGCCCGGCAGCTGGCATCAGATGGGCGTAATCCTCTCTGCGACCGACTCGCTGAACTGGTTCGCCCGTCTCGTCGGCGCCGACCCTTCGACGCTGACCGGCGAACTCGGGGCGCTCCAGGCGCCGGGGCGCGGACTGTTCCTTCCCTATCTCGGGGGCGAACGCACGCCGCTCAACGACGCCGCGATCCGTGGCGCATTCGCCGGGCTGGAACACGCCACCGACCGCACCGCCGCCACGCGCGCCGTACTCGAGGGCGTCACCTTCGCCATCCGCGATTGCGCCGACGCGCTGGCGGCGACCGGCACCCGCATCGATTCGCTTCTGGCGGTCGGCGGCGGCTCGCAATCCGACTACTGGCTCAAGGCGATCGCGACAGCGCTCGACACGCCGGTCTCGGTGCCGGCCAGCGGAGAGCGCGGCGCGGCCTTTGGTGCCGCCCGGCTGGGCCTGATGGCGGCGACCGAACAGGGGGCCGAAGTGGCGACCCAGCCGCGGGTCGCCCGCAGTTTCGAACCCGACCCCGAACTCAAGGACGCCTTCGCCGCGGGTCACGCCCGCTATGTCGAGGCGCGCGACAGGATCAGAGGACTGACATGACCGACTTCTTCGCCGGAATCCCGAAAATCGCCTACGAGGGGCCCGACAGCGACAACGATTTCGCCTACCGCCACTACGATCCCGACGAGATCGTCATGGGCAAGCGGATGGAAGAGCATCTGCGCTTCTCCGTCGCCTATTGGCATTCCTTCGCGTGGGAGGGCGGCGATCCGTTCGGCGGCCAGACCTTCCAGAGGCCGTGGTTCGGCGACAGCATGGACCACGCGAAGATGAAGGCCGACGCGGCGTTCGAGATGTTTCGCATCCTCGGCCAGCCGTTCTTCTGCTTCCATGACGTCGACGTGCGCCCGGAGGGCGAAACCTTTGCCGAGAACACCGCCAACCTCGACCGGATCACCGACTACTTCGGCCCGAAAATGGAAGAGACCGGCACCAGGCTGCTGTGGGGCACGGCGAACCTGTTCTCGCACCGCCGCTACATGGCCGGCGCCGCGACCAATCCCGACCCGGACGTCTTCGCCTTCGCCGCCGCGACCATCAAGAGCTGCATGGACGCGACGCACAAGCTGGGTGGTCAGAACTACGTTCTGTGGGGCGGGCGCGAAGGTTACGAGACGCTGCTCAACACCGACCTCAAGCGCGAGGCCGACCAGGCGGCGCGGATGCTCTCGATGGTCGTGGACTACAAGCACAAGATCGGGTTCGAGGGCACGATCCTGATCGAGCCGAAGCCGCAGGAGCCGACCAAGCACCAGTACGACTACGATGTCGCCACGGTCGCAGGCTTCCTGCAGCGCTACGGCCTCGACAAGGACGTGAAGCTGAACCTGGAACAGGGGCACGCGATCCTGGCCGGCCACAGCTTCGAGCACGAGCTTGCGATGGCGGCGTCGCTGGGCATGCTCGGGTCGATCGACATGAACCGCAACGACTACCAGTCCGGCTGGGACACCGACCAGTTCCCGAACAACGTGCCCGAGGTGGCGCTGGCCTATTACGAGGTGCTCAAGATGGGCGGCTTCGAGACGGGCGGCACCAATTTCGACGCCAAGCTGCGCCGTCAGTCGCTGGACGCCGAGGATCTGATCCTTGCGCATGTCGGCGGCATGGATGTCTGCGCCCGCGGGTTGAAGGCCGCCGCGAAGATGCTCGAGGAGGGCAAGCTGGAAGCGGCACGCACTGCCCGCTACGCCGGATGGGAGAGCGACGAGGCGAAGGCGATGCTCGGCTCTTCGCTGGACGAGATCGCCGCGCGGGTCGAGCGCGAGCAGATCGTGCCGCAGCCGAAGTCGGGCCGGCAGGAGATCCTCGAAAACCTGGTGATGCGCTACGTCTGAGCCGGCCGGCAGGAGTGGACCATGAGTGACGCATACGCCACGCCTGCCGGCCGCCGCGCCGAGCACTTCGGCACGGCGCCCGACGGCTCGCCAGTGCTGCTGGCGCGGATCCAGAACGGCGGCACCCACGCGGCGCTGATGACGTGGGGCGCCAGCCTGCAGGATTTCCGTATCGCCGGCGTTGCGCACGCGCTGGTGCTGGGCAGCCCGGACTTCGAGGCCTACCTGGGCCCGCTGCACTATTTCGGCGCCATCGTGGGGCGCGTCGCGAACCGCATCGCCGGCGGCCGCGCAGAATTGGACGGGCGGGTTCTGGACTTTGACCGGAACGAGAATGGCCGCACCACGCTGCACGGCGGGCGTCACGGGTCGGGCTGTCTCAACTGGTCGCTGAAGCGGCACGATCACCACGGCTGCACCTTCTCCATCCGGCTGCCGGACGGGCTGGACGGGTTTCCAGGCAATCTCGACCTGACCGCCGAGTACCGGCTGGACGAGACCGGCGCACTGGCGCTGACGATCGAGGGCCGGACCGATGCCACGACCTTCTGCAACATGGCTCATCACAGCTACTGGACCCTCGCCCCGCGAGCAGGCCTGGAGGATCACCGCTTTACGGTCGCCGCCGCCCACTATCTTCCGATCGACGCCGACAAGATACCCTCGGCGCCGGAACCCGTCTCCGGCAGCCCCTTCGACTTCACCGCGCCACGATCGCCGGTGAACCCTGAGGTGGCGCTCGACCACAATTTCTGCCTCGGCGGGACCGGGATGCGCCCCGTCGCCACGCTGTCCCGAGGCCCGCTCCAGCTCGAGATCGAAACGGACGCGCCGGGGCTTCAGGTCTATGACGGTGCGCTGATCGATTCGGGTGACCATCGAACCCACGCCGGCGCCGCCTACGGGGCCAATGCCGGGATCGCGCTGGAGCCGCAGTTCTGGCCGGACGCTCCGAACCACGCCCGCTTTCCCGACATCACCTTGGAGCCCGGGCAGGTTTTCCGGCAGATCACGCGCTTCTCGGTCCGAACGCTCGGCTGAAACAAAAAAGTGCAGCATTGCAAGGCACCTGCGCAGCGTGCACTTTGACGGGCGGCGGAACAACTGCACACGCTGATCGATCGCCTCTCAGTCGATACGGCCCAGGAAATGGCGCCGCCGCCTGCCCTGCGACGCAAGTATTATGCCCGGATGGTTCCGGTCATCATCGAGCGGCACCACCTCCCCGCGATGAAACCGGAAGTATCGCTTGTGGTTTCGAAGTCCGATCCCCCGCAGACTTTGCGGCTGCGGAACTCACACGGCTCCTCGTTCGCCGCGCCTTTTATCTTCCCACCTCTGGGTCTGATTTTCAGGTTACGGGAACTGGGAAAGCCGAACCCGGTTCAAAAAATCGGAACGGCCTTGGCGCGTCTCAGGACGCTTAGCAATTGATTATGCATTTTGCGAGCCGGTCGATGTCTGCCCCGCGCAATATTGTCCTGCGGGGCGGCCATGCGTAATCGAACTGGCCGCCGAAGAAAGCCGGCTCGAAGCGCGTTTAAGTCCCGATCGTGCTCGAACTCGCTGAAGAACTTCAGCGGCACGAACTGCATCCGGATGCGTTCCACACGGCGTTGTTGCGTAACTCTGACTGCGGGCGATTCACATCGCGAATCCCTGCGGTTAGACGGGTCGCATGAGCAAGCCTCCTCCCGCCCGCTACCGCACGACGAACTGGTCCAGCTATAACGCCGCGTTGCGCAAGCGCGGCTCGATGCTGATCTGGGTAGAGGAAATGGCCTGGCTGGCGCCGCATGAAGGTCGGCTCGGCCGCCCTCCCGTCTTCTCCGATGCCGCGATCCAGTTCTGCCTCTCGATCAAGGTGCTTTTCAAGCTGCCCTTGCGGCAGACCGCGGGCATGGTGGCCAGCCTGCTGCGGCTGGCGGGGTTGAACTGGTCCGTCCCCGACTTCAGCACCCTGTGCCGCAGACAGAAGACGTTGGTTGTGCAGCTCCCTTACCGCCTTGCCGACGGTCCCCTGAACCTCCTCGTGGACAGCACCGGCATCAAGTTCCTCGGCGATGGCGAATGGCAGACCCGCAAGCATGGGCCGCAAAGTCGCCGCCAGTGGCGCAAGGTCCACCTGGCGATGGATACCGCCACTTCGGACATCCGGGCAGTCGAGTTCACCCCCAGCAGCGACGGCGACAGTCCGATCCTGCC